>NZ_VWVV01000078.1 GCF_009830945.1 Nocardiopsis sp. FR4 | reverse complement strand
CTCAGAGCTGGCCGGTGGCCTCGCGCCAGGCCCGTTCCTTGCGGATCCACTCGTTGTCCTGGGGGAACTCGTCGATGGTGGTGACCCGGCGGATCTCGGTCTTGAAGCCGGGTCCGGTGACGGGGGAGCGCTTGGCCCATTCCACGGCCTCCTCCTTGGAGGCCACGTTGAGGACGTAGAAGCCGTTGAAGAGTTCCTTGGTCTCGCCGTAGGGGCCGTCGGTGACCACGGGCGGCTCGGCGGAGTGGTCGACCACCACGCCCTCGGTGGCGTCGTCGAGCCCCTCGGCGGCCACCAGCACGCCGGCGCGGACGAGCTCCTCGTTGTAGCGGCCGACGGTCTCCAGGATCTGGGAGAAGTCGGTCTCGCCCATGGTGGCGAAGGCCTCGTCGGTGGCGCGCATGATGAGCATGTACTTCATGGTGGTCTCCCTGGGTGTGGTGGGCCCCGGGTGCGGGGCCGCTTCTCACTCCTAGGTCGAACGGGCGCGGGCGGGGATCGACACGGCCGCCGAACTTTT
>NZ_VWVV01000077.1 GCF_009830945.1 Nocardiopsis sp. FR4 | reverse complement strand
CCCTGGAGGAACGATGGTGACCATCGGCGACGTGGCCCGGCTGGCCGGGGTCTCCCGCAGCACCGCCTCCTACGCGCTGTCCGGGAAGCGCACCATCTCCCCGGAGGTGCGGCGGCAGGTGGACGAGGCCGTGCGCAAGCTGGGCTACACGCCCAACGCCGGGGCCCGGGCGCTGGCCACCGCGCGGACCAGTGTGATCGGCCTGCTCGCCCGGTTCCTGGAGGACGAGTTCGCCCCGGCCATGCTGCAGTACATCACCGGGGTCTCCGACACCGCCCGCGAGCTCGGCTACGACATCCTGCTGGTCACCGAGGCCGACGGGGCCCGTGCCCTGCGCCGGATCACCGACTCGCGGATGGTGGACGGGGTCGTGCTGCTCAACGTCGCCCACGACGACGTCCGGCTGCCGGTCCTGCGCGCCGCGCCGCAGCCCGGCGCCCTGGTCGGCCTGCCCGGGGACTGCTCCGGCCTGGACGTCTTCGACCTCGACTTCGAGGAGGCCGGGCGGTTGATGGTGGAGCACATGCACCGGC
>NZ_VWVV01000076.1 GCF_009830945.1 Nocardiopsis sp. FR4 | reverse complement strand
GACCAGGTCGTACAGGGCCGGTCCCGGGCACGCGGTGGCGTAGCCGTCCCTGTGGCCGAGGATCTCCGAGCCCGCGCCGCCGTAGTACCTGAGGTAGGCGATGGCGTCGCGGATGCCCCGCTTCATCGCCTCGGTCGGGTTGTAGTTCCAGTAGTCCCGGTAGACCAGGTCGTTCCAGAACCCGGGTTCGGTTCCGACCATGCCGAGGACCGCGTAGTGGTTGCGGTTCAGGCCCGCGCCCTCGCCGTTCGCGGCGCACTGCCGGTTCGGCCCCCGCCCCTCGAACACGTAGCCGTGCCGACAGACCATCAGGCTGTACCCGATGTCGGCGTAGCCGCGTCCGTCCATGTGCTCGTTCTGGACGGAGCGGACCTTGGCCGCACAGTGGCTGTGCTGGACGAGCTCGTAGAGCGAACCGAGGTAGTGGACCTTCACGCCCCGGTTGGACGTGATCGGAGCATCACCGTTCGGTTCGAACGGACGGCCGCCCCATTGGGCTTTGGTGACGAACTGCATGGCAAGAGCTTCTTTCCTTCGACTGACCG
>NZ_VWVV01000075.1 GCF_009830945.1 Nocardiopsis sp. FR4 | reverse complement strand
GGGGACGCGGAGCCGGTCCCAGGTCGTGCGCCCGGGCCAGCCGTCGGCGTCCGCGCCGGTGAAGCCCAGCTTCCTCTGCCACATCGCGTACGCGTCCTGGTCGACGTCCGACCACTGGTCGCCGGGCCCCACCCGGTAGGGGTTGCAGCCCTCCTGGACGAGCCGTACGCCCATGGCCATGATGATCCGGCTGTTCGGGCGGCCCTTGAACCACTCCGTGCCGGGGAAGGGCACGTAGCCGCCGTCCCCGACGGGGCCGCTGACACCGCCCTGGGGGTCCAGCTCCGAGCTGCGGGCCGGGATCAGGAGCTTGGTGCCCATGGCGAACTCGTAGCTCTCGAGCACGATCTTGGGCAGGCCGTTCAGCTCGACCAGGGACCACCAGGGAACGTCGAACTTGGCGGCCACCGACCCGAGCGTCTCACCGAACCCGGTGACGTACTCCATGGGGCCGCTGTTGGCGCCCGGTTCGAGGTCCCCGCCGCGGACCAGGTCGTACAGGGCCGGTCCCGGGCACGCGGTGGCGTAGCCGTCCCTGTGGCCGAGGATCTCCGAGCCCGCGCCGCCGTAGTACCTGAGGTAGGCGATGGCGTCGCGGATGCCCCGCTTCATC
>NZ_VWVV01000074.1 GCF_009830945.1 Nocardiopsis sp. FR4 | reverse complement strand
TTATCTGGCGCGGGTGCTCAAGGCGCCTTCGCTGCTGGCGGCGGTCGAGCGGTTGGCCGAGCGGGCACGGAACGAGACCTGGACGCATGAGGAGTTCCTGGCCGCGTGCTTGCAGCGGGAGGTCGCGGCCCGGGAGGAGCACGGCGGGGCGGCCCGGATCAAGCAGGCCCGCTTCCCCGCGCTCAAGAGCTTGGAGGAGTTCGACTACGACCACCAGCGGTCGTTGAACCGGGAGGTGATCGCGCATCTGGGCACGCTCGACTTCGTCTCCGCCCGCGAGAACGTGGTGTTCCTGGGCCCGCCGGGGACGGGCAAGACGCATCTGGCGATCGGTTTGGGGATCCGGGCCTGCCAGGCCGGGCACCGGGTCGCGTTCGCGACCGCGGCGCAGTGGGTGAACCGGTTGGCTGATGCGCACACGGCCGGGAGGTTGGAGGCGGAGCTGGTCCGGTTGGCCCGCTATCCGCTGCTGGTGGTGGACGAGGTCGGCTACATCCCGTTCGAGCCGGAGGCGGCCAACCTGTTCTTCCAGCTGGTCTCCAACCGCTATGAGCGGGCGTCGTTGATCGTGACGTCGAACAAGGCGTTCGGGCGGTGGGGAGAGGTGTTCGGCGATGACACGGTGGCCGCGGCGATGATCGACCGCCTGGTGCACCATGCGGAGGTGGTCCCGCTCAAGGGCGACAGCTACCGGTTGAAGGACCGGGATCTGGGTCGGGTTCCGCCATCGGCCGGGACCGCTCGTTAGCAGGTCACACGCGAAGGGAGGGGGTCAACTTTCAGGCGCCGCGAGGGGGTCACTTTTCAGCCGTCGTTGACACT
>NZ_VWVV01000073.1 GCF_009830945.1 Nocardiopsis sp. FR4 | reverse complement strand
TACTACGACGAAACCCACCTGGCCATCGCCGGCCTGGTCTCCGACCGCACAGCTATGCGGTAATCACCCACCAGCCGACTCGCTGGGCCAGCACGCCCCAACCTCAATCGCGCACCACGTCGTAAGCACCTACGACCTTCCCGAAGACGGACCGGTCCGTCCCATCGGCGAGCTGAAGAAGGACGTGGTCGGGATCGTCAGGTGCCGACTCAACTCTCACTACACCTGCCTCTTGGCGCGTCTGCCCGTCTTGCTGCCTGAGCTGACCCGGGCCCTGATGACCGCCCAGGGCGCCGATCGCGACCATGCTGCCCGGCTGCTCGTCCAGGCCTACCGTGCTATGGACGCCATAGCCGACAAACTCGGCCTCCACGACCTGTCGGCGCGGACCATCCAGGTGATGCTCTGGGCCGCTGAGCAGACCGTAGACGAAGTGACACGGGCAGCCGCGGCTTACGTGCGTGGAGAGACGTTCTTCTGCAACCGCGACTTCCACCCGGGTCGGCTCATGCTCGAACGAGCCGCTCAGAAGCTCTCGCCGGCCACACCCCAGGAGTGGGCCGCATACGGTGCCCTCCACATGCGTGCCGCCGTTCTCTCGGCCCGGGGTAGGGCGTTCGGCCGGGCTCAGGACCATCTGGAAGAGGCCCGTTCCTCGGCCCTGCTCACCACGGAGGGCGTCTACACCGGTACGGCCTTCGGACCGGCCTCCGTGCGTATCCACGAGGTGACCCTGGCGTTGGAAGCGGAGGACCCAGACCAGGCGCTGGCGACAGCGGCTGGCTGGTCTCCTCCGAGACAGCTGCCAGTGTCAACGACGGCTGAAAAGTGACCCCCTCGCGGCGCCTGAAAGTTGACCCCCTCCCTTCGCGTGTGACCTGCTAACGAGCGGTCCCGGCCGATGGCGGAACCCGACCCAGATCCCGGTCCTTCA
>NZ_VWVV01000072.1 GCF_009830945.1 Nocardiopsis sp. FR4 | reverse complement strand
CGACGTGGTGCGCGATTGAGGTTGGGGCGTGCTGGCCCAGCGAGTCGGCTGGTGGGTGATTACCGCATAGCTGTGCGGTCGGAGACCAGGCCGGCGATGGCCAGGTGGGTTTCGTCGTAGTACTCGCGGCGTCCGATCCACCGCTGGAGAGGCCGCCACTGTTTGTGCTCGGCGTTGGCGTGCTCAACCGGAATCCGCTCGCGGGACTGCTTCTTGCGAACCGTCTCCCAGACGGCCACTTCCTCGGGCGGGGCGTTCTTCTTCGGTTTCAGTGGCGGGGCTTCGACCTGGTCGGGGAACTGCTTGGCCAGCCCCCGGTACCCAGCATCGACCTTGGCCTTCACCTGGGGGAACTGCTCGAACAGGTCGCAGATGCCCTCGGTCTTGAGCGCCGTCTGGTCATGCATGCGGCCAGGCCGGAAGGCTCCGGTCCACAGTGTGCGGCCCTTCTCATCGCTGATGACGGTGGCCTTCTCGGTGTTCTGCTTCATCTTGCCGGAAACGAACGCTCGGCGGCCGGGCTTGTTCGCCCGGGGGCGGCGTACGCGGACCTCGGTGCCGTCGATGCGCAGTTCCACACCTTGGGACGCGGCGTAGGCGAAGACATCGCTCAGGGTACGAAGCCGCAGGTCGGGGGATTCGGGGACGGCGAAGCCGCGGTTGGCGAGGAGGGGGCGCACCTCGTGCACAGCGCGTGTGATCGTGGAGCGGTTCACGCCGTAGAACAGGGCGAGGGCGGCGTGCGGGAGCTGGAAGCGTAGGACGATCAGGGTCACGATCACCCGGTCGGTGAACACCAGGTCATGCTTGGGTCCGGCCCCTGCGGCGCGCTGCCGGTCACGGCCTCGGCGTTCGCGTAGTTGGGACTCCTGCCCTGCTGTCCACGGCTCAGCCAACCCGGCGATCAGCTTGCCCAAGCGGCGGCGCGGGATCCCGGTGCAGATACGATGGCTCAAGGCCGTGCGGGCCCATTTTGACGTCACAATCATGATCGTCCCGCACGGCCGTTCGCATGCTCAGGCCGGGATGTCAGCTATCGCGCACCACGTCGT
>NZ_VWVV01000071.1 GCF_009830945.1 Nocardiopsis sp. FR4 | reverse complement strand
GGGTCGAGGACGGGGGCGGCGGTCAGGAGCTGACGGGTGTACTCACTCCGCGGCGACTCATACACCGCGTCACTGTCACCCATCTCCACGATCTCCCCCGCACGCATCACCGCCACCCGATCACTGACCTGACGCACCACCGCCAGATCATGCGCCACGAAGATGTACGTCAACCCGAAGTCATCCTGCAACTCCGACAACAACCGCAACACCTGATCCTGCGTCGACACATCCAACGCCGACACCGGCTCATCACAGATGATCAGCTTCGGCTTGAGGATCAACGCCCGCGCGATCGCGATCCGCTGCCGCTGCCCCCCCGAGAACGCGTGCGGAAACCGGTTGTAGTGCCCCGGCTCCAACCCCACCCGCTCCAACAACTCCTGCACCCGCAAGCGGACCCTCTTCCCGTCCCGCTCCCCCTGCACCCGCAACGCCGTCCCGATCGCGTCCCCCACCGTCACCCGCGGATTCAACGACGAGTACGGATTCTGGAACACCATCTGCACATCCCGCCGCAACGGACGCAGCCCCCGCTCGGACATGTGCGTGATATCGCGCCCCTCGAACTCCACCCGGCCCCGGGTCGGCTCCAACAGACGCATCACCATCCGCGACAGGGTCGACTTGCCCGACCCCGACTCACCCACGATCCCCAGGGTCTCCCCCCGGTACAGATCAAAGGAAACCCCCTTGACCGCCCAGAAATCCGACGAACGACCCCACACACCACCACGCACCCGGAACCGCTGCGCCACATCCTCCACCCGCAACAGGGGCTCGTTCCGCTCCGTCGCCGGTTCGGAGAAGGGCGTGAGGACCGCTTCGGGTCCGGCCTCGGCAGCCCTGTCGTCGCCTGTCTCGTCCGTCCCGCCCGTCACGGCCGTTCCCGACCTGCGGCGCTGCTCCTGTATCCGCGTCTGGTGCCGCTCAGCCCGTTCGCGTGCCCGCCGCTGGGCGCGGGAGACCTCCACGCGCGGCACTGCGGCCAGCAGGCCCCGGGTGTAGGGGTGCTCGGGGTTCGCGAGCACGGTGCGCACGTCGCCGCGCTCCACCGCCACGCCGTG
>NZ_VWVV01000070.1 GCF_009830945.1 Nocardiopsis sp. FR4 | reverse complement strand
GGGCGCGGCGGAGTTGGGCCCGAGGCACGATCGTCGGATTCACGTGCTCACGCACCGCCTCCCGCGTAATGATCACCTGACCCACATCCTCACGCGAAGGCACCTCATACATCACCGACAACAACACCTCCTCAATAATCGCCCGCAACCCACGCGCACCCGTCCCCCGAATAATCCCCTGCTCCGCGATCGCCTCCAACGCGTCCGCCGTGAACTCCAACTCCACGTTGTCCAACTCGAACAACCGCTGATACTGCTTCACCAACGCGTTCCGCGGCTCCGTCAAAATCCGGATCAACGCCTCACGATCCAGATCATGCACACTCGTGATCACCGGCAACCGACCCACGAACTCCGGAATCATCCCGAACTTCAACAGGTCCTCCGGCATCACCTCACCGAACAACGCCGTACCGCCCAACTCCCCCTTGGGCCGCAACACCGCGTTGAACCCCATCCCCTGCTGACCCGTCCGCGACTCGATGATCTTCTCCAACCCCGCGAACGCACCACCACAGATGAACAACACATTCGTCGTGTCGATCTGGATGAACTCCTGATGCGGATGCTTGCGCCCACCCTGGGGCGGCACACTCGCCGTCGTCCCCTCCAAGATCTTCAACAACGCCTGCTGCACCCCCTCACCCGACACATCCCGGGTGATCGAGGGATTCTCACTCTTACGCGCGACCTTGTCGACCTCATCGATGTAGATGATCCCGGTCTCGGCCTTCTTCACGTCATAGTCCGCCGCCTGGATCAACTTGAGCAGGATGTTCTCCACATCCTCCCCCACATACCCCGCCTCGGTCAGCGCCGTGGCGTCAGCGATCGCGAACGGCACGTTCAGAATCCGCGCCAACGTCTGCGCCAACAACGTCTTGCCCGACCCCGTCGGCCCCAACAGCAAAATGTTGGACTTGGCGATCTCCACGTCCTCATCACCCGGACGCTCACCCTCGGACCGCACCCGCTTGTAGTGGTTGTACACCGCCACCGACAACGCCTTCTTGGCCTGCTCCTGCCCGATCACATACGAGTCCAGGAACTCGTAGATCTCCCGCGGCTTGGGCAG
>NZ_VWVV01000069.1 GCF_009830945.1 Nocardiopsis sp. FR4 | reverse complement strand
GACCGGCGACGTGCTGGCATTCGACGCCCACGCGAGTGACACCGACCTCGACGACCTGCGCGCGCGGCTGGCCGCGGCGCGGCTGCCGGAGGCCGAGACGGTCCACCTCGCCGCCCCCGGCCCCCACCGGTGGGCACAGGGAGTCCCCCTCGCCGACCTCGTGGACGTGGTGGACCACTGGCGCACCGGGTACGACTGGCGGTCGTTCGAAACACGCCTCAACCGGATCGGCCAGTCCCGCACGACCATCGACGGTCTGGGAATCCACTTCCTGCACCGCCGATCCGCGCGCGCGGACGCCACCCCCCTGGTCCTGACGCACGGCTGGCCGGGCAGCATCGCCGAGTTCACCCATGTGACGGACGAACTGGCGGATCCGGAAAGCGCGGACGCGCCGGCGTTCCACGTCGTGGCCCCCTCGCTGCCCGGCTTCGGTTACAGCGACAAGCCGACCACCACCGGGTGGGGAACCGAGAAGATCGCGGCCGCCTGGGTGGAACTGATGGGAAGGCTCGGCTACGACGAGTTCCTGGCCCACGGCGGCGACTGGGGAGGTGTGGTCACCACGATCCTCGGCGGCAGGTTCCCCGAGCACGTTCTCGGCATCCACACGACGCTCGCGCAGGCACCGCCCGGGTTGTCAACGGACGGGCTGACGGCGGCCGAGCGCGAATGGACCGAGGAGACCCGCGGCTTCTGGCGCCACCGCGAGGCGTACGCGAAGCAGCAGGCGACCCGGCCGCAGACCATCGGCTACTCGCTCGTCGACTCACCGGTCGGTCTCCTCGCCTGGATCCTGGACAAGTTCGCCGAGTGGTCGGACACCGAGGACAGCCCGTTCGAGACGATCTGCAGGGACAGGGTCCTCGACAACGTCACCCTGTACTGGCTGACGCGGAGCGGCGCGTCGTCGGCCCGTATCTACTACGAAAGCCACGACTCACTCGATCCCGAACTCCGGGTCGACGTCCCGTCGGCGATCAGTGTGTACCCCCGCGACATCGAGAAGTGTCCGCGCCCCTGGGCGCGGGAGCGGTACCGGCAGATCGTCCGGTGGAGGTCGCCCGAGACCGGGGGGCACTTCCCCTCGCTGGAGGTTCCCGAGTACTTCGTCGAGGACCTGCGCGAGGGCCTCTCGGCTGTGCTGGCCGCT
>NZ_VWVV01000068.1 GCF_009830945.1 Nocardiopsis sp. FR4 | reverse complement strand
TCATGCCATTCGATCCGGCTCCGAGCCGTAGGTCGTTCCTCCAACGCGCCGCGATCGTGGGTGTCGGTGCGGGCGCCGCGAGCCTCATGAGCCCGTTCGCGGCGCCCCAGGCACACGCCGCGGACCTCTCCCACCCCGGTCTGCTGCACACCGACGCCGGTTTCGCCGACCTGGCCGCACGGGCGGGTGAGGGCTCCGGCCCCTGGGCCTCCGGGTGGGACGCGGTGCGGGCGGACGAGCGCTCGCAGGCCGGGTGGTCGGCCAACCCCGTGGCCGAACTGAACGTCGGCGGGCCCAACGAGAACTTCCACCGGCTGCTCGACGACGCGCACGCCGCCTACCAGAACGCGCTGCTGTGGAGGCTGACCGGGGAGGCCGCCCACGCGGACACCGCCGTGGACATCCTCAACGCCTGGTCGCAGACGCTGACGTCGGTCTCCGGTACACCGCTGATCGGGCAGACCGCCGGGATCCACGGTTTCGTGCTGGCGAACGCCGCCGAGATCATCCGGGAGCACGAGGGGTTCGACGCGGCCCGCTTCGGCGCGATGCTGACGGACGTCCTCCACCCGGTGAGCGACGCGTACCTGACCAGGGCCCCCGACACCTGCGGGTCCGCCTACGGCGCCAACTGGGAACTGTCCCACATCGCCTCGGTGCTGGCGATCGGCGTCTTCTGCGACGACAGGGCCAAGGTGGACCAGGCGACCGCGCTCGTCGCCGACACGCCCCGGGTCATGAACTCCCTCCCCTACGTGTGGGACGGCGGCGCCTCGGACCGGTACTCGATCACCGGCCTCGGCCTGCTGGCGGCGGTCTGCGAGATGGCCTGGAGCCAGGGCGTCGACCTCTACGCGAGTCATGACAACCGCCTGCTGGCGGCCAGCGAGGAGATCGCACGGTACGAACTCGAGTCCTCGCAGGTCCCGATGCTGGGCACCTGGGGCACCTCGGCGACCAGCCCGGCGTGGGCGGTCATCCACCGCCACTACGTGACGCGCAGGGGCCTGTCCGCACCCAACACGGCCGGCCTCGCCGACCGGGCGCGCTCCGAGGGCGGCGGTTTCGACCAGCTGGGACTCGGAGGACTCGCCTACTCCCTGTAGGAGCGCAGAAGTCCGTTCTCGCACGTCCGCCGGTCAGTCGAAGGAAAGAAGCTCTTGCCATGCAGTTCGTCACCAAAGCCCAATGGGGCGGCCGTCCGTTCGAACCGAACGGTGATGCTCCGATCACGTCCAACCGGGGCGTGAAGGTCCACTACCT
>NZ_VWVV01000067.1 GCF_009830945.1 Nocardiopsis sp. FR4 | reverse complement strand
AGCTGGGCGGTTTCGCTGGGGGTCTTGCCGACCTTGACGCCGACGGCCTCCAGAGCCTCCTTCTTCGCGGCGGCCGTGCCCGAGGAACCCGACACGATCGCGCCCGCGTGCCCCATCGTCTTGCCCTCCGGAGCGGTGAAACCCGCCACGTACCCCACCACCGGCTTGGTCACGTTGGCCCGGATGAACTCCGCCGCCCGCTCCTCGGCGTCCCCGCCGATCTCACCGATCATCACGATCACGTCGGTGTCCGCGTCGGCCTCGAACGCCGCCAGCGCGTCGATGTGCGTGGTACCGATGATCGGGTCCCCACCGATACCCACCGCGGAGGAGAAACCGATGTCACGCAACTCGTACATCATCTGATAGGTCAGCGTCCCGGACTTGGACACCAACCCGATCCGACCGGGCTTGGTGATGTCGGCCGGGATGATGCCCGCGTTGGACTGGCCCGGAGTGATCAGACCCGGACAGTTGGGACCGATGACGCGGGTCCGGTTACCCCTCGCCTGGGCACGGGCCCAGAACGCCGCGGTGTCGTGCACCGGGATGCCCTCGGTGATGACCACGGCCAGACCGATGCCGGCGTCGATGGCCTCCACCACCGCGTCCTTGCAGAACCGGGGCGGAACGAAGATCACGGTGACGTCGGCACCGGTGGCCTCCATGCCCTCGGCCACCGAGCCGAAGACCGGCACGGCCGTACCGTCGAAGTCCACGCTCTGGCCCGCCTTGCGGGGATTGACCCCGCCCACGATCTGGGTGCCCGAGGCGAGCATCCGACGGGTGTGCTTGGTGCCCTCGGAGCCGGTCATGCCCTGCACGAGGACCTTGCTGTCCTTGGTCAGGAAGATAGCCATGATGTGTTCCCCTACTTCGCCGCGAGCTCGGCGGCCTGAGCGGCGGCGCCGTCCATCGTGTCGACCTGTCGCACGGCCGGGTGGGCGCGCTCGGTCAGGATCCGGCGGCCCAGATCGGCGTTGTTGCCGTCCAGACGCACCACCAGCGGCTTGGAGACGTCCTCGCCGCGGCTCTCCAGCAGTTCCAGGGCCTGCACGATGCCGTTGGCCACCGCGTCGCAGGCGGTGATGCCGCCGAAGACGTTGACGAACACGCTCTTGACGGCGGGGTCGCCCAGGATGATCTCCAGGCCGTTGGCCATGACCTCGGCCGAGGCGCCGCCGCCGATGTCGAGGAAGTTGGCGGGCTTGGCCCCGCCGCGGGTCTGACCGGCGTAGGCGACCACGTCCAGGGTGGACATGACCAGGCCCGCGCCGTTGCCGATGACGCCGACCTCGCCGTCCAGCTTGACGTAGTTCAGGCCC
>NZ_VWVV01000066.1 GCF_009830945.1 Nocardiopsis sp. FR4 | reverse complement strand
TGTCGGCGACACGTGAATACTGACCCCGTAGCGTCGTCCGAAATCTGACCCCCTCTGCTGATGATCAGGAAGGTGATCACTGTGGAGGACTGGGCGGAGATCCGCCGTTTGCACCGATCAGAGCAGATGCCGATCAAGGCCATCGCGCGCCACATGGGCATCTCCAGGAACACCGTCAAGAGGGCCCTGGCCGCCCAGGACCCGCCCAAGTACCAGCGCAGGACCCAGGGGTCGATCGTGGACCCCTTCGAGCCGCAGATCCGCGACCTGCTGCGCAAGGTACCGACCATGCCCGCCACCGTCATCGCCGAGCGCATCGGCTGGCAGCGGTCGATGACCGTGCTCAAGGACCGCGTCCGCCAGCTCCGGCCGTTCTACCTGCCCCAGGATCCAGCCTCGCGCACGACCTACCAGCCCGGGGAACTGGCCCAGTGCGACCTGTGGTTCCCCAACACTGACATCCCGTTGGGGGCTGGCCAGGCCGAGCGGCCACCGGTGCTGGTCATGGTCTCGGGCTACTCGCGGTGGATCCTGGCGAGGATGCTGCCCTCCCGCCAGGCCGGGGACCTGACCGCAGGCATGTGGGCCCTGCTCAGCGAGCTGGGTCGCACTCCCCGAACCCTGGTCTGGGACAACGAACCCGCGGTGGGTTCCTGGAGAGGCGGCAAACCCCGCCTGGCCCAGGAGTTCGCGGCCCTGAAGGGATCGTTGGGGGTGGCCGTCTACCAGTGCCTGCCCAAGGACCCAGAGACCAAGGGGATGGTCGAGCGGGCCAACGGCTACCTGGAGACCTCCTTCGAGCCGGGGCGGACCTATACCGGCCCGGACGACTTCAACACCCAGCTGGCCGCCTGGCTGGAACGCGCCAACAATCGCATGCACAGCACGTTGCGGTGTCGTCCCACCGAGCGGTTCGCCACGGACCTGGAACAGATGGTCGCGTTGCCCGACCGGGTCCCCTCAGCGGTGGGATGGTGGCGCACCAGCCGGCTGCCGCGGGACCACTACGTGCGCCTGGACACCTGCGACTACTCCGTGCACCCCACTGCGGTGGGGCGGCAGGTCCTCGTCCATGCCGATCTCGAACGCGTCCGTGTGACCTGCGGTGGTGAGCTGGTCGCCGACCATCCGAGGTGCTGGGCCTCCCACCAGACACTCACCGATCCCGAGCACGCACGGGCAGCTCGGCGGATGCGCGGCCAGGCCCGCTCGGCGCGGGAGCCTGAGCTGGTGCCGGAGCCGGTCGAGCAGCGTGACCTGGGCTCCTATGACCGGCTGCTGGGTGTTGAGGGGGTGGCTTGACGATGAGTTCTTCCAACAGGGTCACGCATGTGGCAGGAAGGCCGACCGGTAAGGACACGGCCTCGCAGATCGCTTA
>NZ_VWVV01000065.1 GCF_009830945.1 Nocardiopsis sp. FR4 | reverse complement strand
AGATTCCCAATGAAGTTGTCAAGCCGGAGCGGTGACCGACCGTGAACGGTTCAGGCAGCCGTGGCCAGCTTCACTGGAGGCGCCGCCACGTAGGGACGCTCGTCGCGCAGCATCGCCCAGAGCACGTTGAGCCTGCGCCGGGCCAGCGCGATCACGGCCTGGACGTGACGCTTGCCCTCGGCCCTCTTGCGCTCGTAGAACGTCTTCGAGGCCGGACAAGAGCGGATGCTGAACAGGGCGGACATGTAGAACACCCGCAGCAGCCGGCGGCTGTAGCGGCGTGGCCGGTGCAGGTTGCCGCTGATCCTGCCCGAGTCCCGGGGCACGGGTGCCAGTCCGCAGACGCCAGCCAGCCGGTTCGCGCTGCCGAACGTGGCCATGTCGCCGCCGGTGGCGGCGATGAACTCCGCCCCCAGCAGGGTGCCGATGCCGGGCAGGCTGGTGATCACCGCCGCGTGTTCGTGCTCGCGAAACCGGCCCTCGATGGCCTGGTCGGTCTCGGCGAGCTCGGCATCGAGGGCGATCACCTCCCCCGCGAGCTTGGCGACCACCGCGGCGGCCGTCTTCTCGCCCCTGACGGTGGTGTGCTGGGCCTGGGCCGCCTCGATCGCGGTCTCGGCCACCTTGGCAGCGTTGCGGACCTTGCGTGCGCGCAGCCACGTCTCCAGGCGGGCCCGCCCGATTCTTCGCAGCGCGGCGGGGGTCTGGTAGTTGGTCAGCAGCACCAGGGCGGCCTTGGACTTGCTGTAGTCGAAGGCGCGCTCCAGGGCGGGGAAGTAGGCCAGCATCTGGTCGCGCAGCCGGTTGATCGCGCGGGTGCGGTCGGCTCCCAGGTCGGTGCGCCGGGCGGTGAGGATGCGCAGGTCGGCGGCGATCTCGTCGAACGCGGCCAGCGGGTGCAGGTCGCGGCGCATCCTGGCTTGGTCGGCGATGACGAAGGCGTCCTTGGCGTCGGTCTTGCCGTCGCCCCGGTAGGAGCCGGAGGCGTGGTGGATGGTGCGGCCGGGGATGTAGAGGAGGTCCTGGCCGTGGTCGAGCAGCAGGGTGATGAGCAGGGCCCCGCCGCCGCTGTTGAGGTCACTCGCCCACAGCACTTCGGTGCCCAGGGCGTTGACGTCGGCGATCAGGTCGAGCAGTTCGGCCTCGTCGTTGGCGACCTTCCTCGACAGCAGTTTGGTGCCGTCGGTGTCGATCACCACGCAGTGGTGGTGGGTCTTGCCCGCGTCCACACCGGCCCAGAGCTGGGGCATCGGTCCCTCCGTCGTCTTGGTTGTGGGGGTACCAAGCAACGACCTCGCCGACGTGTCCTTACACAGCGATCTGTTCGCGCATCCCAATCAGCGGCCGGGTCGTCGCGGAGCGCCAGGCGGCCAATCTCCTTCAGCCACGACAGCGGCAAAGCCATGACAGCCATACCTGGCGCTCCTGGGGTCCTCCCGACCCTACAGACGGTCAGGAACGAACCCCATGAAGAAAGGTAAGGA
>NZ_VWVV01000064.1 GCF_009830945.1 Nocardiopsis sp. FR4 | reverse complement strand
TCCTCACCCGCCAGTGCGGCGCCCGGTTGCGAGGTCGACTACCGGCTCAACGACTGGGGCTCGGGCTTCACCGCGGACGTGGAGATCACCAACGTCGGCGACCCGGTCAACGGCTGGACCCTGGAGTGGGACTTCTCCGGCAACCAGCGCATCAGCAACGCCTGGAACGCCACCGCCACCCAGTCCGGGCAGCACGTGAGCGTCACCGACGCCGGATACAACGCCTCCGTCGCCACCGGCGCCAGCGTCACCTTCGGCTTCCAGGCCACCTACTCCGGCACCAACGCCGCCCCCACCGACTTCACCCTCAACGGTGTGGCCTGCACCGGCGAGCCCGACCCCGACCCCGACCCGGACCCGGACCCCGACCCGGACCCGGACCCCACGCCCGGGGAGCGGGTGGACAACCCGTACGCGGGCGCGGACGTCTACGTCAACCCGATCTGGTCGGCCAACGCCGCCTCCGAACCCGGCGGGGACGCGGTCGCCGACGAGCCCACCGGGGTGTGGCTGGACCGCATCAGCGCCATCGAGGGCAACAACAGCCCCACCACCGGCAGCATGGGCCTGCGCGACCACCTGGATGAGGCCCTGGAGCAGGCCGGCGGTGACCCGCTGGTCTTCCAGGTGGTCATCTACAACCTGCCCGGCCGCGACTGCGCCGCGCTGGCCTCCAACGGCGAGCTGGGCCCGGAGGAGATCGACCGGTACAAGAACGACTACATCGACCCGATCGCTGACATCCTGGCCGACTACGAGGACACCGAGCTGCGGATCGTGGCCACGATCGAGATCGACTCGCTGCCCAACCTGGTCACCAACGTCTCCCCGCGTGAGACGGCCACCCCCGAGTGCGACCGGATGCTGGCCAACGGCAACTACGTCGAGGGTGTGGGCTACGCGCTGGCCACCCTGGGCGACATCGACAACGTCTACAACTACGTCGACGCCGGCCACCACGGGTGGATCGGGTGGGAGGACAACTTCCTGGCCTCGGCGGCGCTGTTCTACCAGGCGGCCAACGCGGCCGGGGCCACCCCGGCCGACGTGCACGGGTTCATCGCCAACACCGCGAACTACTCCGCGCTCAGGGAGGAGAACTTCTCCCTGGACCAGACGATCGCGGGGGTGCCGGTGCGCCAGTCCTCCTGGGTGGACTGGAACAGCTACGTCGATGAGCTCTCCTTCGCCCAGGGGCTGCGCGCCGAGTTGGTCTCGCAGGGCTTCGACTCCGGGATCGGGATGCTCATCGACACCTCCCGCAACGGGTGGGGCGGCCCGGACCGGCCCGACGGGCCGGGTCCGACCACGAGCGTGGACGCCTACGTGGACGGGGGCCGCTACGACCGGCGTATCCAGGCGGGTAACTGGTGCAACCAGGCCGGGGCCGGGTTGGGGGAGCGTCCCCAGACCGCTCCGGAGCCGGGGATCGACGCCTATGTGTGGATGAAGCCGCCGGGTGAGTCCGACGGGTCCAGCGAGCCCATCGACAACGACGAGGGCAAGGGGTTCGACCGCATGTGCGATCCGACCTATGAGGGCAACCCGCGTAACGGCAACAACATGAGCGGGGCGCTGCCCAACGCTCCGGTGGCGGGTCACTGGTTCTCCGAGCAGTTCCAGGAGCTCTTGGCCAACGCCCACCCGCCCGTCC
>NZ_VWVV01000063.1 GCF_009830945.1 Nocardiopsis sp. FR4 | reverse complement strand
CATGGTGTGTCCTGGAAGCTGTGTCAGGCCAGCGGGTGGAAGTCCCGTCCGGGTAAGCGCCGGAGCGCCCGGTAGCAGGCCCCAGCCGTGCGGGGAGACCCGTCCGGCCGAGCGGGGTGTCAAAGGCCTCTTCGGAGGGAGCAAGAGCGCGGGCCGTAGCATCAAGCGAACTCTGCAGCCTCGTCATACGCACAACAGTGAGAGCCGAGCCGCTCATGTCACGGTGAAGGCCACGTCCGGCGGACCCGGTTCCGGAAGCGGTCCGTTGGATCTCCTCGGGGTATGGGAGGCGGCACGTGCTCAAGGTCTGGCACGGAACAGGAGAGGCCCGTCCGCGCATGCCTGCGTCGGGCGAAAGACCGCTGGTATAAGCCGATGGTGAAGTCCAGCGGAGCGCGGCGGGAGTCCGAGCGGGGCATAGTACCGATGATCGGCGTGCAACAGAACGCGCCGGGAGGGAAGGGCCCGCACTTTGATCACGCTCGCGGCGGGGGTAAGCGTCAGGGCATGGCCGGGACCGCCCGGTCCAACCACCCCGGCAGCACGGCTGCCGAACCCGGGGCCACTGCGCCTATCGGGAAGGTGCGACGACTCCAACGCAAGCTATGGACTGCGGCCAAGCAGTCCCCGGAACGCCGTTTCCATGCCCTGTTCGACCGTGTCTGCAGGGATGACGTCCTGCGGGAGGCGTGGAAGCGTGTGAGGGACAACCGGGGTGCGTCCGGCATCGACCGGATCACCCTGGAGGACGTGCAGTCCTACGGAGTGGAGCGGATGCTCGCCGAACTCCGTCAGGACCTGCTGGAGGGGAGCTACCGTCCGTCGCCGGTGCGGCGGGTGGACATCCCCAAACCACGGGGCGGCACGCGCCCCTTGGGCATTCCCACCGTCCGCGACCGGGTGGCCCAACAGGCGGCCAAGACCGTCCTGGAGCCGGTGTTCGAGGCCGACTTTCGTGAGTCGTCCTACGGGTACCGCCCCCGGCGGTCGGCCCTGGAGGCGATGGAGCGCCTGCGGGTGGGCTTCATCAAAGGGGGCGCCTATGTCGTGGAGTTCGACATCCGCGGTTTCTTCGACCACATCGACCACGAGCGGTTGATGGCCGAAGTAGAACGCAGGGTGTCGGATCGGCGGGTGCTCAAGCTGGTGCGGTCGTGGCTGCGTGCGGGAGCGATGGAGGCCTCTGGTGTGTCGCGGACGGTCGCGGGCACCCCGCAGGGCGGGGTGATCTCGCCTTTGTTGGCCAATGTCTACCTGCACGTGCTGGACACGCGGATCGCGGCGTCCGGGGTCGGCGAGCTGGTGCGCTACGCCGACGACGGGGTCGTGATGTGTAAGTCCCGGCGCCGGGCCGAGCGGGCGCTGGCCTTGATTGGTCAGGTCCTCGCATCGCTCGGTTTGGAGTTGCACCCGGACAAGACACGGATTGTGGACCTCAGACAGGGTCGGGAGGGTTTCGACTTCCTCGGATGCCATTTCAGGGCGCGCATGTCGGGCCGGTTGTGGGCCAAGAAGCGCATCGTGCGCTACTACCTGCAGCGGTGGCCCTCGCAGGCGGCGATGAAGCGGCTGCGGGACAAGATTCGGGACCGGTCCGGCCGTGGCCAGATGGGTCGGGATGTGCGGGTGGTGATCGCCCGGATCAACCCGGTCCTGAGGGGCTGGGGTGCCTACTTCCGTACCGGGAACGCCGCCACCAAGTTTA
>NZ_VWVV01000062.1 GCF_009830945.1 Nocardiopsis sp. FR4 | reverse complement strand
CCACCGTGCGTAAAGTTCTGATCGCCAACCGCGGCGAGATCGCCGTGCGCGTCGCGCGCGCCTGCCGCGACGCCGGACTGACCAGCGTCGCCGTCTACGCCGAACCCGACCTGGACGCCCTGCACGTCAAGGTCGCCGACGAGGCCTACTCCCTGGGCGGGTCCACCCCCGCCGACTCCTACCTGCACATCGCCAAGATCCTGGACGTGGCCGCCCGCTCCGGCGCGGACGCCGTCCACCCCGGCTACGGGTTCCTGTCCGAGAACGCCGACTTCGCCCAGGCCGTGATCGACGCCGGCCTGACCTGGATCGGCCCGCCCCCCGCGGCGATCACCGCCCTGGGCGACAAGGTCCGGGCCCGCCACATCGCGCAGAAGGTCGGCGCCCCGCTGGTCGCGGGCACCCCCGACCCCGTCTCGGGCGCCGAGGAGGTCGTGGCCTTCGCCGAGCAGCACGGGCTGCCGATCGCGATCAAGGCCGCCTTCGGCGGCGGCGGGCGCGGCCTGAAGGTCGCGCACACCCTGGAGGAGGTCGCGGGCGCCTACGAGTCGGCGGTGCGCGAGGCCGTCACCGCCTTCGGCCGCGGCGAGTGCTTCGTGGAGCGCTACCTGGACAGGCCCCGCCACGTGGAGACCCAGTGCCTGGCCGACCGGCACGGCAACGTCGTGGTGGTCTCCACCCGCGACTGCTCGCTCCAGCGCCGCCACCAAAAGCTCGTGGAGGAGGCCCCGGCCCCCTTCCTGACCCCCGACCAGCTGGAGCGGCTCTACTCCTCCTCCAAGGCCATCCTGGCCGAGGCCGGGTACGTGGGCGCGGGCACGTGCGAGTTCCTCGTCGGCACCGACGGCACCATCTCCTTCCTGGAGGTCAACACCCGCCTGCAGGTGGAGCACCCGGTGTCGGAGGAGGTCACCGGCATCGACCTGGTCCGGGAGATGTTCCGCATCGCCCAGGGTGAGGAGCTGGGCTACGGCGACCCCGAGGTCCGCGGGCACTCGATCGAGTTCCGGATCAACGCCGAGGACGCCGGGCGGGGCTTCATGCCCGCGCCGGGCACCATCACCGAGCTGGCCCTGCCCTCGGGGCCGGGTGTTCGCGTGGACACCGGCTGCGAGGCCCACTTCACGGTGCCGCAGTCCTTCGATTCCATGGTCGCCAAGCTCATCGTGACCGGGAGTACCCGCCAGCAGGCCCTGGAGCGCTCCCGGCGGGCGCTGGCGGAGTTCACCGTCGGGGGGATGCCCACGGTCATCCCCTTCCACCAGGCCGTGGTGGTCGACCCGGCGTTCGCCCCGGCCGATCCGGAGCAGGAGTTCGGCGTCTACACCCGGTGGATCGAGACCGAGTTCGACAACCGCATCGAACCGTGGTCGGGTGCCCCGGGCCAGGCTGAGGAGAGCGCCCGCGAGAAGGTGACCGTCGAGGTCGGCGGCAAGCGCATCGACGTGGTGCTGCCCGCTGGTCTGGGCGCCTCGGCCGCCGCGGTCCCCGCTGAGGCGGGCGGGCGGCGCAAGCGCGCCTCGCGCAGGAGCGGTGGTTCGGCCGCGGCGGTGGGCGGGGACGCGCTGGTCTCGCCGATGCAGGGCACCGTGGTCAAGCTGGTGGCCGAGGAGGGCCAGCTCATCGCGGAGGGCGACACGGTGGTCGTGATCGAGGCGATGAAGATGGAGCAGCCGCTGAACGCGCACAAGGCCGGGACGGTGACCGGGCTGAAGATCGCCGCGGGCGAGACCGTGGGCAACGGCGCGGTGGTCTGCGAGATCAAGGACG
>NZ_VWVV01000061.1 GCF_009830945.1 Nocardiopsis sp. FR4 | reverse complement strand
GTTGGCGGGCTTGGCCCCGCCGCGGGTCTGACCGGCGTAGGCGACCACGTCCAGGGTGGACATGACCAGGCCCGCGCCGTTGCCGATGACGCCGACCTCGCCGTCCAGCTTGACGTAGTTCAGGCCCTTGGCCTTGGCGGCGACCTCCAGGGGGTCTCCCTCGGCGGCCGAGGCGAGGCTCTCCAGGTCCTGGCGGAACTCGGCGTTCTCGTCCAGGGTCACCTTGCCGTCCAGGGCGACCACGCGGCCGTCCGAGGTGAGGATCAGGGGGTTGACCTCGACCAGGGTGGCGTCCTTGCCGACGAACGCGTCCCACAGCTTGGTGATGACCTCGGTCGCGCCCTCGACGGCCGCCTCGGGCAGCTTGCCCGCACGGACGATCTCCGCGGCGACGTCGGTGGGAGCGCCGGTCAGCGGGTCGATGGCGATCTTGGCGACCGCGTCGGGGTTGGTGACGGCGACCTCCTCGATCTCCACACCGCCCTCAGCGGAGCAGATGGAGAGGAAGGTGCGGTTGGCGCGGTCCAGGAGGAAGGAGAAGTAGTACTCCTCCGCGATGTCGGAGGCCTCCTCGACCAGGACACGGTGGACCGTGTGGCCCTTGATGTCCATACCGAGGATCTGCTCGGCCTTGGCCTGGGCGTCCTCGGGGCCGTCGGCGACCTTCACGCCGCCCGCCTTGCCACGGCCACCGGTCTTGACCTGCGCCTTGACGACGACGCGGGGCTTGCCTGCGGCAGCGAACTCCTCGGCGATGGCACGCGCCTCAGCGGCCGTGCTCGCCACCTTCCCCTGGGGTACGGGAACCCCGTACTCTGCGAAGAGTTGCTTCGCCTGGTATTCGAACAGGTCCACGAGGGTCCGTCCTTGTAACTCGCTGGCTCAGGATGTCTACCGGGGTGGCCTCGTCCTGATCGGCTGTGATCCACTGATGTGTGTCACACGACGCAAAGCCCGGCGGGCTGAGCCGTTAGATCGAGATCGCCGCGGCGTTGCCACCCGCGACATGCGCAAAGCTTAGTCGCCCGAAATCCGGCCGCCGGACACCGGGGCGGCGTTCACCGGCCCGGCGGGTCCCCGAAAGCCGCTGATGGGGCACCGGAACAGCCCCCGCATGGGAAAATCTGTGACCAGGGACACGGTGGATAACAACACACAGGCGGCTTTTCGCCCGCCAGGGGACTCTTGGCCGCGTGCGACGCAAATCACGTGGAAGAGCTCGGGCCGCGTACGGCATGGCGTTCAGACCCGCCGGGGCCGAGGTGGAATTCCTCAGGCCGGGTTCAGGCGGCGTGCGCCGGACGTACGTTCTCCCGGACCCAGTCGGCGATCTCCGAGGTCGGCGCGCCCGGAGTGAAGATCTTGGCCACCCCCATGCGTTCGAGTTCAGCGATGTCGGCGTCGGGGATGATGCCGCCGCCGAACACCCGGATGTCCTCGGCGCCGTTCTCCTTCAGCAGCTCCAGCACTCGGGAGAACATCGTCATGTGGGCGCCCGAGAGCACGGACAGCCCGATGGCGTCGGCGTCCTCCTGCAGTGCTGCGGCCACGATCATCTCCGGGGTCTGGCGCAGCCCCGTGTAGATGACCTCCACCCCGGCATCGCGCAGTACGCGGGCCACGATCTTGACGCCGCGGTCATGCCCGTCCAACCCCGGTTTCGCGACGACGACCCGTGCCATGGCAAACCCCTCACGAACGTTCCCCCGGCCACCCGGCCCTCCTTGTGGGAGGCACCGCACCGCCGGGAAGGAGATGATGAACTCGCATGAAGGGTAACGCAGGTCACTACCGGATGACGGTCGCGGGGACGGGTATCTTCCCGAACATGGGAGACGATGTCACCGAATTCGACCAGATCAGCACGGAAGAACTGCGGGAACGCGCCTTCGAACTGGCGCGGAAGCGGTGGGACCTGCGTTTCTTCTGGAGGCTTCTCGGGCTGCTCCCCGCAGCTGAGGCGGCCGCGGGGAACGAGGAGGCCAGTGAGGCGAGCGTCGCCCAGGCGTCCGGGCTCGTCTACGAGGCCCTGTCCGCCGAGACCGACCCGCGAGTGCAGGAGGCCCTGCGCCCGGTCTATGTGCAGTACCTCCTCGAACACTCCTGAGTTCACGCGCTCCCGGGTTCCCCGGGCTTCCGGGGCCATGGCCCCGGGGCCCAACGCGCGGGCTCCCGAGGCCATGGCCGAGTCGATGTCCGAAAACCGCCAGCGTCCACCCCGCTCCATGGGTGACCATGGATGGCGTGATGGACGACGACCAGCGCTACCGCGCCGTACTCAGCAGGGATTCCCGGTTCGACGGGATCTTCTTCACGGCCGTGCGCACCACCGGTATCTACTGCCGTCCGAGCTGCCCGGCCGTCACCCCCAAGCGGGTCAACACCCGCTTCTTCCCGACCGCCGCGGCGGCGCAGGAGTCGGGCTTCCGCGCCTGCAAGCGCTGCCGCCCCGATCTGACTCCGGGGTCCCCCGAGTGGAACCTGCGGGCCGACGTGGTGGGCCGCGCCATGCGGCTCATCCAGGACGGTGCCATGGAACGGGGCGGTGTCAGTGCCCTGGCCTCCGCCGTCGGCTACAGCGAGCGCCAGCTCAACCGCCTACTGACGACCGAGCTCGGAGCCGGGCCGCTGGCACTGGCCCGCACCGAGCGGGCACAGACCGCGCGGGTCCTGGTGGAGACCACCGACATGCCGATGGCCGATGTGGCCTTCGCCTCCGGGTTCGCCAGCGTGCGCCAGTTCAACGAGACGATGCGGGCGGTCTTCGACCGCTCACCCACACAGATGCGTGCGATGGGGCACAGGGCAACGGTGTCCGGTGTGCCGGGCACGATCACCCTGCGCCTGCCCTACCGCGCACCGATCGACCTCGGGCAGATGCTGCGCTTCCTCGGGGACCGGGCGGTACCGGGCGTCGAGGAGTACCGTGACGGGGTCTACCGCAGGACCCTGCGGCTGCCGCACGGGCCCGGGGTCGTGGAGCTGTCGGAGGGTTCCGGACACGTCCTGTGCCGTCTGCGGCTGACCGAGCCGCGAGACCTGTCCAGTGCGGTGCGCCGGTGCCGCGGACTCCTCGACCTGGACGCCGACCCCCGGGCGGTCGCCGAGGCACTGGGCGAGGACCCGTTGCTGGGGCCGCTCGTGGCCGCGCACCCGGGGATACGCTCACCGGGTCACGTGGATCCGGCCGAGCTCGCGGTCCGGGCCGTGCTGGGCCAGCAGGTGTCCGTCCGGGCCGCCCGCACCCTGGCCGCCCGCCTGGTGGAGCGCTTCGGGGAACCTCTCGAAAGCGGACCGGACGGCGGGCTGACCCACGTGTTCCCCACCCCGGAGAGGCTGGCCGGGGCGGACCCGGCGGTCTTCTCCATCCCGGTCGCCCGGGGCCGCGCCCTGGCGGGCCTGTCCGAGGCGATCGCCTCGGACCGGATCCACCTGGGGCCGGGGTGCGACCGGGAGGAGGTCGAGCGGTGCCTGGTGGAGTTGCGCGGCATCGGACCGTGGACGGCGGGCTACATCCGGATGCGCGGCCTGGGAGATCCCGACGTGTTCCTCCAGGGCGACCTCGGTGTCCGGATGGCGCTGGAGGCCAGGGGCGGGAAGGCGACTCCGGCGGCGGCCGCGGGACGGGCCCGGGCCTGGAGTCCGTGGCGGTCCTACGCCAACCACCTGCTGTGGGCCTCCCTCCAGGACGCCACGGCGCAGGACAAGGAGAAGGAAGCGGTATGAACAAGCAAGCCGAGTCGGACATGCTTCCGCTGGACATCGTGGCGGCGAAGCCCTCGCGTAGCAGGACCGTCGAGTTCCGTTCCCCGTTGCCGGGGCCCACCCGGTACACGACGATGGCCTCACCCGTCGGGGAGCTGACGCTGTACGGCGACGGTGAGGCACTGGGCGGTGTGCTCACCGCGGACAAGGAGGGCGGAACCCGGACACCGCCCCGGGACTGGGTGCCGGATCCGGACTCCCGGCTCTTCGCCGAGGCGGTCGCGCAGCTCAACGCCTACTTCGCCGGTGAACTGCGCGAGTTCGATCTGCCCCTGTCCCCCGTCGGCACCGAGTGGCAGTTGCGGGTGTGGGCGGCCCTGACCACCATCCCGTTCGGGGAGACCGCGAGCTACGGCCAGCTGGCGGAGGAACTGGGGAGGCCGACCGCGTCCCGGGCGGTCGGTATGGCCAACGGCCGCAATCCGATCAGCATCATCGTGCCCTGCCACCGGGTAATCGGTGCCGACGGCTCGCTGACCGGCTACGCCGGCGGGCTGGAGCGCAAGAGTTTCCTTCTCGGCCTGGAGGCGAAGAGCGCGAGGAAGTGAACTCCGGAGGGGCTGGGACACGCGGAAAGAAGCGCGTCCCAGCCCCTTCCGGTTGCACTCGGAAACGATACTCCGAGCCATTCACGATCGCACAACCCCCCGGCACACAACAAAAAACACACAAAAAAAGGGGGCCGCCCACAAAGGACGACCCCCCCACAACAAACCGTGGCAGCAACCTACTCTCCCACCCCACCACAGGGCAGTACCATCAGCGCAAAG
>NZ_VWVV01000060.1 GCF_009830945.1 Nocardiopsis sp. FR4 | reverse complement strand
GAGCGCGCCGAGGGCTCCACCAGGCCGACCTCGCCGTAGTAGCGGATCGTGCGCAGCGACAGGCCGGTCCGCTCGGCGACCTCACCGATCTGCATGTGGCCCGTTCCAGGCATCGAAGCACCCCTTCTCGTTAAACCTACCCTAACGTTAGATTCGTTTTGGTGGTGTCGGTTGTCGTGGCGCGCCACCGTAGCGCGTCTGTGGACGAGGAGGGTGCCGTGCCACGTCAGATGGCCTGTCCGGCCTGTGGCGAGGAGGAGGAACTGACCGGCGGGGCGCGTGTCCCCCCGGAGCCGCGGGCCGGCGCCGCGACGAGGGGGCGGGCGGTGGATCCGGGCCGCGATCACGCGCTCCGCGGCACCTCTCCCAGGTGCCTCCACGGTTCGCGCAGGTGGGAGTAGTACCCGGCGGGGAGCTGTCCCAGGGCGGCGAGTACGTCCTCGCGTGCGCCGCGCTGGTCGGCGGCCCTGATGACCTGTCCCCGGGTCAGCGGTCCGGAGCCGAAGGCTGCCTCCGGGGAGTCGGCGATGTCGACGCGGGTGACCATCACTGCACCTCCAGGGGCGGGTGGACGTCCGAACGGACCTTTTCGGCCGGAGCGCGGCGGTACCGCCGGGGAAGACGGCCGTGCCGTCGGCGGTACCACCGCGGGGCCGGGGCGGAGGACACGGAGTTGAGACGGCCGCACCGGCCGTGCATAACTCTACTCTCTCGTAAGAGTAGAGATGGCGGCGGGGTGCCCGGGCGGTGTCGTAAATCCATTCTTACGTAAGGTTAGAGTTGTTCGGCGCCCCACCACGGACGGAGACGACCCGATGATCTCCTCGCCTCCCGGACCCGACTCCGCGATCCACCGGACCGGGAACGACCCCTCCCCCGACCGGGACGGGGGCTGCCTGCTGGCGGCCGCCTGCGCGGACGCGTTCGGCCACGCGCCCTCCGGGGATCCGGAGTCCCGCGCACCCCTCAGGCCCACCGGCAGTACGTCCCTGATGGCGGTGCTGGCCGCGCACCTGCGCGCGCGGGAGGGCGGAGGGGCGGTCGCCATCGACCAGGACCGGCTCGTCCGGGAGTTCACCCAGGTGTGGCGGCGCGATCCCGAACGGGGGTTCGGCGGCGGAGAGATCAGGATCTTCCTCTCGGTCGTCAACGGCATCCCCTGGCGGAGCGCGTCGTCCTCGGCCTTCGGCGGAACCGGGTCGTACGGTGCCGGGGCCGCGGCCCGGGTCGCCCCGGTCGGTCTCCTGCGGATCCCCCTGAACCGGCTGGTCCGGCTGGCCCGGGACAGCGCCTACGTCACCCACGCCCACCCACTCGCCATCGACGGCGCCGCGCTCCAGGCGTGTGCGGTGGCCTACGTCCGCCGCGCCGACCCGCGGCGGCCGCTGCCCGCCTTCCACCTGCTGTCGACGGTGGCCCGCCACGCCACGGCCCCGGAGTTCCGCGCCCAGTTGGCCCGGCTCAGCGCCCTGGGTCGGGCCGGATACACGCCGCGGGACGTGGTCGGAGCGCTGGGCGGGGGCGCTGGTGCGGTCGAGGCGGTCCCGGCCGCGCTCGCCGCCTTCCTGCACGCCCCGGACGACCTGCCCGAGGTGGTGCGCTTCGCCGCGTGCCTCGGCGCAGGAGCCGGAAACGTCGCCGCCATGGCCGGGGCCCTGGCCGGGGCCCGCCTGGGGTCGGGCGCCGTTCCCGGTTCCTGGCTGCGGCGCCTGGAGGAGGTCCCCGGACCGGGGGCGCGTACACGCGTCCCGTTGCCCGCCGACGGGGACGAGTACGTCTAGGGCCGGGGCTGTTCGGACCGGCCGGGGGCCGGGTCGTGGTGGCACGGGCGCCGACAGGGGTGGGTCGGGGGACCCGGGCCACCACGGGAGGGCGCTGAGCGCGAAGGAAGCAGGTCGAACCCTCCGGGCCCAACCCTACCCTCACGCGAGGTAAGAATTGAACGCCGTCGTTTCCTGTCCCCGGCGTGTGGCGGAGGGCCCTCCGAGGGCAGCTGAACCCACTCACCCGTGAGGGCGGGTTCAGCTGTCGCCCCTCCGCCGCGACGGCTGCACGCCACTCCACCGCTCCCACCGCGAGGTCGTCCACACCATGGCAGAACCCACGCCCACCGCCGACCCCGAGATCCTGGCCGAACGCACCTATCTCGCCGAGGCCCGTGCCGCGCTGGGGCGTATGTACGAGGACGTGGTCAACACACCCACCGTGCAGGACAGCTCCGAGGACGCCGACTACACCTTCACCAACCGCCAGCTCGTCCGCTACCGCGAACGACGGGCCGAGGCCCTCGTCGACCTGCCCGACGTGCCCCTGTTCTTCGGCCGCCTCGACCACCCCCTCGGCAGCGTCTTCGAGGCCGACCCCGCCGACCGGACCCGCGCGAACGGCGCCGACCGGGTCTACATCGGGCGCCGCCACGTCCACGACACCGACGGCACCCCGCTGGTCCTGGACTGGCGGGCGCCGATCTCGGCGGCGTTCTACCGGGCCACGCGCGAGGACCCCCGGGGCGTGCTCCTGAGGCGCCGCTACGGCTTCTCCGAGGACGCCGAACTCACCGCCTACGAGGACGAGCCGCTCACCGGCCCCGGCGCCGCGGACACGGGTGCGGTCGACCGGATGCTGGCCGCCGAGATCGAACGCCCCCGGTCCGGGCCCATGCGCGACATCGTCGCCACCATCCAGCCCGAACAGGACGAACTGGTGCGCGCGCCGCTGCGCCCCGCCCTGTGCGTGCAGGGGGCGCCGGGCACCGGCAAGACCGCCGTGGGCCTGCACCGCGTCGCCTACCTGCTCTTCACCGAGCGCGACCGGCTGCGGCAGGACGGCGGGGTGGCCGTCATCGGCCCCAACCGCTCCTTCCTGTCCTACATCCGCAACGTGCTGCCCGCCCTCGGCGAGGTCGGGGTGCGCCAGACCACCGTCGCCGAACTCATCGGCAGGGTGCCCGTGCGCCGCGCCGAGGAGGCCGACGCCGCGCGCGTCAAGGGCGAGGCCCGCATGGCCCGGGTCATCGAGCGCGCCCTGTGGGACCAGGTGCGCCCCCTGGAGGAGACCCTGGTCGTCGAACGCGGCTCACGCCGGTGGCGTCTGGCGCCGGAGGAGGTGTCCGAGGCCGTGGCCGAGCTGCGCGGACGGGGCATCGCCTACGGCGCGGGGCCGAACCTGCTGTCCCAGCGCCTGGCGCACCTGGTCATGCGCCGGATCGAGGGTTCGGGGGAGGCCTGTGACGGCTCGACCCTCAGCCAGCTGCGCCGCAACCGCGCGCTCACCGCCGCGGTCCGGGCCATGTGGCCCAAGGCCGACCCCGTGCGCCTGGTACTGACCCTGCTCACCGATCCCGAACGCCTGTCCCGTGCGGCCGAGGGCCTGCTCACCCCGGGGGAACAGGAGCTGGTGCGCCTGCCCGGGCGCCCCCGGGGGCCCAGGAGCGCCCGGTGGTCCGAGGCCGACCTCGCGCTCATCGACGAGGCCGCCTCCCTGATCGAACGTCCGGACACCCTGGGCCACATCGTCATCGACGAGGCCCAGGACCTGAGCCCCATGCAGGCCCGCGCGATCGCCCGGCGGTGCAGCCGGGGATCGCTTACCGTGCTCGGCGACATCGCGCAGAGCACCAGCCCGTGGGCGGTCGGCGACTGGGCGGAGCTGCTGGAGCACCTGGGCGAGCCCGACGCCCGCCTGGCCGTGCTGGACCGGGGCTTTCGCGCCCCCGCCCAGATCATCGACTACGCCGCCCGCCTGCTGCCCCGGATCGCCCCGGGCCTGGGCGTCCCCACCGGGGTGCGCGACGTTCCCGGCGCCCTGCGGCTCACCGCCGTGGAACCGGACGACCTGCCGTCCGCCCTCGTCCTGGCCTGCCGTGAGGCGCTCAAGGAGGAGGGGTCGATCGGTCTGATCGCGGCCGACGCCGACCTGCGCGCCCTCCGCGAGCACCTGGCGGCGGAGGGCCTGTCGAGCGCGCTCATCGGCGACACCGAGGACGCTCTGGACACCGCCCGGCTGGTGTGCGTGCCCGCCACCCTCGCCAAGGGGCTGGAGTTCGACACCGTCATCGTCGCCGAGCCCGCCCGGGTCGCCGCGGCCGAACCGCGCGGCCTGCACCGCCTCTACGTCGTCCTGACCCGCGCGGTCAGCCACCTGCACGTCGTGCACACCGAGCCCCTCCCCGAGCCCCTGGGCGGCCCGTTCCGATGAGGCGGTCCCGCACCGGCCCGTACGCGGGCCGGTGCGGGAGGTGAGGCCAGGGCTCGGACGGGAAACCGCCTGCCGGGGTACGGGGGCGGGAGTCGCCCGGCGTCAGACGGGGATCCCCAGCTCCGCCAGCAGGGCGCGCACCCGGCGCTCGACCTCCTCGCGGATGGGGCGCACGGCGTCCACGTCGAGTCCGTCCGGGTCCTCCAGCGTCCACTCCTCGTAGCGCTTGCCCGGGAAGATCGGGCAGGCGTCCCCGCAGCCCATGCTCACCACCACGTCCGCGGCGCGCACGACCTCGTCGGTCCAGGGCTTGGGGAACTCGCTGCGGATGTCGATGCCCACCTCGGCCATGGAGGCCACCGCCGCCGGGTTGACCTCGGTGCCCGGCTCCGAGCCGCCCGACCAGGCGATGGCGCGGTCCCCGGCCAGGTGCCGGAAAAAACCCATGGCCATCTGCGAGCGGCCCGCGTTGTGCACGCACAGGAACAGCACGACGGGGCGGCCGTCGTTGACGCGGTTCTCCACCCGTGCCAGCGCGTGGAGCCGCTGGCGCGCGAAGCGTTCGGCCAGCAGCGGCAGGAACTGGGCGATGGTGGCACCGGAGGCGAACTGGTCGTAGCTGGAGGTGAGGAAGCGTTCGATGGTGGCGCTGTTGAAGACGCCGTCGAACTCTCTGCCCAGGTTGCCCGCGGCGACCTTGAGGGCGTAGCGCTGGTCGACGGTGAACTCGCGCGGGTGGGTCATGGTGTGCCTTCCGGGTGAACGACGGCCGCGAGACGCTCGACGCGCTCGCTGATCTGGGTGAAGGCGTCCTCGAACGCCTCGTCGGTGTCGGTGCGCACCGGGTCGGGGACCGACCAGTGCAGGCGGGCGTGGGTGGTCTCCTCGTGGGCGTTGTCGCACACCGCCACCACCAGGTCGCCCGGGCCCAGTACCTCGTCGACGTGGGAGGTGCGCGCGGCGTCCAGGCGCAGACCGTGGCGGCGGGCGGTCGCCACCGCCCGGGGGTGCACCCGCGGACCGGGGTGGGTTCCGGCCGAGACGGCGGGCACGGTGTTGCGGCTCCGCCACAGAGCGGCGGCCAGCTGGGAGCGGGCGGAGTTGCGGGTGCACACGAACACCACGCGGCAGGCGCGCAGGTGCGCGGTCGGGGCCAGGGCGGTGAGCGCCTCCGGCAGCAGGTGGACGTAGACCCGGCGGTGGTCGGCCTCGGACCGGGCGCGGGCGATGATCCCGGCCTCCTCCAGGACGCGCAGGTGGTGGGCGACCAGGTTGGAGCGCATGCCCAGGGCCCTGCCCAGTTCGGTGGGCGAGGCGTCCCCGGTGGCCAGGGAGTCCGTGATGGCCAGGCGCGCGGGGTCGGCCAGGGCGGCGTGCAGCGCGGCCCGGCGTTCCAGAGAAAGCTCAGCGTTCATTGACTCAATACTTGCTGAGTCATGTGCGGATGGCAACCGCCTTCGCCTGGTGGCAACGGAATGTTCACGCCGAGGACACCCCCCGGGGGGGCGACCGGACCGGTCCCCGGGCCGCACGCGGCTGCCGCCCGGCCTCCGACGACGGGTGCGTACACGGGCGTGCCCGCCGACCGCCGCGCGCATCGCGGTCCGGTCGGCGGGCACGCCGCGGTCGGGGACGTGGCCCCGTCGCGGGATCAGCCGTTCCCGGGAGGGGTGCCTCCCGGCCCGCCGGACGGAGCACCGCCGCCGGGGCCGCCCGTCCCGGAGGCCTCCTGCTGGGTGGTGCTGCCCGCGTAGTCGTTGGCGGGGTCGCGGTAGACGGTGTGGACGTGCCCCCACCCCGCCGTGGTGTACCCGTCCACGTCGGCGCCCGCCGACCCCTGCTGGTTGGAGAACTCGACGTAGACGTCCGGGCCGGAGACCTGGAAGTGGA
>NZ_VWVV01000059.1 GCF_009830945.1 Nocardiopsis sp. FR4 | reverse complement strand
GATCCCGGTGCAGATACGATGGCTCAAGGCCGTGCGGGCCCATTTTGACGTCACAATCATGATCGTCCCGCACGGCCGTTCGCATGCTCAGGCCGGGATGTCAGCTATCGCGCACCACGTCGTTAGACCCCGCGCCGACAGCACCGGACTCACAGCACTCCCCTTCGCCATTCACGAACCAGCAGATAACCCAGGTACACCCCGCCGAAGGCCATGGTGAACACGCCCACCGGCAGCCCGTCACCGACCGGGGACTGCTGCACGGCCAGATCGGCCACGACCAGCAGTAGGGCGCCGACCAGGGCGGACAGGGCGAGGTTGGGTCCGGGCGCGGCGGAGAGGCGGCGGGCGATCTGCGGTGCGGTCAGGGACACGAACGCGATCGGCCCGGCCACGCTCACCGCGGCGGCCGACAGGACCACCGACAGGGTGACGGCGGCTGTACGGGTGGCGGCGGCCCGCGCGCCCAGGGCGTCGGCGAGCTCGTCACCCATCTCGTTGAGGGCGACCGGCCCGGCCAGCAGCGCGGCGAGGGGCACGACCAGCAGCAGGACCGCCCCGATGGTGGCGGCGTGCTCCCAGGAGCGGGCGCCGAGGCTGCCGTTGACGTAGGCCGACAGGACGGTGGCCTGGTCGCGGGCCATCACCGACACGACGAAGTGGGTGAAGGCCTGGGCCATCGCGGCCACGCCGATACCGGCGACGATGAGGCGGCCGGGGTGGCGCAGCCCGGTCCCGGTGGCCGTGGCCACCACGACCATGGCCAGGGCCGCTCCGGCCAGGGCGCCCAGCGGCACCGGGATCACGCCGGGCAGGACCAGGGCGGCGAAGGCCGCGCCCGCTCCGGCCCCGGCGCCCAGGCCGATGACGTCGGGACTGCCCAGGGGGTTGCGGGTGACGGACTGGAAGAGCGCCCCCGCCAGGCCCAGGGCGGCGCCGGTGCCCACGGCCACCGTCAGGCGGGGTCCGCGCAGCCGGTTGAGGACGAAGGTCTCGGTGGCCTCCCCCGCGCCGGTGACGACGGCGGGCAGGCGGGTGAGCGGGACACCGAGCCCGCCCAGGGAGAGCGTGGCCGCCGCGGCGGCGGCCAGGAGCACCAGGAGCAGGGCGCCCCACAGCAGTGAGCGCGGGTGCAGGGGCAGGGCGACGGGGCCCAGGCGCAGCACGGGCCCGGGGGGCCGGACGGCCGTCTCGTCCGGGTCCGCCGCGCGGGCGGTGCCCGGGACCGGTCCCAGGGTGCGCGTCATGGTGTACTCCGCATCCTGCGCACCACGTACAGGAGCACGGGCGCGCCGACGAAGGCGGTGACCACACCCACCATGAGCTCGGTGGGGCGGACGACGGTACGGCCGACCACGTCGGCGAGCAGCAGCAGGGTGGGCCCCACCAGCAGGGCGAAGGGCACCTGCAGCCGGAAGTCGACGCCGACCAGCGAGCGCACCACGTGGGGTACGGCCAGGCCGACGAAGGCGATGGGGCCGGCGGCGGCGGTGGCCCCGGCGGCGAGCACGGTGCCGGCGACCAGTCCGGCGGAGCGGACCCAGAAGGTGTTGGCCCCGGTGGCGAGAGCGGCCTCCTCGCCCAGGGCCAGGGCGTTGAGGCCGCCGCAGACCAGCAGGGCCAGCAGGGTCCCGGCGCCGACCACGGGCAGCACGGCCCAGACGACGTCGTAGCCGCGTCCGCCCAGGGAGCCGACCACCCAGTACCGGTAGCTGTCGAAGGTCTCGGGCATGCTCAGCGTCACGGCCTGGACGTAGGCGTAGAGCACGGCGGAGACCACCGCGCCCGCGAGCACCAGTCGGACCATGCCGCCGTCGCCGCCGCGGCTGCCCACCGTGTAGGCGGCCAGTCCCGCCGCCAGGGCCCCGGGCAGCGCCCACCCGACCGTGCCCAGGACGGAGGTGGAGCCGAACAGGGCGGTGGCGGTGACCACCGCGGCCGCGGCTCCGGCGTTGACGCCCAGCAGGCCGGGGTCGGCGAGCGGGTTGCGGGTGACGCCCTGCATGAGGGTGCCCGCCAAGGCCAGGGAGGCACCGGCGACCACCCCCAGGAGGGTGCGCGGGTAGCGGCTCTCCACCACCGTGGCGGTGTAGGGGTCCGCCCCTCCCGCGAAGACCGCCCACACGTCGGCGAACGGGATCGGTTTGCTGCCCAGGACGAGGCTGAGCAGGACCGCCGCGGCCAGGGTCGCGGCGCCCGCGCCGAGCATGAGCACGGCGCGGGCGGGACCCGTGCGGGGCGGTGCCGAGCGCGTGTTGGCCCTGACCATGGAAGGACTAGTCCTCGACGTTGGCGGCGGCCTCTTCGATCATGGGCACGTAGCGGTCGATGACCCACGGAACGGTCAGCGGGTTGATGATCGAGGAGGCGGTGACGAAGGAGGTGTCGTCGGGGGCGACCACGGAGCCGCGCTCGACGGCGGGGATGGAGGCGTACAGCTCCTGGGCCTCGATCTCGGCGCGGGTCTCGGCGTCGGTGTAGAACGTGAAGACCAGGTCGCTGTCGGCGAGCTTGTCGGCGTTCTCCAGGCCGATGACGGCCGAGTCGGTGCCCTCGGTCTCGGGGAAGGTCTCCACGACCGGGTCCACGGTCAGGCCCAGGCCGCGGACCATGGCCACGCGCTGCTCGTCGGGCAGGAACACCCCGAGGGTGCCGGGGCCGTCGGTGTAGATGTAGGAGAAGGTCAGGTCGGCGAACTGCTCGTTCTCCGCGGCGGCCTCCGCGAACTGGGCCTCGATGTCCTCGATGAGGCCCCGGGCCTCCTCGGGCTGGCCCAGCGCCTCGCCGATGATCTCGATCTGCTGGTCCCAGTCGGTGCTCCAGGGCAGGTCGGGGTAGGCGACCGTGGGGGCGATGTCGCTCAGGATGTCGTACTGCTCCTGGGTGATGCCCGACCAGGGGGAGAGGATGACGTCGGGCTCCAGCTCGATGATCGCCTCGAAGTCGATGTCGGTGGCGCCGGCGAACTGGGTGGGCAGCTCCTCGCCCGCCTCGGTGACCGCCTCGTGGATCCAGGGCAGGTAACCGGTGTCGTCGCTGCCCCACTCGTAGCTCTCGATGCCGACCGGCACGGTGCCCAGGGCGATGGCGGTCTCGGCGGAGCCCTGGCCCAGGGTGACCACGCGCTCGGGCTCCTCGGGGATCTCGGCGGTGCCGAGGGCGCTCTCGATGGAGACCGGGAAGGCGCCGTCCTCGGCGGTGGCACCGCCCTCGCTGGCTGCGGTGTCCTCCTCCGCGTTGCCGCAGGAGGTGAGCGCGAGGGCGAGGACGACGGTCAGTCCGATACCGCCGAGGCGGCCGACGGTGGAGGTCATGGGCGCACTGCTTTCTTCGTCACGGGGAGGGGCCGCACCGCGTTGGCGGGCCGTTTCCGCGCAGGGGTCAGGGACCCCGAGGGGAACACGGAGGATAGAACGGGAGAATCCCGGCAGAACCAAGGTTAGTCTAACCTCACTTAATCCGGTTTTCCAAAGTCCTGACCCTTCGGACGGACGCGCGCCGCGCCGGACAAGGCTCTCCTTGGGCAGGCTTGACCTGCTGTGGAGCTTGCCCGCGACCCGCGCCGGGCAGTGGCCCTAGGAGTACGCCAAGTCACGACCGCGAGGAGAAGCATGATCGCCAAACTGTCCGAGATGGGCGTTACGTCCGAAATGGCCTACGGTGCCGGGATCGCCTCAGTGGGCCTGTCCTTCGTGTCCTGGTTCGCTTCCCTGAAGGGTGAGAAGGCCGGGATGGACCGTGCCGACCGCTGGGGGATCTTCGTCGGTGAGTGGGCTCCGACGTTCTTCGCGATCGGCATCGCCCTGCGTCTGGAGGAATCCAAGAAGTAGTGCGGCGGCGCAGCCCCGGAGGCGCTGAGGCCGTCCGCGCGGGCCCCGACGCACGGCGCCCGGCCGAAGACCCCTTCGGCCGGGCGCTCGGCGTGCCGGGCCCAACGCGGGGGCGGCCCTCCGATCGGGACGTGGTTGCCCGGGCGAGCCGGGGGGCATACGGGAGTGGTAACCGATGACGAAGGACCCCTCATGTGCCTGCACGGAACCGGGGAGACCGTCCGCGCGCGGACCGGCCTCGCCGCCTCGGTCCCCGCCGGACCGCCCAGCGCTCCGACCAGCTCCCGCCCCTGGCCCAAGGGCTTTCGCAACGTGGCCGACCTCAGCCACGTGCTGTCGCCGACGATGCCCTCCTGGGACGAGGACAAGCCCCGGCGCGAGACCGTCTCCGGCCCCGCCCCCGAGGGGGAGTTCGGCTTCTACCTCCAGCGCTGGACGCTCGGCGAGCACTCGGGCACCCACCTGGACGCACCCGGGCACGTGATCGGGGGCGGGCGCATGGTCGCCGACATCCGACCGCACGAACTGGTCGCCCCCGCCGCGGTGATCGACGTCCGCGCCCGCGCGGCCGAGGACCCCGACACCACCGTGACGGTGGACGACGTCCTGGCCTTCGAGCGGGTGCACGGCAGGGTGCCCGCGGGCGCGGCGGTCCTGATGCACTCGGGGTGGAGCGCCCGCTGGGCCGAGGGGGACGAGGCGGTGCGCGGGGCGGCCGACGACGGTTCCTGGCACTTCCCCGGGTTCAGTGCGGACGCCTGCGAGTTCCTCGTCGGCCAGCGCGGCGTGGCCGGGGTCGGCGTGGACACCCTGAGTACCGACCCGGGCTCCTCCGCCGACTTCCCCGCGCACGAGGTGCTGGGGCGCGCCGACCGGTGGGGGCTGGAGGCGCTCACCGGGCTGGAACGGTTGCCGCCCAGCGGGGCGCTGCTCACCATCGGGGTCATGCCGGGCCTGGACGCCTCCGGCGGCCCCAGCCGTGTCCTCGCCCTGTGGTGACGGGGGCTCCGCTCAGCAGTACCGGGAGCGGGACTTGCCGTCGCCGTCGGGGTGCCACTCCAGCAGCATGATGGTGGCGTCGTCGTTGAAGTCACCGCGCTGGTGGCCGTGGATGGCGTGGATGAGGCGGCGCAGCGTCTCGGGCGCGGGCTCGTCGGCGGAGGTGGCCCGGATGATGAAGTCGGCGAAGCGTTCGAGGCCGAACATGCGCCCCTCGCTGTCGTGCGCCTCGGTCACACCGTCGGTGTAGAGCAGCACCCGGTCGCCGGGTTCGAGTTGGGCCCTGTGCACGGTCCGCCGGTCGGTGTCCAGGACCCCGCCGAGGCCGAGCGGCACCTCGGCGGGCCGTTCCAGGGCGTCCTCCAACAGACGGTTCTCCCGTAGCAGCAGCGGCGTGGGGTGGGCGCAGTTGACCCAGGAGAACTCCCCGGTGGCCAGGTTCAGGGTGCTGAAGACCGCCGTGCAGAAGCGGTCGGGGAGCCACTCGACGAGCGCCCGCTCGACGCTCCCGGTCAGTTCGGCGAGGTCGGCCCCGTTGCGCCGCGCGCTACGGGCCCCGGCCATGGCCACCGAGGCGGTCAGCCCGGAGGCCAGGTCGTGCCCCATCGCGTCGAGGATGGCGGCGTGCAGGGTGTCCCCGGTGATCGAGTGGTCGAAGGCGTCACCGCCCAGCCGGTAGGCGGGTTCGAGGACCGCGGTGGACACGCCCCAGCGGGTGCCGAGCGTGCGCGGGGGCAGGAAGGCCCGCAGCATCTCGGTGCGCAGTTCCACCGACCGCGTGCGGGTGTGGCGGACGTAGGTGTCGCTGTAGGCGCGTTTGGAGGTGACGACCAGGGCCAGGAGCGAGGCGAGCGTCTGGCAGCGGCGCAGCGTGGGCTCGTCCAGCACCGGGGTCCTGACGTGCAGCACCCCCATGCGGTCGGCCCCGTCGCGCAGGGGCAGCCACAGGCTCAGCTCGCCGTCGCCCTCGACCAGGCGCAGCGTCTCGGAGCGGTAGGCCTCCCCGGCCGTGGTGGTGTCCACGTCCAGGTCCGGGCCACCGGTCAACGGGGTGAGGAGCCGCTGCTGCAGGTCCACCAGGTACAGGGTGATGTCGCTGAGCCCGATCCGCTCCCCGTAGCGGCCCGCGACCTGGAGGACCTCGATCGGGGCGCAGCCGTGTACCGATCTGACCAAGTCCTCGAACAGCAACTCCTCCTCGCTGATCGGGGCCGCCTCGTCCATGTGCCCACCTCCTCCCCGCAGTCTCACACCGGGACGGGGTCGGAGGGGGCGCGGCGGGCGGCGTGTTCCGTGGTCGACCGGGTCTTTACCCTTCCCCGACCGGGGGCGTCCGGGCGCGGGAGGCGGCGCGGCCCTCAGGCGGACCGGTCGCGGCGCTCGGGGGCGCGGCGGAGTTGGGCCCGAGGCACGATCGTCGGATTCACGTGCTCACGCACCGCCTCCCGCGTAATGATCACCTGACCCACATCCTCACGCGAAGGCACCTCATACATCACCGACAACAACAC
>NZ_VWVV01000058.1 GCF_009830945.1 Nocardiopsis sp. FR4 | reverse complement strand
CCGGTCCTGCGCGCCGCGCCGCAGCCCGGCGCCCTGGTCGGCCTGCCCGGGGACTGCTCCGGCCTGGACGTCTTCGACCTCGACTTCGAGGAGGCCGGGCGGTTGATGGTGGAGCACATGCACCGGCTGGGGCACCGCGAGCTCGTCCTCGTCTCCCAGCCCGAGCACGTCGCGCGGCGCGGCGGCGCGTACGTGTGGCGGCTGCGCGACGCCGCGCTCGAACAGGCGCGCCTGCGCGGGATCCGACTCCACGCGGTCTTCGGGGAGTCCCGGCAGCCGGGGATCGGGGCCAGGCTCCACGATCTGCTGGACGCCCACCCCGGGGCCACCGGGATGCTGCTCAACAACGAGGCGGCGGCAGCGGCGCTGCCGTCCGTCCTGCACGCGCGCGGGCTCACCGTGCCCGACGACCTCTCCGTCGTCGGCCGCTACTCCGACGAGTTCGCGCGTACCTTCTCCCTGCCCTACTCCTCCGTCGAAAGCGCCCCCGACCAACTCGGCGACATGGCCGTACGCCAGCTGGTGCGCCGGATCGGCGCGACCGGGCGGAGCGCCGAACCGTACGTCGTGCGGTTCGTCCCCCCGGAGTTCGCCGACCGGGGCAGCACCGCGGCCCCACGGAACCGGGATTTCAGCTGATCTCCCTCTTCGACCCCCCAACGGAAGGCGAGAAACCATGACGCGTCCAACCGCATCCGCACGCCCACTGCGCGCGACAGCAGCCGCCGCGATGTGCGCGGCGGCGATCGCGGGCTGCACGTCCTCCGGCCAGGGCACGTCCGAGGCGGACGACGCCTACACCTGGTGGGACCCCTACCCCCAGCACGACGACTCCTCCGACTGGGCGCGGCGGGTGGCCGCGTGCGGCGAGGAGGCCGGGGTCACCATCGAGCGGACCGCCTTCGACACGACGGCCCTGACCAACCAGGCGCTGCTCGCCGCGCAGGAGGGAACCGCACCGGACGTCATCCTGTTGGACAACCCCGCGGTCTCCACGCTGGCCGACACCGGGATGCTGACCACGATGGAGGAGTTCGGGCTCGACACGTCGGAGATCGACGACAACCTCCTCGCCGCCGGGGTCGTCGACGGCCAGGCCTACGGCGTCCCGATCGGCGCGAACACCCTGGCGCTCTACTACAACGAGGAGATCCTCGACGAAGCCGGTGTCGACCCGGACTCGGTCACGGACTGGGCCTCGCTCACCGACGCCCTGGAGAGGGTCGCCGAGACGGGCCACCAGGGCATCACCTTCGCCGGTATCGGCACCGAGGAGGGCTCCTTCCAGTTCCTGCCCTGGTTCTGGGGAGCCGGGGCGGACCTGGGCGACCTGGACTCCCCCGAGGCGGTCGAGGCGCTGGAACTGTGGAAGGGGTGGCTGGACGCCGGGTACGCCCCCAACTCCGTCATCACCAACTCGCAGAACACGGTCTGGGAGCAGTTCCTGACCGGCGGCTTCGCCTTCGCCGAGAACGGGACCTGGCAGGTCAACAGCGCGGCGGAAGCCGACTTCCCCGTCGGGGTCATCCCCCTGCCGGGCCGGGACGGCGGCGTGGCACCCACGCCCACGGGGGGCGAGTTCATCGTCGCCCCGGTGCAGGCCGACGACACCCGCTACGAGGCCACTACGCGGATCGTCGAGTGCATGACCACCCCGGAGGGCCTGGTGGAGACGGCCACCACCTTCGCGTACTACGTTCCGCCCACCACCGCCGGGCAGGAGGCGTTCCTGGCGGAGAACGAGGACCTCCAGCCGTGGGTGGAGGCGGTCCGCAACGCCAAGGGACGTACCAGCGACGGCCTGGGCACGGACTACCCGCTCATCTCCGAGGCCCTCTGGAGCGCGGTGCAGAACACCCTGAGCGGGGCCATGGACGCCGAGGAGGCGCTCGACCGGGCGCAGGCCGAGGCGGAGTCGGCGACCGGCTGAACCCCCGATCCGAGGACGGTACCCCGTGACAACGACGCCGCGGCGCGTCGGCCCACCGGTCAGGACGCGGGTGCGGACCGCGACCGGCCCTCCCGGCCCGAGGCCGGGGAGGCCGGTGCGGCGGCGCACCGCCTCCGGACCCAGGTGGACCGCGTTCGCCTTCATCGCACCCCTGGCCGCCTACCTGGTGCTCTTCTACGCCTATCCGCTCTACCGCAACATCGACCTCAGCCTGCACGACTACACACCGAGGGCGTTCGTCCAGGGCGACGCCGCGTTCGTGGGCACGGCCAACTTCGCCGACGTCCTCTCCTCCGACGCCTTCGGGACGGCGCTGTGGAACACGGCGGTCTTCACCCTGGTCTCCATCGCGGCGCAGTACGCCATCGGACTCGCGCTCGCCGTCTTCTTCCGCGACAACTTCCCGCTCTCACCCCTGCTGCGCGCGATGTTCCTCGTCCCGTGGCTGCTCCCGATGATCGTCTCGGCCTCCACCTGGTCGTGGATGCTCAACAGCGACAACGGGATCGTCAACTCCGTGCTCGGCGCGTTCGGGGCCGGCCAGGTCAACTGGCTGACCTCACCCGAAACCGCACTGACCTCGGTCATCATCGCCAACATCTGGCTCGGCATCCCGTTCAACCTGGTGATCCTGTACTCCGGCCTGCAGAACATCCCCAAAGACCTCTACGAGGCGGCCGAACTCGACGGGGCGGGCCCCTGGCAGCGGTTCCGGCACATCACGATGCCGCTGCTGCGGCCCGTCTCCGTCATCACCCTGCTCCTCGGCCTCGTCTACACCCTGAAGGTGGTCGACGTCATCTGGATCATGACGCTCGGCGGCCCCGGCAACACCTCGACGACCCTGGCGATCTGGTCCTACCGCAGGGCCTTCGGCACCGGACAGCCCGACTTCTCCCAGGCCGCCGCGGTGGGCAACCTGCTGATCCTCATGGCCCTGGTGTTCGGCTTCGTCCACCTGTACCTGAGACGACGGGAGGAATGGTCATGAGCGGGCGCCGGGCCTGGTGGAAGACCGTCCTGGGGGTGTTCCTCACCGCGGTCATGCTCTTCCCCGTCTACTGGATGTTCAACGTCTCCCTGACCCCGACGAGCGACCTGCGCGCCGATCCGCCGCACTGGTTCCCCCGCGCCCCCACCCTCGAGGGGTACTCGGCCGTGTTCGAACAGCAGTTGCCGAACCTGGCGACCAGCATGGTCGTGGGACTCGGGTGCGTGGCGGTGACCCTCGCCGTCTCCGCACCCGCCGGATACGCACTGGCCAAGCTCCGCCCCCCAGGTACGGGAACGATCGGCTTCCTGCTGCTGGTGGCCCAGATGGTCCCGAGCGTCGTCATGGTGATGGGCTTCTACGCCGTCTACGTCCGCCTCGGCTGGCTCAACACGGTCTGGGGGCTGATCCTCGCCGACTCCACGATCGCGGTTCCGTTCGGCGTCATGCTGTTCACCGCGTTCATGTCCGGGATCCCTAAGGAGATCCTTCAGGCCGCGAAGGTGGACGGCGCGGGAACCTGGCGCACCTTCCGTTCGATCATCCTCCCGGTCAGCCGCAACGCGGTCCTGACCGTCTCCCTCTTCGCCTTCCTGTGGGCCTGGTCGGACTTCGTCTTCGCGTCCACGCTCAGCCGCAACAGCGAGATGATCCCGATCACCCTCGGTATCTACAACTACATCGGCAACAACACCACCCAGTGGAACGCCATCATGGCGACCGCCGTCGTGGCCTCCGTCCCCGCGGCCGTCCTGCTCGTCCTGGCGCAGCGCTACGTCGCCGGGGGCGTGACCGCCGGAGCGGTCAAATGAGCCGCCGCACGAGACCCGTGCCCGCCCCACCACCACGAGGAGCACACGTGACCGTCCACGAGACCGCCGCCCCGACCGACCCCACCGGCGGGCGCCCGGTCCTCCCCTCCCGGAGCCGGGTCCGTCCGCTCGGCCTCGGCGAGGTCGCGCTGGAACCCGGTTTCTGGGGAGGGATGCAGGAGACCAACGCCTCCGCGACGCTGGGCCACTGCGAGGAGTGGCTGGAACGGGCGGGGTGGCTGGCCAACTTCGACCGGGTGGCCGAGGGCACCACCGGCCCGGACCGCCCCGGCTGGTGCTTCTCCGACTCGGAGGTCTACAAGCTGATCGAGGCCCTGTGCTGGGAGTACGGGCGCACCCGGGACCCGGGGGCCGACGCGGCCGTGCGCCGCCTGACCGCGCGGGTGGGCCGGGCCCAGGACGGGGACGGCTACCTCAACACCTACTACGGGCACGGCGGCCAGCCGCCCCGCTACAGCGACCTGGAGATGGGACACGAGCTGTACTGCGTCGGGCACCTGTTGCAGGCGGCCGTGGCCCGGGTGCGCACCACCGGCCCGGACGAGCTGGTGGAGATCGCCCGCCGGGCCGCCGACCACGTCTGCGCCGCATTCGGCGAGGGCGGCCGGGAGGCGGTGTGCGGCCACCCCGAGATCGAGGTGGGCCTGGTGGAACTGGGCCGGGCCCTGGACGAGGAGCGCTACGTGGAGCAGGCCCGCCTGTTCCTGGAGCGGCGCGGCCACGCCACCCTGCGCGGTGACCGTGTTCCCGGGGGAAGCGCCTACTTCCAGGACGACGTGCCGATCCGCGACGCGCGCACCTGGCGCGGCCACGCGGTGCGGGCGCTCTACCTGTCCGCGGCGGCCCTGGACGTGGCCGCCGAACACGGGGACGCGGAGCTGTTCGCGGCGGTGGAGCGCCAGTGGGAGAACGCGGTGGCCCGGCGCACCCACCTCACCGGCGGCATGGGCTCGCGCCACCAGGACGAGGGCTTCGGTGAGGACTGGGAGCTGCCCCCGGACCGGGCCTACTGCGAGAGCTGCGCGGGTATCGCCTCGGTCATGGTCTCCTGGCGCCTGTACCTGGCCACCGGGGACACGCGGTACGCCGACCTGATGGAGCGGACCCTGTTCAACGTGGTCGCGACCGCGCCGAGCGCCGACGGGAGGGCGTTCTTCTACACCAACCCCCTGCACCAGCGGGTGCCGGGTGAGGCCGCGGACGCCAGCGCCCTGAACCCCCGGGCGGAGAGCGGGACCCGAGCGCCGTGGTTCGACGTCTCGTGCTGCCCCACCAACCTCGCCCGCACCCTGGCCACCTGGCACACCTACGCCGCCAGTGCCGACGGCGGCGGGCTGACCCTGCTGCAGTACGCCGGCATGCGGATCACCGCGGACCTGGGAGGGGGAGGGGTGCTCGGCGTGGTGGTCGAGACCGCCTACCCCGACGACGGGGCGGTCACCGTCCGGATCACCGATCCGCCGTCGGGCCCGACGGCCCTGCGGCTGCGGGTGCCCTCCTGGGCCCGGGGCGCGGTGCTGGAGGAGGGGGGACGGCGCCGCACGGTGGAACCCGGGCTGGCGGTCGTCGAACGCGTCCTCGTCCCCGGAGAGGAGGTCCGCCTGCTCCTTCCGATGGAACCGCGTTTCACCTGGCCCGACCCCCGGATCGACGCGGTCCGGGGCTGTGTGGCCGTGGAGCGGGGGCCGCTGGTGTACTGCGCGGAGTCGATCGACCTGCCGCCGGGCGTGGGCCTGGACGACCTCCTCGTCGACACCTCCGTGCCGCCGGTCGACCGGGAGGGCGGCGTCCTGCTCCACGGCCGGGCGCACGGTCCGGGCGGTGCCGGGGCGGACGGCGGGGACGTCTGGCCCTACGGCGCCCGGAGGGAGCCCGGCGGCGGCGCCGTCCGGTTCACACTCTCCCCCTACCACCGGTGGGCCGAGCGCGGGCCGACCGCCATGCGGGTCTGGCTGCCGGTGGTGCCGGGGCGGTCCGCGGCGACGTGACCCGGGCCGAACCCGGCCACGGGGCGGGCCGCGCCGAACAGGGCCACCGTGGGCGCGGGCGCGCACGCCGCCGAGGCGAGCGAGAACGCGGGATCGAGACCCTGGCCGAGGTGGAGCAGCCCCGTCCCTGACCCACGGGACGCCTCCTCGAACCGCGGCGCACGCACTCCGTCACCGGTCGGAGCCGGTGAACGGGCCGCCCCGCCCCCGCCCCGCTGCTAGCCTTCCGGTCGCGGTCCCGCACGTCCGCGGGGCCGACCACCGCCCGGAGAGCGAGGCCCCCGCATGCACGTCCGACCCCTGGCCCTGTACGGAGCGGGCGCCCTGTGCGCCCTGCTGGCCGCCACCGCCTGCGGCTCGGTGTCCGCCAGCAGCAGCACCAGGTGCAGCAACGGCGACTGCTCGGTCCGGATCAACGGCACCGGCGGCTCCGGGGACCTGTACGAGTCGGGACGGACCGAGTACGAGTACGAGATCCGCGTGGAGGAGGACCACAGCGCCCGCGTCGTGGTCGTCGAGGAGGTACGCGACGACGAGACCGAGCAGGAGGCCGTCCTGAACCCGGGGGAGAGCACCCAGCTCTTCGACTACACCGTCGACTACCTCGGCTTCGGCGAGGACGGCGCCTCCTTCGAGTTCACCCGGGGGGCCTGAGGGGGATCCGCGGCACCGTGGCGGTCCCTCATGTGTGCCGGTGTGTGCCCGGGGAAGCCGTCACGTCAACAGCCGACGACTCCGCCGCTCATCCCGCCCCCGCGACCGGCTCCGGGGCGCCGGGGCGCCGCGGGTACCGCCCGTAGGATGGGCGGACGCGAACGCGAGGGAGGACGATGGCGCGTCTGACGAGGGCGCAGCGGCAGGCCCGCACCCGGGCTCGCGTGCTGGCCGCGGCCGGGGAGGAGTTCGCCGAACACGGCTTCCGCGAGGCCAAGGTCGACCGCATCGCCGAACGCGTCGGCCTGACCCGGGGCGCGGTCTACTCCAACTTCCCCGGCAAGCGCGCGCTGTACTTCTCGGTCCTGGCCGAGGCCGCCGAACACGCCGCCCAGGCCTCCCGCCCCGAACCCGGGCACACCGCGCACGCCGCCCTGGGCGCCCTGGCCCGCGCCTGGGTCTCCCGCCTGCCCTCGGAGTCCTCCGACGACGCCTGCCCCGGCGCCGGGCTCACCCCCGAGATCCTGGCCGACGAGCCCACCCGGCAGGCCTTCACCCAGCTCGTACGGTTGAACGCGGTGCTGCTCGCCCAGTCCCTGGAAGCGCTGGAACCCCCGCCCGAACCCGGCGGGCGGCGGGTGCGCGTGGCCCAGACCGTGCTCACCCTGCTCTACGGGGTCAGCCAGGCGGTCGGCGTGGCCCCCGGCCTGGTGGACCCCTTCGCGGTGATCCGCTCCTGCGAGCGGCTGGCCGACCTGGACCTGGACGACGCCTGGCCGCTGCCGCACCTGGCGCACGTTCCCCCGGCCGAGCCCGCCGACGAACCCTGGTCGCCGCCGGACGCCCTGGACGCGGTCCGCCGCCGGTCCGTGTCCCTGGGCGAGGACGGGGTGGTGGCGGTCGTGGGCACCCACCGCCTCGAAGCCGTGGAGGAGGCGCTGCGCTCCGCGCCCGAGGGGGCGGCCGTGACCGCGGTGGTGGTCTCCGGCGACCCGGCGGTGCGCATCCCGCTGGCCCGCACCGCCGTGGCCGACCTGTCCGGCTGCCTGCGCCGGGCCTTCCCGGAGCGGGCCTGGCCGCGCCTGCGCCTGGTGTTCGACGGGTCCGGGGAGATCGCCGCCGCCGCGGGCGTACCGGAGGCCGACGACGCGACCGAGGCCGCGGTCCGGGTCTTCGGCGGCCGGATCACCGCCCGTTCCCGCGACCGCGGCGCCGCCCACGCGGCCGCCTCCTGCGACCGGACCGCCGCGGGGGGCCACCGGTAGGCGCCCTCCCTCCCCGCCCGGGCTCCCCGTGCCGGCCCGCCGGGGCCAGTCAGGGCACCCGGGCCGACGGGCACCGCTTTGCCACCCGCTCCGGCAGCGGCTACCGTGAGTTTTCGGATGTTGAGAACATCTGGCCTTGCGACCTCATCGATCCAGCCGGGCGCGGCCCGCGTGAGGAGAACCCCCAGTGACACGCACCGGTGCCAGCGGCCCCCTGCTCAAGTGCTCGTTCTGCGGCAAGGACCAGAGCGAGGTCCGCAGACTCATCGCCGGTCCCGGCCACATCTGCATCTGCGACGAGTGCGTCGGACTGTGCAACGAGATCATGGAGGAGGACGAGGACGTCCTCCCCGCCGAAACCGACGGGGAGCCGCTGCCCAAGCCGCGGGAGATCTACGAGTTCCTGGACTCGTATGTGATCGGGCAGGAGCAGGCCAAGAAGGCGTTGTCGGTGGCGGTGTACAACCACTACAAGCGGGTGCGGTCCGAGGGTGAGCGTC
>NZ_VWVV01000057.1 GCF_009830945.1 Nocardiopsis sp. FR4 | reverse complement strand
CTCGTCCACCTGCCGCCGCACCTCCGGGGAGATGGTGCGCTTCCCGGACAGCGCGTAGGAGGCGGTGCTGCGGGAGACCCCGGCCAGCCGGGCCACGTCGCCGATGGTCACCATCGTTCCTCCAGGGGATCGTGTCGGGGGCGACCGGACTCCGCCTTCCGGGGTCCGGCCACGCGGTGTCGTCAGGATGCGGCCGTCCCGGGCGGTCGCTGTCGGGCTTCCGTGAGGGCGGCCCCGCCGAGTGCCGGGAGCGCGGCGGGACGTCCGGCCGGGCGCCCGGAGCACCCTGTCCCTGACCTGGAGGGACGCGCTGGCGGGCGTCGCCGGGACCGCGCCGCTGCGCGGGTGTCCCGATCCCGGTGAAGACATCCTTGCGCTCCTGACTCGTCGTTTACGGTGGATCCCGTGCCGTTCCCCGCGCCAGTGCGGGGTGCGCCCCCAGGTCAGGGTTGTCGAACCGGTTCGCCACACGGTCGGCCCCTCCGCTTCCAGGACGACCCTGCGATCAGGAACTGGAGTATGCGTGCGTGGCGAACAGCGTTAGCGTTCACAAAGCACGGGTCAACCCCGGCCGGGTGACTCTTTACACATTCGCGACCTTTGTTCGCGGGAGGGGAGCCAACGGCGGGCGGACGACCGGTTCGACCGCGCAGGCGCCCCACGCGCCACCCCGCCCCGCCGCAGAAACACCCCTGACCAGCACGGACACAGCTTCCGAACCCGAGACGTCCACACCGGTCCGCGCGTCCTGGCGGACGCCGCCCGGACGGAGGCGGAGAACACGGCGGAGGCCGCCCCAACCCGGACCGGGTCCGACCGGCCCGAGGCGCCCGCGCGCCGGGGAGGCGAGGCGCAGCCCGCGAGGCCCGATACGGTGACGGATGACGGGCCCCACCTTCTGAGCTGGCCTCTCCCCGGGCCCCGGCCGCCCGCGGACCGAGACGACGCGAGCTGTCCGTCCACACCTCGCAAGGTCACGAACAGGTAAAGAGTCTCCGACCCGGGGTTGACCCGTTCTTTGTGAGCGCTAACTCTGACTCCACGGACTCGGGCTTCACGCGCCGGACACCTGGCCGCAATGACGGGGCACCATCGGTCCACGCGTCGAACCGGTTCGACAACCCCGAGGGAGACGTATGCACCGCACCACAACCCAACGAGGCCTGTCAGGCCTCGGCGCCCTCGTCCTCGCCGCCAGCGTGGTCGTCGCGGGACCCGCCGCTCCGGTCAGTGCCGCCGGCCTGACCCTCACCGTCGATGTCGGGCAGGTCGTACGCCCGGCGACGCAGGTCGCCGCCGGCGGCCTCTACGGAGTCGCCTCCGACTCCCAGCCCACCACCGACATGCTGCTGCCGCTGAACCCGACGAGCTTCACCCAGCCCCCACCCGGCACCACACACCTGGGCAACGGGGCGACCGAACCGTGCTGCGACGCGCTCGATGTCGGACACAACGTCACCAGGTCCGGAGCCCAGCAGTTCATCCGCCTGCCCGACATCTATCCGACCTTCCCCTACGAGTGGCGGGGCTGGGACGACTGGGAGCGGAAGGTCACGACCATAGTCAACGACCGCCTCGCCGCGACGGACGTGACCAACATCCACGGCTGGGAACTGTGGAACGAAGCCGACTGGACGTGGGACACCGCGGCCGCCGGTTCCTTCCACGACGGCTGGAGCCGCACCTACGATCTCGTGCGTTCCCTGGACCCGGTCACCCCGATCGTCGGTCCGAGTCCGTCGAGGTACGTCCACAACGACATGCTCGCCTTCATGACCCATGCCCGTGACACCGACACGCTGCCGGACGTGGTCGTGTGGCACGAGCTCGATGACATGAACTGGAACGCCTTCGAGGAGCACGTCGCCGACTACCGTGCCATCGAGAGGTCCCTCGGCGTCTCTCCCCGGCCGATCGTCATCAACGAGTACAACAGCTTCAACCAGATGGACGTCCCCAGCGTGGCCCTGCACTGGATGAGTGTGTTCGAGCGCCACGGCGCGCGCGAGGCCCACCGAGCCTACTGGTTCGAGGCCGGTACCTTCGACGGACTGTTCACCTTGGACAACCGGCCGACCGCATCGTACTGGCTCTACCACTGGTATGGAGCGATGACCGGGAACATCGTGGAGACGACACCGGACAGCTGGTTGGACGGCGTGGCCTCCTACGACTCCAGCCGGCAGGTTGTCAACGTCGTCTTCGGCGGCGACTGGGGCGACAACGCGGTGAACGTCACCGGACTGGACTCGTTCGGCCCGTCTGTCGACGTGCGGCTCCTGTCCACCCCCGGGTCAGGACGTCACAGCCACGTCGCCGCGCCCACCGTCGTGCGGGAGACGGTCCTGCCCGTCACCGGCGGACAGATCTCGGTCCCGGTGGACGGGATGAACGCCGAGGGCGCCTACCAGCTCCTGATCACCCCGGCGGGTGGTCCGACCACCCCCTGGCAGCAGGTCTACGAAGCCGAGAACGCCACGGTCGTCAACGCCCAGACACGGTCCTCGGACCAGGCGTCGAACGGATTCTACGTCGGCGGGATCGACGGGGACACCGACATGCGGTCGGACTCCTTCGTCGACTTCACCGTGAACGTCCCCGAGGCCCGCTCCTACACGATGACGGTCCGGTACGCCAACGGCACCGGCGCGACCTCGACCCACGGTCTGGCCTACAACGGCGGGGCCTGGTCCACCGTCTCATATCCGCCCACGCCGGGATGGGCGCGGTTCGGGACCATCCGCGCGACCGTCGACCTCGACGCTGGGTACAACGTCATCCGCCTGGCCAAGGGCTCGCCCGGTTTCGAGGGGGGCACCGGATACGCCGAGCTCGACAGCATCACCCTGTCCTGACCGCGTCCGCCGCACGCCGCCCGGTCCGCGCCGCGGGCCGGGCGGCGTGCGGGGAGGGTTCGCAGTCCTCCCCACGGGAAGGGGACGACGGGACGGCCCGGCGCACGCGGTCACAGGCGAGCGGGGCCCTCCCGGAACTTGGGTTCTAGTGGTGGTTGCAACACCCCGACTCCAGGGGTGTCATGCACTTTCAGATCCGCAAGGACCGAACACCACGGGGCCACAGGAAGCTCACCGGTGAGCGAGCGGCATACTTGCAGCTCATGCAGCAGGGCCACAGCAGCGCCGAAGTCTGCCGGATCGTCGGCGTCGATGAACGCACTGGCCGGGTATCCACGACGTCCCACGATGTCCTCCTTGAGGTCACGTGGTCCCAGAATCCAGAAATCCGACTCCGAAAAACGCAGGACACACCAGTGGAGCAGCGTTCTTGCGAGGACCTCGCGAGGTGCCATCGAATGCCACCAGGGGCGGTGTGTGCTCCGTTTGTGCTCCACAGTTCCGGACTGGCACGACACGGGGCGACACCTCTTGACACGAAACAATGGCGGTGATCGGATGGATAGGGACGAAACGTCACCCTGTGGCACGTAGAGACACGAAAGCGCCGGACATCTAATCCGATGGTCGCAGGTTCGAATCCTGCCGGGTGCGCCACAAAACCCCAGCTCAGACGGGGTGCGCGAGTCGAACAGGCGAGGCGCCGGGTCTGGATCGGGGCCTGAAATGCTCCCCGTGTGCTCCGCAGTGCAAGGTCCAGTACAGGTGGAGGGCCACCTCGCGGAGCATTTTGCCTGCCCTTGGCTCCAGCGGCACCGGGCCATATCCGCCTACCAGCGCCCCGCAGCCGCCCTGACACGCGCTGTCCACCCCGCGTATCGCACGAGCCCGCAGGCCACATACGGCCGATTCCACCGAAATCCCTTACCCGGCAGGAGTTCCCGAGCCAGAATCAGTGGCATGACCAAGACAAGGTGGATGTGGGTGGCACTGACCACCCTCGCCGTTCTGGCTGCGCTGGGGGCTGGGCTCTGGTTTGGTGGAGGCCCCACCACACGCAACGGATGGGAAGCTGCCGCCTGGGCTGCAGCGATCACCGCCACTCTCGGGCTCCCAGTCAACGTCGTGGTATGGGCCGCAACCAAATCTCCGAACACACCCCGGCCAACCCCTGCACCGGCTACGCCGCCCTCTAGCCGCCCCGCGACCAGTACGGCCCACAGCGGCGCCGCTGAAGGCAGGACGACACCGGAACGTGAAACGCGCAATGCGCACGAAGGGGCCACCACCCGTCAAGGAGATGTCTTCGACTTCCGTGGAGCCCAAGGCCAAACGATCATCGGCCAGCAGAACAACCTTTCTTCCCCCGAAAGCGACCACGGACAAGACCCCCACACGTGAGCGACTACCAGAGCAGGAATCTCTACGACTTCCAGGACACCCAAGCCACAACGATTATCGGCCAGCAGGTCAACACGCATGTCCGTCCCCTCCAGACACCGCCCACCTGGCCGCTGCTCGTGGGCCAAATCCCCGCGGTCGCACGCCACTACCAACAGCGCACCATCACCGCGAAACTGCACTACGCGCTGGCCACGCAACCCTCCGTCGCCCTACGCCAGAGCGCACACGGGACCAACGCGGGCAGCGTGGTCTCCGGCATGGGCGGCGTGGGCAAAACACAACTGGCCGCTGCCTACGCCAACCAGGTCCTGGCCCACTCCCGCACACGCACCAACCGCCCCCCGAGGGAAGAGCCCGACCAGAGCACGGGGAGCAATCCCGGCATCGAGGCAGACGACCCAGGGTCCCGACCGGATCAGACCCTGGCCGCGGATCTGGTGATGTGGGTCAACGCCTCCAACCGCACCAACATCACCGACGCCTACGCCCGTGAGGCCCCCAGCATTCTGCAACGCGCCTTCGACACCCCCGAGGAGGCCGCGCACGCCTTCCTGAACTGGCTGGCCACCACCGACAAACGGTGGCTGATCGTCTTCGACGATCTAGTCCTGCTCCAACCACCCCATCCGGACGGTACTCCCGTCACGCTGGAAGACCTGTGGCCGCCCTCCACCGGCAACGGGCGACTGCTCATCACCACCCGCGACAGCGGACACGAACTCACCGAACTCACCCACGCCGTGCTGGACCTGGGCGTGTACACCCCCCAAGAAGCCGACAGTTTCCTCACCGCAGCTCTCCCGAAGACCAGGACAGACCACGCACCTGAGGAGCGGGCCGACCTCGCCGAACTCCTGGGACGGCTGCCGCTGGCACTGGGCCTGGCCGTGGCCTACATCGCCAACCGTCCCGGCATGACCATCGCCGACTACACCGACCTGTTCGCCACCCAATCCCAGACTCTGGAACGGATGTTCCCCCACCAGGCCACCGGCTATGCCCGCACCATCGCCACCACCTGGGCCCTCTCCATCGACCACGCGAACCAGCAGATCCCCCGGGGGCTCGCCCGCCCCCTGGCCGCGATGATCAGCTTGCTCGATGCCGTCCCCATTCCCCTCGCGGTGCTGACCGCACCCCCGACACGCGCCTACCTCGCGTCCGAAGCCGCCGGCGAATGCCCAACAGCCGTTAGCAGCACCGAAACCGCCCGCGACGACAGCAACCTACCGCCCCCGTCGCCAGGGCCCGCAGCGCCCGGCACCGAGGAGTGCAAACGCACGGTCCCCGAACAAGACGTGCACGACGCGCTGGCCCTGCTCAACCGCCTCAACCTGATCACCCTGACTGGGAACTCGTCCAGGGCCTGGTCCACGGTGAACATGCACCAACTCGTCCAACGCGCCACCCGCGAACACACCACTACCCGCCCGACCCGGGACAGGGTGCGCGCCACCGCGGGCGCACTCATTCATGCCTGGCCCGAGGTGGAACGCGATACCGAACTGGGAGAACGCCTGCGCGCTCACACTCGAGCGCTACGCTCCCGCACGATCGCGGGACGCAGTGTGGAGGGGTGGATGTGGCAGCCCAACAGTCACCCCTTACTGTTCCGCGCAGGCTCGAGTCTGGGGGAGGCCGGAAGAGCCAGGGACGCGGTGGAGTACTGGGAGAATATGGTCCGCGCCACCGAGCACCACTTGGGCCCCGACCATCCCGACACCCTCACCACCCGAGCCAACCTCGCCCACTGGCAAGGCCGAGCCGGAGACCCCGCAAGCGCCACCACCGCCTACCACGAACTGCTCACCGACCGCCTACGCGTCCTGGGCCCCGACCATCCCGACACCCTCACCACCCGAGCCAACCTCGCCCACTGGCAAGGCCGAGCCGGAGACCCCGCAGGCGCCGCCACCGCCTACCACGAACTGCTCACCGAAATAGTGCGCGTCCTGGGCCCCGACCATCCCGACACCCTCACCACCCGAGCCAACCTCGCCCACTGGCAAGGCCGAGCCGGAGACCCCGCAGGCGCCGCCACCGCCTTCAACACTCTGCTCACCGAAATGCTGCGCGTCCTGGGCCCCGACCATCCCGACACCCTCACCACCCGAGCCAACCTCGCCCACTGGCAAGGGGAGGCCGGAAATCCCGCAGGCGCCGCCACCGCCTACCACGAACTGCTCACCGACCGCCTACGTGTCCTGGGCCCCGACCATCCCGACACCCTCACCACCCGAGCCAACCTCGCCTCCTGGCAAGGGGAGGCCGGAAATCCCGCAGGCGCCGCCACCGCCTATCGCGACCTGCTCACCGACCGCCTACGTGTCCTGGGCCCCGACCATCCCGACACCCTCACCACCCAAGGCAATCTTGCCCGCTGGCAAGGGGAGGCCGGAGACCCCGCAGGCGCCGCCACCGCCTTCAACACTCTGCTCACCGAAATGCTGCGCCTCCTGGGCCCCGACCACCCCAACACCCTCACCACCCGCAACAACCTCGCCCACTGGCAAGGGAAGGCCGGAGACCCCGCAGGCGCCGCCACCATCTACCACGAACTGCTCACCGAAATAGTGCGCGTCCTGGGCCCCGACCACCCCAACACCCTCACCACCCGCAACAACCTCGCCCACTGGCAAGGGAAGGCCGGAGACCCCGCAGGCGCCGCCACCGCCTATCGCGACCTGCTCACCGACCGCCTGCGCGTCCTGGGCCCCGACCACCCCAACACCCTCACCACCCGCAACAACCTCGCCCACTGGCTGGCGGAGGTTGGACCCTACGAGGAAGCCCTCTCTTCCTACGATTCAGCAATCGATCAGTTCTCTGTTACTCCTCAATGGGGCCACTTCCTCCGATTGAGCAAAGCCCGTTTCTGCCTGACCCATGGCGATGAGGAAACAGGGATAGGAGAACTTATCTCCCTCACTTCAGTGAAAACACAGACATCCGCTTCTGTGCAAGCGCGTCATCTCCTTCGGGGCCCTCTCCGTCCCGCAACCGAAAAAGCGCTTGGCGATCAAGATCCTCTCTGGATGCAGATTACTGACGAGGTACAAGCAACGGTCCGCGACTGGCTTGGCGCCCCCACATGGAGCGACTCGCAGCGCTACCTTAAGCATCACAAGGAAACCCTTTTTGCTTCGCTTGTCCGGGAGTGTCTACGGGAACTGGCAACAACTGTTTCGCAAGCAGCTCTGCATCTTCAGATTCTAAACAGGGCACAAAAGAGCGGGATCGATAACGCCTACGTCCCACTCGTTCTCGACGAACACCTGACGAAATGGCGCAGAGCCCCAGACTGGGAGAAGTCCGAGCAGTACCTGACCGCCCACGCTGACCTCCTCCTGCGGCAAGAATCCTTGACTGCCCTCCGCGCGCAGGACAAAGGCCCCTCCGCAGAATCGGTCGAGATCTTTACCCACAGTGCAATCCTCACGATCTCCCGCTCGCGTTCAGTTAAGGAGGCGTACAGGCTCGTCCGTGACGTAGAATTTGTCCAGAAGCAGGCAGAGGCGGCAATGCGCGAGGGAGACACTGCCTATCTGCACGCGACTGCCGTCCTCACAGGTGCAGCCCACCACGACGTGATGGCCATGCTTCTCTACCTGGCGCTGTTCCACACCTTCGCCGAAGCCACCGAGGAGAATGAACAGATCCTCGAGGAACTCCGCGCCGCCGCGCACGGAGTCGATGTGGCCGCTCGTGAGCACGCCATCTCCCTGGTCACCGAGGCCATCACAGTGCGCCCCGCCAAAGCCCCGCAGCTCGTGAAGCTGCTGACAGCACTCTCCAACCCGGAACCCCGATAACGAGTTGGTGCGTGATAGCGGGTGAGGCAAGGGATGAACGGCTGTGGCATGATCCCGCCGTGACGATCAAGGGCAACCGTGCGGTCCTGGCCCATCCACGGCTCACCGGCATCTCCCGACACCA
>NZ_VWVV01000056.1 GCF_009830945.1 Nocardiopsis sp. FR4 | reverse complement strand
TTCGCGGTCATCTCCCACCCCGACGCCGGTAAGTCCACCCTGACCGAGGCCCTGGCCCTGCACGCCGCCGCGATCTCCTCCGCCGGCGCGGTCCACGGCAAGGGCGACCGCCGCGGGGTGACCTCGGACTGGATGGAGATGGAACAGGACCGCGGCATCTCCATCACCTCCGCCGCGCTGCGCATCGACTACGACCAGAGGGTCCTCAACCTCGTCGACACCCCCGGCCACGCCGACTTCTCCGAGGACACCTACCGGGTGCTGTCCGCGGTGGACTGCGCCATCATGCTGCTGGACTCGGCCAAGGGCCTGGAACCGCAGACCCTGAAGCTCTTCGACGTGTGCCGCTCGCGCAAGATGCCGGTGATCACCTTCGTCAACAAGTGGGACCGGCCCGGCCGCGAGCCCCTGGAGCTGCTGGACGAGATCGAGCAGCGCATCGGGCTGCGCCCCACCCCGCTGAACTGGCCGGTGGGCATCGCCGGGGACTTCCGCGGCCTCATCGACCGCCGCACCGGGGTCTACACCAAGATGACCCGCACCCCCGGCGGCGCCCACAAGGCCATCGAGGAGACCCTGGACGCCGGCCGGGCCGCGCAGGCCGAGGGTGAGGCCTGGACCCAGGCCAGCGAGGAGATCGAGCTGCTCCAGGCCCTGGGCGCCGACTTCGACGCCGAGTCCTTCCTGGCCGGGGAGTCCTCGCCGGTGCTCTTCGGCGCCGCCCTGCCCAACTTCGGGGTGGGCCAGCTGCTGAACACCATCGTGGAGCTGGCCCCGGCGCCGGGGCCCAAGGCCGACGCCCGGGGCGGGGAGCGGGCGGTGAGCGACCCGTTCTCGGGCCAGGTGTTCAAGATGCAGGCCAACATGGACAAGAACCACCGGGACCGGATGGCGTTCGTGCGCATCAGCTCGGGCCGCTTCGAGCGGGGCATGGTGCTCACCCACGCCGCCACCGGGCGGCCCTTCGCGACCAAGTACACCCAGGCGGTGTTCGGCTCGGACCGCTCCACCATCGAGACCGCCTTCCCCGGGGACGTGATCGCTTTGGTCAACGCCCAGGCGCTGGCGGTGGGCGACACCCTCTACGACGGTCCCAAGGTGGAGTTTCCCGCGATTCCCAGTTTCGCGCCGGAGCACTTCGTGGTGGCCCGGGCCAAGGACGCGGGGCGCTACAAGCAGTTCCAGCGCGGGATCGCCCAGCTGGACGCCGAGGGTGTGGTGCAGGTGCTGACCTCGGAGGTGCGCGGGGAGCAGGCGCCGGTGCTGGCCGCGGTGGGGCCGTTGCAGTTCGACGTGGTGCGTCACCGGATGGAGCACGAGTTCCGCTCCCCGATCGAGACCTCGCCGCTGGAGTACTCGGTGGCCCGGCGCACGGACGCGGCCTCGGCGCCGGCGCTGCACGCGTTGTCGGGGGCGGAGGTGCTCAGGCGTCGGGGTGATGGTGAGCTGTTGGTGCTGGTGCACAACAAGTGGCGGTTGCGGGTGATCGAGCGCGACCACCCGGAGTTGTTCATGGAGCCCCTCCTGGCCGGAGGCGTCGACGAGGAATACTGACCCCTCGCCCGCTCCCTGCTCACGGGGGTGGCCGCACCGCCCGATCCGGGAAGCCGCCACCACCCGCCGACCGCACACCCGCCGCCTTCCGAGAAGTCGTGCTGCCCACCGCGCTGTCCGCCGCCACCACGTCCGCCACCTCCCGGTCCGTTCCGCGGATCGTCACCGCCTCCGCACTGGTCCTGGCGCTGAGCGGTCCTGGCCAGACCACCGGGATCTCCGTCTTCGTCGACCACGTCATCACCGACCTGGACGTGAGCCGTTCCGCCGTCTCCCTCGCCTATATGGTCGGCACCCTGGCCGGGGCGCTCGCCCTGCCCTGGATCGGCCGTGCGGTGGACCGCTTGGGTGTCCAGCGGGTCCTGGCCCTGGTAGCGCTCGGCTTCGGCGGCTTCCTGGTCCTGCTGGCCTGCGCCCAGGAACTCGTCGGGCTGACGGTGGGGTTCGTGGGAGCGCGGGCCCTGGGCCAGGGCGGCATGAGCATGATCGCGACCACCGCCGTGGCGATCGCCGTCACCCGCAACCGGGGCGCCCTGCTGGGGCTGACCAGTTCGCTGGGCGCGGCCGGGATCTCTCTGTTCCCGCTGCTCACCGAACGTGTGATCGCCGTCCTGGACTGGCGGTACACCTTCGTCGCCGAGGCGGTGCTCATCTGGGTGATCGTCCTGCCCCTGGCCTGGTGGGGACTGCGCGGGCTCACCCGGGCGCCCCGGGGCGGGACTCCTCCCCCCGCCGGGAGCCCGGACGGCGGGGAGGCCGCCTGGCCGCTCCGGACGATCGTGCGGACCTCCATGTTCTGGGCGATGGCCGGATCCATCGCGTGCAGCGGCCTGGTCTCCACGGCCGTGTTCTTCCACCAGATCTCCGTCCTGGGCGAGCAGGGGCTCACGCCCGCCCAGGCCGCCGCCAACTTCCTGCCCCAGACCGTCGCCGGTCTGGGCGCGGCGCTGCTGTTCGGGTCGGCCACCGACCGGTTCTCCCCCAAGGCGCTGATGAGCGGGGCCATGGCCCTGCACGCGCTCGCCCTGCTCAGCCTGCCGCTGGTCTCCCCGGGTCCGGGCGCCCTGCTCTACGGCGCGGCGCTGGGCGCCGCGGCCTCCGGCGCCCGCGCGGTGGAGGGCGCGGCCCTGCCCTTCTACTTCGGCACGGCGAGTCTGGGCACCCTCCGGGGGCTGACCCAGTCCGTGGCGGTCGCCTCCACCGCCGTGGGCCCCATCCTGCTCTCCCTGGCGCACGGATGGGCGGGAAGCTACCGGCCCGGCGTTCTGGGGCTGGCACTGCTGTGCGCTCTGGCGGCGGTCGCGGTCTGCTTCGCCCGCAGACCCCGGAAGGCTCTGGCCAGCGCCCCGGCCCGGCACGGCGGAGAGCCCTGAGCACCGCCTTCGCACGCTTGCCTCCGGCTGCGGCCGGACCCGGTGACCAAAGGGTGTGAACATCCCAGGACCCCACCCAAAAAATCACGCAGGGTTAACTCGGCGGAAATGCGCATGTCGCCTTCATCACACCCATCCACCTGGGAAAACACCTAAAGCCGCTTTCTTGTGAGAGTTGTCTCAGTTGCTCTACGTGACTCGAACTCTCACGTAAGCGTAAAGTTGGGCCCAGGTCGTTTCCCGGCAGGGGCCAGGAAATGACCGCGAACTTCCCGGCCGACCCCAGGGGCTCGGTCGGGTCCGCGGCGACGGAGCCGCGTCCGGGGCACCACGAGTGCCGCACCGGACACCAGGCGCTGGAGCACACCCCGACTCCCCAGGACGGACCTGCTCGCCCGCGCCGTCGCCGCACACCCGACGTGAACACCGCGGTCCGCCCTGCGTGCCGCCCGACCCCAGATGGGTTCCATGAATCTGCCCGTGAAGACGCCACGGTCCCTGATGTCCAAGGTCCCCGCCGCCGCCCAGATCCGCGCCGACGTGCTGGCGGGCCTGGTGGTGGCCCTGGCCCTGATCCCCGAGGCCATCGCCTTCTCCCTCATCGCCGGGGTCGACCCCCGCGTGGGCCTGTACGCCTCCTTCGTCATGGCGGTCTCCATCGCCTTCCTCGGCGGGCGCCCCGCGATGATCTCCGCCGCCACCGGCGCCATGGCCCTGGTCGTGGCGCCTCTCTCCCTCGAGTACGGCGTCGACTACCTCATCGCCGCCACCATCCTGGCGGGCCTGTTCCAGGTGGCCCTGGGCCTGCTGGGCGTGGCCAAGCTGATGCGGTTCGTCCCGCCCAGCGTGATGACCGGGTTCATCAACGCCCTGGCCATCCTCATCTTCCTCGCCCAGCTCCCCCACCTGGCCGGGGCCGGGGTGCCGATCTACGTCATGGTCGCGATCGGCCTGGGCATCATCTTCGGCCTGCCGCTGCTGACCAAGGCCGTCCCCGCGCCGCTGGTGGCCATCGTCGTGCTGACCGTGGGAGCCCTGGCCCTGGGCATCCCCGCCCACACCGTGGGCGACATGGGCGAACTGCCCAGCACCGTGCCCGTTCCGCTGATCCCCGACGTGCCCCTGACCCTGGACACGCTCGCCCTCATCGCGCCCTACGCCCTGACCCTGGCGCTGGTGGGCCTGATGGAGTCGCTCATGACCGCCAAGGTCGTCGACGACCAGACCGAGACCCGCTCCAACCACGCCCGCGAGGCCCGCGGGCAGGGCATCGCCAACGTGCTGGTCGGCTTCTTCGGCGGCATGGCCGGGTGCGCGATGATCGGCCAGACCATGATCAACGTCAAGTCCGGCGCCCGCACCCGCATCTCCACGTTCCTCGCCGGTGTCTTCCTGCTCGTCCTGTGCGTGGCCCTGGGCGACATCGTCGGCATGATCCCGGTCGCCGCCCTGGTCGCGGTGATGTTCTTCGTCGCGATCGTGACCTTCGACTGGCACAGCGTCGCCCCGGGCACGCTGAAGCGGATGCCCTGGACCGAGACCCTGGTCATGGTGGTCACCGTGGCCGTGGTCGTGTGGACGCACAACCTGGCCCTGGGCGTCATCGTCGGGGTGATCGTGTCGATGGTGCTCTTCGCCCGCAAGGCCGCCATGCAGGCCAACGTCACCAGCGTGCTCGACCCCGAGGGCGGCACCCGCGTGTACTCGGTCCACGGCGAGGTCTTCTTCGCCTCCACCGGTGAGCTGGTCAACAGGTTCGACTACGCCGAGAAGGACCTGACCAAGGTCGTGGTGGACATGTCCGGCTCCCACGTGTGGGACTCCTCCGCCGTGGCCGCCCTGGACCAGGTCACCGAGCACTTCCGCCGCCACGGCGTCGAGGTCGAGATCACCGGCATGAACAAGCCCAGCGCCCACCTGCACAAGGAGCTCTCGGGCACCCTCGTCGGCGGGCACTGACCCGGGGCCCACGGGGACAGGGGGCGCTCCGCCGTCGACCGGCGGAGCGCCCCCTGTCGCGTACCCGGGCACGTCCTGACCTTCGACGGGTGACGCGGGCACCGGCAGCGGCTAGCTTCTCAGCCATGCGCGTTCTCCCGGGCGGGATCCGGCCGGACCGCCCGGCGCCGGCGTGCGTGGCCGCCGGTGCGCTCCCGGCCGTGCGGCGGCGGCCGGTCCCCCCCGGGGGCCGGTGTCCGGAAGAGGGAGAGGCTGAGGGTGATCCGAGTCCTGCTGGTGGACGACGAGGCGCTGATCCGCGCGGGGGTGCGGGCCGTCCTCGGCCACGACCCCGGCGTCGAGGTCGTGGCCGAGGCCCCGGACGGGCGCCGGGGCGTGGAGCTGACCCGCTCCTTCCGGCCGGACGTGGTGCTCCTGGACATCCGCATGCCGGTCATGGACGGGCTGGACGCCCTGGCGGAGATCCGGCGGACGGTTCCGGGAACGGGCGTGGCCGTCCTGACCACGTTCGGCGAGGAGGAGTACGTGGTCCGGGCCCTGGCCCGGGGGGCGGACGGGTTCCTGCTCAAGACCGGCGACCCGCGGGAGCTGCTGCTGGGGGTCAGGGCCGTGGCCGGGGGCGGCGCGTTCCTGTCCCCGAGGGTGGCCCGGCGGGTCCTGGAGGGGCTTCGGCACGACCGGTCCACCGGGCGTCTGCGCGCCCGGGAACGGGTGGGTCGGCTGAGCGGACGGGAGCGGGAGGTCCTCGCCCTGCTCGGCGCCGGGCTCTCCAACGCCGAGATCGGCCGTCGGCTGCACCTGGTGGAGGGAACGGTGAAGGGGCACGTGAGCGCGATCCTCCAGCGCCTGGGCGTGCGCAACCGCGTGGAGGCGGCGGTGCTCGCCCACGACGCCGGGCTGGGCACCGGGGACACGGGCTGACCGGCTGGCCCAGTCCCCGGCGAACCGCCTCCGCCGGGGCGGTCAGAGGCGGTCGTCGACCTCGTCCGAGTCGGTGTCCGGGGAGAACGCCGCCAGGTCGTCGTACCAGACGTAGCTGTCGCGGACCGGCGCGTACCTCTCGGTGGAGCCGCCGAAGAAGGTCGAGAGGTAGGCCTTGTCCACCAGGTCGTCGTTGGTCACCATGCGCAGACCGGTGACCAGGGCGGCGGGGCTGCCGTTGTAGAAGACCTCGATCTCACCGTCGGGGTTGGCCCGCCCGTCGGTGACGGTGTTGACCCGCAGCCGCTGGGCGATGTGCACCCACCGGCCCCGGGGGTAGTGGACGTCGGTGCCGTCGACGCGCAGGAACTCCTGGTCGCCGTACTTGCCCCTCTTGTCCATGTGGTAGTAGTACACGGCCGCCCGGCCGTCCTCGCGCCAGATCATGCGCGCGCTGAAGCCGTTCTCGCCGTCGCAGTCCTCACCGCCCGAGCAGACCGACCCCCCGGCCAGGCCCACGCCCAGTTTTCCGCCGTAGGCGGTGCCTCCCCAGCTGAAGTCCTCGCTGAAGCGCGCCCAGAAGGACACGTGGTACTCGCGTTCCGGGGTGAGCCGGAAGGGCGCCAGCGCGCCGGACTCGCGCGGGCCGATCTCCCCCTCGGGGTAGAACACGCGCAGCGACCGCTCGCCGCTGACGGCGGGCACCGAGTCGTCGATGAGGGTGCGCTCGGCCAGGCCCACCCCGGAGGGTGCGTTCCACCCGTCCGCGGCCCACTCGTCCAGGGAGTAGACGGTGCCCGCGCCCGGGCGCTCGAAGGTGTTGTACCGCTGGGCGGACCGGAAGGCGGTCCCGGCCTCGGCGGGGGCGGCGTCCAGGGCGGTTGCCAGCACGAGGGAGGCGATCAGGGCCTTGACTGTCATGGGGCCTCTTCCGTTCCGCAGAAGTGGGTACCGTCCGACGACGGCGGCCCCGCCCTCGGGAGCCGGCGCGTCGGCGACAGTCATCCTCGGCTCCGCGCCGCGCACCCGAGGCGAGCGACACGGAGGGTAATCAAGCAATCACCGTAGTCTTGAAAAGGTGGGGTGGAGCACCAGGTACTGCCTTGAACGGTTCGGGTCATGCGAGCCGGTTCGGACGGGATTCGAGGGCGAGTTCCCGGGGGCCAGGACATCGAGGCCGGGATGACCGAGGGCAACCCGTGCTTCGCGGCCAACAACGGTCGCCTGGGCTCCGGCGCCGCGGAGTACCGCGCCTACGCCCCGAGGCCGCCGCCCCGGTGCGGCTGGTGTGGGCGGCCGCGCGCCGCGAGCGCACCACCTTCGCCTGCGGCGAGGTCCTGGACGCCGAGCGGTTCCTGGGCGAGGAGCTGGGCCCGGACGAGTACCGGGCCCAGCAGTCCATCCGCACCTTCTTCAACACCTCCGCGCCCGAGCGCCACTACGTCAAGACGGCGCTGTCGGTGCTCAACATGGGCTTCCTGCGCGAACGGGCGGCGGTGGGCTACCGCGCCACGCACTACGCGCGGGCCTCGCCGAAGGGCTCGCCCTACCGGAAGATGCTCGCGGCGCTGTGGCGGGAGAGCCCGGTCCCCCGCCTGGGCCCGGGCGAGCGCCTGGCCACCATGGCCTCGCTGCTGCACACCGACGCCCGGGGCCGCTCCCGGGCCGGGGAGCTGATCCGCGAGTCGGGACTGGAGCCCGCCGTGTGGCCGCGCCGCTACCTCGTTCCGCTGCTGCACGCGTTCCACGCCCACGACCTGGTGTTCATGCCCACGGGGAGAACGTCATCCTCCTGCTGCGCGACGGAGTGCCCCAGCGGGTCCTCGTGAAGGACACCGCCGAGGAGGTGGCGGTGATGAGCGCGGACGCCGAGCTGCCCGCCGAGGTGGAGCGCATCCGCGTCGAGGTGCCCGACGAGGCCCGCGTCCTGTCGCTGTCCACCGACGTCTTCGACTGCTTCCTGCGCTTCCTCAACGGCATCCTGGCGGGTGAGGGAACGCTGTCGGAGACCGGCTTCTGGCGCACGGTGGCGGCCTGCGTCGCCGACTACCAGGCGTCGGCGCCCCACCTGGCCGACCGGTTCGCGCGAGACGACCTGTTCGCGGAGCGCTTCGCGCTCTCCTGCCTGAACCACCTGCAGCTGCGCGACAACAGGCAGAGGGGCGACCTGGAGGATCCGGCGGGCGGCCTGCAGCTGGCAGGGACGCTGGAGAACCCGATCGCTCCGTTCCGCCCCCGGACGGTGTAGGGCCGGCGGAGAACCGGGCCGGTCCCCGCACCCGAGGGTCCCGGCCCGGTTCCGTGCCCCGGAGGCGGCGGCCGTACGGCGCGGTTGGCGCCCGGCGACACCCGGTGGGATCCGACGTTAGATTGGGGGGAACTGGAAGGGGTGCTTCGATGCCTGGAACGGGCCACATGCAGATCGGTGAGGTCGCCGAGCGGACCGGCCTGTCGCTGCGCACGATCCGCTACTACGGCGAGGTCGGCCTGGTGGAGCCCTCG
>NZ_VWVV01000055.1 GCF_009830945.1 Nocardiopsis sp. FR4 | reverse complement strand
CCACAGGGCGCCGAGCGCCCCGGCCGCCGCGCGGTCCCCGGCCAGCGCGGCCCCGGCCGCGCCCGCGAGGGCGGCCGTGGTCACGGCGTGCCCGCGCAGTCCGCCGGGCCCCTCCCCGACGCGGGCGCGCCAGCCGCGCCCGTGCAGGCGGTTCATCAGGGCGTTGTCGGCGTTGCCGCGCTGGGCGGCGAGGCTGGCCCAGCGGCCGCCGCCGCGCAGCGGGTGCACGCACTCGCGCTCGCCCCGCACCAGGGTGTACCCGGCGTCCTCCACCCGCAGGGCCAGGTCGGTGTCCTCGCGGTAGGCGCGGGGGAAGCGGGTGTCGAAGCCGCCGACCTCCTCCAGGACGCTCCGGCGGAAGGCCATGTCGGCGGTGATCCACCGCGCGCCCTCCAGGGCGAGCGTGGCGCGTTCGGCGTCAGTGGGACCGCGCCCCTCCGGCCGGGGCACGGTGATCCGGCCCTGACTGGCCCCGACCTCGGCGGGCAGGGCGGTCAGGTCGGCGCACAGGCGCTCGGGCCAGTCGTCGGGCGGGGCGACGTCGTCGTCCAGGAAGGCGATCCACTCGCTCCGGCAGGCGTGCCACCCGGCCTGGCGGGCGGCGGCGGGACCGCCCCCGCCGGTGCGCAGGACGCGTACCCGGGGGTGGTCGGTACCGGGCAGCCCCCCCGTCCGTTCCGGGGGTCGGTCGTCGGCGACGACGATCTCCTCCGGGGCGTCCCCGGAGGGTGCGTCGAGCAGCGGCCGCAGTACCCGCGGCAGGGTGGAGCGTCCGACGGTGGGGACGACCACCGCGTAACGGGGCGCGCTCACCGGTACACCCGCTCCCGCGGGTGACGGCGCACGACGAACGGTCCGATCGCCAGCAGGTCCACCGGAGCGGAGCCGAAGCACTCCAGGGCGTCGCGCGGGGAGTCGACCATGGGCCGCCCCGCCGTATTGAGGCTGGTGTTGACCAGCACCGGCAGTCCGCTGCGCGCCTCGAAGCGCTCCAGCAGGCGGGCGGTGAGCGGGTCGTCCCCGGCCGCGACGGTCTGCACCCGGGCGGTGCCGTCCACGTGCACCACGGCGGGGATGCGCTCGCGCCAGTCCGGGTGCACCTCGTGCACGAAGAGCATGTAGGGGCTGGGCAGGGGGCCGCCGGAGAAGATCTCCGCCGCCCTGTGCTCGGCCACCATCGGCGCCACGGGGCGGAACTGCTCACGGCCCTTGACCCGGTTGAGCCGTTCGAGGTTGCCGGAGTTGGCGGGGTTGGCGAGCAGGGAGCGGTGCCCCAGCGCCCGGGGGCCGAACTCCGAGGCGCCCTGGAACCAGGCCACCAGCGCGTCGCCCTCCAGGGCCCGGGCCACGGTGTCGGCCAGGTCGTCGGGGCGCTCGAACTCCACGTCGGCCTCGCGCAGGATCTCCTCCAGCTCGTCCTCGGTCCAGGAGCGGCCGAGGTCGGCCCCGGGCATGGGCGCGACGCGCTCCTCCACCCGGGAGGCCGCGTGCAGGGCCCCGCCGAGCGCGGTGCCCGCGTCGCCGGAGGCGGGCTGCACCCACACGCTCCCGAAGGGGCCCTCCCGGGCGATGCGGCTGTTGGCCACGCAGTTGAGCGCGACCCCTCCGGCCATCGTCAGGTGCCTGCGGCCGGTCCGCTCGTGCAGCCAGCGCAGGACGCCCAGCAGGGCCTCCTCCATCGCGACCTGCACGCTGGCGGCCAGGTTGGCGTGCTCCTTGGAGGGCTCCTCCCCGGGCGGGCACCGGTCGGCGAGGGAGTTCCAGTCCACGCCCGAGGCGCGGACCAGGCCGTCCCCCTCATAGCGCACGCGCTCGCGGACACGGTCGAGCATGGTGGGCTCGCCGTAGGAGGCCAGGGCCATCACCTTGTACTCGTCGCTGGAGCGGTGGAAGCCCACGTGCTCGGTGAGTTCCTCGTAGACCAGGCCGAGCGACTCGGGCAGCGGCTGGCGGGCCAGCACCTCCAGCTGTCCGCCGGTGTAGACGCCCGCCAGGTGCGAGGTGGTCTCGCCGCGCCCGTCGGCCACGAACACCGCGCACTCGCCGCCCCCGGCCTCGGGCGGGGCGGCCAGCCCCGTGGAGGCGGCGTGGGCGACGTGGTGGGGAACGTAGCTGACCTTGGCCGGGTCCAGGCCCGGCAGTGCGGTGGCGAGGAAGTACGGTGCGCGCTCGACGTAGAACAGGCGCAGGCGCTCCCAGCCCCGGTCCTGTCCAGGGCCCTCCGGGTCGCCCAGCGCGGGGTCGTAGGAGTAGGTGACCGCGTCCAGGTCGGCCGGGCGCAGTCCCGCGTGCTCCAGACACCAGCGCATCGCCTGCACCGGCAGTTCCCAGGCCGAGAAGGGAACCGCCTCCTTTCCGTGCTTGCGGCGGGAGAAGCGTTCCTCCTCCGCCGCCGCCACGGTGCGGCCGTCCACGACAAGCGCCGCAGCGGGATCGTGGAAGACGGCGTTGACACCGAGAATCCGCATTGACCGCTCCCTCCAGGTCGGGTCTGTGGACTCAGACGCCGAGCGCACTCACTCGACTACCAGTAGCAGCGGGCGCTAAACATCAGTCCCTGACGGGCTCTCGGGCCCCTACCTGCCCTGAAACGACCCGTCCGGACGCGGGCGCGGCCATGTTTGCCCCCTGGGATGTGGGCTATGGGACGGAAGGGGGTCCATCCGGCACGAAAGACGGAAGGGAACCCCGATCCGGCACGAAAGGAGCAGGGCCATGGTGCGAACCATCGACGAGGTGATGAGCAGCCCGGTCCGCACGGTCTCACCGGACACGTCGCTGCGGGAGGCCGCCGAGATCATGCGCGAAGCGGACGTGGGCGACGTGGTCGTGACCCACGAGAACAGGATCATGGGCATCCTGACCGACCGCGACATCGTCGTGCGCTGTCTGGCCGAGGGCGGCGACCCCGACCAGAGCACCGCGCGGGACGTGTGCAGCTCCGAGGTGGCCACGGTGCCGCCCCAGAGCAGCGTCGCCGACGCGGTACACGTGATGCGCACCAGCGCGGTGCGCCGCCTGCCCGTGGTGGACGACAACCGCGTCGTGGGCGTGGTGACCATGGGCGACCTGGCCCAGGCCGTCGACGACAAGTCCGCTCTGGCCGATGTCAGCGCCGCCGACCCGAACCGCTGAGCGCCCCGAGGGTCCCGAGGGGGACGCCCTCCCCCTGCCGCCCGGCCGAGGGGGCGGCAGGGGGCCCTGTGTGCTGGCCTCGCGGGCGCTGGGCCTGGGCGACTTCGCCACGGCCGTACCCGCGCTGCGCGCCCTGGAGAGGGCGCTGCCCGCCTGGCACCGGATTTTGGCCGGTCCCCCGTGGTACCGGCACCTGGTCTCCCTGGCCGGTCTGGACTGGGAGGTCCTGCCGACCGAGCCGCTGTGCGTCCCCGACGGCGCCGCCGCCCCCGACCTGGCCGTCAACCTGCACGGCCGGGGGCCGCAGAGCACGGCCGCGCTGGCCGCGCTCGCCCCCGGACGCCTGTGGACCCACCGGCACCCGTCCGCACCGCAGTGGTCCGGCCCCGAGTGGCCGGGGGGCGTCCACGACGCCGAGGTGTGGTGCCGCCTGCTGCGCCTGCACGGCGTGGCCGCCGACCCCGACGACCTGCGGTGGCCCCGCCCGCCCCTGGATGAGGACGCCGACGCCCGGGGTACCGCGGTCGTCCATCCGGGGGCCGCCTCCGAGTCGCGCCGCTGGCCCGCCGAGCGCTTCGCCCGGGTGGCCGCCCACCTGGCCGCCTGCGGGCTGCGCGTGGTGGTGACCGGGTCCCAGCGCGAGGCGTGCCTGGCCGAACGCGTGGCCGAGGCCGCCGGGCTGGAGCCCGGCGCGGTCCTGGCCGGACGCACCTCACTGGACCTGCTGGCGCGGATCGTGGCCGGGGCGCGGCTGGTGGTGTGCGGGGACACCGGTGTCGGCCACCTGGCCACCGCCTACGCGACCCCGTCCGTGCGCCTGTTCGGCCCCGTCTCCCCCCGGCTGTGGGGCCCCCGGGTGGACCGGGAGATCCACGCCTGCCTGTGGACGGGCCTGCCGGGCGATCCGCACGGCTCGGCCCTGGACCCGGGGCTGGCCGCGATCGGGACCGAGGAGGTCCTGGCCGCCTGCGAGAGCGTGCTCGCCGCGACCGCCTCCCGCGCCGCCGCCCCGGAGGACACGGGGCGCTGAGGCCCCGGAGCGTCCGGGCACTGAGCGTTCGGACGTAGGCGGTCGAGCTCCGGGGCTGATGTGCCCCGGCGGCGGCGCGCGTAGCGTCGGGGACCATGACCGCACACCAACGCTCCGCCCTCGGCCTGCCCTGGACCGTCCTGATCGTGCTGGCCCTGCTCGCGGCACCGCGGGTGGTCCTGCACGACCTCGGCCTCATCCAGGAGGGCACCTTCGTCAACGCCCTGTTCGTGTTCGTCCCACCGCTGGTCTGGATCGCGGTGGCCGTCCTGGCCCGGGTGCCCCGCCCGTTCCTGACCCTGCTGGTGGTCGGGGTGCTCTACGGGGTGTTCCTCGCCCTGGGGCACCAGCTGCTGTGGGACACCGCCTGGGAGGGCGATCCGCCCGCCCTCGGCGGCAACCTCGCCGACCTGCCGCCCCTGGCCCAGTCCGTCATCCTGCGCGGCTTCGCCGCGGTCGGCGGCCTGCTGACCGGCACGGTCGTCGGCGCGGTCTGCGGGCTCGCGGCCTGGGCGGTCGGCAGGGTGGTGCCCGCCCGCACCCCCGCCCCCTGACCGGGCGGGCGGCTCAGATGGCCTCGCGGCGCTGCAGGTAGGAGAAGGCGCCCCAGCCGGGCAGCACCGGGATCCAGAAGGTCAGCAGCCGGAACAGCAGCACCGCGGGCAGCGCGACGGCGGCGGGTACTCCCACCACGGCGGTCAGACCGCCGATCATCGCCGCCTCCACCGCGCCCAGGCCGCCCGGCGTGGGCGCGGCGGAGCCGATCGCGTTGCCCGCCAGGAAGACCACGGCGATCGCGGCCAGGCTCACCTCGGTCCCCGGCCCGGCGAAGGCCAGCACCGAGAAGTGCAGGCACAGGACGAAGGCCGCGGTCAGCAGCAGCGTCCCACCGAAGCCCAGGACCAGGCTGGAGGGGCTCTGGAGCATGTCCAGCAGCCGGGGCAGCACGCCCCGCAGGTAGGGGCGCACGCGGTCGGCGACGGCGCGCCGCAGCCGGGGCAGCAGCACCACCACGCCCACCGCGGCGGTCCCCACCACGCTGACCGCCACGACGGTCGGGGAGGGGGTGAACCCCGTCCAGTAGGAGGTACCGGTCAGGTAGGCGCACACCAGCAGCAGCGGCACGTGCACCAGGAACCCGACCAGTTGGGTCAGCCCCACGGCGGAGAGGGCCAGTGGGGCGGGCACCCCGGCCTTGGTGGCGAACCGGGTGTTGATCGCGATCGACCCGAGCCCGGCCGGCGCGGCGATGCGCACGAACGACCCCGCGTACTGGACCAGGAGGGTGCGCCACCACGGCAGCGGCGCGGGCACGAACCCGATGAGGATCATCGCGGCGGAGACCGTGCAGAACACCGACGCGACGGCCGCCGCCACCGCCCATCCCGGCTCGGCCTGGCCGATGGCGGTGAAGTCCACCCCGGTGAGCTGGTAGAGCAGCACCAGGCCGACCGCGGTCACGACGATCACGCTGACGATGGTGCGCGGCCGCATGCGCTCCAGCCGGGCGGGCTCGGAGGGGGCCTCGGGGGCGATGCTCACCACGCGCTCGCGCAGCCGCCCCAACAGGCCGCGCTCCCCGCGCAGGCTCGCCCGCAGGGGGTAGGGCAGTCCCGCGGGTTGCAGGAAGGGCAGGATCGCGGCCGTGGCCGACACCCCCAGGGCGCGCACGGCCGAGTCCACGGCACGGTCCGCGCCCACGCGCATCGCCAGCAGGGTGAGCATGGCCGCCTGGTCGAGGGAGGTCTGCAGCTGGGCGGCGGCCACCGCGCCCCGGTCCAGGCCGCTGAAGGCCGCGCGCTCGACGGGGGCCGAACCCCGGTCCAGGACGCCGACGGTGGCGCCGTTGAGGTTGCCGTGCGCCAGGCGGCGCCGGTGCAGCAGCGCGAGCTCCTCCCAGCACAGGGTGAGCAGGTCGTCGGTGAGTTCCTCGTCGCCCACATCGTCCAGGGCGCGGAAGGCGGGCAGTTCGCGGGTCAGGACCAAGGTGCCCGGGCCGAGCTCGCCCACGGCCAGGACCGGGGGGACGACGGCACCGGCCTGACGGGCGGAGAAGCTCATCAGCGCGGCGTGCTCGGCGCGTCGGCGCACGCCGTAGAGCATCCGGGGCGCCACCGGACCGCGCAGGAACACCAGGTCGCGCAGGCGCCGCCAGAAGCCGGAGGTGTTCTCCGAGCTGAGCACGATGACCTCCGCCCGGCGTCCGTCGTCGAGTTCGGCCAGGTAGCGGGGGTTGCCCTCGTGGTCGTCGTCGGCGCGGACCAGACCGGTGGCCGCCAGGCCGAACCGCCGCAGCTCCTCGTGGAGGCGTTCGTCGGTCTGGGGCGGGGGGCGCTGGCCCAGGGCGTAGCGGACCAGCGCGGCGCAGGTCAGTCCGACCAGGACGGTGAGCACGAGGGCCAGGAGGGTGGTGACCCCGGCCAGCAGGGCGCAGACCGCGACCGTGGCGTTGCCCGCCCACAACACGGAGCGGATCCGCGGCAGGCCGGGCGGCATGGTGCGGGCGAAGGCCAGGACGGCCGCGACGTAGCCCAGGGTGGCGCTGGTGAAGACCTCGTCGGGGGCGAGCGCGTCGGCGATCCGCTCGGGGCCGATGAGGGCGAGAAGGAGGGCGTTGATCAGCGAGGCGAGGGTGTAGGCGGCGATCCCGGCGGTGACCGGACGGGCCAGGGCCCGCGCTTCACCGGTGAAGAGCAGGCGCAGGACGACGTAGCTGACCAGGACGATGAGCAGCAGGTTGGCGCCGATGGCGACCAACAGGAGCAGGCTGTTGGGCAGCAGGGCGCGCAACTGGTCGGTTCCGGAGGCCTCCACCCCGTCGGTGGCCAGGTGGGCGGCGACCATGGTGGCCGCCACCACGAGCAGTCCGACCGCGCCCACGAGCAGGTCGACGGGTCTGCGCGGGGCGCGCGGGGGGCGGGAGGTCCGGGGGTCGGTGTCGTCGGTTCGGGTGGTCACGTCCCCAAGACTGCCCGACCGGGGAGGTTCACGGGGACAGGGGTGGTGGTGTTTCGTATGCCGGGTGGGTCACTCCGGGGGCGGTCCGTGCACCTCTCCAGGCTGAGCGGCGGCGGACCGGACCGCTCCGCCCGGGCGAAGTGGCGCGGACCCTCCGACCCGCGACGGCCGCCGTGTGCGGGGAGGCCTCCCCGCGCGCGGCGGCCGTCGCGCGAGAACCCCGCCGGGGGCTACTCGGGCGGGGCGAGCAGGCCGCGCTGGTAGGCGCGGACGAGGTTGCGCGGCACGAGGTACTCCCGGCCGCGGATGTGGACGGGCACCAGGTCGGGGGTGGCGGCCTTCCACTGGGAGCGGCGGGTGCGGGTGTTGGAGCGCGACATTCTGCGCTTGGGTACGGCCATCGGCCCTGTCCTTACTTCTGGGTGGTGCGGGCGGCGGGGCGGTGTGCCCCGCCGTCGGTCCGACGGATCAGCCCCGGCGCTGGTAGCGGCGCTGGAAGCGCTCCACGCGCCCGGCCGTGTCCACCACGCGGGCGTTGCCCGTGTAGAAGGGGTGGCTGGCGCTGGAGATCTCGACGTCGATCACCGGGTAGGTCCGGCCGTCGCTCCACTCGACGGTCTTGTCGCTGGTGGCGGTGGACCTGGTGAGGATGGCGAAGTCGCCCGCGCGGTCGCGGAAGACGACCGGGCGGTAGTCGGGGTGGATTCCGGGTTTCATGTGTCTTCCTGTCGGTCGGGTCAGCGCTCTTCGCGGAACTCCACGTGCTGGCGGGCACGCGGGTCGTACTTGCGCAGGGTGAGCCGGTCGGGCGTGTTGCGGCGGTTCTTGCGCGTGACGTAGGTGTAGCCGGTTCCGGCCGTCGACTTGAGCTTGATGATCGGCCGGATCTCGTTGCGTGCCATGGATGCCTCCTCGGGGTTCCCACACGGTACAACAAATGATAACCGTTTTCATTCCTGGGTTGACCAGGTATCTGAGCGGCCGGTGGGACCCCCGCGTGCGCCGGGGGCGGGTTCAGCCCTGCCGGTGCGGGATGTCGCGGACCGGACGCCAGTACTGCAGTCCGCCCTCGTCCCGGACGACCACGCCGAGCTCCGCGAGTGCGCGGCGCTGCTCGGCGGCGTCGTCGGCCTCCCTGGCCCGCAGCGCCTCCCGACGGGCCCACAGCAGCCTGTGGGCCTCCTGCTCCAGCCCCGGCGCCCCGTCCACCCAGCGCCGGTACTCCCCGCGGTGCGGATCCCCCTCGTGCCAGGCGTACCCGTGCTCCTCGAAGGCCGCGCGCAGCTTCCGCGGGCTGTGGTCGGTCCGCTCGCGGGCCAACTCGCCCGTGTCGGCTCCGAGCAGGACCAGATCCCGGCCGTCCACGAAGACCGCGGCCACCCCGTCCCGCGCGAACTCCTCGGTCCGGCCCGCCCGGGTGAGGCGCACCCCGCCCCCGTCCGCCGCCACGGTGACCATGTCGTCGTAGGAGGAGAGCGCGACGAAGGCACCCGCCAGGAGCCCGAGCACGACCAGGACCCCGGTCAGGACCGGCCCCTCCAGGCGGGCCAGCAGGGCGACCGGTTCCTCGCCCGGGACCAGGGGCAGGTGGTGCACCCAGTCGGGCAGGAGGGTGAGCCAGCCCGGCACGCGGGACAGCGCCCAGCCCAGACCGGCCCCGAGCGGGGGGAAGAGGGCCCACAGGAGGACGTGCGTCCCCCGGCCCTCGCGTACGACGGACGGCGGTCGGTGGGTGTTCAACTGTCTGCCTTTCCGGGAGAGGGGTTCCTGACGGCCGTGGACCCGCGGCTCACGCGCCGCCCCGCCCGCGGGCACCCCCTGCGGTCGACCACGGCCCGGCCTTCGCGGAGTACGAGCGCGACCTCGCGCAGGGCCGCGATGTCGGCCAGCGGCTCCCCCCGGACCGCCACGGGGCCGGCGGCGGCGCCCGGAGAGATCTCGCCGATCCCGCGGGAGCCCAGCGCCCGGGCGGGAACGGAGGTGGCCGCGGCGAGCGCCCGGTGCGGCCCCAGGCCGGCGCCGACCAGCGCGGTGGCCCCCACCAGGGCGGTGACGCGGTCGTTCATGGAGGCTCCTCGGCTGTGTCCGTCGTGGTCGTCGCGCACTTCCTAGTTGAGCATATAGGATTCTGTACATGCAACCAGAAGAGGGTGAGGAAGCGGACGGGACACGGTCCTTCATCGAGGAGGCCCGTCGCGGGCAGATCGTCCGGGCGGCGGTCGAGACCATCGCGGAGGAGGGCTACGCACGGGCGTCGTTCGTGCGCATCGCCGCGCGGGCCTCGATCAGCCCGGGGCTGATCACCTACCACTTCAAGACCAAGGAGCGACTGATCCGGCAGGTGCTGGAGTACGTGGACACCCGGCTGGACAAGGCGATGGAGGGCGGACCCGAACCGCTGACCGGGTTCGAGGACGGCCTGGTGCGCATCGTCACCGGGCACGTCACCCACTGCTCGCGGTACCCGCGGGAGATGGCCGTGCGCCAGGAGATCGGCGGCTCCGCCGCACCGGAGTCCGTCCGCGCCTGGCTGAGGGAGAACGAGGCCGCCGGGCGCGCCGAGCTGGTCGGATTCCTCACCGAGGGGCAACGGCACGGCGAGTTCCGCGACTTCGACCCGCAGGTGTTCACCGACACCCTGTTCGCGGCCCTGAACTCCGTACCCCGCCAGCTGCGGCGCAGGCCCGCCGAGGAGCACGACTCCTACGCCCGGGAACTGGCGGAACTGTTCGCGGCGGCGGCCACCGGCCGGGTGCCCTCCGCCTGAACCGGTTGCGGATGTCGGCGGGGCCCTCCGGCGGAGTCCGCGTGGGGAACCGTGCCCCCGACCGTGGCCGGGGAGCGCTGGCTCCCGCCCGGGCGGGGCCGGAAAAGGCGGACGCCGGTGCCGCCGTGGCGTTCCACGGCGGCACCGGCGTACCGGTTCGCTCAGGCCTGGACGGCGGCCCGCTTCTCCACGCGCTCGGCCCGCAGGCGACGGGCCTCGTCCGGGTCGAGGACGGGGGCGGCGGTCAGGAGCTGACGGGTGTACTCACTCCGCGGCGACTCATACACCGCGTCACTGTCACCCATCTCCACGATCTCCCCCGCACGCATCACCGCCACCCGATCACTGA
>NZ_VWVV01000054.1 GCF_009830945.1 Nocardiopsis sp. FR4 | reverse complement strand
CTCCCGCGCCTGGGGCCACCACCCGCTCGCCCCCTGGGCGGACCTGGGCACCAACGTCTGGGCCGAGTTCGACGTGGACCCGTCCGCCGTCCCCCGGGGCCTGCGCCCCTACCTCTTCACACACTGACCCCGGGGGGAGGGGACCCGTGGGCGGGCGGCCGACGACCGCCCGCCCACGGACTCAGGTCCGGTTCGAGTATCTGCCGACGTTGGGCACCGGCGGGGTGTCCTTGGGCCGCCGGCCGATCTTGGACCCCAGCCACACCAGGGGGTCGTACTTGCGGTCGGCCACCCGCTCCTTGAGCGGGATCAGCGCGTTGTCGGTGATCCGGATGCCCTCCGGGCACACCTCCGAGCAGCACTTGGTGATGTTGCAGTACCCCATCCCGAACTCGTCCTGGGCGATGAGCCTGCGGTCGGCGGTGTCCTCCGGGTGCATCTCCAGCTCCGCCACCCGCATGAGGTAGCGCGGCCCCGAGAAGTGCTCCTTGTTCTCCTCGTGGTCACGGATCACGTGGCAGACGTTGTTGCACAGGAAGCACTCGATGCACTTGCGGAACTCCTGCATCCGCTCCACGTCCACCTGCTGCATCCGGAAGTCGCCCGGCTTCTTGGCCGGGTCCGGGGCGAACGAGGGGATCTCCCGCGCCTTCTGGTAGTTGTACGACACGTCGCACACCAGGTCCCGGACCACGGGGAAGGTGCGCATCGGCGTCACCGTGACCACCTCGTCCGGTTCGAAGACGCTCATCCGGGTCATGCACGACAGTCTCGGGTGGCCGTTGATCTCCACCGAGCACGAACCGCACTTGCCCGCCTTGCAGTTCCACCGCACCGCCAGGTCCGGGGTCTGCGTGGCCTGGAGGCGGTGCAGCACGTCGAGCACCACCTCGCCCTCGTTGACCTCGACCCGGTACTCGGCGAGGCCGCCCCCGTCGCCGGAACCGCGCCAGACCCGGAACACACGCTCACTCATGACTGGCCCTCCTCGGCCGCCTCGTCCGCCGCCACGGTCTCGGGCAGCTCCTCCTTGGTCAGGTACTTGGCCAACTCGTCGTGCTCGAAGAGGCCGAGCAGCTCGGCCGGGATGTCGGCCACCGGTCGCCGGGTCAGCGTCACCCGGTCCGAGGCGTCCGAGCGCACCTCCAGGCTCACCCTGCGCCACTCGGGCGACATGCCCGGGTGGTCGTCGCGGGTGTGCCCGCCGCGCGACTCGGTCCGCTCCAGCGCCGCCGCGGTGACCGCGCGCGAGACCAGGACCATGTTGGGCAGCGCCAGCGCCAGGTGCCAGCCGGGGTTGTACACCCGGTCGCCGGGGGCGCTGAGCATGAGCGACCGCTCCGCCAGCTCGTCCAGGCGCTCCAGGGCCCGCTCCATCTCCGGGCCGCGCCGGATGATGCCGACCAGGTCGTTCATGGTCTCCTGGAGTTCGGCGTGCAGCGTGTACGGGTTCTCCCCGTCGCCCTGCTTGAGGAAGCGCAGCGCCTCGGCGGCGGCCTCGGACGCGGCCCGGTCCACGACCGCCCCGGCGTCCGGGCGCCCGCCCAGCCCGTCCAGGTAGGCGGCGGCGCCCATGCCCGCCCGGCGGCCGAACACCAGCAGGTCGGACAGCGAGTTGCCGCCCAGCCGGTTGGAGCCGTGCATGCCGCCCGCCACCTCCCCGGCGGCGAACAGCCCCGGCACGTCGGAGGCGGCGGTGTCGGCGTCCACCCGCACCCCGCCCATCACGTAGTGGCAGGTGGGGCCCACCTCCATGGGTTCGGCGGTGATGTCCACGTCCGCCAGCTCCTTGAACTGGTGGTGCATGGACGGCAGCCGCCTGCGGATCTCCTCGGCGGGCAGCCGCGAGGACACGTCCAGGAACACGCCGCCGTGCGGCGAGCCGCGCCCCTCCTTGACCTCGGTGTTGATCGCCCGCGCGACCTCGTCGCGGGGCAGCAGCTCCGGCGGCCTGCGGTGGTTGGCGGGATCGTCGTACCAGCCGTCGGCCTCCTCCTCGGTCTCGGCGTACTGGGAGCGGAAGACGTCGGGCACGTAGTTGAACATGAACCGTTCGCCGTCCGCGTTGCGCAGCACGCCGCCGTCGCCGCGCACCGACTCGGTGACGAGGATGCCCTTGACCGACGGGGGCCAGACCATCCCGGTGGGGTGGAACTGGACGAACTCCATGTTGATCAGCCCGGCCCCGGCCCGCAGCGCCAGGGCGTGCCCGTCCCCGGTGTACTCCCAGGAGTTGGAGGTGGTCCGGAACGCCTTGCCGATGCCGCCGGTGGCCAGGACCACGGCGGGCGCCTCGAAGACCACGAAGCCGCCGTCCACCCGGCGGTAGCCGAACGCGCCGACGATCCGGCCCGGTGCGTCGCCGTCACCCCCTTCGGTGATCAGCCGGGTGATCGCGGTCTCGGCGAACACCCTGATCCGGGCCTCGGGGTCTCCGAGTTCCGCGGCGTCGGCCTGCTGGAGCGCCACGACCCGCTGCTGGAGGGTGCGGATCATCTCCAGCCCGGTGCGGTCGCCCACGTGCGCCAGTCGCGGGTACTCGTGGCCGCCGAAGTTGCGCTGGCTGATCCGGCCGTCGGCGGTGCGGTCGAACAGCGCGCCCCAGTACTCCAGTTCCAGGATGCGTTCGGGGGCCTCGCGCGCGTGGAGTTCGGCCATGCGGGGGTCGTTGAGGAACTTGCCGCCGCGGATGGTGTCGCGAAAGTGCACGCGCCACTCGTCGTCGGCGTTGGCGTTGCCCAGCGCGGCGGCGGCGCCGCCCTCGGCCATCACCGTGTGCGCCTTGCCGAACAGCGACTTGGAGATGACCGCCGTGCGCTTGCCCTGCTCGCGGGCGGCGATGGCGGCGCGCAGCCCGGCTCCGCCCGCACCGATCACCACGACGTCGTACTCGTGGCGGGTGATCTCGGGCTGTGTCGTGGGGGGCATGTGGTGGTGCCTTCCTTCCCCTGGCTCAGTTGAGGATGCGGAGGTCGTCGATGGTGCCGCTGGCGATCAGGGCGATGTAGGCGTCCGTGATCATCAGGGTCGCGATGCTGAACCAGCCGAAGAGCATGTGGCGGTGGTTGAGCGTGGAGATGCGGCTCCACATCCAGTAGCGGACCGGGTTGCGGCCGAAGCTGTTCAGCCGCCCGCCGAAGACGTGGCGGCAGGAGTGGCAGCTGAGCGTGTAGCCCCACAGCATGATCACGTTGACGAGCATGATGACGTTGCCGAGCCCGATCCCGAACCCGCCGTCGGTGCCGTGGAAGAAGGCGATGAGCATGTCCCACGTGTTGATGCCGGTGATCACGAAGGCGGCGTAGAAGAAGTACCGGTGGCCGTTCTGGCCCAGCATCAGCGGCCGGGTCTCCCCGGTGTAGGTACGGTGCGGCTCGCGCACGGCGCACGCGGTGGGAGCCTGCCAGATCGAGCGGTAGTAGGCCTTGCGGTAGTAGTAGCAGGTCAGCCGGAACAGCAGCAGGATCGGCAGGCTGACCAGCGCGTAGGGGAACAGCGGCGGGAACTCCACGGGCAGTCGGCCCAGCAGCGCGGCGTCGGGGTCGCACTGCAGGGCGATGCAGGGGGAGTAGAACGGCGTGAGGTAGTGGTGCTCCTGGACCCAGTAGTGGTCCTGCTGGAACACCCGCAGTGTGGCGTAGATGACGAAGGTGGCCAGGCCCAGTGTGGTGAGGATCGGGCCGAGCCACCAGCGGTCGGTGCGCAGTGTGCGCTGCGGGATGCGCGCCCGGCTCGTCGGGAGCCGTGTGCTGTCGGTCGGGGACACCGTGGTCTTCCACCTCCAGGGAGGGCCCGGCCGGGCGGGGTCGCGGTACCCGCCTTCCGTCGGCCGTGGCCGGTCTCGCCGTGCCCGGCGCGGCTGCGGGGAGAGCCGTGCGGGTCCGGTCTGCAACGCAACGTTAGGTCGTTGTGATCACGGTCACGTCCCGGATGCGGGAAACAGCCGAGAAAGCAGTGTGAAATAGGCCACTTATCTTCGCTGTTTTATGGGTTTTTGTCACCCAAAATCGCGTAAAGTCCGTTGCGGAAGCCCAGTGGTGTCCGTGGCGGCAGTGCCTTGTGGTAGAGGAGATCGCCCGCCCGCGGACGGGTGCTCCCCGGCGGCGGGACCGGTCGGCGGAGAGGGGGTGAGGGGGAGGATCAGTCCTCGCCCTCGGAGAGCAGCACCTCCAGGTCCGGTCCCAGCTCCTCCTCCGTCATTCCCAGGAGGAATCCGTTGAGGTGGCGGCGGAACGCCTCCGCCGAGTGCGAGGGCTCCACGTCCCTGCGCCGGGCCAGCGCCACCGTGCGCAGCAGGCGGGGCCGGGCCAGGGGGGTGCCGCGCAGGCCCGGCCGGTTGCGCAGCACCATGCTCGGCACCACCGCCAGCCCCAGGCCCGCCTCCACGAACCGCAGCACCGCGTCCATCTCGCCGCCCTCCACGGCCAGCTCCGGTTCGAATCCCGCCGCCCGGCACGCGCGCAGGGTCGCCTCCCGCACGTCGTAGCCGCGCCGGAACATCACCAGCGGGCGCCCCTTCAGCTCGGTGATGCGGATGGAGGCCCGCCCGTTGGGGGAGGGGCCGGACATGGGGCTCGCCACCACCAGGTTCTCCCGCAGGATCGGCGTGGTGGAGAGCTCGGGGTCGCTGCTCTGCAACGGCAGGATGATCAGGGCCAGGTCCAGCTCGCCCCGGCCCAGGTCGCGGATGAGGTCGCGCGAGCCGCTCTCCTCCACCTGGAGTTCGATGCCGGGATAGCGGGTATGGAAGTCGGAGAGCACGTCCGCCAGCAGCCCCCCGCACAGCGACGGGGTCGCGCCCAGGCGCACCCGGCCCCGGCGGACCCCGGCCAGCTCCGCCACCTCCCGGCGGGCCGTCTCCAGGTCGGTGAGCATGCGCTGCGCCAGTGGGAGCAGCGCCTCGCCCGCCGGAGTGAGTGTGATATTCCCCCGGGCACGACTGAATAACGGCGCACCCAGCTCACGCTCAAGACTGCGGATCTGTTTGCTCAAGCTCGGCTGGGCGACGCGGGAAAGCTCTGCTGCGCGGGTGAAATGGCGCGTGCGGGCCACGGCGACGAAGTAGGCCAGCTGCTGGAACTGCATGGTTCATAGCCTATGTCTATCGACGCCAGCATCATGATGACTTGGACGCCGGACTTAACCGAAATTTAAAGTTACAGGTTGTGGCGAACAGTACCTTGACCAAGAAGCGGTCTACGGCCTACGGGTCCACGGTGGCGCTCAAGGCAGCGATGGCGGTCACCGGGGCGATCCTTGTGCTGTATTTGATCGCGCACATGTACGGCAACCTCAAGATCTTCTCGGGCCAGGAGGCCTTCGACGGGTACGCGCACAGCCTCCGCGAGCTGGGCTACCCGATGCTGCCCGAGAACGGACTCCTGTGGATCCTCCGCGTCGTCCTGCTGGCGAGCGTGCTGATCCACATCTACGCGGCGGTGGCTCTGTGGGCCCGCGCCCGCAGGGCGCGACCGGCCGCCCAGCGCTACAAGGTGAACAAGCGCGTGGCCCGCAGCTACGCGTCCTACACCATGCGCTACGGCGGTGTCCTGATCGCGCTCTTCGTGATCTTCCACATCCTGCACCTGACCACGAACCACATCGCCCCCGGCGGTAGGTCGGACAGCCCCTACGAGCGGCTCGTGAACGGGTTCCAGCCCGAGTTCTGGTACGTGACCCTGTTCTACGTGCTGTCCGTGATCATGGTGGGTCTCCACCTGCGGCACGGTATCTGGAGTGCCCTGGCCACCCTCGGCGCCAACATGTCGCGCCGGCAGGGAACGCTCAACGCCATCGCGCTGGGCATCTCCCTGATCGTGACCGTCGGCTTCCTGCTCCCGCCCCTGGCGGTCACCTTTGGACTGGTGAGTTAATTGTCTGACAACGACTTCTTCCTCGTCGGCGACCCGATCAAGGACGAGAAGGCGCCCGAGGGCCCGATCAACGAGCGCTGGGACAAGCGCCGTTTCTCGGCCAAGCTGGTCAACCCCGCGAACCGGCGCAAGCTCTCCGTGATCATCGTCGGCACCGGTCTGGCCGGAGCGTCGGCCGCGGCGACCCTGGGCGAGGCGGGCTACAACGTCACCTCGTTCTGCTACCAGGACAGCCCGCGCCGCGCCCATTCCATCGCCGCGCAGGGCGGTATCAACGCGGCCAAGAACTACCGCAACGACGGCGACAGCATCTACCGGCTGTTCTACGACACCGTCAAGGGCGGCGACTTCCGCTCCCGCGAGTCGAACGTCTACCGCCTGGCCCAGACCAGCGTCGAGATCATCGACCAGTGCGTGGCCCAGGGCGTGCCCTTCGCCCGCGAGTACGGCGGTCTGCTGGACAACCGCTCCTTCGGCGGCGTGCAGGTCTCCCGCACCTTCTACGCGCGCGGCCAGACGGGCCAGCAGCTGCTCATCGGCGCCTACCAGGCCCTGGAGCGCCAGGTCGCGGCGGGCACCGTCAAGATGAACACCCGGCACGAGATGCTGGAGCTCATCGTCGTCGACGGCAAGGCGCGCGGCATCATCGCCCGCGACATGGTCACCGGCGAGATCGAGACCCACTTCGCCGACGCCGTGGTCCTGGCCAGCGGCGGCTACGGCAACGTGTTCTTCCTGTCCACCAACGCCATGGGCTGCAACGTCACGGCCACCTGGCGGGCGCACCGCAAGGGCGCGCTCTTCGCCAACCCGTGCTACACGCAGATCCACCCGACCTGCATCCCGGTCAGCGGCGACTACCAGTCCAAGCTGACCCTGATGAGCGAGTCGCTGCGCAACGACGGCCGCATCTGGGTGCCCAAGCAGCACGGGGACACCCGCGACCCGCGCCAGATCCCCGAGGACGAGCGCGACTACTACCTGGAGCGCATCTACCCGTCCTTCGGCAACCTGGTGCCGCGCGACATCGCCTCCCGCGCCGCCAAGAACGTCTGCGACGAGGGCCGCGGCGTCGGCCCCGGCGGCCTGGGCGTGTACCTGGACTTCGCCGACGCGATCCAGCGCATGGGACGGGCCGCCGTCGAGGCCAAGTACGGCAACCTGTTCGACATGTACCAGCGCATCACCGGCGAGAACCCCTACGAGGTTCCGATGCGCATCTACCCGGCCGTGCACTACACCATGGGCGGGCTGTGGGTCGACTACGACCTCCAGAGCACCATCCCGGGCCTGTTCGTGACCGGCGAGGCCAACTTCTCCGACCACGGCGCCAACCGCCTGGGCGCCAGCGCGCTGATGCAGGGTCTGGCCGACGGCTACTTCGTCCTGCCCAACACCATCAACGACTACCTGGCCGCGGGCCCGTTCGAGAAGATCGACGAGTCCCACCCGGAGGCCGTGGCTGCCAAGGAGCAGGTCACCTCCCGCATCGACACGCTGCTCTCCATCCAGGGCTCCCGCACCGTCGACTCCTTCCACCGGGAGCTCGGCCACATCATGTGGGAGTACTGCGGCATGGAGCGCAACGAGGAGGGCCTGACCAAGGCCATCGAGCGCATCCGCGAGCTGCGCGCCGAGTTCTGGCGCGACGTCAAGGTGCTCGGTACCAACGACGAGCTCAACCAGGCCCTGGAGAAGGCCGGCCGGGTGGCCGACTTCCTGGAGCTGGGCGAGCTCATGTGCATCGACGCCCTGCACCGCCGCGAGTCCTGCGGCGGCCACTTCCGCTCCGAGAGCCAGACCGAGGACGGCGAGGCCCTGCGGCACGACGACGAGTTCGCCTACGTCGCGGCCTGGGAGTTCGGCGGCGAGGACAGCAAGCCCGTGCTCCACAAGGAAGCCCTGGAGTACGAGTACGTCGAGATGAAGCAGCGGAGCTACAAGTGAACATCACCCTGCGCGTATGGCGTCAGAAGGGCACGGACGACGAGGGGCGGCTGGCCACCTACAAGCTCACCGACGTCTCCCCGGACATGTCCTTCCTGGAGATGCTCGACGTCCTCAACGAGAAGCTCACGCTGGAGGGCGAGGACCCGGTCGCCTTCGACCACGACTGCCGTGAGGGCATCTGCGGTGCCTGCGGTGTCGTGATCGACGGCGAGGCCCACGGCCCGGAGCGCACCACCACCTGCCAGCTGCACATGCGCAGCTTCAAGGACGGCGACACCATCACGGTGGAGCCGTGGCGGGCCAAGGCCTTCCCGGTCATCAAGGACCTGGTCGTGGACCGCGGCGCGTTCGACCGCATCATCCAGGCGGGCGGCTACATCAGCGCCCCGACCGGCACCGCGCCGGACGCCCACGCCATGCCGGTCCCGAAGCCGGACGCGGACCGCGCCTTCGACGCCGCGACCTGCATCAGCTGCGGCGCGTGCGTGGCGGCCTGCCCGAACGCGTCCAGCATGCTGTTCACCGCCGCGAAGGTCACCCACCTGGGCATGCTCCCGCAGGGGCAGCCCGAGCGGGCCTCGCGCGTGGTGAAGATGATCAACCAGCAGGACGAGGAGGACTTCGGCGGCTGCACCAACATCGGTGAGTGCGCCGCGGTCTGCCCCAAGGGCATCCCGCTGGACACCATCTCCCAGCTCAACCGCGACCTGCTGGGCTCGCTCAGCAAGGGCGTCGGCTAGTCCCGGCTCCCCGCGTCGCACGGGCCGCGCCCCCTCGGGGCGCGGCCCCCGCCTTTTCCCAGAAGCGGGACAGTCATGATCGAGGGGGCATGAGCTTCCTGAGCCGCTCGGCGATCTCGGGCACATCCACGAGTTCGCCGGTGGTGACCGCGATGACCAAGTCGTAGGCCGCGTTCTGGTCGGGCCTGCCCACATCCTGGTTGTTGAGGCGGAGAAACACCTTGGCGCTGATCCAGGCCAGTCTCTTGTTCCCGTCCGACAGGGGGTGGCCGATGAGAAGGGACTGCATCAGGGCAGCGGCCTTCTGCCACAGGTCGGGGTAGGCGTCCTCGCCGAAGGCAGTGGTCTGGGGACGCAGCAGCGCCGCGTGGAGTTGGCCGGCATCCCTCACCGTCACGTACGGGGGCAGTGCCGCATCGATGATCGCCGCCGTGTCGGCCTTCGTCAGGTAGTGCGTCACTCGGCCAGCCTCGCCAGCAGTTCGGCGTCCTCCTTGGCGATTTCCAACGCGTACTGGCGTACTCTCTCCGTCTGACGGCGCTGGAGGAACTCCGTGAGCGCCACGACGACCTCGGTGTTGACGCTGTTGCCGTCTTCCTCGGCCGCGGCTCGGATCCGGTTCTGTATGTCCTCAGGCAGACGCACGTGCATGCTCATGGAGAGATGGTACCCGCAACTGGTACCAGGCCATGGGATCAATTCGCGCCGCCGGGAGCACGCCCCCCGGCGGCGGGTCCGGCGGGGCTCAGGCGGCGGCGGGCCGCAGCATGCAGTAGGCCGACGGGCCCGAGGGGCCGTTGACGGCGCGCACCACCCGGAAGTCGTAGCCCTCGTAGTAGCCGATGGAGGCGGGGCTGGTGGTCTCCAGGTAGACCGGCACGCCGTCGGAGTCGGCCCGGGCCAGGCCCGCGCGCAGCAGCCGCGAGCCCACGCCCCGGCCGCGCACCGCGGGGTCGGAGCCCAGTATCGACAGGTACCAGTGCGGCTCCTCCGGGGCGTGCGCCTTGAGCTCGCCCAGGTATCGGGCCACCTCCGGCAGCCGGGACAGCCCCACCAGGCGGGCCCAGTGCGGCAGCGAGCGCAGGAACACCGTGGGGCCGTCCGCCCGGTGGCCCGGCGGCGCCCACAGGGCCGCGCCCCGGACCACCGGGCCGCGCGCGGGGTCCTCCGTGGACTCGGCCACGCTGGCGTGACCGCTCGGCACGTAGCCGAACCCGGCCAGCAGCGCGCACGCCCGGGCGGTCTGCCCCAGGCGCAGGCCGTCGTCCGGAAAGAGCCACCGGAAGAGCGGATCACGGCAGAAGGCGCGGCCGAGGGTCCGCGCCACACCGGGCACGTCGTTCATGGTCGCGGTGCGGACGGCCTGCTCCGCTGCTGCCGTGGGGTCACGGGCGGTGCCTCTTCCCTGTCACCGGGGGTCTGATCACCGCTCATGGTAGATCACGGAAACGTCACGGGTGGGGTGTTTCCCGGAAAGTCGGGAACGCTTTCCGTGCAGCTCAGGAAGGGTCGCGCAGCAGGAAGTAGGTGGTCCCCGCGTCCGGGCTCTCCACCTCGCGCAGCACCCGGAAGCCGAACCGCTCGTAGAAGCCGACCGCCTTGTCGTTGAGCGTCTGGGTGAACACCGCCAGCCCCTCGGAGTCGGCGCGCTCCAGGCCGGGGGAGAGCAGTCCGCCGCCGATCCCGGTGCCCGCGACGGCGGGGTCCACACCCAGCGTGGCCAGGTACAGGTGGGGCTCCTGGGGAGCGGCCAGCTTCCACTCGGCGAACACGCGCACGAAGCCCGCCAGCCGGGAGCGGCCGATCAGGGAGGCCCAGTGCGGCCAGGTACGCAGCGACACCAGCTGGCCCTCGGGGTTGGCGCCGGGGGGTGCCCACAGCGCCGCGCCGCGCACCACGGGGGCGTCCTCGGAGTCGTCCCTGGCCTCGGTCACGCTGGTCCGGCCCACGGGAACGTAGCCCCAGCCCGCGACCAGGGCGAAGAAGCGCCGCATCCGGGCCACGCGCAGCTCGTCGTCGGGGAACAGCCAGTGGAAGAGGGGATCCTCCTGCGCCGCTCTGCTCAGGACGCGGGCGATACCGGCCACGTCGTCGATGGTGGCGGGGCGGGCGGCTGCGGTGACGATCGGACTCATCCCTGGTTCTCTCCGGGTCGGGGCCATTGGCTCATGTTAGATCACGGAACTGTCACGACAGTGCCGTGGTGGGGGCGGGAGCACCGGATGTGGCCTCCGCGACAGAAGAGCTGCCCGAGACCGGCTGGTCGAACACGTGCGCGCGCACCCAGGCGTGCATGGCGATCGCCGCTGCGGCTCCGGCGTTGATCGACCGGGTCGAGCCGAACTGCGCGATGGACAGCACCGCCCGGCACACCCGGCGGGCCTCCTCCGACAGCCCCGGCCCCTCCTGGCCGAACACCAGCACCGCCTCCCGGGGCAGGGGGTAGGTCTCCAGCGGCACCGCGCCGGGGAGGTTGTCCACGCCCAGCAGCGGCAGCCCCCGCTCGGACGCCCACGCCACCAGCGCCTCGGTGTCCGGGTGGTGGTGGACGTGCTGGTAGCGGTCCGTCACCATCGCGCCGCGCTTGTTCCAGCGGCGGCGGCCCACGATGTGCACCGCCGCGCACCCGAACGCGTTGGCGGTGCGCACGACCGAACCGATGTTGAAGTCGTGCGACCAGTTCTCCACGGCCACGTGGAAGGGGTGGCGCCGGGTGTCCAGGTCGGCCACGATCGCCTCGCGCCGCCAGTACCGGTAGCGGTCCACCACGTTGCGGCGGTCGCCCTGGGCCAGCAGCTCGGGGTCGTAGTGGTCCCCCTCCGGCCAGGGGCCGGCCCACGGGCCCACACCCACCTCGCCGCGCGCCTCGTCCTCCCCGTTGTCCGGGGCGCGCGAGGCGGGACCGTCGCCGGGACCGGCGGCCGTCGGTGGCAGGAGGCTGTGTGCGGGGTGCTCGTTCATCCGTTCCAGCTTACGAACGCCCCGGAGGACCCTGGCGGCTCCCACAGGATGACGCCCCCGTGGGAAGTCCCGGCCCCGGATGGTCCGGGCCCCGCCGCCAACCTGGGCCGCCTCGGTGATCTTGGTTACCGTGCCGCCCGCGAGGGCCTCGGCGGCGGGGCGCCGGGCCGGCCATGGTGCTCCCCGGGGATCGGGGACCCGCGCCCCGGCCTTCCCCCTCAGGCCCGGCGCCGTCGCGCCCGGCGGACGAGCAGGGCCGCCGCGCGCCAGCCGAGCATGGTCGCGGCCAGGAACACGGAGGTGACCACGACGAAGCTCAGCGGCGCGTTCTCCCCGGTCAGCAGGCGCAGCACCATGCCCCCTGCCACGGTCACCGCCCACACGAACACCCCGGTCGGCCAGATGCGGACAGGCGCGGTCCAGGCCAGGGTGGCCACCCATCCCAGGAACACCGCCGCGGCGAAGGGCCAGGCGGTCGCGGCGACGGAGGCCAGGGCGGTGCCGGTCTGGTGGTCGACCTTGCCGATCACGACGAAGGCGAGCACGCAGGCCAGATCGGCGAGCAGGGCGACGGGAGCGGCGGGCGACAAACGCATGCGACCAGGCTATCCGCGCTCCCCCGACCCGCCCGGGCGGGTCGGGCGACCGGTGCCGTGCGCGGGCCACCGCGCACGGATGCGCGACGACGACCCGGAACTGACCCTGCCGCACCCGCGCGCGCACCTGCGGGCGTTCGTGCTCCAGCCGTGGCTGGACACCGACCCCCTGGCCCAGCTGCCCGGCCGCGGCCCGGTCGCCGACCT
>NZ_VWVV01000053.1 GCF_009830945.1 Nocardiopsis sp. FR4 | reverse complement strand
TGGCGCGCATGATGAGCATGTACTTCATGGTGGTCTCCCTGGGTGTGGTGGGCCCCGGGTGCGGGGCCGCTTCTCACTCCTAGGTCGAACGGGCGCGGGCGGGGATCGACACGGCCGCCGAACTTTTTTCCGGGGCGCCGACAGCGTAGGGCACCCGCCTTCCGGGGGTCCACAACGACCAGACCCCCGCGACACCACACCACCGGGCGGAGGAGGGCCGGGGGAAGAGACGACGCCGCCGGAGCAGCGGCGGAACGATCATCGCGCGGCCCCTGTCCGAGCCGTGCGCTACCGTGCCCGCCCAGACCACCGGCAGACCCCGCGGCACGGAGGCCCCCCTGACAGCGCGCGAGCACCACGCACCCTCCCGGCTCTACTGGACCTGGCTGGCCGGAACCGGGGTGTCGGCACTCGGCACCCAGACCCTGGTCTTCGGCCTGGTGTGGCACGCGGCCCTGCTCAGCCCCGGCACGGCCGCCGCCGTGCTCTCGGCACAGGTCGCCCCCCGCGTCCTGCTGACCCTGCACGGGGGAGCGCTGAGCGACCGCATCGGCGCCCTGCCCGTCATCACGGCAACCCACCTCGCCCTGTGCCCGATGGCCCTCGCGGGCGCCTGGGCCATGTCCCTGACCGACCCCGGACCGGCCCTCATGGTCGTGACCGCGCTGGCCTTGGGCACGGTCGACGCGCTCCACCTCCCGGCCTCGGCCTCGGTCCCCCAACTCCTGGTCCCCGCCGCCGCCATGGGCCGCGCCATGGCGGCCCGGCAGATCGTCCTCCAGGGCACCGCGCTGTGCGGGCCTCCCCTGGGCGGCGCCGCGCTCACCCTCGCCGGGCTGCCCGCCACCTACGCGATCGGAGCCCTGGCCTACCTGGTGATGCTCGCCGTGCTGCTCCGGGTGCGCTCCCGGGCACGGCGCACACCCTCCGCCGACACCGCCCCGGGGCCGCACCACCGGGTCGGGCGCGGGCTGGCGATCGTGTTCGGTGCGCCGGTGCTCCGCGCGGTGGTGCTGCTCACCGGGGCCTTCGCCGTGTTCGTCATCCCCTTCTCCTCACTCCTGGTACCGGTGGTCTGCGCCGCACGAGGATGGGACGCGGTGACCACGGGGACGGCGGCGGGCGCCTTCGGCGTCGGTATGGCCTGCGTGAGCGCGGTGGTCCTGTGGCGCGGCACCGCCCCCCGCGCCGGTCTGGCCGCCGCCCTGGGCATGCTCACCGCCGGGGCGGGGATCGCGGCCGCCGCGGCCGCCCCGGGGCCCACGGCCTTCTGCCTGCTGTCCCTGGCCGCCGGTCTGGGCACCGGCGCCTTCTCCACCCACGTCGCCGCGCTGTTCATGACCGGCTGCCCCCCGGACGCGGTCGGCCGCGCCCAGTCGGTGGTGGCCCTCGCCCAGTGGCTACCGCTGCTGTGGGCCAACCCGCTCATCGGCGTGCTCGCGCGGACCCTCCCGGTGACCGTCCTGCTGGTCCTGTGGGGGACCGGGGCGGGCGCGGCCGCGGTAGCGGCCCTGTGCGCGCGCCCCTTCCGCACGGCGGCGCTGCCCCGCCCCACCCCCCGCCCCGGCAGGAGGGGCGGCTGACACCCCGCCCGGGTGCGAACCGGGACCCTACCGGCGCGGGTGCCAGCCCTCGGTGTCCACGGCCAGCCCGGGCTCGAAGACGGCGGCGATGTCCTCCCACCGGGTGAACTTGACGTTGGTCTGCTCGCGGACCTCCCCGTCCTCACCGACCGCGTCCGGCTGGTTCTCACCGTCCTGGGAGACGAACAGCCCGCCGCGGAAACGCCCCACGGGCACGTTCAGCACCTCGATGCCGTCGGTGTGGCTGACCATGTCCCCGCGCGAACCGACCCGGAAGGAGCCCAGGGGAGCGTTGCCGGTGCCCGGGTCGCGGTCGTAGACCACGAAGGTGTCACTGCCCTGGCTGGAGGCGATCAGGTACCCCTCCCCGTCGGAGGCCCGGTAGAGCGCGAGCCCCTCCACGTCGGCGCTGAGCAGGGAACCGCCGAACCCGGGGTCCTCGCCCTGGACGCAGTCGTCGGCCCCGGCGTCGTAACGGGCGGGAACACCGAACTCCGCGACGGTGTCCACCAGCTCCGGGGCCGCCGACAGGTCCGCCGGCATCCGCAGCACCCCCACCTGCTCATAGCCCACGTACAGCAGACCGCGCTCGGCGTCCACCACCAGGCCCTCGGCCACGGGCAGCTCACCCGGGTCCACGCACGGCTCCCACACCGACCCGTCCGGCAGCGGGAAGGAGGTGGGCAGGTCCGCCTGGGCCACGTGCTCGTAACCGACCGCCCCGCCACGGGCGACGAGCCTGAGCAGGGCCAGCCTGGCGCCGTCGCTCCTGCTCACCACCGCGTAGACGTCCTCACCGTCGGACCAGGTGGTCAGACCGTAGGCGGTGAAGGCCTCGTTCACCTCGGCCTGGTCGGCGGAGAAGACGAACGGCGCCCCCTCGGCGTCGGTGACGTCGGTCAGCGGCGCCCGACCCCGGGCCGCCGCCCGGGCGTCGACCGCGTAGACGCGCACCTGGTCGCGGCCCCGGTCCGAGACCACCGCCAGGTCCACCCGGCGCCCGCCCAGCTCGAAACCGTAGACGACGTCGACGTTGTTCAACCGCCCGACCGCGTCCCCCGGCCCCGGCGCCGGGGGAGCCGCGACGTGCTGCACCTCGCGTCCGCCCAGGTCGTGGACGTAGAGGCCGCCCTCCTTGGCGGTGGTGATGACCAGGCTCGCCGCGTCCCGGCGGGGGTGCACCCAGATCGCCGGGTCATCGGCGTCGGCGTCGTTGTCGTCGTTGAACACCGGCGGCGTCTCCACCCGGTACCGCACCACCGGCACCTCCTCGGCGTGGGCCGGGACCGCGCCCAGCACCGTCGCACCCAACGCCACCGCCATCGCGCCCGCACCGCTCATCCACGTCCCGCCACGCTCCGCCACACGCACTCCTCAGGGTCCCTGGCGAACGGGGAGCTCCTCCCCGCCACGCAGTAAGGGACCACCGGGCCCCCAAGCCCGGGTGACGCAGGCCCGTCCGGGCGGCCACGCCCGCGTGAACGCTCCCGCGCCCGCTGGTCACCGGCGGGCGACCGCAGGGTGATCGCGGCCACACGGCACCGCATTGACCTCAACTATGGTTGAGGCGACAGGCTGGCGGTCATGGAAACCACACTCACCCCCGCCCACGCCGACCCCGCCGACGTCGCGGCGATCACCCGGGTCGTGGCCGACCTCGAACGCGCCCAGAGGACCCGAAGCCCCGAGGCGTTCCTGGCCCTGTTCCGCGCCGACGCCATCTGGACCACCGGCGGCGGCCGGCTGCTGGTCGGCCGCGACGCCATAGGCGAGTTCACCCGCGGTGTCCTCCCCGACGCCTCCACCGCCACCTACGAGCCGGTCCACATCCTCTTCCTGCGCCCCGACGTGGCCGCCGTCAAGGTACGCCAGAGCTACCGCACACCCTCCGAAGGCGACCCCGCCCCCACCCCGAGGGCAGTCCGACCTACGTCATGGCCAGGGAGGAGGGGGACTGGCCGCTGGCCGCCTGCCAGAACACCGTGGTCGCCGACCACTGAGCGAGGACCGCCCCTAGGCTGGCACCCATGCGCCTGGACCTGGTCACCGTCACCGTCGAGGACTACGACCCCGCGATCGACTTCTTCGTCAACGCCCTGGGCTTCACCCTCGCCGAGGACCCGCCCTCCCTGACCAACGACGGCCGCCCCAAACGGTGGGTCGTGGTGCGCCCCGCCCGACGGGGCCACGGGCCTGCTCCTGGCCCGCGCCGACGGCGACCACCAGACCGCCGCGGTCGGCGCGCAGGCCGCGGGGCGCGTCGGGTTCTTCCTGCGCGTGGACGACTTCGACGCCGCCCACGCCAGGATGAGCGCCGCCGGAGTCCGCTTCCTCACCCCGCCGCGCACCGAACCCTACGGCCGCGTCGCGGTCTTCCTCGACATCGCGGGCAACCGCTGGGACCTACTCGGCTGAACACCGCGCACACCCCCCGCGCCCCCAGGACGCGAACACGTCACGCAGACCCCCTTTTCCGTCGCCCTGCGTCGCTATACCGTCGGGTGGGTGTGTCCTCCCCCGCTCGTCGGCCGTGACAAGCAACGGCACCAGCTGCGCACCGCGGCCCGCCCCGGCGCCCTCGTCCTGCTGACCGGAGCCGCCGGAACGGGCAAGACCCGCCTGGTCCACGAACTCGACCCAGGCCCCGACCTGCCCGTCCTGACCGGACACTGCCCGCCCCGCACCCCGCCCTTCCCCCTGGCGCCCGTGGTGGAGGCCCTGCGCACCGCCACCCTGCCCGAACACCTCACCCCCCTGTGCGGCGCCCTGCACCCCCTCCTGCCCGAACACGCCTCCCACCTGCCCCCGCCGCCCCCGCCCGCCACCACACCCGCCGCCCAGGACCACCGCCTGCACCGGGCCCTGGCCGAACTCCTGGACGCCCTGGGCCCCGCCCTGCTCGTCCTGGAGGACCTGCACTGGGCCGACCCCCACACCCGCGACCTGCTCACCTACCTGACCCCGCGCCTGCCCCCGCACCTGGGCCTGGTCCTGACCTACCGCCCCGAGGAACTCCCCGCCGACTTCCCCGTGGCGGCCCTGGCCACCCGCACACCCCCCACCACTTCCCACCACCACCTCACCCTGCCCCCGCTCACCCCCGAACACCTACGCGCCCTGGCCCACCACATCCTCGCCCCCGCCACACTCACCGACACCCAGATCCACCACCTGCACACCTGGACCGCGGGCCTGCCCCTGGCCGCCGTGGAAACCCTGCACCACCTGACCGCCGCCCCCGGCCCACTACCAACCGAAGAACCCCCCGTCCCCCCGACCCTGCGCGACTGGCTCCTGGAACGCCTGCACCGCCTGGACCGCGACACCCGACGCCTGGTCCGCGCCGCCGCCGTCCTGAACCACCCCAGCACCGAAACCGACCTGGCCCGCGTAGCGGACCTGACCATCCCACGCGCCGACAAGGCCCTCTCCCGCGCCCTGCGCCTGGGCCTGCTGCGCACCGCCTCCCCGGCCGCCCTGGCCCCGGCCACACCCCTGCTGGCCCGCGTCTGCCACGACGCCCTGCCCCACGGAACCCGCCGCCGCCTGCACCGCGCCGCCCTGGCCGCCCTGGCCCAGGACCCCGACCCTCCCCACGCCCGCCTGGCCCACCACGCCCGCGAGTGCGCCCGCCTGCGGGAGTGGACCGACCACGCAGAACACGCCGCCGACCAGGCCCTGGCCCAAGGCGAGGACACCACCGCCGTCACCCTGCTCCGCGACGCCCTGACCCGCCCCGACCTGCCCGCCCGCCGCCGCGCCGACCTGGCCCTCAAACTCGGCCGCGCCGCCCTGACCGGCATCTCCGCCGAACACACCATCACCCTGCTGCGTGACGTCCTGGCCGCCCCCGGGCTCACCACCCCCGAACGCGGCCAACTCCGCATGGAACTGGGCCTGCTCCTGCTCAACCAGGCCGCCCAGGGGCGCACCGCCCGCGGCGAACTCGTCCGCGCCGCCGCCGAACTCGCCACCCGCCCCGGCCTGGCCGCCCGCGCCATGTGCGCCCTGGCCGTCCCCCGCAGCACCCCCGACGCCGTCGACACCCACCGCCGCTGGATCGACCAGGCCGTGGCCGCCGCCCGCCGCAGCCAGGACGAGGCCGTGGGCCACAGCGTCGCCGTCAACCGGGCCACCCTGCTCGCCCAGATCGGCGACCCCGCCGCCTGGGAGGCGGACCTGCCCGACCCCGGCGCCGCCCACCCCCACCCCACACCACGGATCCTCGCCCGACGCCGCGAGTTCGCCCGCGCCTCCCTCAACCTCGCCGACGCCGCCGTCATGCTGGGCCACTACGACCGCGCCGACCACCACCTGGCCCAGACCACCCGCTGGTACCCCGCCGCGGAGGCCCCCTACTTCCACGAGAGCGCCCAGGCCCTCCGGCTGATGCTGGACTGGGCGCGCGGCCACTGGGCGGCCCTGGCCCAGGAGACCGAACGCCACCTGGACGCACCCCACCTGGCCCACCTGCACTCGGTCACCGCCGAACTCACCCTGGTCCGGGCCGCCCTGGCCCTGGCCCAGGGGGAGGCCGCCACCGCCCACACCCACCTGTCCCGCTTCACCCCCCGCCCACCGGACCGGCCCCCCGGCCCCGACTACACCGTGCCGGTACGCGCCTTCGCCGCCGGACTCCTGGCCCGCCTGGCCCTGGCCCGCGACGACGCCGACCAGGCCTGGTCCCACGTGGAGGAACTGGTGTCCCTGGTCGCCAGCAAGGGCATCTGGGTCTGGGCCACCGACCTGGTCCCCGGCGTCGGGGCCCTGCCCCGGACCGGACGCGGCGACCTCGCCCAGGACCTGTGCACCCGCATGCGCGCGGGCCTGCGCGGCACCAGCGCCCCGGCCGCCGACGCCGCCCTGCTGCGCCTGGAAGCGACCCTGGCCCACCACCGCGGCGACCACACCCGCGCCCTGGACCTGTACACCGACGCCCGGGACGCCTACCAGGCCATGCCCCGCCCCTACGACGCCGCCCAGGTCCGCGAGGAGGCCGCCCGCACCCGCCTGTCCCAGGGCGGCGGCCGCCACCGGGAACAGGGAGTGGCCGCCCTGCGCGCCGCCCTGGAGGAGTACACCCTGATCGGCGCCGCCTGGGACGCCGCACGCGTACGCCGCACCCTGCGCGCCCACGGCGTCCCCGCCGCCCCCGCCGCACCCGCACGCCGCGACGGCCGCCTCTCCCCCCGGGAGGGGGAGATCGCCGCCCTGGCAGCCCAGGGGCACACCAACCGCCAGATCGCCGACCTGCTCCACCTGTCCCCGCGCACCGTGGAGACCCACGTGGCCAACGCCCTGGCCAAACTCGGCCTCCACTCGCGCCGCGACCTGTCCGCGCCCCACACCCCCGCCCCCACCTGAGGCGGCGAAAATCCGGTGGACTCGGCGCCGTCCGGCCGGGAGGATGCCCGCGCCCGCACCCGGCCCTTCTCCCGATCCGCGTCCGCGAGGTGGCGCCACCCATGAGCGAGTACGACCAGGCCATCGCCGACAACCGCGCCAACTGGGACCAGCGCGCCGACGTGCACGCGCGCTCCCGCATGTACGACGTCGAGGGACTGCTCACCGACCCCTCGGCCCTGTCCCCGGTCGTACGCCGGGACCTGGAGGTCCTGGCCCCCCACCTGCCCGGGGGTACGGTCGCGGGCAGGTCACTGCTGCACCTGCAGTGCCACATCGGCACCGACACCGTGTGCTGGGCCCGCCTGGGCGCCGCGGACGTCCACGGCCTGGACCTGTCACCCCGATCCCTGGACCACGCCCGCCGCATCGCCCGCGCCGACGGCGCCGACATCACCTGGGTCCGGGGGGACGCCCGCAACGCCTCCCGGTTCATCGACCGCCGCTTCGAGGTCGTGGTCACCAGCACCGGCACCATCGTGTGGCTGCCCGAACTGCGCTCCTGGGCCCGTTCCGTCCATGACCTGCTGGAACCGGGCGGGGTGTTCATGGTCCGCGACGACCACCCCCTCCTGGGCGCCCTGGACTTCGCCCCCTGGCGGATCAGCGACGACTACCTCGGCGGCGGGGGAGCGCGCACCCACGACGAGGCCCTCACCTACACCGACGGACCCGCGGACACCATCACCGCCACCGTCAACCACCAGTGGCGCCACGACCTGGCCGAGGTGGTCGGCTCGCTGCTGGAAGCCGGTCTGGTGGTGCGGGCCCTGGGGGAGCACCCCCACATGGACTGGCCCGCCTTCCCCGAACTCGTCCACGGCCCCCGGGGCTGGCACCTGCCCGAGGGAGCCCCACGCATCCCGCTGACCTTCTCGGTGGTGGCCCAACGCCCCGTCTGAGCCGCCCCACACGGAGCGGGGCCGACCTGCGTAGCCCCGGCCCCGCCCGCGGACTACGTAGCGACTACGTATTGCCTCGCCGCCCGGGGCACCCCATCATGGCTTGCGGGTGACCACCCCGGGGTGGGAACCAGGGGAACCATCCCCTCCCACGGCACCGGCCTCCTCCCCACCGCCGCACCCACCAGTCCCTCTCCCCACCCCCACCCCCCGGTGGCCCCTCCCGAGGGAGGGGCCACCGTCACCCGCCGCACGGCCTCACCCGTGCCACTCACAGAACAGCACGGTGGCGTCGTCACCGAACTGCCCGTGGTGGTACTCCAACACCGCGTGCACCAGACGACGCAACGTCTCGGGGACCGGCATGTTGTCGGCCTGGTGGCGGATGACGAAGTCCACGAACCGGTCCACCCCGAACTCGCGCCCCTGGGAGTCACGGGCCTCGATGATGCCGTCGGTGTACAACAGCAGACGGTCACCCGGCTGCAGCTGCTCCCGGCACACCGTCACCGGCAACCCCAGATCCATCCCCAACGGGTGGGAGGGCTCGCACTCCAGATCACGCACCTGACCGCCCCGGATCAGCACCGGCGGCAGGTGACCGCAGTTGACCCAGTCCAACTCCCCGGTGGCCATGTTCAGCTCCGCCAGGATCGCGGTGGCGAAACGGGTGCGCACGAACTCCGCGATCAGCGTGGACTCCACCCCCCGGGAGATCTCCGCCAACGGCGTGCCCCGGCGCCGCTCGTTGCGGAACGCACCCACCGCCAGGTTCGCGATCAGACCCGCCGCGGTGTCGTGCCCCATCGCGTCGAACATCGCCAGATGCGCGGTCTCCCCGGCCAGGGCGTAGTCGAAGGCGTCCCCGGCGTTGTCATAGGCCGGCTCGGTGGCCGCCGAGATCGTCACCCGCGAGTCGGCGAAGGTCCCCGGCGGCATCAGCGTCCACTGCATCTCCGCCGACACCGACATCGGACTGACCCTGACCAACCGGGCGTAGGCGTCACTGTTGGAACGCTTGGCGATCATCAGCAACGCCACCATCGAGGCCAGATCACGCATGGCCGAGCGGTCCGGATCACCCGCGTAGGCCACGTGCAGCACACCCAGGCGCTCGGCGCCCTCCAGCACGGGCACCCAGTACCGCTCCTGGCCCTGCACCCGCACCGCCACACCCGTGACATAGGCCTGCCCGGCCAGCGAGTCGTCCACCATGAGGTCCTCACCGCCCTCGTGGGCGTCCACCCCCCGGCCGGTCACCTCCCGCAGCACCTGCTGCTGGTGGTCGGCCAGGTAGACACGCGCCTGGGACAGGCCGGCGGCCTCGGCCTTCTTGGCGATCAGGGAGGGCAGCTCCTCGAAGGTGGCCAGGTGACCGGCCCGTACCAGGGAGACCATCAACTCGTTGGACGCGTTCTGCACCGGCATGGCAGCACCCCGGAATCTGGCGCGGTAGGCGTTCTGTGTGCCGGACCCCTACCCGCCCCCTCACCTCGTGACCAGAAACCCCATCGTCGCACGCCCGCGCGCGGACCGGAACCGGTGCGCGCGCTCCCGCACGTTTCCCTGAACAGCGGATACCCGGTCTCCCTCCCTCCCAAAGCCCCGCCGCGCCCGGGCGCCCGGGCGCGGCGGGGGACCTCACCCCCGCACGGGCAGGTCACCGGGCGCGGCCTCGGGCAGGCCGCGCCCGCACACCCCGCACCCGGCCCGCCGGCGCACCGCGTAGGCGGCCACCGCCACCCCCAGCGCCGCACCCCACACCGCCATGGACGCGAACGCCGCCGCGTGCACCGGATCGGTGGTCAGCAACGACGCCGGACCCCGCACCAGCTCGCCCACCGCGCTGCGACCCATCGCGACCAGCGCCACCGCCACCAGCGCCGCGGGCACCACCGCCAACCCCACCGGGACCCTGCGCCCGCGCAACCCCGCCATCCACCACGGAAAACGCACACCCCACCGCTGCACCAGCCCCAGCATCAACACCACACCCACCAGCGCGGCCGCCCCCAGACTGACCCCGGTGAGCACCATGTCCTCCCGCGCGGCCAGGGCCGCGAACTCCTCAGCGTCCATCCCCACCGGCACACCGAAGATCCACGGCAGGCGCAGCGCCGGGTAGAACAGGGCGCACACACACGCCAGGGCCACCGCCAGGCGCCCCACCCGCAGCGCCCGCACCCGCACGGCGCGCTCACGGTCGGCGTCCCACCCCGGGCCCCGCCCGCACCGGGCACAGCCGCCACGGGCCGCACGGCGCCAGGACAGGCCCGCCACCGCCCACACCGCCACCCCCGCGGTGAAGAACAGGGTGCTCAGGTGCAGGGGGGTGAGGGTCGCCGCCACCCAGGCCGGGCCCACCTCGGGCTGGAACCACACCAGGACCGGCAGGATCATCGCATACCCCAACCAGGCCAGCAGCTGACCGTTGACGAAGACCACCAGCACCACGGCGGCCAGCACCCAGGCCACCGCCCCGACCAGGCGGCCCCCGCCGCGCCCGCCCAGCGCGACCACGGCGCACACCGCACCCGTCACCCCCACGGCCAGGGCCGCCGCGGACGCCGCGACCGTCCCCGGAACGAGGAAGACCCCGAACCCGGCGGCGTCCTCAGCCCCCACCGGGACCAGTCCGCCCCACCACCCCAGCCCCAGGGCCACGGCCAGGGCCGACCAGGCCAGGACCGCCCAGGACACCCGCAGGGCGGGCGCGGGCTCCAACGGAGGCGGTGTGCTCAACGGCGATGCGGCGGACATGGCGGCTCCCTGTGTTCCCCGACGGACGCGACACCCCACACTCGCGCGCACCGCCCCCGCCCGGCCTCACCACCCGGGGGGAGGCGCCTCCCCCCGCCGGGGGAGACCGCCGTCCGCGGCCCTCACCCCCGCGCCCCCTGGTGGGCCTTCTCCAACGCCGACACCAGCACCTCCACCGGCTGGGCGCCCGAGAGCCCGAAGGAGCGGTCCAGCACGAAGAAGGGCACCCCGCTCACCCCCAGCTGCTGGGCGGTGGCCATGTCCTCGCGCACGTCCTGGGCGTAACCGTCCCCCTCCAGCACCGCGCGCACCTGCCCGGCCTCCAGCCCCGCCCCCACGGCCACCTCCACCACGGCCTCGGCCCGGCTCAGGTCCCGGGCCTCCACCAGCTGGGCACGCAGGAACGCCTCGTGCGCCCGCCCTCCCAGACCGCGCTCGCCCGCCAGGCGCAGCACACGGTGCACGTCGAAGGTGTTGATCATGACCCCGTTCGCGAAGTCGTACTCCAACCCCTCCTGGGCGGCCACCCGCATCACCTGTTCGGTCATGGCGCGCACCTGCTCCCGGGTCGCGCCCATCTTGCGCGCCAGCGCGTCGTAGACCGGCTGGCTGCGCCCCTGCGGAAAGGCCGGGTCGAGCTGGAAACCGCGCCAGAGCACCCGCACCCCCTCGGCGTGCCCGAACCGCTCCAGGGCCCTCTCCAGACGGCGCTTGCCGATGTAACACCACGGGCAGACGACGTCGAACCACACCTCGACCTGCACGAGCCAACCCCCACTCACCACTGCGCCGGTCGGCGGGCACACCCGCACCCCTGCCCGGGAACGCTCCCAACCGCAGGCCGCGCAAGGGGGCCCACCACCCGCTTTTGGTACGCCTCCCGCCACACTAACCGCCGCCCGCCCGCCCTCACCGGGCCACCAGGGGAGGCGACGACCACATCCGCCCCTGGGGGCGGGCGCGCCGCCACCCTGTCCGGGCAAGACCCGCCCGCCACGGTCCGCGCCGCGCACCGCCTCCGCGCAGGGGAGCTGGCCGGCGCCCCGGGCGGGAGGCCGTTGACCGCCTGCGGCCACCGGCCTGGACGCCGGACCCCCCCGTCGGCCTAGTCGTCGAGCATGCGCCGCATGTCGTTCAGCGCGGTCGGCGCCGCCCGGTAGTAGACCCAGGTGCCCCGGCGCTCGGAGATCAGCAGCCCGGCCTCGCGCAGCTTCCTCAGGTGGTGGGAGACGGTGGGTTGGGAAACGCCGACATCGGAGATGTCGCAGACGCACGCCTCGCCGCTGGGGTGTGCGGCGATGCGGGAGAACAGTCGCAGCCGCACCGGATCCGACAGCGCCTTGAACATGGCCGCCATCCGACGCGAATCGGCTTCGGAGAGGGGGGCCGAAGCCAGTGGTGGACAGCATGCGCCGGTCTGGCCCTCGACGACCGGGAGGACCCGCGCCTCATTATTCGACATACTTCTATATTGACAGATGTCGATATGTACGTCCAGAGTGGACATCGACAAACGTCGAAACAGCGGCTTGCCGCTGGTCGGCGATCCTCTCCATGAAAGGCGTCCACCCATGAGCGAGCCGACCACCTCCGCGCCATCCTGCTGCGGCCCGCAGTCCGCGGCACCTCCCGCCCCGACCGCGCCCGCCCCCTCCCCGTGCTGCGGCACCAGTTCCGCAGCGGCCGAGGCCGGTGCCTGCTGCGACCCCGCCGCGAAGGAAGAAGCCCAGGTCTCCGGCGCCGTCTGCTGCTGACCGTCACGGACGGCCCCGCCCGCCCGCCGCATCCGCACCCCGGCGGGCGGGGCCCGCACCGATCCCCACCGAAAGGAAAGACACCGTGACCCCAGCACCAGCCGGCCAAGACGACTTCCAACCGTTCCCCGACGACTGGGAGACGGCCCTGGCCATCGTCGCCCACCCCGACGACCTGGAGTACGGGGCGGCCGGAGCGATCGCGTCATGGACCGCCGCCGGAAAGAAAGTCGCCTACCTCCTCGCGACAAGAGGCGAAGCCGGTATCGCGTCCATGGCACCGGAGAAGGCCGCGGGACTGCGTGAAGCCGAACAAATCGCCAGCGCAGCGATCGTCGGCGTCACCTCGGTCGAGTTCCTCGACCACCCAGACGGACTGGTCGAGTACGGCCCGCCGCTGCGCCGGGACTTCGCCGCCGCCATCCGCAGGCACCGCCCCGACCTCGTGGTCACCTTCAACCACCATGAGACCTGGCCCGGGCCGCGCTGGAACACACCGGACCACCGCAACGTCGGCCGCGCCGCCCTGGACGCCGTCGCCGACGCCGGGAACCGGCACCTGCACACCGATCTCAGTTCCGCCCCGTGGGCGGGAGTGCGCTACGCAGCCGTCGCGGGCTCGCCGTTCGCCACCCACGCCGTCGACATCACCGGCGCACTCGACACCGCCATAGCCTCGCTCGAGGCACACCGGGCCTATCTCGACGGACTCGGACCCGGCAACTGGATGGCCGACGCCCGCGGACTCCTCACCGCCATGGCGCAGACCGCGGGCCAGCGCTACGGCGGCCGACCGGCCACAGCCTTCGAAGTCATCCTCTGCTGAGCCCGCCACCGCCCGGTACTCCGACGCACGGGCTGCTCGTCAGCCGCCGGTGAGGCCGCCGCACCACCGCGGGGCCGGGGGGCCCCCCGGGGGGGGGGCCCCCCCCCCGGGGGGGGGCCCCCCGCCCCCCCCCCCCCCCCCCCCCCCCCCCCCC
>NZ_VWVV01000052.1 GCF_009830945.1 Nocardiopsis sp. FR4 | reverse complement strand
ACGTGCAGGGCGTCCAGGTCGGGTTCGGCGTAGACGGCGACGCTGGTCAGTCCGGCGTCGCGGCAGGCGCGCGCGACGCGCACGGCGATCTCGCCGCGGTTGGCGATCAGAACTTTACGCACGGTGGGAAATCCTTCTGCTGTGGCGTGGGCGGGTACGCGCCAGCCGCTCCATGAAGAGTCTAGGTAGGCGAGGGCACGGGGTCACCTGGTGCTCAGCCGCCAGGCGCCGGGGCCGGGCCGCAGCGGGCCGCGCAGCGCGCGCGAGCGGTCCCGCCACCCGGACGGGCGGGCGGGCTCGGTCGCCGGGGCGGACCGGGCCGCCGCCGCGCGTGCGCTGAGCACGGCGGTGAGGACCGCGATCTCCTCGGCCGTCGGTTCGCCGCGCACCACGACCAGGTGCGGCGGGTTCTTCGGCGCGCTCACAGCGGGATGTTCCCGTGCTTCTTGGGCGGCAGCTGCTTGCGCTTGTTGCGCAGCGCCTTGAGTGCCTTGGTGACCTGGACCCGGGTCTCGGAGGGCAGGATGACCCCGTCCACGTACCCCCGCTCGGCGGCGGAGTAGGGGTTGAGGAGGGTGTCCTCGTACTCGCCGATCAGGCGGGTGCGCTCGGCCTCGACGTCCTCGGCCGCGGCCAGGGTGCGCCGGTGCAGGATGTTCACCGCGCCCTGGGCGCCCATGACCGCGATCTGCGCGGTGGGCCAGGCCAGGTTGATGTCCGCGCCCAGGTGCTTGGAGCCCATGACGTCGTAGGCGCCGCCGAAGGCCTTGCGGGTGATCACGGTGATCAGCGGAACCGTGGCCTCGGCGTAGGCGTACAGCAGCTTGGCCCCGCGGCGGATGATGCCGTCCCACTCCTGGTCGGTGCCGGGCAGGAACCCGGGCACGTCCACGAAGGTCAGCACCGGGACGTTGAACGCGTCGCAGGTGCGCACGAAGCGCGCGGCCTTCTCGGAGGCGTCGATGTCCAGGCAGCCCGCCAGGCTCATGGGCTGGTTGGCGACGATGCCCACGGACTGGCCGTCCACCCGGCCGTAGCCCACCACGATGTTGGTGGCGAACTGGGAGTGGACCTCCAGGAACTCGCCGTCGTCCAGGACGGTCTCGATGACCGTGCGCATGTCGTAGGGCTGGTTGGCCGAGTCCGGGATGAAGGCGTCCAGGGCCAGGTCGGCCTCGGTGGGCTCGTCGCCCAGGGGCTCCTCGGGCGGCAGGACCGGAGCCTCGTCCAGGTTGTTGTCGGGCAGGTGCGAGAGCAGCGTCCGGACGTACTCGATCGCGTCCTTCTCGTCGGCGCCCATGTAGTGCGCCACACCCGACTTGGTGTTGTGCGTGCGTGCGCCGCCCAGCTCCTCCATCGAGACGTCCTCGCCGGTGACGGTCTTGATGACGTCGGGGCCGGTGATGAACATCTGCGAGGTCTCGTCGACCATCACGATGAAGTCGGTCAGGGCGGGCGAGTACACGTGTCCGCCCGCGGCGGCACCCATGATCAGGGAGATCTGGGGGATGACGCCGGAGGCGTGGGTGTTGCGCTTGAAGATCTCGGCGTACAGGCCCAGCGCGACCACACCCTCCTGGATGCGGGCGCCGCCGCCCTCGTTGATGCCCACGACGGGGCACCCGTTGGTGAGGGCGTGGTCGAGGACCTTGCAGATCTTCTCGCCGTAGACCTCGCCCAACGATCCGCCGAACACGGTGACGTCCTGGCTGAAGACGGCGACGGGCCTTCCCTCCACCGTCCCGTAACCGGTGACGACCCCGTCGCTGTAGGGGCGGTTGCGCTCCAGACCGAAGTTGGTGGAGCGGTGTCGGGCCAGGGCGTCGAACTCCACGAACGATCCCGGATCGAGCAGGGCGTCGATCCGCTCCCGGGCGGTCATCTTGCCTTTGGCGTGCTGTTTCTCCACGGCTCGCGCGGATCCCGCGTGTACCGCCTCGTACCGGCGTCGTTGCAGGTCGGCGAGCTTGCCCGCGGTCGTGTGGATGTCGATCTCGTCCGCGGACAGGGGTTCAGGGGCTTCTGTGGCCATAACTACGCAGGTTAGCCGCGCGAGGGCAGGGTTGGGGAACCCAACCCTGGGTTACCCGCTGGTAGGTGGGTTTCGGCACAGACCGTCGCCGGACCGCCGCTCGGGGCGGGGGCACCGGTGCTCCGCCGCGTGAACACCGGCCGCCGTCACACGAAAACGGCGTGAGGGAATGTGCACGCCTTTCCGTGGAGCAACAATTCTTAACGCCCGGGCAAAACCTCGGAAATGCGCCCCCGCGCACGTGGCGGGGAGGGTGATCTCTGTATGGTCAGGGACCATGACAGCGGTAAGCGCAGAACGTGACAGTGCCCGGCAGGAAGTTCCGGAACAACTCAGGAATGACGTCAAACTGCTCGGCGAGATGCTCGGAACCGTCCTCGCCGAAAGCGGCGGCGAGGACCTGCTCGCCGATGTCGAGAAGCTCAGGCGCGCGGTGATCGGCGCCCGGGACGGCTCGGTCACGGGGGAGGAGATCACCGCGATCGTCGCCGCCTGGCCGCTGGAGCGCGCCAAGCAGGTGGCCCGCGCCTTCACCGTCTACTTCCACCTGGCCAACCTGGCCGAGGAGCACCAGCGGATGCGGGCCCTGCGCGAGCGCGACGACGCCGCCAACCCGCCCCGGGAGTCCCTCGCCGCGGCCGTGCGCGCCATCCGCGAGACGGACGGCGGAGAGGAGCGCCTCAACGAGCTGGTCGCGGGCATGGAGTTCCATCCCGTGCTCACCGCGCACCCCACCGAGGCCCGACGCCGCGCGGTGTCCACCTCCATCCTGCGGATCAGCGCGCAGCTCGACGCCTGGCACGCCTCCCACGAGGGCAGCAGCGCCGCCGCCGAGGCGCACCGGCGCCTGCTGGAGGAGATCGACCTGCTCTGGCGCACCTCCCAGCTGCGCTACACCAAGCTCGACCCCCTCGACGAGGTGCGCACCGCCCTGGCCGCCTTCGACGAGACCATCTTCTCCGTCATCCCGCAGGTCTACCGCTCCCTGGACGCGGCCATCGACCCCGAGGGCACCGGCGTGCGCCCGCCCCGGGCCAAGCCCTTCGTCCGCTACGGAACCTGGATCGGCGGCGACCGCGACGGCAACCCCTACGTCACCCACGACGTGACCCGCGAGGCCGTGCTCATCCAGTCCGAGCACGTGCTGCGCGGCCTGGAGACCGCCTGCGAGAAGGTCGGCCGCACCCTCACCGCCTACTCCAACCTCACCCCGGCCAGCCCCGCGCTGCTCGACGCGCTCTCCACGGCCAAGGCCGGGCAGCCCACCCTCATGGCGGAGATCGGCGCGCGCTCGCCCAACGAGCCGCACAGGCAGATGATGCTGCTGGCCGCCGCCCGCCTGCGCGCCACGCGTGAGCGCGACGCCGACATGGCCTACCCCGGGGCCGAGGACTTCCTGGCCGACCTGCGCACCGTGCAGGAGTCCCTGGCCGAGGCCGGGGCGGTCCGCCAGGCCTACGGCGAGCTCCAGCACCTGATCTGGCAGGCGGAGACCTTCGGCTTCCACCTCGCCGAGCTGGAGGTCCGCCAGCACAGCGAGGTGCACGCCGCCGCGCTCGCCGAACTGCGCGAGGGCCGCAAGCCCTCCGAACGCACCGAGGAGGTCCTGGCCACCATCCGGGTGATCGCCTGGATCCAGGAGCGCTTCGGCGTGGAGGCCTGCCGCCGCTACATCATCAGCTTCACCCGCTCGGCCGAGGACATCGCGGCCGTGTACGAGCTGGCCGCCCACGCGCTGCCGCCCGAGCGCGTCCCGGTCCTGGACGTCATCCCGCTCTTCGAGACCGGCGCCGACCTGGACGCCTCGCCGCACGTGCTCGACGGCATGCTCAAGCTCCCGCAGGTGCAGGCCCGGCTGGAGCGGACCGACCGCCGCCTGGAGGTCATGCTCGGCTACAGCGACTCGGCCAAGGACGTCGGACCGGTCAGCGCGACCCTGCGCCTGTACGACGCCCAGGCCCGCCTGGCCGCGTGGGCCCGCGAGCACGACGTGCGCCTGACCCTCTTCCACGGTCGCGGCGGCTCGCTCGGCCGCGGCGGCGCCCCCGCCAGCCGCGCCCTGCTCGCCCAGGCGCCCGGCTCGGTCGACGGCCGGTTCAAGGTCACCGAGCAGGGCGAGGTCATCTTCGCCCGCTACGGGCAGCCCGCCATCGCCCGCCGCCACATCGAACAGGTCGGCCACGCGGTGCTCATGGCCTCGACCGACGCCGTGCAGGAGCGGGAGCGCTCGGCCGAGCGCAGGTACCGCCCGCACGCCGACACGATCGCCGCCGCGGCCCAGGAGGCCTACCTGGGGCTGATCAACACCGAGGGCTTCGCCGCGTGGTTCTCCCAGGTCAGCCCCCTGGAGGAACTGGGCAAGCTCCGGCTGGGCTCGCGCCCCGCGCGGCGCGGCGCCGCCCGGGGGCTGGGCGACCTGCGCGCGATCCCCTGGGTGTTCGCCTGGACCCAGACCCGCGTCAACCTGCCCGGGTGGTTCGGACTCGGCACCGGCCTGGCCGCCGTCGAGGACCGGGGCGTGCTCCGGGACGCCTACCGCGAGTGGCCCATGTTCTCCTCCCTGCTCGACAACGCGGAGATGAGCCTGGCCAAGACCGACCGGACCATCGCCGAGCGCTACCTGGCGCTGGGCGACCGGCCGGAGCTGACCGAGCTGGTGCTCACCGAGTACGACCTCACCCGCCGCCTGGTGCTGGAGGTGACCGGGCACAGCCGCCTGCTGGAGAACCGCGCGGTGCTCTCGCGCGCGGTCGACCTGCGCAACCCGTACGTGGACGCGCTCTCCCACCTGCAGCTGCGCGCCCTGGAGGCGCTGCGGGGCGAGGAGGCCGACGCGCTGTCGGAGGAGGACCAGCAGCACCTGGAGCGGCTGCTGCTGCTGTCGGTCAACGGCGTGGCCGCCGGCCTGCAGAACACCGGCTGACCGCCGCGCGCGGCGGCGCCCCCGTACCCGGCAGCCGGGTACGGGGGCGCCGTGCGTTGAACGGCCGGCTCGTTACCGCGGGAAGCCGCTGGTGTCGATGACGAGGTCGAACGGCTCGGGGAGGTGGATCTCCTCGCCGAAGGGGACCTTTGACGCGTTGGCGTACTTCCCGTCCCCGGGCTCGGAGAAGAGCGTGACCTCTCCCCCACTCGTGTACGGATCCCAGCGGTCCACCAGCAGGTACAGGGGGATCTCGGCGTGCGCGTAGCCCCAGAGCTTGGATTTGCGGTTCCTCTCCGCGGTGCTCTTGGACGTCACCTCGACCACCAGTAGGGCATCGGACATCATGGTGTCCGGGTCATACTCCATGACGGAGTAGGGGAGGACCGCCAGATCCGGGATGTAGAGGCCGCTTCGCAGAGGAACACGTACGTCGACGGTCTGGTGCACCTCGGCTTCCGCGATGTTGCCGCCGTCTCGCAGAACCTCGCGGGTGAGCGCCTTGTTGAGCAGCCACACGATCTTGGTGTGCTCGGGTTTCGGGGGGGCCACGAGGACCAGCGCGCCTTCGATGATCTCGGCCCGACATCCTTCGGGCACATCCAGACTTTCCCAGGTGCGCAACATGAAATCCCAGGAGAAGAGTGCCTCGGGTTCCACCGCCGCGATACTCATCCGCCGCGTCACCTCCGGTAGCCGGACGTAGCGGCGCACGATCTTCGATGCGCTGGTTTCGGCGTAACCGCTGGGGTTCTTCCGCACGTGGGTTCTCAGTGGGGTTTCCGGCGCTGCTGTAATGGGGGTATGGCCACCGCACCCGAGTCCTTCCCGCGCCCCCCGCTCGACGCGGCGGCGCTCGACGCCGTCCTCGCCCGGGGCATGTGGCACCGGGTCGAGGTGCTCCCCGACGCCGGGTCCACCAACACCGAGCTGGTCGGGCGCTCCCGGGAGGGCGCCCCGCACGGGAGCGTGCTGGTCGCCGAGCACCAGACCGCCGGGCGCGGCCGCCTCGGCCGCGGCTTCACCACCCCCGCGCGCGCCGCCCTCACCTTCTCCCTGCTGGTGCGGCCCGGGGTGCCCACCGCGCGCCTGGGCTGGCTCTCCGCCCTCATGGGCGTGGCCGCGGTCGGCGCCGTGCGCCGGGTGTGCGGGGTCAAGGCCGCCCTCAAGTGGCCCAACGACGTCATCGTCCCCGGGCCCCTGCGAGCCGGGCCCGGCGAGACCGACGGCAAGCTCGCGGGCATCCTGACCGAGGCCGACTTCTCCGGCCCCGCCCCCGGCGTGGTCGTGGGCATCGGGGTCAACGTCTCGCAGAGCCGGGCCGAACTGCCCGTGGACACCGCCGTCTCCCTGAGCGGGGAGGGCTCGGCGAACCTGGACCGGGGCGCCCTGCTCGCCGGGATCCTCGGCGAGTTCGAGGCGCTGTACACCGTGTGGACCGCGGCCCGGGGCGACGCCGAGGCCAGCGGGCTGGCCGCCGCCTACCGCGACACCTGCACCACCATCGGCCGCCGGGTGCGGGTGCACCTGCCCGGCGACCAGATCCTGGAGGGCACCGCCACCGGGGTCGACTCCGACGCCCGGCTGCTCGTGCGCGGTCCCGAGGGCGAGCGGGCGCTCAGCGCGGGCGACGTCGTGCACGTGCGCCCGCGCCCCTGAGAGCTGTCCACAAGCGGACGTCCGACCACTCCCGCGTTCGTCCGCCTTGTGCCATGATCACCGGTATGGCTATCGCGGACCGCTATCTCGCCGACGACGAGGAACTCGTCCACGTGGCGCGCCAGCACTGGACCGTCCTCGCGGGTGAGTTCGTGGCGCTGGCGCTCATCGCGGCGGCCGTGGCCGCCGCGCTCTGGTTCCTGCCCTGGGACCGCGACTGGAGCCCGGCCGCCGCCGGGACCGTGGTCGCCGTCGGCGTGGTGGCCGCGCTGGTGCTGTGGTTCGTGCCCATGCTCCGGTGGTCGTCCACCGTCTACGTCCTCACCAACCGGCGGCTGATGATGCGCGACGGCATCATCTCCCGGCAGGGCCGGGACATGCCGCTCACCCGCATCAACGACGTCGCCTTCAGCATCGGCCTCTGGGAGCGCCTCATGGGGTACGGGACCCTGTCCGTGCAGTCCGCCTCCGAGCAGGAGGGGATGGTCCTGCGCAGGGTGCCCCGCCCCCAGCGGTTCCAGGCCGAGATCTACCGCCAGGTCAACGACGCCCAGAGACCGGAGTACCCCGCCGGCCCGCAGGGCTGACCCGGCCCCCTCCGGCGTAGGCCCGCCCCTGCGGGGAGTGACCACGGGCGTAAGCTGGGAGGAGACCCGTGCCGCGCCACCGGCCGGTGGCGAAGTGACTGTTCCCCGCCCCGGCGGGGATGGCTCCCTGAAAGAGAACGTATGTCGTCGCGTCCCGACCCCAAAGCGATCGAGTCCGCCCTGCTCGGCGGTGAAGCGGTCTACACCAGGGAGCAGGCGATCGAACTCGCCGGTGCCGACGCCGAGCTGGCCGGACGCATCTGGCGCGCCCTCGGCTTCCCCAACCAGGGGGACGACACCGTCACCTTCGCCGAGAGCGACGTGGAGTCGCTGCGCATCGCCAACACCCTGCTCCAGGAGGGGGTGCTGGACGAGGAGGGCGTGGTCCGCTTCGCCCGGGCGATGGGCCAGACCATGGCCCGCCTGGCCGACTGGCAGACCAGCATCCTGAGCACGCTCATCTTCCGGGAGGGCGAGGACTCCGTCAGCCCGCTGATGAACCGGGTCAAGGAGCTGCTCCCCGACGTGGAGCGGCTCCTGCTGCACATCTGGCGCCGACAGCTCTCCGCCTCCGCGGCCCGCACCCTGGCGGTGATGTCCAACGGCCAGGACACCGTGCCCAACTACTACCCGCTGGTGGTCGGCTTCGCGGACCTGGTCTCCTTCACCACCCTGAGCCGTGAGCTGGACGAGGTCGAGCTGGCCGGGGTGGTCGAGGGCTTCGAGGCCACGGCCGCCGACATCGTCGCCTCCGGCGGCGGGCGCGTGGTCAAGACCCTCGGCGACGAGATCCTCTACGTGGCCGACTCCCCGGCCGAGGCCGCCGACATCGCGCTGCGGCTGGCCTCGGGGGTCAAGACCCACGTGGAGGTGCCCGACGTGCGGGTCGGCCTGGCCTCCGGTCCGGTCCTGACCCTGCACGGCGACGTCTTCGGCACCACCGTCAACCGCTCCAGCCGCCTGACCTCCTTCGCCCGCCCCGGCACGGTCCTGATCGACGAGAACCTCGCCGAGAGCCTGGCCGACGTCGAGGGGTTGCAGGTGGTGCAGGTGCGCGCCCGGCACGCGCACGGCCTCGGCCTCATCCAGCCCTACGCGCTGCGCCGCAACTTCGAGCCCGCGGGCTGAGGTACTCCGTTCGGGGCGTCCCGGCCGGGTACGCGTCCCGATAGGCTCGGGTCCGCCGCCACCGACAGTCCGTGAGAGGTCAGAGTCAGTGAGTGCCCCTTCCCCGGTCCACCGTCTGCGCACCTCGGGCGTCATCAGCCTGGAGGGCGAAGAGGTCCTTGTCCAGAACAACGTGTGGATCGTCGGAGACGAGCACAGCGCGATCGTCATCGACGCCGCCCACGACCACGAGGAGATCGCCCGCGGCCTGGGCGACCGCGAGCTGATGGCGATCGTGTGCACCCACGCGCACCGCGACCACGTCAACGCCGCCGTCGCGCTGGCCGACCTCACCGACTCCCCGATCCTGCTGCACCCCGACGACTCCGATCTGTGGCACCGCGTGCATCCCTACCGGGAGCCCGACGCCCCGCTGCTGCACGGTGAGGCCCTGGTGGCCGGCGGAGTGGAGCTGGGCATCCTGCACACACCGGGCCACACGCCCGGCGGGGTGTGCCTGTACGCCCCCGAGCTCGGCGCGGTCTTCACCGGCGACACCCTCTTCCCCGGCGGCCCCGGCGCCACCGGTCAGCCCCTGTCGGACTTCTCGACCATCATCGCCTCCATCCGCGACCACCTCGTGGGCCTGCCGGAGGAGACGGTCGTGCACCCTGGGCACGGCGAGTCCACCACCGTCGCCGAGGCCGCCGAGAACCTCGACGACTGGGCCGCGCGCGGCTTCTGACCCCGGTCCGGTCCCGCCCCGCTCCCGGGGGACGGGCCCCGGGAGCGGAGCGGGTCAGACGGTGCGGCGGGTCGCGGCACCGGGTCCGGCGGGGTCACCCGGTGACCGTCTCCGGAACCTCCGGGTCGCTTCCGGCCCGGTCGCCGACGGCGGCGGCGCGCCGGGGGCCGAGGGCGAGCACGTAGACGAACAGGACGGCCATGACCGCGGCTCCGGCCCACATGGCGTGCTGCCAGCCGTCCACGAACGACTCCTGCGCGGTCCGCACCAGCGCCCCGGCCTGGGAACCGGCTCCGTCCGCGGCCGCGACGGCGTTGGCGAGACCCCCGCGGGCGGTGTCGGCCGCGTCGGCCGGAACGTCGCCGAGGCGGGAGTCGATCGAACTCCGGTAACCGGCGGAGAGGACGGCGCCGAGAAGGGCGACGCCGAGGGCGGTGCCGAACTCCCGGGTCACGTCGTTGAGCGCCGAGGCGACCCCTTGGCGCTCGCGCGGCAGCGAGCCGGTGATCGCCTCGGTCGAGGGCGTCATGGACAGGCCCATGCCCAGCCCCATGGTGAGCATGCCGGGGATCACGGAGGGGTAGCCGCCGTCGACGGAGACGAGGACGGCCATCAGGGCGAGGCCGGTCCCGCCGAGGAGGACGCCCGAGGCCATGGTCGAGCGGCTTCCGATCCGGGCGGCCACCCGCGGGGCGAGGCCGGAGGCGAGCATCATCAGCAGGGCCATCGGCATCATCGCCAGGGTCGCGCGCAGTGCGGACCAGCCGAGCACGGCCTGGAGGAACGGGAAGAGCACCACGAAGATCCCCGCCTGCACCCCGAAGACCGCCAGCAGCGCGAGCGAGCCGCTGCTCAGGCCGCGCGTGCGGAAGAGGCGTACGTCGAGCAGCGGTGCCGGCCGGCGCAGCTCCCACGCGACGAAGCCGATCGCGGCGAGGAGGCCGGTGACGAGGCCGATCAGCGTCGCGGGTTCGGTCCACCCGTGCACGGGGCCCTCGTGGAGCGCGAAGATCAGCGAGAACACCGCTACGACCGAGGTCACCGAGCCGACGGTGTCGAACCGGTGCCCGGTGTGCTCGCGGGAGTTCGGGACCGACCGCGCGATCATCGCCGCCGACACCAGGACGAGCGCGACGGGCAGGACGAAGAGCCACCGCCAGGTGGCGACGTCGACCAGCAGCGCGGAGAGGTACATCCCGAGGATGCCGCCGCCCCCGGCCACCGCGGTCCACACCCCGATGCCCTTGGAGCGCTCCTCCTCGGGAAAGGTCGAGGTGATCACGGCGAGCGTGACCGGCATGATCATCGCCGCCCCGACACCGGACAGGAACCGGGAGGCGAGCATCATCTCCGAGGAGACCGCCAGACCGGCGGCCGCGTTGGCGACCCCGAAGACGGCCAGGCCGCCCAGCAGCACCGGCCTGCGGCCCAGCCGGTCGCCGAGCGCCCCGAGCGGCAGGAGCAGCGCGGCCAGACTGATGGTGTAGAGGTTGATGAACCACAGCACCTCGCTCTGCGAGGCGTCGAACTCGACCGCGAGTTCGAGCTGTGCGACGTTGAGGCCCGTCACCGAGGCGATGACGGCCATCAGAGCGACGCAGACCGCGATCAGGACCGCGCGGCGCCGACGCGGGTCGTCGATGGTCGGGTCGGCGCGGTCGACCGCGGTCGCGGGCGGGTTCGTGCTCATGGGTTTCCTTCGCGAAAGGGCAGGAGGAGGAGACGCCGGGCCCCGGAGGGCTGGCGCCGGGGTGGAGAGCCGGGGTCGGGCGGCCGGGCTCAGTGGCGGCGTACGGCTCTGACGACCACGTCATGGAGCGAGACCCCGCGGCCGCCGGGGCCGGTCAGGGGCCGGTGCGACTCCTCGGCGGTCGCGACCTCCCACACGGCCGGGTCCAGACGCGCCGTGATGCCCGCGGCTGTCGCCGACGCCGAGGCGGGCGGCTCGGTCCCGTGGTGTCCCTGCCCGTGCCCGTGCCCGGCGGTCGAGCCGTGGTTGTCGTGGTGGAGGTGGCCGACGATGAGCAGGGTGCCCCCGGGGGCGACCCAGGACGCGATGCGGTCGTAGAAGTCGAGCTGCGGCATCGCGGGGTGCGCGTAGTGCGTGGTGACCAGGTCGTAGCGCGCGTCCGGTTCCCATGTGGACAGGTCCGCCCGAACCCACTGGATCCGTTCGGTGACGCCGCTGGCGGCGGCGCGCTCGGCCCCGCGGGCGAGCGCCCCGGCGGCGATGTCCGCCGCGGTGACCCGCCAGCCGCGCGCGGCGAGCCAGACGGCCTCGGCACCGGCGCCGCAGCCCGCGTCGAGGGCCGTCCCGGGCGCCAGGTGCCCGGTCTCACGCTCCAGGTGCGGGTTGGGCTGGCCTGCGCCCATGGAAACGGCGTGGTCGCCCTGCCAGATCCGGTCCCAGTACTCCTTGTCGAACGCGTGCGTCATCGGGCGTCCTCCTTGTCGGCGGGGGCGTCGGCCAGCGCGGCCGCAGCCCGATTCGGGTCTTCCGTCACCAGGTCGGCGCTGTAGTGCCGGGCCGCATGGGCCCTCCCGGCCACCGCGTCGCGGATCGCACCCGCTTGTTCTGCCATGTCCCGCCCTTCCGACGAACCGGAGGCCGCGTTCAGCGGCCGCGTTCTCCAAGGTGGGCGCAGCGCGGCAGGATTGCAAACATGTTTGCCGATTGGCAAAGTGGAGGGGTGGACGAAGCGATAGACCGAACCCTGGACGCCGTAGGACCGCGACTCAAGCAGCTGCGACAGCGCCGCGACATCACGTTGACCGACCTCGCGGAGGAGACCGGCATCTCCGTCAGCACGCTGTCCCGGCTCGAAGCCGGACTCCGGCGCCCCACCCTCGAACAGCTCCTGCCCCTGGCCCGCGCCCACGGCGTCACCCTGGACGAACTCGTCGACGCACCACCGACCGGCGACCCCCGCATCAACATGCGCCCGATCCCCACCCGCGACGGCTCCACCGTCGTGCCCCTGACCCGCCGCCCCGGAGGCATCCAGGCGTACAAGTTCGTCCTCCCCGCCGGGCGCGACGACGCCGAACCCGTCCTCCGCACCCACGAGGGCTACGACTGGGCCTTCGTCCTCAACGGCAGGCTCCGGCTCGTCCTCGGCGAGCACGACCTCATCCTCGGACCCGGCGAGGCCGCCGAGTTCGACACCCGGACCCCGCACTGGTTCGGAGCCACCAGCTCGGGCCCCGTGGAGTTCCTCAGCCTGGTCGGCAAGCAGGGTGAGCGCGCGCACGTCCGCGCCGCCCCCAAGCGGCGGGAATCCGACTAGGTTCCGCCCTGGTCCGAGGTGCGGTGAAGCGGTGGGGCTCCCACGCCGGGGCGGGTGGAGCCGGGCGCGGGTGGCTCGGCCCCAGGGGCGGGTCAGGCGGTGCGGCGGAGGACGCCGATGAGACGCGCGATGTCGGCGGCCTCCTCGTGCGCGCCGATGCTCAGGGCGAGCCCGTGGACCTCGGGCAGGGAGGTCAGCAGGTCGCCGACGAGGGCGCACAGCGGGAGCGCGCCCCAGTCCCCGGGGACGGGGCGGGCCAGGTCGGGGCGCTGGCGGAGCAGGCGCCGAACGGCCTCCGACAGCTCCGACAGGTCGTCGGGGCAGGTGGGTGCGTCCGCGCGGACACGCGGGTTCGGGGTGTGGTGATGCCCGGAGCGGACGCGCCGGGGGAGGGACGCGTGCTCCGCCTGTGTTCGCCGGGACATGGCTGGCTCCTGTTCGTGCGTGGAATCTCGGGCGGGTCGGGGGCTCGGCCGGGGAAGGCCGCCGAGCCCCCGGTACGGGGGTGCCGTTCGCCCCGGCCCCCGGGCACGGGCGAACGGCCGTTCCTCACCTCGGGACGGGACAGGGCGTGTGGACCGCGGGGTTGACGGAGACCCAGGTGCAGCCGAGAACGGGGCACCGCCAGTGCGCGGAGGGGTGCGTGCGGGCGATGGTGACCTGGGTGTGGCGGATCTGGGCGTCGAGGCCGTCCGGAGTGGTGTCCCGGAGGGGTTCGATCTCGGCGTCACCCTGGTAGAAGGCGAAGAAGCGGCGCGCTCCCGGCGCCCACATCACCCACCAGAGCCGCTGGTGCCGCGCGTGGAGCTGTTGAGCGGCCGAGTACTGCGCACGGTCGTCGCTCACGTCCCAAGCCACTGCGCTCACCGTTCTCCCTCTGGTCACGTCCGGGTTCGCCGCAGGACGGTCAGCCGCAGCGACCCGTCACGGAATCAGGATGTGCCCTCGGAAACGGGTCCCTCCACCATCTGCGCGGTTTCGGGAAATACCTGACGCGACAAGGAATGCGGGCGTAACCTTCCGCGTATGGCGGAACCCCCTTTCCCCGATGTACTCACCAAGTTCCGGGAGCTGAACGGGCTTTCCCAGAAGCAGCTCGCGCACCGTGTCAACGCTTCTGTGGCGTCGGCTTCCAGATGGACCAACGGTCACGCGCTGCCCAAACTGCCCATGGCGGAAATACTGGACGCCGAGTTGGGAGCGAACGGAAAACTGCTGGCCGCCTGGCGTGAGGCGACCAGGGGCGAGACGTTGCCGGAATGGGCGCGCTCGCTCGCGAGCATCGAGGCGGAAGCACGCGCGGTTCACATCGTGTCACCCGTAATCGTCCCCGGATACTTCCAGAGCCCGTCCTACGCGTCGATGGTGTTCCGGTCCGGGTGGCCCCTGGCCTCGGATGAGGAGATTGATCAGCTCACCAAGCTCCGCACTGAAGCGTTCAACCAATTGCCCAAACTCCGGGTCACAGCGGTGTTCCCAGTGACAGCGCTGACTGGGGTCGACGAGGCGGTACGGCGAGAGCAGGTCGCCCGCCTGCTGGACCTCGTCGGCTCGGGCCGGGTGACGGTGCACTTGGTCCCGGAGGGCTCGATTCTGATTGAGCCGCCTTCAACGATGATGGCGTTTCGGCTGTACTCCGGGGAACTGGTGATCACGAGCGACAACCCAGACGGTAACGTCATCCACGCGACTCACACCCATGAGCGGTTGCACACACTCATTACGGGCGCGCTGGCGGTGGCGCTCCCCGCCCGACACTCACTTGAAGCACTCAGGGAACTGGCATGAACGACTGGCACAAGAGCAGCTACAGTCCCAACCATTCGAACTGCGTCGAGGCGCGCGAGCACGCGGGAGGCGCGGACGTACGCGACACCCAGAACCGGGAGAATGGCTACATCACGGTCCCGGCCGCTCAGTGGGTGGCACTCCTGGCCGGGCTGGAGAACGGTCTGTAGCAGCCCGAGCGGGGGCCACGCGAAGCGCGAGGAGCCCGCATGAACGACTGGCACAAGAGTAGCTACAGCCATAACGGGGCGAACTGCGTCGAAGTCGCCGAGGGTGCCACGACGGCGGTACGCGACACCCAGGACCGCGAGCTGGGGCAGCTGGAGTTCGCCGCCAGCGAGTGGAGCGCTCTGGTGGACTCCCTCAAGCTCCACGGCTAGCTTCCGCAGGCAGAGGGGCGGTGCTTCCACAGGGGAGCGCCGCCCCTTTTGTCTGCGAACAGGGCATATAAATGCCTTCAATTCGGGCGAAGAGGATACTTCTGGCGTGGTGCGGAAAAGGAGGGCTCTTTATTCCCTTGAGTGCTCTGAGCTGGGGTGATGCTCTACTTGGCGAACTTTTTCGAACTGAGATCAAAGAAACGTCCGCCACCGCACCCCGCGTGCCCTAATCTTTTACGCAAACACAACTCCACACGCCGAAGACCCCGCGACGGATGGAACCGCCCGGGGTCGTGGCCAGCAACTTCCACCCTTTAACAACAAGGATTGCCAGCATGCGCCAGTTTAGCGCTGCCGTTATCAGCCGTGTCCTGGACCCCTTCAAGTCCCTGCTCACCTCCCCGAGCGGACGCCACTCGGCCACCGCCGGACGCCGCCGACGCTCCTCCCGCG
>NZ_VWVV01000051.1 GCF_009830945.1 Nocardiopsis sp. FR4 | reverse complement strand
CGGCCCGGGCGGGTGCGGGCGCCGCCGGGCGGGTCCCGCGGCGCCGGGCCGCGCCGCGGTCCCGCCGGGTCCAGGGGGTGAGCAGGCGCTGGGCGAGCACGAGGACGGCGTCGGTGGCCAGGGCCAGTGCGACGGTGAGCACGATGCCCACGACGATGGGCGCGTCGAACTGGCGGCGGAACCCGTCGCTGAGGATGAGCTGGCCCAGCCCGCCCAGGCCCACGAGGGAGGCGACACTGACCATGCTGATGGTAGCCACCGAGGCCACGCGCAGCCCGGCGATGATCACCGGCACGGCCACCGGCGTCTCCACGTACACCAGGCGCCGCAGGGGGCCGAAGCCCATGGCCACGGCGGCCTGGCGGACGTGGTCGGGGACCTGGCGCAGGCCGTCCACGACGTTGGGCAGCAGGATCACCAGGGTGTACAGGGCCAGGGGTACGACGGCCGTCCAGTCGCTGAACCCGGTGTAGGGCAGCATGAGGAAGAACAGGGCGATGGAGGGCACCGCGTAGAGCACGTTCACACCGGTCAGCACCGGCGGGTACAGGCGTCTCCAGCGCGCGCAGGCCAGCCCCAGGGGCAGGGCCACCGCCAGTCCGATGAGGATGGACAGGTAGGACAGGCGCATGTGCTGGAGCAGGCGGGGCCGGATGCCGCGGTCGGGTTCGCCGGGGTGGCTCCAGTTCGCCGCGCCCCAGTCGGCGACGCGGGCGATCCAGTCCCAGGCCTCGCCGATCACTCGGTCACCGACCACAGGGCCGTGCCCAGGTCGTCCTGGGAGACCACGCCGAGTACGCGCCCCTCGGCGTCGACGCCGACCGCGCGCCCGGCGGGTGAGAGGACGGCGGCGTCCAGGGCGGCGCGCAGGGAGTCGGTGCCCACGTCGAAGGTGTGGCCGTAGGGGGCCAGGTCCAGCTCGCCCAGGGCGGTGTCGGCGGGTGCGCGGCCCAGCTGCTCCGCGCTGGCCCAGCCCAGGGGCTGGCGGTCGGCGCTGACCACCAGCGCCCAGGGTTCGCCGCTCTCGCGCACCGCGGCGAGCGCGCCGCCCGCGCCGGTGCCGGCGCCGAAGACGGCCTCGCCGCGCAGCGACAGGTCGCGGGCGGGGAAGAAGGACAGGCGCCGTACGCCCCGGTCGTAGCCGACGAAGGACTCGACGAAGGCGTCGCGGGGGTCGGCCAGCAGGCGTTCGGGGGTGTCGTACTGGGCGAGCCTGCCCCCGGGGCGGAAGACGGCGATGCGGTCGCCCAGGCGCACGGCCTCGTCGATGTCGTGGGTGACGAAGACGACGGTCTTGTGCAGTTCACGTTGCAGGCGCAGCAGTTCGTCCTGGAGGCTGGCGCGCACCACGGGGTCCACGGCGCTGAAGGGCTCGTCCATGAGCAGGATGGGCGGGTCGGCGGCCAGGGCGCGGGCCACGCCCACGCGCTGCTGCTGCCCGCCGGAGAGCTGGTGGGGGTAGCGCCGGGCCTGGGCGGGCTCCAGCCCGACCAGTTCCATGAGCTCGGCGGCGCGGGCGCGGGCCCGGGCCCTGCCCCAGCCCAGCAGCAGGGGCACGGTGGCGATGTTGTCGCGCACGGTGCGGTGCGGGAACAGGCCCGCCTGCTGGATGACGTAGCCGATCGAGCGGCGCAGCACGGCGGGGTCGCGTCGGCGCACGTCCTCGCCGTCGATGAGGACGGCACCGCCGGTGGGCTCGACCATGCGGTTGATCATCCGCAGCGACGTGGTCTTGCCGCTGCCGGAGGGGCCCACGAACACCGTGGTCCGGCCGGTCTCGACGGTCAGGTCCAGGCCGTCGACGGCCACCGTGCCGTCGGGGTAGAGCTTGGCGGCGCCCTCGAACGTGATCATCGGCCGGGTGTCTCCATTCGGGGAACCGGTGGGTCATGGGTGGCGAGGGAAAGGCCGTTCGCACGTTACCCGTGTGCGGGACGGTCAAACGGTGCGCGGAGAGCCGTGACCCCACCGGGACCCGGCGCCGGCCGGGATCCGTCCGCGATCCGGTGGGGACACCCGTCTCAGTCCTGGCGCGCGATCCAGTCGGCGAGCTGGTGCAGGTCGTCCACGACGGTGTCGGCGAGCGCGGCGTCCTCGGTGGCGGCGTGGCGGTAGCCGTAGATGCCCCGGCGCAGCAGGGCGGTGCGCATCCCGGCGCGGCGGGCGGGCAGGACGTCGTTGTCGACGCGGTCGCCGACGTAGAGGATCTCCCCGGGTGCGACACCGGGGCGGGTCAGCGCGGCCAGGGCCAGGACGCGGTCGAAGAACGCGGGTTCGGGCTTCTTGACGCCCCAGTCGTCGGAGATGCCGATGCCGTCGACGCCCAGGTCCATGGCGGTCAGGGCGGGGCCGGCCTCGGGCGGCTGGTTGCCCGCGATGACCAGGGAGAGTCCGGCCTCGCGCATGGCCTTGAAGGCCGGGCGAACGTCGGGGTAGAGGTCGCGTTCACCGAAGTGCTCGCGCTCGCCGTCAGGGTCCTCGGCCCGCCAGCGGGCGCTCTCGGCGGCGAGGTCGAACCCGGGCACGAGCAGCCGGAAGCCGTCGGTGAGGGTGCCGCCGGAGGCGAGCACGCCGCCGATGGTCCCGAAGAAGGCCATGTGCGGGATGCCGAAGCGGTCGGCCCAGCGCGCGAAGATCCGCGTCTCGTCCACGAGGGTCTCGCCGACGTCGAACACCACAGTACGAATTGCCACGGTCAGGGAGTGTACAAGCCGTCTGCGACGCTTCCCGGCAGCGTTCGCCTCCGGGTCCGCTCCCGGAATCCGGCCTCCGCCCGGCGGGCGCCCGCCGCCGTTCAGCTCAGCCCGGCGGGCGCAGCACGGCGAAGGCGTCGGTGATCTGCAGGCTGCGGTCGCGGAAGCGGAACAGGGCGGCGGGCCGTCCGCCGGAGCGCCCTGAGGGCACCGAGCGCCCGGTCTCCTCGATCTGCCCGCGGCGCAGCAGCACGCGGCGCAGGTTCGTGGCGGCCACGTCGTGGCCCAGCGCCGCGCGGTAGTAGCCCGACAGCTCCGACATCGTGAACTCCGGGGGCGCCAGGGCGAACCCGACGTTGGTGTAGCTGAGCTTGGCGCGCAGCCGCCTGCGCCCGGAGCGGACGATGGAGGCGTGGTCGAAGGCCATGGCCGGGAGCTGGTCGGCCGGGTGCCAGTCGGTGTCCCCGGGCACGACCGGGTCGACGTCGGCGGGCACCAGTCCCAGGTAGGCGGTGGCCAGGGTGCGGTGCCGGGGCACCCGGTCGGGGTCGCTGCGGGTCTCCAGCTGCTCCAGGTGTGACAGATCCCTCACGTCCACCTTCTGGGCGAGCTGGCGCCGGATGGAGGCGCCCAGGTCCTCCCCGGGGCCGAGCCTGCCGCCGGGCAGTGCCCAGCACCCCTCGCAGGGCGGCAAAGCCCTGCGCCACAGCAGTACGCACAGCCGTCCGGCCCGGATCTGGAGCACGACCGCGAGCGCCTCGTGCACCGAGAGTTCCGCGCGGGAGGCCGTGGCGCGGACGGATTCCACAGCCTGTCCGTTTTCCTGTGGGATGTCCAACCTGTCCCTTCCGTTCCCCGTCATGTTAAGCTGCAAGAGGTTTGTGCCTGACAGACAAAAACTCATCAACCGGCACGGCCTTCCCCGGCACGGCGCCCGCACGGCGTGCCCACAGCCTCAAGGAAGTAGTTGGACATGGCACCGGTCACTGCTACGGCGGACACCATGACCAGGCAGGAATGGGCCGACGAGGTCCGCCGCCTGGCGAAGGAGCGCGACGCTGTCATCCTCGCGCACAACTACCAGCGCCCGGAAATCCAGGACGTCGCCCACCACACCGGCGACTCCCTCGCGCTGTCCCGCCTGGCCGCCAGCGTCGACGCCCGCACCATCGTCTTCTGCGGCGTCCACTTCATGGCCGAGACCGCCAAGATCCTGGCCCCGGAGAAGACGGTCCTGCTGCCCGACCCCAACGCCGGGTGCTCACTGGCCGACACCATCACCGCCGAGGACGTGCGCGCCTGGAAGGCCGAGCACCCCGGCGCGGTCGTGGTCGCCTACGTCAACACCACCGCCGCGGTCAAGGCCGAGACCGACATCTGCTGCACCTCCTCCAACGCCGCGGACGTCATCCGCTCCATCCCCGAGGACCGCGAGATCCTCTTCCTGCCGGACCAGTTCCTCGGCGCCCACGTCAAGCGCGTCACCGGGCGCGAGAACATCCACGTGTGGATGGGCGAGTGCCACGTGCACGCCGGGATCGACGGGCACACCCTGCGCGAGCGGGTCGCCGCCGAGCCCGACGCCGAGGTCTACGTCCACCCCGAGTGCGGCTGCGCCACCTCCGCCCTCTACCTCGTGGGCAGCGGCGCGGTGCCGCAGGAGCGCGTGAAGGTCCTCTCCACCGGCGGCATGCTCACCGCCGCGGAGAACACCACCGCCAAGAAGGTGCTCATCGCCACCGAGACCGGCATGCTGCACCAGCTGCGCAACGCCAACGCGACCACCGAGTTCGAGGCGGTCAACTCCCGCGCCGAGTGCCACTACATGAAGATGATCGACGCCGACAAGCTGCTGAACGCGCTGCGCTTCGGCACCACCGAGATCACGGTGGACGCCGGGACCTCCGAGCGCGCCCGCCGCTCCGTCGAGCGGATGATCGCCATCGGCTCGCCCTCCCGGGGCGGAGAGTAGCCTTACCCCGGTGGGCGGGGAACCGCGCTCCGCCCAACAACGGGTTACAGAACTCTTACCTTCGGGACACAGGTCGTCGTTTCCCCCACACGGAGGGACTCCCGTCGCTACCGTCACGGAAAAGGTGGGGGGAGAATCGTGACCAGAGGGACCGAAGGAGACGAAACGACGGCGGTCGAGGCGCTCTATGACGCCTTCGCGTCGTCCCTGTACCGCTACGCCTGGTCGTTGCTGGGCGACGAGGGCGACCCCGCGGCCGAGGCCGTGCACGACGGCCTGGTCGCCGGCGTCCTCCTCGACACCCGGCGCGCCGACCCTGCCGACCGGGGCCCGTGGCTGTACGCGCTGGTGCGCGCGGCCTGCCAGCGGCGCGGCCTGGCCCAGGTGAGCCCCTACACCCGGCTGGCCACGGTGCCCGCCGAGAAACCCGTGGCGCGCATGTTCGCGCACCTGCCCGCCAGCCACCGCGAACTGGTCGAGCTGAACCTGCGGCACGCCCTGCCCACCTCGGCGGTGGCGCGCGTACTGGGCCTGGACCCGCAGATCTGCGGAGAGCTGTCCCGCTCGGCCGTGCGCCGCGCCGCCGAGAACCTGGAGGGCGAGCGGGCCCCGACCGGCTGGCGCGACCAGGTGGACCACGTCTCCTCGGCCCTGGCCCTGCTGCGTCCGCCCGGCCCGCCGCCGGACCTGCGCGACCGGGTGGTGCGCACCTGCCTGGACCCCGAGTTCGCCGCGGCGCGCGAGCGGATCGTGGCGCACACGCACCCGCTCACCAGCGACGGGTACCCGGTGCACCGCTCCCGCGCCGCCGACGCCCCGGAGGAGGCCGCCCCGGCCGACGAACCCGGCCCTGAGGCCCCGCCGCGCGCCCTGCCCCGCGACCGCCTGACCACCCGCGACCACCCCGTGCGCGAGGAGGCGGTCGCCGAGCTGGCCGGGCCCGGGACCGGCCCCGCCGACTCCGACGACCCGGCCCGGTCCCCGCGGCGCCGCTGGCCGCTGCCCGCCGTCTCGGGCCTGGCCACCGTCGCCCTGGCGGTGGCCCTGTGGGCGTGGGCGAGCGCGGCGGGAGGACCGCCCACCGTCATCGGCATCGGCCCCGAGGTGCCCGGGCGCGACCCGCTGGTGACCCAGTCGGAGGCCGCCGCGACCGCCTCCGACACCAAGTTGGAGGCCACCGACAGCGCCAGAGCCCTTCCCTCCGAGCCGCCCCCCGGCCCCGGGGAGCCCTCCGGGGCCGCCCCCGCTCCGGAGGACGATCATTCCTCCGCGGAGGAGGAGCGGGCGGGCGAGCCCGCACCGCCCGCCGGGGAGAAGAGCCCTCCCTCCTTCGAGGGCCTGCCCGGGGACGGGGTCGAGTTCCCCGGCGAGGGCGCCGTGGAGGAGGAGCCGACCGCCGCGCCCTCGGAGGAGGACGAATCCGGCGACGGCGGCTCGGGCGGCCTGTTCCACGGGCTGCTGGGACTGCTCTTCGGCGGCGGTTAAGGGCCTGGTCGGCAAGGCCGGCGGAAGACGGCGGGGAGGCCCGGAGGCTGGGAGGTCGGCTAGAAGGAGGCGAGCAGCCGCTCGGCCGCGATGTGCAGCCGCCGCTCGACCTCGTCCACGTCCCGGCGGCCCTTGAGCACCTCCACCAGCTCGAAGATCCACACGCTGGTGAGCGATCCGGCCAGGACGTACCCGGTGCCCTCGCGGTCCACCTCGGCTTCCGGGTCCCGGGTGCCCGCGGCCACCCGCCACACCAGGTCGGAGATGCGCGCGTCCAGCTCGATCTTGACCTCGGCCATGATGAGCGAGCGCACCAGCGCGTCGGCCAGCTCGGGCTCGCGCATCAGGCCCAGGGTCGCGCGCAGCAGGACGTCGACGGCGCGTCCGGCGGGGGTGTCGGCGGTGGGCGGGCGGCGGACGATACCGCTCTCCAGCAGGTCCAGCTCCTCGGTGACCACGGCCACGACCAGGTCCATCTTGGAGGGGAAGTAGCGGTAGAGCGTGCCCAGGGCCACCCCGGCGCGCTCGGCCACCGAGCGCATCTGCATGGCCTCGACGCCCCCGCGCACGGCCAGGGCGGCGGCCGTCTGCACGATGCGCTTGCGGCGCTGGGCCTGACTTCGCGACATCGTTCCGCTCGCCGCCTGCACCGCCACCGGATCGTCCCTTCGTCATCAGCCCGCTCGACACGGCGCTGGAGTCCGCTGTGACGGTCGGCGCCCGGCCCGGACGCCGACCATTATGAGAACACGTTATCCAACGACGTACCCGCCAGGCAGTTCTTCCGATCCATGATTCTCACCTCATCGCCCGACGTAGTAGTAGCAACACGAAAGGGAAGCCGGGGCTTTCGGGTCCCGTGACCAGCTTTATAGAATTTGTTCTAGATTTCACTGCTGTGCACGTACTCCTCCCCGGCCGCCCCCTCGGAGCACCCCGCCTCCTAGGATCGAACCGGATTCGGTTTCCAGTGAGAGGTCGTGCCCCTATGTCCGACACACCCCCCAGCGCACCGCCCCCCGTCGAAGACCTCGGCGACGGGGTCTGGAGCCTGACGGTACCCATCCCCGGCAACCCCCTGGGCTTCACCTACGTCTACGTCCTCACCGGCTCCGAGGGCCCCGTCCTCGTCGACACCGGCTGGGACCACGACGAGTCCTGGGAGGCCCTGGTCCGCGGGCTCAAGCAGACCGGGCACGAGGTCGAACAGGTCCGCGGCGCGGTCCTCACCCACTTCCACCCCGACCACTCCGGCCTGGTCGCCCGCCTGCGCGCGGCCTCGGACGCCTGGATCGCCATGCACCCGGCCGACATCGCGGTCCTCGAACGCCTCAACGCCTCCCCCGTGCCGGACCGGCTGGACGCGATCACCGGGCAGCTGCGCCGATCCGGCTTCCCCGAGGAGGACGTCCGCGCCCTGCGCGAGACCCCGGGCCTGCTCTCCACACCCGCCGTCCCCGACCTGCCCCTCGCCGACGGGGAACGCGTCGACCTGCCCGGCCGCGACCTGCGCGCCGTGTGGACCCCCGGCCACAGCCCCGGCCACCTGTGCCTGCACCTGGCCGACGGCCGCAGGCTCTTCACCGGCGACCACGTCCTGCCCGGCATCACCCCGCACGTGGGCCAGTTCCCCCTGCTGTCCGAGGACGGCGACCCCCTCGGCGACTTCCTCACCTCCCAGGCCGGGATCGCCCGCCTGCCCGACGCCGACCGCCTCGTGTGCCTCCCCTCACACGAGGGCCGCTTCACCGGGCTGGCCGAACGCACCCGGCGGATCACCACCCACCACGAGGAGCGGCTCGACGAGATGGCCGCCCTGCTCGCCCGGGGGCCCGCCACCCTGTGGGAGATCGCCTCCGGTCTGCCGTGGAAGCGCCCCTGGGAGCGCATGAGCGTCCGCTCCCGGCACATGGCCGCCTCCGAGACCGCCGCCCACCTGCGGCTCATGGAGGAGCGCGGACTGGCCGAACGCACCGGGCGCGAGGGCACACCGCGCTGGACCGTCCGCCCCGCATAGGATCCCTTACCAACCAGCCCGGAGCCGACCGCCACCCAACTGCCGAGTAACATGTGGACGCATCGGCGGCGACCCAACGATCGAGGTGGACTCTTGACCCAGTCGGGCACCCCACGGCCCCCCGCCGAGCGGCCCCTGCGCGTGGCCCTGCTGTCCTACCGCAGCAAACAGCACGTCGGCGGGCAGGGCGTGTACGTGCGCCACCTGTCGCGCGAACTCGCCGCCCTCGGCCACGAGGTCACCGTGTTCTCCGGCCAGCCCTACCCCGTGCTGGACGAGGGCGTGACCCTGGAGAAGCTGCCCTCCCTGGACCTCTACAACGACGCCAACCCCTTCGTGGCCCCGCCCGTCCGCGAGTGGCGCGACTGGATCGACGTCCTGGAGGTCGCCACCATGTGGACCGCCGGGTTCCCCGAGCCCCTCACCTTCTCCCTGCGTGCCAACCGCGAACTGCGCGCCCGCCTGGCCGACTTCGACGTCGTCCACGACAACCAGACCCTGGGCTGGGGCCTGCTCGGCGTCCGCGCCGCCGGACTGCCGCTGGTGACCACCATCCACCACCCCATCAGCGTGGACCGCCGGATCGAGCTCGCCGAGGCCCGCGGCCTGCAGAAGCTCTCCAAGCGCCGCTGGTACGGCTTCGTCGGCATGCAGGCCAGGGTGGCCCGCAGACTCGACCCCATCCTCGTCCCCTCCCAGTCCTCCGCCGACGACATCGCCCGCGAGTTCGGGGTCTCCCCCTCCGCCATGGAGGTCACCCCGCTGGGCGTGGACACCCGCTACTTCCACCCGCGGCCGGAGCGCGAGCGCGTACCCGGCCGCATCGTGTGCACCGCCAGCGCCGACAGCCCGCTCAAGGGCGTGGCCGTCCTGCTGCGCGCCGCCGCCAAGCTCGCCACCGAACGCGACATCACCCTGACCATCGTGAGCAGGCCCAAGCCCGGCGGGCCCACCGACCAGCTCGTGGACGAGCTGAGCCTGCGCGACCGCGTGGAGTTCGTCAGCGGCATCGACGACACCGCTCTGGCCGAACTCGTCGCCAGCGCCCAGGTGGCGGTGGTGCCCTCCTTCTACGAGGGGTTCTCCCTGCCCGCCGTGGAGGCCATGGCCTGCGCCACCCCCCTGGTGGCCAGCCGCGCCGGGGCCCTGCCCGAGGTCGTGGGCACCGACGGCGACGCCGGGCGCCTGGTCCCCCCGGGCGACCCCGAGGCCCTGGCAGGCGCGCTCGCGGCCCTGCTCGACGACGACGCCGAGCGCGAACGCATGGGCGCCGCCGCCTGGCGCCGGGTCCAGGAGCGCTTCACCTGGAGGGCCGTGGCCGAACTGACCGCGCGGCGCTACGCCTCCACCATCGACGCCAACGGCGGCACGCGCCCCGCGCCCGCGCGGGCACGCGCGCACGGCGCCTGACCCACGATCCCTAGGGAGCCTCCACTGATCACCGTCGACTTCACCCTGCTGCCCGTCGGTCCCGGCGACCGCGTCCTCGACCTGGGCTGCGGCGGCGGCCGCCACGCCTTCGAGGTCTACCGCCGCGGCGCCGACGTCACCGCCTTCGACCAGAACGTCGCCGACCTCGCCGAGGTCGAGACCATGTTCGCCGCCATGCGCGCGGAGGGCCAGGCCCCCGAGCAGGCCAGCGCGGAGACGGTCAAGGGCGACGCCCTGGACATGCCCTTCGAGGACGCCAGCTTCGACCGGGTGATCGCGGCCGAGATCTTCGAGCACATCCCGCACGACATCGCCGCCATGGCGGAGCTGTTCCGCGTGCTGCGCCCGGGCGGCATCGCCGCGGTCACCGTGCCCAGCTTCCTGCCCGAGCGCCTGTGCTGGGCCCTGTCGGAGGAGTACCACACCAACGAGGGCGGGCACATCCGCATCTACACCCGCGCCGAACTGGAGGCCAAACTCAAGGCCACCGGCTTCGAGATCGGCCCGCACCACCACGCGCACGCGCTGCACGCGCCCTACTGGTGGATCAAGTGCGCGGTGGGCACCGGCAACGACGACCACCCGCTCGCCAAGGCCTACCACGACATGCTGGTGTGGGACATGCTCAAGGCCCCCAAGGTGACCCGGGTCACCGAACGCCTGCTCAACCCCCTCATCGGCAAGAGCGTGGTCGTGTACGTGCGCAAGCCGCACGCCGCCTGATGGCCGTGCCGGACCTGCCGGGGGTGGTCGACGCCGAGCAGCTGCGCCGCTGCGCCGCCTATCTGCTCCGCAGCCAGGAACCCGACGGCGCGATCCCCTGGTTCCCCGGCGGACACACCGACGTGTGGGACCACGTGGAGTGCGCCATGGCCCTGACCGTGGCCGGGCACACGGAGGCGGCCCGGCGCGCCTACCTGTGGCTGGAGGGCAGCCGCCACCCCGAGGGGGGCTGGCCCGCCAAGTTCCGCCAGGGCAGGCCCGTCACCCGGCTGCGCGAGGCCAACCACGCCGCCTACCCGGCCGTGGGCCTGCTCCACCACCTGCTCGTCACCGGTGACGCCGACTTCGCCGAACTCCTGTGGCCCGTGGTGGAGGAGGGTCTGGAGTTCGTGCTGGACCTGCGCGGTGAGCACGGCGAGATCCTGTGGGCCCGCTCCGAGGACGGATCCCCCGGGGACCACGCGCTGCTGACGGTGTGCGCCAGCGTGCACCACGCGCTGCGCTGCGGTACGGCCCTGGCCGCGCGCCTGGGCCGGGACCGCCCGGCCTGGTCGGCCGCCGCCGACCGGCTCGCGGTGCTCATCCAGGAGCGCGAGGACCTGTTCGCCGACCGCGGCCGCTTCTCGATGGACTGGTTCTACCCGATCCTGGGCGGGGCCGTGCGCGGCACCGCCGCCAAGGAGCGGATCGAGGAGCGCTGGGACCGGTTCGTGGTCCCCGGCCTGGGCGTGCGCTGCGTGAGCGACCAGCCCTGGGTCACCGCCGCCGAGTCCTGCGAACTGGTCCTGGCCCTGGCGGCCATGGGCGACCCGGAGACCGGGGCGCGGATCCTGCGGGACGTGCAGCACCTGCGCGACGCCGAGGACGGCGTGTACTGGACGGGCTACCAGTTCGCCGAGGACGTGCGCTGGCCCGTGGAACGCAGCACCTGGACGTCGGCCGCCGTGATCCTGGCGGTGGACGCGCTGACCGGTGCCACACCCGGCTCACGGGTCTTCCTGCACACCTGGTAGCCGTCCCCTCGGCCGTGTACCGGTGACCGTGTTCCGCACGGGGCCGAAGCCGTGTGCGCGCCTCCCCGGGACGGAGACCGGGCGGCCCCGGCTCACTCCTGAGCGGAGCCGGAACCGGGCAGGCGACACGGGACCGCGGGAACGGGGAGACCGGGAAGACGGGACGGGGCCCGGCGGTTCACCGCCGAGCCCCGCGGGCCGTTCCGCCCGGACCCCCCGTCCGGGCTATCCGTCCTCCTCGGTGCGGCCGGGAGGTGTCCATCCCCAGTCGCCACCGCCGGTGTCGCCGCCGTCCTCCTCACCGGGCCAGGTGGGGATCTCGGGCTGGGGGTCGACCGGCTCGGGCTCGATCGGCTGCTCCGGCTGCTCCGGCTCAACCGGGACCTCGGGCTCGACGGGCTCCTCCGGCTGCTCCTCCTGCGTCTGTTCCGCCGGCTCCTCGGTGGAGACGTCCGGGGCCCAGTTCTCGGCGGTGCCGCCGAAGGCCGGGCTCGGGAAGGAGCCCCGCTCGTAGCCCTCCATCGCCCGGGTCATGTACTGGTTCCACATCTGGGCGGGCAGGCCGCCGCCCGAGATGTTGTAGCCGGGGATGCTGAAGGACTTGTTCTCCTCGCTGTAGACGGCCACGGACGTGGACAGCTGCGGGGTGTAGCCCACGAACCAGGCTGCGACGCTGTCGTTGGTGGTACCGGTCTTGCCCGCCGTGGGGTGGTCCCACAGCCGTGCGGCGGTACCGGTGCCGCCGTTGACCACCTGCTCCAGGGCGTAGGTGACGTCGGCCGCGGTCGACTCCTGAAAGACCCTGCGGCTCTCCACCTCGGGACGCTCGTCCTCGCCCTCGGTGTTGAGGATCTCCTTGACCACGTGCGTGTCGACGTGCACGCCGCCGTTGGCGAAGGTGGCGTAACCGCTGGCCTGGTCCACCGGCCGGGCGCTGGAGGCGCCCAGCGGCATCACCGGCACCAGCTGGTTGTCGGGGATGCTGCCCTCGGGCCAGCCCGCGGCGTAGATGGTGTCGCGGATGTTCTCGAAGCCGACCTCCTGGGCCAGCTCGATGTAGCCGAGGTTGTTGGAGACCTGAGTGGCCTGGGTCAGGGTCATGATCCCGCCCGGGACGTTGTTGGCGTTCTGGATCGGGGTTCCCTGGATCTCGCGCGGCCCGCGCCCGTCCACGACGGAGTTGAGGCTGTACCCCTGCTCCAGCGCGGTCGCCAGCACGTACGGCTTGAAGGCCGAACCGGTCTGGGCGGCGCCGAGGAAGGAGCTGTCGTACTGGTTCTCCCAGTAGTCGTGGCCGCCGTAGAAGGCCAGGACCTCACCGGTCTTGGGGTCGATGGTGGTGAGACCGATGTTGACCTTCTCCGGCAGGTTCTCCTGCGGGACCATCTCCTCCACCGTCTGGTAGGCGGCGTCCATCATGTCCTTGTCGAACGTGGTGACGATGGAGTAGCCCTGACGGTTGATCTGGTCCTCGGTGTAGCCCAGCTCGGCCAGCTCGTTCATGGCCTCCTGGAGCATGTACCCCTTGTAGCCGCCCAGGTCGTTGCCCTCCTCGGGCTTCTCCGCCTCCGGCGCCGGGAACTCCATCGCGTCGGCCTCGGCCTGGGTGATGGCGCCCGTGGTGACCATGCCGTCCACGACGTACTGCCAGCGCCGCTCCATCTCCGGCGTGGTCTCCACGTCGGCCTGGCCGAACCAGGTGGGCTGCTGGATGGCGGCGGCCAGGAACGCGGCCTCCTCGGGCGCCAGGTCCTGGACGTCCTTGTGGTAGTACGCCTGCGAGGCGGCCTGGATCCCGTACGCGTTGCGGCCGAAGTAGATGGTGTTCAGGTACTGCTGCATCACCCACTCCTTCGACTCGCTCTGGTCGACCTTGATGGAGATGATGATCTCCTGGACCTTGCGGGTGACGGACACCTCCCGGGAGACGCCCTCGTAGTAGTTGCGCACCATCTGCTGGGTGATGGTGGAACCGCCCTGCACCTGCTGGCCGCTGACGGTGGACCAGACCGCCCGGGCGGTGCCCCGCACGGACACTCCCGGCTCGGTCCAGAACCCGCGGTCCTCCGCGGAGACGACCGCCTCGACGACGTGGTCGCCGCCTGCGGTCATCTCGTCGTAGGAGATGATCTCGCGCATGGTGCCCCGGTAGGCGAACTCGGTCTCACCGTCCGCGAAGTAGAAGGTCGAACCCTGTTCGAGCGCGTCTGCCTTCGCCGCGTCCGGAACCTCCACCGTGCTGTAGAGGTAGGCGAACGCGCCGCAGGCGATGATGACGAACAGGCCGGCGGCGACGAGAAGGGCTCGGAGCATCCTCCACCACAGCGGCTTCTTGGCCTTACGTCCCTTGGCGGGCTTGCCCGGCCTCCCCGGGCCCGTGGGGCCGCCCGGTCCGGTGGGGCCCCCGGGGCCCTGCGGACCGCCGGGTCCCTGGTGAGCCCCGTGGCTACGGGGACCACCGTGTCCCGCCGGACCGGTCGGCCCCTGGGGCGCGCCCGGGCCCTGGGCGTAGGCGGCGGTGAGGGGAGCGGCCGTATCGGCCTCGGCCGTGTCGGACACGTAGTCCGACAGGCGGCGCGGTGCGGGCCACAGGGCCGCGGTCTCGGCGGCGTCGGACTCATCGAGCGGCGGCGCCTCGGGCTTGTCCGGAGCGACGGTCTCGGTTTCGGCCTCGGGCTCGAAGTCCTGGACGTCGGTGACCGTTCCGGCGATCTGCCCCCGGTACGGCTCGGACTCGCGCGGGCCCTGCGCGAAGTCCTCGGTCCGCTGGAAGTCCTCGGTCTGCAGAGAACTCTCCGCGGCGGGCCCAGGGGGGCTCTCCGCGGCGGAATCGGAGTCGCGCTCGCCCCACCAGGAAGCCGCCTCGGCACGGTGTTCCGCGACGGGATGGTCCCCGGGGGGGTCCTCAGCGGCGGGACGGTCGGTGGCGGGGTCCTCCTCGGTGCCGGACTCCCCCCGGCCGTCCACGGCGCTGACCTCGGCCGTGTCGATCGCCTCGGTGGACGGACCGGTGAACGCCTCCGTCGGCGCCTCGGCGGGCACCTCCGTGAACGCCTCCGTGGGTGCCTCGGTCGGCGCCTCGGCGGAGACCTCCTCCTCGGGCTCCTGGGTCCGCGAGGCCGCGGCACGGACGGCGTCGAGCGAGATCGGCTCCGTCGCGGCGGGGGACTCGCCGCTGTCGGGTTCCGGGGGGCTCACAGGCTCCTCCGCGGGTGAGGCGCTCCTGTGCGTGTCCGTGGGGGGGACGGACTGCTCGGAGCCCTCGTCCTGAGGGCCGAAACCCTGCTCAGCGAGGCTGCGGGCCACCCTCTCCCGGAAGAAGGACCCGCTGGTCTTGAAACTGACCGGGCCGACGAACTCGGGCTCGCCCGCCCCGTCCCGCCCGTCCTCGTGTCCTAGGGTGTCATCAGTCGACTGATCCTTCTCAGCGGCCTCTGAAGTGGTCTTGCTGGACAGCTCTTCGGCAGAGGTGTTCCTGTTCTCCGGCGTGTCACTCTCGGGACGCTGTCCACCCGTCCCGCCCTCGCCGTGTCTGCTCTCGCTCAGTTCCCCGCCCCCATGGCAAATCAAGTCCGGCACCGTGCCGTCCTGGTGTTGGACGCGCGAGTACCCCTGATCGTTCATTTCGAGTCAGGACCGAAGCGGTATCCCGGGAAATTACGCCACCATCGCTCCGCCCTCAACGTCACGATACCCGCACGTAACCATGTCAAGGGCTTGCCGATAACCGCACCGTCACTTCTTACCCGACACTTACCCGCAACGGGTGTGTCCAGGGCCGTCTGTTAGTCCGGTCACTTTCTCCTGAGCAGGATCTCATGACGAACTCGGTCGTGGTGACCACATGGCGCGATGATGGTGTGTGCGACAGGACACGAAACACACATAGAGCCCGTAAAGGGCTGCGCACGGTGGTCCGCGCGCAGCCCGGTGCGCTCACAGGGGTCAGGAGAGGCGTTCGAGGACGCGCATGGAACCGACCGCCCGCACCTCGGTGAACTGACCGGAGTCGAGAGCCCTGCGGTAGATGTTGTACGGCGGTCGTCCGCCGTCCTCGGGGTTGGGGAACACGTCGTGGATGACGAGCGCCCCGCCGGGGGCCACGTGAGGGCTCCAACCCGTGTAGTCGTTCTGAGCGGCCTCCTCGCTGTGGCCCCCGTCGATGAAGACCATGCCCAGCGGTGTGCCCCAGACCGCGGCGACCTCGGTCGAGCGGCCGACGATCGCGATGACCTCCTCGTCCAGGCCCGCCTCGGTGATGGTGCGGCGGAAGTGCGGCAGGGTGTCGAACTTGCCGGTCCGGTCGTCCACGAGACTCGCGTCGTGATACTCCCAGCCCTCCTGGTGCTCCTCGGATCCCCTGTGGTGATCCACGGTGAGGACCTTGCCCCCCGTCTCGCGAGCGGCCGCACCGAGGAAGATGGTGGACTTGCCGCAGTAGGTGCCGATCTCCACGATCGGGCCGACGTGTGCGTAGGAGACCGCGGCCTCGAACAGGGCGCGGCCCTCGTCCGTGGGCATGAAACCCTTCGCGGCCTCAGCTGCGGCCAGGAGCTCGGCGGGGATTGTCTTCGTCATGCGGAAATTGTCCCACCAGGGACAATGGTGCTCATCAGCGGCCTTGACGGGCCGCCGTAGGCCTCCGCCCAGCCATTCACGATCGCACAACCCCCCGGCACACAACAAAAACACACAAAAAAAAGGGGGCCGCCCACAAAGGACGACCCCCCCACAACAAACCGTGGCAGCAACCTACTCTCCCACCCCACCACAGGGCAGTACCATCAGCGCAAAGAGACTTAACGACCGGGTTCGGAAAGAG
>NZ_VWVV01000050.1 GCF_009830945.1 Nocardiopsis sp. FR4 | reverse complement strand
GATCCCGGTGCAGATACGATGGCTCAAGGCCGTGCGGGCCCATTTTGACGTCACAATCATGATCGTCCCGCACGGCCGTTCGCATGCTCAGGCCGGGATGTCAGCTATCGCGCACCACGTCGTTAGCGGCGCCACTGGACGCGGGCGCGTTCGCGCCACAGGGGCAGGGCCCGCTGACCGGTCCGCTGACCGTGGTGTGGGCGTCGGGGTCGGCTCCGCGCCTGGTGGTGCGGCCGGTGGGGGTGGGGGAGACGGTCCAGCTCTGGTCGATGTCGGTGGCGTGCAGGGTCAGGACCAGGGCGGGGTCGGCCACCAGGGGGCCGCCGGGGCGGGCGAAGAAGCCCAGGAGGAGTTCGTCGACGCCGTCGGCGGCCAGCGGGGGGTCGACGGGGTCGGGGCGGGGGCGTCCGGGCAGGGCGGACTGTGCGTCGATGCGGTGGATGGTGGTCTCGTGGGTCTGGCGGCGCGCCCAGAACGCCAGGGGTGAGGGTGCGGGCAGGAACGCGAAGCAGTCGGTGTCGGGGGCGGCGCGGGTCAGGGTGTGGACGAGGTCGGCGTGGCCCTGGCGGAACCAGTCCAGGAGCGCGTCCTCGGAGGGGGGAAGACGGCCTTGGCGGTCTGGCCCTGGACGGGTGGTCCGCCGTTGCCGGAGGCCACGTGCGCCGCGGCCCAGCGGTGGACCTGGCCGGTGTGGGTGAGCAGGTCGCGTACGCGCCATCCGGGGCGGGTGGCCACGGGGGCGTCGGTGCCCGCGGTGGTGGCGGCCTCGGCCAGGAGGCGGCCCTCGCGGTCCAGGGCGGTGAGGTAGCCGGTGACGTTCACGCCGGGAATGGTGGCATACCGCGCTGTGCGGTGCGCGGGGGCGGGTGGTGGTTCGGTGGGGCCGGGGTTCAGCGGGGGGCGGCCTCCTGGGCCCGGCGCACGATCCGGTCCAGGCGTGCGTGGTGGGATCCGGGCCAGTAGACCCGGTCGCAGGAGCGGCAGCGCGCGAACGACTCCTGGGTGGCGCGGGTGCCCGGTTCCAGGCGGTTCTGGACCTGGTGTTTGGCCACCGGGGTCAGGAGGCCGTTGCAGGCCGGGCAGCGTGTCCAGGGGCGCAGTGCGGGGGCGAACCGTGCCAGGACCTCGTGGAGCTGGTCGTCGGGGCGGTCGGGTCGGACGTGGCCGCCGGCGCGCAGGTTCTTGCGGTGCAGCAGTCCGCGGTCGCGGGTGAGCAGAACGCGTTCCTCGTCGTTGGCCTGGGCCACCAGGGAGGGGTCGTCGCGGTCGTTGTGGTAGGCGGTGTCCACGCCCAGCAGGCGCAGGCGGCGGGCCAGGGTGCCCAGGTGGACGTCGAGGAGGAAGCGCACCGGGTCGAAGGGCACGGTCTGGGGCCACTGGTGGGCCAGGACGTCGACGACCTCGCCGTGGGCGGGGCGGTGGTCGGGGGTGGCGGGGCGGTCGTGGACGCGCAGTTCGCCGACCTCGGTCAGCGGTACGCCCAGTGACTGTACGGCGTGGCCGAGGGTGGAGGTGGGTTCCTGGTCCAGGTGGACGGTGCCCTGGCGGTGGCGTGGGGCCAGGAGGAAACGCAGTGGGGGTGCGAAGCGCAGTTCCAGGGTGACCGGTGTCATGTCTTCAGGATGCCATGTGGTGTGGTGGGCTGTTCAGCCCAGGAGGGGGCGCGTACCCCGGTGGGCGGCGAAGCGCACGAAGCCCTCGGGGTCGGGGGGTGGTGGGCGGGGTGGTCCAGGGCCACGCCGTCCAGGCGGACGTAGCGGCCCCGGACGGTGACTTTCTCCCCGGCCAGGAGGGCGTGCAGGGCGTCGAGGTGTTCGCGGAGCAGGCCCAGGCCCACGGTGAGGTGTTCGGTCCAGGCCAGGGCGGCCGCGGCTCAGGGGCGGGGCAGTGCCATGGCGTTGGGGAAGGGCAGGACGCCCGAGGCCAGGATGCGTTCGGCCAGGGGTTCCAGCAGGCGGGTGAGGTCGTCCGTGCCGTGGGGTCCCAGGGGTGCCAGGGCGGGGGCGGCCAGGCGGTCGGTGGTGGCTTCGACGCGTTCGCGTTCGGTGCGGCCGAGGTCGGTCAGGGTGCCGTGGGGGGTGAGCCAGCCGCGCTCGCGCAGGCGTTCCCTGGCCTGGTCCCATTCCTGTTCGGTCCAGCCGCGCAGGTCGCGTTGGCGTTGGGGGGCCGTGCCGAGCGCGACCGAGATGACGTTGGCCTCGCAGCCGTCCACTCCGGCGGCCATGAGGGCGGCGATGTGCCCGTCGCCGCGGAACTCGCGCAGGGCGGTGGCGGCCCACCACAGGGCCAGGTGGGGTTGGTCGGGGACGGGGAGGGCGGCGTGGGCGGCGAAGAGGGTGCGGCCGGCCCGGGGGCAGGCGTGGACGGCCGCGACGGCGGCCTCGGCGGCCCGGGCGGTGTCGGGGGAGTGGGTCAGCTCGCCCAGGACCCGGCCCAGGACCTGGTCGGCGACCGAGGCGCGGGCGGTCAGGGCGGCGCGGGGGGAGGAGAGGGTCCAGGCGTCGGGGATGGCGCGGGCGACGCGGGCGGGGGCGAAGTTGTAGAAGGCGGCGGTGACCACGTCGGCGGGGGCGGGGCCGAGGGCGGCGGAGCGGGAGGCGAAGTAGCCCATCCAGTAGCCCTTGAACCCGGCCTCGCGGTAGGCGGTCTCGGTTTCGGGGGCGAAGTAGACGGGGGTGTGGTAGCTGTCGATCAGCGTCCAGATCCGGTCCATGGGGGGCACTCTACGCCGGGGGTTCGCGCCCTGCCGGAGCGGGCTCCGTGCGGGGGCGGCGCCGCGGGCGCTCAGGTGAGGGAGGCCAGCAGGGCGGGGTCGTAGCGCACGGTGATGCGGGTGATGAGGTCCCCTTCGAGGGCGAGGACCAGGACTCCGTGGGGGCACCCGTCACGCGTGGAGATGATCGCGGGTGCGCCGTCGACGGTGTCCAGCGGGAGTGGTGGGCCAGTCGGGGGAAGGTGATGGTCTGACGGGCCACCCGGTGGGCCCCGCGGGTGGTGGCGGGGACCCCGCGCAGGACGGTGGCCTCGTCGGCGCGGACCTGGACGTCGGGGGCGAGCACGGCCAGGAGTTGGGTGAGGTCGCCGCCGCGCGCCGCGGCCAGGAAGGCCGCCACGACTCGGTGCCGCCGGACCGGGTTCGGGTCCTGGGGGTGGGCTCCGCGCACGCGCCGCCGGGCCCGGCTGGCCAGTTTCCGGGTGGCCTGGGGGTGCGGTCCAGGATCGGCGCGATCTGGTCGAAGGGCAGGGCGAACAGGTCGTGCAGGACGAAGGCCAGCCGTTCGGGCGGGGTGAGGGTGTCCAGGACCACCAGCAGGGCCAGGCCCACCGAGTCGGCGAGGGGCGCCTGTTCGGCGGGGTCGGTGTCGGGGTGGGGTGTGGCGGGTTCGGTGGTGTGCTCGGCCACGGGTTCCTCGCGGCGTTCGGTCACGTTCTCCCGTCCGGGTCCGTCGTGCGGGTGGGGTGTCACCGGGTCGACGTGGCGGCGGCGCCTGATGTGACCGGGCGAAGGTCGCAGAGGGCGGGGGTCAGATGCCGAACGGCGCGGCGTAGCGGACGGTGCCGCTGGGCAGCGGGTGGTCGGGGTCCAGGGACAGGGCCATGAGGGCCTCGTCGGGGACCTCGATGCTCAGCCCGATGCCGTGGCGGGAGGCGCGGGTGAACCCGAAGCGGGGGTAGTACTCCGGGTGGCCCAGGACGATGACGTGGTGTTCGCCCGCCTGGCGGGCGGCGTTCAGGGCGGCGTGTATCACCGCTGTTCCGGCGCCGGTGCGCTGGTGGTGGGGCAGTACCGCGCACGGGCCCAGGCACAGGGCGGGGGTGTGGTCGACGTGGCAGCGGGTCAGCAGCGCGTGGGCCACGGGGACGTCGCGGGCGCCGGTGGCCACCAGGGACAGGCCCGGGATCCAGGCCGGGTCCCCGCGCAGGGCCTGGACGAGGTCGGCCTCGGCGGTGGTCTCGAAGGCGGCCGCGTTGACGGTGTACACGGCGGGGATGTCGGCGTCGGTCTCCGCGCGGGTGTTCCAGGTGCGAGGTGTGTGCACGGGGGGCGTCCTCGGCGGTCGGGTGCTGGGTCGAGGGCCAGCTTGGCGCCCCGGGGGCGGGGTTGTCGAACCCTTTTGCCGGTCGGTGACGCCCGGACCGTTTTCCGCGTTCGGCGGGCTGTGACCCCGCCTGGCTGTTGGAGCGGTCCATGGGCCCCCGCCCGCTGTGGTTGTTGGAGGACCTGGCCCGGGACCTGGGGTCGGGGTCGTGGCGGCGGACTGGTGGACCGGAGCTGCGGAGGCCGCAGTGGTGTTCGCGGAGCGCCGGTGCCGGACGGGCCTCGACGGCGGGTTCTTGGCAGGTAACGAGTGGGCCACGGGGTGGAACGGCGCCGGTGTGAGCGGCGTCTCAGTGGTGGAGATCCGCACTCTGCACGAGGAGCCCCCCATGGAGAGCACCACTGTCCTGATGCTGGTGACCGCGGCCCTGGTGGTCGCGGGGGTGGGTGTGATGGCGGTCGCGGGCGCCGCCGCCGAACGCCACCGCTCCCGCGTTCTGGCCGCCTGGGCGCGTGAGCGGGGGTGGCGCTGTGACCGGGAGCGTCCCGAACTGGTGGACCGGTTCGAGGGGGTGCCGTTCCTGGAACGGCGCTCCAACGCCCGGGCCCGGCACGTGCTGTGCGCCGAGCGGCGCGGTCGCCGCGTCCTGGCCTATGAGTACTCCTACACCGCCCCCCACCCCCGGCACCGCGACCAGACCGTGGCGCACGTGTACACCGTGGTGGTGGCCGCCCTTCCCGAAGCCGTGCCGCTGCTGCAGGTGGAGGCGGCCCCGGCCGAGGGCGCGCCGCCGCGGCCCCGCCTGCTGGAGGGGCACCTGTGGCGGTCGGGGGAGGCCGGGTTCGACGAGCGTCTGGCCGTCCTCAGCGGTGACGACGTCTTCGCCGCGACCGTGCTGGCTCCGCGTACGCGCGGGTGGCTACTCTCCCGGGCGGACCTGGTTCCGTTCCGTTTCACCGGCCAGCACCTGCTCTCCTGGGAGGCCGGTGCCCTGGACGCCGAGCGGGTCCAGGCGCGCGCCGACGCGGTGATCGACCTGGTGGAGCGGGTGCCCGCCGGTGTGTGGGAGGGCTCCCAGGGCAGCCTGGGCTAGTCGGCCAGGTGCGCGGTCTGCTCGGCGCGGGGCAGGGGTCCGTGGAAGAGCGCCTCCACACCCGCCCGGCGCAGCGCGCGGCCGAGCAGGACGGCCTGGCGGCGGCCGGTGGCGGTGAGGTCGCCGTTCTCGCGGTCGGCATCGGCGTGTAGGGCCAGGTACAGGTGGCGGGTCGCCGTCATGGGTGCTTTCCTTCCTCGGGGTCTGGCCGGTGCGATCCCCCGGTGCCGGATCCGGTTCGCGGGAGTGCGGCGGGCATGTGAGGAGGGGCGCGGGTGCGGGTAGGGGCGCCACAGCCGTACGACAGACGAATCCAAGGGGGGCAAGTATGGCTGACACGCTCAGCGGCCGCCGGGTCGCGATCCTGGCGGCGGACGGGGTCGAGCAGGTCGAGCTCGTCAAGCCGCGCGAGGCGCTGCGCGAGGAGGGCGCCGACGTCGACCTGGTCTCGCTCAAGTCCGGGCAGATCCAGGCGATGAACGGCGACATCAACCAGGCGGACCGGTTCACGGTGGACCGTGTGGTGTCCGAGGCCGGCGCCGGTGACTACGACGCCCTGGTGGTTCCCGGGGGGACCGTCAACCCCGACAACCTGCGCCAGGACCAGAACGCGGTGGGGTTCGTGCGTGACTTCGTGGAGTCGGGCAAGCCGGTGGCGGCGATCTGCCACGGTCCGTGGATCCTGGTCGAGGCGGACGTGGTGCGGGGGCGCACGGTGACCTCCTACCCCAGTGTGCGCACCGACCTGCGCAACGCGGGCGCGACGGTGGTGGAGGAGGAGGTGGTCACCGACCAGGGGGTGACCACGAGCCGCAACCCCGACGACCTGCCCGCCTTCTGTGAGCGCATCGTGCGGGAGTTCGCCGCGCGCTAGACGTGCTCCCCGGGCTGGGGGGGCGCCTTCGGTGGGAACGGGAGAGGGCCCCGGATCCGTGGGATCCGGGGCCCTCGAGTGTGTTCTCAGTGGGCTTCGGGGTCGTCGGGGTGGCGGCGCAGGTGCAGCACCGCGGCGGTGAGCCCGCCCCACAGCAGGACGATGGAGACGACCATCATGATGATCGCGCTGGTGGACATCAGCGGTTCCCTTCCGTGGTCTGGGCGCCGGCGGCGTCCTGGTTCTGGCGGTCCTGGGCGGCCAGGGCGTCGGCCCGCCTCCAGGGGATGAGGGAGACGATGACGCCGAAGGCGATCGCGCCGATGGCCACGCCCCATCCGGCGGTCAGCAGGAAGCCGATCGGGTAGCCGCCGTAGTCCTCGGCCAGCTCGGTGCGCAGGCTGTCCCACATCATGAAGCCCAGCAGGAGCGGGGTGATGACGCCCAGGGCGATCCGCCACCACAGGGCGAGCCGGATGGAGGAGACCGCGTTGACGTGCTTTTCGAACATCGGCAGCCGGCGCAGGGCCCATCCGAACACGAGGAGCATCACCAGGGCGGCCAGGGCGATGCCGTACTGGTTGATGAAGTGGTCGAACACGTCCAGGTAGTGCAGTCCCTGGGGTGTGGGGAAGAGCAGGATCGAGACCAGGGCGATCAGGCCGCCCACGATGAGGACGGCGGGGACGCGGCCCAGGCCGGTGCGGTCGCGCACGGCGGAGATGACGACCTCGACGATGCTGATCAGCGAGCTGATGCCCGCGATGGTCAGGGAGCCGAAGAAGAGGATGCCGAACAGGGCACCGCCGAAGGGCAGCGTGGAGATGATCTGCGGGAAGGCCACGAAGGCCAGGCCGATGCCGGAGGCGGCGACCTCGTCGACGCCGGTGCCGGCGGTGGTGGCCATGAAGCCCAGCGCCGCGAACACGCCGATGCCGGCGAGGAGTTCGAAGGAGCTGTTGGCGAAGCCCGCGGTGATGGCGGTTCCGGTCAGGTCGGTGCGCCTGCGCAGGTAGGAGGCGTAGGTGACCATGATGGCGAAGCCGATGGAGAGCGAGAAGAAGATCTGCCCGTAGGCGGCCACCCACACGCTGCCGTTGAGCATGGCGCTCCAGTCGGGGGTGAACAGGGCGTCCAGGCCGGTGGCGGCCCCGTCCAGGGTGAGTGCCTGGACCACGAGGATGAGGAACAGCACCACCAGGAGCGGGATGAAGACCCTGTTGGCCTTCTCGATGCCGTGGCGCACGCCCAGGGCCAGGATCAGCAGGACCACGGCCCACACGCCGATGAGGGGCAGGGCCACGCCGGGGACGTAGCCGGTGATCGCGCCGGGGGCCTCGCTCATCTGCAGGTAGTCGCCGAAGAAGAAGGCGTTGGGGTCCTCGCCCCAGGACTGGCGCACGGAGAAGACGAGGTAGGCGCCGCTCCAGGCGATGATCGCCCCGTAGTAGACCGCGATGACGAAGCAGATGGCCACCTGCCACCAGCCGATGGCCTCGGCGGGTCGGGCGATGCGCCGGTAGGCCAGCGGGGCGGAGGAGCGGAAGCGGTGCCCGATGCCGTACTCCAGGATCAGCAGCGGGATTCCGGCGGTGAGCAGGGCGACGAGGTAGGGCACCAGGAAGGCGCCGCCACCGTTCTCGTAGGCGATGTAGGGGAATCGCCAGATGTTGCCCAGACCGACGGCGGAGCCGATCGCCGCCATCAGGAAGCCCGCGCGCGTCCCCCACTGCTCGCGAGTCCGCGTCTGTTGGACCATGTTCAGGTCTCCTAAATCATCCCGTAGTTCGCGATCCGCACGGTAGCAGGAGTTGGGCTGGTCAGCATCGTCATGTCGGCTGGCTGGGCGCGGTGTCGCCCCACGATGGCCCTTGGGAGGGGTTTTGTCTAGGGAGGTTCGCGCGCCTTCTCCTCTCAAGGGGGACTTACCGGGGGTCTTCAGGCGGGCTTGGCCGGCGGGCGTGGCGCGGGTGTCCCCGCGCTCGTGCGGGCGGTGCGTCCGCGCCGCGAAACCGGGGTGAGGGCGCGGGCGGGGTGTGGCACGGTGGTGCCCCCCCGACGAAGGAGGCCCCTGTGGATGACTGCACGTTCTGCCTGATCAGGGAGGGTCGGCTCGAGGTGAGCCTGGTCCACTCCGACGACCTGGTGCTGGCGTTCATGGACCTGTACCCGGTCACGCCGGGGCACGTGCTGGTGGTACCGCGCGAGCACCTGGTGGGCCTGGAGGAGGTGGGGGACGCGTTGGGGGCGCGTCTGTGGAGCGTGGCGCGGCGGGTGGGCCGGGCTCTGCGCGCTGACGCCTCGGCGGGCGGGGGCGTGCGCTGCGAGGGCGTCAACCTGTTCCTGGCCGACGGTGAGGCGGCGGGACAGGAGGTCTTCCACGTGCACCTGCACGTCTTCCCGCGTTTTCCGGGTGACTCCTTCTCCGTGCAGGCGGCGTGGGAGCGGGCCGACCGGGCCGAGCTGGACCGGTACGCGGCGCGGCTGGGGGCGTTGTTGGGTTGACCCCTTGCCACACCTATCGAATCTCGATAGATTCTTATCGTTCTTCGATGGAAGGAGAGGGAAATGGGGAAGTTGACGGTGCTCGCGCTGCGCGCCGTGCTCGTGGCGCTGCTCGCGGGTTCGGTGTTCGTGCAGGCGGTGATGGTGCCGCTGTTGGCCATCGACCTGCGCGAGCTCAACCCGGACTACGCCTACCTGCGCACCCCGCTGCTGGTGATCATCTTCCTGGGCATCGTGACGGCCCAGGTGGTGCTGGCGTGCGTGTGGAAGCTGGTGACGATGGTGCGGCGCGGAACGGTGTTCTCCCCTTCCGCCTTCCGCTACGTGCACGTGGTGATCGGCGCGTTCGTGGCGGCCGCGGGGCTGGTGTTCGCGCTCGCCGTGCTGCTGGCGCCGGGCGAGGCGGCGGCCCCGGGCGTCGTTCTGCTGATCTGCGGGGTCGTGGTGGCCATCCTGGGGGTGGCGCTCATCGTGCTGGTGCTGCGGATGCTGCTGGCCCAGGCCATCGCACGCGACGTGGAGGCGGCGCGGATGCGGGCCGAACTCGAGGAGGTGATCTGATGCCGATCGTCGTCGACATCGACGTGATGCTGGCCCGGCGCAAGATGTCGGTGGGCGAGCTCGCGGACCGCGTCGGGATCACGCCCGCCAACCTGGCGGTGCTCAAGAACGGCCGGGCCAAGGCGGTGCGCTTCGCCACGCTCGCCGCGCTGTGTGAGGCGCTGGAGTGCCAGCCGGGTGACCTGCTGCGCTGGGAGCCCGCGGCGGCGGCCCAGGAGACGGTGGGAGGGTGAGGTCGGCCATCGGGGCGTGTGGTGACGGGCCCGGCGCCGGACGGGCGGACGAGCGCCCCGGGGCGACCAGACGGGCGTCGGCCACGATCCGGAGCACCCTTCTCGGGGATAGGAGCCGTCTTCCAGTGCCGGAGACCCCCGTCCCCCCTTGCCGTCGCACCCGGTCCACCCCCGGGAAGGCGCCGGGGGACGGGGCCGCCTGAGCGGTCCGGTGCGCTGTCGGTGGTCGGGTCTAGGGTGCCGACCATGACTCCTCCCACTGACGAGAACCTGTTCTCGGGCATCGGCCGCGCGGTCGTCCTCGTCGACGATCCCGACGCCGCCCTGGCCTTCTACCGCGACGTCCTCGGTTTCGACGTCCTGCATGACGAGATGACGGGCGGATACCGCTACCTGCACGTCGGAGTGCCCGGCCAGGTGGCGGTCGGCCTCTGGCTCATGACCGCCACCAGTGACCGGGAACGCGAACTGGTCGGCGGACAGTGCGGCGGTCAGCCCCTGCTCGTCCTGTACACCGACGACCTGGACGCGGTCCGCGCACATCTGCGCGGGCACGACGTGCGGGTGTGGAACGAGCGGGAGGACGTCGACAGCCGGTCGCTGCACCTGGCGGACCTGTACGGGAACGTGATCGTCGTGGCGCAGGTGCGCGGATAGGTGGCGTGACGTCCGGGGTCGGGACCGGCCTCGTGGTCAAGCGCCTGGCCGGGACGGTCGGGTTGACCGGGGGCACGGCCACGTCGTCGCGCCGGGCGGGTCGGAGGCGGAGGACCCTGCGGCCGGGCGGGCGGAACGGGCGTCGCGTCGGGCGCGGAGCGACCCCGAGACGGTCCGTGTCATAGCTGGTCGAGGGGTCCCCCTGGTGCGAGAGGTAGGTTTGCCGTACGCTGGAAAGCGCTTTCACACGGAAAGGTGGTAACAACCTATGGGTGATCACGTGCTGGGTGTCGCCATGAACGGCGTCACCGGTCGCATGGGGTACCGGCAGCACCTGACCCGGTCGATCCTGGCCATCCGGGAGGAGGGCGGCCTGCGCCTGCCCGACGGCTCCCGGATCATCCCCGAACCCATCCTGGTCGGGCGCTCCGAGCACAAGCTGCGCGAGATCGCCGAGCGCCACGGGATCGAGCGATGGTCCACCGACCTGGACGCGGTGCTCGCCGACGACGACACCACGATCTACTTCGACTCCCAGATCACGCACGCCCGCGAGGCCGCCGTGCGCGCGGCCATCGCGGCGGGCAAGCACATCTACGTCGAGAAGCCCACCGCGAGCACGCTCAGCGCGGCGCTGGAGCTGGCCAAGCTGGCCCGCGACGCGGGGGTGCGCAACGGCGTGGTGCAGGACAAGCTGTTCCTGCCCGGCCTGCTCAAGCTGCGCAGGCTCATCGACAGCGGCTTCTTCGGCGAGATCCTGTCGGTGCGCGGCGAGTTCGGCTACTGGGTCTTCGAGGGCGACTGGCAGCCCGCGCAGCGCCCCAGCTGGAACTACCGCGCCGAGGAGGGCGGCGGCATGGTGCTGGACATGTTCCCGCACTGGCACTACATCCTGGAGCACCTGTTCGGCCCGGTGCGCGCGGTCACCGCCAAGGTGGCCACGCACATCCCGCGCCGCTGGGACGAGAACGGCGAGCCCTACGAGGCCACCGCCGACGACTCCGCCTACGGCATCTTCGAGCTGGACGGCGGCGTCATCGCCCAGATCAACTCCTCGTGGAACGTGCGCGTGGCCCGCGACGAACTCGTGGAGTTCCAGGTCGACGGCACCCACGGCAGCGCCGTGGCGGGCCTGCGCTCCTGCCGTGTCCAGCACCGCTCGGCCACCCCCAAGGCGGTCTGGAACCCCGACCTGGAGGACCCGGGCCGCTACCGCGACCAGTGGGAGCCGGTACCCGACAACGCCGAGTTCCCCAACGGGTTCCGCGCCCAGTGGGAGGACTTCCTGCGCCACGTGGTCCTGGACACCCCCTTCCCGCACGACCTGCTCGCGGGGGCGCGCGGTCTGCAGATGGCCGAGGCCGGGCTGCAGTCGGCGCGCACCGGGCGCACGATCGAACTGGACGAGGTCACCCTCGCATGAGCACGCTCCTCCTTCTTCCCACCACCGACGGCCGGGCCGCCCCCTACACCCTGGGCGGTGCCCCCGTCGACACCTCCCCGCTGGCGCCCGCGCGCTCGCGTACCGCCTACGCGGCGGCGCACGTGGTCGCCGACCCCTGCTCCCCCAACTCCCCCGGAGCCCCCGCCCGACTGGACTGGGACGCCACCCTGGCCTTCCGCCACCACCTGTGGGACCAGGGGCTGGGCGTGGCCGACGCCATGGACACCGCCCAGCGCGGCATGGGCCTGGACTGGGCGGCCACCGCCGAGCTGATCCGCAGGTCCGGGGCGGAGGCCGCCGCGCGCGGCGCCGCCCTGGCCTGCGGGGTCGGCACCGACCAGCTGGAGTCTTCGCAGGCCAGCCTGGAAAGCGTTATCACCGCCTATGGTGAACAGCTCGACGTCGTCCAGGGCGCCGGGGCCACCCCCATCCTGATGGCCTCGCGGGCGCTGGCCGCCGTGGCCTCGGGGCCCGACGACTACGCCAAGGTCTACGGGCAGCTGCTCGGCCGGGCCGACCAGCCGGTCATCCTGCACTGGCTGGGCACCGCCTTCGACCCCGCCCTGGCGGGGTACTGGGGGTACGCCGACCCGGCCGAGGCGATCGAGCCGGTGGCCGCGCTGATCGCCGAGCACGCCGCCAAGGTGGAGGGCATCAAGGTCTCGCTGCTGGACGCCGACCTGGAGGTACGGCTGCGCCGGCTGCTGCCCGAGGGCGTGCGCCTGTACACCGGCGACGACTTCAACTACCCGGACCTGGTCCTGGGCGACGAGCACGGCTACTCCCACGCGCTGCTGGGGATCTTCGCCGCGATCGCCCCGGCCGCGGCGCGCGCGCTGGCGGCCCTGGACCAGGGCGACACCGACCGGTACCGGGCCCTGATGGAGCCCACGGTTCCCCTGGCCCGGCACCTGTTCGCCGCGCCCACCTTCTACTACAAGACCGGTATCGCCTTCCTGGCCTGGCTCAACGGCCACCAGAAGGGCTTCCACATGGTGGGCGGGCTGCACAGCGCCCGCGATCTCCCCCACCTGGCGCAGGCGGTGCGCCTGGCCGACGCCGCCGGGGTCCTGCGCGACCCCGAGCTGGCGGCGGCGCGTATGCGGGCCCTCCTGGAGGTCTCGGGGGTGGAGCAGTGAGCACGACAGCGGTCGAACCCGCGGCCGTGGACGTGCCCTCGGGGCAGCCCGCCGCGGTGCCCACGCCCCAGCCGGGGGATCCCCGTCTGGCACGGCTCTCGCTCAACCAGGCCACCGTCAAGTACTGGAACCTGACCCAGGCCGTGGACGGCTGCCTGCGCGCGGGGCTGCCCGCGATCGGCGTGTGGCGTGAGCCGGTGGCCGAGATGGGACTGGCCAAGGCCGCCAGCCTGCTGCGTCGGTCCGGGCTGCGGGTGTCCTCCTACTGCCGTGCCGGGTTCCTGACCGGGCACGACCGGACCGCGGCCCTGGAGGACAACCGGCGGGCGATCGACGAGGCCGCCGAGGTGGGTGCGCCCTGCCTGGTCATGGTGCTGGGCGGTATGCCCGAGGGTGAGCGCGACCTGGTCGCGATCCGCGAGCGCGCGGCCGAGGCCCTGGCCGATCTGGTGCCCTACGCCGTCGAGCGCGGGGTGCGGCTGGCCCTGGAACCCCTGCACCCGATGTTCTGCGCCGACCGGGCGGTGCTGTCCACCCTGGGGCAGGCCCTGGACCTGGCCGAGCGTTTCGACGCCGGGGCCGTGGGCGTGGTGGTGGACGCCTACCACGTGTGGTGGGACCCCCAGGTGTGGGACCAGATCGCCCGTGCGGGCGCCGGCGGCCGCATCGCCTCCTTCCAGGCCTGCGACTGGGAGCTGCCGATCCCCTCCGACGCCCTGTTGGGCCGGGGCATGGTCGGTGACGGCCACGCCGACGTGCGCGGTCTGCGCCGCGCGGTGGACGCGGCGGGGTATGACGGCGACATCGAGGTGGAGATCTTCAACCAGCGGATCTGGGACGCCGACGGCGATGACGTCATCGCCACCGTGGCCCGCCGCCACGTCCAGCACGTCCTGTGAGGCGGCCCGGGGGCGCCCCCTGTGCGCCCCCGGGGCCTCGGTAAGCGTTTCAAGGAGCATCATGAACTTCGACGGAATCCTGTTCTTCCCCCTGACCCCCTTCGATTCCGGCGGAGGGGTGAACGAGGACGTGCTGGCCGAGCACGTGGCCTCGGGTGTGGAGCACGGCGCGGGCGGGGTGTTCGCGGCGTGCGGTACCGGTGAGGTGCATGCCCTGTCGGCGGCCGAGCACGCCGCCGTGGTGCGGCGGTCGGTGGAGGTCACCGCGGGCCGCGTCCCGGTGGTGGCCGGTGCGGGCGGCAGCGTGGGCACCGCCATCGACCAGGCGCGGGCGGCCCGGGAGCTGGGCGCGGACGCGGTGCTGCTGCTGCCGCCCTACCTGGTGGGCGCCCCGCAGCGCGGCCTGGTGGAGTACGTGCGCACGGTGACCTCGGCGGTGGACATCCCGGTGGTGGTCTACCAGCGCGGGTCGATGGTCTTCACCCCGCAGAGCGCGGCGGAGCTGGCCGCGATCCCGACGGTGGTGGGCATCAAGGACGGTGTGGGCGACCTGGGGCTGGTGCACCAGATCGTGCTGGCCGTGCGTGGGCTGCGCGGTGAGGAGTTCACCTTCTTCAACGGGCTGCCCACGGCGGAGCTGACCGTGCCCGCCTACGCCTCGGTGGGGGTGCCGTTGTACTCCTCCGCGGCCTTCGCGTTCGTGCCCGAGGTGGCCAACGCCTTCTACACCGCCTTCCACGGGGGTGATCCGCTCGCGGAGACGCTGACGCGCGAGTTCTTCGAGCCGCTGGTGCGCCTGCGCGACCGGGTTCCGGGGTACGCGGTGTCGCTGGTCAAGGCGGGGGCGCGGCTGCGCGGGGTGGACGTGGGCGGGGTGCGCGCCCCGTTCGTCGACCCCACCCCGGAGGAGGAGGCGACCCTGGGCGAGCTCATCGAGACCGGCCTGTCCCTGGTCAAGGGGGCGTGAGCGTGCGCGTCACCGAGGTGGGCGCGCGCGCCTTCCGGCTCCCGCTGCACCGGTCCTGGGACGGTGGCGTGGACCGCAACGACGTCGTGGTGGTGCGGGTCGTCACCGACACCGGCCTGGTCGGTACGGGGTTCTCCTGGACTCCGCTGATCGGTGCGCGGGCGGTGGCCGCCCTGGTCAACGACGACCTGCGCCCGGCTCTGGTGGGCCGGGAGGCCCATCCGGCCCGGTGGGACGAGTTGCGCTGGCACCTGCGCGAGGCGGGGACCAGCGGGCTGACCCTGATGGCGTTGGCCGGGGTGGACATCGCCCTGTGGGACCTGGCTGCCCGCGCGGCGGGGATGAGCCTGGTGGACCTGGTGGGCCGGCGCCGCGAGTCGGTGCCCGCCTACGGCAGCGGGGTGAACCTGGACTACCCGCTGGCGGACCTGCTGGAGCAGGTGCGCGGGTGGGTGGCGGCCGGGCACACGGCGGTCAAGATGAAGGTGGGCTCGACCGAGGTGTCCCGTGACGTGGAACGGGTGGGGGCGGTGCGCGAGGTACTGGGCCCCGACCGTGCGCTGATGGTGGACGCCAACCAGCGCTGGGACGTGCCGGGGGCGGTGCGCGCGCTGGAGGCGCTGGAGGGCTTCGACCCGCACTTCGTGGAGGAGCCGCTGCCCGCGGAGGACCTGGAGGCGCACGCGCGTCTGCGTGAGCGGGTGCGGGTCCCGTTCGCGATCGGGGAGAACCTGCGCACGGTCGCCGAGTTCGAGCGTGCCGTGGAGCTGGGGGTGTGCGACGTCGCCCAGCCCAACGCGGTGCGGGTGGGCGGGATCACCCCGTTCCTGCGGATCGCGGAGTCGATGGCGCGCCGGGGCGTGCCGGTGGCTCCGCACCTGTTGCCCGAGCTGTCGGGACAGTTGGCGCTGTGCCTGCCCCGGGTGGCCATGGTCGAGGACATCGACCGGGCCTCCTTCGCCGCGCTGGGTGCGTTGGCCCGCCCCAGCGGGGTGGAGTTCGACCGGGGCCGGGTGCGTGCCGACACCGGGCACGGCCACGGCCTGGTGTTCGCCGACACGCTCACGCCGGTCGCGGACGCTTCCCCCTAGCACCGGGTTCGCGACCGGCGGGCCGGGACACCCCGTGGCGGTGGTGTCCCGGCCCGTTCGGTCCGCCAAGAGTAGGGATACTCAGGGGTGGTGGGTGCGGGTACCGACGCGCGTGGCGGGGTGCGCTCCTAGGTTCGGGGGATGAGCTTCCTCCTCCTGGTGGGGCACGTCGCGGCGGCCCTGCACTTCGCCTTCCTCGCCTTCGTCGTCCTCGGTGGTTTCGTGGCCTGGCGGTGGCCGCGGTGGTGGTGGGCGCACCTGGCGGTGGCTGCCTACGCGTTGGGCATCGTGTTCGTGGACTGGCCGTGCGTGTTGACCGAGATGGAGAACTGGTCGCGGGAGCGGACCGGGCGGCCGGTGATGGAGCGGGGGTTCATCGACTTCTACCTGACCGGGAGCCTGTATCCGCGTGAGCACCTGCTCACGTCGCGCCTGGTAATGGCGGGTGTGGTCGCGTTGTCGTGGGCGGGCGCGGGGTGGTCGCTGGTGCGCCGCCGTGCCGGGAGTGCGGATGGTGCCGCGGCGGTATCGCGGGCGGGGTGAGCGCCCGGGAGTGTTCAGGCCAGGCCCGCGTCGTGGGCCAGCAGGGCGATCTGGGTGCGGTTGTCCAGGTCGAGTGCGGCCACGCTCATATACGGCTTGGCGGCGCCGCGGGCCACGGCCAGGGCGACCTCGCGTTCGCGGGGGCTGAGCCGGGCGAGCGCGGTGACGAGGACCGGGACCCAGGGGATACCGGTGTCGGGACGGGGCGTCCGTTGGGCTCAGCACGGGGTCAGCGTAGGCGCGGGGGCCGGGGCGGCGACACCGACCAAAGTCGGGGTTCGTCCCGTCCGGGGTCGGTCCCGGTCCGGTCGTGCGGCCGAGGCGGCGGCCGGGCGGTGCGGGGGAGTGTCGGGTGGTCCCGGCGGATCGCGCCGCCATGACAAGGGAAGGATCCCCCCCATGAGCACCTCTTCGGTATCTCCCGCACGTGAGCGTTCTCGTCCCGCCGCCTGGCGGCGGACTCTGGCCGTGGGCGCCGCGGCGCTCGCCCCGCTGGGGCTGCGGGCGCTGGCGGTGCCGTTGGTTGAGTGGACCTGACCGCCCTGCCCGGGGTGAGCCCCGGACGGGTGGGTGCCGGTGCGGTGGTCGTGGCGGGCATGGTGGCGGGGCTGGGTTGGTGGGGCGCGGCTGAGTGAGCCGGGTCCGGCCACGGACGGGCCCGTTCCATGTTTGTCCGTCGCTGGGCGGGTAGACAGGTGGGTGCGCACCCGCGCACCCCGCGGACCACGGGGGCGGCCTCCACGGTCGTACGGTCCCGGGCTGACACGGCGCGGGTGCGGGGTCTGCGCCCACGGGGGTGAGCGCGCACGGCCCGCGCCGGACCGTCGGTATCGGGGGATCCGCAAGGGTCCGGCGAGAGGCGGAGGCCCCCGCGCGACGAGGCGTCGCGCGGGGGCTCTTCCCTTGTCCGGGGCCGTGTGTCCCCTCGCTGGGGCCGGAGGCGGCGGAGCGGATCAGCTCGACACTTCCACCGCGCTCTGCGGGGTGGGGCCTTGCGGGGGTCCGGGGCGCGGACGGGTTCTCCCGGTCAGCGGGCGTCACGCCCGGGAGCGTTCTGCCGACCAAGGGGCGTACCCGTTGCCGGCACGGCGCTTCGCGACGGCGGTGGCAGTCAGTGATTCCCCTCCAGAGCGGGGCGTCCATGTTCGAGGTAGACCGTGGCCCCCACCGCGTGGGCGGCCAGAGCGGCCCCGACACGGTGGGCTACATGGGGGTGTGGACCAAGTACGCCGGAAAGCGGCAATGGGCTGGTCAGCGGGTAGGTGAAGGACATGAGCAAGCACACCGAGATGGACAAGGACGCCGCCGCGCGTATCCAGTCCGCCGCGGCCCGCGATCAGGAGTCGGACACGGCACAGAGCGGATTCGAGCCCCGGGCGCAGTCGGCCGCCGACCGCCACCAGAACGAAGAGGGATAGGACGGCGAAGACGAGGCATCCGTGCCCGGGGCAGCTGTCGGGCTCCGGGTGAGAGTGACCGCGGAGTCATCCCACCTCTCACCGTGGCCGGGCCGTGTGGATCCTTCAATAAACCAAGGTTTTTTGAAAGGTTCGATCAATTCAGGAGCCGAGCCCTAACGAGTTGGTGCGTGATAGCGGGTGAGGCGTGATGGCCCCGTCTGCCGTGCTTGTCAGGTGTTCGCGGTGCGGTCGGAGACCAGTCCAGCGATGGCCCGATAGGTGGCCGGGAGGTTCTCGCGCCGGTGGGTCCAACGCATCAGTTGTTTCCAGCGTTTGTGGTCGGCCAGGGCGTGCTCGACGGTGATCCGATCAGAGGAATGCGCGTGACGGT
>NZ_VWVV01000049.1 GCF_009830945.1 Nocardiopsis sp. FR4 | reverse complement strand
CCGGTCCTGCGCGCCGCGCCGCAGCCCGGCGCCCTGGTCGGCCTGCCCGGGGACTGCTCCGGCCTGGACGTCTTCGACCTCGACTTCGAGGAGGCCGGGCGGTTGATGGTGGAGCACATGCACCGGCGACGTTGGCGTTGGCGGCGGGTGTGGAGTTGAAGGTGGTGCAGACGATGCTGGGGCACGCGAGCATCGTGCTCACGGCGGACACTTACTCCAGTGTGTTGCCGCAGGTCGCGCGGGAGGCGGCGGAGCGAACGGCGTGGCTGGTGCTGCGTGACTCCGGCGGGACGCATCAGCGGAGGCGGGCTCGAAGGGTGAAGGCGGGGCTGGTCCCATCTCGGTCCCACCCTGGTCCCATCAGCGCAACGGCTCCTCGAAGATGAGGCCGCGCACCCCGTTTTACCTGGGGTTTTGTGGTGCACCCGGCAGGATTCGAACCTGCGGCCATCGGATTAGAAGGCCCACCGTGCCACTTCGCCGCCGGCAGGTCAGACCACGGCCTCCCTGCAGACGTCGATGAAGGCCTCCATCCGCCGCACGGGCCTGCGGCCGGCGAGCCGCATGACCTCGATTCCGAGTCCTTCGGACCGGAGGTCAAGCTCCCTGGTCGCGTAGGGCAGGTCCTCGTAGCTGCGCTCGAGCACGGTGCGCTGGGTGAGCAGTGCGTTACCCAGACCGCGGGCCACCAGGGCGCGCACCATCTCGAAGCTCGTGGTGCGAAAGCGCACGTTCGGCGTCAGCCCGGCCTTGTCGAACAGGCCGAGGAAGTAGTCGCCGCCGGGCGGTAGGTCGAAGAGGATCAGCGGCTCGGTTGCCAGGTCCACCAGTGTCAGCACGCCCTTCGAGCTCAGGGGCCCGTCCACCGGGATGAGCGCGTAGGGGGGATCGGATCGCAGCCACTGCGAAGTCACGCCGATCGCCGGGCGGACGGTGGCCAGTTCGTAGTGGTAGGTGATCGCCAGGTCTATGCGGGAGTTCAGCAGGTCGTCCAGGAGGGTCCCGTGGGACGCCTCGACGAACGAGAGCCGCACTCGCGGATGCCGACGCGAGAATTCCGCGATGACCTTCGGCAGTAGGATCGGCGCGATGGTCGCATAGCACCCGACGGTGAGGTCCCCCGCGACCTCCCCCCTCTCCCGGCTGGCGGTCTCCCGGAGCTGTTCGAGGCCGGCCCGCACGTCGTCGGCCGCGGCCAGGGCGCGTTGCCCCGCCGCAGTGAGGCGCATCCCCCTGGGGGAGCGGACGAAGAGGGTGACCCCCAGCGCCGACTCCAGGTCGGTCAGCGCAGTCGACACGGTCGACTGCGAGACGAACAGCTCCCGCGCCGCCGCCGTCACCGATCCGAGCCTGGCGATGGCTCTCAGGTACTCCAGCTGCCGCAGGCTGACATCGCCCATCGGTCCGGCCCTCCCGTCCAGGGGATCGGTTTTTCCGAAGGAGACCTTCGGATCTATGTGTTTTACAGATCCTAGTCCTCGCCTGGATAGTGGTGACCCATGACACAGGCAGGTCGGATGCCGACGGCACCGGAGGCCCTACCGAGCCCCCGCGAAGCGCTCGACTCACACTCCCTCGAACGAGCGACCTCCTGACCATTCACAGGAACGCCCAGGCCGGGAGGCCACCGCGGCCTCCCGGACGCCGCTGCGTACGAGGACGAGATCCCAGGAGGAGAAATGACGAGCGAGGTCTCAGAGCAGGTGGACGGGAAGGACCTGCGACGGAGCGTGTTCGCCGGGGCGGTGGGCGTCTTCGTCCACTGGTTCGACTGGGCCGTCTACGCGTACCTGGCCACCACCATGGCGAAGGTGTTCTTCCCCGAGCAGGACGGCACCACCGGCCTGCTGTCGGTGTTCGCCGTCTTCGCCGTGGCGTTCTTCGTGCGCCCGCTCGGCTCGGTGCTCTTCGGACACCTCGGCGACCGCTTCGGCCGCAGGGCCACGCTGTCGATCGTCATCATCTCGATGGCGGCGGGCACGCTCATGCTCGGACTGCTGCCCACCTACGAGTCCGTCGGCATCATCGCTCCGATCCTGCTCGTGGTCGCCCGCATCATCCAAGGGCTCGCCGCGGGCGGGGAGTTCGGCTCGGCCGCGGCCTTCCTCGCGGAGTTCTCACCACCCGGACGCCGCGGGTTCGGGTGCTCGTGGATCGAGTTCGGCTCCGTCGGCGGGTTCCTGTGCGCGTCCGTGGTCGTCTGGGGCCTGCACTTCGCCTTCCCCGCCGAGGCCGTCCTCGACTGGGCGTGGCGGATCCCCTTCCTGCTGACGGTGCCCCTGGCCGCGGTCGGCCTCTACATCCGCCTGCGCATCGAGGACACGCCCGAGTACCGCGCCCTCGAGGACATGAACAATGTGCCGAGCCAGCCGGTCGTCGAGGTGTTCCGCTCCAACGGCAGGCAGTTCCTCCAGACGGTCGGCATCGAGACCTTCATGAACTCGACCTTCTACATCGTCCTCGTGTACCTGATCACCTATCAGGAAGAGATCGTGGGGGTGCCCGCAGACCGTGCGGCCCTGCTTTCCGCGGCGGCCTCGGTCGTCGCCATGGGGATCATCCCCCTGTCGGGCAGGATGTCCGACCGCCTGGGCCGCAAGCCGGTGCTCTACACCGCCGCCGCCCTGCTGATCGTGGCCGCCGTGCCGCTGTTCCTGCTGATGCAGGTGAACGCCTCGTGGGCGGCGTTCGCCGCGACCTTCGGCCTGGCCGCGATCCTGGCGGTGATCCTGGGCACGCACGCCTCCGCGGTGGCGGAGCTCTTCCCGACACGCACCCGGCAGAGCGGGCTGTCGATGGCCTACAGCGTCGCCGGAGCGCTCTTCGCGGGGACCCTGCCGTACCTGATGACCTGGTTGATCTCGCTCACCGGCAGCAGCATGGTCCCCGCCTTCACCATGGTCGTGATCGGCGCCATCGGCGCGGCCACGCTGCGCACCATGCCCGAGACCAGCGGTTCCGACCTCCTGCACCAGAGCGACCGGGCCCTGCGCTGAACCGCCTCCCGTGCTCGGGAAGGGTCGCGCCGGGCCCCGGGGCACCGCCCGCGGACAACAGCCGGGCAGCCGGAGAAAGCACGCAGGGCGTGCCCGCTTGGAAACCACACGCGTTGATCGAACCCCGGAGGTTTCGAATGTCAGTAGAAGAGATCGAGGTCGTCGTCGTCGGAGGGGGGCAGGCCGGGATCGCGATGAGCGAGCACCTCATCGATCGCAGGGTGCCGCATGTCGTCCTGGAGAGGAACCGCGTCGCCGAGCGCTGGCGCTCGGAGCGATGGGACTCACTGGTCACGAACGGGCCCGTCTGGCACGACCGGTTCCCCGGGCTGGAGTTCACCGGCCTGGACCCTGAGGACTTCGCCTCCAAGGACCGGGTCGCGGACTACCTGGAAACCTACGCCGAGAAGATCGGTGCGCCGATCCGATGCGGGGTCGAGGTGACCTCGGTGCGCCGGAACACCGGCCGCCGGGGGTTCCGGGTCCGGACCTCGGACGGGGACTTCGACGCCCGCTACGTCGTGGCCGCCACCGGTCCGTTCCAGCGGCCGGTCGTCCCCCCGGTCATCCCCGAGGACGCGGGCCTGACCCAGCTGCACTCCAGCGCCTACCGCAACCCCGCACAACTGCCCGAGGGCGGTGTGCTCGTGGTCGGATCGGGCTCGTCGGGGGTCCAGATCGCCGAGGAACTCCGCGCCTCCGGCCGACAGGTCCACCTCTCCGTCGGTCCGCACGACCGCCCACCGCGCAGGTACCGGGGACACGACTTCGTCTGGTGGCTGGGCGTCCTCGGCAAGTGGGAGGCCTCGGCTCCTCCCCAGGGAGCCGAGCACGTCACGATCGCGGTCAGCGGCGCGCACGGCGGCCACACCGTGGACTTCCGGGGCCTGGCCGAGCGCGGTATCACGCTGGTCGGTCGGACGGAGTCCTTCCAAGCCGGGGTCGTCCGCTTCGCGCCCGACCTGCGGGACAACATCGCCTGCGGCGACGCCAATTACCTGGCCCTGCTGGACGAGGCCGACGCCTACGTCGAGCGCAACGGCCTCGACCTCCCCGAGGAGCCACTGGCCCGGGTGCTGGGCGAGTACCCGGAGTCGGTGACCGACCCCGTCCTGGAACTCGACCTCGCCGCCGCCGGGATCACGACCGTCCTCTGGGCGACCGGCTTCACCGCCGACTACGACTGGCTGCGGGTGGACGCCTTCGACGAGGACGGCAGACCCAGACACCAGCGCGGAGTCTCCTCCGAGCCCGGCGTCTACTTCATGGGACTGCCGTGGCAGTCCCGCCGCGGTTCGAGCTTCATCTGGGGAGCCTGGCACGACGCCAAGTACGTGGCCGACCAGATCTCCATCCAGCGCGGCTACATGGAGCACAACGACTCACACCCGCGTCCGTCCCACACCCAGGGGTGATCACATCATGACCACGCACACGCGCATCCGTAAGTTCAACACCAAGGACACCTACCCAGAGCAGAACCTCGACAACGACCTGTGCCAAGCCGTGGTGGCCGGAGGCGTCGTGTACCTGCGCGGCCAGATCGGCCAGGACCTGGACACCCGGGAGTCCGTCGGCGTCGGCGACGTGCGCGCACAGACCGAGAAGGCCATGGCCAACATCGACCTCCTGCTCAAGGAGGCGGGCAGCGGTCTGCGGGACATCGTCAAGGTGACCATCTACCTCGTCGACCCGCGCTACCGTGAGGACGTCTACCGCGAGGTGGGGCGCTGGCTGAAGGGGGTCTACCCGGTCTCCACGGGCATCGTCGTCCAGGCTCTGGCCCGGCCCGAGTGGCTCGTGGAGATCGACGCGACGGCCGTGATCTCGGGGGGCGGGAAGTGACCTTCTCCATCGCGGCCCACCAGGACGGCAGATTCGGCGTCGCCGCCGCCTCGTCCTCTCCCGCCGTCGCCGCGCGGGTCGTCCACCTGCGCGACTCCGTCGGCGCGGTCGCCTCACAGAACATCACCGATCCGCGACTGGGAACGGTACTGCTGGACCGGCTCGCCGCGGGAGCGAGCCCCCGGGCGGCGCTCGACTCCGTGGTAGGCGGCGAGCCTGATACCGAGTACCGGCAGCTCACCGTGGTGGACGCCTCCGGCGCCGCGGCCACGTTCAGCGGCAGCCTCACCCTCGGCGTCCACGGTGAGGCCACCGGGCCTCACTGCGCCGCCGCTGGGAACATGCTCTCGGCCCCCGGCGTCCCCGCGGCCATGTGCGAGGCCTTCGGCTCGGCCCGGGGAGAGCTGGAGGAACGCCTCCTCGCCGCCCTCACCGCAGGCCTCACCGCCGGAGGCGAGGCCGGACCGGTCCACTCAGCGGGGCTGTCCACCGTGTCCGCGAACGGTTGGCCCGACACGGACCTGCGCGTGGACTGGCAGGAGAACCCGATCGAGGCGTTGGGAGGGCTGCTCGAGATCTGGCTCCCCCAGCGCGACGACTACGTCCGGCGCGGCCTGGAACCGGCCGCCTCACCGGGGTACGGAGTGCCGGGCGATGACCGTTGAACCCGGAGCGTTGCCGGGTGTCACGGAGCACCTGGAACGCCTGATCGGCTACTCCGAGACGCTGCACGCCCATCCCGAGACCGCCTGGGAGGAGCACCGCGCGGCGCGGTGGACGGCGGAGCTGCTGGAGGAGTTCGGATTCACCGTCGACACCGGCCACCTCGGCTTCCCCACCGCGGTGCACGCCACCTTCGGTTCCGGTCGGCGCCGGGTCGGCCTCATCGTCGAGTACGACGCGCTGCCCGGTCTGGGCCACGCCTGCGGGCACAACCTGATCGCCGCTATGTCGGCGGGCGCGGCGATCGCGCTCCGACCGTGGGCCGACCGACTCGACCTGCGCATCGACGTGATCGCCACCCCGGCCGAGGAGGGCGGTGGAGGGAAGATCGAACTGCTCGACGCCGGGGCCTTCCGGGACCTGGACCTGGCGCTGATGGCCCATCCCGGGCCGGTCGACGCCCCGCGGGCCGAGCCCTACGCCGTCGCCCACGATCACGTCCGCTTCACCGGGCGGTCGGCTCACGCCGCCGCCTACCCGCACGAGGGCCGTAACGCGAACGACGCCTTCGTCATCGCCCAGGTGGCCCTCGGCCTGCTGCGCCAGCAGCTCCCGCCGGGCACCCGCGTCCACGGAATCCAGACGGTGGGGGGACAGGCGCCCAACGCCATCCCAGCCGTGACCGAGGGCCGCTGGTACACCCGGGCTGAGAGCCTGGCACAGCTGGAACCGCTGCGCCGCCGGGTGGAACAGTGCTTCCAGGCCGGAGCGCTGGCGACGGACACCACGGTGGAGTTCACACCGGAGTCGCAGCCCTATTCGGAATTCCGTACCGACGAGCGCGCGCTGGAGATCTACACCCGCCACGCCCTCGCGCTCGGGCGGCGATTCGACGCGCCCGCGGAACACCAGACGATGAACCGCGCCTCGACCGACATGGGCAACGTCTCCCAGCACGTGCCGGCCATCCACCCCTACATCGGCCTGGGCTGCTTTCCGATCAGCAACCACCAGCCCGAGTTCGCCGCCGTCTGCGTGGGGGAGGCCGCCAACCGGGTCATCGCCGACGGCGCCACCCTGCTCGCCCGCACGGCGCACGAATACTTCACCCCGGCACCCGAGCCCGGGCCCCTCCGGGGTGGTTCGGAGGACGGCGCGCCCGGGGCTGGACGACGCTCGGAAAAGGAGCGGACATGAGCGCCGATGCGGTCGTGGAGAGAACGGAGACCGACGCACTCGGTGAAGTGACGATCCCGGCGGAAGCACTCTGGGGGATCAACACCGCGCGGGCCAGAGCGAACTTCCCCGTCACCGGTCGCCCATGCGGCGAACTGCGCGATCTCGTCTGGGCCTACGGGGCGGTCAAGCTCGCCGCCTGCCGAGCCAACGCCGCGGAAGGGCTGCTGGACCGGGCCCAGGCGCAGGCGATCGCCGAGGCCTGCCACGAACTCATGCGGGGCGCCCTCGACCGGGAGATCCTCGTCGACCGGATCCAGGGCGGCGCGGGGACCAGCACCAACATGAACGTGAACGAGGTGGTGGCCAACCGGGCGCTGCAACTCCTCGGCCTCGAGCCGGGGTCCTACGAGGTGGTCGACCCGCTCGACCACGTCAACCGCAGCCAGAGCACCAACGACACCTACCCCACCGCGGTCAGACTCGCGGTCCACCGCGGTATCGAGCGCCTCGTGCCCGCGCTCGGCAGGCTCGCCACCGAGTTCGAGTCGCGTTCGGTGGATTTTCGCGACATCGTGAAGATGGGGCGCACCCAGTTGCAGGACGCGGTGCCCATGACACTGGGGCAGGAGTTCGCGGCTTTCGCGGAGACGGTCCGGGAGGACGCCGCCAGACTGCAGGAGCTCCTGCCCCACCTGCGCGAGGTGAACCTCGGCGCCACGGCGATCGGTACCGGCATCACCGCCCCCGTCGGATACCGGCGGAGGGTGGTGGCGGAGCTCGCCGAAGTCACGGGGTACCCCCTGACCCCGGCCAGTGACTTGGTCGAGGCGACCTCAGACACCGGTGTGTTCGTACTGGCCTCCGGGCTCCTCAAACGCTGCGCGGTGAAGCTGTCGAAGATCAGCAACGACCTCAGGCTCCTCGCCTCCGGCCCACAGGCAGGGCTGCGGGAGATCGTTCTCCCTCCGGTACAGGCGGGATCCTCGATCATGCCGGGAAAGGTCAATCCCGTCATCCCGGAGACCGTGAACCAGGTGGCGTTCCTGGTCGTGGGCGCGGACACGACCGTGACCATGGCGGCCGAGGCCGGGCAACTGCAGCTCAACGCCTTCGGTCCGGTCATCGCCTCGTCGCTGTTGGACTCGGTCGCCCTGCTGACGAGTGCGGTGGACCTGCTCACCGAGCGTTGTGTGAGCGGCGTCCGCGCCGACGGCGAGTCCATCACAGCACGTACCAGAGGCAGTCTCGCCGTCGCCACCGGGCTCGTCCCCCTCCTCGGGTACGCACCCACGGCGGCTCTGGTGAAGGAGGCGCTGAAGGGTCACCGCGCGTTGGTCGATTTGGTCCTGGAACGGGGACTGCTCGACGAGGAACGGCTCAACGCGGCGCTGGCACCGGAGAATCTGACCGGTGAAGGCCCTACGGCTCCGTAGACCGGCGAACCGCGTGTGCGAGTGCGCTTCCCACGGTCGGCTCCGACGGCCCTGACGTCGAAGCCGACCCCCGCTGCGGTCCCACATTCGCCCGGTGCTTCCGGGTGTTCGGTGACGGCGCAGCCCCGAGACCTTTCCCGGTCTGACCCCCAGGTCGTTGAAGGCAAAACCCCTGAATCTCTCGCACGCACGGCGAAGGGCGTCGAGGGCCGGTGTGCAAAGTGACCTCGGCGCCCCTCCGGTGGCGCCCTGCGTTCACCTGGACGGCCACGTGGGCCCATCGGGGAACGACCCCGCGGGCAGGTTCTGAGCCGGGATCTCCCCTCGCGGATCCCGTCCTGGCCGATCCTCACGCTGTACGGTCCCAGGCCTGCGACGCGGACGTGCTCTTCGGGGCACCCTCCAGAGGGTGCCCCGAAGAGCGCGTCCGCCGGGACCGGGAGAGCCCGGCGAACGCGGGATCAGGTCGCGTGGTCGTCCATGGTGGGGGTCGGTCGTGAGAATCCGCGGGTGAGGCGGAGCAGGAGAAGGAAGCCGACGGCCACCCAGCACAGGCCGATGGCGAAGCTCTGCCAGGACAGCGACGTCCACAGCCCCAGGGTCAGCGCCACACCGATGCCCGGGACGAGCACGTAGCGGAGCAAGTCCGTGCCGCGTCGCCTGCCCAGGCCGATCGCGTAGTGCTTGATGACGCCCAGGTTGACGAAGGTGAAGGCGATCAGAGCCCCGAAACTGACCAGGGCCGCGGCCAGTTCCAACGACATGACGCAGGCCAGCAGGGACACCGCCCCCACCGCCAGGGTGGCCAGGTGCGGAGTCCGGTACTTCGGGTGCACGGCTCCGAAGACCCGCTTGGGCAGCGTGCCGTCACGTCCCATGGAGAACAGGATCCGCGAAACCGAACTCTGGGCCGCCATGGCCGAGGCGAAACAGGCCGTGACGTAGGCCGCGGTGAAGAACGCCGCCAGGAAGCCTCCCCCGGCGCGAGCCATCACCTCGACCGAGGCGGAGTCGGGATCGTTGAGGTTCTGCCAGTCGGGATAGACCAGGTGACCGACCCAGGCCATGAGGACGAACAGCAGCCCGCAGAAGACCGTGCACAGGATGATCGCCCGGGGGATGGACCTGCGCGGGTCCCGGGCCTCCTCGGAGAGGGTCGAGATGGCGTCGAACCCCAGGAACGACAGGCAGAGGATGGCCGCTCCGCCGATGAGGGCGGTGAGGGAGAAGTCCGGGCCGTAGAACGGGGCGATGAGGTCCGCCGGGGCCGAACGCCCGGACACGGTCAGGTAGCCCATTGTCAGGAACACCACGACGAACACGCCCTGCGCGCTCACCAGCACCATGTTCATGCTGGTCACCAGTTTGATGCCGAGGACGTTCATGCCGGTGACAACGGCGATCGTCAGTAGTACCCAGATCCATCCGGGCACCGAGGGGACCGCGATCTCCATGTAGAGGCCGATGACGATATAGCTGATCGTGGGCAGGAAGATGTAGTCCAGCAGCAGCGCCCAACCGATGATGAATCCCGTGGCCGGGCCGAACGTCTGCTGAGTGTAGGTGTAGGCGGAGCCCGCCACCGGGTAGGCGCGCACCATGTTCGCGTAGGCCAGGGCGGTGAAGAGCATCGCCGCCAGGGTGACGAGGAACGCGGTGGGCAGGTGTCCCAGCGTGATCTCGGTGACGATCCCGTAGGTGGTGAAGGCCGCCAGGGGGACCATGTACGCCAGCCCGAAGAAGAACAGCGAGGGCAGACCGAGCACACGTTTGAGCCCGCGCCCGCCGGTCGGAGGCGCGGCCTGGCCAGACCCCGGTGACGGAGCCGCCTCGGCCGGAGCATCGTGCCCGCTCATCGGAGTCCGCCCGATGCGACGGCCCGGTCCAGCGCCCGCTCGACCAGCCCGACCAGCTCACCGATGTCCGCAGCGTCGGCGACCAGCGGCGGGGAGAGCTGCAGCAGCGGGTTGCCCTCCGCGTCGATGGCGATTCGGCACAGCACCCCGACCTCGGCGGCCGCCGGGGCCAGGTGCTGCTCCACGAACTCGGCTGCCGACAGCCGCTCCGAGGCCCAGGACCGGGCCTCCTTGTCGGTGACCAGCTCCAGGGTGCGGTGGTAGCCGTCACCGCGGACGTCTCCCACCACCGGGTTGTCGCGGAGCCTCTCGAGCCCGGCCGCGAAGGTCCCGCTGTTCGCCCTGACGTTGCCCGGCACGTCCAACCGGCGCATGATCTCCAGGTTGGCCAGTGCCGTGGTGCAGGCCACCGGGTGTCCGCCGTAGGTGAGCGCGTGGTTGTACATACCGGCCGAGCCGTCCAACACGGTCTCGATGATCCGGTCGTCGGCGATCAGACCGCCCAGTGGCACGTAGGCCGAGGCGATGCCCTTGGCGAAGGTGATGATGTCGGGTCGGAAACCGTAGTGGTCCGAACCGAACCACGAACCGAGCCTGCCGAAACCGGTGATCACTTCATCGGCGATCAGCAGGATGCCGTGACGGTCGCAGAGTTCGCGCACACCCTGGAGGTAACCGGTGGGCGGGGTGAGGCTGCCTCCGGCGTTCTGCAGCGGCTCCAGGATGACCGCGGCAACGGTGTCCGCGCCCTCCTGCAGGATCAGTGACTCGAGCTCGGTCAGCAGGAAGGCGGTGAACTCGGTCTCGGTCTCCTGGAACGGGCGCCGGTACCGCTTGGTGTTGGACACGTGTCGGACACCGGACATCAGCGGCTCGAACATCTTGCGTACCTGCACCATCCCGTTGAGGGACATGGCACCGAAGCTGGTGCCGTGGTAGGCGACCCGGCGGGCGATGAACTTCCGGCGGGCGTGATCGCCCCGGCTCGTCTGGTACTGCCGGGCCAGCTTGATGGCGGCCTCGTTGGACTCCGAACCGCTGGAGGTGAAGAACACCCGGTTCAGGTCTCCGGGGGCCAGTTGCGCCAGTTCGGCGGCGAGCCTGGCCGCCGGCGGGTGCGCCGCGCTCCAGGTGGTCTGGAACGGGAGGGTGCGCATCTGTTCGGCGACGGCCTCGCCGATCTCTGCACCGTGCGAGTAGCCCAGCTGGGTGCAGAACAACCCGGCCAGGCCGTCGAAGTAGCGCTTGCCGGATTCGTCGTAGACGTGGCAGCCCTCGCCGCGGGTGAAGATCGGCAAGGGGTCCGTACGGTATTTCGCCGCCGGAGTGAAGTTCATGACCAGGTGGCGTTTGGCCAGCTCTTCGAGGGAGCCGGTGCGGTCGCCTCCCGTGGTCGGGCCGGTGACGGTGGTCTCTGCAGGCATGGTGCTCCTTCGGGGAGTTGCGGTGGTGGCCGTGGACGTGCGGTGCGGGCTCAGCCCCACTGCAGCCAGGTCGTCTTCAGGGCGGTGTAGTTGTCGAAGGCGTGAAGGGAGAGGTCGCGACCGAACCCGGACTGCTTGAAGCCGCCGAAGGGGGTGGTGACCGAGAGGGCGTCCACGGTGTTGACGGACACGGTTCCGGCGACGAGCCTGGCGGCGGTGCGCTGGACACGACGGAAGTCTTCGGTCCACAGCGAGGCGGCCAGTCCGTAGCGGGTGGCGTTGGCCAGGTGCACGGCCTCGTCCTCGGTGTCGAAGGGGTGGACGACGGCCACCGGTCCGAAGACCTCCTCGGTGTGCAGCGGGTGATCGGCGCCCAGGCCGGTGATGACCGCCGGTTCGAGGTAGGCGTCCGATCCGGTGATCTCCACCCGGCGCCCACCGTCCAGCAGTTCGCCGTCGGCCTTGCCCCGTCGGATCCACTCCTGGACGGAGTCGGTGTGCGCGGTGCTGATCAGGGCGCCGTTACCCGCACCACCGCCGAGTGGGTCCGTCGGCCGGTGCGCCTGGGCCGCCTTGACCAGCGCCCGGGTGAACTCCTCGAGTACCGGCCGCTCTACGAGGATCCGGGAGGTTGCCGAGCACACCTGTCCCTGGTTGTAGAAGGCACCGGCCGCGGCCATCTCCGCGGCGCCCGTGAGGTCGGCGTCGGCGAAGACCAGGGTGGAGCTCTTGCCGCCCGCCTCCAAGGCCAGGCGCTTGAGGTTGGAGCGTCCCGAAGCGACGAGCAGTTCACGGGCGACCCGGGTGGAGCCGGTGAATGCGAGGACGTCCACGTCCATGTGGGCGGCGAGCGCGGTTCCGGTCTCGGCGCCGCCCGTGACCACGTTGAGCGCCCCGTCCGGAAGGCCGGCATCGGCGGCCAGGTCGGCCATCCGCAGGGCGGTGAGCGAGGACTGCTCGGAGGGTTTGAGTACGACCGAGTTTCCGGCCGCCAGTGCCGGTGCCACCTTCCAGGAGGCGATCTCCAAGGGGTAGTTCCAGGGGACGATGGCTGCGACCACGCCCAGCGGTTCACGGGCGACCAGGGCCGTCGCTCCCGGCGGGGTGCTGGGCAGCGCACCGGAACACTTGTCGATCGCCTCCGCGTAGTAGCGGAAGGTCGCGATGACGCCGGGAAGGTCCACGGTCGTGGTCTGGGTGATCGGCTTGCCGATGTCGAGCGTCTCCAGTAGTGCCAGCTCCTCGGAATGCCGTTCCAGAGAGTCGGCGAGCCGGAGCAGGACTTCTTTGCGCTCCTGATCGGGCCGAGCGGCCCAGGCGGGCTGGACACGGCGCGCGGCGGCGACGGCACGGTCGACATCGGCGGCCGCGCAGATGCCCAGCTCGGCGATCTGACCGCCGTTCGCGGGGCTGACGACCGGCTCCCGCCGCCCGCCGGTGTCGCGGCGCCTTCCGCCGATGTGCGCTCTCCCGTCCGCGGCCAGGGCGGTCGCCCGGCGATGCCAGTCGGTTCGGGGGTGGTCGGTTCCGCTCATGGGGGTCCCTTCACTGCACTGAGATCAACATGCCGTGACCTGGGTCACAGCTCGATTTTTATTGAACAGTTGTACCAACAAAAATGGCGGACCGGAACTTCGAAGATGCGAACGGGGGGTTCGGCGCAACCGAATGGGATACGGTGGCTGCGATCAGCGGACCTGGACGTGCGTACGAGTCCCCGAAGAAGCCCGAGGAGGAACGATCGATGCCCAAGCTGGTCGATCACCAGTCCCGGCGGCGGGAGATCATCGAGGCCACCTGGGAGCTGATCGCCGAGCGCGGAATCGACAACGTCAGCGTCCGTGACATCGCGAAAGCCGCCTCGTATTCGGCCCCGGGAGCGCTCAACCACTACTTTGGGTCCAAGGACCAGCTGCTCGCCGCCGCGTACCAACTGGTCTGTGACCGCACCGATGAGCGCATCGCGGAAGTCACCGCCGACCGGGTCGGCCTGGAGGCGCTGGAGCTCATGTGCGGCGAGATCGTCCCCGCCGATCCGCTGACCCGGGTCGAGGCGCGGGTCGCGCTCTCCTTCTGGCAGCGGGCTCAGCACGAAGAGGCGCTGCGCTCCATCGGCCGAACGGCGCTGGCCTCATGGAAGCAGCGGATCGTCGGGCACTTCGAAACAGCGGTCGCCGGTGGCGAGATCCGTCCGGTGTCCCCGCCCCTTGTCGCCGACCAGCTCATAGCGCTGATGATGGGACTTCACGTCACGGCCATGCTGGACGGAGAACTCCGCCAGAACACCCTGCAACTGGTCGCCGCGTACATCGAGGCCCTGCGGAGGTAGCCGCACCGCCGAGCAGGCGGACCGGGAGGCGAGCCCAGTGGCCGCTTTCCGACCTTTCGGCCGCCTCGGTCGGCAGGCCGCGGGCGATCGCTCCGTCGCGTGTGGCCGCGTTGCGGCGGGCTTCCACGGCCATACGTGTGGCGCGTTCGCGCAGCTCATCGGGGTACTTCCTCGGTGCTGGCATGACTGTCATCCTTCCCAGGCTTGAGAGCCTCCAATAAACCCGGAACGAGACAGACCATGGCCCGTGTCAACCGGCTCATCCGGGAACGCTTCGGCGTCGGCTATGCCGACCCCTCTGGGGTGTGGCGGATGATGGACCGCCTGGGCCTGTCCTGGCAGGCCCCGGCCGTGCGAGCCGACGAGCAGAACGAGGAGGACATCGCGGCCTGGCGTGACCAGGTCTGGCCGCAGGTCAAAAGACCAAGCCGAGCGTGAAGGCGCCGTCATCGTCTTCGCCGACGAGAGCGGAGCGTGCACCGACCCCCCGTGCGGCGCACCTGGGGCAGGAAGGGCCGCACCCCGCTGATCGCGGCCAGGAAGCGACACCGCACCCGGGTCAACGTCGCCGGATGACTGTGCGTCGACCCGCGCCAGGGCACGGTACGGCTGGTGTACACCGCCAAGCGCGCGTCGATCACGCAGGCAGACCTTCCCGCTCTGATCGACCGCGTCCACGCCCAGCTCCGGGCTCCGATCGTGCTGGTGTGGGACAACCACTCCTCGCACACCACCGGCTGGGTCCGCGGCCAACTGCGGGCCCGGCCGTGGTTGAGCGTGGTTCGCCTGCCCGCCTACGCCCCCGGACTGAACCCGGTGGAGACGCTGTGGTCGCACCTGAAGGCGTTTTTGGCCAACCGGGCCTTCCGGAACGTCGATGAACTGGAGCAGAAGCTGCGTTCGCACCTGAGATCGGTCCAGAAGCGCCCAGGGCTGCTGCGCGGATTCATCCGATCCGTCGGACTCGATCCCGACCTGTTCCCGTCAACCACCTGATCAAAGGTCCGTAGCCTGGGGTTTCCTCGTACCCGGTACGTGCTCCCCATCGGATCAAAGGTCCCCTGGTCACAGGGTCTTCGACCTGCTGTTTTCTGATTATTATTCACGTGTCCGGATCCGGCCATGAACATGAAACGTAGTGAGAATTCGCAGGTGGAGCGTAAGGATGGAGCGCCTAGCAGTGGTGTTTTGAGTCGTTCGGGTCAGAAGAGACATTCGTAATCGTGGTAGCTTCGATCCTGGTTTGAAGCTCCACAGGAAACATGCCTGCGGAGTCCCCACAAGTCGGATCAGGGAAACCCTCATGATGAAAATGATGAAGCGTGCCGCTGTTGCGGCACTGGTGGCTGCAGGAATCGCTGGTGGAGCTGCTGGCATTGCCTCCGCTGCCACCGTAAACGTCGGCGGCGGAACCTGGACCTATGGCGTCGGCGCCACCGTCTACTCGAACTACTACCATGGGTCCGTATGCCACGGATCGTCGGTTCAGGGGCAGTACTACGCTTCCTCCGGCAACACCAGGGCTGGTGTCTGGGCACGTGCTTCTGCTCCGTCTAGGCCGAATGTGGCTGATCAGGCATACTGGAGGAACAGCTGCTGACGCGCTGAAATCAGATAGGGTCCGCCGACCGTTCCCTGGTCGGCGGACCGCCGTGAACCCACCTTGAGCGAGATCCGTGCTGCACCGCAACATCGCCTTCGGTTACCTCATTCCCCTCTTGCTGTCCAACGTTCTGGCGTTTCTAGTTATGAGCCTCTCTGATCAGGAGATGGCCGCTGGAGAGCCACATTTTCTCTGGATCAGAGAGAACAGCAACACCTCCACGTCGACAGAGGTTGCCGCTGCGGTTGAGAGGGCAGCAGAAACCACGGGAAGCATGGTTGTCCTCGATATTCCTGATCTGCGTGATCCAGGGAATCTGCGCCACTTCTATATCGCTGATGGGAATCCTTCCGATCCGAGTGCTGAATGGCTGGAGAACGGGTATCCGGACTTCAGTCCTGCCATGCGCACGGAGACGCATCCTTTCTCGGAAATTTCCCTCGCCGATCCTCGTGGTTACTATATGGTCTTCGGTGAAGAGGAGGACGCATATGTTGTTCAGGACGAGCTCGCGGACGTCGGCCTGACGGGCGACTTTGCCCACCATGACGATGAACGGGTACTCCATCGAGAGGACTACCTCTTGGAGGGCGACCTTTTCAATGTATTGGTGACCACTGCCCTGTGTATCGTCGTCGTCGTTGGCTCCGGGGTTTTGTTGAATGCCCGGTCCTACGGTGTGATGCGGCTCAACGGCCACTCCTATCTGGGTATCCTCAGCCAGGATCTGTTCCGGATCGCGCTTGTGTGGGCGGTCGCTGCTCTTGCCACCACTGTGCTTGTACTCACTTTCCTCGGCCTATACAACGGCTGGGCGCAACTGCGTGAGTTCGCGGACCTCACCGGATGCCTGGTCGCGGGTTTCACAGCGGTCGCGTTGGCCGCGCACGCGCTCGCGCTCGGGATGCTGCACCTATCCGACATACTCGGCGCGCTCAAAGGCAAGCTCCCGGTCAGGTCAACCATCCTGGCCACTTACACCGTTCGAATCACCGTGCTGGTCCTAGCCCTCGGAGCGATCATCGCCCTGGCGGACTCTGCCCGAGAGGTAGACGCCGCCCAAAACGGCTTCGACCACTTTGTTGAGGCGGGCGACACCTCCCAAGTCACGTTCCTCGGTAGTGTCCGGGTCGAGGAGATGGAGGAGGCCTTCGTAACTGACATTGGCCCGTGGCTTCGCGAGGCCGACACAGACGGGCGTACGATCCTGGCTCGCCCAGGACAGGCCGACTACTACGTGTCGCCCGGTTCGCCGTATCCGGATTTCGAGGCATTGCTGGTCAACGATACCTACCTGCAGTATCAGGAGCTCTTCTCCCCGGATGGGGAACGCCACGGCCCGAAGGAGAGCGTCCGTATCCTTCTCCCCGAATCGCGCTCAGACCTCGCCCCTACCCTGACCGAGGGCGTGGAGGCGTGGTTGGACTTCGAGATGCGGGATGAGGAACCTGTCAACGTCGAGGTGCTTGCTCTGGCCAACGGACAGCAGGCGTTCACCTACGGGAGAACCGAACAGGCTACTCTCACAGCCAAGCCTCTGTTCACCGATGCCGTCATCGTCGTGGTCCCTAACGGCATGCTGCCCGCGCCCAGCTACGCCCACCTTGCCTCCCAGGGATACCTGCTGTTTCCGGACGCCGCCGACGTGGAGACAGCCCTTGGCCAGGAATCGCTGTCGTCCTACGTCAACGGGCTACAGCCCGTTGCGCTCGTCGCCGCCGACCAACACGACCAACTCCTGGCCGAGTTGCGTGTTCGCACCGCCAATTTGGCAGCCCTCGGCGTGGTCGTGGCACTGACCGGCCTTGCCGCCTGCCTGGTCTACGTGCGTACCCGCGCCCAGCACATCTTCGCCCGGTACATCAGCGGGTGGACGTTTGTGGCCACCCACCGCCGGATGCTCCTGGCCGAGGCTTGTGTCATGGCCGGCTTCGTAGGTTGGGCGACTTGGTGGACGCTGAACCGGCTCGCCCTACTGCAAAATCCCCAGACCTTCTCGCCTGAGGTGATCGGCACCACCGGGACCCCACCATTCGTCGCCGCAGGTGTCGCTGGGGTCGCCCTTGCCCTCGTCTTCGCCATCCTGGTCCTCTTTCACCGTCGTGTCGTCCGTGAGGGTGCTTCCCAGGCCTGAGGGCCGCAATTTCAGAGAAGGAACTCGTCATATGCTTACCGTGGAGAATCTGTCCAAGTCCTTCGGCCCCCGCACCCTGTGGGAAAACCTGGACCTAACCGTGGAGGCTGGGCGGATGCTCGCCCTGGTCGGGGCCAGCGGCTCAGGTAAGACCACCCTGCTCAACTGCATGGGCTTGCTGGAACGTCCCAGTGGCGGCCGGATCCTGTTCGAGGGCACCGACGTCACCCGCCTGGGCCCGGGCAGGCAACGGCGGTTCCGCCGTGACAAGCTCGGCTACCTCTTCCAGAACTACGCGCTCATCGAGAACGCCACCATCCGGGCCAACCTGAACGTGGCGCGTCGGCGCAGCACCCGTCCCGACTACGCACGGACGCTGGAGCGGGTGGGTTTGGCCGGGCGGGAGAAGGACAAGGCGCATTTCCTGTCCGGCGGTGAACAGCAGCGGGTGGCGCTGGCCCGGCTGATGGTCAAGGAACCCCGCTTGGTCCTGGCAGACGAGCCGACCGGCGCACTTGACGCCGCCAACGGTGGCATGGTCATTGGCGCCTTGCGTGAAATGGCCCATGAGGGGTGCGCGGTGGTGATCGCCACCCACAACGACGTGGTGCGCGACGCCTGCGACACCGTGTTCGACGTGTCTACCCTCCACCTCACCGCAGCGTGACCGAGGGGCGGCTGGGGCCGGGGTATCGAGTACGCCAAGGAAGCGGTAGTGATGCCCTCTCTTGAGATACTGAGACGAGTGTCAACGACGGCTGAAAAGTGACCCCCTCGCGGCGCCTGAAAGTTGACCCCCTCCCTTCGCGTGTGACCTGCTAACGAGCGGTCCCGGCCGATGGCGGAACCCGACCCAGATCCCGGTCCTTCA
>NZ_VWVV01000048.1 GCF_009830945.1 Nocardiopsis sp. FR4 | reverse complement strand
GCCGGACTCGCCCACGATGCCCAGGGCACCGCCCGCGGGCACCTCGAAGGACAACCCGTTCACCGCGTGGACGTCGCCGTCCATGGTCGGGAACGTCACCCGCAGGTCGTCCACGCGGACGACGGGCTCGGTCGAGGCCATGTCACTTTCCTTCGTTAGAGCTGGTCTGGTCAACGCTGTCGGGTGTTACTTCGCGATCCGCACCCGCGGGTCGACGATCGGGTACAGCAGGTCGACGATGAGGTTGCAGATGACGATGAAGACAGCGCCCAGCAGGGTCACGCCCAGGATGACGGGCAGGTCCTTGGACACGATCGAGTCGATGGCGTAGGCGCCCACACCGTTGAGCGAGAACACCTTCTCGGTGAGGATCGCGCCGCCCAGGACCATGCCGATGTCCAGTCCCAGAATGGTGACGATCGGCGTCAGGGTGGGGCGCAGTGCGTGCTTGAAGATCACGCGGCCCTCGCTCAGGCCCTTGGCCCGGGCGGTGCGGATGTAGTCCTCGCCCAGGGTCTCCAGCATGCCCGCCCGGGTCTGGCGCGCGTACTGCGCCGCGTGCAGGAAGGCCAGGGTCACCCAGGGCAGGAACATGACCTGGAACCACATGACCGGGTCCTCGGTCAGCGGCACGTAGCGCGTGACCGGGAACAGCTTCCACTCGTGGACCAGGAAGGCCAGGGCCAGCAGGCCGGTGAAGTAGATGGGCAGGGACACGCCGACCAGGGCGGTGCCCATGGCCAGGCGGTCGAAGACGCTGCCCTTCTTGACCGCAGAGATCACGCCGACGGTCACGCCGCCGACGACCCAGATCACCGCGGCGCCCAGGCCCAGGGACAGGGTGACCGGCAGGCGGTCCAGGATCTGGGGCAGCACGGGGCTGTTGGTGGTGAAGGAGTACCCCAGGCAGGGCGCGGCGCACTCCACCGTCTCCCGGCCGAAGGTGAACTGCTCGCCGAACAGCAGCCCGCGCAGGAAGTCCAGGAACTGCACCGCGATGGGCTGGTCCAGGCCCAGCCGCTCCACCGTGGCGTCGAGCGCCTCGGGGGTGGGGGCCTTGCCCACGTACAGCGCGGCCATACCGCGCGGTGTCACGCCCGCCCAACGGGGCAGGACGTAGAAGATCCAGAAGGTCACCGCCGTGACGACGGCGAGCAGCAGCAGTCCCGCCCCCAGGCGGCGAAGAATGTAGTTCAGCATCGCGGTCGGCGGCGGGGCCCCACGGGGCCGTGGGGTCCCGCCGCTTTCACCTGCCTTCTCGTACTAGTTCAGGCCGGTAGGTGGGCTAGCCGCGGTCCACACCGAGCGCCATGTAGTCGTACATCATGTACGCGGGCTGGTAGTAGACGTTGGTGAGCTCGTCGGAGCGGTAGAGCAGGACCTTGTCGAAGACGACGGGCAGGATGGCCGCGTTCTCCATGACCAGGGTGTCGATCTGCTCGTAGATGCTGGCGCGCTCCTCGGGGTCCTCGGTCTGGAGGGCCTGGTCCCACAGCGCGTTGACCTCGGGGTCGTCGAGCTCGGCGGTGTTGAAGTTGCCGGTCTCCATGATCGCGTCGCCGTGGGTGATCTTGGAGGCGAAGCCGTAGCCGGTGGGCCAGTCCGGGCCCCAGCCCGAGACGCTCAGGCCGATGTTGTTCTCGCGGACGTAGTCCTGGGAACCGGCGTACTGGCCGAAGAAGTCGGCGGACGGGAAGGTCTTGATCTCGGCCTTGATGCCGATCTGGGCCAGGGACTCCTGCAGGGCCTCGGCCGTCTGGACGTCCTTCTCGCGCTCGGCGCGGACCGCGATGTTGGTCTCGAAGCCGTCGGCCTCGCCGCACTCCTCGAGCTTGGCCTTCGCGGCCTCCAGGTCACCCTTGTTGTCCTCGGACGGGTACAGGTCCGAGTCGGGGTTGGAGCCGGGGATCGCCGGCGGGAGCAGGTTGGTGGCGATGTCGCCGCCCTTGGTGCCGCCCCAGGCGCGCCACATGCTGTCGCGGTTGGCCGCGTACATGATCGCCTGGCGGCAGGCCACGTCCTCGATGATCGGGGTGTGGATGTTCACGTAGCGCAGGGCGCCCGAGTACGGGTTGTCCAGGTTGCCCTGGACGCTCTCGTCACCCTGCAGGCGGGAGAACATCGCCGGGCCGACACCGGTACCCGCGAGGTCCACGTCCAGCTCGCCGTTGACCAGGCGCTCGTCGATCTCGTCCTGGTTGACGCCGATCTCGACCTCGATGCGGTCCGGCAGCGCCCGGCGGATCGGGTCGGTCTCCGGGTCCCAGTGCTCGTTGCGCTCCAGGTGGAGCTTGACGCCGGGCTCGTAGTTCCCGTCGAACTTGTACGGGCCGGAGGAGATGACGTGCTCCTGGTAGAGCTCCCCGCGGTCGGCCTCGATCGGCACCGGGGCGGTCTGCGGCTGGGTCAGCACGTTCGGGAACTCCGAGAAGGAGTCCTTGAGGTGGAAGACCAGCGTGTAGTCGTCCGGGGTCTCGATGGAGTCGAAGCCCGCGAGCGGGTCGGAGCCCTCGTAGACGTTGTGCTCGTCCTGGTCCAGGTGGGCCGCGAAGTACTGCGGGCCCTCGCTGAACACGCCGCCGTTGAAGTTGGCGCGGGCGATGCCGTACTTGATGTCCTCGGCCGTGATCTCGGAGCCGTCCTCGTACTTGAGGCCCTCCTGGATCTTGACGGTCCACTCGGTGAAGTCGTCGTTGGGCTCGGGCAGGGCCTCGGCCAGGTCCGGGACCAGGTCGGTGGCGTGCTCGCCGGGCTCGGGGTTGAAGGCCAGCAGCGTACGCGCGTAGTACCGGGAGAAGTTCCAGTTGAACGCGTAGTAGGTGTTGGCGGGGTCGGTGGAGTCGAAGTCGCCCGCGATGGCGTAGCGCAGGGTGCCGCCGGTGGCGTCGGAGGGGTTGACGACCTCGGTGGAGCCCTGGTCGAAGGTGTTGCCGGACGCGGACTCGCCGCCGGTGTCACCGCCGCCGCAGGCGGACAGGAGGATGGACGCCGCCGCGCCGAGCGCGACGAAGCCGAGGGTGCGTTTCCTCAAGGAACTGCCTCTCTTGAACCTGATGGTGAAGGTGGGATCAACCTGTGGTCGGACCCTTGGTCCGGGAGGGGAGGTGGGGCGGGGCCGCTTCCCCTCGGGGCCGCGGGTCAGTCTGAGGTCTTGGGGTCGAAGGCGTCGCGCAGGCCGTCACCGAAGAGGTTGAACGCGAGCACGGTGATGAAGATGGCCAGACCGGGATAGACGATGAAGTAGGGGCCCTGGGCGTAGAAGTTCACCGCCTCGTCGAGCATCTTGCCCCAGCTCGGGGTGGGGGGGTTGATGCCGACGCCGAGGAAGCTCAGGGCCGCTTCGAACAGGATGTTCGTGGGGATGAGCAGTGTGGAGTAGACGATGATCGGCGTCACCAGGTTGGGCAGGATCTCCCTGAGGAGGATGTGCCGGTTGCTGGCGCCCAGGCTCCGGGCGGCCTCCACGAACTCGCGCTCGCGCAGGGACAGTGTCTGTCCGCGCACGATGCGGGCGATGTAGGGCCAGTTGAAGAAGCCGATGATGAAGACGATGACGCCGATGCGCAGCCCGTTGCCGGTCAGCCCGAGGACACCCTCGGGGATGACGCCCACGAGTGCGATGGCGAAGAGGACCAGCGGGAAGGCCAGGAAGATGTCCATGGCCCGGCTGATGACGGTGTCGACCCAGCCGCCGAGGTAGCCCGCGAGGATGCCCAGGACGGTGCCGAGGGCCACGCAGACCAGCGTGGCGAGGAAGGCGACCAGCAGCGAGATCTGGGCCCCGTAGAGCAGGCGGCTGAACATGTCGCGGCCGGTGGTGGGCTCCACGCCCAGCAGGTGCTCGGAGCTGATGCCGCCCCAGGGGTCGGTACCTGTCTGGTTCTCCGGGTCCGCGTAGGGGATCCGGGTGGCGGGGTCGATGAGGTCCTGGTGGAACTGGGTGGGCGGGTGCCCGAACCACTTGACCAGCAGGGGCGCGAAGACCGCGGCGAGGATGAGCAGGACCACGACCACGCCGGAGACCATCGCGACCTTGTCCTTGCGCAGCCGCTGCCAGGCGATCTGGCGCAGGGACCGATTGTCGGAGTCCCCGTGGACCTCCCGCGCCTGCTCGGCGGCGTTCACCTCGTCGGACTGCTCCGCCGACTCAGGGGCATGCGAGGGCGCGCTCATCAGGCCACCACTCTCCACTCGTAGCTTCTGGCCGAGGGGAACGCGACAGAACCCACACGCGGGACCGCCGGGGAGGGTGACCCTCGGTCTCACGATGGGGCCGGTCGGTTCTCGACACTGGCTGGCGTGGGCGCCGGTCGGCACGACGGGAGGTTCACCCGCCCTCCAGACCCCGGTCCTCGAGGGTGTGCCACCTCACGTGCGGAGTTGGACACACTCGGACCTTGACGCCCGGGCTGTTACACAGCGACCAACCTACTCGCCCGTTGAACGCAGATCGTCCAACATCTGGCCATGTATCTAAATCGTGACAAAGAATGTCAAAAAACGTATATAGCCCAAAAGGGCATCAGATCGCCATTCGTGGGATGACCAGCGCCCAGCTGGGGCGATGGCGTCATATCGCGGGATCTACGGTAGGTCCCCGCGGACACCGGACCGCACCCGTCAGCGCGGTGCTATGACAAGTGCTATGTGTCGCAGCGTGGCGAATCCGGCTCCCTCCGCGACCGGATCCGGCCGCGGAGGGAGCTGTCCGACCGCCGGCAACACCCGTGCGACACGGAGGAAACGTCCGTGGCGGTGCTCACACCCGGGCCCTCCGCCCGGGCCCGCACGGAGGGGCCCGCGCAACGGGGGCGGGGAGGGACGGATCCGTCCCTCCCCGCCCCGGCGCCGCGGCGGCTACTCGATACCGCGCTTGCGCAGCAGATCCTCGATGTCACTGAAGTCGGAGAGGTCGTCGGCCCCGCCCTTCGCCGGCGCGGAACCCCCTACCTGGGCCTGGGACGCACGGCTCCCGGCCGCGGGACCCGGCGCGGCCGCCCCGCCCTGGTCCGCCTTCGCGGCCCTCCCCCGGGGGCGGGTCCCCACGCCCCGGGCGCGCATGACGCCCGAGACCACGAAGAGCACCACGGACACACCCGCCAGGACCACCCCGGCCCACACCAGCGGGTTGAACAGCAGTCCGGCCAGGATGCCCAGGACGCTCAGGGAGAACTGCCAGACGGCGTTCATCAGCCCGAGCAGACCGGCGACCAGCGGCAGCAGCGACCACGCCACCCCCCGCAGACCCGAGGCGGCGCCCCTGGCCCGCCACACGACGAGGGAGATCACCAGTCCCACGAGGGTGAGGCCGCCTCCCAGGACCAGACCGGTCATCCATGTCAGATTCTCAGGCATGGGCCCAGTCTCCCATCCGGCGCCGGAACGCACATCCGGCCGATCCCCTAGGTTGTCGCCCCGATCCGGCGCCTCCTCGGGGCCACCGCATCCACGCTACCCGGAGTCGCACGGCCGTACCGGGCCGTCCGCGGACCGACCCGCGGAAAGAGGGGTCAGCGGTCGGCGACCAGGGACTCCAGCCAGGCCAGGTCCACGCCCACCAGGCTCTCCCGGAACACCACGCCCTCGCGGGGCGGGATCTCCACGTGGTTGGGCACCGCGATCGTCACGCACCCGGCGTCGGCGGCAGCGGCCACGCCGACCACCGAGTCCTCCACGGCCACACAGCGCGCGGGGTCCACGCCCAGCCGCCGGGCGGCCCTGAGGTAGGGGTCGGGATCGGGCTTGTTGGCGGCCACCTCGTCCCCGGCCACCGAGTCGTCGAAGTTGTCCAGACCGATCCCGCCGATCGCCGCCTGCACGAGCGAGCGCTCGGTGGAGGTCACCAGGGACACCGGCACCCCGGCCTCGGAGAGCATGGTCACCAGCTCCTTGGCCCCCGGGCGCAGCCGGGCGCCCCCGGCCAGCTTGGCGCGGAACCGGGCGTAGAGGCGGTCGGCGACCTCGCGCGGGGTGAGGTGGTCGGCCCCGGTCACCCCGATGATGTAGCGGCCCACCGGTTCGGCGGCGTTGCCGACGTTGCGCAGGTGGTCCTCCTCGGTCCACACCCCGCCCAGTTCGGCGGTCAGCTCGGCCTCGGCCTCGCCCCACAGGTGTTCGCTCTCGATGAGGGTGCCGTCCATGTCCAGCAGCACGGCCTGGAGGCGTCTGCCCCCGGCTGCCACGGCGTCGGAGCTCCCACGGCTCAGCGTGCTCTGTTCACTCATACGATCGGTGGCGCGTCCCGGCCGGGGCCGGAGGAGGCCACGCTCTCCCCTCGTGTGTCATGGGTTCCCCGCCTCATCCGCGAGGCGCCCCGGTGTGCTTCATCATCGTGCTGGACGCCGGGCGCCCGCGCCGTGAAGAGGATCTGTCGGCCTGCTTTCCACACTACGAACACTCGGGCGGCCCCAGGCGGAGAGCTGTCCCACACCCGCCCCGCACGGCGCCGGCCCCGCCCCCTCGCGCGAGGGGGCGGGGCCGGTCGGCCGGAGGCCGAACGCCCGGGCAGCGGGTCCGGTCAGACGTTGAAGTAGGTCGCCTCCGGGTGGTGGACCACGATCGCGTCGGTGGCCTGCTCCGGCACCAGCTGGAACTCCTCCGACAGCGTCACGCCCACCCGCTCGGGCTCCAGCAGGCTCATGATCTTGGCCCGGTCCTCCAGGTCGGGGCAGGCCCCGTACCCCAGGGAGAAGCGCGCGCCCCGGTAGCCGAGCTTGAAGAAGGCGTCCAGCTCCGCCGGGTCCTCACCGGCGAAGCCCAGCTCCGCGCGCACACGCGTGTGCCAGTACTCGGCCAGCGCCTCGGTCAGCTGCACGGACAGGCCGTGCAGCTCCAGGTAGTCGCGGTAGGCGTTCTTCTCGAACAGCTCGGCCGTGGCGCGGCTGATCGCCGGGCCCACCGTCACCACCTGGAAGGAGACCACGTCCAGCTCCCCGGACTCCTTGGGCCGGAAGAAGTCGGCCAGGCACAGGTGCCGGTCGCGGCGCTGGCGCGGGAAGGTGAAGCGGGTGCGCTCCCGCCTGCCCTCCTCGTCCAGCACGACCAGGTCGTCGCCCTCGCTGTAGCAGGGGAAGTGGCCGTGCACCACGGCCGCCTCCAGCAGGCCGTCGGTCTGGATGCGGTCCAGCCACATCCGCAGCCGCGGCCGGCCCTCGGTCTCCACGAGCTCCTCGTAGCTGGGCCCCCCGCCGCCGCGCGCGGCCTTCAGGCCCCACTGGCCCATGAAGGTGGCCCGCTCGTCGAGGAATACGGCGTAGTCGGCCAGCGGGATGCCCTTGCTGATCCGGTCGCCCCAGAAGGGCGGCTCGGGGATCCGGTTGGTGGTCGACACGTCGCTGCGGGCGGGCATCTCCTCGGGTTCGGTCACCTTCAGCTTGGTCCCCGACCTCACCCGGCGCTGGCGCAGCGCGGGCAGTTCGGCGCCCTCCTCGCCGCGCTTGACCGCCATGAAGGCGTCCATCAGGCGCAGCCCCTCGAAGGCGTCCTTGGCGTAGCGCACGTGGCCGTCGAAGACCTCGGCCAGGTCCTGCTCCACGTAGGAGCGGGTGAGCGCGGCACCGCCCAGCAGCACCGGGAAGCGCTCGGACAGGCCCCTGGAGTTCATCTCCTCCAGGTTCTCCTTCATGATCACCGTGGACTTGACCAGCAGGCCGGACATGCCGATGACGTCCGCGCGCTCCTTCTCGGCCGCCTCCAGGATCGCCGACACCGGCTGCTTGATGCCGATGTTGACCACGTCGTAGCCGTTGTTGGACAGGATGATGTCGACGAGGTTCTTGCCGATGTCGTGGACGTCGCCCTTGACGGTGGCCAGGACGATGCGGCCCTTGCCCTCGTCGTCGCTCTTCTCCATGTGCGGTTCGAGGTAGGCCACGGCGGCCTTCATGACCTCGGCCGACTTGAGCACGAAGGGCAGCTGCATCTGTCCGGAGCCGAACAGCTCGCCGACGGTCTTCATACCCGCCAGGAGGGTGTCGTTGACGATGGCCAGGGCGGGCCTGCTCTCCAGCGCCTCGTCCAGGTCGGCCTCCATCCCGGCCATCTCGCCGTCGATGATGCGGCGCTCCAGGCGCTCCCACAGCGGGAGAGCGGCCAGCTCCTCGGCGCGTGAGGCCCGCATGGACTTGGCGTCCACGCCCTCGAACAGGTCGATGAAGCGCGAGAGCGGGTCGTAGTCGCCCTCGCGCCGGTCGTAGACCAGGTCCAGGGCGACCTGGCGCTGCTCCTCGGGGATCTGGTTGATCGGCACGATCTTGGAGGCGTGCACGATCGCCGAGTCCAGGCCCGCCTGGACCGCCTCGTGCAGGAACACCGAGTTCAGCACGATACGGGCGGCCGGGTTGACGCCGAAGGACAGGTTGGACAGCCCCAGCGTGGTCTGCACGTCCGGGTAGCGGCGCTTGAGCTCGCGGATGGCCTCCAGCGTCTCGATGCCGTCCCGGCGGGTCTCCTCCTGCCCCGTGGTGATGGGGAAGGTGAGGCAGTCGATGATGATGTCGCTGGTGGGCAGCCCCCACTCACCGGTGATCTGCTCGATGAGGCGGGTGGCCACGCGCAGCTTCCACTCGGCGGTGCGCGCCTGGCCCTCCTCGTCGATGCACAGGCCCACCACGGCGGCCCCGTGCTCCTTGACCAGCTCCATGACCCGTGTGAACCGGGAGTCGGGTCCGTCGCCGTCCTCGTAGTTGACCGAGTTGACCACCGACCGGCCGCCGAGGGACTCCAGACCCGCCTCCAGCACGGGCGGTTCGGTGGAGTCGAGCATGATCGGCAGCGTGGAGGATGTGGCGAAGCGCGAGGCCAGCTCGCGCATGTCGCGCACGCCGTCGCGGCCCACGTAGTCGACGTTGAGGTCGAGCAGGTGCGCACCGTCGCGGATCTGGTCGCGGGCGATCTCCACGCAGTCGTCCCAGCGCTCCTCCAGCATCGCCTCGCGGAACTTCTTGGAACCGTTGGCGTTGGTGCGCTCGCCCACGGCCAGGTAGCTGGCGTCCTGGCGGAAGGGCACGCTCTGGTACAGCGAGGAGGCGGCCGCCTCCACCAGCGGCCTGCGGTTCTTGATCCCGCGGCCCTGGACGCGCTCGACCACCTGGCGCAGGTGCTCGGGGGTGGTGCCGCAGCAGCCGCCCACCAGACTCAGGCCGAACTCGGAGGTGAAGGTGTCGTGGGCGTCGGCCAGCTCCGCCGGGGAGAGGTTGTAGACGGCGCCGTCGGGACCCAGCTCGGGCAGGCCCGCGTTGGGCATGCAGGAGACGGGGATGGGCGAGTGGTGCGACAGGTAGCGCAGGTGCTCGCTCATCTCGGCCGGGCCCGTGGAGCAGTTGAGGCCGATGACGTCGATGTCGAGCGGTCGCAGGGCGGTCAGCGCGGCGCCGATCTCCGAACCCAGCAGCATGGTGCCGTTGGTCTCGATGCTGACCTGGGCGATGATCGGCACGTCCCGGCCCGCCGCCGCGCGGGCGCGCTTGGCGGCGACCACCGCGGCCTTGACCTGGAGCAGGTCCTGACAGGTCTCGATGAGGATGGCGTCGGACCCGCCGTCGATGAGGCCGCGCGCGCACTGCTCGTAGTAGTCGCGCAGCAGGGCGTAGGGCGCGTGGCCCAGCGTGGGCAGCCGGTTGCCCGGTCCCACGGATCCGAGGACGTAGCGGGGGTGGTCGGGGGTGGAGTAGGAGTCGGCGGCCTCACGGGCCACCCGTGCTCCGGCCTGGGCGATCTCGTAGGTGCGGTCCTCGATGCCGTACTCGGCCAACCCGCCCAGGTTGGCGGAGAAGGTGTTGGTCTCGATGCAGTCCGAACCCACGGCAAGAAAGGCGGCATGGGTGTCGTGGACGATGTCGGGACGCGTGAGGTTGAGGATGTCGTTGCAGCCCTCATGGCCCTCGAACTGGTCGAGGTCGAGATCGTGCGCCTGGAGCATGGTGCCCATCGCTCCGTCCGCCACGACGACGCGCTGGGACAGTGCTTCGCGGAAGGTGGGACTAGCTCTCATGTTCAGCAACTCTATGTGTGAGCACCGCGGCGGCCCAGCTGATATCCCCGTGACGCGTGGCACTGGGTGGACCCGCGGTGCGGGGCGGGTCGGGCGTCCGGGGACAGCGGCGTCCTTGTCAGTCGCTGCCTGCGAGGCTACCCGATCGGCCGTTCCGTCAGATGAGACAGGCGTCCCAGAAAGGCGCGGTCCCCCTCCCCGGCCGGGTGCGGTCAACGGTTCCCCGGGCGGGTCGCCACCCCGTAGGGTGGATGCGTCCGCGCGCAGGAAGGGGCCGTCGATGACCAAGCTCGTCCGTGAGCTTGTCGAACCTGTGATGGTGGCGGCGTTCGAGGGATGGAACGACGCCGGCGAGGCCGCGAGCCTCGCCGTGGAGCACCTGGCCAGGGAGTGGGGCGCCTACGAGCTGTGCGCCCTGACACCGGACGACTACTACGACTTCCAGGTGACCCGGCCTCGCATATCGGTCGTGGACGGCGAGGTCGGCGGCATCGAGTGGCCGACGACCCGGTTCCGGGTGGCCCGGCCCCCGGGTTCGGGGCGCGACGTGGTCCTCGTGACCGGCCCGGAACCGAACATGCGGTGGCGCTCCTACACCGCCGACCTGCTCGCCGTGGCCCGCGAACTGGGGGTGCGGCGGGCGGTGATGCTCGGCTCGCTGCTGGCGGACGCCCCGCACACCCGGCCGATCCCGGTGTCCGGGATGGCCTCGCCCGTGGAGCTGGGCGCCGGCCTGGGCCTGGAGACGACCACCTACGCGGGCCCCACCGGCATCCTGGGCGTGGCGCACGAGGCGTTCGGCTCGGCGGGCCTGGAGACGGTGTCGCTGTGGGCCTCCATCCCGCACTACGTCGCCCAGCCCCCCTGCCCCAAGGCGACCCTGGCGCTGCTGGCGTGGTTGGAGGACCTCCTGGGCCTGCGGATGCCCCTGGGCGACCTGCCCGAGGACGCTGTCTCCTGGGAGACCAACGTCGACGAGCTGACCGCCGAGGACGAGGACATCGCGGCGTACGTGCGCGGCCTGGAGGAGGCCAAGGACACCGCCGACCTTCCCGAGGCCTCCGGGGACGCGATCGCCCGGGACTTCGAGCGCTACCTGCGCCGCCGCGACGAGAGCTGAGCCGCGCCGGTCCGGGCGGCCCGGGGGCGCGCTGGCCCGCCCGGGCGCTGACCCGGGGCCCGCACCGGAGGCCCCGGCCCGGAGGGCCTCACAGCCGAAGGTGGCGCCACTCCCCCGTGGCCAGCACCCAGGCCCAGGCACCCGCGATCCGGGCCAGGCCGCGACGGACCTCGTCCACCACCGCGGGGGCCAGGTGCGGTCCGGCGGCGGGCTGGAGCCGCACCGTCACGCGCAGGCCGTCCAGCACCTTCTGCCCCCGGGCGATGGCCTCCTGGTCGGGCTCGGCGCGGCGGTCCAGGACCGCGCGGATGCCGTCGCGCAGGGCGATCGCCTCGTCCAGGTCGGCCAGGGTGATGGGGATGGCTCCCTCCGTGGCCAACCGGTGCGCGCGCAGGAACCGCGCCAGGTCGGCCCGGTCGGTGAGATGGCCGTCGGTGGAGACGAAGTCCGCGATGAGTGCGGCGGCCGTGCTGTGCTTCGTGGGGGTGCTCATGGGGGCTATCCCACCACGCCGGAGCCCCCGGCACCGGCGTTTTCTCCGGACCGTGGCCACAGGTGGTCAACCTGCACGTGCAGAACACGACAACCGCGAACGAACCGCCCGCCACGGGCGTGCCGGTGTCGACCCGCCCTCAATCCCCCAGCAGCGCGCGGATCCCCGCCCGGTCCACGGGCAGCCCCAGCTGCTTGAGGCAGACCTGGAAGCTGACCGTCCGCCCGTCCCAGAAACCCTCGTGGTCGCACAGGATCCGCAGGTAGGCGCGCTGGACACCGGTGAGGTCGGCGGACCCGTCCGGTCCCCCCTCCGCGAAGGCCAGGGAGAGCAGCGGGCCGGCGTCGGCCGCCGCCGTGAACGTCGACGTGAGCGGGGCCAGGGCGGCCAGTACGGGGAGCAGCCGTTCGGCGTCCCGGGGCCGCGAGCGCTCCGCCAGGACGCGGACCAGGGTGAAGCGCACGTGCCCGCCGAAGAGGGCGGGACGCGTGGTGAACCAGGCGTCGGCCGCCGCCGGGTCGGCCAGCGCGGCGGCCAGTTCCGCGGTGGCGGCGGGGTTGCCGCTCTGGGCGGGGGCCAGGGCGGCGCAGGCCCGGATGGCCGGATCGGCGTGGGAGAGGAACTCGGAGGTGTCCCCGCCGGTTCCGCCCAGGGCCAGGACGATCACGGCGCCCTCGTCGCGGGACTCGGCCATGTCGGCGGCTCCGGACAGGTCCAGGTCCAGGCCGCCCATGCGCGCGAGGGCCCCCGCGGCCTCCACCGCGCGGATGCGCGTCAGCGGGTCGCCGTGCGTGAGGAAGGGGTGGACCGCCCCGGCCAGGGCGGGCGCGGCGGCGCGCAGGTCGACCACCGCCTGGCACAGGAGCGCCTCCGCCCCGGGCTCCAGCCACGCCAGCTCGTCGTCGGAGGCGCACGCCCGCAGGAGGCGTTCGCGTTCGTCCCCGGGCAGGTGCGCCCGCGCGGCCAGTTCCGCGTCGGTGGCGTCGACGGTGGCGCTGACGGCCACGTCGGTGAGGAATTCGAGCAGGCCCGCGCGCGGGGAGACGGGGGCGGCCCCCCGGGCCCTCGGGATCGTGCCCGTGGCAGGGAACCCGAGGCTGGGCCGGTCCAGCAGCCCGGCCACGCACAGTGCGACCGGCGGGGTGGCCGGGTAGAGGGTGCCCTGGTGCAGGATCGCGCTGTGCAGGTAGTCCAGTGCCCGGGTGCGCGCGGCGTCGTCGCCCTCGGCGAGGGCGAGCAGGTGCGCGGGTGCGTCGGCGGCGCTGCCGTAGGCGTGGAAGGTCCGGTCCCATGCGGTGTTCTGGAGCACGTCCAGTCCTGTCTGCATGGGCCGATCATGACAGCGCCCGCCGACAGTCGGCGGCCCCGTCCGCGCCGCCGGGGCGGGCGCACGGGGCCCGCTGCCTACAGCAGGACGCCGAGCAGGGTGTCGACGGTGGCGCGGACCAGGGCGGGCGCGCCGGTGTCGGCACCGCCCCCGGTCAGGGCGGTGTCGGCCCAGGCGTCCACCGCGGCCAGCGCGGCGGGCGAGTCCAGGTCCTCGGCCAGCGCGGCGCGCACGGCGGCCAGCACCGGGGCGGCGTCGGGGGCCGCGCCCAGGGCCAGGGCGGCGCGCCAGCGCTCGGCGCGCGCGGTGGCGGCGGGCAGTTCGGCGTCGGTCCACTCCCACGGCGCGCGGTAGTGGTGGGCGAGCATGGCCAGGCGGATCACGGCCGGGTCCACGCCCTCCTCGCGCAGCCGGGACACGAACACCAGGTTGCCCAGCGACTTGGACATCTTCTCGCCGTCCAGGCCGACCATGCCCACGTGCAGGTGGTGGTGGGCGTTGGGGCCGCCCGTGGCGCAGCGGGCCTCGGCCGCCCCCATCTCGTGGTGGGGGAAGATCAGGTCGCTGCCGCCGCCGTTGAGGTCGAAGCCCGGGCCCAGCCGGTCCAGGGCGATGGCGCTGCACTCGATGTGCCAGCCGGGGCGGCCGCGGCCCAGCGGGCTGTCCCAGGCGGGCTCGTCGGGGCGCTCGGCGCGCCAGAGCAGCCAGTCCAGGGGGTCCTTCTTGCCCGGGCGCCGGGGGTCGCCGCCGCGCTCGCCGAACAGCTCCAGCATCCGCTCCCGGTCCAGGTGGCTGATCTCGCCGAACTCGGGGGCCTCGGCGGCGGAGAAGTACAGGTCGCCGTCGAGTTCGTAGGCGGCGCCGCTGTCGCGGATGCGCGCGGCCAGGTCGCTGATGAGGTCGACCGACTCCACCACGCCGACGAAGGAGGTGGGCGGCAGGATCCGCAGCGCGGCCATGTCCCGGCGGAACACGTCGATCTCGCGGTGGGCCAGGTCGCGCCAGTCCACCCCCGTGTCCCGGGCGCGCTCCAGCAGCGGGTCGTCGATGTCGGTGGTGTTCTGCACGTAGTCGACGTCGTGCCCGGCGTCCCGCCAGACCCGGTTGACCAGGTCGAAGGTGAGGTAGGTGAACGCGTGGCCCAGGTGGGCGGCGTCGTAGGGGGTGATGCCGCAGGCGTACATCCCCGCCCGCGGGCCCGGCGTCGTCGTCCTTATCCGGCCGGTGGCGGTGTCGTGGAGACGCAGGGGGCCGCCGGTGCCCGGCAGGGGGACGATGTCAGGCGCAGACCATGAACGCATACGGGGAAGACTATCCGCACACGCGTGCGCGACGCCTCCACGGGAGGGCGGCGGCCCGGGGTGATGATCACCCCACACCGGACGGGAATAGTCCGGCCGGCGCCGTCCGCGGCGCGGCGGCCCCGGGAACCCGGCGCTTCGGGGCGCGGCCGCGGGCCTCGGCGGTTCAGCGGGGCGCGGTGACGCTGGGGCGCCGCCGGCCGATGAGGAGCGCGCCCACGACCGCCGCGGCGGCGCACACGGCCGCCATGCCCTCGTTGCCGAGCCGCCAGTGCAGCAGCGCGCCGCTGACCGAGACCACGTAGAGCAGCCAGTACGCTCCGGTCTCCACCAGGTTGCCGTTTCGGCCCTCCATCGTGCCCCCTGCCGTGAACGCGCGTCCCCGCGCGAGCCTGACGGCCTGCGATCCGTCTCTCTCAGAGACGCCCCGGTCACACTGGGGGTTGACACGTTCGTTTACCCGTTGGTGTGGCAGTGGTCATGACGCCCTGCTCAGCGGGCGCGGCGACGGCCGGGCGCGCGCCGCGGCCCCGGGGCGCCGTGGGGTTCCGCCCGCCGGTCCCGTGCCGCCCCTCCCTGGCGGCACGGGCTCAGGGACGGGCGGCGGCGGCGGTCTCCAGCAGGTCCAGCTCCCGGCTCGCGTGCGCCAGGGCGGGGTCCTCGGCCGAACCGAACTCGGTGATGTCGGCGATGTCGGCGCGCAGCCGCCAGCCGGCCCGGGCCGTGGCGCGGCGGTCGGCGCGGGCGGAGGGGTCGTCGAGACGGGCGTGTCCGTGGACGGTGATGGCGCTCATGGGCGGTCCTTCGGGGTGGAGTGGGTGGTCAGGGGGTACCCCGGGTCACGGTGTGACGCGTGTTCCGCTCCCCGGGTTCACCGTGAACACGATTCCGTCCGGCGCCTCTGGCGCGCTTCCGGAATCCTTTCGACGCCTCCCAGGTCAGCGGAGTGCGGGGAGGCGCGCCGCCACGATGTTCCTGTCCTCTACCCTGCGACCCGGCCGGGAATGCATAGCGTCGGACCACCGATGCACTGCGCCACGCCGAGCGGCCGCGGATTCGCCCCGAAAAGGTCTGTCCCCAATTCCCCTTCGGACCCTTGTGTCCATCCGAAGCTAAACGTACAGTAACTTAACAATTCGATCCGATGCGTGACCGGGCAACCGCGCACGGTCGTTCCGTGCGGACCCCGCACGCCTCGGGCCGAACTCCGCCCGCTCGCGCCCCGCCCAGGCGGGGCCCTCCCCCCGGAGTGATCCCATGCGCACCGCGTACCGCTCACCCAGATCCCTGCTCGGCGCCGCCGCGTCGGTCCTGGCCGCCGCGGCGCTGCTGGCCCCCGCCAGCGCGTCGGCCGCGCCCGTTCCCGAGGCCGCCCCCACCGTCCAGGCGGCCCAGGCGCAGAGCGCCCTGGTGTGGTCCGACGAGTTCGACGGCCCCGCCGGAAGCGCGCCCAACCCCGCCCACTGGAACCACGAGACCGGCGACCACGGCTGGGGCAACAACGAACTCCAGAACTACACCGCCAGCCGTGACAACTCCGCGCTCGACGGCGACGGCAACCTCGTCATCACCGCCCGCAGGGAGGCCGACGGCGGCTACACCTCCGCCCGCATCACCACCCAGAACAAGATCGAGCACGCCTACGGCCGCATCGAGGCCCGGATCAAGATCCCCCGCGGCCAGGGCGTCTGGCCCGCCTTCTGGATGCTCGGCGCCGACTTCCCCGACACCCCCTGGCCCCACTCCGGCGAGATCGACATCATGGAGAACGTCGGCCACGAACCGCACAGGGTGCACGGCACCGTCCACGGCCCCGGCTACTCCGGCGGCGGCGGCATCGGCGCCTCCTACACCCATCCCCGGGGCTGGTCCTTCGCCGACGACTTCCACACCTTCGCCATCGACTGGGCCCCCGGCTCCATCACGTGGTCGGTGGACGGCAACGTGTACAACACCGTCACCCCCGCCGACGTCGGCGGCAACCCCTGGGTCTACGACCAGCCCTTCTTCCTGATCCTCAACGTCGCCGTCGGCGGCGAGTGGCCCGGCTACCCGGACGAAACCACCCGGTTCCCGCAGCAGATGGTCGTCGACTACGTCCGCATCCACGGGTCCGAGGGCAACGGCCCCGGCGGCGGAACCGGCACGGTCACCGCCTCCAACGGCATCTGCCTGGACGTGGCCGGGGCCCAGACGGCCGACGGGACCCCGATCCAGCTGGCCCACTGCAACGGCAACCAGGCCCAGCAGTGGACCGTGGGCTCCGACGGCACCCTCCGGGCCCTGGGCAAGTGCCTGGACGTGGCCGGCGGCGGAACCGCGGCGGGCACCCGGGTGCAGCTGTGGCAGTGCAACGGCACCGGTGCACAGAACTGGACCCGTGACGGCGGCACGGGCGCCCTGCGCAACCCGCAGTCCGGCCGCTGCCTGCAGCCCGTGGGCCGGGTGCAGAACGACGGGACCCGCATGGAGATCGCCGACTGCGACGGCAGCGCCGTCCAGCGGTGGAACCTGCCCGGCTGACCCGCCGTGCCGCCCGCCGGGCCTTCCCCACCCGGCGGGCGGCGCCGTGCCCGGATCACTCCGGCGGCCGACCCCCGGTGGACAGGTCGACCATCCGCCACGCCCCGGGGTCGGCCGGGGCGTCGGTGAAGGCGTAGCGCACGGTGTGGCGGTCCAGGGCCAGCAGGGTCACCGACCCGGTGGCCCAGATCCTGCCGTCGCCCAGGTCCGCGCGGGCGATCAGGCCGGTGGGGTCGCCGGACTCGTCGGCGCCCGCGGAACGGGGAGCGGCGTGGGCGGCCTCGGTGATCAGGCCGGGCCAGCGCCCCCACACCGCCTCCAAGTCCGCCGCCGCGGCCAGGTCGGGATCGGGCCGGGTGCGCGCGAACTCGGGGGCGTGCCGGGCCGCCCGGGGGTCGTCGGGGTCCAGCCCGGTGTTGACCACGACGCTCACCCCGGTGGGCAGCGTCCGGGTGTCCAGGCACCGGCCGTCCCAGCTGTGCAGGGTGGCGCGGTGCGCGTCGGCGTCGAGCAGGTGGAAGGGCGCGTACAGGGTGGGGTCCTGGCCGTGCAGGGGGTCGCGGCCGGTGTGGGCCAGGGCGCGCAGCGGCAGCTCCCCCCGGCTGGCCGGATAGGTGCCCTCCCAGGGCATGCGCCCGTCCCAGGGCCAGCCGTTGAGCAGCGCGGACACGCGGATCCGGACCGGGTCGACGGCCAGCCACGTACCCCCGGCCAGGCGGTCACGGCCGCCGACGAGGTCGGGCTGGTCCGGCCAGTGGCGCGCGGGCCGCTCCCAGGGGCGCGAGGTCATCTCGTCTCTGAGCGCGGCGATGAGCAGGGGTGTGTCGGCGCCGGGATCGAAGCCGACGATGACGGTGCACATGAGGACCTTTGCTACTGCTTCCCGGGCTGGCCCGGGCGGCGGCCGTCCGGGCGGGGAACGGAGAACTGAACGCCACCGTACCCGGATTCGTCCGCCCGGTGTGCTCCGGCCGTCCTTCCGGAGGACCCGCGGGCCGGAGTGGTGCGCCCACCACCGCGTCCGGGCGGCTGGTCCGCCTGTGTCCGGGCCGGAAGTCTTCTAGTCTGTGTGTCTCCTCTTACTGTTGAGACCCAGGGGAGGGCGTGTCCCCCGGCCCCCGCCTCGACCTCCCGTACCACCCAGGAGTGTGCGTGCCCGAGCAACCCGACAGGCCCGAGGGCGGTGCGCAGGGCGCCGCGGACCGGATGCAGGGACCCCCGGACGAGCCCGGCCTGACCCTCGGCGAGGTCGCCGAGCGCGTCGCGGCGGGGCAGACCAACGACGTGCCGGTGCGCGCCAGCCGCACGGTCGCCCAGATCGTGCGCGCCAACGTGTTCACCCGGATCAACGCGATGATCGCCGTGCTGTTCGGCATCATCGCCGTGATCGGCCCCGTGCAGGACGGGCTGTTCGCGATGGTCATCCTCATCAACACCCTCATCGGCATCGTGCAGGAGCTGCGCGCCAAGCGCACCCTGGACCGGCTCGCCATCGTCAACGCCGCCCGGCCCCGGGTGGTGCGCGAGGGAGCTCCCACCCGGGTGTCCACGCAGGAGATCGTCCTGGACGAACTGCTGGAGGTGGGGGCGGGCGACCAGATCGTGGTCGACGGCACCGTCACCTGGGCGGGCGGCCTGGAGGTGGACGAGTCGCTGCTGACCGGCGAGGCCGACCCGGTGGTCAAGGCGCCGGGGGACGCCGTGATGTCGGGCAGCTTCGTGGTGGCGGGTACCGGCCGGTTCCGGGCCACCAAGGTGGGGCGACACGCCTACGCGGCCCGCCTGGCCGAGGAGGCCAGCCGGTTCTCGCTGGTGCGTTCGGAGCTGCGCTCGGGGATCAACCGGATCCTCACGTGGATCACCTACGCGCTGTTCCCCATCGGCGCCCTGCTGGTCTACAGCCAGCTCTTCATGGGCGGGCACGTGACCCTGGAGGAGCCGACCGCGGGCGGGCAGATCTCCGGACCGCTCGCGGACGCGCTGCGCGGCATGGTGGCGGCGCTGGTGTCGATGATCCCCGAAGGGCTCATCCTGCTCACCAGCATCGCCTTCGCGGTCGGGGTGATCCGGCTGGGACGACACCGGTGCCTGGTCCAGGAGCTGCCCGCGATCGAGGGCCTGGCCCGGGTGGACGTGGTCTGCACCGACAAGACCGGCACCCTGACCGAGGCGGGCATGAGGCTGGCCCGGATCCGCGACCTGGGCGGGTACGGCGACGGTCCCCCGCCCTCCCGGGTGCTGGCGGCCCTGGCGGCCGGCGACCCGGACCACAATCCGAGCATGGCGGCGATCGCGCGGGGATGCGCGGCCGCGGGCCAGGAGGCCCCGGGCTGGGAGGTCCTGGCCCTGGCGCAGTTCTCCTCGGCCCGCAAGTGGAGCGGGGCGAGCTTCGCCACGCCCGACGGCGAGGCGCACTGGGTGCTCGGGGCGGCCGACGTCCTGGTCCCGGCCCAGGACCCGGCCGCGGCCGAGGCGGCGCGACTGGGCGCGCAGGGCCACCGGGTGCTGCTGCTGGCCCGCGCCTCGGCGCGGGTGGACGCCGACGGCGCCCCGGGCCGGGTGGTTCCGGCGGCCCTGGTGGTGCTGGACCAGAGGGTGCGCGAGGACGCCGGTCCGACCCTGGACTACTTCGCCGAGCAGGGCGTGGCGGTCAAGATCGTCTCCGGGGACCACGCGGACTCCGTGGGAGCGGTGGGCCGGGAGCTGGGCCTGCCGGGCGCGGACCGGCCGGTGGACGCGCGCGCCCTTCCCGGGGAGGGGGCCGGACTCTCCCGCGGGGTCGCCGACGGCTCGGCCTTCGGGCGGGTGACACCCGAGCGCAAGCGCGACATGGTGCGGGCCCTGCGCGGGCGCGGGCACACGGTGGCGATGACCGGCGACGGCGTCAACGACGTGCTGGCGCTCAAGGAGGCCGACATCGGCGTGGCGATGGGCTCGGGGAGTCCGGCATCGCGCTCGGTGGCCCAGCTGGTGCTGCTCGACGACCGGTTCGCGGTGCTGCCGCGCGTGGTGGCCGAGGGCCGCCGGGTGATCGGCAACATCGAGCGGGTGGCCGGCCTGTTCCTCACCAAGACCGTCTACACGATGACGCTGGCCACGATCGTGGGGCTGCTGGCGGTGGCCTACCCGTTCTTCCCCCGGCACGCGACACTGATCAACGCGGTGACCTTCGGCATCCCCTCGTTCTTCCTGGCGCTGGCGCCCAACACCGACATCGCCCGGCCGGGGTTCGTGGCGCGCACACTGCGGCTGGCCGTCCCCTCGGGCGTGGTGGCGGGGCTCGCGGCCGTGACCACCTACCTGCTGGTGCTGGGCGGGCGGACGGTGCCCGACCCGGCGGACCGCACGGCGGTGGTGATCACCCTGTGCGCCACGACCCTGTGGGTGCTGCTGCTGGTGGCCAAACCGTACGTGTGGTGGAAGGTGCTGCTGGTGGGTTCCATGGTGGGCCTGCTGACCCTGGCCCTAGTGACACCGCTGGGGCAGTGGTTCTTCGAGCTGGACGTGAGCGACCCGGCCAAGGTGCTCACCGGGCTGGCCGTGGCGGGCGTGGCGATCGTGGTGATCACGGTGATCCGGGTCCTGGACGACCGGGTCATCGCCCGCTCCGAGGCCCGCGCCGCCGAGGAGCCCGCCGGGGAGGAGCCCGGAGAGCGCACCCCCGAGCCGGTCTGACCCCCGGGTGGCCTCCCGGGCCGGGGAGAAGCGCCCCTTCCGGGCCCGCCTCCGCGACGCGGCCCGGGGGAAACGGCCCGGACGGATCCCCCCGGGCCTCACTCGTGCGCGGGCCTGCGGGCGAGCAGGTAGGCGTGGCGGGTGCGCTCGGAGTCCTCCGGCTCGCGCACCACGCGGGTGTGCACGCGCAGTCCGGCCTCCTCCAGCAGGCCCGCCATCCGTTCCGGGGTGCGCCGGTGGAAGGCGAGTGTGACGGGGTGCCCGAGGGCCTCCGTCAGGTGCAGCGGCGGCTCCTCCCCCGCCTGGAACACCACGAGCACCTCACCGCCCGGGACCAGGGCGCGGCGGAAGGCGGCGAAGACCCCCGGCAGCAGCTCCAGCGGGACGTGGATGGTGGAGTACACGGCCGCGATGCCGCCCAGTGCGGCCTCCGGCAGGTCCAGGCCGGTCATGGAACCCTCGCTGAAGCGCAGCCCGGGGTGGTTGCGGCGGGCCACCGCCAGCATCCCCGGCGACAGGTCGATCCCCGACACCTCCAGGCCCAGCCCGTGCAGGTGGGCGGTGTTGCGTCCGGTGCCGCACCCGACGTCGACCACGGGGCCGCCCCGGGCGCGGACGAGTTCGGCGAACACGGCGAGCAGCGCGCGGTCCAGCGGCTTGGCGGCGAGATCCTCGCGGACGAGCTCGTCGTAGGCCTCGGCCACGGTGTCGTAGGAGGCGCGGGTGTCGGTCAGGAAGGAGGGTTCGGTCATTGGTAGTCAGAGGCGCGGTACCCGTTCCCGGGCCCGTCTCCTCATTCCCCTTTCAATCCGTGCGTGCGGTTTTCCCGCACACGGCTTACCGATAATCTTCTTGACAGGGTTACGCAGCAC
>NZ_VWVV01000047.1 GCF_009830945.1 Nocardiopsis sp. FR4 | reverse complement strand
GCCTTTGACACCCCGCTCGGCCGGACGGGTCTCCCCGCACGGCTGGGGCCTGCTACCGGGCGCTCCGGCGCTTACCCGGACGGGACTTCCACCCGCTGGCCTGACACAGCTTCCAGGACACACCATGCCCTCCAGCGTTACATTGAGGTGCTTGTGGAGGTTTGGAGGCAGCCGACCTGGGAGTGGACCGTGGAAAGTCGCAAGTCGGGCCTGCGGACCATCGACGTGGCCCGCCGGTCGGGGTACTCGGTCCAGCAGGTGCGCGACCTCGAACGCGACGGTGTGCTGCCCCTCGCGGAGCGCACCCCGGCGGGCCACCGGGTCCACACCGAACGGCACGTGCGGGCCGCGTCGGCCTACCGGGCGCTCGCGGCGGGCGTCGGCCCGGTGGAGGCCAGGCGGATCATGCGCGCGGTGCACGGGTTCCCGGAGTCGGACCCGCTCGCGCTCCTGGACGCCGCGCACGCGCGGTTGCACACCGAGCGCCGGGAGGTGGCCCTGGCCGGGGAGGCCGCCGGGGGGATCGCCGCCGAACCGGTGGGGGACGTGCCGCCCTCCGACGCGATGGGCGTCTCCCAGCTCGCCGAAGCCCTGGGCGTGCGGCCCTCGACCCTGCGCCACTGGGACGCCGAGGGGCTCGTGGTGCCGCGCCGCACGGCCTCCGGGGCGCGCACGTACGCGCCGGAGGACGTGCGGGACGCCCGCGTCGTGCACCAGCTGCGGGCCGCCGGGTACCGCGTCGGCCCGCTGCGGGCCCTCATGCCCCGGCTGCGCCGGGGGCGGCGGTGGGACGAGGTGCTGCGGGCGCTGGCCGCCCGGGACGCCGACATCGCGGCCCGCTCGCGCGCTCTCCTGCGCGGTGCGGCCGCGCTCGACACGCTGCTCGACGGCACGGTGTCCGACGGCGCGGACCGCGCCGCCACGGGTCCGTGAGGGCGCACGGGGCTCCGGGGCGCGCCCCGGCGGATCAGGTCTTGCGCAGGCGCACCCGGCGGACCCGGTGGTCGTCGCCCTTGTACAGCACCAGGGTGGCCCGGCCGCGGGTGGGGCGGATGTTCTCCACGAGGTTGACCTCGTTGATGGTGCGCCAGGTGTTGGACGCGAACTCCAGGGCCTCCTCCTCGCGGAGGTTGGTGGCCATGTGGTGGAAGTAGGAGCGCGGGTCGGAGAAGGCCGTGCGGCGCAGCTCCCGGAAGCGGTCCAGGTACCAGGAGCGGATGTTCTCGACCTTGGCGTCCACGTAGATGGAGAAGTCGAAGAAGTCGGCCACGGCCAGCCGTCCGGCGGTGGCGGGCTGGAGGACGTTGATGCCCTCCACGATGAGGATGTCGGGGCGGCGCACGGTCTGGCGCTCGTCCGGCACGATGTCGTAGTCCAGGTGCGAGTAGACCGGGATGTCGATGCGGTCGGCCCCGGCCTTCATCTCCGACACGAAGCGCACCAGCGCGCGGCGGTCGTAGCTCTCCGGGAAGCCCTTGCGGCGCATCAGCCCGCGCGCCTCCAGTACCGCGTTGGAGTACAGGAAGTTGTCGGTGCTGACCAGCTCCACGTCCGGGTGGTTGGGCCACTGGGCGAGCAGGGAGCGCAGCAGGCGGGCGGTGGTGGACTTGCCCACCGCCACGCTTCCGGCGACGCCGATGATGAACGGCGACGGGCGGCCGGACTCGCCCAGGAAGGCGCGGACGGCGGCGTGCCGCTGCTGGGTCGCGCCCACGTAGAGGTTGAGAAGACGCGACAGCGGAAGGTAGACGTCCCGCACGTCCTCCAGGGAGGTGGGGTCGGTGGTGCCGCGGAGTTCCCCCAGGTCGGCCTCGGTCAGGGACAGGGGCGTGGAGGCCCGCAGCGCGGCCCAGGCCGCCCTGTCCATCTCCACGTACGGCGTGGAGAAACCGTTCTTCGTCGCGTGGGACACGGTTGACCACCTTAGACGAGCCGCTCGACCGGACCGGGCAGCCGGCCCCCCTATCCCCGGACCGTGGCGCCGAACGTGCGCGAAACCACGCCTTCACGACACGTCCCCCAAAATTTTTACCCCCGGTTCCCGGGGCCTCGAAACGGGTCCACTCCGGAACCGCGCCACGCCCCCCACCTGCGCGGTCTACTCCCCATACACCAAATGGTCTATACCGTTACCTGCGAAAACGACCAGTGGTATGGGTGGGTGGTTGGTCGATTCGTGCGGTTTCTTGGCCTACGCTGGCGGCCATGTGCGGAATCGTTGGCTACGTCGGGCCGCAACCGGCGCTGGAAGTCGTCGTGAACGGCCTCGCAAGGTTGGAGTACCGCGGATACGACTCCGCGGGTGTGGCTGTGCTGGGCGGGGGCTCCCTGCGCACCGAGAAGCGCGCGGGCAAGCTCGCGAACCTGCGCAAGGCGCTGGAGGAGCGGCCGATCAGCGGCGACGGCGCGGGCATCGGCCACACGCGATGGGCCACGCACGGTGCGCCCAACGACGTCAACGCCCACCCCCACGTGGACAACGACCGCCGGGTCGCGATCGTCCACAACGGCATCATCGAGAACTTCGCGGCGCTGCGCATGGAGCTGGAGGAGAAGGGCTGCAAGTTCCTCTCCGAGACCGACACCGAGGTGGCCGCGCACCTGCTCAGCAGCGAGATGGCCGAGCGCGGCGGCGACCTGCCCGCCGCCATGCGAGCGGTGTGCAAGCGCTTGGAGGGCGCCTTCACCCTCGTCGCGACCTCCGTGGACGACCCCGGCCTGGTCGTGGCCGCCCGCCGCAACTCGCCGCTGGTCGTCGGCCGCGGCGAGGGCGAGAACTTCCTGGCCAGCGACGTGGCCGCGTTCATCGCGCACACCCGCGAGGCGGTCGAGCTGGGCCAGGACCAGGTCGTGGAGCTGCGCGCCGACTCGGTGGCCGTCACCGACTACGACGGCAACCCCGTCGAGGTGAACGAGTACCACGTGGACTGGGACGCCTCCGCCGCCGAGAAGGGCGGCTACGACTACTTCATGCTCAAGGAGATCGTCGAGCAGCCGCGCGCGGTGGCCGACACCCTCCTGGGCCGCGTGACGGTCGACGGCCAGCTCACCCTGGACGAGATGCGCCTGTCCCCCGAGGACCTGCGGTCGGTCGAGAAGATCGTCATCATCGCCTGCGGCACCTCCTACCATGCGGGCCTCATCGCCAAGTACGCGATCGAGCACTGGTGCCGCATCCCGTGCGAGGTCGAGGTGGCCAGCGAGTTCCGCTACCGGGACCCGATCCTGGACCAGCAGACCCTGGTCATCGCCATCTCCCAGTCCGGCGAGAGCATGGACACGCTGATGGCCGTGCGCTACGCCCGCGAGCAGCGCGCCCGCGTGCTGGCCATCTGCAACGTCAACGGGTCGACCATCCCGCGCGAGTCCGACGGCGTGCTGTACACGCACGCGGGGCCCGAGGTGGGCGTGGCCGCCACCAAGACCTTCCTCACCCAGCTGGCCGCCTGCTACCTGATCGGGCTGTACCTGGCCCAGGTGCGCGGGCTGAAGTTCGGCGACGAGATCAACACGGTGATCGCCCAGCTGGCCACCATGCCCGAGCAGGTGGAGCGGGTCCTGGGCACCGTGGAGCCGGTCCGCGAGCTGGCCCGTTCCCTGGCCGACACCGACACGGTGCTGTTCCTGGGCCGCCACGTGGGCTACCCGGTGGCGATGGAGGGCGCGCTCAAGCTCAAGGAGCTGGCCTACATGCACGCCGAGGCCTTCGCCGCCGGTGAGCTCAAGCACGGCCCGATCGCGCTCATCGAGGACGGTCTGCCGGTGGTCGTGGTGGTGCCCTCCCCGCGGGGCCGCAGCGTGCTGCACGACAAGATCGTGTCCAACATCCAGGAGGTGCGCGCCCGCGGCGCCCGCACCATCGTGATCGCCGAGGAGGGCGACGAGTCGGTGCGCCCGTACTCGGACGTGCTCATCGAGATCCCGGCGGTGCCGACCCTGCTCCAGCCGATCGTCTCCACGATCCCGATGCAGGTGTTCGCGTGCGAACTGGCCCTGGCCAAGGGCAACGACGTCGACCAGCCGCGCAACCTGGCCAAGAGCGTCACGGTCGAGTAGTCCCACCGGACGGGGGCGCGTGCGGCGGGGCCGGACGCGCCCCCGCTCCGTCAGCGGGTCAGCGCGCCGCCCCGCGGCCGGCCTCCTGGTGGGCGGCCACGGCCGCGTCGACGTGGGAGTGGGTGGGCAGCAGCTCGCGCAGCGCCAGGACGTCGAGGATGCGGACCAGCTGGCGGGGCGGACAGGCCAGCAGGACGTGGTGCCGGGCTCTGGTGGCGGCGCGCAGGGCACGGACGAGGGCGTTGACGCCGGAGGCGTCGATGAACTCCACCGCGGAGAGGTCGACGACCACGCAGCTGTCCGCCGCGGCGGCCGCGATCCGGGTGAACGCCTCCTCGGCGGTGGCGATGTCGATCTCGCCGTCCAGTTCGACGACGGTGACCCCGTCACAGAGGAACTGGTCCTGTTCCGTGTCCAGCACGGTCACGCCTCGCTCCCGGAATCGGGTGTGGGAAAGACTGCTCAGGAACGCGATCGGTCAAATGCCGACATGCGTTGACAGCCTACTCGTCCCGGGCGACGCGTCGATGTCACCTCCGGTCCAGGGAGGTCCCCGGACGAACACGTGAAGTGTGGGAAATCAGCTTTGACCGCCACATATCGCCCACACGATCTTTCCGCGCCCCTCGATCACCCGCCAGCCCCATTCCCTGCTGAACGCGCTGACCAGGCCGAGGCCGCGGCCCGATTCGGCGAAATGGTGGGCGTCGACCCTGACCGGCTCCTTCGCGCTGGAGTCGGCCACCATGCACACCACGCCCTCCCCCGCACCCAGGTGACGCATCTGGACCACGATGCGCGCGTACCCGTGCACGCCGTTCTCGGGAAGGGCGTGGCGGCAGGCGTTCCCCACGAGTTCGGAGACGATCAGCCGGACGTCCTCCGCCAGCTCCGACACCCCCCACGCGGCCAGGAGCCGGACGGCGAACTCGCGCGCCTGGCGGACCGAACCCGCGGCGGGGGGGAACGCCCTGGAGGCGGCGTCCCGGGTGTGCGCGCCGTCGCCCACGGCGACGCGGCCCAGCGACTCGTCCCACCAGCCGCCCAGAAGGGCGGAGGATGCCTCGGCCAGCGAGGGTCGGCTCCAGGAGGAGGCCCCGGAGTCGACCTCCGAGGACACCAGCTCTGCGTTCATCACGGTCCTCACGAGTGTGATGTCGGGTGACCCTGTCCGCAGGGCCATCGTGGCTTACATCTGTAAGACACAGATGCACGTGCAGATCAACGTCCGACCTAGGTTATAGGACGAAGCGCGCTTATTGGTAGATCCCTTCCGAAGAATTCACACACGAGTACTCGGGTTTACACCAAACACGAACTCTGCCCATAGGACGCACCGCAATCCCCAAGTGCCCCTGTCCGTAACGTAATGACCTGGGTATACTGGGCGGTCGCCCGCGCCAAGGCCGCTACACAGGAGGCGATGTGGTCGCCGATCACGCCCAGAACCCGCAGGTCACCCAGGATTTCCTGGCCAATTCCAGCGGTGGCCCCACCGTGCTGCGCATTCTCCTGGGGACACAGCTGCGACGGCTGCGCCAGGAGAAGAACATCTCCCGGCACGACGCCGGATACGCCATCCGCGCCTCCCACGCCAAGATCAGCCGCATGGAGCTGGGGCAGGTCAGCTTCAAGCGCCGTGACGTGGAGGACCTGCTCAAGCTCTACGGCGTGGACGACACCGCGCAGCGCGAGGCCCTCCTCGGCCTGGTCTCCAGCGCCAACGCCCAGGGCTGGTGGCACAAGTACGGCGACGTGCTGCCGAACTGGTTCGGCGTGTACGTGGGCCTGGAGGAGGCCGCGTCGGTCATCCGCACCTTCGAGGTCCAGTTCGTGCCCGGGCTGCTCCAGAGCGAGGACTACGCCCGCTCGGTCATCCGCCTGTCCCGCACGGCCAACTCCGAGGACGACGTCGAGAGTCGCGTGCAGATGCGCATGTACCGCCAGCGCCGGTTCGCCGAACCGGAGGCGCCGCGCCTGTGGGCGGTCATCGACGAGGCGGTGCTGCACCGCCCCTACGGCGACGCCGAGGTGATGCGCGGACAGATCGAGCACCTGCTCACGATGGCCCGCCGCCCCAACATCACCATCCAGGTGGCCACCTTCGCGATGGGCGGGCACCCGGCGGCGGGAGGCCCCTTCAGCATCCTGCGCTTCCCCACCCCGCAGCTGCCCGACGTGGTCTACCTGGAGCAGCTGAACAGCGCGCTGTACTTCGACAAGTACGACGACACCCACCGCTACGCGCAGACGATGGACCACCTCGCCACCCAGGCCCCGCCGCCCGGGGAGACCGAGGGCATCCTCCGCGCCTTCCTGGAGCGCTACTCCTGACCCCGCGCCCCACCGCCCATCGCTCCTGAGTCCCCCTCAGCCGGTTCCCGAGCCCCTCACGGGGTCCCCGCCTCGGGTCCCTCCGGCCCCTTCCCCGCCCACGCCTGGCCGCCCTGCGCGCCCGGGCGTTCTCTGTGCGCACACATCGGCGGTTCCCGGTTGGCCGCCTTCGGCCACAACCGGGAAACGATCCCGACGCGCGGAACCGCGCGGACCACCGCCGCGTCAGCTGTGACATGCGGTTTCGGCCATGAATCACCCCGGGTTCTTGCATAGGTACTTACCGCCGTAAGTACGAATGCACGTGCATGGGCTACTCTGTGGCTCGCAGCGGGGACAAACAACCCACCGTTGGACAACCCGAGCTCCCGGGCCCGGATGTCCGAGGCCCGCGGTGGATCCCGCTGTTCGACACGACGGGCGCGGCGGTCTGGACGGCCGCGTGTGGACACACCCCGCTCACCAGTCCCCCGAAGTTCCAGGAGGTTGAGATGTATCCGATCTACAACGGTGTTCCCGCGCACCGCCTGCCGAAGGTCGTCTGGACCAAGAGCAGCTGGAGCAATCCGGACGGGAACTGTGTCGAGGTCGCCACCCTTCCGGACGGGGACATCGCGGTGCGCAACTCCCGCGACCCCCAGGGCCCGGCCCTCGTCTACACCCACGACGAGATCGACGCCTTCCTGCGCGGCGCCAAGACCGGCGAGTTCGACGCGCTCCTGAAGTAGCCGCGCGGCACCACGACGACCCGTGCGCCCGGCCCCCGCGCGCATCCGCTCCTCCGGGCACGCCCTCCCCCACACACCAGACCAGCCCGGATACCGTCCGCGTCGACAGCCGCCGCGACCGCCCCGAACCGCCAGGCGGCTGGCTCCGTCCTCGACGCGGACGCGCGCGGAGCCCGGCACCACGAGTGGTGCCGGGCTCCGCTGTACTGTGTTTCCCGGCGCGGCTCGGGCGCCCGAAAGGCGGCGTTCTTCGGAGCCTCCCGCGCCTGGCTCGTCCCTCACTGGCGGCACGTCCAGCCCCCGCAGAACACCACCGACGCCCCACACCGCGCCTCAACGCCTTCCCGGCGCGGCTCGGGCGCCCGAAAGGCGGCGTTCTTCGGAGCCTCCCGCGCCTGGCCGACGGCCCGCCCCAGGGACGCTCCAATTCCCCTGGGACGGACGCGGCTCGGCGGGAGCGGCCAGGCGCGGCCGCTAGAGGCGGGTGGGGTCGACCAGACCGCCGGGACCGGGCAGCGGCGCCTGCTCCCACGGGAAGTGGGTGGCGCCCAGCGCGGGCTTGAGGTCGAACAGCCACGCGGCCTTCTCGTCGTACTTGGCGAAGAAGGGCCTGCCGACCAGCTCCGGGTCGCGCGCCTGGATGAAGTGCAGGACGAACACCTTCTCGCCCGCCACCTCGGTGATGCCGTCCACGCACACCTTGCCCGGGGTCGCCGACATCGACGGGCCGCGGACCGTGCGGGCCAGGCCCGACACGTTCTGGTAGGCGTCGCGGAAGATGTGGTAGGCCTCCGCCAGCGGCACCGCGAAGTAGTCCTGCGGACCGGTGTCGCGCTCGACGAACATGTAGTACGGGACCATGCCGTGCCGCAGGTGGGTGCGCCACATGCTCTCCCACACCGCCGGGTCGTCGTTGATCGTGCGGATCAGCGGCGCCTGGGTGCGGATGACGGCCCCGGTCGAGCGGATGCGGCGCACGGCCTCCTGCACGAGCTCGGGACGCATCTCGTTGGGGTGCGAGAAGTGGGCCATGAACGCCAGGTTCTTGCCCGAGGCCACGACCTTCTCGAACAGGCGCAGGGTGTCGTCGGCGTCCGGGTCGGTGACGAAGCGCTGCGGCCAGTAGGCCAGCGCCTTCGTGCCGATGCGGATGGACTCCAGGTGCTCGATCTCCAACAGCGGCTCGACGTACTTGGAGATGACCCCCTCGCCCATGATCATCGGGTCGCCGCCGGTGAACAGGACGCTGGTGACCTCGGGGTGCGAGCGGACGTACTCGACCAGCTGGTCGATCTCGCTGGAGGCGAACTTCAGGTCGGCGTCGCCCACGAACTGGGCCCAGCGGAAGCAGTACGTGCAGTACGCGTGACAGGTCTGCCCCTGCTTGGGGAAGAAGAGCACGGTCTCCTTGTACTTGTGCTGGACACCGGGGATGGGCTCCTCGTTGGCCGTCTTGGGCACGTTGAGGTCCATCTGGCCCGCGGGGTGCGGGTTCAGGCGGGCGCGGACCTGGTTGGCTGCCTCGTTCAGCTCCTTGCGCGAGGCGCCAGAGCGCAGCAGGTCGGCGATCCTGGACACGTCGTCCGGGGGCAGCATGTCGGCCTGGGGGAAGACCAGGCGGTAGATCGGATCGTCGGGAGCCGCGGTCCAGTCGATCAGCTCGTCGACGACGTAGCTGTTCACCCGGAACGGGAGCACACTGGCGACGGCCTGCACGGCGAGCCGCTCGTCCGCGGACAGACCGGCTCGCGAGGTGAGCTCGTCCAGGTGCTTCGTCGTGTAGGCACGGAACCGACGTCCGGCGGACGGAGACAGTGTCGCGTCTGGCGTAACGCTCACGCCTCTCCTCTCTGCGTGTGGGCAGGGCCGCCCGGCGGGTGGGAGCCCGGCGGGTTGTCGGGCAGCCCTGATCCGACGGTTCCGGCGTACGGGTGGCGCCGGTGAACCGCCAGAAGGGGTGGGATGGGTTTTCGCCTGCACCCGGAGCGTGATGAGACTCCAGGCCAGCGAGCGGGTATACCCCAATTAAGGGCTTTTATCCATCATGCGGGAAGTCCAGGGGTGACCTGGACATAAGGGAAGTATCCTCGCATGAGCAGACGAACGTGTCTTACGACGCTGTCTCCGCGCGACGGGATAGCGTGTCACCACACCCCCCGCGGGTCCCGGTTCCCGGCGTGTCCCACCATGTCATCGCGGTCCCCGGACCCGCGCGTACGGAGTGCGGAACGCGCTCGCACCCGCCCACCACACCCGTGAGGGAACAGTTGACTGGTACACCCGACGCGGAGGCGCCCGTCACACGGCGGACCGCCGCGCCGATCATCGCCGTGGACGCCATGGGCGGGGACAACGCTCCCCTGGAGGTCGTGCGGGGCGCCGTGCTCGCCGTCCGCGAGCTCGGCCTGCGCGTGGTCCTCGTGGGGCGGCGCGCCGAGATCGCCGCCCTGCTGGCCGAGGAGGGCGCGCTGCGGGAGATCCCGGTGGTGCACGCCGAGGACGAGCTGGCCATGCACGAGGGCGCCCTGGCCAGCTGGCGGAGGCCCCGCTCCAGCGCGGCCGTCTCCTGCCGCCTGATCCGCCGCGGCGACGCCGACGCGCTGGTCTCGGCCGGGTCCACCGGCGGGGTCGTGGCCACCTCCACGGTGCGGCTGCGCACCCAGCCCGGCGTGCTGCGCCCGGCCCTGGCGGTGACCCTGCCCACCGGCGAGACGCCGACGATCATGGTGGACGCCGGGGCCAACGCCGACGCCAAGCCGGAGATGCTGGTCCAGTTCGCGCACCTGGGCTGCGCCTACGCGCAGACGGCCTTCGGGGTGCGCAGGCCGCGGGTGGGGGTCCTGACCATCGGCTCGGAACCGGGAAAGGGCAACAAGCTGATCCGCAGGGCCACCGAACTGCTGGCCGCCACCGCCGAGGGCGCGCAGGCGATGGACTTCCGGGGCAACATCGAGGGGCACGACCTGCTGGCGCGCAAGGTGGACGTGGTGGTGACCGACGGCCACACGGGCAACGTGGCCCTGAAGTCGGTGGAGGGCACGGCGGCGTTCGCGATGGAGGCCGTCCACTCCGCGCTCACCTCCTCGGCCGCCGCCAAGGCGGGGGCGCTGCTCCAGCGCAGGGCGCTGCGGGAGCTGCGCGAGCGGCTGGACAGCGAGACCTACGGCGGCGCCGCGCTGCTGGGCCTGAACGGGACGGTGGTGATCGCGCACGGCGGCAGCCGGGCCAAGGGCGTGGCGCGCGCCTGCCAGCTGGCACACGATCTGGCGGGCGGCCGGATCGGCGACCAGATTCGCCGCCGGGTGCACACCCGCCCGCCCAACTGGCTGCACCGGCTCGCCCAGTCCGAGGCGCCCGGCCAGCGGGGCTCCGAGGCCTCCGAGGGGGACTGACCGGAAAACGGAGTGCGGGGAGGGGGCCGCCGGTCGGTACGCTGGACTCCATGGCCGACCCGCAGGAAGTACTCTCGCGACGGGTCCAGTCCGCCCTCGGCGCCGCCTTCGGCCCCGAGTTCGCCGACACCGACCCCGTCATCCGCCCGTCCCAGTTCGCCGACTACCAGGCGAACGCCGCGCTCGCGCTCGCCAAGCGACTGGGCCGAAAGCCGCGTGAGGTGTCCGCGGCGATCATGGAGCACCTGGACGTGGCCGACGTCTGCCGCGACGTCCAGGTCAGCGGACCGGGCTTCATCAACCTGACCCTGCGCGAGGACTGGATCGCCGAGCAGACCCGCCGGCTCCTGGACGACCCCCGCCTGGGCGTTCCGACGCAGGAGCGCCAGAACATCCCCCTGGACTACTCCGCGCCCAACGTGGCCAAGGAGATGCACGTCGGCCACCTGCGCACCACCGTGGTCGGCGACTCACTCGCGCGCACCCTGGAGTTCCTGGGGCACAACGTCATCCGCCAGAACCACATCGGTGACTGGGGCACCCCCTTCGGGATGCTCATCGAGCACCTGCTGGAGGTCGGCGAGGACTCCCCCGACGCCGACCTGCTCACCAGCGACCCCAACGCCTTCTACCAGGCGGCCCGGGTCAAGTTCGACTCCTCGGGCCCCGGGCAGGAGGAGTTCGCCGCGCGCGCCCGGCGCCGCGTGGTCGCCCTCCAGGGCGGCGACGAGGAGACTCTGCGCCTGTGGCGCAAGCTGGTCGGCCTGTCCAAGGTCTACTTCAACAAGGTGTACGCCAGGCTGGGCGTGACCCTCACCGACGACGACCTGGCCGGTGAGAGCACCTACAACTCCATGCTCCCCGACGTGTGCGAGGAGCTGGAGGCCAAGGGGATCGCCGAGGTCAGCGACGGCGCCCTGTGCGTCTTCCTGGAGGGCTTCACCGGCCGCGAGGGCAAGCCCGTCCCGCTGATCGTGCGCAAGAGCGACGGCGGCTACGGCTACGCCACCACCGACCTGGCCACCGTGCGCCACCGCGTGGAGGACCTCAAGGCCGACCGCATCCTGTACGTGGTGGGCGCCCCGCAGGCCATGCACTTCAAGATGGTCTGGGCCGCCGCGCGCGAGGCCGGGTGGCTGCCCGAGGGCGTCGAGACCGTCCACGTGCAGATCGGCAACGTGCTCGGCTCCGACGGCAAGATCCTGCGCACCCGCAGCGGCGCCCCGGTGCGCCTGATGGCGCTGCTGGACGAGGCGGTCGAGCGGGCCGCGGCGGTGGTCGCGGAGAACCGCCCCGACCTCGACGCCGAGGGGCAGGCCGAGATCGCCCGCCAGGTGGGCATCGGCGCGGTCAAGTACGCCGACCTGTCGGTGGCGCACGACACCGAGTACACCTTCGACTTCGACCGCATGCTCGCCCTGAACGGCAACACCGGTCCCTACCTCCAGTACGCCCAGGCCCGGATCCGGTCGATCTTCCGCAAGGGCGGCCTGGAGCTGTCCCGGGCCACCGGCGACATCGCGGTCTCCGAGAGCGCCGAGCGCGACCTGGCGCTCAAGCTGCTGGAGTTCGGCGCCGTGGTGGCCCAGGTCGGCGACCTGCTCCAGCCGCACCGGCTGTCCACGTACCTGTTCGACCTGGCCCAGGCCCTGACGGCCTTCTACGAGCACTGCCCGGTGCTGACCGCCGCGACGGAGGCCGAGCGCGAGTCGCGCCTGGCGCTGGTCGCGGTGGCCTTCCGGGTCCTCGTGCAGGGTCTGGACCTGCTGGGCGTGGAGGCCCCCGAGCACATGTAGCGCGGGCGCGGCGGGCCCCGCGCCCGCCGCGCGCGCGGAGAGGCCGGGGCGGCGCCGCCCCGGCCTCTCTTCCGTCGCCGCCCCGGCCCGTGCGGCTCAGCCGCCGAGGAGGGCCTCCACCTCGTCCCGGGTGGGCATCGACGAACTGGCGCCGTGCCGCTGGACCGAGAGCGCGGCCGCCGCCGCGGCGAACCGCATCGCCTCCTCGAGTCCGCGCCCCTCGGCCCGGGCGACCGCGAAGGAACCGCAGAAGGTGTCCCCCGCCGCCGTGGTGTCCACCGCCTCCACCCGGAGCGCGGGAACGCGCACCGGCTCGGCGCACCGGCGGCCGTACAGGGAGCCGTCCCCGCCCAGGGTCAGCAGCACCTCCGGGACCAGTTCCACCAGGGCCGCCAGCGCCTCCGCGGGGTCGGTGCGGCCGGTGATCGCCGCCGCCTCGTGCTGGTTCGGCACGAGGACGTCCACCGACTCCAGGAGCTCGGCGGGCAGCTCCCGCGCGGGGGCGGGGGTGAGGTAGACCGGAACGCCCAGCTCCCGGCCGGTGCGCGCGGCCGCGGCCACCGCCTCCATGGGCAGTTCGAGCTGGAGCAGCAGCGCGGCGGCGCCCTCGATGATCCGGGCGTCGCCCTCCACCGTTCCGGTGACTCCGCCGTTGGCCCCGGGGACCACGATGATCGAGTTGTTGGCCCTGCCGTCCACGACGATGTGCGCCACGCCCGACACCCCGGGGACCGTGCGCAGGCCGGAGACGTCGATGCCGTTGGCCAGGAGGTTGGCGCGCAGTTCCCCGCCGAAGGAGTCCTCGCCCACCGCGCCCAGGAAGGACACCTCGGCGCCGGCCCGGGCGGCGGCGACGGCCTGGTTGGCGCCCTTGCCGCCGGGCACCTGGCGGAAGGCCGTCCCGGTGACCGTCTCGCCGCTGGCCGGGACCTGGTCCACGTAGGCGACCAGGTCCATGTTCACGCTGCCGAAGACCGCGACGCGCGGCCCCGCGCTCACGAGGCCGCCCCGGGCTTCTCGGCCCCGGCCCGCCCGGGCTCGGCCGGCTTGGGCTTGGGCTCGCCGTTGTCGCCGTCCAGGCCCACGATGACCGGGGCGTGGTCGGAGGCGCCCTTGCCCTTGCGCTCCTCGCGGTCGATGCTGGCACCGCTCACGCGGTCGCGCAGCGCCGGGGAGGCCAGCACGAAGTCGATGCGCATCCCCTTGCGCTTGGGGAAGCACAGGCCCTTGTAGTCCCAGTAGGTGTACACGCCGGGGCCGGGGGCGTAGGTGCGCACGACCTCCTCGAAACCGGCGCCGACCAGCTTGTCGAAGGCGGCGCGCTCGGGCTCGGTGACGTGGGTGCTGCCCTCGAAGGCGGCCATGTCCCACACGTCCTCGTCGCGGGGGGCGACGTTGAAGTCGCCGGCGTAGGCGATCTGCGCGTCGGGGTCGGCGGCCAGCCGGGCCGCGCCCGCCGCGCGCAGAGCCTCCAACCAGCGGAGCTTGTAGGCGTAGTGCGGGTGGTCGACCTCGCGCCCGTTGGGCACGTACAGGCTCCATACCTGCACGCCCGCGCAGGTGGCGCCTATGGCGCGGGCCTCGGTCTCCTCCGGGTCGCCGTAGCCGGGCTGGCCGGGGAAGCCGATCCGGACGTCCTCCAGCCCGACGCGGGAGGCGATCGCGACCCCGTTCCACTGGGACAGGCCGTGGTGGGCCACCTCGTAGCCGCGGTCGGTGAAGACGGAGGCGGGGAACTGGTCGTCCCGGGCCTTGGTCTCCTGGATGGCGAGGACGTCGACGTCGCTCCGGTCCAGCCAGGCGCCGATCCGCTCGGCCCTGGCCCGGGCACTGTTCACATTCCATGTCGCGATACGCACAGCAAAAGGCTAGGCCATGGCGGAAGCGGCGCGGTGGGGGCGCGGGCCCGGTCGGGCGCCCGTGGGACGGATGGGCCCCGGTGCGGCCGTCCTCCGCACCGGGGCACCGCGACTCCCGGCACATGCTCGGTGTGTTGTCGCGCCCTGTTGGACGGCCAGGCCCCCCCGAAGGTTCGCATTGGGCCAAAGGTTTTTCCGCGCGCCCCTCCGCCCGCGGGCCGACGCCGCACGGGTAGGGGTCGCATCGCCGGGTAGTCATGTGATGCGCACCACACACCGTTCCCTCGGCGAGGTGAGAGCACGCATGTCAGCGCCCGACACCCACACCACCGGTACCGGCGGCCCCGAGGAGGTCGACGAGCGGCGGTCCCGCGCCGTGGCCGAGCAGGCCCGCGAGAGCGCCTGGCACCGGCCCGGCTTCGCCAAGGAGCTCTACCTGGGGCGCCTGCGCCTGGACCTCATCCACCCCCTGACCCGCCCGGACGAGGAGACCCGGCGCCGGGGCGAGGAGTTCCTGGGCCGGTTGCGCGACTTCTGCGCGGGGATCGACTCCCAGCGCGTCGAACGGGAGGAGCGCGTCCCCGACGAGGTGGTGCGGGGCCTGCGCGAGCTGGGCGCGTTCGGCATGAAGATCCCCGCGGAGTACGGCGGGCTCGGGCTCGGCCAGGTGTACTACAACCGCGCGCTGGCCCTCGTCGGCTCGGCCTCGCCCGCGATCGGCGCCCTGCTCTCGGCCCACCAGTCCATCGGGGTGCCGCAGCCGGTCGCCATGTTCGGCACCGAGGAGCAGAAGCGGGAGTTCCTGCCCCGCTGCGCGGGCGGGGCGATCAGCGCGTTCCTGCTCACCGAACCCGACGTGGGCAGCGACCCGGCCCGCCTGCGCGCCACCGCCACGCCCTCCGAGGACGGTGACGAGTACGTCCTGGACGGGGTCAAGCTGTGGACCACCAACGGCGTGGTCGCCGACCTGCTCGTGGTCATGGCGCGGGTGCCCGAGGGCCCCGGCCGCCGGGGAGGCGTCACCGCGTTCGTGGTGGAGGGCGACTCCCCCGGCATCACCGTGGAGCGGCGCAACCGCTTCATGGGGCTTCGCGGACTCGAGAACGGCCTGACCCGGCTGCACGGGGTGCGGGTCCCGGCGGCCAACCGGATCGGCGCGGAGGGCCAGGGGCTGCGGATCGCGCTGTCCACGCTCAACACCGGGCGGCTCTCCCTGCCCGCCATATGCGTGGGCGCGGGCAAGTGGGCGACCAAGGTGGCCCGCGAGTGGTCCCGGGAGCGCGTCCAGTGGGGGCGGCCGGTGGGCCGGCACGAGGAGATCGCCAAGAAGATCTCCTATATCGCCGCCACCACCTACGCCATGGAGGCGATGCTGGACCTGGCCGGGCAGATGGCCGACGACGCGCGCAACGACATCCGCGTCGAGGCCGCCATCGCCAAGCTGTGGGCCTCCGAGCACGCGTACGCGATCGCCGACGAGCTCGTGCAGATCCGCGGCGGCCGCGGCTTCGAGACCGCCGGTTCGCTGGCCGCCCGCGGCGAGCGGGGGATCCCCGCCGAACAGCTCCTGCGCGACCTGCGCATCAACCGGATCTTCGAGGGGTCCACCGAGATCATGCACCTGCTCATCGCCCGCGAGGCGGTGGACGCCCACCTGTCCGTGGCCGGAGACCTCATCGACCCCGAGGCCGAACCCGCCGACCGGGCCCGGGCGCTGGCCAGGGCCGGCGGGTTCTACGCCTCCTGGCTGCCCACCCTGGCCGTGGGCCGGGGGCAGGTGCCGTCGGCCTTCGGGGAGTTCGGTCCCCTCGCCGCCCACCTGCGGTACGTGGAGCGCGCCTGCCGCAGGCTCGCCCGGTCCACGTTCTACGGGATGTCGCGCTGGCAGGGCCGTATGGAGGTCAAGCAGGGCTTTCTCGCCCGGATCGTGGACATCGGCGCGGAGCTGTTCGCGATGAGCGCCGTGGTCGTGCGCGCCCGGGACGACGCCGACACCCGTCCCGAACGCGGGACCGGCCCCCTGGAGCTGGCCGACGTCTTCTGCCGCCAGTCCCGGCTCCGCGTCGAGGCGCTCTTCGAGGGCCTGTGGTCCAACACCGACACCGTGGACGGCAAGCTGTCCCGGCGCGTCATGGACGACGCCTACACGTGGCTGGAGGAGGGGGTGGTCGACCCCTCGCTGCCGGGTCCGCTCATCGCCCCGACCGTCCCCGGGCCGTCCGGGGAGGAGAACCTGCACCGGCGCATGGGCTGAGCCGGAAGGGTCGGAGGCGGGGGATACCGTGACCGCATGGCCGAACCGCACCCCCGCCGCGACGCGGAGCTCTCCCTTTCCCAGGCGCGCAGAATCGCGCTCGCCGCCCAGGGTTTCGCCGACCCCAGGCCCAAGGGCAGGCCGACCCTCACCCACCTGGCCCGGGTGGTGCGCCGGGTGGGCCTGCTGCAGATCGACAGCGTGAACGTCCTGGCCCGAAGCCAGTACCTGCCGGTCTTCGCGCGCATGGGCGCCTACGACACCGCGCTGCTGGACCGGGCCGCGACCACGGCGGCGGGCTCGGGCGGCGCCCGGCTGGTGGAGTGCTGGGCGCACGAGGCGAGCCTGGTGCCGCCCGCCACCCGCCAGCTGCTGCGCTACCGGATGGAGGCCAACCGCGCCCGGGAGCGGGCCGGGTGGATGTCCTCCGTCTGGGACGAGCGGCCCGAACTGGTCAAGGCGGTGTATGAGGAGGTGGTCCGGATCGGCCCGGCCAGCGCACGCCAGGTCGAGGCGGAGCTGCGGCACGACCTGCCCCGGGTCCGGGAGCACTGGGGCTGGAACTGGTCCGAGGCCAAGAAGTGCCTGGAGTACCTGTTCTGGGTCGGCGACCTGACCGCCGACGGCCGCAACGCCCAGTTCGAGCGGCTCTACGACCTGCCCGAGCGGGTGCTGCCGCCGGAGGTGCACGCCGCCCCCCTGCGTACCCCCGAGGAGTCCAACCGCGAACTGGTCGCCATCGCCGCCCGCGCCCACGGCGTGGCCACCGAGGCGTGCCTGCGCGACTACTTCCGCCTCGGCGCCGCCGAGTCCCGGGCTGCCGTCGCCGACCTGGTGGACTCCGGCGAGCTGGTGCCGGTGCGGGTGGAGGGCTGGGAGCGCACCGCCTACCTGCACCGGGACGCGCGGGTCCCGCGCCGGGTGCGCGCCCGCGCGCTGCTGAGCCCCTTCGACTCCCTGGTGTGGACCCGCGGCCGCGCGGAGGAGCTGTTCGGGTTCCGCTACCGGCTGGAGATCTACGTGCCCGCCGCCAAGCGCGTCCACGGCTACTACGTGCTGCCCTTCCTCCTGGGCGAGGACCTCGTGGCACGGGTGGACCTCAAGGCCGACCGCCGGGCGGGGGTCCTGCTCGCGCAGCGGATCACCCTGGAGGAGGGGGCTCCCGCCGAGACGCTGCCCGAACTCCTGGAGCAGCTGGCCGAGATGGCCGCCTGGCTGGGCCTGGAGGGGGGCGTCGGCGGCCCGGCGCTGGCCCCGGGCGCCCGCTGAGGCTCCCGGGGCCGGGCCCCTCCCCCGGTTCCCGGCGCGGTCCGGCCGTGCTCCTCGCGGAACACGCGCTCGATCCGCGCGGGGGCGGCCCTCGGTTCCGAACCCGTCAGCGGCTTCCGGGCTCCATGGGTCTGGCCTCGACCGGCGGGGTGGTGGCCAGGGTGAGCCTGCGCCCCCGCTCCAGGGCCTCGTCCAGGTCGGCGGCGCGGATGACGTTGAAGCCGCCGACGTGCTCCCGGCCCTCCAGGCAGGGGCCGTCGGTGGTGAGGACCCCGTCCTTGCGCCGCCGCACCACGGTGGCCGTGTCGGGCGCGCGCAGGCCGCCGGCGAACACCCACCCGCACGTCGCGGTTCACCGCCTCCACGTCGCTCATGATCGCCTCAAGCTCCTCGGCGGGCGGCGCCTCTGCGCCGGGCTGGTGGATGCTGAGCGGGTACTGCTTCATGGTGGCGTTCCTCGGAAGGGTGTCGGTCGGCGCTCCGCCGGTCTCTCACCCTCTCCACGAACGGGCGGACCTCGGATCGACACCCGGCCCGAAAAGGATTCCAGCGGGCCGGGAGCCCGGCCACGGTCCGCCCACGCGCGGGCCACGGGCCGGTCAAGCCCGGCTCGGACGCTGTCCCGCTCGGTGCGGGCGACACGCCTCCCGCGCACAGATCCGGAACAGTTTCCGGCAACGATCCGTCAAAACGGGGTTATCGCCGCCCCGGGTACCGTCCTAACCTGCACGGACAGGGGTGTTCACGGCGTGTACCGCTCCGGTGGCCGCCACGGCCCTCCGGGACCGACCGGCCCCGGGGCACGCCCCGCGGCCCAGGGGGGAAGCCATGGCCCAGCTCAATCTACGTCCCGTGACCGACACCGCGCTGAACCGCCTGAGGTCGGGGTTCTCCGGCACCGTGTTCGTCCCCGCGGACGACGGTTTCGAGGAGGCACGGACCCTCTTCAACGCGATGACGGACCTGCGGCCCGGTGTGATCGCGCAGTGCGCGACCGTGGACGACGTGCGCCGGGCCATCGAGTGCGCCCGCGAGGAGGAACTGGAGATCGCCGTGCGCGGCGGCGGGCACAGCGTCGCCGGGATGGGCTCGACCCACGGCGGCCTGGTGGTCGACCTGCGCCGGATGAACACCGTGGCCGTGGACGGGGAGTCGATGCTCGTCCGGGTCTCCGGCGGCGCCCTCATGCGCGACCTGGACGCGGCCACCGCGCCGTTCGGGCTGGCCGCCGTCGGCGGCCGGGTCTCCACCACCGGGGTCGGCGGCTTCACGCTCGGCGGCGGATCCGGGTGGCTGGAGCGCAAGTTCGGCCTGGCCTGCGACAACCTTCTCGGCGTCGACCTGGTGACCGCCGAGGGCGACCTGGTGCGCGCCTCCGCCGACGAGCGCCCGGAGCTGTTCTGGGCGCTGCACGGGGGCGGCGGCAACTTCGGCGTGGCCACCCGGCTGGACATGCGCCTGCACCCGCTGCCGGAGTTCTCCCTCGGCCTGCTGATGTTCCGGCCGGAGGCGGGGCCGGACGTGGGCCGCCTGTGGCGGGACGTCATGGAGACGGCTCCGGACGAGCTCGGCGGCGGCCTCATCTACCTGGTCGCCCAGCCCGAGCCGTTCGTCCCCGAGGAACTGGTGGGCACCCTGGTGTGCGCCGTGGTGATGACCTTCGCGGGCGGGGAGTCGGCGCTGCGCGACCTGGCGGCGCCGTTCGTCCGGATGAGCCCCGAGGTCGAGGTGCTCACGGCGATGCCCTATCCGGAGGTCCAGCAGGCTCTGGACGACCCGCCCGGCTACCGCAACTACTGGTCGGTGGAGCACCTGGACGAGCTGCCCGACGAGGCCCTCGACGCCTTCTGCGCCCGCGCGGACGAGATGGTCGTCCCCTCGCCGACGGGCCACATCCTCTTCGCGTTCGGCGGCGCCGTGGACCGTTCCCTGGCCGACTACCCGGTGCCGTGGCGGCACGCGCTGTGGGGCGTGCACCCCCTGGCGATGTGGGAGGACCCCGAGGACGACATGCGCGCCATCCGGTGGGTGGAGGCGGTCCGCGAGGACATGCGCCCCTGGGCCACGGGGGACGTGTACCTGAACTTCGTCACCGACGAGGGCGAGGAGCGCGTCCTGGCCGGGTTCGGCGAGCGCAACCACGCCCGGCTGAGCGCGGTCAAGACGAAGTACGACCCCGACAACCTCTTCCACCGCAACCACAACATCCGCCCGGCGCGGCCGATGCCCGCGGCCCCGCAGCCCCGGAGGGGATGAGCCCCGTGCGCGGCCGGTCCGGCCGCGCACGCCGAAGCGAACGGTCCAGGCCTCCGGCAGGAGGGGGAAGCCCTCCGCCACCCCGCGCGCCCCTCGAACGCGTCCCGGCTGGGACGGGTACGCGGTGTCCCCGGGCGACCGAGGAGTCCCGCCCGCGCGAGTTCGGTGCGAACCGCCGCTGGCCCATGAGAGGTGCCTGTGTGGTCGCGTGCACGCGACCACACAGGCACCCGCCCGACGGAAGGGTCAGACGCGCTCGATGATGGTGACGTTGGCCTGGCCGCCGCCCTCGCACATGGTCTGGAGGCCGTACCGGCCGCCGGTGCGGTGCAGCTCGTTGACCAGCTTGGTCAGCAGGACGGTCCCGGTGGCGCCCAGCGGGTGGCCCAGGGCGATCGCGCCGCCGTTGGGGTTGACCCTGGCCGGGTCGGCGCCCAGCTCCTGGATCCAGGACAGCGGCACCGGGGCGAAGGCCTCGTTGATCTCGGTGACGTCGATGTCGTCGATGCTCAGCCCGGCCCGCTCCAGCGCGATCCGCGTCGCGGGGATGGGCGCGGTGAGCATGTACACAGGGTCGTCGCCGACCAGGGACAGCTGGACGATCCGGGCCAGCGGGGTCAGGCCGTGCCGCTCGACGGCGCGCTCGGAGGCGATCAGGACCGCGCCCGCGCCGACCGAGATCTGGCTGGCCACGGCCGCGGTGAGCGCCCAGCCCTCGCGCAGCGGCTTCAGGCCCGCCATCTTCTCCAGGGTGGTGTCGGGGCGCACTCCCTCGTCCCGGCCGACGCCGGCCAGCGGGGCGACCTGGTCGTCGAAGTAGCCCGCCTCCAGGGCCCGGGCGGCGCGCTGGTGGCTCTCCAGGGCGTACTCCTCCAGCTGCTCGCGCTTGAAGCCCCACTTCTCGCACATGAGCTGGGCGCCGCGGAACTGGGAGACCTCCTGCGTGCCGTAGCGCTCGACCCAGCCCTCGCCGTAGAGGCTCAGGCCGTTGTCGACGGCGTACTGGACGTTGGAGCCCATGGGGACCATGCCCATGTTCTCCACACCGGAGGCCACCACGAGGTCCTGGGTGCCGGACATGACGCCCTGGGCGGCGAAGTGCACGGCCTGCTGCGAGGAGCCGCACTGGCGGTCGATGGTCACGCCCGCGACCGACTCGGGAAGACCGGCGGAGAGCCAGGACGTGCGGGCGAGGTCGAGCGCCTGCGGCCCGACCTGGCTCACGCAGCCCATGATGACGTCCTCGACCGCCGCCGGGTCGACCCCGGTGCGGGTGACGAGCTCCCTGAGCACGTGCGCCCCCAGGTCCGCCGGGTGCACGGCGGCCAGGGCACCCTTCTTCGTGCCGACGGGGGTGCGTACTGCGCCGACGATGTATGCCTCGGCCACGGGTCCTCCAAGGGCCTGGATGACGTTTCTGAACCGAACTGTATTCGGTTTCTCGAATCAGACAAGACACCGCCCCCCGGATTCCGGAGATCCCGCGCCGGGGCATAGCGCGGTCGCGGCACCGACTGGTGTACTGGGAGGGCGGGCAAGGCCCTGAGAGGCCCACGGAGAGGACCGCTGTGACGGAACTGGCAGAAGAGCCGGTCGTGGTACTCGCAGTGTGCGCGGTCGCCGTTCTGGTTCCGCTGGTGCTGGCCGTTCGGGCGTTCGTCCTGGGAGCGGAACTCGGTGATGTGCTCTTCTGGCTGTTCGCGACCGCCTTCATGGCCCTGGTGTGCCCCGTGCACGGCGACACCTGGCTGCCGGAGGGCCTCGTCCGCCCCGTCAGCCCGTACGCGGCTCTCGCCCTCCTGGTCCTGTGCCTGGTCCATGCGTCCGTGGTCCTGTTCGTATGGGTGCGGGAACGGCGGCTCTGGCGGAACCGCCGCGGCGGCTCGGACCAGCCGGGACACTCCTCTTCCTCCGGTGCGGACCCCGGGCAGGGGTACGGGGGCCACAGCGGTGGCTCCGGAGACGGGGGGACGGCGGAGGCAGCGGGGGCTACTAGGGTCCTCTGCGCTCCTCCGCCCGGCCTCACGCACGGTGGACGCCGTCGCCCAGGCGCGCGGCGTCGCTCTCGTCCCCGAGGGTGTCGCTGGCCATCCGCTCCAGCACCGCCACCACCTCGGGGTGTTCCTCGGGCCCGTAGTCGGCCAGCAGCGAGCGCAGGGCGGTGCGCTGGGCCTCGAAGACCGCACGGGCGGCCTCCCCGCCGCGGCGGTTGAGCTCCCAGGGCTCCCCCTCACCGGTCAGGTAGCCCGCTTCGAGGAGCTCCCGGTGCGCCGCCTCCCAGTACTCCTCGGGGAGCCCGGACATCTCCACCAGTTCCACGCACCGCAGCGGCCCGGTGACGCCCAGGTGGCTGAGCACCCAGCACGATCGGGGCGAGATCTCCAGCCCCGCCGCCTCCCGCAGGCGCGCGTACATCTGGTCGGCGCCCTCGCGGCCGCAGGCACGGAACACCTCCCTCTCCACGTGCGCGAGGGCGCTGCGGCTCCCGACGGCCACGGGCGGGAGGGACTCGTCCAGGTCCGGGGTGTCCACGGTGGTGCGCAGCGGCACCTGCCGCAGGAACAGCGCCAGCACGAACCCGGCCAGGGCCACCGGCGCCGCCCACAGGAACACGGTGTCCACGGCGTCCGCGTAGGCCTGGAGGAACGACGCCTGCGCCGCCGGGGGCAGCTGGTCCAGGCTGCGCGTGTCGCTCTCCAGGGCGGACAGGTCCACCCCGGCCGGGAGCTGGATCTGCTCGGCCCGGTCCGCCAGGTTGTCCGAGAGCTGCCCGGAGAAGATCGCGCCGAACACCGCGGTGCCGAAGGACCCGCCGATGGACCGGAAGAACGTCGCCGAGGAGGTGGCCACACCCAGGTTGGCGTAGGTGGCGGCGTTCTGTACCACCAGGACCACCACCTGCATCACCAGGCCCAGGCCCACCCCGAGGACGAAGAAGTACAGCCCCATCTCCACTTGTGAGCTCTGCGGTCCCATCCGGGAGAGCAGCACCAGCCCCAGCGCGGTCACCGCCATCCCCAGCACGGGGTAGGCCTTGTAGTGGCCGGTGCGCGCGACCAGGCGCCCGCTGCCGATGGAGGTCAGCGACAACCCCACCACCATCGGCAGCAGGTGCAGCCCCGAGGCCGTGGGCGACATGCCGTGCACGACCTGGAGGAAGAGCGGCAGGAAGGCCATCGAGCCCATCATCGCGAAGCCCACGCAGAAGCCGATCGCCATGGCCACCGCGATGGTCGGGTTCCGGAACAGGCTCAGCGGCATGACCGGCTCCGGTGCCCGGCGCGCCGAGAGCCACCAGCCCGTACCCAGTGCCGCGGCGGCGACCAGCAGCCCGACCACCTGCGGCGACCACCACGCGTAGAGGCTGCCGCCCCAGGATGCGACCAGGGTGAGGCAGACCGCGGTGGCGGCCAGCAGCACGATCCCGGCGTAGTCGATGCTCTGGCGGCCCGCCGACTGGCGGCGGGGCAGCGCCGCGAGCACCGTCGCGAAGGCCACGAACCCCAGCGGCAGGTTCACGTAGAACACCCACCGCCAGGTCAGGTGGTCGACGAACAGTCCGCCGAGCAGCGGCCCGGCCACGCTGGAGACACCGAACACCGCGCCGAACAGCCCCTGGTACCTGCCGCGCTCGCGCGGTGAGACCACGTCGCCGATGATGGCCGAGGCGAGCACCATGAGCCCGCCGCCCCCGACGCCCTGCACCCCCCGGAAGAGGATGAGCTGGAGCATGTCCTGGGCGGTCCCGCACAGGGCCGACCCGGCCAGGAACACGGCGATGCAGGTCAGGAAGAGCGGCTTGCGCCCGAACTGGTCGCCGAGCTTGCCCCACAGCGGTGTGACGGCCGTGACCGCGAGCAGGTAGGCGGTGATCACCCACGACAGGTGGTTGAGCCCGCCCAGGTCGGACACGATCGTGGGCAGCGCGGTGGACACGATCGTCTGGTCCAGGGCCGCCAGCAGCACGGTGAGCATCAGCGCGGTCATGATGACCGCGATCCTTCCGCCGCGGTGCTCCCTGCGCTCGCGGCGCTCGGACTCGTGCCGGACCATGGCCCTCCCTCGCGCTGAACCCTCCGGGCGGGCGGTCTCCGGGCCCCGTTCCCCAGATCCCGGACCCCGCCGCCACCCTAGGAAGACCGCGGGCCCGGCTCCGGCGGGAACCGCCGACCGGACGCGCACGTGCACGGGAACTTTGCCCCCGCTTGGACCGCCCCCTTCAAAACCGAATGCTGCTCGGTTACTGTGGCGTCACGCAGCCGTCCCCGACACCCGGAGCAGCGCATGAAGCGGGAACTCTTCGACGCCGAACACGACCTCTTCCGCGCATCGGTGGCGGAGTTCCTGCGGCGCGAGGTCGTGCCCTTCCACTCCCGGTGGGAGGAGGACGGGATCGTTCCCCGCGAGGTGTGGGCCAAGGCGGGCGAGGTGGGACTGCTCGGCCACGGCGTGCCCGAGGAGTACGGCGGCACCGGGACGCACGACTTCCGGTACAACGCCGTCGTCAACGAGGAGATCTGCCGCGCCCACGCCAGCGGGCTCGGCTTCACCCTCCAGAACGACGTCATGGCCCCGTACATGGTCGGCCTGACCGACGAGGAGCAGAGGAGGCGCTGGCTGCCGGGGTTCGCCAGCGGCGAGCTGATCACCGCCATCGCGATGACCGAGCCCGGTGCGGGCAGCGACCTGCAGGGCATCACCACCTCGGCGGTACGCGACGGCGACTCCTACGTGCTCAACGGCTCCAAGACCTTCGTCACCAACGGCGTCAACGCCGACCTGGTGATCGTGGTCGCCCGGACCGACCCGGAGGCGGGCGCGCAGGGCTTCTCCCTCCTGGCGGTCGAGCGCGGCACCCCCGGCTTCGAGCGGGGGCGCAACCTCGACAAGGTGGGCATGAAGGCCCAGGACACCGCCGAGCTGTTCTTCGAGGACGTGCGCGTCCCGGCGGCCAACCTCATCGGCGGGGAGGGCGGCGGCTTCATCCACCTGATGGAGAACCTGCCGCAGGAGCGGCTGTCCATCGCCACGTGCGCGGTGGCCTCCGCCGAGGCCATGCTCCAGCACACCATCGCCTACTGCCGGGAGCGCACCGCCTTCGGCCGCCCGATTGGGCGCTTCCAGAACACCCGTTTCGTCCTGGCCGAGTTGGCCACCGAGGTGGACATCGCCCGCACCTACGTGGACCGGGGCATCGGCCTGCTCAACCGGGGTGAGCTCACCGTCGAGGACGCCGCCATGGCCAAGTGGTGGACCACCGAACTGTGCAACAAGGTCATGGACCGGTGCCTGCAGCTTCACGGCGGGTACGGGTACATGATGGAATACCCCGTGGCACGGGCCTGGCAGGACTCCCGCATCCAGACGATCTACGGCGGCACCACCGAGATCATGAAGGAGATCGTGGGTCGCGGCCTGGGACTGTGACCTCCCCAACCCCCCGTCCGGAAGGGTCGATGCTGTGGTGAGCGGCGCGTGGGACGGCCTCATCGTCATGGGCCTGCTGGTCGTACTGCTGGTGATCGGCGTGCGCAAGCTCCGGCCCAGGGTGCACATCCCCTGGACCACCGGCGGGATCGTGGTCTTCTTCGTCTTCGTGTGCCTGCTGCTGTGGGCCTGGTCCTGGCGCTGAGCCCCCCCGGACCGCCGGGCGGGCGGCTGCCGAGCGCGTGCCCGGTGGACGGGAGCGGAAAGCCGCGGCCCCCCGTTCCGGATCCCCGGAGAAAAGTTCGGCGGCCGTGTCGATCCCCGCCCGCGCCCGTTCGACCTAGGAGTGAGAAGCGGCCCCGCACCCGGGGCCCACCACACCCAGGGAGACCACCATGAAGTACATGCTCATCATGCGCGCCA
>NZ_VWVV01000046.1 GCF_009830945.1 Nocardiopsis sp. FR4 | reverse complement strand
GGGGGGGGTGTTTGCGGCACCCGGTGCGCGGGGGGGGGGGGGGGGTCCGGGCCGCGCCCCCCCCACGGCCCGCTCTCGTTCTCCGGCCCCTCCGCCGGTGCGCGTTCACGCGGCGCCCGTCGGACCGCCCGCCGCCCCGCCGGGCCCCGCGGCGGGAGAACGCACGCGGTCGGTTCCGTGTACATATGTAGTACCTGGAATGCCGGCTCGCCGCGCGTGCGCCCCGGAGCCCGACAGCCGACCGCCCCGCCCGGCGCACGGCCGGGCGGGGCGGTGTCCTCGGGCCGGATCAGGTGTTGACGCGCACCGCACCGGCGTAGTTGGAGGTGCGCACCGGTGTGACGCGCACGTTCAGCCCGGTCCGGGGCGCCTCCAGCATCATGCCCTCGCCCAGGTAGATCGCCACGTGCGAGATGTAGTCGGGGGCGGTGGGGTCCGAGCGCCAGAACAGCAGGTCGCCGCGCTGGATGTCGTCGAAGGCCACGCGCTCCCCGGCGTTCCACTGGTCGTGGGTCACCCGGGGGATGGACACGCCCGCCTCGCGGAAGGCCCACTGGAGCAGGCCCGAGCAGTCGAACCCGACGTTCGGGGTGGTGCCGCCCCACACGTAGGGGACCCCGAGCTGGCTCTCTGCGTTGGCGATGACCTGCTCGATCACCGAGGAGGGCACGGCGTCGCCGGAGACGAGGGGCTCGGGGGCGTCGGCCACGAGCTGGAGGGAGACCTCCTCGCCCAGGGCCTCGGCCAGCGCCTCGTGCAGCTCCCAGAGGTCGGCCTCGGGAGCGGAGACCACCAGGGCGTTGCCCTCGGGCATGCCCAGCTCGGCGGCCCGCTGGCGCGAGACGAGGGCGTCGATCCCGGCGATGCCGGAGGTGGCGTGCGTCCACACCTCCAGGGGGATCTCGCCCCGGCCGCCCGCGACGGTGACCCGGCCGCCGACCTCCAGGCCGCGCGCGGTGCCGACGTCGTTGGACAGGGCGATGTGGCCCTCGGCCACCCCCTGCCAGATCTCGTCGGACTCCGCCGAGGGCTCGGGCGCGTGGTTGCGGAAGCTGGAGGGGTTCACGCCCAGGACCGAGGTGGGCTCGCCGTCGATCTCCACGCGGGCGGCGTCCACGGTCAGGACGCTCCGAACGCCCTCGATCGCGCGGACCGCCGAGACGGCCCCGCGGGGCAGGGTGTGCGGGGCGACGGCGAAGTACTCGACGGTGCGCGCCTCCCGGAAGGGGGCCACGTAGGCGTCGCGCCGCAGCTCGGAGACCCGCGAGACGTCGGGGGTGCGGCCGGTGCCCGACCCGGCGCCCTGGCGCGGGTCGGTGCCGCTGGGTGCGTCCTGGGCGAGCTGTTCGCTGATGGGGGGGCGCTGCTCCACCACCGGGTCCGCCCAGGCGGGGGAGGTTCCGAAGGCGGTGAAGGCGACCGCCACGGCCGCGGTGGTGCCCGCACACGTTCTCAAACGGCTCCGCACGGGGGGATCTCACCTTTCTGTGAGCCGTCCGGGGGCGGGGGAACCCCTGCGGCGCACGGCCTGTCGACAACTTGTCCGGATCCAAGAATGGGCGTACCGGGACGACTTTGCAAGAAGCCCACGCGCTCCGATATCCAACGTCCACGTCCCGGAGGTTCAACCGTTGGTGAGGGAGGCGTAGTTGCGCGTGACGACCGGGGCGAGCGGGAAGCGCACCGGTGTGTCGCCGAAGAGGACGGCGCGGGTGCGGGCCTCGGCGCCGGCGACCGCCCGCACCACCACGTCGGCCATGTCGGCGGGCACGTGCAGCACCACCTCGTCGTGGACGAAGAAGACGATCCCCGCGCCCTCGGGCATGGCGGGCAGGAGCTGGCGCAGCGCCGCGAGCAGGACCAGGGCCCACTCGGCGGCGGTGGCCTGCACGACGAAGTTGCGGGTGAACCGCCCCTGGGCGCGGCGGCGGCGCTCGCCGCCGGCCCCGGCGACGGCGGCCTCCCAGCCGGGCGGGACCGGCGAGGTGCGGCCCAGCCAGGAGCGGACCACGCCCCCGGCCTCCCCGGTGCGCGCGGCGGCGTCCACGTACTCCAGGGCGCGCGGGTACAGGCGGCGCATGGTGGCCAGCAGGGGCGCGGCGTCCCCGGAGGTCTGGCCGTACATGGCGGCGAGCATGCCGATCTTGGCGCGCTGGCGGTCCCCGCCCACCTGCGCGGCCAGCCGCGCGTAGAGGTCCTCCTCGGCCGCCGCGGCGGCGAGGGCGCCGTCGCCGGAGACCGCGGCGAGCACACGGGGTTCGAGCTGGCCGGCGTCGGCGCGGACCAGGACCCAGCCGGGGTCGGCCTCCACCGCCCGCCGGACCGACCTCGGAATCTGGAGGGCTCCGCCGCCCCGGGTGGCCCAGCGGCCGGAGACCACCCCGCCGACCACGTAGTCGGGGTGGAAGCGGCCCAGGGTCCGGCCGTCGGGGCCGGGCCTCCGGCGCACCCAGGTCTCCAGCCAGGCCCAGCCGTTGGCCGCGTGCAGGCGGGAGAGCTCCTTGTAGCGCAGCAGCAGGGGGACCACCGGGTGGTCGACCCTCTCCAGCACCCAGGATCGGGTGGACTCCACCGGGTGGCCGACCCACGCCATGGCCCTGAGGACCTGGGCGGGCGAGTCGGGGTTGACCTCGCGGCCGACGGCCTCGCTGATCCGGGTGACCAGGTCGGCGAGCACGGGCGGGCGCCGCCCCGCCGGTGGCCGGGGGCCGAGGAGTTCGGTGAGGATCTCGTCGTGCGTGTCGGGCCGCCAGGGCAGGCCGTCGTGGCCCATCTCCGCCGCGGCGAGCCCGCCCGCCGACTCCACGGCCGCGAGCAGGCGCATGCGCCCGGGTTCGGGGAGCGCGGCGATGCGGCGCAGCTGGTCGTCGTGGACCTCGGCCAGGGCGGCGAGGCGGTCGGTGCCCGGGGGCAGGGTGGAGCGGTCGGCCTCGAAGAGGGCGGGCTGGGCGGCGGTGCCCTCGCCGAGGGGGCGGACCGGGTCGTCGGGGACCGGGAGCCCGTGCAGGCGGGCCCAGGCCGCGCCCAGGGAGGCGGCCTCTCCGTGGCGGCCGTCGTACCCGAGGAGGAGGGCCTCGGTCAGGGCGGTGTCGTGGCAGCGCGCGACCCGCACCCCGGCCCGGACGAGGTCGGGGTAGAGGTCCTCGCCGGCCGACCACACCCAGCGGGGCGGTTCGGGCCACGCGTGCTCGGCCGCGCGGACGGCGGCGGCCAGGTCGGGGACACGGCGGACCGGGCCGGGGGCCGGGCCCAGTTCCCGGAGCCAGCCGCCGCCCTCGCCGTCGGCGACCACCGCGATCCGCATCCTCCCAGTGTCGCCCCCTCCACCGACAGTCCGGGCTAGCGCTCCGTCCGAGCTCCGGGGCGCACCACGTTGGCCAGTTCCTCCCCCGCGGCCCAGCGGGCGAGCTGGATGTCCATGAAGGCCCGGGCGCGCGGGTAGAAGGCGGCCGACCCCCCGGCGACGTGCGGGGTCAGCAGGACCCCGGGCGCCTCCCACAGGGAGTGGTCCGCGGGCAGGGGCTCGGGGTCGGTGACGTCGAGGGCGGCCCGGACGCGGCCGTTCTGGGCCAGCAGGGCGTCGGTGTCCAGCACCGGTCCGCGGCCCACGTTCACCACGAGCGCGCCGTCGGGCAGCAGGGCGAACTCGGCGGCGCCGAACAGGCCCCGGGTGGCCTCGGTGAGCGGGGTGACCAGCACGACGACGTCGGCGTCGGGCAGCAGGGCGTGCAGTTCGTCGGCCCCGTGCACGTCCTGGCCGGGGCGGGCGCGGCCGGCCACACGCACGACCTCGGCCTCGAAGGGCAGCAGGCGGCGCTCGACCGCCCGGCCGATGCTGCCGTAACCGACGATCACGACCCTCTGGTCGGCCAGGGAGGAGACCGGGCGGGGCGCCCAGCGCCGGTCCCGCTGGTCCAGGGCCCACCGGGGCAGGTCCCGCTGGGCGGCCAGGATGAGGGCCAGGGCGTGCTCGGCGGTGCTGGCGTCGTGGAGGCCGCGCCCGTTGCACAGGGTCACGTGGTCGGGCAGCAGCGGCAGCACGTGCTCGTACCCGGCGGACAGCAGCTGGACCACCCGGAGCGAGGGCATGCGCGCGATCACGTCGAGCCGTTCGTCGGCGCCCTGGGTGGAGGGGGCGTAGGGCACCTGGTAGAAGGCCACCTCGTCCAGGACGTCGGCGGGGGCCGCTCCCCCGGAGTAGAGGTCCACCGTCAGGGAGGCCGGGGCGTTGTCCCGGTTGTGCTCCCACTGCACCAGCGCTCGGCCGCCCATTCCCCCTGGCCCCTTCCCTCGCTTCGTCCTCGCCGTCACCCTAGCGGTGCGGTCGGCACGGGTTCACGCCGAGGCGCGCGCCAGCTCGTAACAGGCGATCGCGGCGGCGGCGGTCACGTTGAGGGAGTCCACGTCGCGGTCGGCCATGGGGATGTGCACCCGCGCGGTGGCCCGTTCCAGCCAGCGGGAGGAGAGGCCGTCGCCCTCGGTGCCGAGCAGGAGCCCGACGCGGTCGCCGGGGTTGAGCGCGGCCATGGCGTCGCGCATGGGCAGGGAGCCCTCGCCCGGGGTGAGCGCCATGAGGTGGAACCCGGCGGCGCGCAGGGTGTCCAGGCCGCCGTACCAGTCGTCCATGCGGGTGTGCGGCAGGGTGAAGACCGCTCCCATGGAAACCTTGACCGACCGGCGGTAGAGGGGGTCGGCGCAGCGGGGCGCGAGCACGACGGCGTCCACGCCCAGTCCGGCGGCGCTGCGGAAGATGGCGCCCACGTTGGTGTGGTCCACCAGGTCCTCCAGGACGACGATGGTGCGCGCCTCGGCCAGCACGTCCCCGAGCGGGGGCAGGGGGCGGCGGTGGAAGGCGGCGAGCGCGCCGCGGTGCAGGTCGAAGCCGACGAGCTGGCGGGCGGTGTCCTCGCTGACCACGTACAGCGGCGCGGCGGAGGCGCGGACCACGTCGTCGAGCGCCTCGGCGCGGCGTTCGGTGAGCAGGAAGCTGCGCGGCGCGAACCCGGCCGCGGCGGCCCGGCGGATCACCTTGTCGCCCTCGGCCATGAACAGCCCGTGCTCGGTCTCCAGGTGACGGCGCAGGTTGACGTCGCGCAGGCGGGTGTAGTCGGCCAGGCGGGGATCCCCGGGATCGCTGACCTTGATGGCGTCCATGGGCAACGATTATCGCCGGTCACGCGCCGGCCGCGCGCGGCGTGCGCCGGAGCGCGGAACGGGCCGTGCGGGCCGCGGCGGACGGGTCACGGGGACGGGGACCCGCGCCCGGATTCAGCTGATCTGGTCGGTGAGGGGGCGCAGGCGCTGCCAGCGGGCCTCCTCGCAGGAGCCCTTGCGGGTGAGGGTCGTGTCGATCTCCTGCCCCTCCCAGGTGCCCACGATGGCGGCCTCCTGGGGGCCGTACACCTTGTCGGTGCACACGGTGCCCTCGCGCACCTCGGTGAACAGCATCGCGCTCCCCGCGAGGTCGGACTCCCCGGTGTCCTCCCCCTCCCCGGCTCCGACGGTCCCGCCGGTGTCGCTGTGGAAGTCCTCGGCGGCGCGGGCGAGTTCGGCGCAGACCTCGGAGTCCTCCTCCAGGTTCCCGGTGCACGAGAGGGTCTGCACCCAGGCCCGGTCGCGATCGCTCACCTGGACCTGCAGGAATCCGACCGGCCCCTGTTCGGGCTGCTCCTCGGGCTCCTCGGTGTCCGGTCCCACCTGGGCGGTCATCGCGGTGGTGGTCTGCACGTCCTGCGGGGGCAGCATCGACGGAGCGACGATCAGCCCGTAGGCGACCGCCCCGGCGCAGCAGGCGCCGGCGAGCAGGGCGGTGCCGAGCGTGCCGTGGCTCCGGTGGTCACGATGCGATGGGGACATGCCAAAAACCCTCGGGGGTCGGTGTCATGGGGCATCCACAGGGGACTGTGGGTCTGGAGCGGATGCGGGGGCAACAGCCTAGCGGGGTGCCTTGCGTACTCCCCGGCATGCACGGTAACAAAGCGGTCACCCCGTCCGGGCCTCCGAGGCTCGCCCGGGGCGGATCCGAGCTCTTCCGCTGGTGCGTTACCAACGAGTAAGGTCCGGTGGGGCAATCGTTCGTACATCGGTCGTCCGTCCTCCACCCCGTGGGACGCGGCCGGACGCGCGGCGGTTCGCCCCGGCCCGCCGCGGGTGCGGGAGATCACCCTCGGCCGCCGCCCGCGCACCGGCCTCTCGGGCGGCTGACGACCGAGGGAGCCGACGTCCAGCTACGCCCCCGGAGTGCCCGTGTCCAGTGGACGCCACCGACTCGCCTCGCCGACCGCCGAGACCACCCGCAGGGTGGCGGGTTCGCCCCTGGCGCTGACCGCGATCGCCGTCGCGCTCATCGCCGTCGCCGCGATCGCCGTTCCGGTGGGGCTGCGGGCGCTCGGCTGCGGCGAGACCCGCTACCTGCGCGTGTCGGCGACCCAGAGCATGGCGCCCGTGCTGCGCGAGGCCGCCACCGAGTTCAACGCCGACGAGCCCCGCTACGACGGTGCGTGCGTGTACGCGCAGGTGGACGAGATCGCGCCGCACCGCATCATGGCGGCCCTGGCGGGCGGCCGGTCGGCGGACTCCACGATCGCCCCGCACGTATGGGTTCCCGAGTCCTCGGCCTGGGTCGAGCTGGCCCGCGTGTCGGAGGGCGGCACGCACGGCATCGAGACCGACCCTCCCTCGCTGGCCAGCTCACCGGTGGTCCTGGCCGCCCCGGCCGGCGCCGAGGGCATGCCCGATCCCGAGGACACCAGCTGGACGCTGGTCCTGCCCGGCGAGCGCGACCCCGAGCGCCCGCTGGTCATGGTCGACCCCAACCGCGGCGCCGACGGCATGACCGTGATGCACGCCGTCCGCCGCCACCTGGGCAGCGGCGACGACGCCGACACCGCGATGACCGACTTCGTCCGCGACGTGCAGCTCGACAGCGCGTTCGGCGAGATCGACCTCACCACCTTCCACACCGGCTCGGCGGCCTCCCGCGAGCGCGTGGACCCGCTCGTCGTCGTCCCCGAGCAGGCGGTGGTGTCCTACAACGCCCGCCGCGCCGACTCCGCCCCGCCGCTGGAGGCGCACTACCCCGCCGAGGGCACGGTCAGCCTCGACTACCCCTACGTCACCACCACCGACGCGCCCGCGCTGCGGTCGGCCGCGGCCGGCCTGTACGAGGTGCTGCGCCGGGACGCCCACCGCTCCCGGCTGCGGGAGCTGGGCTTTCGCGAACCCGACGGCTCGGCCTCCCCGGAGCTGGCGGGCAAGCCGGGACTGACCGCGGAGCGGCCTTCCACGCACGGGGACCTGACCGGGGACGCGCTGCTGGCCTCGGTCACCGACTGGAACCGGTTGTCGATGCCCAGCCGCACCCTCGTGCTCGCCGACACCTCGGAGAACATGGCCGAGGACCTCAACGGGGGTCCGACCCGGATGGAGGTGGCCCGACAGGCGGCGCTCACGGGCCTGTCCCTGTTCCCCGACGAGACCGACATGGGCCTGTGGCTGATGTCGGACGCCTACGGCGTCGACGGCCGTGAGGAGGCCGCGGACCTGCACCCGCTGGGCGCGGCCGAGGAGGGGGACGGGACCACCCGCCGCCGGGAGCTCATCCGGGTGGCCGAGGAGATCGGGGTCCGGGGCGGAGGCTCGCGCCTGTACGACAACATCCTGGACGCCTACGGCGAGGTGCTGGCCGACTACGACGAGGACAAGATCAACAGCGTCATCCTGCTGACCGCCGGACAGGACGAGGGTTCCAGCGACATCTCCCACGGGGAGCTGGTGGCGGCGTTGCAGGACCGCTTCGACCCCCGGCGCCCGGTCAGCATGTTCATCATCGCCTTCGGCTCCCAGGCCGAGGAGGAGGAGCTGCGCCAGATCGCGGAGGCCACCAGCGGTTCGCTGTTCGTCACCGACGACCCCGGGGAGATCGGCGACATCTTCCTCAGCTCCATCTCGCGGCGCCTGTGCGTGCCCGACTGCGACAGCTGAGGCGGCCCGGCCGCGCTCTCCGGAGGGGTGCGGTCCCCGGCGGGCGGCCGGTGCGGACCGGTGGCCGCGCACGGGCTCCGGTCCGGCTCGGAGCGATCTCGATTGGATATCGGAATCGGGTTTCGGTCTGTCCGCTTCCAGGGAGCGGGTGTGCGCGGAACCGGTCGAATACCCCGAGGTAACCGGCCCTGTGCTCAGGTTCACCCCAGAGAGCGGCCCGTTCCCCCGAGGCGTGACCGTTTCCCAGGGCATTTTCTCGGTCTGCACCGTTGAGTACCGTTTCCCACCAGTAACGCACGTGTGGTCGGCCCGTCCGCCGGACCGGGGCGGACGGCAGCTCCCGTACCGCCCGCACCGTGCCACCACATTCCCCCTGTACGGGATCCGTCCGTACACCACCCCGTGAGGAAAGCTGTGGGACGTCACCGCGGAAGATACGCAGAAGAACCCTCCCGTCGGCGCCGCCGCGGCCGCGGCGGCGCCTTCGCCGCACTGGCCGCCGCGCTGGTGATCGTGCTCGGCCTCACGGCGGCGGGCGTCTACATGTTCAACAGCTCCGAGGGCTGCGGCGGCTCCGACCTCACGCTGGACGTGGCGGTCAGCCCCGAGCTGGCCCCGGCGCTGGACGAGGTCGCCTCGGAGTTCAACGCCGAGGAGCACTCGGTGGACGGGCGCTGCGTGTACGCGCAGGTGCGCCAGGTCGACTCCGCCAACGTCGCCTTCGGCATCACCGGCGCGGGCGCCACCATGGGCGACACCGACTCCCACGTGTGGATCCCCGACTCCTCCGTCTGGCCGCGCCTGGTGCAGAGCCAGGCGGGCGACGCCGTCGTCACCGAGACCGGGACCTCCGTGGCCCGCTCCCCGCTGGTCCTGGCCGAACTCGCCGAGTTCGCCGAGGAGGGCGAGGACCCCGGCACCTGGATGGACGTCGTCCCCACCAGCGCGCCGGGCCAGGAGAACGGCCCCAGCGTCCGCGTGGTCGACCCCGCGCGCAGCTCCACCGGCCTGGGCACCCTCTACCTGCTGCACGGCGCGCTGGAGGAGGCCAGCCCCGACACCGACACCTTCAACGCGCACATGACCGCCGCGCTGCAGGCCCTGCACCAGGGCGCCTCCCCCGACGAGGAGGCCGCCTTCCTCGCCCTGAGCGGCGGCACCGCCGACGCCCCGCCCATGATGGTGATGTCGGAGCAGGCGGTGTGGCGGTACAACTCCGCGCACGGCGACTCCGCCGCGCGGGCCAGCTACCTGGAGGGCGGCACCTACTACCTCGACTACCCCTACGTGGTGCGCAGCGAGGAGAGCGACATCGTCCGGGCCGCCGAGGAGTTCCGGGCGGCGGTACGCGGCGAGGGCGCCCGGGAGCGCCTGCTCTCCCAGGGCTTCCGCGGTCCGGAGGGCGAGATCGACACCTCCGTGCTCACCGAGGAGATCGGCTTCTCCGAGGAGGCCCCCGCCGAACTGCCCACCCCGTCGGAGGGCGCCACCAGCGACCTGATCCGCTCCTGGAACCAGCTCAAGATGGACTCCCGGGTGCTCGCGATCGTGGACGTGTCAGGGTCGATGCTGGCCGAGGTGCCCGGCACCGGGATGACCCGGATGCAGGTCGCCAGCGCCGCCGCCACCGGGGGGCTGGAGATGTTCACCGACACCTCCGAGCTGGGGCTGTGGAAGTTCTCCACCAACGTCAACGACGGCCTGCACTACCAGGAGATCGCGCCGATCCGCGAGCTGCAGGCCAGCTCCGACGACGGCACCCCGCACCGGGACGTCCTCGCGGGCGCGCTGGCCTCGCTGGAGCCCCTGCCGCAGGGGGACACGGCCCTGTACGACACCTACCTGGCCGCCTACCAGGAGATGTCGAGCACCTACCGCCCGGACCGGACCAACGTGATCCTCATGCTCACGGACGGGGACAACGACAACCCCGGCGGACTGGAACTGGACGGCCTGCTCACGGAGATCGAGCAGATCGCGAGCCCGGCGCGGCCGATCCCGATCATCACGATCGCGTTCGGGCCGGACGTGCAGAACCTGGAGCCGCTCCAGGAGATCGCCGCGGCCACCGGCGGCGCCGCGTACATGACGGAGGACCCCACCGAGATCGGTGACATCTTCCTCAAGGCGTTCTCCCTGCGGATCTCCGGGAACGGCACCGAGTAGGACGCGGGGGCCGAAAGCGGGCCGCGGCGCGTGGCGCCGCGGCCCGTCGCCGTCCGGTCCACGGGGCGGTGACAAGTCCCTGTCCTCCGAGCGGGGGCTATGGACTTCCCCGCTGTGTTGGCGTACCCAGAAAGGAGCCGGGGAGCGACCGCCCGGGGCACGTCCAGGCGGAGCGCACGACGACCGGAGGGGGAAGGCCATGGCGCAGGCGTGGATGCCCGGAGCCGAACGGCTCGACGGCGACACCACCCGGACACCTCCCGGCATCGGCGCGCCGCGCGCCGTGTGGACGGTGACCGGATCCGACCCCCGCGAGCGTTCGGCCCGCGAGGAGGCCCGTCGGCTGGTGGACGAGGAGCGGGCCGCGCACCTGGTGTGGGACCCGCTCAGCGGTGAGATCGTGCAGACCATGGCGGCCACCCGCCGGGGTCGGCTGGCGCTGGGCGGCACCCGTCTGCACGGGCGCTACCTCGACCACGGGCAGGAGGGACGCGTGTGCCTGGTGGTGGCCGTGGTCTCCCCCCGGGACACCCCCTTCACTGACGGCCCGATGCACGGTCTGGCCGCGATCCTGGCCTGGCTGGACTCCTGGGGGATCGAGCGCGCCTGGCCCGCCGGGCCGCCCGGAACGGCCGTGGCGGAGGACGCGGCGCGCCTGTGGGCCCGGGGCGGCCACTTCGGCCACGACCAGGTGCCCGGCTCCTCCGCCGCGGGCCCGGGCGCCCTGGACACCGCGCGCCTGCTGTCCGCCGGGCCGGCCCCGGAACACCTGGTTCCGGGGCAGGGGCGCGCGCCGCACCCCTCGGCGATCGGATGACCGCACCGGAGCGAAGGAGAAAACGCCGCGAACCGGTCAGCACGGCGAACGCGGAACCACTGGTTCAGCCCAGGTCCGAAACCCCTTAGTCTGTCGCCCATGGGTGGATCTATCGAGCCGGGTTGGTACGCGGACCCGCAGGGCGACGCGCAGACGCTCAGATGGTGGGACGGTAACGGGTGGACGCGGCACACCCGGTCCCTGAGCGAACTCCAGGGCGGCGCCCCCGCCGACGGGGAGGCCACCACCGACCTCGGTGGCCCCGGGCGGAGGGACTCCCCTCCCGAGGACGAGGACCCCGGAACGGTGCGGCTGGGCCCCTCCACCGCCGCCTCCCAGCCCCCGATCGGCGACGAGCCCAGCACCGTGCGGATCGACCCCTCCTGGGCCCGGGGCGCCTCCCCCGAACCCCCCGCGGACGACGAGCCCAGCACCATGCGCATCAACCCCTCCTGGGCGCAGGACTCCCCCCAGCCCCCCGTGGACGACGAACCCCGCACCGTGCGCGTGGACCCCTCCTGGGCGCGGAGCGCGGCTGAGGACGACGCCTCCCCCGCCGACGCCACCATGCGCGTCTCTCCCCCCGGACGGTCGGACGACGAGCTGCCCACCGCCGACCTCACCGACGACGAGATCCCCACCTCGAACCTGACCGACGACGCCATCCAGGAACGGGCCCCCCGCACCGCGGTGTCCGAGCCCGGCTCCGGGGAGGCCCCGCGTACCGCCGTGTTCGAGCCCGGTTCCGAGGAGACCCCCCGCACGGCGGTGTTCGAGCCCGGCTCCGCCGACACCCCCCGCACCGCGGTGTTCGACCCCGACGACCCCACGCTCTCCGGGGGCGCCGGCGAGGAGGGCGACGGCAAGGGCGGCAAGCTCAACAAGTTCCTCGGCAACCTCAAGGAGGGCTGGGCAGACCTGTCCGAGGAGCGCAAGGAACAGCGCCGCCAGGCCGAGGAGGAGGCCGCCAAGCGCCGCGAGGAGGAGCGGCGGCGCAAGGAGGCCGAACTCCAGGAGGAGGCCAGGCGCCGCGAGGAGGAGGCGCGCCAGCGGGCGGAGGAGGCCCAGCGCCGCGCCGAGGAACTCGCCAGGAACCCCGAGCCCCCGGCCGCGCCGGAGGGCGGCGCCCCGCAGGCGCCCCCGTGGCCGCCCGCGGGACAGCAGGCCGGACCCCAGCAGCCCGGGCAGCCCCCGGCCGCCCAGCCCTCCGGGCCGCAGCACGGGTACTCCGCGCCGCCCGCGGCCCCCTCCGGGCCGCAGCAGGGCGGGTTCGCGCCCCAGCGCCCCTCCGGCCCCCAGCACCCGCCCTCGGGCCCCCAGCACGGCTACCAGCAGCCCCCGCCCTTCCCCCCGCCCGGGTTCCCGCCCCCGCAGCAGATGGGCCGCCCGCCGCAGGGGGTCCCCCAGCCGCCTCCGGGTGCGATGGGCCGCCCCGGCCCGCGGCCCGGGTTCCCGACCACCCCCGGTCCGGTGGCCGGAGGGCCCGGCGGGCATCCTCCCATGGGCGGCTACGGGCCGCAGCGCCCCCAGTGGGGCCAGCCGGGCCCCGGACAGCCCCCGCCGCCGCAGCCCTACGGGGCTTCGCCGCGGCCCAGGAAGAAGCGCGGCGGCTGCGGGTGCGGGTGCCTCATGCTGATCCTGGTCCTCCTCGTCCTGGGGTTCCTGGCCTACCTCCAGTTCTGGGACGTGTGGGACTGGATGTACGAGATCTTCGCCGTGGGCGCGCCCCAGGGCATCTCGGACAGCTGGGTCTGGGACTGATTCCGGGGGCGGTCGGACGGGTGTCCGGCCGCCCCTTCGCCATCACCGGCGTACCGCCCGAACCCCTAAGCTGACCGTTATGAATGACAGTTTGGTGTGGATCGACTGCGAGATGACGGGCCTGGACTTCGAGAGCGACGCTCTGATCGAGGTGGCCTGTCTGATCACCGACGGGGAGCTCAACATCCTCGACGAGGGTGTGGACGTGGTGATCAAGCCCCCGCAGGCCGCACTGGACAGGATGGGCGACTTCGTCCGCGACATGCACACGAGCTCCGGGCTGCTGGAGGAGCTGGACAAGGGCGTGAGCCTGCACGAGGCCGAGGACATGGTCCTGGAGCACATCCGCCGGTACGTGAACGAGCCGCGCAAGGCCCCGCTGTGCGGGAACTCGATCGCCACCGACCGCACGTTCCTGGCCCGGGACATGAAGCGCCTCGACGAGTTCCTGCACTACCGGATGGTGGACGTGTCCTCCATCAAGGAGCTCCTGCGCCGCTGGTACCCGCGCGTGTACTACGCGAGCCCGGAGAAGAACGGCGGGCACCGGGCGCTGGCCGACATCACCGAGAGCATCAGTGAGCTGCGCTACTACCGCGCCGCGGCCTTCGTCCCCGAGCCCGGCCCGAGCTCGGCCACCGCCCGCGCCATCGCCGCCGAGGTGGCCGCCGGGGGCACCGGGCTCCAGGCCCGGGAGCGGGCCGCCGAGCACGACGCGGACGAAAACTGATCGAAGCACTCCCCGGAGTCCGCTAAGCTTTCATACGTACGCGGGGCCGCAAGGCCGAGCGGACGTGGTGGGTGTAGCTCAGCCGGTAGAGCACTTGGTTGTGGTCCAAGAAGTCGCGGGTTCAAGTCCCGTCACTCACCCCAGAGGTGAAAGCCCCTGACCAGCGCAAACGCGCAACGGTCAGGGGCTTTCGCGCGTCCGGGGGTGCACCAGAGGGTGCACGGGGGTAAAGATCTGGCTGGTGAGTGTGCACCACCCATCCCGTCACTCATCCCCCGGTGGGGGTGCACCCGGGTGCACGCGCCGATGGTCGTCCGTATGACATCCCGCGCAAATCCGGAGAGACCGGACACCCCTGCTGGCCTGCGCAAAGATCTTCGAGAACCTTCCCCCGATTCCCTTCGCTTCCGCGCCCACCCAAGCGATGGTCCACGCATGGCAACCATCAACCAGCGCACACTGGCCGACGGGCGCACCCGTTACTGGGTGAAATGGCGGCTCAGCGGCAAACGTGACGGGGCGCCCCAGTCCGAGCCCTTCGACACCCACGCCGACGCCCACACCTTCAAACTCCACGTCGAGGCCGCCGGGCACCAGTGGCCCGAGAACTGGATCCGCCGCCAGGGCTGGGCCCCGGGATGGGTCCCCGGCCACGGGTGGGTCAAGACCGAAGAGGAGGAACCGGAAGCCGAGCCGGTGCTGTTCGCCGACTACGCCCGCGACCTCATCGACTCCATGACCGGTATCGAGGAGCGCACCCGCGCCGACTACCACCGCGACCTGGACATCCACCTACTCCCCCGCTTCGGCCAGGTGAACCTGCGCGACCCCGCCCAGCTCAAGCCCAAGGACGTACGGGCATGGGTCAACCACCTGCGCACCGGCACCCCAGACCCCACGGCCCCATACAGGACCAGCACGCCCAGCCGGGGCCGCAAGAAGGAGCCGGGGTGGCTGCGCAAGCCCCTCTCACCCAAGTCCATCCACAACCTGCACGGGCTGCTGTTCACCATCTGCGAGGCCGCCGTGCGCGAGGATCCGCCGCTACGCCCGTCCAACCCGGCCTCACGCACCCGCCTGCCCCGTATCGACGACGGCGAGGGGGACCACGACATGTGTTTCCTGACGAGGGAGGAGTTCGCACTGCTACGCGACTCCATGGCCGAGGACGTACAGGACATGGTGGAGGTGTTCGTGCGCACCGGGATGCGCTACAGCGAACTGGTCGCCCTCCAGGTCCGCGACGTCACCCTGACCCCCGCCATCGGGCCCGACGGACAGCCGCTCACACGCGGGCACCTGGACGTGCGGCGGGCGTGGAAGCGCTGCCCCGACAACACCTTCCGGCTCGGTGCGCCCAAGACCCGCAGCTCACGCAGGCGCATCCCGCTCTCTCCCGGCACCATCGACCTCCTCCGACCCCGGTTGGAGGGCAAGGGCCCGGAGGAGTTCGTGTTCACCACCGACCGGGGGTCCTGGTGGCGCCACTCCTCCTTCTACGGACGCAGGTGGGCACCCGGAGTCAAGGAGGCCCAACGACGAGGGCTGGGTAAGAAGCCGCGCATCCACGACCTGCGCCACACCCACGTGGCGTGGCTGATCGACAAGGACGTGCACGTGTTCAAGATCCAGCGCCGCCTGGGCCACACCTCGATCACCACGACCATGGACCGGTACGGGCACCTGGTCACCGACATCGACGACACCATGATCGAGGCCATCGACGAACCGCCCACCGGTACGGGGCCGTGGACCGACCCCGGGGGTGAGCAGCACCTGCGCCTCATCTCCTAGAACCAGCACAAGCCCGGGTATGCCGGTGGGGCGGGTGAGAGCCCGCCCCACCGGCTCACTTGGACCTGGCTCACCTCGTGTGTGGCCATCCATGGGCGGTCCGCCGCGTGGGCGCGACCTGTTGAGCGGCCCGTTCCACGATCTGCTCCAGGTCAGCGGTACTGAAGCGCACGTGCTTGCCGAGCCTGCGGTGCGGTATCCGCCGGAGCCTGACCCGTTCGCGAAGCCACGACTCCGGTACCGCCAGCACCCGCGCGGCCTCGGGAATCGTCAGCAACCGCTCCGGAACGCTCCCGTCACGGGCGTTGTCGTTGTCAGGCCGCTCGGCTCGGGCCATGCGCACCTCCCCCGCGCTCGTTGCGCACAGCGGCGCGGAACTGGCGGCGCTCGTCCTCGGAGGCGCCGCCCCACACCCCGTAGAGTTCGCCGCGCTTCATCGCCTCGGCCAGGCAGTTGATCTGCACCGGGCACATGCGGCAGACCCGTTTGGCCGCGCGCACCGACCCGCCCTGGTGTGGGAACCACAGGTCCGGGTCCTGGCCCCGACAGGCCGCGTGCGCCTGCCACCCACCGAACCCGGCCCCACCGCCGCCCCTGACAGCACGGGCGGCATCGGCCCCTGTGGGGCCGTCAGAGGGCCCGTCCGCGCCCCGCACATCATCCTGGCCCGTGGGGCGCAAGCCCCGGGTTCGGGCCGCCACGTCGCCCACCAGCGGGCCCCGCTTCCCCCGTCGCGCCTGTCGTTGCCTGTCCCCCATGTCCGCCCTTTCGTGATCGGTCACGATCCGGCGCGAGCACCACACCCCACGCCCCGGCCTCGCCCGGGGCGCGCCATCGCGGTGGCGCTCTCGCCCTGATGCCCCCTAAGGAAGACATCAGCAAGCGCGGATGCGACATCGACTTCACGACCAAGGTGGCGGCCTCGCAGCGCTGCTATGACTCGCTTCGCCGAGCGCGAGCGGTCCCGGGACGCGAAGAAAGACGGCGCGCGAGCAGAGCGAGGCGCGCCGCTGTCCTCCTCGGCTGGCTGGTCGATCTTGATCGCGCCACACCACCAGCGCGGAGCAGTGCAGGAGAAGACCAGGAACGGGAAACAGGAAGAGGTTCGAAGGAGAGTAGGACGAGTGGCCGGCCTGGGTGGTGGGGGCCAACGGGTGAGAGTGCGCATGGGCTTGACGCCCGGGGTGTGCGGGGGTGTTCGCGCCCCCGCACACCCCGGGGCGCCGCCCGCCCTACGTGAAGAGGACTACCTCCTGGTAGACAGCCTGGGCGGCCGGTGGACCACCCCCAAGCCCGCGTGACCTGCACTGTGACTGGTCTCAGGGGTGGTCCACCCAAGGCCGGACCACCACCGGGACGCCCGGCGGGAAGAGGTCCCGGACCCGGGGCAGGACCTCCCCGTGGAGCAGGGGTTCACCACCCCGCCGGGTTGGTGCAGCCCCGAATGCTCCCACCGGTCCTTACTCGTCCACGGCCTCTAGTGGGGTGGGGTCGGGGTAGGCGCGGGGAATGTCGCGCAAGCACACCCGGTTCGGGGTGTGGGCCAGGCGCCAGATCGGTTCGGCCGCCCCCTGGTGGGCCAACCGGTGGTGGGTGGTCAGATACACCCCGACCGTGCCGGTGCAGTGCGCGGCGAGTTTGCGGGCGGCGTTGTCCTCGCGCTGGTCGGAGTGGACCAGCACCAGCACGATCGAGGGCAGCTTGCTTTCTCGGGCCAGGTTGGCGTAACCGGGCATCTTGCGCTTGAGCTGGGAGAGGGATTCGGTGCCGGTGTCGTACTCGACGAAGGCGTCCACCACCACCTGGTCCTGGACCCAGCGCAGGTAGGCGTCGGGGCGGATGTGGCGGCCCCACCGGATCTCGCACTCGCGCTCCCCATCCCAGCACCGCAGGCGCGCCCCCACCTGGCGGGCGCTTTGGGCGAAGGCGGCGCGGGTTTGGGCCAGGCCCAGGATGTGGTCCAGGCGCGGGGAGTGGGCCAGGGCCAGGGTCCGGTCGGAGCGAAAGTTCAGCGCGTCGGGCTCCTTGCCCTGGTGCAGGGCCACCAGGGCCGCGCCGGTGGGGGACAGGATCCAGTGGTCGGGGGCGTTGCGGTCGTGGGCGTGGCGGCGAAACCGGTTGAGAACCCCGTAGCGGTGCAGGGTCAGCAGGCGCGAGCGGGCCCGGCGTGGCCCGGCGTGGGGGAAGTAGAGGCGGTGCAGGTGGTGGGTGGTCATCACCTGGTGCTCCCACAGGCCGACCAGGATCTGCCGGTCCCGATCGGTGATCCTCGGGGCCAGGTGGATCAGGGTCTTTTCGTAGTCGTTCACGCGTACCCCTCCGGGGCTGTCGCTCTCTTTTTTGCTTTTGACCTCCTAAGAAGGCGAGCGGAGACGTGGATGCGACACCGGAGAGGACAACTCCGAGGTGCCAGGAGGCGGGTTCACTTCGGGTTCACAGCGGGTTCAGTGGAGGTATCCGCTCCGCCAAGACCTGCGGGGCGGCGCCACATCCGTGGCACCACCCCAAGAAGGCGAGGGTGTTCAGCGGCGTGTGTCCAGCCAGGTCCTCACCAGACCGGCCAGCTCATCGAACTCCCCCGGCCCGCCTGTGGCCGGTGTCCGCTCACCGCGGCGGGGGTCCCCGCCCGGCTGATGGAAGAGGTAGGGGCGTACTCCGCGCACCCCATCGTCATCCACGCACCACCCCTGCTCGGAGGAGTGAGGCCGACGCGGAGGCGGCACCTTCACCGGCCCCGCAACCGGGCGTGTGTGCCGGGCTGCGACCGGAACGCTTCCCGCCTGTGGCCTCTGTACTCCAGGTACGACGGTCCTGGGGCGGGGCAAGGGCTTGGCCTGCTCCAGCGCGCCCCGGCGAGGTGGCGGCAGCGGGCGCCGCTCCTGACGTGTCTCTACAGGGCTGCACAGCAGCGCGGCGAGCATTGCGCCGAACAGCCACCGCACCTGCTGGGCCCACCCTCGGACGGGTTTGCGGTGCTTCCCGCTAGGCTTCTCCACGATCTCCTCCTGCTTACTCCAGGTGGGGATTTCAGCCCCGGCCTGGTGGTGCGAACACCGGGCCGGGGCGCCTCCACTTCTCTTCTGTCATCAGTCGTGCGGGCGGGCGGGTGTCCTTGACCCCGGGGTCGTACGCCACCCGGAACTGCGCTTCCCACCCACACCACACAAAGGGCATGAAAAGCCCGAACCCTACGGAAAAGGGCGCCGCTTCCGCCGGGGCGGTTGATGGTCGCTTGGATGAGCGAGGTTCTTCAATACCCACCGCTCAGAAATGCCACCGCGCACGGAATCACCAACGCAGACGGGCCCGCCCGGAACGGTCGAAAGCCGCACGAACCGTCAACGGACCACCCGCGTCTCCAGCGACGTCCCAGTACAGGGCCATCGCGCCCACCAACGCCAGGCCGTATCCGACCTCGGCCAGCACGAGGGCTGATTCCTGTGAGCCGAGCCTTTGGCATAGCTCGGGCATGGTGACCTTCCCGCCGGGTGTGGGGCCGTCGTCGCTGACCCGGAGCAGGAACAGGCGTGGGCGCCGCTGAACCTCGATCCGCACCCGACCGCCCGCAAGCCCAGAGGCGGTGTGCTTCAAGGCGTTGGTGTGCAGCTCGGTCAGGGAGACCAGCAGCGGGTGGGCCGCGCCGGGTGTGGTCCTGGTGGCCTGCATCGCCCACCGACGCGCGGCCCCAACGTGGTGGGGATCGGAGCCGCAGAGCAGGCCGCTGGTGTCGGGATCGGTGTGGCGGATACGCCTGGGCAAATCGAGAGAGATCTGGGCCGGGGTCATGGATTTCCACCAGGTCCTTTCGCCGTGGTCGTGGTCGCTGTGCGTGAGCCCACGAAGCAAGGATGCGGCTCTGAGGAAAAGATCCGTAAGAGCGTCCGGATAACCCGTGAATCTTCCAAGAGGCTCTGGAATCTTCTGGAATTCCTCCACGGCACATGTCCTGGTGTGGTCACATGAACGCATGACCCCTGACGAACGCACCTTGAAAGTTTTCGGACGAGAGTTGCGCAGGCTCCGAAATGAGTCCGAACTGACCCAGGAGGCCGTCGCACGCCGTATCAGCCAGCGCGGCACGACTGTTAGCAATTCCCACATCTCCGACATCGAGATCGGTAAGGCCATAGCCAAGCCCTGGCTACGTCGGGCCCTCGACGAGATACTGCACGGCGGAGGACGCCTGGAACGGCTCTGGGAGGAGTTGACGGGCTCAGGCCGGCGGGCATGGCTGCACGAGGTCGCCGAGCGCACCCACAGTGCCGACGCCCTGTACGAGTACCAGGCACTGGTGTTCCCGGTGTATCTACAGACCGAGGCTTACTCGCGAGCCGTGATCCGCTACGGTGCTCCCTGGCTGTCCGCGAACGAACTCGCCGAACGCGCCCAGCAAAGGGCTCGCAGGGCACAGCAGATGGCCAAGGCGCTCTCCCCCGTCATCTGGCTCGTGGTAGACCAGTCCCTGCTCATGCGCCGCTACGGTTCGGCCCAGGTACAGCTGGAACAACTCGCCTACGTGGTGGACCTGGTCGAGAAGGAGCGCGTCAACCTGCTGGTGGTCCCCGTGGATGAGCCGCGCCATGCAGGCAACAACGGCCCCTTCCGAGTCATCACCTCAGCTGACCAGCCCGAGGTGGTCTACGTGGAGTCGGCTCACCAGGGACAGATCATCACCGCGACCAACGAGGTGGGGCGCTACCGAATGTGGTTCGCGGCCTTGCAGGGCGTGGCTTGGGGACCGGATGAGACGCTAAGAACCATCCGTAACGAGATGAAGAGGATCAACGGTGACTGAGTGGCACAAGTCGTCCTACAGCGGCGGCAACAACGAGTGCGTCGAAGTCCGCGAGCACAGCACCGGCACGGACGTGCGCGACACCCAGAATCGCGAGTCGGGGCACCTGTCCTTCAGCGGTTCTGAATGGCTCGCCTTCGTCAACACGCTTCACTCCGCCAACGAGTGAGCGTCTACGAGACCGTCTCACCGTTCTCCAGGTAGACCGTCGTGCCCTCCTTACGGGCGTGTGTGCCCTGGGTGATCCTGCGCGCGAGCCGGGGGATCGTCACCTTCGCGATCGAGGCCACGTCATGGAACTCGTACCCCTTCAGTTCGGCTGGGTCGAGAGCGATCTGATCCAGCCAGCCTTGGTCGAGCACGCCCCCGTCGAAGACGAAGAGCTGCTTGTCGCCCTCGGAGGGATTGGGCGCCCAGTCAACGACCAGGAGCCGTCCGATCGGCGGGGTGATGCCGAGTTCCTCCTTCACCTCCCGTGCAGCGGCCTGGGTCGGTGTCTCCCCATGCTCGATGTAGCCGCCGGGGATGTCCAGGTAGTCCTTGTAGGACGGGACCACCATCATCACCCGCCCCTCATCGTCGAAGAACAGGACGCCAGCGGCGACCCGGGGACGGGCGAAGGATTCCGTGGGATCAGAGGCCATGCCCCGACACTAACGGCCCCGAGTCAGATCGTTCCCATCCGGTGTGCCAGATCCGCCAGCCTCCGCTCTCTGCGTCCGGACTTGGAGCGCATCATGCGCGCCACGATCTGATGGCTCATCACGTGGCGGTGGACGTGGGAGGCAGACAGCCCCTCCGCTTCGAGCATGCGGTCGACGGCCGAGGAGACCTCATTGACAGCGGTCAGGGCCTGGGCGAGCTCGAAAAGGTGCCGGACCCTCCTCTCCACCGGCAGCCCTGTCGTGTCGACCCTGGTTCCCAGCCTGAGAACGGCACGCGGATCACCCAGGCTGCTCGCGACGGTCACGCGGTGAAGGACCACATTGGTCGGCCCGAAGGCCGTCCACAGGTGGTTGGCGTCCCGTCCCAGTTGTTCGGCGGTCTTCTCTGCCTCCTCCAGATAGGCGGTCGCGGTGGCGCGGTCGCCGCTGCGTGCCGCGGCTACGGCTCCTGGGAGCAGGAGAGTGCCGTAAACAGAGAGCATGCGGGGCACGCCGGAGTGACTGCTCCGTTCACCGCGTAGATACGAGATTGCGTCGGCTGCCATGGCGACCGCTGTCCGATGTTGTCCACGCGAGTGGAGCGAGTGCACACCCGACCTCATCAGGGAGCCCTGCACGGCCAGGTCCCCACAGGCAAAGGCCGCCTTCAGTCCTCGCTCGGTCGCTATCCACGCCAGGTCGGTCTCTCCGAGTTTCGTGAGGATCATGGCGCAGGCCTGTGATGCGAGGGCAGACAGCGCTTCTGCCGCCCTCCGCCGTTTACCCGTATAGGAACGCACCGCCGACCGGGATCGCACGAGAAGGTCCGGGAGCTTGCACAGCACCCGCTGATAATCGGATGCCTGGTAAGCGCACATGACCGTCTCCACCTCGTGGCGAAGGAAACGCAGCTCGGGCGGGCGCTCGTCGTTCTGGGTGATCGGAAATACGGGTTCGCTGTACCGGTAGTCCATGAGAACCGAGCGAACGGCTTCCACGTGAAGGTCCTGGTGGTTTCTACTCCGATCTTCCTTTGTGTCACCGATGAGGTCGATGACCGATACGCCGAGGGCATCGGCCAGTGACCGGATCACTGGAAGGCGGTCCAACGGCGCCCGATTGTTCTCGACCTTGCCGAGCCAGTCGGCGGTCCGCCCGACCAACCCGGCCAGGACCTCCTGTGAGAGGCCGCGTCGAAGCCGGTGCCAGGCGACACGCTGGCCGGGACTGAGTCGGTGGAGGGGGAGGGAGGGCATCGGTCTCCTTCGCGAAGACCCCGGATTTTCTTTCCGGGTTCTACGGAGGTCTTGACCTTAACTTCCTAGCACCCCTCTGGGTGTTGGAGAAGGCTCGCGCATTGCTTCTCTCCCGGCTCCCCCATACAGCGCTCGTATTCGGAGAAGATCATGCGGATAACCTGGCATGACGGCATCGACCGGACCACAGCAACCACGGGATTCAACGTCGTCGAACGCAAGGGAATCGGTCACCCGGATTCCCTCGCCGACCTCATCGCGGAGGAGTTCTCCCGCCGCTACTCGCTCCACGGACTCGACCTCTTCGGAGCGGTCCCGAACCACTGGGTGGACAAGGTGGCATTGGTCGGAGCCGAGACGGAGGTCTCCTTCGGCGGTTACACGGTCCACAAGCCCATCAGCGCGTACCTGTTCGGCAAGGTGACGCGCTCGGTGGGCGACCAGTCCCTTCCGATCGAGGAACTGTTCCGTGACGTGGTCGAGGACGTGCTTCTCGAGGCGACCGGCAATGAGGACATCGTCCGTTCTGTACGGAGCTTCGTGGAGAACACCGCCGGCATCGGTGCGGACCACCCCGCCTCGTTCTACCGCCCGTCCGCTGGCGAGGAGTGCCGTGTCCCTGGCAAGGGTGTGGTGGCCAACGACACGGCTTTCTGTAGTGCCTACGCTCCAGTTGACCCTCTGGACACCCTCGCCGTCGATGTGGAGAACCACGTCAACAGCGCTTCCTTCAAGGAAGGGCTCGACGGCCTCGGTTCCGACGTCAAGGTGATGCTCGTCCGGGCGGTAGACGTGGTGGAGGTGACCGCCTGTCTTCCGGTGCATCCCGAAGCGGTCGGCTCACACCGGGAGTACACGGCTCTGGTGACCGCGACATACGACCGGCTCGACGCCTTCGTCTGCCAGCACCCGGTGGTACGGCGGTCTCCGTGGCTGACGCAGTTGAACGTCAATACCAAGGACCATGGTCGTAGCGCCTACCTGGCGCCCTTCGGGACCTCGCTGGGCAAGGGCGACTGCGGGCTCGTCGGCCGGGGCAACAAGGCCAACGGCGTCATCTCCGCCAGCGGTGGTGCGGGAGTGGAGGCCCTGGCCGGGAAGAATCCCGTACACCACACCGGCAAGCTGTACACGCTCGCCGCCGCTCGTCTGGCCGACCGTCTTCACACCAAGCTCGGTGTGGCCAACGAGGTGGTGCTGGTGTCGCGTAACGGCGACCGCTTGGACGACCCCTCGTTCGTAGGTGTCCGCCTGGCAGGGCGAGGTGCCCAGTCCAACCGTGATGCCATCGAGGAACTGACAGCCGCGACTCTGGCCGAGCTTCCGCTGCTCTCCGAGCGCCTGCTCGCCTTGTCTCCGATCGACCGCTTTCGGGATCCGTCACTGGTCCTGGAGGTGTGAGTCGATGGCGACCAACGACCTGGCCGATCGCAGCATCATTCTGGTCACCCTGGACTCCTGCCGGTACGACGTAGCGATGGGTGCGCACACCCCGAACCTGTCGAAGCTCGGTCCGCTGGTGCGGGCTGAGAGCCCGGGTACCTACACGCTCCCCGCACACGCCGCGTTGTTCAACGGTTTCCTTCCCCGGCCGGTTTCAGGAGTTCTCACGCTCGGCGGAGAGAGCGTGGACACGGTCTGGCGTTCGGCCGCTGCCCGGCCCTCCAAGCGCCGCGCCGCCGTTGCGTTCGATGGCCCCACACTGATGGCCCACTACGGCAGGAAGGGGTACCGGGTGGTGGGCGCAGGCGGTGTGACCTTCTTCGACTCCTCGGATCCGGCCAACGGCCTACCGGGGCTGTTCCCGAAGTTCCACTACTTCGGTCGGCCCTCTCGTGCCCCGGTTACATCGGAGGCGCGTGTCGTCGATCGCGATGAAGGGTTGCCGTTGGCCCACACCCGAATGCTCGCGGACCTGTGTCTGGCGGCTGAACGGTTTTTCCTGTTCGTCAACTGCTCCAGTACACACATCCCTTATACGACCCCGTTCAGTCCTCTCACCGAACGGAAGAGGGAACTTCTCCGGCTCCTGTATCAGCTGCACGAGTCCCCGCAGACCGCCTCCGGCAAGAAAACCCTGACCGTTGAGGAAATCGAGGTGCTCCTGGGTATGCAGAGACGTGCCCTGGAGTGGGCCGACAGCCGCTTGGGGGACCTGTTCTCACGGCTGAACACAAGACGTCCCCTGGTGGTGGTCTGTGCCGACCACGGTGAGGAGTTCGGCGAAGGCGGCCGGTTCGGTCACGCGCACCCGCATCCGACGGTCGCCACGGTGCCACTGTGGTGTGGCGTACTGGACGGAGGATGATCCATGACCGACCTCCGTGCCTGGTTCACACATCCCGCGATCGCCACAGTGTCCCCCGAGAGTGTCCGGACACGGCTGGGGGTTTCCCCCAACCACGCGTCCTTCCGTGTCGGTGTCCTGCGAACCCATCTGCTCACCGCGCTTCTAGCCCACAGGGCCGCGCAGCGTCTCGGTGTCCGTGCGCGGGTGGCGGTTCGGTGGGACGACAGCGACAGCCTGCGCAGCCGCGACAAATACCGGTCGCGGCTTCTCCGAGAGCTCACGCGGGTGGCTCAGATACCGGTCGAGGACGAACAGCAAGTCTTCCGCCAGAGCCAGCGAGGTGACCGGTACCAGCAGGCCTTACGGCGGCTGGATGTCCAAGGTCTCCTGGTGACGCGGCGAGGGCTTCCCTGCCTTGATGTGGCCGCCACTGACCGGTTCATGAACGCACAGGGTGTCTGTCCCAGGGCTCTGACCGCCTCCGTGGCCGTGAACACGACCACGGTTCTCGACCCAGCGCAGGAGACGGTCCCGCTCATGCGTAGCGACGGGCGGGCCCTGTGGCATATGGCCACGGTCGTGGACGACATCGAACAGCGCACGACCCTGATCGTCCGAGGCACCGACAAACGCGACGCCACACCCGTGCAGGTCCGCCTGTACTGGGCCCTGGCTGGAGGCATGCGCCCTCCGGCCCACCTGTTCCTCCCCAAACTGCTGGAACCGGGGCCTGTGGTGCCTCGTATCGCCGACCTTCTTGGAAGAGGCATCAGGCCTTCGACGCTGCGGTACTTCTTCGCGGAGCCGTACTTGGACCAGCCTCAGCCAGCTGCTCGGCCGGTGGGCTTCTCCGAGCTGGTGGATCAGATCCGTACGGTTCTTCCCCGGCACGGGGACGGTCTCCTGGACGAACGACGCCTCCGTTCCCTGGATCGGAAGGTGTCCGTCACCCTGGCTCCAGAGGTGGCCGGTCAGGAACTGCGTGAGCGCTGTCCGGGCTCTCCGCCGCACGTCATCACGTGGATCGCCCAGCGCTACCCGCGGCCGCTGTCCCAACAGGTCCGGCTGTGCCGAGCGCTCACCGACGTGGAGATCGAACACGCACCGCCTCCAGCGCAGGCAGAGGAGGCGCTGCGGTGGATGGACGCCTGGACATACGGCAGGGCCAAGGGCCCGCCTCCGCATCCGGTGCGCTGGGTGCTCACCGGACAGCGGGACGGGCCCCGGGCGTCGGAGCTGCTGGAGGTCTTTCCTCCGGAGTTGGCGGCCGTGCGGCTGGCTTCGGCTCGTCAGGCGTTGAACCGCTCCAGCGCCGCACGCAGACGCTCCAGTGTGCGCTCGCGGCCCAGCAGCTCCAGCGACTCGAACAGCGGAAGCCCGACCGTGCGTCCGGTCACCGCGACTCGCACCGGCGCCTGAGCCTTGCCGAGCCTGAGCCCTTGAGCGGCCCCCGCCTGCTCAAGGGCTCCCTTCAGGGATTCGGCGTCCCAGGTCAAAGACTCATCAGAGAAGGCGGCGATCGAGGCGGTGAGCATCTCCGCGCCGATCCCGGGCTTCATCGCCTTGGCCCAGCTTTTGTCATCGAAGACAGGAGTGTCCAGGAAAAGGAAGTCCACGTTCGGCACGATCTCGCTGAGCACTCCCACCCGACTCTGCGCCAACGGGGCGATCTTGGCGAACACCTCCGCGTCGAAGTCCTCACTCCGCCACGGCACCTGCTCGCCCTCCAGGTAGGGGGCGCAGCGCTTGGCGAAGTCGTCCGCGTCCAGGGCGCGGATGTAGTCGCCGTTGAAGGCACGCAGCTTCTTCTCGTCGAAGAAGGCGGGCGAGGAGTTGACGTCCGCCAGGTCGAAGAGCGGAATCATCTCCTTGATCGGCATGATCTCGCGGTCGTCCCCGGGGGCCCACCCCAGCAGCATCAGGTAGTTGACCATGGTTTCGGGCAGGTACCCCTCGGCCTGGTAGGACTCCATGGCGACCTTGTCGCGGCGCTTGGACAGCTTCTGTCGTTTTTCGTTCACCAGGACCGGGGCGTGTGCCCACACCGGCGGGGTGTGCCCCAAGGCCTCCCACAGCAGTTGCTGTTTGGGGGTGTTGGACAGGTGCTCCTCACCGCGGATGACGTGGGTGATGCCCATCTCGGCGTCGTCGACCACGTTGGCCAGGACGAACAGGGCGGTGCCGTCGCCGCGGGCGATGACGAAGTCCTCCAGGGCCTCGTGCGGGAACTCCACTCGGCCTCGGATCTGGTCGTCGACCACGGTCGGCCCGCCCTCGGGGATTCGGAAGCGCAGCGCACGCCCCGGTCCAGCCTCCAGCCCACGGTCCCGGCAGTACCCGTCGTAGCCCAGGTTGGGGTTGTCGCGGCGGGCTTGGACCTGTTCGCGGGTGCAGTCGCAGTAGTAGGCCAGCCCTTCCTTGCGCAGGCGCTGGGCGGCCTCGGTGTGCTGGTCGGCGGCCTCGGTCTGGGAGTAGGGGCCCTCGTACTGGGTGGCGTCCACTCCCAGCCAGGCCATCGCGGCCAGGATGCCCTCAGTCCACTCGGGGCGGGAGCGGGCGGCGTCGGTGTCCTCGATCCGTAGCACCATGGTGCCGCCGGATTGTCGCGCGACCACCCAGTTCAGCAGCAGGGACCGGGCGTTGCCCACGTGGAACATGCCGGTCGGGGAAGGAGCGAACCTGGTGCGAATCGAGGTATCAGTCACCCCACAGAGCCTAGCGCGATCCGCTGTCGTACCGACGCGAGACAACGATCGGGCGGATGCGTTCAGCGCCACTATTACGACGTGGTGCGCGATTGAGGTTGGGGCGTGCTGGCCCAGCGAGTCGGCTGGTGGGTGATTACCGCATAGCTGTGCGGTCGGAGACCAGGCCGGCGATGGCCAGGTGGGTTTCGTCGTAGTACT
>NZ_ML776458.1:7330-28800 GCF_009830945.1 Nocardiopsis sp. FR4 | reverse complement strand
GTTGGCGGGCTTGGCCCCGCCGCGGGTCTGACCGGCGTAGGCGACCACGTCCAGGGTGGACATGACCAGGCCCGCGCCGTTGCCGATGACGCCGACCTCGCCGTCCAGCTTGACGTAGTTCAGGCCCAGGGAGCGGGCGCGCAGTTCGCGCGGATCGGTGCCGTTGGTGAAGGGCTCCCGCTCGGGGTGGCGGAAGGCCGCGTTGTCGTCCAGGGTCATCTTGGCGTCCAGGGCCACCACGCGGCCGTCCCGGGTGCGCGCCAGGGGGTTGACCTCGACCAGGGTGGCGTCCTCCGCCGCCGCGACCCGCCACAGGTCCGTGATGACCGCCGCCGCGCGTCTGCGGACCTCTGGGGGGATCCCGGCGGCGCGGCAGATGTCCAGGGCCGTCCCGCGGTCCACCCCCTCGGGGCCGACCGGGGTGCGCACGACCGCGTCCGGGTCGGTGGCGGCGACCTCCTCGATGTCCATGCCGCCGCGGGCGGAGCAGATGGAGAGGAAGGTGCGGTTGGCGCGGTCCAGGAGGAAGGAGAAGTAGTACTCCTCCGCGATGTCGGAGGCCTCCTCGACCAGGAGGCGGTGGACCGTGTGGCCCTTGATGTCCATACCGAGGATCTGCTCGGCCTTGGCCTGGGCGTCCTCGGGGCCGTCGGCGACCTTCACGCCGCCCGCCTTGCCACGGCCACCGGTCTTGACCTGCGCCTTCACCACCACCGTGCGGCCGATGCGGCCCGCGGCGAGGCGGGCCTGGTCGGGGGTGTCCGCGATCTCGCCCTCGGCGAGGGGGACGCCGTGCTCCCCGAAGATCTGCTTGGCCTCGTACTCGTAGAGATCCACCGCTCCTCCTTGTCCACTCAGCCCCCTTCTAGGAATACGCCATACTGTATGCAGTATGCAATAGGTGTTCGTTGTCCACCCCCCTCTTTTCAGGGAGCGAAGTCCTTTGCATACTGCATACAAAGGAGGTGTCGCCATGACCGACGTCCGCGACTGGAGGGGCAGGCGCTACACCGTCGGCCCGGGTGCCCGCGAGCTGACCGGCGCCCCCCGAGCCGTCCTGCTGGCGCGCGCCTTGGCCGCCGTGGCGGCGGTGGGGGTCCTCCAGTTCGGCTACGGGGCCGCCGTGCCCGTACTGGTGGAGGCGCGCGGCTGGTCACCCGCCCAGGCGCTGCTGCCCTTCCTGGTCTGGACCCTGGTACAGGGTTCCCTGGCGCCCGCGCCGCACTGGCTGCGGACGAGGGGGCTGCTCGGGCCGGGCGAGGCCATCTGCGCCGGAGCCCTGCTGTGCGCGGCGGCGCTGCTCGCCCTCGGGCACGCGGACGGCGTGACGGGGGCGGTCCTGGACTACGGCGTCCTCGGCGGACTCGGCGCCGGGCTGGTCTACCACTCGTGCGCGGACCTGGTCGGCGGCTGGTTCCCGGACCGGCACACCGTGCGCCTGGGAGCCGTGGGCGGGGCGTTCGCCCTGGGCGCGGTGCCGGTGCTGCCGGTGATCGCGGTGGGGCTGTCCCCCGAGGCGCTGCCCTCGGCCTGCGCGGCCCTGGCCCTGGCGGTCCTCGTGCTGGGCGTCGCAGGCGGAGCGGGGCAGCGGTCCGCCCCGGCCCGGTGGTGGCCGCCGGACAGCGACCCCCGCCGCAGCGCGCTGCGCAGGCGCGCCGACCCCCCGGCCGCGGGCGACCTCAGCGCGGGACAGGCGTGGTCGAGCGGCTCCCTGCCGCTGTTGCAGGCGGTGGTGGCCCTGTCGGGGGCGTGCGGCCTGTTCGCGCTCGTCGTGGTACCCCTGGAGCTGCCCGCGGCGGTGGTCGCGCTGGCCCTGGGCAGCGGCCTGGGCAGGCTGGCCGCGAGCGCCGCCGCCGAGCACGCGGGCAGGCGGAGAACCCTGGTGGCGCTGACCGCCGCCACCGCGCTGGCCCTGCCGGTACTGCTGCTGGCCGAGCCGGTCCCGCTGGCGCTGGCGGCGGCGCTCGCGGTGGGCGCGGGCACCGGCTCGTGCTACCCCCTCACCCGGGCGATCGCCGAGGGCCACTGCGGCGAGGGCTCCCCCGTGGTGCAGCACCTGGTCCACGCCTCCAAGGCGGTCGGCGGCCTGGTGGGGGTGGGCGGGGCCGTGGTCCTGCTGGCACTGGGCGCGCAGGACGCGGCCCTGGCGGGCTTCGCCCTGCTGCCCGCGGCGGCCTGCGCGCTGGCCGCACGGCTGCGCCGCCCCCTGCCGGTGCGCACGCTGCCAGGGGCGGCCTCGCCGGTACGGACGCCGCCGGGGGTCTGGACAGCGCGACGGCGCCGTGCTCCAATGTGACGTACACGGTATACAGTATCCCGCCGACACGGGGAACACAGCGCACAGAACCCGGCACACCGCAACAACACACCCGCACGCAGCAGCACACCCGTAGGAAAGGGGTCGTCGCCCGATGGCCGACAAGGCAACCACCGAAACCAGCAGCGACACGATCTCCGGCGGCCACCTGGTCGCCAAGGCACTCAAGGCCGAGGGCGTCGACGTCGTCTTCACGCTCTGCGGGGGACACATCATCGACATCTACGACGGCTGCGCGGACGAGGGCATCGACGTGGTGGACGTGCGCCACGAACAGGTGGCCGCACACGCCGCGGACGGCTACGCGCGCGTCACCGGCAAACCCGGGTGCGCCGTGGTGACCGCCGGCCCCGGCACCACGGACGCGGTGACCGGCATCGCCAACGCCTACCGCGCGGAGAGCCCGATGCTGGTCATCGGGGGCCAGGGCGCCCTCAGCCAGCACAAGATGGGCTCCCTCCAGGACCTGCCGCACGTGGACATGATCAACCCGATCTCCAAGTTCGCGGCCACCGTGCCGCACACCGAGCGGGTCGCCGACCTGGTCTCCATGGCCTTCCGCGAGGCGCACAACGGCGCGCCCGGCCCCTCCTTCCTGGAGATCCCGCGCGACGTCCTGGACGCCTCGGTGCCGGTGGAGCGGGCCCGCGTCCCCGCGGCGGGCCGCTACCGCGCCAGCACCCGCCAGGCGGGCGACCCCGCGGCGGTGGAGCGGCTCGCCGAGCTGATCGTGCGCTCGGAGAAGCCCAGCATCCTGCTCGGCAACCAGGTGTGGACCACCCGGGCCACCGACTCGGCCACCGACCTGGTGCGCGCGCTCAACATCCCCGCCTACATGAACGGCGCCGGGCGCGGCACCCTGCCGCCGGGCGACCCGCACCACTTCCAGCTCTCGCGGCGCTACGCCTTCACCAACTCCGACCTCATCATCATCGTCGGCACGCCCTTCGACTTCCGGATGGGCTACGGCAAGCGCCTCTCCCCCACGGCCACGGTCGTGCAGATCGACCTCAACTACACCACCGTCGGCAAGAACCGGGACGTCGACCTCGGGATCGTGGGCGACGCGGACGTGGTCCTGTCCTCGGTGCTGCAGGCGGTCTCCGGCTACGGCGACACCGGCGCCCAGGGGCGCAAGGCCTGGCTGGAGGAGCTGCGCACCCAGGAACAGGCGGCGCTGGACAAGCGCGCCCACCTGCTCACCTCCGACTCCACGCCGATCCACCCCTACCGGCTGGTCAGCGAGATCAACCAGTTCCTCACCGAGGACTCCATCTACGTGGGCGACGGCGGCGACGTGGTCACCTTCTCCGGCCAGGTGGTGCAGCCCAGGTCGCCCGGGCACTGGATGGACCCGGGTCCGCTGGGCACGCTCGGCGTCGGCGTCCCCTTCGTCATGGCCGCCAAGTACGCCCGACCGGACAAGGAGGTCGTGGCCCTGTTCGGCGACGGCGCGTTCAGCCTCACCGGCTGGGACTTCGAGACGCTGGTCCGGTTCGACCTGCCCTTCGTCGGGATCGTCGGCAACAACTCCTCGATGAACCAGATCCGCTACGGCCAGATCGCCAAGTACGGCGCCGACCGCGGGGAGATCGGCAACACCCTCGGCGACGTGCGCTACTCGGAGTTCGCGCGGATGCTCGGCGGCTACGGCGAGGAGGTCCGCGACCCCGCCGAGATCGCCCCGGCCCTGCGCCGGGCCCGCGAGTCCGGCAAGCCCTCACTGATCAACGTCTGGATCGACCCGGAGGTCTACGCGCCCGGGACGATGAACCAGACGATGTACAAGTAGCCCGGAAGGAGAGCCATGGGCAAGGCACTCGAAGGGGTCCGCGTACTGGACATGACCCACGTCCAGTCCGGACCGTCCGCGACGCAGATCCTGGCGTGGATGGGCGCCGACGTCGTCAAACTGGAGGCGCCCTCGGGCGACATCACCCGGCGCCAGCTGCGGGACAAGCCGGGCGTGGACAGCCTGTACTTCACGATGCTCAACTCCAACAAGCGCAGCGTCACCCTGAACACCAAGAGCCCCGAGGGCAAGCGGATCTTCCTGGACCTGGTGCGCCGCAGCGACGTGCTGGTGGAGAACTTCGCCCCCGGCGCGCTGGACCGGATGGGCTTCACCTGGGAGGTGCTGTCCGAGACCAACCCCCGGCTGGTCTACGCCTCGATCAAGGGCTTCGGGCCGGGCGCCTACGCCGACTTCAAGGCCTACGAGGTGATCGCGCAGGCCATGGGCGGCTCGATGAGCACCACCGGGTTCGAGGACGGGCCCCCGCTGGCCACCGGCGCGCAGATCGGCGACTCGGGCACCGGGATGCATACAGTGGCCGGTATCCTCGCCGCCCTGTACCAGCGGGTGCGCACCGGCCGCGGCCAGCGGGTGCAGGTGGCCATGCAGGACGCGGTGCTCAACCTGTGCCGGGTCAAGCTGCGCGACCAGCAGCGCCTGGCGCACGGCCCCCTCGCCGAGTACCCGAACGAGAGCTTCGGCGACGAGGTGCCCCGCTCCGGCAACGCCTCCGGGGGCGGCCAGCCCGGCTGGGCCGTGCGCACGGCCCCCGGCGGGCCCAACGACTACGTCTACGTCATCATCCAGCCCGCCGGCTGGGAGCCCATCACCCGGCTGATCGGCCGCCCCGAACTGGCCGAGGACCCCGGGTGGGCCACCCCCGAGGCCCGACTGGACAAGCTCGACAAGGCGTTCGCCCTCATCGAGGAGTGGTCCCGGGAACTGCCCAAGTGGGACGTCCTGGCCGCGCTCAACGCGCACAACATCCCCTGCGGGCCGATCATGTCCACCCGGGAGATCATCGAGGACCCCACGCTGCGCGAGAACGGCGTGGTCACCGCGGTCGAGCACCCCGAGCGCGGCACCTACCACACCGTCGCCTCACCCATCCGGCTGTCGGACTCGTCGGTGGACGTGGTCCGCTCACCCCTGCTCGGCGAGCACAACGCCGAGGTCTACGGCACCGAACTGGGCCTGTCCCCCGAGGAGCTGGCCGAACTCGCATCGAACGGAGTGATCTGACGCATGGCCGTCTACACCCCCGAGCGCTCCGACCACGACCGCACCGCGGTCCGCGAGGTGCTCGACCGCGCCCGCGCCGAGGGCCGGACCGCGCTCACCGCCCCCGAGGGCCGCGTCCTGGCCCAGGCCTACGGCATCCCGGTGCCCGGTGAGGGCCTGGCCCGCACCGCCGAGGAGGCCGCCGCGCTGGCCGAGGAACTGGGCCTGCCCGTGGCCGCCAAGATCGTCTCCCCCGACATCCTGCACAAAACCGACGCGGGCGGCGTCGAGATCGGTCTGAACACCCCCGAGGAGGTGGCCGCCGCCTTCGGGCGGATCACCGCCAACGCACGGGCCCACGACCCCGGCGCGCGCGTGGACGGCGTCCAGGTCCAGCAGATGGTCGACGGGGGCGTGGAGGTGCTCGTCGGCGCCACCACCGACCCCACGTTCGGCAAGGTGGTGGTGTTCGGCCTGGGCGGTGTCCTGGTGGAGGTCCTCAAGGACGTCGCCTTCCGGCTCGCCCCGGTCTCCCGTGAGGAGGCGCTCGCCCAGATCGACGACATCCGGGCCGCCGAGGTGCTCTCCGGGGTGCGCGGTGCCGAGGCCGCGGACAGGGGCGCGCTGGCCGACCTGCTGGTGCGGCTCTCCGAACTCGTCTCGGACTTCCCCGAGATCGCCGAGGCGGACCTGAACCCCGTGTTCGCCTCCGCCTCCGGGGCCGTCGCCGCCGACCTGCGCTTCGTCCTGGACTTCGAGCCCGCCGAGACCCCCCGCGTGTTCTCCCGGGAGGAGATCCTGGCCTCGATGGAGCGCATCTTCAAGCCGCGCTCCATCGCGATCATCGGCGCCTCCAACGAGGCGGGCAAGATCGGCAACTCCGTCATCCGCAACATCGTGGACGGCGGCTACGAGGGCGAGGTCCACCCGGTCAACCCCAAGGCCTCGGAGGTGCACGGGCGCACCTCGTACGCGTCGATCACCGACGTGCCCGGCGAGGTGGACGTGGCGGTCTTCGCCATCCCGGCCAGGTTCGTGGCCGGGGCACTGGAGGAGGCCGGGCGCAAGGGGGTGGCGGGCGCGATCCTCATCCCCTCCGGCTTCGCCGAGACCGGTGAGCGCGAACTCCAGGACGAGGTGCTGGCCGTGGCCCGGCGGCACGGCGTGCGCCTGCTCGGACCCAACATCTACGGTTACTACTACACGCCGCGCAAGCTCTCGGCGACCTTCTGCACCCCCTACGACGTGGCCGGGGGAACCGCGCTCACCTCGCAGTCGGGCGGGATCGGCATGGCCATCCTGGGCTACAGCCGCAGCACCCGCACCGGGGTGTCGGCGATCGTGGGCGTGGGCAACAAGGCCGACATCGACGAGGACGACCTGCTCACCTTCTTCGGGCAGGACGAGCACACCAACGCGATCGCCATGCACCTGGAGGACCTCAAGGACGGCCGCGCGTTCGTCGCCGCCGCCCGCGAGGTCGTGCCCAGGAAACCCGTGGTGGTGCTCAAGGCCGGGCGCACCTCGGCCGGGGCGCGCGCGGCCGGGTCGCACACCGGGGCGCTCGCGGGCGACGACAAGGTCTACGACGACATCCTGCGCCAGGCGGGCGTGGTGCGCGCGCCCGGCCTGACCGAACTCCTGGAGTACGGCCGCGCCCTGCCGGTCATGCCCGCCCCGACCGGGGAGAACGTCGTCATCATCACCGGCGCGGGGGGCTCGGGCGTGCTCCTGTCGGACGCCGTGGTCGACAACGGCATGTCGCTGTACGAGATCCCCCCGGACCTGGACGAGGCCTTCCGCGCCTTCATCCCGCCGTTCGGGGCCGCCGGGAACCCGGTGGACATCACCGGGGGCGAACCCCCCTCCACCTACGAGAAGACCATCCGGCTGGGCCTGGAGGACCCCCGGGTGCACTCCCTGGTCCTGGGCTACTGGCACACGATCGTCACTCCGCCGCTGGTCTTCGCCGACGTGGTGGTCGACGTGGTCACCAAGGCCCGGGCCGCCGGGATCGACAAGCCGGTCGTGGCCTCCCTCTCGGGCGACACCGAGGTGGAGGCGGCCAGCCGGAGGCTGTTCGAGCACGGGATCGTCGCCTACCCCTACACCACGGAGATGCCGGTCAAGGTGCTGGGGGCCAAGTACCGCTGGGCTCGCGCCGCCGGACTGCTCTGACCGGTCCGCACACCACCGGTCCGGTGCGCGCGCTGCCGCCGCGCGCGCACCGGACCGCCGGGACAGCCGCACACCCGCGCCGGGAGCCGCACGGCGCCGACACCGAAGGGAGGGCCGAGTCCCCGGGGGCTGATGGGGGCAGTGACACACGCGTGAAAGACAAGACAAGGGAGTCCCACCCATGGCCCCGTCCCCCGACCCCGCCGCCGAGGAGCCCCGCTCCACGACGTTCGAACCCCTCGACCTCCCCCCGCAGCGCTCCGACGAACCCGACCTGACCGGCGCCGCAGCCACGGGCGCCGCCCCCGCCAAGACCATCCGCCTCGAAGCCCCCGGAACGGGCGTGCGCGACACGTGGCGCGCCATGGGCCCCGGCATCGCCGCGGCGATGACCGGTATCGGGGCCAGCCACATCATGCACGGGCCCACCGCGGGCGCGCAGTACGGCTACGCGCTGCTGTGGGTGATCCCCTTCGCCTACCTGCTCAAGTACTGCGCCTTCGAGTTCGCGCACCGCTACACCCTGGTGCGCGGCGAGAGCATCATGGAGGCCTACGAGCGCACCGGCCGCGGGCGCGGCAACTGGCCGCTGTGGTACCTGGGCTTCCAGTCCCTGGCCAACACCTTCGGGATCGCCGGGCGCGCCCTGGGGTGCGCGGCCATGCTGTGGGCCGCCTTCCCCTTCCTGCCGCTCCAGCTGTGGGCGGTCCTGGTCCTGCTCTCCAGCGTCGCCGTCCTGTGGGCGGGCAAGTACAAGGCGCTGGAGCTGGCCGTCAAGCTCACCATCATCGTGTTCGCGGTGTGCGTGATGCTGGCCTTCTTCCTGCAGAGCCCGCCGCCCGGCGAGTACCTGGCCCGGCTCGCCCCCACCCTGCCGCCGGTCGGCGCCCTGCTGCTCTTCGGCGCCATGTGGGGCTACTTCCCGACCACCGTCGAGGTCGCGCCCATGCAGTCCAACTGGGCCGTGGACAAGAAGAGCGGCATGGTCCGGGTCCGCGAGCTCCAGCGCCAGGGCTACCGGGTCGACCTGGCACCGGACTACCTGCGCAACCACCTCAAACTGTTCAAGCGCGACATGAACATCTCCTACGTGATCTCGATGATCACGGGGATGGCGTTCCTCATCGTCGGCGCCGTCGTGCTGAACCCGATCGGCCTGGTGCCGGAGTCGAGCGAGATGGGCTCGACGATCGCCAGCATCTACACCGACACGTTCGGCGCGTGGATCTTCCCGGTGATCATCGCCGGGGGCGTGGCGGCGCTGTGGTCGACCGTCTTCACCTACTTCGACGGCCAGGCCCGCGTCTTCGAGGAGTGCTGCGTGCGCCTGCGCCGGGCCTGGGACGACCCGCGCACCCGCAAGCTCATCTACCGGGGCTTCCAGGTGCTGTGGCTGGTCGCGGGCACCGCGGTCATCTTCGGCCTGCCGGAGCCGATCCTCGTGGTCCAGATCGCCTCGTTCCTGGCCCTGCTGTTCTCCCCCGTCCTGTACTGGCTGAACATCAAGGCGATCAGGGACAACTTCACCCCCGAGGACAAGCCCTTCCTGCCCTCCCGGCTCATGTTCGCCTGGGCGTGGACCGGCGTCGCCGGGCTGGTGGCGATCAGCGGCTACATCCTCTACCTGGAGTTCCTGCGGCCGCTGTTCGGCTGAGCGGGCCGCACGGCGGCAGGGTCGGGCGGCCCCGGCGGAGGTGCTCCGCCGGGGCCGCCCCGCCCTGCCGGGGGCCGCCGGTGCGGCGGATCCGCCGACGGGGCGGGGCGTCAGTGCAGCAGCTTGAGCCCGACCACGCCCGCGACGATGAGCACCAGGCACAGCGCCTTGGGCACGCTGAAGCCCTCACCGAGGACGAACATGCCCACCAGGGAGGTGCCGACGGCGCCGATCGCCACCCAGACGGCGTACCCGGTCCCGACGGGGATGGTGCGCAGCGCGTAGGCCAGACCGGCCATGCTCAGCACGAGGGTGACCCCGAAGGCCACCGACGGCCAGAGGCGGGAGAACCCCTGCGAGGCGTTGAGCGCGGTCGCCCACGCGGTTTCCAGCAGACCCGAGACGACCAGGACGATCCAGGCCATGGCCCGTACCCCTTCCGAGAGCGCGTGCGCGGACACGCGCCGTCTTGTCGTGACCGGGTACGGCGCACCTCGTCCGGGGTCCTGCGCGGACCGGGCCCGCCCGGGGCGGGCGGTGGCGTCACACACGGTACAACGCACCACGCCGACCTGCCCTTCCACGGTGCGCGGGGGCTCCTCCCGCCTCCGGGGCCGCGTCGGAGGGGCGTCCGCTCCCCGGCGCGCCGACCGCCCGCCGACCGTTCGGCGCACGATCGGACCGCTCACCGCGCGCTGGGCGACCGTTCGACGCTGCTCCCCCGCGTTCGGCGCGTGCGGTCACGCACCCCCTCCTGTGACGTAGCGCACCTGCCTACAGTTCCAGGTAACGCAGATCACACCGGCGAGACATCGTCGTCACCGGCTGCCCGCCGATCCCCCCGGAGGTAATCGCACCATGGCAACAGACAGGCCCACGAAGGACCCGACACCGCCCCCCGGTGGCGACGGAGACGGTGAGGAGACCATCAGCCGCGAGGCCTACGTCGCGATGCACAGCGACCCGCGCTTCGTGGAGCTCAAGAAGAGGCTCTACAGCTTCGTCTTCCCGATGAGCATCGCCTTCATGGCGTGGTACCTGCTGTACGTGCTCATGTCCGCGTTCGGGCGCGGTTTCATGGGCACCGTGCTCTTCGGCAACGTCAACGTGGCGCTGGTCTTCGGGATCCTGCAGTTCGTCTCGACGTTCGGGATCGCCGTGCTGTACACGAACTACGCGCGCCGCAAGCTCGACGCCGAGGCGGTCGAACTGCGCGACGAGCTGCACCACGGTGCGGCCAACCAGGAGGGCGGCCGATGAACCTCGCGCAGGAAGCGGTCGAGACGGTCAGCGACAGCAGCCGTATCGTCACCATCGTCCTCTTCGTCCTCATGATCGCGGCCACGCTCGGCGTCACCGTCTGGGCCAGCCGCAACACCAGCTCCGCGACCGACTTCCACTCGGGCGGCCGCGGCTTCTCCCCGCTGCAGAACGGCCTGGCCATCGGCAGCGACTACATGTCGGCCGCGTCCTTCCTGGGCATCGCCGGCATGATCTCCCTGTTCGGCTACGACGGCTTCCTGTACTCCATCGGGTTCCTCGTCGCCTGGCTGGTCGCCCTGCTGCTCGTCGCCGAGCTGCTGCGCAACTCCGGCCGCTACACCATGGGTGACGTGCTGTCCTACCGGATGCAGCAGCGCCCGGTGCGCACCGCCGCCTCGGTCTCCACCCTCGTGGTGTCGATCTTCTACCTGCTGGCGCAGATGGTCGGCGCGGGCGCGCTCATCGCCCTGCTGCTGGGCATCCAGCCCGGCGAGACCTTCCTCGGCATGGACGCCGCCACCGCCAAGATCGTCGGCATCGTGGTCGTCGGCCTGCTGATGACCACCTACGTGACCTTCGGCGGCATGAAGGGCACCACCTGGGTGCAGATCATCAAGGCCGTCATCCTCATGGCGGGCGCGGCCCTGCTCACCCTGCTGACCCTGTCGCTGTACGGGTTCAACCTCGGCGCCCTCATGGGCGACGCCGCCGCCGCGAGCGGCCAGGAGGGCTTCCTGGAGCCCGGCCTGCGCTACGGCGTGGAGGTCGCGGGCGACCCGCTCCAGACCATGTGGAACAAGCTGGACCTGATCAGCCTGGGCATGGCGCTGGTGCTGGGTACCGCGGGCCTGCCGCACATCCTCATCCGCTTCTACACGGTCCCCGACTCCCAGAGCGCCCGTAAGTCGGTCAACTGGGGCATCGGCCTCATCGGCACCTTCTACCTGATGACCCTGGTGCTGGGCTTCGGCGCCGCGGCCATCGTCGGCGGCGAGGCCATCCGCGCCCAGGACGGGGCGGGCAACACGGCCGCCCCGCAGCTGGCCCAGGCGGTCGGCGAGTCCATCGGCGGCGGCATGGCGGGCGCGGTCCTGCTGGCCCTGATCGCCTCCGCGGCCTTCGCGGCCATCCTGTCCACCGTGGCGGGCCTGGTCATCGCCTCCTCGTCCTCCATCGCGCACGACTTCTACAACTCGGTCCTGCGCAGGGGCAAGGCCACCGGCACCGAGGAGGTCCGGGTCGCCCGGATCGCGGCCCTGGGCGTCGGCACCATCGCGGTCGTCCTGGCGGTGTTCGCGCAGGGACTCAACGTGGCCTTCCTGGTCGCGCTGGCCTTCGCGATCGCGGCCTCGGCCAACCTGCCGACCCTGCTGCTGAGCCTGTTCTGGAAGCGGTTCAACACCTCCGGTGCGCTCTGGGGCATCTACGGCGGCCTGATCAGCGCCGTGGGCCTGGTGGCCTTCTCGCCGGTCGTCTCCGGTCGCGAGACCTCGCTCATCCCGGGCGCGGACTTCGCCTGGTTCCCGCTGCCCAACCCGGCCCTGGTCTCGGTGCCGATCAGCATCCTGTGCGCGGTCATCGGAACCCTGATGTCCAAGGAGCGCGACTTCGACAAGTTCGCGATGCTCCAGGTCCGCGCCCTGACCGGTGCGGGCGCCGAGAAGGCGGCCAAGCACTAGGAGCCACGAGCTCGGGGTGGCCATCGGTGGTCCACTCCAACCGGGAGTCCACCCCGCTCCCGGCACGGCCACCGCCCCGAGCCCTCCCCGGGCCCGTCACCTCAGGTGACGGGCCCGGTCTCTTGTGAACCGACACCGTTACGCAGGACGTTTTTACGTCACGATCCGAAAGGTGACCCCCGACACGTGAGCACCGACACAGTTCGCTGGGATAGGGTCGTTCCGTGTCATATCGGTGGCTGTCGCGGATGCCCCTCTCCCGGCGGCGCCCGGCGTCCTCGGAGCAGCAGCGGGCGAGCGTCGAGTTGATGCGCCAGGTCCACGCCCTGGGCGCCGATCTCCAGGACGGGCTGCACGGCAGGAAGGTGCCCTCGGCCGCCCGGCGGCTGCGCCAGCTCCTGGCCGTGGACGGCGTCGTGCTCGCCGACCTGGACGGACCCGTCGCCGCGCACGGCAAACGGCCCGATCCCGAGGAGGTCGAGACGCTGCTCGCGCAGGTCTTCGAGTACGGCAGCAACGCCCGCACCCGCCTGGCCGACGGCACCTCGGTGTGCGCGGTCCCGCTGTACGTGGCCGACGAGCTGGCCGGATCCCTGGTGGCCTCGGGCCACCCGCTGGAGGCCGACGTCGAGGCCGCCGCGGCCCTGGTCTCGGACTCCCTGGACCACGCGGCGCTGCGCCGGGCCCGGGCGCGCATCGCCGCCGCCGACCTGCGCACGCTGCGGGCGCAGATCTCCCCGCACTTCGTGCACAACGCCCTGGCGGTGATCGCCGCGCTGGTGCGCACCGACCCCGACCGCGCCCGGCACCTGCTGTCGGACTTCGCCGACTACCTGCGCTACGGCTTCTCGGAGAAGGGCGACTACGCGACGCTCTCGGAGGAGCTGGAGGCCACCCAGACCTACCTCGAACTGCAACGGGCCCGCTTCCACGACCGCCTGGACATCAGCGTGCGGATGGCGCCGGAGGTCCTGCCCGTGGCCATCCCCTTCCTGGTGGTGCAGCCGATCGTGGAGAACGCGATCCGGCACGGCCTGGAGCGCAAGGAGGGCCGCGGCCACATCAGCGTCTCCGGGTTCGGCGAGGGACCGCTGTGCGTCATCGAGATCGAGGACGACGGGGTGGGTATGCACCCCGACCTGGCACGTTCCCTCCTGGCGGGCACGGGACCGGAGTCGCGCAGCGTCGGACTGGCCAACGTGGACCAGAGGCTGCGCGCCGTCTACGGTCCCGAGTACGGTCTGGTGATCGAGACCGCGCCCGGTGAGGGAACCAAGGTGACCGTGCGCGTACCCAGATTCACCCGGGGGGTGGTGGCGCGTTGAGACCCGAACTACGCGTGCTGGTGGTGGAGGACGAGGCCTCCACCCGTGAGGAGATGGCGTCGCTGCTCAGCGACATGCCCGAGGTGGCGGAGGTCCTGGTGGCCGACAACGGGGCCACGGCGGTGCGGCTGCTGGGGACCACCACCATCGACGCCGCCTTCCTGGACATCCTCATGCCCGGTCTGGACGGCATGGACGTGGCCCGCGTGCTGAGCGTGCTGTCCGAGCCGCCGTCCATCGTGTTCGTGACCGCCTCCGAGGCGCACGCCGTGGAGGCCTTCGGCATCGGCGCGGTGGACTACCTGCTCAAGCCCATCCGGCCCGAGCGCCTGGCCGAGGCGGTGGGCCGCATCGCCCAGCTGCGCCGCCCCAGTGGTGAGGCCCCGCCCGCCGAGGACCTGCACGTGGTGCAGATCGACACGGGCCGGCGCACGGTGTTCGTCAAGCGCGACGACGTGCAGTTCGTGGAGGCCCAGGGCGACTACGTGCGCCTGCACACCGCCGAGGGCGGCCACCTGATCCGCCTGTCGCTGTCCTACCTGGAGGAGGTGTGGGCCTCGGCGGGGTTCGTCCGGGTGCACCGCGGCTACCTCGTCGCCATCCCGTGGGTGCGCGACCTGCGGGTGACCTCCTCGTCCGGCCTGGTGGCGGGCACCCCGGCCGGGGACGTGCCGGTGAGCCGCCGCCACGGCCGCCACCTGCGCGCCCAACTGCTGGAGGCGGCCCGCCGCGACCAGCTGGGCCGGTCCGCGAACGCGACCCCCTCCGCCCGACCCCGCGACGGCGAGGGCGAGCAGGCCCCATGAGCCCGCGGCGCGAGAAGCTGACCAGCCCGCAGACCCGGATCGCACTGGCCCGGGGCAACCGGCCCGCGCAACACCTGCTGCCGATCCCGGGACCGGTGGACACCGAGGCGGCGCGGCGGCTCTTCCGGACCCAGCGGCGCACGGCGGTGCGCACCGTGGCGGCGCTGGCCGTGCTGCTGTTCGGCATGAGCGGGGCCTTCGCGGCCCTTCCCGTGCTGGGCGAGATCCGACTGTTCGGGGTCCCGCTGTCGTGGCTGCTGCTGACGGTGGCGGTCCACCCGATGCTGTTCCTCATGGCGCTGTGGCACGTGCGCTCCGCCGAGCGGGTGGAGGAGCGCGCCGAGGCGGAGCGGCCCGCGGGGGAGCGGCCCGCGGGGGAGCGCGAGCGGTGATCTCGGTCCTGGCGATCGGATCGGTCCTGGTCACCAGCCTGGTCATCGGCGTCTACGGGGTGCGGGCGGCCCGCTCGACCTCCGACTTCCTGGTGGCCTCCCAGCGGGTGTCCCCCAGCTGGAACGCGATGGCGATCGCCGGGGAGTACCTGTCGGCCGCCTCCGTGCTGGGGCTGGCCGGACTGGTGCTCAAGAACGGCCTGGGCACCATGTGGTACGCGGTGGGCTTCGCCGCGGGCTACGTGGCGGTGGTGGCGCTGGTGGCCGGGCCGATGCGCCGCTCGGGGGCGTTCACCGTGCCCGACTTCGCGGAGTACCGCCTGGGCGCGCCGCGCCTGCGCCAGCTGTGCGGCTGCGTGGTTCTGGTGATCATGTTGTTGTACCTGGTGCCCCAGTTCAAGGGCGCCGGGGTGGTGCTGAGCCTGGTCAGCGGTACGCCGTACTGGGTCGGGGTGCTGCTGGCGGGGCTGGTGGTGAGCGGTTCGATCGCGGCGGGCGGCATGCGCTCGGCGACCTACGTGCAGGCCTTCCACTACGTCATCAAGCTGACCTTCCTCGCCATCCCCGCGATCTACCTGGTGGTGTACTCCAGCCCCGACACCCGGGCGCAGGCGCTGCACCCGGAGTGGGGGACGCACTTTCCCGAGCCCACCCCGGTGGAGTTCACCGTGGGCGCCCGGTTCAGCCTGGACGAGCCGGTGACGGTGACCACCCCGTCCGGCGCGGAGGTCGGTCTGACCGCGGGCGACCACAGCGTGACCGCGGGCACCGAGTACGTGTTCCCCGAGGGCGCACCCATCCCGTACCCCGCCGGGCTTCCGGAGCTGGGCGGCCAGCTATGGAGCACCCCGCTGCTGGACGTGGGCGGCTACCCCCTGTTCGAGACGTGGTCGGCCCTGCTGGCGATCACGCTGGGCTGCATGGGGCTGCCGCACGTCATCATGCGCTTCCACACGAGCCCCACGGCGCGGACGGCGCGCCGGGTGGCCGTGGGCGTGATCGGCCTGCTGGGGCTATTCTACCTGTTCCCGACGGTGTACGGCCTGCTGGGCCGGGTGCTCACCCCGCAGCTGGTGCTGTTGCAGGGCACCGACACGGTGGCGGTGGTGCTGCCCGCGGAGGCGGTGCCGGGCACGGCGGGCGCGGTGCTGACGGCGCTGGTGGCGGCGGGGGCGTTCGGTGCGTTCCTGTCCACCTCCTCCGGGCTGCTGCTGGCCCTGGCGGGCGGCCTGTCGCACGACCTGTTCCAGGGAAGCGTGCCGCGGCTGCGCCTGGCCGTGGCCATCGGGGCCTGCGTGGCGGTGCTGCTGGCGCTGCCCGCGCGCACGATCGACATCAACGTGCTGGTGGTGTGGGCGTTCACGGTGGCGGCCTCCACCTTCTGCCCGCTGCTGGTGCTGGGCATCTGGTGGCGCCGCCTGACCCTGGCGGGCGCCGCCTCGGGGCTGACCGTGGGCGTGGTGACGGCCACCGGCGCGGTGGGGTGGTCGATCCTGCTGCCCACCCCGCCCGGCTGGATCGCGGTGCTGCTGGCCCAGCCCGCGGCGTGGACCATCCCGCTGGCCTTCACGACGATGATCGTGGTGTCGTGGTTCACCCGGGCCCCGGACTGGGCCGAGCACGCCGTGCTGCGCCTGCACTCCCCCTGACCCGGGCCGCAGGACCGGTCAGGAGCTCCCGGAACCGCGCTCGGAGTGGCCGAGCGGACGCTCCGGGGCGATCCGGTCACGGACCAGGCGCTTGATGTCGGCGGCGTCGGTGAAGGCGGCGTCGCTCCTGCGCGACCACACGGTCTCACCGTCCACGCGGACCTCGAACACGCCCCCGGTGCCGGGGATGAGGGCCACCTCGCCCAGGTCGGCCTCGAACGTCGTCAGCAGCTCCTGCGCCATCCAGGTCGCCCGGGGGAGCCACCTGCAACGCGTGCAGTACTCGATCTCCAGTCGCGGTCTCGTGTGCACCATGCCCGCAAGCATGGCACGCGCCCGTCTCCCGGCCGCGGCGAGGAGGGCGGTTCCGGGTGTGGAAGGCACCCCGAACACGTACGATCACCCCGTGCCCCGACCGCGCCACGAGGAGTGACATGTCCCCCTCACGCCGTGCCCTGCCCTCACTGCTGGCCGCGAGCGCGCTCCTGCTCGCCTGCGGCGCCGCACCCGCCCTCGCCCTGGACGTCCCCGACCCGGCGGCGCCCCCGGACGCGACGGCGGGCGGCGGATCCGTCCACGTGGACGACGGGACATCCCGCGTCGAGGCGGGCCCCGACCGGGTGCGTGTGGAGGCTCCCGACACGCTGGTGGAGGTGGACCCCGCCTCCCACGTCCTGGTGTGCGCGAACGGTGTGCGCGTGGCGGTCCACACCGGATACGCGCCGCAGTGCCCGCCGCCGCCCGCCGCTCCCGCGCCCCCGGAGCCGGAACCGGAGCCGGAGCCGGAGCGGCCCGGCTACCCGCCGCCCGGGGAGCCCGAGCCCGAGCCGCCGGCCTCCCCCTCCCCCTCCCCCGCACCCGAGGCGCCGGAGCCCCCCGCTTCGGCGGTGCCCGTGCCCCCGGCCGGGCCGGAGGCGGCGCCGCCCGTGCCCGTACCGGAGCCCTCTCCCGCGGCCCCCGTCGAGGCGGCGGGGTCCCCGGCGGCCCCCGCTCCTCCGGCCGAGGAACAGCCGCCTCCTCAGGAGCAGGTCCTGGCGGACCTGTCCCGGCCCCCCGCGGAGCCGAGCGCGGGCACCTTCACACCCATGCGCACCATGGTGATCGTCGTGGTCATCGCGGTCAGCGCCGCCGTCGCCGGTGGCGGGTCGAGCGCCGCGCGCTCCTCCGGCTGAGCGTTCCCGGCCCGGGCCCCTCCGCCCGGGCCGGAGGAGGTCACTGCGGTGCCATGGCGAGGTCGGCCCGGTCGAAGGCGGCCAGGGCCTCCTCCACCGCGCCCATGTCGTTGGCCAGGATGCCGTTGAACGGGTTGCCCATGGAGGCGATCAGCAGGACCGTGGCGAAGACGAGTACGAGGTTGACCGAGGACCAGAAGTAGGCCGTGAACGAGCCCTTCCTGATCATCGCGAACGGCAGCACCGCCACGGCCACGGCCGTGACCGCCGTGATGACGAGCACGAGCGGGGGGATGTCGTCGCCGGCGGCGTCCGCCCGCTCGATGCGCGCCTCGCTGAGGGCGGTGGCCTCCTGGCGGGCGGACAGCCGGTCCAGGCCGTCCCCGCTGTCGGCCAGCGACAGGGCGCGTACCGACGCGGACAGCTCGGCGAGGGCCTCGTCGCCCTCGGCACTCAGCTCGCCCTCCTCCTCCATGAGCGGCCAGTCCTCCTCGACGACCGCGGTCAGGTAGGCGCGCAGCTTCTCGCGTACCTCCTCCCCCTCCTCTCCCGGGAAGGTGGCGGTGCTCCAGTACAGGGACTGGGCCGCGCCCGTCTCGGCGATCAGCCCGTCCTCGGCCGCCTTGAAGTCGTCCCAGCCGATCACCACGCCCATGGCCGCGGCCACGAGGTAGATCGCCATCACGCACGGGGCGATGACGACGCCGACGGCTCCCCCTGAGGAGTCGTCGCTGACACGGAACTTCCAGACGGCGAGGAGCGCCCCGGCCACCATGGTGACCAGGACGGCGAGGATGAGGAGAGGCATCATGTGGGTTCCCGTGGAAGGAGGAGGCGGCGGAGGTCGGCTCCATCCGTAACACGGTCCCGGCCGCCGTTCCGGCCGAAAGTCAGAACGCCCGGAAATGTCCGTCGAGCCGGTGGCCAGCGCCGACCCTCCCGCTCCGGGCCCCGGACCACGGCCGGGTGCGGGCACAGCGGTGCTCGCACCCCTCGCGTGGCCTGGGATCAGCCCGCCACGAACACCGCGACGGTGCGCGGCGGCACGGTCAGGGTGCCCGCCGCGTCCGCGGAGGCCTCCCGCACGACCTCGTCGGCGGACTCCGCCTGCACCGGGTGCAGGCGCACGTCGGCGCCCGCCAGCGCGTCCACGTCCTGCTCCACGGTCCCGGGGGTCGCGTTGAACACCACCGTCACCGACGACCACTCGCCCTCCAGGCCGGTGGTGTCCACGTGCATGGTGATCACGCCGGGCAGCTCGTCGGCCCCGCTGGTCGGGAAGGAGACCCGGGCCTGGACCTCCTCGGCGGTGCCCAGGGCGAACGCCGGGGTGGACTCGCGGATGCGCAGCATCTCACCGAAGCGCTCCCTGCCGTCCTCGATGGCGGCGCAGTCCGCGACGAGGGCCGGATCGGCCAGGAGGGGGCGGGCGTGGACCCACTTGTCCTCGTTGTCCCAGGCCGGGGGCAGGCCGACGCCGAAGTTGTTGCCGTCGGCGCAGTCCCAGGAGAGCCGGTTGAACCAGTCCCCCGAGTCGTAGGAGTTGCGGTCCAACGACTTGGAGCGCAGCCGTTCGGTGCCCGCGTGCACGAACACCGTGCCCTGGCCGAACACCGCCGTGCCCAGGGACAGGGCCTGCATCCGCACCCGGTCGTCCATCGGGGTGTCCCGGGGCAGCTTGTATGCGAGCGCGTCGTACAGGGTCTCGTTGTCGTGGGCGTCGACGTAGGTGACCGCCTCGCCCGGATCGAGGGTGTATCCGGCGGGGGCGCCGTTGTAGTCCACCCGCGCGCCCGTGGTCTCCTCTCCGGAGGAGGCGGTGAACCGGTAGTCGCGCAGGTTGCCGGTCAGGCCCACCTTGACGAGGTCCTGGTAGTTGAGCAGCCGGGCCAGCTGCTCCTCGGCGGTGCCGTTGGCGGGTGAGCCGTTGGGGTCGGTGTACAGGCCGGAGCCGAAGCCCTGCACGCCGGGGTCGGCGTCGAAGGGCCCGCCGCCGCGCACGCCGTCGCGGAGCCGGTCGTTGAACGTGCCGATGCCGGTTCCGGCCATGTTGGCCTGGGTGGCCTGCTCGAAACGGGCGTCGTCGGCGACCTCGCCGAAGTTCCAGCCCTCGCCGTAGAGCAGGATCGCGGAGCCGTCGACCCCGTCCTCCTCCGGGGTGAGCTCGTCCAGGGCGGCCCGCAGGTCGAGCATGTTCTGCTTGGGGTGGTGGCCCATCAGGTCGAAGCGGAAGCCGTCGACCCTGTACTCGCGGGCCCAGGTGACCACCGAGTCCACGACGAGCTTGCCCATCATGAGGTGCTCGGGGGCCGTGTTCGGGCAGCAGGTGGAGGTCGCCACGCCGCCGTCGGCCTCCAACCGGTGGTAGTAGCCGGGGACCACGCGGTCGAGCACCGACTGCTCGTCCTGCCCTGCCTGGTGGGTGTGGTTGTAGACCACGTCCATGACCACGCGCAGCCCGGCGCCGTTGAGGCCGCCGACCATCCGGCGGAACTCGGTGACGCGCGCCGCGCCGTCCGGGTCGGTGGAGTAGGAGCCCTCGGGCACCGTGTAGTGGTACGGGTCGTAGCCCCAGTTGAAGGCGTCCCGGCCGCGGACCTCCGCCACACAGGCCTGCTGCTCCTCGGATTCGGGGGCGGAGGAGGCCAGGTCACAGGCGGGTTCGGCCCGGTCGGCGGGGTCCTCGGGCACCGAGCCGATGTCGAAGGCGGGCAGCAGGTGGACGTAGTCCAGGCCGTCCTCGGCCAGGGCGGCGAGTTCGCGCATCCCGGCGGAGTCGGAGCGGGCGAAGGCGGCGAAGGTGCCGCGCAGCCCGGCGGGGACGGTGTCGTCGGAGACGGAGTGGTCGCGCACGTGCAGTTCGTAGACCGACGCCGCCTCGGGGGAGACGGCCGCGGGTTTGACCGGGTCGGACCAGCCCTCGGGGGCCAGGTCCGGGTCGGCCAGGTCCACCAGGTGGGAGCGGGCCGAGTCGGTGGACAGCGAGACGCTGTAGGGGTCGGTGACCCGGTTGTCGACGACGGCGCCCCGACCCCCGTCGGCGGCGGGGGAGAACACCCGCACGCCGAAGGTGTAGAAGGATCCGGCCCAGTCCGCCCGGCCCCGCGCCGACCACACGCCGGTCCGGTGGTCGCGCCGCATCCTGACGGTGCGCGGGGTGTCGTCGGCGGAGTCCTCGTACAGCTCCAGGGTCACGGACCGGGCGGTGGGTGCCCACAGGGAGACGGTGGGGCGCCCTCCGGCGTCCCAGACCGCGCCCAGGTCGGCCTCGGCCGCGGCGGCGTACACGTCGTCGAGGACGCCGGGGATCTGGACCCCCGTCGCCCCGGTGACCGTGCCGTCGCCGTCCCGCTCGACGACGGCGAGCTGTCCGGTGAGCGCCTCGCGCAGGCGCGGCCCGTTGATCCGGCCCGTCTCCAGGGCGGAGAGTTCGGCCAGGTGCGGCCAGGCGGCGCGCTGTTCCCCGGTGGGTCCCCCGGGGACGGCGGTCAGCCGCACGGAGGTGGAGGCGCCGTCGAGCTCGCCGCCGGAGACGGCGAGGTCGGCGTCCTCGGAGGACACGAGGGTGTAGGTGCGGTCGGGGTCGAGGTCACCGGGCCAGAGCACGGTGGACCGGTCGATCCAGTGGGCGCGCTGCTCGGTGAGGTCCACCCCCGCGTCCGGCGCGGCGGGTTCGGCGGGGAGCGCGGCGGCGGTCGCGCCGAGCAGGGGCAGGAGCAGGGCCGCGGCGGCCAGTCCGGCGGAAGCGGAGGGTCCGCGTCGGGACGGGGGGCGTTCGGACCGCGCGTGCGGGGGCCTCATCGGGGATGCCGGTCCTCTCGGGTCGGGGGTGCTGACCGGCAACGCTAATGAGACCGCGACTCCTTGCGCAAGAGTTTCCATTGGTTTTCCGCAATCTTGCGCGCTTCCAACAGTGCGGACGCGAAAAGGGGGCGCGGGGACCCGCGGGGCCCCGGCCCCCGGGGCGCCCCGCCACCCCCCGGCGCGGGCCGCCGGGGGGGGCGCCAACCCCCCCACCG
>NZ_ML776458.1:0-7320 GCF_009830945.1 Nocardiopsis sp. FR4 | reverse complement strand
TGTTACCTTTGTTTTCCCCAATTCTGGCGCCAAACCAAGGGGGCGCCCCCGGGGGGGGGGGGGGGCCCCGGGGGGCCCCCCGCCCCCGGGGACGCCGTTCCCCGCGCGGAAGGGGTCGGCGGGAGGAGCCGCTACCGGCCGAGCCGGTCCAGCAGGGCGTGGTACTCGTCCCAGAGCTCACCGGGCAGGTGGTCGCCGAAGGTCTTGAAGAACTCGGGTACCAGGGCGGCCTCCTGCTTCCACACCTCGGGGTCGACGGAGAGCAGGAACTCCAGGTCCTCGGCGGACAGGTCCAGGCCCTCGGTGTCGATACCGTCGGCGGTGGGCAGGTAGCCGATCGGGGTGCGCACCGCCTCGGCCTCGCCCTCCAGGCGCTGGATGATCCACTTGATCACGCGGCTGTTCTCACCGAAGCCGGGCCACACGAAGCGGCCGTCGGCGTCCTTGCGGAACCAGTTGACGTAGAAGATCCTCGGCAGTTTGGCCTGGTCGGCCCCGGCTCCGACCCTCAACCAGTGGGCGAAGTAGTCGCCCATGTTGTAGCCGCAGAACGGCAGCATGGCGAAGGGGTCGCGGCGCAGCTCGCCGACGGCGCCCTCGGCGGCGGCGGTCTTCTCCGAGGAGACGTTGGCGCCCAGGTAGACGCCGTGCCGCCAGCTGAAGGACTCGGTGACCAGCGGCACCGCGGAGGCGCGGCGGCCGCCGAACAGGATGGCCGAGATGGGCACGCCCGCCGGGTCCTCCCACTCCTCGGCGATGGTGGGCGCCTGGCCCGCCGGGGTGGTGAAGCGGGAGTTGGGGTGGGCCGCGGGCTCGTCGGAGGCCGGGGTCCAGGGACGGCCCTTCCAGTCGGTGAGGTGCGCGGGCGGCTCCTCGGTCAGGCCCTCCCACCACACGTCGCCGTCGTCGGTCAGGGCGACGTTGGTGAAGATGCTGTTGCCCCGGAGGGTCTTGACGGCGTTGGCGTTGGTCTTCTCGCCGGTGCCGGGGGCGACGCCGAAGAACCCGGCCTCGGGGTTGATCGCGCGCAGCTGCCCCTGGTCGTCGAAGCGCATCCAGGCGATGTCGTCGCCGACGGTCTCGACCTTCCAGCCGGGGATGGTCGGCTGGAGCATGGCGAGGTTGGTCTTGCCGCAGGCGCTCGGGAAGGCGGCGGCCACGTAGTGCGCCCTGCCGCGGGGCGGGGTGACCTTGAGGATGAGCATGTGCTCGGCGAGCCAGCCCTCGTCGCGGGCCATCACCGAGGCGATGCGCAGCGCGTAGCACTTCTTGCCGAGCAGGGCGTTGCCGCCGTAGCCCGAGCCGTAGGACCAGATCTCACGGGTCTCGGGGAAGTGCGAGATGTACTTGGTGGGGTTGCACGGCCAGGGCACGTCCTGCTGGCCGGGCTCCAGCGGGGCGCCCACGGAGTGGACCGCCCGGACGAAGTCGCCGCGCTCCTCGATCAGGCGCAGGGCGGGGGTACCCATGCGGGCCATGATCCGCATGGACACCACGACGTAGGGGGAGTCGGTGATCTCGACGCCGAGCTGGGAGATGTCGCCGCCCAGCGGTCCCATGCAGAAGGGCACGACGTACATGGTGCGACCGCGCATGGCCCCCCGGAAGATCTCGCCGAAGGTGGCGCGCATCTCGTCCGGAGCGATCCAGTTGTTGGTCGGGCCCGCGTCCTCCTCGCGCTCGGAGCAGATGAAGGTGCGGTCCTCGACGCGGGCGACGTCGCTCGGGTCGGACTTGCAGTAGAAGCTGTTGGGACGTTTGTCCGGATTCAGGCGGATGAAGGTCCCCTGCTCGACCAGCTGCCCGGTCAGACGGGTCCACTCCTCCTCCGAACCGTCGCACCACACGACCTCGTCCGGCTGGGTGAGTTCCGCGACCTCACGGACCCAGGTGACGAGTTCCTCGTGCCCGGTCGGGACGGTCCCCAGTTCGATCCCCACGGCAGTCACAGCGGCTCCTTCTCAAGGTCGAGATCTCTCGCATCATGAAGGACGAGACCCCACTGTGACCAATTGGTATAGTCCAATGGTCTAATCAAGTTGCGCGGAGACACCCGATCCCACTGCACAGCAGGGGTTCCGGGCGGTCTACCACGGGGAGGGCGAGCGCTCCCGAAGAGAGCATCGCGGCGCTGCTCGGAGCCGCTTTCCCCGCTCACACGGGATCGGCGCCACTCGGGGGCGACACACCGTGCTGTTCGTCACACCGCTCTCCGAGGGGCCCAGGAGGCCACTAGACCTGTGCCGCCGCCCCCCTCACCCGGAACGGACGTCGACCCAGGTCGGCGCGGGTTCTCCACGGCCGGGCACGGGACCGGTGGGACGGGATCAGCGCAGTATCGCGACCGGCCCCCTGGCCCCGTGCAGGACCGAGTGGCTCACCGAGCCGAGCAGGAGGCCGCGGAAACCCCCGCGGCCGCGCGAGCCCACCACGATGAGGTCGGCGGGGGTGGCCTCCTCCAGCAGGGCTACCACGGGGTGGGCGCGCACCACGCGCGTGTCCACCGTCACCCCGGGATGGCGCAGGCGGGGATCGGCCAGTTCCTCCTCCAGGGCCTGGCGGGCGGCCTCCGCCGCGGTCTCGTCGTCGAACAGCTCGGGCGGAATCGGGCCGGTGGCGGCCGCGAAGGCCACCAGGGGCTGCCAGGCACTCACCGCGACCAGTTCGGTGTCGGCGAACGCGGCCTGGGCGAAGGCGAATTCCACGGCCCTGCGGCTGGGCTCGGAGCCGTCGATCCCGACGATCACCCGTCCCCGCACGCCGTGGGCCGCGGCGTGCTCGTGGGGCAGCACGACCACCGGGACGGGGGAGCGCGCGGCCAGCTCGATGCCGACCGAGCCGACGAACGCGGCCACGATCCCGCTCAACCCGCGCGAGCCGACCACCACGGCCACGGCCCCCTCCGAGGAGGCCTCGGCGAGCAGTGCCTCGACCGGCCGGGCGTAGGAGAGCCGGGTCTGCACGCTCAGCTCCGGGAAGAGCCGGGACACCCAGTCGCTGGCGTACTCCAACAGGTGTTCGGCGCCCTGGGTGTCGGTCTCGTCGGGGGGCACGGTGCCGTCGGCGCGCGTGTGACCGGCGAACACGCCCACCGAGGCCAGCGGGCCGGCCGCCGCGACGATCCGCACCCCGAGCCCGCGCAGCATCGCCTGGTGCGCCGACCACTCCAGCGCGTGGCGGCTGGACTCGGTGCCGTCGACCCCCACGATCACCCATCGCGTCGTGGATGCGCCGTCCATGCGTGCGCCCTTCTCGTCGGTCGTGCCCTGTGCGTGTGTTCGCGGTGTTTCCCGATGATGCCGTGTGAACACGCACCCGCGGATAACGGTGCCGCCGCGAGTTGGGTGACTCCCGGGCACGAGGGGCGCTAGGGTCCCAGGGCGACGGTGGTCACGGCGAGGCCACCGCGTACCCCGCGCCCTCCTGGGGTACGTGGTACGACAGCCGTGGAACAGGAGACACGATGCCGCACTCCGCACAGCTGCATTGGGACTACCGGGACGGAAGGGTCGCGGCGGTCGCGGCCGCGATCGTCTACAGCCTGTGGGTCCTGGAGGCGGTGCTGCCCGGCGGCGGCGCCGTCCAGGGCGCGCTGGCCGACCAGGGGACCACCTTCGCCCGGTTCATGGAGAGCGCGCACCGCACCGGGGCGGTACTCGTGATGCTCACCGCGGGCCTGGGGCTCGGGCTCGGGGCCCGGGAGGAGACGGGCCACCTGCTCGCCGCGTCGTGGTGGTGCATGGCCGTCTTCGGCGCGGCCTCCCTGGCCGCCACCCTGTTCCCGGGACCGTGTCTGGTCTCCACGGACGTGGCGTGTGCGGCGGAGTCCCTGACGGAGGGGCTGCCCGGGGCCACCGTGGCCCAGGCCGTGCTGGCCGCGCTCGCGCTGCTGGCCGCGCTGGCGAGCGTGGTCGTGCTGGCCGTGGACCGGTGGCGCCAGGGGGACCGCTCCTGGCCGCTGGTGGCGGTGCTGGCCCTGCTCCAACTGCTGGCCGCCGCCGCACTGCTGGTCATGGCGGTGCGGGTCTACGCGGCCGGGGGCGACGGCGAGCCGGGGGCGGTGTTCGGCGTCCTCCAGCGCGCCCACCTGGTCACGGTCTCCCTGTGGCTGCTCGCGGCGGGCCTGCTCCCCCGTCTGTGGCGGCGCACGCCCAGCGCCCCCCGCACCGGGGCCAGCCACTGAGCCGGGGGCCTGCCGGAACCGGCCGCCCCAAGACGGCCGGGGAGACCGGGAACCTGTGACCCCGGCGAAGCACCGCTACGAGGTGGCGAAAGCGGCCGAGGCGCTTCGCGACCTCGGGGCGAGCCAGCGCGACACCGCACGGCTGCTCGGCGTCTCCCCCGCCACCGGGTACCACAGACCATGGCAGAGCGCTCCAGGACGGCGGTCCGAGCCCGACCGTCGTGCTCAACCGTCGCGCAGGGCCTCCGGCAGGGGACGCGCGTGCACCACGTGCAGGGTGCTGACGGCCCGGGTGAGCACCACGTAGAGCCGGTTGACCCCGCGTTCCTCGGCCTCGGCGACGGCGGCCGGTTCGGCCGCCACCACCGCGTCGAACTCCAGGCCCTTGGCCAGGCTCGCGGGCACGGCGACCAGGCGGCCGGCGCCGGCCTCGTCGAGCAGCGGCGCGGGCAGCCCCTCGGCCTCCAGCGCCCGGCGCAGCGCGGGGAGTTCGGCGTCGGCGGCGATGAGCCCGACCGAGCCCTCCCCCTTGAGCGCCGTACGGCAGGCGTCGGCGACGGCGGCGGCGAGGTTCCCCTCGGCGGGGGTCACCCGCAGCGCCCCCGGCGCGCGGCGCACGGCCGTGGGCGCCTTCAGCCCGGGGGCGATGGCGGGCAGCAGGCGGGCGGCGAAGTCGAGGACCTGGGCGGGGACCCGGTAGCCGCGGTCGAGCACGCTCAGGTGCCCGGTGGGCTTGCCCAGGTGCTCCAGGAGCGTGGACCAGTTCGCGGCGGCCGACGGGCTGGTGCCCTGGGCGATGTCGCCCAGCACGGTGAGCGAGCCGGACACGCAGCGGCGGCCGATGGCCCGGCACTGCATGGGGCTCAGGTCCTGGGCCTCGTCCACCACGATGTGGCCGAGCCCGGCGGGGCGCTCGACCAGCGCGGCGGCCTCGTCGACCAGGGCCAGGTCCTCCTCCGACCACCGCGCCGACCTCGGTCCTCGCGGCCTGTCGGGCAGCAGGACGGCGGCCTGTTCCCCGGGGGTGAGCAGCCCCTCGGCGGCCCGGGCCAGGCGCCCCGGGTCGGTGAGCAGGCCCAGGACCAGCTTGAGCGGATCGACCCGGGGCCACATGGCGGTCACCGCCGAGCGCACGGCCGGGTCGCGGCGCACCTGCTCGTGGGTGCGGTCGTCGCAGGCCTCCCCCTGGCTCTCCATGAGCGACAGGACCGCGTGCGCGATGCGGTGGGAGAGGAGTTCGCGGCCGGACCCGTAGGCGACCCCGCGCGCGGCCAGCTCGTCCAGGAGCGGGCGCAGGTCCTCGGGGTACAGGCGCCAGCGCCGCGAACCCCGCCGGACCACGAGCGCCTCCTCCGGGGCGCGCAGGTGCGACCACAGGTCGCGGCGGACCACCTCGGCCATGCGGGCCTGGCCCTTGATCCGCGCGGCGGCGGGCTCCTCCGTCCGGCGCACCCACCCGTCGGCGGGCCGCGACCGTTCGGGCAGGCCGGCGGTGAGCATCTCGGGAACGGTGGTCTGGCGGACGTCGACCTCGCCGAGGGCGGGCAGGACGTCGCGGATGTAGGCGAGGAACGAGCGGTTGGGGCCCACGATCGCCACGCCGGAGCGGGAGAGGCGTTCGCGCTCGGTGTAGAGCAGGTAGGCGACGCGGTGCAGGCCGACCGCGGTCTTGCCGGTGCCGGGCGCGCCCTGCACGCACAGGGTGGTGCCCAGCGGGGCGCGGACGAGTTCGTCCTGTTCGGGCTGGATGGTGGCGACGATGTCGCGCATGGGCCCGGTGCGGGGGCGCTCGATCTCGGCGCTGAGGAGTTCGCTGGTGCGCGGGGCCTCCTCGTCGGCGGTGAGCGGTTCGTCCTCGAAGGCGGTGAGCACCGCCTCGGGGTCGGCGCGCGGGCCGCGGTCGACGGTGGTGAACCCGTAGCGGCGGCGCGAGCGCACCCGCATGGGGTCGGCGGGCGAGGCCCGGTAGTAGGCGACGCAGATCGGCGCGCGCCAGTCCAGGACCATGGGGCGCCCGCCCGGGTCGTGGACGTGGCGGCGGCCGATGCGCACCCGGTCCGGTCCGGTGCCGGGGGCGTCGTCCTCCAGGAAGACGGTGCCTGGCTCGAAGTCCAGGCGGCCGAAGAACAGGGGGGCGCCGGGGACGTCGGCCAGGGCGGCCAGACGGCGCTCCCGGCCGCGCCGCAGGGCGGCGTTGGTGACCTTGTCGTTGACCACGTCGCCCAGGCTGAGCTCACTGGCCTCGACCTCCTCGCGCATCCGGCGCAGGGCGGCGCGGGCGGCGGCGAGGTGGTCGCGTTCGGCCTGGAGCTCGGGGCTCACGGGCGCGTCGGAGGGATCGGGAACGGGCATGGGGCGGCCTCGGAGGGTTCGGCGGGACGGTGACGCGTCGGCGCGCGTGCGCGGGTCCCGCCCCGGTCGCCGCGAGGGCCCGGTTCGTTCCGATCCTTGGAGCGCACGACCCCCGGGAGGGGGCGCGGCCGAAAAGAGGCTTTACCCTACCCCCGTGGCAACGGTCGCGCCAAACCGGCCGTTCAGGGGGCGGCCTCCCCCTCCCCGCGGCGGCGCCGGTGGCGTTCGCGGGCCGCGCGGTGGGCGGCCCGGACCAGCTCCCGGACCGGCTCCGCCGTGCGCGGTCCCGGGTTGACGACGCAGAGCCAGCCCAGGGCGCCGTAGACGGGGTGGGGCAGCACCGCGTCCGCCGTGGACGGGTCGGTGCCGGCCCGGTCCGCCTCGCCCGGGTCGCGCCCGGTCCACCGGCGGAACCCGTCCGCCCCCGCGGCGACGTTCAGGCGGAAGGCGCCGTCCCGGTCCAGGCGGGAGGCCCGGTCGTCGGGGTAGTCCTTGGTGACGACGGTCGCGAAGGGCTGGGCCCGGGGCACCACGCCGTCCGGCGCGTAGTAGAAGAACACGTCGCCCCAGCTGATCTCGGGGGAACCGTCGCCGGGGCCCGGCCTGAGCGTGAGGACCCCGTCCAGGGCCCCGATGTACGCGGTGATCTCGTCGATGCTCATTGGTAGTCAGAGGCGCGGTACCCGTTCCCGGGCCCGTCTCCTCATTCCCCTTTCAATCCGTGCGTGCGGTTTTCCCGCACACGGCTTACCGATAATCTTCTTGACAGGGTTACGCAGCACCCG
>NZ_VWVV01000043.1 GCF_009830945.1 Nocardiopsis sp. FR4 | reverse complement strand
AGGTCCGCGGCGTGTGCCTGGGGCGCCGCGAACGGGCTCATGAGGCTCGCGGCGCCCGCACCGACACCCACGATCGCGGCGCGTTGGAGGAACGACCTACGGCTCGGAGCCGGATCGAATGGCATGACCACTCTCCTGGGTCGGGGAACCACCGCAGAGGCCGGGGGAGGGCAGGGGGAAGCAGCCGACACGCGGTGACTCAGGGGGATTCCCAGGGACATTCACGACTTGGAAGGGACAAGTCTCGTGTCTAGTGGCAAAAAGTCAGATTGCCTAAGTTCTACTCGCGGGCAGGGGCCGCGCCGCCCCTGCCGGGGTCCGCGGAGGACGCCGGGGGCGGTCCTGGTGACCGCGGTGCCGGGGCGCGGGAGCGCACGCCGGCGTAGACCGCCAGTGGCCTGGAGGCGACCGCGCGGGCATGCGCTCCGCGCGCCGGTTCCGGACCGATCTCCCGATCGGGACAAAGGTCCCGCGATCCCCGTGATATCGCGGTTGGCGCGGCGGTGGCGGCGGCAGGGTGCTGACCGCGGTGAACGCACGGATGCGCCCGGGAGGGATCGTCCAGGCCTTTTCTCCGGGTTGTCGGCACCGTGAAGTATCTCCTTTCCGCGGCGCTCCCCCCGGGTCGGCGGAGAAGAACGGGCGGAACCGTCGAAAGAGGGCTCCGGATTCGTTCACCCGCATTCGCGTGCGTGTTCCGCGGGGGGCGGTAGAGCCGGCGGGCGTCCCGTCCCCCCGCCCCTCCGAAAGCCGTGTCGACGGGGCGGGCCGTCCGCGGGCCCGGGGAGCCGTGCGATTCCCCGGGTGGGGGCGCCTTCACCCGGGAAAATCATCAAATCACCACATAAAAGTGATTTGTGATATATCCGACATAATGCCTGCTCGGGTTCGGTGAACCCGAGGTTTTCCCAGCGCGCGCGGAGTTGCTCCACGTTCCCCGGACGGCGTGTGTATACGGTCGAAAGCGAAGGCCGTTCCCGGAGTTTCTCCGCTGGTCGTTCCGGGTTTCGCCCGAGAGCGAGGTCGGAAACCGCGACGAGGGCACCGGATGGCCCCCGCCATTCGTCGCCGGCCGGTGGCCGGACGTTGGTCGGCGAACGGCTCCCCGTTCAGTCATGTCGAGAAAGGTTGCTTTCCGCCGGCACCCCGGCTGGTTTCGCTCCCCCACGTATCGGAGGCAACCACATGCCAACGACGTATTCACGAGACGAACGAACGCGGCGCGCCACACGCGTGCGCCGCCACCTCCGAACCGCGCTGACGGCTTCCCTGGCCGCGGCCGTCGCCGGTTCCATGACCGTGGTCACCACTGCGGCCGTGGCGGCGCCCGGTACCCGGGAGGACACCGTCTACCGCGGCGGGATCGAGGTCGTCCGCACCCCCGTCGCCGACGGCTCGGTGCTGACCGGCCAGGTCTTCGTCGACGCCGACCGGGACGGCGTCAGCGACGGCGACGAGGCGGGACTGCCCGGCGTCGTGGTCACCAACGGCCGCGAGGTGGTGGAGACCGACCACGAGGGCCGCTACCGCCTGCCCGCCTTCGACAACATGACCGTGTCGATCACGCAGCCGTCGGGCCACCAGGTGCCGCTGGACGAGCACAACATCCCGCAGTTCCACTACAATCACCTGCCCGAGGGCTCCCCCGACCTGCGCTACGGCGGGATCGCGCCCACGGGTCCGCTGCCGTCCGCGGTCAACTTCCCGGTCGCGGAGAGCGAGGAGACCGCCGACGCCGAACAGGGCTGCGTCATCGCCGGGGACCTGCAGACCTACGACAGGCAGGAGATCGAGTACGCGCGCGCCGGTGCCATCCGGGATCTGGCCGAGCGCCACGACTACGCGGGCTGCGGCGCGCTGTTCGTCGGTGACGTCGTCGGCGACGACCTGTCGCTCTACCCCGACGTCAAGGACCTGGTCAGCGTGATCAACGGTCCGGTCCGCTTCCTGCCGGGCAACCACGACCTCGACTTCGACGCCCCGACCTCCGAGCACTCCTTCGACACCTTCCGGGCCCAGCTGGCCCCGGAGTACTACTCCTTCGACGTCGGCGACGTGCACGTCATCGCGCTGAACACCGTCGACTACCCGTGCACCGCGGGCGACGACAGCCCGGCGGGCATCGAGGGGCGCTGCGCCGACCCGCGGAACAGGCCGGCGTACAACGGCCGCATCGACGACGACCAGCTCGCCTGGCTCGAACGCGACCTGGACCTCGTCGACCGCGACAAGCTCATCGTCCTCGCCAGTCACATCAGCCTCCTCAACTATGCTGACGCGACCTCCCCGGTGCACCAGGTCGACCAGGTCCGACGCGTACACGAGCTGCTGCGGGGCCGCAGGGCCGTGGCGGTGTCCGGCCACAGCCACAGCATCGAGAACCTCAAGACGGGCGACGGCGTCGAGGGCTGGCGCGAGATCTTCGGTGTCGAGGGCCTGCCGTTCCCCCACATCACCGCGGGCGCGATCTCGGGTGACTGGTACTCCGGCGCGGTCGGCGAGGAGGGCTACCCCGCGGCGATCGGCCGCGACGGCGGCCGCCCCGGCGTGGTCACCCTGGACATCCGGGGCAACGGGTTCCGGGAGCGCTACACCGTCACCGGAGAGCCCGACGGGGCGCAGACGCAGCTGGCCATCAACAGCCCGACCTACCGGGAGTGGTTCGAGGAGCGCCGCGCCTGGAACAACGACCCCGTCGGCGAGGCCCCCGAGCTTGACGAGCCCCTGGTGGTCGACCGCGCGGACCTGATCGGCGGCAGCTGGCTGACGACCAACTTCTTCTTCGGCTCCACCGGGTCGACGGTCAGGGTCAGCATCGACGGCGGGCCGGCCCGGAAGGCCACGCGCACCCAGCGGATGGAGGGCGAGGCCGCCAACGTCGGTGTGGAGTACTCCGACCCCTACGCGGTGTCGCAGCAGCTGGTGCACGGCGGCAGCCTCGCCGACCGGACGATGCACCTGTGGCGGTTCGACCTGCCCAGGAACCTCCGCACCGGTGAGCACACCGCCGAGGTGACCGCGACCGACTCCTACGGCCGGGAGTTCACCGACGTCCTCGAGTTCGAGGTCGTGGGCCGGCGGTGAACCGGACCCCTCCGCGCTGAGGGCCGCCGCCCGGCGGCGGCCCTCGGAGACGGATCTCATCGAGATGTTCGAGGCCAGCCGGGGCGCGGTCCGCACGGCCCCGGAGGCGCTGTGCGCCGCCCGCGCCGCCGAGCGCACCGACCGGGGCGGTGCCCCTCAGCGGGCGGTGTCGGCGAACCTCTCGCGCAGACCGGTGACCAGCGCGTCGAGCGCGAGTTCGAAGGACCGGTCCGCGGCCTCCCGGGGGTCCTGCGACCGCTGGGCCGCGAACCGGGTGAAGGTCGGGGCCAGGTCCTCGCAGTCGCCGGGGTCGAAGAGGTCGGTCGGGGCGGACGCGTCGTAGGCGGCCCCGAAGACGAGCGCCTCGATCCCGACGATGACGTCCACGGCGTCCGCGCCGACGATCCCGGCGTCGCGCAGGCCGCAGGCCACCCGTTCGTACATCCGCAGCGTCTGGGGGGAGTCCGCCACGGAGAGGACCGCCATGAGCGGTATGAGCGCGGTGTGCCGCACGTAGCAGAGCCGGTAGGAGCGCGCCCAGTCCCGCAACGCCTGGTCCCAGGGCTTCGTGGCGAAGGCGGAGCAGTCGATCTGCTCGTTGATGCGGTCCTGGATCAGCACCAGCACGTCGCGCTTGGAGGAGACGTGGTTGTAGAGCGCTGAGGCGGAGACCCCGAGCTCGCGCGCCAGCGACGCCATGGTCAGGTGCTGGTAGCCCTGGTCGGTCACGATGCGGATCGCGTCCTGGGCGACGCGTTCAAGGCTCAGGATCGGCGAGGACGGTCTGCCCCTGCCCCGTGCGCTGCGCGGTTGCTGGCTCAATGACGCCTTCCCTCTGCTGCCTCGGTGGGGCATCGACGCGGTCCGCCCCAAGTGTAGAAGCGGCGCAGCCGCGCCGGAGCGGGGTGGTCGCGGGTCCGGCGTCCCGCCGGTCGGGCTCCCGCCAACGGCCATCGAGGTCGGCTCAGCTCCTTGACAGCGGGGGGCACCGTACCCATTAATGAACCGAGTTCATTTTAATGTTCCGAGGAGCACACCCATGAGTGGCACACACGTCATCGGCGGTGCCGAGACGCTCGACCGCGACGCCGTGGTCGTGGGCGCCGGCCCGGCCGGACCGATGGCCGCGCGCACGCTCCAGACCGCGGACCGGTCCGTCGCGGTCCTGGAGGCCCGGGGCCGTGCGGGCGGCCGCACCTGGTCCCGGAAGATCGGGGGTGCCTTCCTGGAGGTCGGGGGACAGCGGGTCCCGCCCGACCAGACCGAGCTGCTCGGCCTCCTCGACGAACCGGGCGTGAGCACCTTCCCGCGCCACCGGGCCTGCCCGGACCCGGCCGCGGGGGGCCACCAGCACGTCGACGGCGCCTTCCGCCAGGGGCGCCGCGCGGCCGAGGACATCCTCGGCGCCGGGTCACCGGTCGGGTGACGAGTGCCCGGGGCGCACGGCCCCGCCCCCCGGTGAGCACGCCTCCCCCGGCTCACTGGCTCCCGCGGCGCCGACCCCCGGCACCGGGAACGAACCCAGCGACGACAGGAAGAAACCATGACGGACACGATCGGACGGCCCGCCGAGACGGGCACCGACGCCCGAACCCACGGGAAGGGCCTCAGCAAGGGGGCGGTCGGACTCCTGGGAGGGCTGGTCATCGGCGTCTCCACCATCGCCCCGGCCTACACCCTCTCGGGGACCCTGGGCCCGACGGCCTCCGCGGTTGGTGAGCACCTGCCGGCGATCCTGCTGGTCGGGTTCGTCCCGATGCTGCTGGTGGCGATCGGCTACCGCCAGCTCAACAGGGCGATGCCGGACTCGGGCACCACCTTCACCTGGGTCTCCAGGGCCTTCGGCCCGTGGGTCGGCTGGATGGGCAGCTGGTGCCTGCTGGCGGCGACCATCCTGGTGCTCTCCAACCTCGCCGGGATCGCCGTCGACTTCCTCTACCTGGCGATCGCGCAGCTGAGCGGCCAGGAGCGGATAGCCGACCTCACACGCAACGTGCCGGTCAACATCCTGACCTGCCTGGCCTTCATGGCCGCCGCGGCCTGGATCTCCTACCGGGGGCTGGAGGCCACGAAGACGTTCCAGTACATCCTGGTCTCGTTCCAGGTCCTCGTACTGGTGTGGTTCTCGGTAGCCGCGTTCTCCCAGGTCGCCGCCGGGACGTCGTTCGACGCCCTGACCGTGCGGCCGGAGTGGTTCAACCCGTTCGGCGTCGGGTCCTTCTCCGCCTTCGCCGCCGGCGTCTCCCTCTCCGTCTTCGTCTACTGGGGCTGGGACGTGGTCGTGACGATGAACGAGGAGAGCCGCGGCACGACGACGACGCCGGGCAAGGCGGCCATCCTCACCATCCTCGTGATCGTGACGCTCTACACCCTCGTGACCCTGGCGACGCTGTCCTTCGCGGGTGTGTCCGCCGGTGAGTTCGGGCTGGGCAACCCGGACATCCAGGAGAACGTCTTCGCCGCGCTGGCCGGACCGGTCATGGGCCCCCTCGCCGTCCTCATGTCCCTGGCGGTGCTCTCCTCCTCCGCCGCCTCGCTGCAGTCCACGATGATCTCGCCGGCGCGGACGATGCTCGCGATGGGGCACTACGGGGCGCTTCCGCCCAGGTTCTCCAGGGTCAGCCCGGTGTACCGCACACCCGGCTACGCCACGGCCGTCGCGGTGGCCATCTCCTCCGTCTTCTACGCGGTGATGCGGGTGCTCTCCGAGAACGTCCTGTGGGACACGATCACCACGCTGGGCATGATGGTCTGCTTCTACTACGGAGTGACCGCCCTCGCCTGCGTCTGGTACTTCCGGCGCGAGGCGACCGCCTCGGTGAGCGGCCTGGTGACCAAGCTGGTGGCACCCCTCCTCGGCGGGATCCTGCTACTCGTCTTCTTCTGCCAGACGGTGTGGGACTCCATGGACCCCGCCTACGGCTCCGGATCGCAGATCGGCGGCGTCGGGCTGGTGTTCGTCCTGGGGGTCGCCATCTTCGCCCTCGGAGGCGTCACCATGCTCGCCCAGTACCTCCGGAACCCCGCTTTCTTCCGGCGCAGGTTCGAGACCACGGAGTACCCCGGCTGACGTCCCCCGGGCGCGGCGCACCTGGCCGTGCCCGCCCGGGGGGTCTTCGCTGCGGGCGGTGACGCCCCGGCCCTCGCGGCCCATGCCCGGAAGCGGGAGGCCTCGTCGTACTGACCCGCATCCCGTCCCACCCGTTCCCGTACGCTCCGGCCACGGGTGTGAGGAACTATCTGGCCGAAGGCGTTTCCGGCGCCGGCAAGACCCCGGTCTCCGGAGAACCGCGGCGGCGCGGCCACCACGCCGTCAACGGCGACCGTGAACCGGCCCACCAGGGCGATCCGGAAACCGGCGAACCCACGCACGACATCGGACACGAGCACCACGTCTGGCATGTCGGCAAGGTGAGGTCCCCGGTCGCCGACCAGGACCACCCGGTGACGTTCTTCTGCGGCGGTTGCAGGAACTTCCCACAGTTCGTGGACCTCTTCGACGGAGTCTTCGTCCTCGCGGTCGACCTCGCGACACCGCATCGGCGACTCGACGAGCGGCCGGACGACGGGTGGGGCGGGAGGCAGTCGGAACGGGACCTCGTCGTGCGCCTGCACCGGACGAAAGAGAACATTCCGAAGGACGGTACCGCCATCGACGCCACCGCGCCGCTCGCACGCGTTGTCGACGAGACCATCCGCCGAACCGGGGGGCAAAGACCCTCCCCGCGGCGCGGACTCGTCCGAAGGGCCGGAACCGCGGCTGGCCCGGGACCGTCCGAGGAGCGGGAAGGACGGTGAGTACGTGCACCACGTTCAGCATGACCTCGTACTGCGCCCCGGCCTCCGGGCGGGCTGGACGCGACTGGCCTTCGGGATGGCGGGCGCCGTGCTCGTGACCGCCGACATCTGGTTCTTCGCCGGGCTGGGGGCGGCCCTGGCCGCGGCCGCCGGATGGGCCGTGCTGCTCTCCCTGGCGATCGCGCACCTCTACCGCGCCAGGATCATCCTGACCGCGTACGAGATCGTCCTCAGGGGGGCGTTCTTCCAACGGCGCCGGCCGCGTGCGCGGGCCGTGTGGACGATTCGCGCGACCGTCGTCCAGCCGCAGGGGCATTCCTGCGACACCCTGTTCGTCCTCGACGCCCACGGTGGTGTGCTCGTCAGGCTGCACGGCACCAACTACGGGACCGAGGACCTGGACAGGTTCGTGGACGCGCTCGGACTGCCGTGCAGCGGCCCGGACGGCCCCGTCACCCCCAAGCAGCTCCACGCGTTCCGCCCGGGCCTCACATCGTGGGTCGAACGGCACCCCTACCTGCTCGGGTTCGCGATCACCGGCGTCCTGGTCCTGATCACGCTGGTCGGCGTACTGGTGGGAACGGTGATGGCGGCATAGCCGCGCCGGCGCAGCGTTGGCGGGAAGGCCCCGGACCGGCTGCGGGCACGGCGGAGGGCGTCGGGGACCGGTGTGCGGGAACTGGCCCGGGCTTCCGGCCGGACCACCTGCCGGAACCGGATGCGATCGCGTGCGAGGAGGACCGCTCCGCCACACGGGACGGGGCCGCGGCCGGGGCTGAGGCGTCCGGTGCGGCGGAGCTCCACGAGACCGCCGGCCTCGCCGTAGGGGACCCCGCGAGAGCCGGTGTCGTCGCGGAGGTTGACGACGGCCTCACGGCGGGGGCGAACGGAGCCGTGCGAACACGCGATCCACCCCTTTCATCCGGCCGGGTCGGCCTGAAAAGAATGGGTGCGGCATCTATCTGTGTTCGAAGCGACCGAAACCGGGCGCAAACTTGCATTCCCATGCGTGATCATCAAAGATTGACCGAACCAATCCCCAATAAAGGATTCCCTCTTGCGTTTCATCAAGAAGGCCCTCTCCGCCCTCGGCCTTTCCGCTTCCATGCTGTTCCTGGCAGCGGCGCCCGCGTCCGCTCACACCCTCGACGAAGCAGTCCGCGCCGGAGCTGGTTGCGGCTGGACGAGCGGGAGTTACAGCACGCTGCACTCCGCCGCAGTCACCACCAACGGGGGAACACGATACGGAACCGCATACCTGCTGTGGAGCAACACTTACCAGCAGAACTGCGTGGTCACCATTAAGAGCGGCGCAACGCACGGAGTCAGCACGCGGACCGCTGCTTACCTTTACTTGAGCGGCTCTGGCAATGAGTACTACTACGACGACGGAAACTATGCGCATTATGCGGCGCGTGCGTACGGCGCAGGTGGGAGGTGCGTTGCCTACGCTGGAATCATCTACGGCACGAGCGGCACGCTGGCCACCGGCGGCCGATCTGAATACGGAAACTGCGGCTAGGACGAGCAGCTGGTCAACTGGACCACGGTTTCCGTAGGCTGACACCGGAACGGTGCCGGCGTCAGCGCGTTCCCCGCCACCGACGCGGTCGGAACCGCGTCGATCCGGTACCCGGCACTGTTCCGGTTCGGTCTGCCCGGGCGGACCAGGTCCACGTCGCGGGAGGCGTGGCGGCCTCGACCGCGTCGAAGCACCAGGAGGCCGACCGGGCTGCCGTGGTGCGCGCACCGGCCGGTCCTGACCCGGCTCCCGACCCCGTCCGGGCTGGTGGCCGTCCGGCCGGGCCCGCAAGGCCGCCGAGCCCGAGGTGCGGGGACCGCGCCGGGCGACGCGATCCCCAGGTCAGCGTCGGCTTCCTCCGGGTCAGCGGCCTTCGGGGGTGAGGGTCCGCGTCCAGAGCGAGTCCCCGTTGGCGTCACGCAGGAAGACGGTGAGCTCCTTGCTCCTCCGGTCGATCTCGATTTCGCCGAAGTGTTGGTAGCCGTCGAGCGGCGAGGTGTTCGCCGCAGGCGGAGCGTTCTGGAACACCACTTCGGGCCCGAAGGTGGGGTCGAGTGCGTTCGGCCCGAACGCACCGGCGTGCAGCGGCCCGGAGACGAACTCCCAGAACGGGGTGAACTCGCGGCTGCTCGCGCGCTCGGGGGAGTAGTGGTGCGCGGCGGTGTAGTGGACATCGGCCGTCACCCACACCACGTTCCGCGCGCCCCGGCGGTGCAGGCCGTGCAGCACCTCGTCGAGTTCGGCCTCGCGCCCGCGCGGTTCGCCGGGCAGGCCGTTGGCCACCGCCTCGATGCCGTCGCCGTCGCGCACGATCAGGCCGAGCGGCATGTCGGAGGCGATCACCTTCCAGGTCGCGGTGGACGCGGAGACCCCGTCGACCAGCCAGCGTGCCTGAGCGTCGCCGAGGACGCGCTCGAAAGCGGCGGTTCCCGCCGAGTTGGCGTCCCGGTAGGGCCGCATGTCGATGACGAAGACGTCCAGGTCGGGGCCGTAGGACAGCTTGCGGTAGATCTTGCCGTCCACCGCCTCGGCCGGGACGATGGGCATCCACTCGTGGAAGGCCCGGTGGGCCCGCCGGGCCAGGAGGTCGACGTCGGTCTCGGTGTAGCGGTCGTCGTTGAGGATCTCGCCCGGGTACCAGTTGTTGACGACCTCGTGGTCGTCCCACTGCACGATCTGCGGAACCCGGGCGGCGAAGCCGCGCAACGAGTCGTCGAGCAGGTTGTAGGCGTACTGGCCGCGGAACTCGGCCAGCGTCTGCGCGACCGCCGCCTTCTCCTCGGTGACCACGTTGCGCCACGTGCGCCCGTCGGGCAGTATGACGCTCTCCTCGACCGGGCCGTCGGCGTAGACGCTGTCGCCCAGGTGGAGGAAGAAGTCCGGGTCGCGGTCGGCCATGGCGGCGAAGATCGGCATGCCGCCGATGTCGGGATTGATGCCCCATCCCTGGCCTGCGACGTCTCCGGAGAACAGGAAGCGGATCGTGTCGTCGTCGGCGCCTCCGGCGGTACGGAAGCTGCCTTCGAGGACTTCACTGGTGTGCCGTCCGCTTTCGGCGTGCACCCGCAAGTACACCTCCTGGCCTGCGTCGAGCCCGGTGATGCGGACCCGCCCCGTGCCGTCGCTGGCCGGGGTGAGCTGCGGCCCGCGGACGGTGCGTGCGTCGCGGAAGTCGGGCCGGGTGGCGACCTCGACGACCATCCGTGCGGGGCGGTCGGCCCGCGTCCAGACCACAGCTCCGTCGACGCGGGGGTCGCCGAGCTGGATGCCGTGCGTCAGGACCGGGCGGTTCCGGCCCTGGGCCAGGGCGGGAGCGGCCCCGCCCCCGGCCAGGAGGGCGCTCGCGGTGCCCGCGGCGCCCAGGCGGAGGGCGGATCGACGTGAGAGGTCGGTGCGTGCCATGAAGGCTCCTCGTCGAGGGGGATTGGTCACCCACGGTTTCTATCCGGAACTTCCGTCCCCTGTTTGAACGAGAGCCGACACCCGGATAAATACGAGCGGCGGTCGTTCGGGGAGACGCGGTCGTGCTTCCCGCGACTCGATGGGCGTTCTCCCCCGGAGGTTCCCGCTTCGCGCTGTGGGGCGGTCAACACGCCAGGGCGGCCCCCGGGAGCGGGGGGTGTCGGGGGCGGGCCAGGCGTTACAGGGTCGTGGCCGCACCCCTGGCGGAGCGCCCCGGCACGGTGCCCCCGGAGCCACGGAACGTCGGAGTACCCGGGAGGCGGGCGGACGGCGCCCCGCACCGGGGAGCACCCGTGGAGCACCTCGGGCCCCGGACACGGCGGGGCAAGGAGACGCCCCGGCGCGAACCCGGTCGGCTGTCCACGACGGCTCGTGGGGCGCGGAGACCCGGCGCCCGCGGCCGCACGCTCATCGGCGGCGGCCGCGGGGATTCCGCCCGGGGTCAGCTCAGGTGACCAGTCCATGCCGGTAGGCGTGGACCACCGCTTGGACCCGGTCGCGCAGGCCGAGCTTGGTCAGGATCCGTGAGACGAACGTCTTCACCGTCTCCTGGCTGATGAACAGGGCCGCGGCGATCTCACTGTTGGACAGCCCGTCGGCGATCAGGCGCAGGACCTGCAGTTCGCGCGGGGTCAGCGGCATATCGACCGGATCGGCCTGGGAGGGCCGGATCCGGGAGGCGAACCTGCCGACCAGTTGGCGGGTGACGTCGGGGTCCAACAGCGCCGCGCCGGTGGCCACGGTCCGGATCCCGTGCAGAAGCCGGGCTGGGGGCGCGTCCTTGAGCAGGAACCCGCTGGCGCCCGCGCGCAGTGCCTCGTAGACGTACTCGTCGAGATTGAACGTCGTGACCACGAGGACCTTGACGGGGTGTTCCACCCCGGCTCCGGCCAGGTGCCGCGTGGCCTCGATGCCGTCGAGCACGGGCATGCGCACGTCCATCACCACGACGTCGGGGCGCAGCCGCTCGGCGAGCTCGACCGCGGCCCCGCCGTCCCCGCACTCGCCGACGATCTCAAGGTCGGGTTGGGCGTCGATGATGGTGACCAGCCCGGTGCGGATCAGCACCTGGTCGTCGCAGACCAGGACCCGGATCGGCACGCTCATGCCCGGCCGCCCGCCGGGGCTCGGGCGGGGATGCGCGCGTCCACGGTGAAGCCCCCGCCCTCGCGCGGACCCGCGGAGAACTCACCGCCCAGGACCTCGACGCGTTCGCGCAGGCCGACCAGGCCGCGCCCGCCGCCCCCGGGCGGGACGCCCGAAGCCCCGGAGCGGTCGGTGGTGACGTTCACGGTGATCTCCTCGGGGCGGTGGCGCACGCGGACGGTGGTGGGGCTGCCGTGCGCGTACTTGAGGGCGTTGGTCAGGGACTCCTGCACGACGCGGTGCGCGACGAGGTCGGCGCTGCCGTGCGAGGCGGCCGGGGTGCCCTCTTCGGTGAACTCCACCGGCTGACCGGCCCTGCGGGTGCGCTCCACCACGGACAGCAGCCCCTCGTCGGCCCCGGGGACGGAGGCGGAGTGGCCGGGGTTGAGGACATCGAGCAGGTGGCGCATGTCGGTGATGGCCCGTCGGCCTGTGTCGGTGATCGCGTTCAGGGCCTCGTCCAGCCGCCCGGGCGCGGCCGTCAGGTAGCGGGCCGCCTCGGCCTGCACGACCATCGCGGTCACGTGATGGGTCACGACGTCGTGCAGCTCGCGGGCGATGCGGGTGCGTTCGGCGGTGCGGGTGGCCTCGGCGACGAGGCGGCGGCGCTCGGCCTCGGCTGCGCGGGTGGACCGCAGCCACGCCCCGGCCCCCCAGGAGAAGGCCAGCGCCGCGTAGAAGAACAGGTACGCGGGCAGGGTCTCGCCCGTGCCGACCCGGGACACCGCGACCGCCAGTGCCGCGTAGGCCGCCGAGCCCACCACCATGGTGGTGCGCCGGTACGAGGACAGGTGCGCGCCCGCGCTCAACAGCGCGATGGGCATCGCGGTGCCCGCGACCAGGTGGTAGCCGCTCATCTGGTCGAGGGCGAAGCCGCAGGCCACCAGGGCCAGGGACAGAGCTGGCCACCGTCGGCGCCCGGCCAGGGGCAGGCACTGCAGGGCGGCCGCGAGCAGCCCCAAAGCGTCGAAGGGGCGGTCCGCCACGCCGCCGAACTCGGTCCCGTATCCGTGCGCCGACGGGATGAGGGAGGCGGAGAGGAGCAGCAGGGCCAGGGGCAGGTCGCGGAGGGTGACGTCGAGTCGCCGCCACAGGCGGGAAAACCGCTGAAGCGAGGTCACCGGGGAAGTGTAGCGGTGGGGGCGGGCCGCGCGACACGTCGGCGGACGGGGACGATCCGGCCGCGGCGGCGTGCGATCCACATGAACACCACGGTGGCGATGACGCAGGACACCACGGAGTACACGCTGCCCTCGGGGCCGAACCCGCCGCCGGTGACCAGGGTGTGGCCGGACATGGTGGCGTCCAGCAGCCCCGGGGGTGTGTCGTTGCCCGAGACCTCGGTGCCGAAGAGGGCGGATCCGGCGATGTTCCAGCCGAGGTGCAGGCCGATGGGCAACCACAGGCTGCGGGTGGCGACGTAGGCGGCGGTGAGCATGCCGCCGGCCTCGATGGCGATGGCGACGGCGCCCCACAGGGTGGCGTGCGGATTGACCATGTGCACCAGGCCGAAGGCCAGTCCGGTCAGTCCGAGGGAGATCCAGGTGCCGGTGCGCTCCTCGATGACGCGGAACAGCACACCGCGCCACATCAGCTCCTCGGTCACCGCGACGGCGCCCATGAAACCGACCAGGCCCAGGGCGCTCATCGGGGAGCCCAGCCCGTGGACCTGGTAGCCGCCGAGGAAGGCGATGTTGGCGATGACCAGGGCGAACAGGCCGACACCGAGGAGGGCGCCCCCACTGGTGGCGGCGGTGGCTCCCGTCCAGGCCAGTTCGGTCACATCGCGCCTCTCGGTACGGCGCACCACCCACCGGTAGACGAAGACCGAGGCCACGGCGACCAGGAGGCCCAGGACCAGGGAGAGCCAGGGGTCGTCCTGAACCGCGAAGAGCGCTTGTCCACCGAGGAGGGCGACCGCGGCGACGGCCAGGAGCTGCCAGAGAAGTCTCATGGGGTTCCTCATCGAATCGGTACGGCCGGGGTGCCGCGACTGGTGGGAACGCTACTGACCGGGGCGGGGCGAGGTCGTCACCATGGAGTGGACACCTTCCCGTAGCTCTCCCGGGGGACACGGGGCGGGGAGACGAACCGGCGCCGACCGTCCCGTCCCCGGTGGCCGCGTACGGGCGGGTGGTGGCGCGGGCGCCGGGTCGCCCGCACGCCCCCTGAGGGCCGCCGACCGCACGACCGCCCCGGCGCTCTCCGCGGGCGGCCTTTCCGACCCCGGAGGCCGCGGGCATGCCCGTGGCGGTACCGCCCGGCTCCAGCGTGTCGAACCCGGACACCCCCGGGACTCGGCGTACCGGACCGTCAGTATGCCAGAACTTCCATCACACCCGGCATGAAACGGCCGCCGCCCCTTCCGCCCGGTGTCACCAGGGGACGACACCCCCGTCGTCGAAGAACCCGCCGCGCGGTCCGTCATCCGGCAGGGTGGCGAGCCGGATCGCGATCGCGGCGCCCTGCTCGGGCGTCCGCGGGGCGTTGAAGCCGGTGAAGTCCGTGGCCACATAGCCGGGGCAGGCGGCGTTGACGATGATGCTCGTGTCGGAGAACCGGCGGGCGTACTGGGCCGTGATGCCGTTGAGCATGGTCTTCGACGGCGCGTACGCGGCCAGTACCGGTCCTGTCCGCATCGTCAGCGAGCCCATGTTGCTCGACATGTTGACGATCCTCGGCGCGTCCGAGCGGCGGAGCAGCGGGAGCATCGCGTTGGTGACCCGGACGACCCCGAAGACGTTGGTGTCGAGGACGGTCCGCACGACGTCGAGGTCGAGTGTCGTCGGGTCCTGTCTGCCGCCATCGGTCCGGCCGGCGATACCCGCGTTGTTGACGAGCGCGTCCAGGCGCCCCGCCGTCCTTTCGACGGTTGCCGCCGCCGCGGCGGCGCTGTCGTCGGAGGTGACGTCGAGGGCGACCCCGAACGCGTCGACGCCCGCGGCCCGCAGGCGCTCCACGGCTTCCTCGCGCCGCGCGTCGTCACGTGCCCCCACCCCGACCCTGAAGCCGACGGCCCCGAGTCCCCGGGCGATGGCGAAACCGATTCCCTTGTTGGCGCCGGTGACCAGCGCTACCTTCGTGTCGTTCACGTGGTTCATACTCGGAGGCCGCGCGTTCGGGGTCCAACACCGATCCGATCCGCTGTGATACCCGTCCGGTATGAGCCGTTAGGCTGCCAGAGTGGACCATCTCGAGACCCGAGAGCTGCGGTACTTCGTCGCCGTCGCGGAGGAACTCAACTTCGGGCGCGCCGCCGAGCGGCTCGGGATCGCCCAGCCACCGCTCTCGCGCGCGATCCGCCAGTTGGAGCACCGGCTCGGTGCCAGGCTCCTCGACCGGAACCGACGCGGCGTGGCGCTCACCCATGCCGGCACGGTGCTGCTCCGAGAGGCCAGAACGGCCCTCGACGCGGTCGGGGCCGCCGTTCGCCGGACGCGGCGCGCCGCGGACCCGCAACGGCCGCTGGCGCTCGCGACGAAGGCCGGAGCCTCCCACCAGCTGCTGCGACGGCTTCTCGACGCGGTCGCGGCCGAACCCGGTGCCGCGCCGATCGACGTCATCCTGTGCGAGGTCGGCGAGCAGGCAGGGCTGCTCCGCAGCGGGCGCGCTGACGTGGCACTCATGCATCACCCGTTCGACGACCTCGCCGGGTTCGACACCGAGGCCCTCTACGTCGAAGGCCAGGTCGCGCTCCTTCCGGCAGGGCACCCGCTCGCCTCACGCGATGAGCTCACGCTGGCGGAGGTGCAGAACGTCCCGGACCTGCCGATCGCCAGGTGGCCGCGGCTCGACGGGTCGTATCCGGACGGGCCGGGACCGGAGGTACGCACCCAATCACAGCTCGCCCAGCTCGTGGCGCTCGGCAAGACGCTGCTTGTCATTCCCGCCTCCAGCCGCGCCTGGCAGTGGCCCGAACACGTAGCGGTGCCCGTCGTCGACGCACCGGACGTCACCACGGTGATCGCCTGGCCGCCGAGTAGCCGCTCCCCGGCGGTCGCGGCGCTCGTCCGCACGGCATCCGCGCTTTACGACACCGCACGGCCCGCACCGTGATCCCACCGCTTCACCGGGTTCCCCGGGGACCCCGTCCGGCCGGGGCTCCGGGTCACGGAACGGCGCAATGCTCCGCGAGGTGCCCGCCCGCCCGAACCGGACCTCGTGCTGCGGAGCACACCCGGGCCCCGGCGGCGTCCGACGGCACCTCGTGAGGCCCCGTAAGCCGGGTGCCGCCTTCCGTCACGCGGTGGGGGCGCCTACCCCTTCGGCTTGTCCTCGGGCCGGTAGGAGGTGGTGATCCACACCCCCGCCACCAGGGCCGCTCCGATCACGATCAGGGCGATCGCCCAGGACCCCACCGGCGCCATGGCCGTTCCGCACATACCGGCCGCCATGCTGGGCGGCGGCTCCCCCAAGGCAAACCATGCGTAGTACTCGTCGCCGCCGAACGGGGACCACCACCCCGCCCCGCACGGCCCGCCGGGGACCAGCCCGAGGGCCCCGCCGCCGGCGATCAGGGCGGCGGCCACCGTGCGGATGATCTGGACAGGGGACATGCGTCTCTCCTCAACACAGGGGGTTTCCACGTGGGACGCCCCCGCGCACCCCCCGGTTGCCGTTCGGCCCCACCGGATGCGCGAGATCGCGACGCTCTCCCGCGCCCCCGAACCCGTGCCCCGCCGTGTTGGCATGTACCGGGTTGGAGGCGTGTCCTCGGGTCCTCAGGCCGCGGTGCCCGGTGGTCTCCTCCCGGGCTCTGCGGGTGCCAGCCGGCCGATCGCCGGGTGCCGGCGTCGGCCGGCCGGTCCCGTCGGGGGCACCGGACCGGCCCCCCGGCCCGCCGGGCCACGGCCCGAACGGTGGGGGTGCCACCAGCCGGTGCCACCTAGGTGTCGGACACCACGAGCCCGGGACGGGCAGGGGGCGCCTCCACCGCGGCGGGCAGGAAAGCACGGGTGTCCGCGCAGGGGCCGAAGCGGACCCAGGCCAGCTCCCGCGCCCGGTGCCGGTCGAGCGCCAGCAGACTGCGCGCGCCCGGCGCGAACGCCGCCGGCCCGCACCGGGCGGCCGCGCGCAGCCGCCGCCAGCGCCGCGCATGCGCCCGGTGGCTGCGCGCGCTCACCCGCCGCCCCCGCGCGTCCTGCCCGCTGCGGGCCTCCCGCGGGGTGGCGTCGATCATCACCACGTGCATCTGGTACCGGCGCAGGCGGCACAGCAGGGCGAGCAGCGCGCGGACCGGGCTCCGGGTCCCGCACTCGTGCACCACCACCGGTCCGCCGCGCAGCGCCGCGGCCGTCCGGGCCAGGTGCAGTACGTGCACCGTCCAGCGCCACAGCGGGTAGGGGAGGTGGCCGAGCAGGCGCCTGAGCCGGTAGCGGGACTGTAGTGAGTCGATCACCCGTACGCCCTGCGCGGTGAGCACGGTTTGCTCCTCGTTGCCGTGGAGTCCGAACAGCCGGCGTAGCAGGGTGCTCTTTCCGGCTCCGGGTACTCCGGTGACCAGGAGCAGGGACCGTGGGGGGTAGACCATGCCGTGCGCTGTCGCGTCATCCGCCGTGGGCACGTGCCGTGTCGGCCCTTGGACCATCGTTGGTAGCTCCTCAAAGCCGACCCTTGTGCCGGTGGGGCGCGGCCGCACAGCGGCCGTGTCACCGATGCCATGACGCTACCGGGCAGCGAGGACTCCGAGAAGACGCGGGGTACCGGAGCCCCCACCACACCCGGCACGAGACACGGCCTCGCTTGACATCTATAGGACCGTCCCGGTACGAAACACTAGGTGTGCCATCTCTCAGCCGACCACGGTCGCAGATGGGGCCTTCGCTCCGGGCCACCTCAGCGAACTCACCCGTGCCCATCCCTTCGAGGTGGTCGACCTGTCCCACCCAGGAGGAATGAGGTAAAGAGACACAAAGCAGAACTATCCACACATTTGTGGTTACGGGCTCTCGGGTGTTCTGGCTGTGCTGCGCCCCCGGCGGGGTGCTGGGCGCAGCTGGAACCACAGCCTCGCACGTAGCCGATTTCCACTGGTGAGGACGGTGAACCTCGGTGTGTACCCCATGCCCTCCACGGCCACATGGATGTAGTCGCGTAGCTGTCACACATCGACCGGGTCGGACCCCACTTCGATTTGCATGGTGCGGTGCGGGCGAGTGGGACTCCATTCAAGATCGGCGATTGCTTCCTTCTCGGTGAGACCGGCGAGTGCGGGACGCACTGCGAGTTCTTCTCTGACGCGCTCCTGTCGCGCGGGATTCAGTGTCATCTCGGCTCTTCTTCGTCTCATACGCGGTGTCTGTGTGCCAGTACCGTCATGCAACTACCTGGGCGGGCTCCCGGCTCTGCACACCACCGGGACGGTCGAAGAACGCGATCGCGGCGAACCAGAGAAGGATGCAGATGCCCGCCGGGCGCAGCACCTCTTCAGGCAGCAGGGTTCCGACAAAGGAATACCCTGCCAGCCACAGACCGGTGATGGTGCCGAAGACCATGACCATACGAGACCGGTTGACGAATGAGCTGGCGATGATCCAGACGCCGGCGAGAACGTGTCCGCCGAGCCTCACCGCCCAGGCGGTGTCATGGGGAATGTCGTTGATCATCAGGATTCCCGCCAGTACGTCGAGGGCGATCCACCCGTATCCGGCCGCCTTCGCCCACGGCGCTGCATCCAGGCGGGAGATGAGGAACAGAATGGAAAGATGGAAGAAGATCCCCAAGTATTCTCCCCACCACACCTCCGGCGAGACGAAGAACGCGATCACCGCGGGCGTGAACAGGATCAGTGGCAGGATCGCGACGGTGCGCAGGCTGAGGTAGGGGTGACTGCTGTCGAACATGAGGACTCCTCGGGAGCAACGGGGGCGGCTGCCCGGAAGGATAGGAGCGAGGTTGTTGACATGTCAACACGAAGATCGCTTGGGAGTGCAACACAACTGTGGTTGCTGTGGAAACGCGTGCACGAGACGATCCGCGCTGAGGTCATCTCGCTGACGACGGTGCCGGCCGATGTCTCCGACCCTGAACTCAGCGTGCTGGTCACGCTGTACCAGGCCCGCCAACCGGTACGCCAGAGCGAGCTCGCGAGGGCACTGCGATGGGACAGGACCCGGTTGTCTCACCTGCTCACCCGTATGAGCAGGCGAGGTTACATCGAACGGATCAAAAGCTCTTCCGGCGTTGACGTCGCGCCGCTTCCGGCCGGCATCCACCTGATCGAGAGTGCCGCTCCAGAACTGGAGGCGGCTGTCCAGCAGCACCTGGTGGACCGGCTGGGCGACTCGGACGCGGACACACTCCGATCGTTTCTGGAACGCCTGAACCGCACAGGCCGAGCTGAGCGATCCGGACACGAGAGTTGACAGCCGCCGTCGGATGCGCAGTCGGCAGGCAGGGCCGTTTCATTCTCGATAAGCAGTGATATCCGTGCCGGTCAGGCCAGACCGATCACGTGGAGCGGGCGAGCGAAAGCCTCATACGACACCCACCGGATCGCGTCGCACAAAGTGTGAGTGTCTTTCATCCTGCTTCCCGGAGTTGGAGCGCCAACACAGCGCGGGTGATCCGGTCGGCCTGTTGCGGACAGCAGCGTAGACGGCGCAGGACGTCCCAGTTCTTGAGCTGGGCGATCGCGCGTTCGCCGGGTGCGCGGAGCTTGGCGTGGGCGGAGTTGGCGTCCTTCTTCCACTGGGGCTTGCCGCGGCCCTTGAACGGGCAGAACACCGCCTCGGACAAACCGACGTAGCCCTTGTCGCCCAGTCCGATCAGCCCGGCGGCCTCGATGCGCTCGGCGATCTTCCACACCCGGGCGGCCCTGGTGTCGTGCACCGCGCCGGGCAGCGACCACGAGGTCCACACCGGCTCGCCGTCGGGGGCGGACACGGCCTGGATGTCCATGCCGTGCTGTTTGTGCTTGCCGGAGTAGAAGGGACGGTCGGCGGCGAGGCGGTCGCAGGCGATGGGGGTGCCGTCCACGATCACGTATCCGTGGCCGCTTCTGCGGGCGCGGCGCAGCCCTTGTTCGAGGGTGGGCGCCTGTTCGGCCAGCAAGGCGGTGGTCTCGCGAACGCAGCGCCAAGCGGTTGCGGTACCGATCTCGAATCCGGCTGCGACCTGTGCGAACGGCTCACCCTTGTACAGGTGGACCAGCACGAGCAGGGCTTGGGCGGCGGGGTATCCACGACGTCCCACGATGCCTCCTTGAGGTCACATGGTCCCAGAATCCAGAAACCCGACTCTGGAAAACGCAGGACACACCACCTCAGTGTGAGGCTCGGCAGCGAGCACAATACAGAACAGTTCTATTACACACGGATACGGTGACGAGCGCTCAATAGGACCACCCGCGAGAGCCTGGTCTTCACCAAGGTCGCCTTTCCGGGTGACGTCTTCTTCGCCGGCGCGCCGACGGAACGTTTGCCGACACCACACCGTGGCCATACCTACTGTGCAACCCCCTTCGCTCCCCGGCGGTGAGCACACATGGACCACGCGGTGGAAGCGGCTCTCGCTGTAGCCGCACGCTTCGGCCTGTTCCCGGATGATCCTTCGGTCCTGCGCGCCGCGTCGAACGTTCTCGTCCACCTGCGCCCGTACCCGGTCGTGGCACGGGTGCCGGTCTCTGTGGTCACGACCCGTGGGAGCGACGCCACCGCCTGGTTGGCGCGTGAGGCAGCCGCCATCCATCATCTGGCTGGGCGCCAGGCGGTCGCGCCCGCGGACGGTTTTCCGGTGGGGCCGCATCGCCATGGGGCCATGTTCGTTCTACTCACCGGCCTGCTCCGTCACCACGGGCGCCCTCCCCGTACCCCGGATGTCATCGGGCGCTCGCTGCGGCGCTTGCACGAGGACTTGGCGGACCTGCCCGGAGAGCTTCCCGAACTCGGCGTCCTGGCCGAGACGGGCGGATGGCTGGAACGACTGCACGGTACGGAGTCGGTCTCACCAAGTGAGGTTGAGGCACTGTTGAAGGTCTATGAGGAGGTGTGCGAGGAGATCGCCGCGCGAGACTGGCACAGTCGTCCGCTGCACGGTGACGCCCATCTGGGCAACCTGCTCGACACCCCCGAGGGGCCGGTGTGGGTGGACTTCGAGGACGTGCACCGGGGGCCCGTCGAATGGGACCTCGCCGCACTCGTCGCTGGCCCCCGCGTGCTGGGCAGGGTCGGCCACGGAAGCGCCGCCGACTTGCTGGACCGTGCGGTAGCGGCTTACGGTGCCGACCCGCGCTCGGGGGCGCTCGACCTCATGGTGCGGGCACGGACCCTGACCGCCGCTTCCTGGAGCCTGCTGGTGGAATCCGACTCGGCCGGGCGCGCTCGCGCCCGGCGGCGTGTCGACTGGCTCCTCGGGGGTGCTCCTGGCGGGGACTGAACCCGAGGCGCCTCAACTCCAGGAGTGGCGTACCACCACCGGTCGGCTCTGTCCGACGTATTCTCCCGTCTCGGGGCGGGACCCGAGACTGTGATGAAGGTAGAAGTCCTCCGGAACCGTGTAGCGGTGCAACAGCGGTCCGTCTTCGCCTCGGACGAGGTGGTAGTACACCAGTGACGCCTCGCTTGGTCGGAACATGCCCATGGCCGCCACGCGGACGTCGGGTGTGTGGTTGGGCCCGGAACGGTGGATCAGCGCTTGGTCCATGAACACCACCTGCCCTCGCCTCACCGGCAGCGACACCAGCTGGCGTACGACCAGGTCCGCTTCCGTCCTGTAGGCGAACGGCATCCCCGGACCCCGCGGTCTGCGGTTGACCAGATGGCTGCCGGGCACCACCTGGAGGCATCCGTTGTCCTCGCTCACGTCGCACAGGGGAACCCAAAGGGTGACCCCGCAGCGGCCCTCGCCATAGGGGACCATGGTGAGATCTTGGTGCAACTCCAGGACCGCCGTCTCCCCGGTGGGCGCTTTGACGCCCAGACCACCGTAGTACTGACGGTATCCGTCCAGTAGTTCCCGGACGCACGCGCTCGTTGCCTTCCTGAACACCTGATCGGCGGATGCGCGGTGCTCGTGGGCACCGACAAGGGCGAGCGTACTGGTGTAGCGGAGATCGGCGTAGTGGTGGCGGTTGTCGAGGTAGAACTTCTCCAGCGCGGCCAGGGCGTCCTCCGGCAGACGGACCCCCTCGGGGACGAGGTAGCCGTCACGGGCGTACCGCTGCTGATGCTCTGGGTCACGGAAGGAAGGCTGGTCGAAGTCGAGGACGTCGGCGGTCTGTCGCACGGGCGGTACCTGGGAGCGGGCGTCGTTCACATCACACATCCGTGTCCAGGGTGGCGGGCAGGGAGATCTCCTTGACGCACGCGGCAGGAGAGAGGGACAAAACGCACTTGACGAGTGAGACGACGTCATCGACCGGAATACGTCGGGAGCCGTGGCGCTGGAGGGCCGTCTCGGCGTCACCGAGGGGGGTGTCGGTGGCCATCGATCCGGGGTTGACACAGGTGACACGGACCATGGCGGAACGGAAGTGGGAGCGCAACGCGTGCGCGGCGCCGCGCAGGCCGAACTTGGCCGCAGCGTAGGCGACGCATGTGGCTCCCTCGTTGTCCAGGCCGCAGGTCGAGCCGATCAACACGATGTTTCCGCGACCGGCGACGATGTTGTCATGCAATCGGTGGATGATCTGGATCGCGCCGGACAGGCTGATGTCCAGGACCCGGGTCAGCTTCTGGACGTCCATCCGGTCGAACCGGTCGTCTTCCCAGACCGCGGAGTTGTAGACGAGGGTGTGGACCGGTTCCTCGCCGATGGCGGCGGCCACCCCGTCGCGGTGAGTGTTGTCGTTGGCGAGGTCGACGGGAACCCACACCACGTGCTTGCCATCGGCCAGGGCCGGTTCGTTGGGCGAGACCAGCCATGCTCGGTCGTCAGGTCCGATCAGTCCCCCGGCCAGGGCCAGTCCCAGTCCACGGGCGGCGCCCACGATGACGATGTTGCTCACTGCCCGCACCTTCTCCCGGTCGGTCTCAACGTCGCACCAACGACAGCAGGATCGGGGAGACCTCCGGTGTGTCGTTGACGAATACCTCTCCGTGATCCTCCATGATCAGGAAGCCGTCGTCCACGAGATTGAGCGCTCTGTGGACAAGGTGGCCCAATTGCGGCTCGCCGTAGCGCTCGATCCCGACCAGGACGCGGTCGCGGAACCGGGGGTTGCGGGTGAAGATCTCGCTGGCGTGGGTGTGGACGATACTGCTGACCTCCGGTCGCAGAGCCATGAGAATCGAAGCCTCGACTGAGTCTGAGGAGGGCAGGTAGGCTCCCCGGTAGCGCAGCTCGTTAGTGGCCTCGTCGTAGCCCTCCACGAACGCGATACGGCGTAGGTCCAGCGGGTCCTTGTACGATTTGGTCGCGGTGATGAAGTAGCCCGTCGCGCCCTGGGGCCGACAGGCGAAGTAGCCGTCGGAGGCGGATCGGTGGTAGAGCCGGTACCGCTGGAATGCCCGGGAGGCGTGCTGAAAGAACTCCTTCGTCTGTTCGTCCAGCACCACGGGTAGCGGGTCGGTGTTGACCGGACGGTACTTGATGCGCACGCTGTCGCAGACGCTGTTGTCCAAGAGCTTGTCGTCCGGGACCGACATCGCGCCGTCCGGATCGGCCACGGGCCGCAGGAAGTTGATCCTGTCAGCCGCCAGACGCTTGAACTTCTCCACCGCATCGGCGTACGAGAGCATCTGGGCCTCGTCGTCGTAGCGGAAGGCCACCGAGATCACCGAGTAGCGGGCCAGGCCCTCGGTCAGCAGCAGGTCGGCGAGCGGCTCATCGAACGGACGGCGGGTGACCACCAGCAGCAGACGGTGCCCTGTGGGGGGCGGGGCGCACTGCCAGGGGGTGAGCCGGGTCAGCACCGAGACGGAGAACCCGTATGTTCGCCCGGCGTCCACGACACGGTCGGCCAAGCCGGTGAACCCGGGTGCCTCGTCGTAATCCAACAGATGTACCTGGGCTTCGTTTCGGCTCAGGGGGCGTGAGTAGTCGAACATCTGATTCATGGACCCCTCTACTCCTTCTCCAGCACGAGTACCACGGCGCCGGGAAAGGCCGCGCCGAGCTCCTCGGATTCGAGCGATCGAGTCCGTGTGCGCAGCCCGTGCCGTGCGGCCATATAGGCCGTCTCCGCCGCGCTGTGGACGTGTTCGGTCGACAGGTAGCGCAGCGTGTACCGTCGACCGCCGGTGGTGGTCACCTCGATCCGGACCGGCATCCGTACGACGTGATCGTCGCTCCGCCAGTCCATGGAGCCGTCAGGCCAGTGACAGCGCACGTGTGTGCCGTCGGGCAGGCGTGTGCTGCGCACCTGGATACCCAGGTGGTCGAGTCCGGCGGTGACCAGGGCGATGTCATGGAGCTCCAGGAGCACGACACCGCCCGACCGCAGGAACGGCACCAGCCCCGCCAGGAGCAGATCCAGTCCGGGCCGGTCGAGGTGGCCGAGCGAGTAGCGGGCGGCGAGCACGCAGTCGACCAGTTCGTCCGTGCGCACGAGCTCCAGAGCGTCGGGCAGCGGTCCGACGACGTAGCTGTCTGGGGCCGCGAACCCGTCGGCCAGCGCCAGGTCGCGCATGCGCGGACTGGAGTCGACGGCCGTGACCTCCCAACCGCGGCGTTGCGCTTCTATCGAGTGGTAGGCGGGACCGGCGAACAGCTCCAGGAGCCGTCGTCGCCGACCCGCCACCTCTGGGACGAGTTTGTCGAGCACGTCGGTCTGCGCGGTGAAGTCGCGGTCGCGCGCGACGGCGGTGTATATCTCGGGCGCCTCGTCGTAGTAGGCGGAGATGGGGCGGGCGGTCATGAGGTCGGTGCCAGGGCCGGGATCGTGTCGTACCAGTACTCCTCAGCCTCTGTGAGCGAGGACTGGGCCGCGTAGTCCATGGGGCGGGCGTGGCTGTCGTAGGTCTCCAGTTCCCGCAGTCCTTCGGGGAGGACGGAGTGGAAGCTGACGATCTCGGAGAACAACCGTTCGCGAAAGGCGGGCAGCGTGTCCAGTGTGATGTGCCCGGACTCGAAGAGGTCGAGGTAGGTGCGCTGGACGCGCAGACAGAAGTGCGTCAGCCCCTCGACCCAGGCGTTGATGGCTTCCCGTGCCGCGTCCGTGGCGGTGTCGCGGGCGATGTTGAGTCGAACCAGCTTCTTGCTCCACTCGTAGGACAGCAAGCGGAACAGTTCCATCAAAGGCTCGAGCTCGGCGTTGAAGATCTGCGCGCCTGCGGGCTGCGACTTCTGCGACAGGTCGTGTCCGACGTAGGTCCTGCCCGACAACTGTTGTCGCTCGCCCTTGCGCAGGTCGGACCGCCAGTCGCTCTCGAAGGAGAAGGTGAACGCGGGGACGCCGAGCAGACGCGGCCTGGAGGCGGCGAGCCCGTCCAGGACATCGAGGTTGCGGCGGATCGAGCTGAGCGAGGTGTTGCGGTTGAACACGATAAAGGAGAGGTTGGCGTAGATGCCGTGCTCCTGCAGGGCGCGCACACACGAGACCACGGTGGAGACGTCGAGCTGTTTGTTCAACGCGTCAAGGTCCCCTTGGTCGAAGGACTCGGCGCCGACGAACACCTGTACGAGGCCGGCCTGTTTGAGCAGATCCAGATGGCCGAATCTCTGCAGGGTGTCCGCCCGACAGTAGATCTTGAAGCGAATGGGAGGCAGTTCGTCCACGATGCGCCTCAGCAGTTCCTCCCGCCCCGGCAGGATCGCGTCGTCGCGGCCGATGAACTCGGAGTCGTAGAAGACGAAGTTGCGCACGCCCATGTCGCAGTAGCGTCGCAGATCGGTCAGTATGTCGTCGTTGTGGCGTACCTGCCAGCGCTCAGGGTAGTTGCGCCCCTGGTTGATGAAGCAGAACGAGCATCCGTAGTGGCAGCCGCGCGTGGTCTCCACGGCTGCGCGAGCCCGGCGTATCTGCCAAGACTCCAGGTTCAGTCCCTGCATGTAGGGATGTGCGCTCAGTCCATCGGTGAAGCCGGGTCCGTCCTCGGGCAGGCCGAGGGCGCGGGCGATCTCACGCTCGTCGTGCCGCACGATGACGACTGATGACGGCCAGTCGTTGAACCTGCGCAGTCGCGCGACCTGCCCGTAGATCCACACTCGCTTTCCCCGTGAGGCGAGGAAGAACGCGGCACGCCGTACATAGTGGAGGTTCTCTCCGGTCTCCCGCAGTGGGATGAGGTATCCGCCGTATTCTCGCTGGGAGAGGGGTACCAGTTCGGTGTCGCGCTCGAGGTGAAAGTCATGGACCTCGTAGTCGGCGAATCCAACGGCAGCAAAATACCCGAGGAGATACGTGATGATCGGTTCTTCTGCAACGTTGAGTGAACTGTAGCGGTACTGGAAGGGCATCCTGATGATGCACAGGGGTGTTCTCGTGTCGAACGGCACGTGTGAATTTCCCATCCTTGCTGGTGTGGGGACATCCGAGTCAGATGGCCCCACACCAGGTCAATCGGCTACGGGACGATCGCTTCGTCAACGAAGACGTCCTCGATGTCCGCTTCCTGCTCGAAATCAGTGATGCGGTCTTCCATCTCTTCCTCCTTTCTGGTATTCGGCGTTCCGCCGTGAAGGGGCGGTGGCCATATTATTCTTCTGGGGCGTCGATGCATGCCGTGGCAGACGTGCAAGAACGACACCAATGTGGTGAATTTTGGGTGACTCCTGGGATGCTCTTAGTAGCATTCCATCGCTTCTTTGCGGAGTCAAGACGTGAATAAGCAGGAGCTTGGCAGGTCAACGGTGGTTTGTGGGAAGTATGGCTTCACGGTGATAACTTGATCACCTTAATCCAAGGGGTTGGTGGTTTTATAGCGTCGTAATAACATCCGAGGTTGCAAGGGGAGCTGCGTGGTGACGCGACGGCTGTTGGCGCTCCAAGACCATGAGGCGATCGTGGTCCTTCATGGACGAGGTGAGGGACCGCGCCATCGTCCACTCCCCGGACCGAAAAACCTCCGTGTTCAGCCGCGGAACCGCCGAGACTCCGTCAGACGCGGCTACCGGGCCGCCACCGCGCACAAACACGTCCGGTCGTCACGCTTACCTCGGTACGCGCGATCCACTACGCAGCCGGGAGGTGTTCCTCCAACGGACTGGCCCGAGAGCACCCGCCAGGGCATCGAGGCTTCCGCCGGGCAGCCGTACCTGACCACGACGTCCACTAAGGGACTCAACACCCGGCCCTGGCCGCGCCTGAGCTCCTGCACCACGCGGGGGAAGGCGCGACACCTCCTGCGTGAGGCCTGGGCTCAGAGCGAAGGCGTTGTCTCGACGAGACAACACCGCCGTCAGTCGTCGAAGGCCAGCGCCGTGACCCTGTCGGGACGGACTCGGATCAGTAGGCGCCGGTCAGGCCCGGATCCCAGGTCACGGTAAGAGGGTTGTGTCTCCCCGTATCGAGCGAGGATCCGCTCCAGCCAGGGGCCAACAGTGCCCGGATCATCGGTGATTTCGGCGAGCCCTCGAACGGAGACGTAGGACAGAGGGGGCTCGTCACGGTCCACACACAGGGCCACGTGCGGCTCACGTGCGATTGCGCGAGCCTTGCGAGTCGAGGCGGTGGTGGTGAAGAGGATGTCACCGCCGTCCAGCGTGAACCACACGGGCGTCACGTGGGGCGTCCCGTCCTCCAGAACGATCGCCAGTTTGGCGGTTCGGGCGCCCCCGGAGGCGAACCGCCGCCATTCGAGTGCGGACATCCGGCGCGGCATACCGTCACCGTACCGCCCAGGAGCATGGCGCCCGGGTTCCGGAGCCGCCGTGTCGCGCAGATCCTGACGCAGGAGAGGAGCAGCATCGGAGACCCTTTGGCCGGACCGCCTTGCCGACTGTTCCTTCTCCTAACGTGGCAGTGCCCGACTACGTGTTTGCGTGCTGACGCGGGCCCGAACCCCCGTATCTGCTCGCGTGCCAGAGCGGAGAGGTTCGACGGCTTGGCGGGACCTCCACCGGGCCACTACCCACTCCCAACATGGACGGGATTACCGTGGGTTACCTAGGTCCGCCTGGTGGTGTCCATGCCATCTGATTGTGATTGGCGAGGACCTGCGGGATAAGGGGTTTCGGCGGAAACGGCCGTATGCGGCCTGCGGGGCCATGCGGCACACACGCTGCCCTTGGTGGTCGTCAGGGCGCTAGCGGGGTGCTGATGGGTGGACGCGGGGCCATGCGAACGCGGGTCTGGGTCACGGAACGGCAAAGTGCTCCGTGAGGTGGCCCTCCACCTGTGCTGACCTCGTACTGGGGAGCACACACGGAGCATGTCAGGCCCCGATCCGGGCCCGGCGCCTCTTCTGTTCGACTCGGACGCCCCGTGTGACCTGGGGTCTTGTGGCGCACCCGGCAGGATTCGAACCTGCGACCATCGGATGAGAAGTGCCATGGTTGCGTAATGTCACGTGTCGCTACTCACCGTTTCATGCCACCCCACCCGATCCGCCGTGTCATCGGGTGCCGTGTCATGCCGTGTGGTGCCGCCCTCGTCCACAACTGCGGAGCACGAACGGAGCACACAACCGGGCGGAAGCATCCGATGGTACCTCGCGAGGTTCTCGGGGAAGCGTTCATCTGGTTCGGAGCGTGCGCTGGAACACCTGGTGTGGGGGTCTACCCAAGCGCGGGGTCCAGCTCTGGGGGCGGCCGTTCCCGGCGGGCTTGACCTCGGCCTCGTGTCCTTTGACCAGGCCGGTCGCCCGGGCCACCGCCAGGGCGGCGGACACGTCGAACTCGTCCTTCTGGTGGTCCAGGTACTGCGAGTCCTGGCGTGCGGCGAAGACCAGGGCCGTGTCCAGGGCCCGGTGCCACTCCCGCTCGGTTCCGGTGCCCTGCTCGGCCAGTTCCAGCACGCGGTGCACGAGAGCGGATCCCTCCTCCCACGCGTCGGTGGCGGGGCGCAGGTCGAGGAAGTCCAGGACCTTCCTGACCGTTCTCTCCGGGGTGGACAGGTTCGACTACTCACGCCCCCTGAGCCGAAACGAAGCCCAGGTACATCTGTTGGATTACGACGAGGCACCCGGGTTCACCGGCTTGGAGGAGGCTGGTGTAGATGATCCGGGCGACGCCGCTGTCCTTCGCGGCGTCGATGACGTTGGCGTGCTGCGCGGCGCGATGTCCGACCGCGGAGCTGCTGATGAGCAGCAGGCGGTCGACACCGGCGAGTGCGGTCCGCAGCGCGTCCGGGTTGTCGTAGTCGGCGACGCGCACCTGCACGCCGGTTTCGACGAGTGGCTGCGCCTTGACGGCGTCACGGACGACGGCGACGAGATCGGACGGGGCGACGCCGCGGGCGAGCAGCTCGGGAACGACGAGCGCGCCGAGCCGACCGGTGGCGCCGGTGAGGGCGTAGGTGGTCATGAGTGACTCGAGATTCTGCGTTTGAGATTGGGTGAGGCAGGCGCCGGCACCTCGGTCAGGGTTCCTGACCGGGGCATGCGTGGCGGGCAGCCGTTAGCGAGCTGCTCGGTCCGATGCGTCGGTCAGCGCCTGCGCGTCAGCCTCGGGGAGCGTGAAAGTGACGCTTGCGAGCAGCGCCTCGAGCTGCTCGGGTCGGCTGGCGCTGGCGATCGGCGCGACCACCTGGGGGCGGCTGCGCAGCCAGGCCAGAGCCACAGTGGGGATCGCGACGCCGTGGGCCTCGGCGATCTGCTCGACCACCTTCAGGACCTCGAGGTTGGCCTCGCTGAAGTAGCCGGCCGACAGTGCTTCGCGGTTGGTGCCGGCCAGTGCCTCGCGGCTGCGGTACTTACCGGTGAGGAATCCCGAGGCCAGGGAGAAGTAGGGCAGGACGGCCAGGTTCTCCGTGGTAGCCAGGTCGGCCAGTGGGCCCTCGTAGTCACCGCGGTGGACCAGGTTGTAGTGCGGCTGGATGGCCACCGGATGGGCGGCTCCGGTCTCCCGGGCGATCTCGATCCAGCGGCGGGTCTGCTCTGCGGAGAAGTTCGAGAGCGCGACTGCCCTGACCTTGCCGGCCTTCACCAGTGCGTCGAAGGCGGCGACGGTCTCCTCCAGGCGGGTGTCAGGGTCCTCCTGGTGGGCGTAGTAGAGGTCGATGTAGTCGGTGCGCAGGCGGCGAAGTGAGTCCTCGGCGGCCGCGGCGACGTTGGCCGGGGAGAGCCCCGGCCGCTGCGGGTGCTGGGCGACCTTGGTGGCGATGACGACCTCGTCGCGGTTGCCGCGGGAGGTGAGCCATTCGCCGAGGATCGTCTCCGACTCGCCGCCGGGGTTGCCCTCGGCCCAGATCGAGTAGACGTCAGCGGAGTCGATGGAGTTTCCGCCGCCGGAGGCGTAGCGGTCCAGCACGGCGAAGGAGGTCTCCTTGTCGCTGGTCCACCCGAAGGTGTTGCCACCAAGAGTCAGTCCGAAGACGTCGATGCCGGAGTTTCCGAGTGTTGCCATGGTGATGGTGCTTCTTTCGAGAGCGGTGAGGTGTGAAGACGGTGGTGTCCGTCTTCAGTGGGGTTCTCGTCATGAGACGTGGGCGAACGGTGAGCGCAGTGCTGGTCACCGGCGAGTGCGGGTGCTGGCCAGGCTGAGCATCAGGGCCACCAGCACGATCGCCAGCAGCAGCACGGTCCAAGCAACGGGGCCGAACGCGACGACGAGGCCGGCGATGCCGGAGGTAGTGGCGCCGAAGACGAACTGCCCAGCACCGAGAAGCGCGGCGGCCTGGCCCGTGTTCTCCTCCACCGAGGAGAGGCTGTTGCTCATGAGTGCTGGCTCGCTGACACCCAGACCCAGCATGATCACGGCGATGCTGGCGACGAGCAGTCCGATCGGCGCGCCGGTGATGGTGACTATGACGGCCAGCGCGGAGCCGACGCCGGACAGGGCGACGCCCGTGACGGCCAGCGTGTTCTGCTGGAGCCGCTTCGCAAGCCGGCTCGCTCCCAAGGCCCCTGCCATCAAGGCGATGCCCGTGGAGGCGAAGAGCAGACCGAACGCTTCCGAACTGACGCCGTAGTCGTCCTGATAGACGTAGCTGGCTCCGCCGATGTACGCGAAGAGCAGCATGAACATGGAGACCATGGCCGCCCAGGGCAGAACGAAGGCGCGGTTGGAAATCAGGGACAGGTACCCGCGTACGGTCGAGCCGATCGCCAGCGGTCGGCGACGCTCCACAGGGTGGGACTCCTTGAGGAACGCAGCGGCGTAGAGCAGCGTCACGATGCCGAGGATCGCCAGCGCCCAGAAGACCGAGCGCCATCCGAGTACGGTGTCCAGCCAGCCGCCGACGGCGGGGGCGACGATGGGAGCCAGCGCCGTCACCGTCATGAGGACGGCGAACAGCTGGGTGGCCGCATGCCCCGAGGCCCTGTCCCTGACGGTGGAGTTGGCCACGACGGCCGCCAGCGCCCCGCCGGTCGCCTGAAAGAGGCGGGCGACGATGAGCCAGGTCATGGTCGGAGCCAGAGCGGCAATCACGGAGCCGATGACGAACAGGGCCAGCCCGACGATCAGCGGCCTGCGGCGACCGACGGCATCTGTGATGGGGCCTGCCACGAGCTGCCCGGCTCCGAGTAAGAGCAGGTAGCCGGTGAGTGTCAGCTGCGTCGCCCAGACCGGGGCGGAGAACTCCCGGCCGATGTCCGGCAGGGAGGCGAGGTACATGTCGATCGCGAACGGGACGAGTCCGACGATGGCGGCCAGACCCACCACCACGGTGGGCTGTGCAGTGCGAGACGAGATGGGTGCCATGGTGTTGGTCATGGGTGATTCCTTCGGGGAATCGGTGGCCCTCTGACGCGGGGAGTACGGGTGGCTGGACGCGCGCCGTGTGCCACCGGGAGACCACGCTAACCCATTCTGATACGATCGTACAACTTTGTGAGGAGGTTCACCCATGACTGCGGTGCAAGGACGAGGAGGGAAACGACGTGCGACGATCCTGGAGGCGACGACGAAGCTGCTGCTGGACCAGGGGATGCCCGCGGTGACGCACCGGCACGTTGCGGATGCCGCACAGGTGCCGTTGGGTGCGATCCGCTACTACTTCTCCACGAGGGAGGAGCTGCTCCTGTCCGCCGTGGACCACCTCGAAAAAGCGCGCAGTGCTGCGGCCGCCGAGGCGATGTCCAGGGCGTCCGGTGCACTGACGGTTCGCGAGGTGGCTGAACTGTTCGTGCTCGCCTTCTACGGGCCGGACCTCGACGATGTGAGCCTGAAGGGGTACGTCGGGGTCGTCATGGACTGCTCCCGGGAATCGGAGCGGCTTTCCCTGCGCATGCGCGAACACAGAAGGGTGATGGACACGGAGCTCCGTGGGCTGCTGGACGCGTGCGGCTTCCCCCGGGTCTCTGTCGCCCTGGCCACGGCGGTGGTCGATGGAAGTCTCCTCAACGCCGCGACCCTGCGTCTGGACGATCATGCCGGCATCGCGGTCGAAGAACTGGCGCAACTGTTGGCTCTCACCTGATTTCCCGCAGCGTCGGGGCCGGTGAACGGCGGGAACCTGTCGCTGCAGGCCTCCTGGATCGTGCGCCGTTTTCGCGAGAGCGCGCGGCCGATCAGCTGAAGGGACGGTGAAGCAGACCGTGGCGAAGGGTCGCACCGGCTGACGGCAGGTAGCCATCCCTGTCAGAACGCGGTGGCGTTCCACTTCAACGTGTGATCGGCACCGCGATACCCAGGGGCGCATGCCACCCCGGCCACCTCGTTTCGAGACCGCCGGGGCAGTCGTATGCGGGGCGGTTTCGTGCGCGAGTCACATGCCCGAGCCTCCCCGATGATCTTGGAGGGGGTGAGGTCGTCCCAGGTGGCTGAGCAGGTCGTGCATCGAGTTTCGGTGACGGATCAGGCTCGTGCGCCGTCACAAGGCCCTCGGTGGCGGTCGGAGTAACGCTTCTGGCTCGTGCCGGGTTGCTGGCCTCACCGCTTCTCGGCCGGCTCAGGGGGTTCATCGGCGCAGGGTGTGGTCGGTAGGTCGTAGCGGGTGTACGACGCGGTCGTCGCGCCATGGGGGCCGAGTCTGCGCAGCACAGCGGTGGTGATGTCGGTCAGTTGCTGTACCTGTTCGGCGCTTAGGGCGTCGATGACGTGGTGGCGGACGGTCGCGGCGTGTCCCGGAGCGCTGTCATGGACTTTCTGTAGGCCGACGGCCGTGAGCCGAATGTTGGTGGCGCGGGCGTCTTCGGGGCAGGCGAACCGCTCCACCAGGCCAAGGTCTTGCAGTCGTTGGGCCACGTGGGACAGACGCGGCAGGGTCGCGTGGGTCCGCGCCGCCAGCGCAGTCATCCGCATGGTCCGTTGCGGCGCCTCCGACAGCGTCGAGAGCACTATGTACTGGAAGTGTGTCAGCCCGGCGTCGCTGCGCAGCTGCGAGTCGAGCACTCCGGGTAGCAGTTCCAGCACCGTGGCGAGCCGTACCCATGCTGCCATCTCCTGTTGACTCAGTGATGTGCCATCCATGACACCATCATCCGCCAAAATGGTTGCACCTACAACTGACTTCCTGTACGGTCTTAGTTGTAGATACAACTAAACGTCGGTGAGCGACTGTGAGGAGATCGCCATGGCACACGTCAGCATCATCGGGACCGGCAACATGGGGCGCGCTATCTCCAGCATCGTTACCGCCGGGGGCAACACCGTCGAGGAGTTCGGCCACCCGGACGCCGACAAGCCGGTCACCGGCGACATCGTGGTCCTGGCCGTGCGCCGTATGCGGCTGTGGTCGGCATCGTGGCCCAGCGTGCGGAGCAGCTCGCGGGCAAGATCGTCGTGGACATCACCAACCCACTCAACTTCGAGACGTTCGACTCGCTGGCCGTCGCCGCCGACAGTTCCGCCACTGCGGAGCTCGCCGTCGCCCTACCACAGTCACGCGTACTCAAGGCGTTCAACACGACCTTCGCAGCCACCCTCGCCGCCAGCACCGTGGGCCCGCTGCCGACCACGGTGCTGATCCCCGGTGATGACGCCGACGCCAAGGCGCAGCTGGCCGACGTGGTCACCGTCGGCGGTCTGCGCGCCATCGACGCCGGAGGACAGCGCCGGGCACGCGAGCTCGAAGCTATCGGCTTCCTGCAGCTGACCCTCGCCGTCGGCGAGATGGTCTCCTGGACGGGCGGATTCGGCGTCGTCGCCTGAGCCACCTGACCCGACCATCTACACGCCACTGCCGCCTGCCACATCAGCAGCGGTGCAACAACGACCTACTGAAACGACGACGGGCCGCTACGGGGCCCGACGACGTAGCCGGGGCGGTCGACTCACCAAGACAACCGCCCCGGCACCGACAGCCATCGTCTTAGACATCTCACCCCAGCTATCCGCGAACCAAGGAGAATCTCCATGAACACCACTGTGCTTCGTGACCTGGCCCTGCTCGTAGCCCGCGTCGGCCTCGGCGTAATCTTCATCGCCCACGGATGGCAGAAGTTCACCGAGTACGGCCTCGACGGCACCGCCGCATCGTTCGAGCAGATGGGAGTTCCGTTGCCCGCGGTGAGCGCCCTGTTCGCCGCCGTCGTCGAACTCGTCGGCGGCGCCGCCCTGCTGCTCGGCCTGGCGGTGCCCGTGGCAGGGCTGCTGCTGGCGCTGAACATGCTGGGCGCGTTTGCCCTCGTGCACGTCAGCAGCGGGGTCTTCGTCGCCGACAACGGCTTCGAACTGGTGCTCGCCCTCGCCGCGGGCGCCCTCGTGCTCGCCGCCGTCGGTGCCGGGCGGCTCAGCCTGGACCAGCTGATCGCCCCGCGGCTGTCCACCCTCGCGGCCCGCCGCACCACCACCCACACCACCAACTGAAGCCTCTCCGGCAGCGTCAGCCCCCAATTCCTCAATGAATCTCAATCCAGAACCAATGCCGTGTAGTTAAGGTTCTGGGGGTTCTGTCAAGGGCCTGGACCAGCCAGGATGTCGATGCTGATGGTGGCCCGGTAACTGGTCCGGTCCACCACACCCTTGGCGTTGTACTTGGAGATCGCGCGTTTGACCACGCGGGGTCGGACCCTTACGAGTTGGTGTGTGATAGCGGGTGAGGCGTGATGGCCCCGTCTGCCGTGCTTGTCAGGTGTTCGCGGTGCGGTCGGAGACCAGTCCGGCGATGGCCCGATAGGTGGCCGGGAGGTTCTCGCGCCGGTGGGTCCAACGCATCAGTTGTTTCCAGCGTTTGTGGTCGGCCAGGGCGTGCTCGACGGTGATCCGATCAGAGGAATGCGCGTGACGGT
>NZ_VWVV01000042.1 GCF_009830945.1 Nocardiopsis sp. FR4 | reverse complement strand
GCGCCAGGCGGCCAATCTCCTTCAGCCACGACAGCGGCAAAGCCATGACAGCCATACCTGGCGCTCCTGGGGTCCTCCCGACCCTACAGACGGTCAGGAACGAACCCCATGAAGAAAGGTAAGGAGCCATGACCCGCGTCGGATTCCTCTACCCCGGCTTCAGCGCCCAGGACGACTACACGGCCTTCGCCGAACTGCTCGGCGAGGGGGTCGAACTCCCCGTGGTGCACACGCTCATGCGCGAGGACGCCCACCGTGTGGACGCCCTGCTCGACGTCGGCGGGGAGGACGTGCTCGCCAAGGGCGCCGAGGAACTGGCCCTGATGGAGGTGGACGCCGCGGTGTGGGCGTGCACCAGCGGAAGCTTCGTGTTCGGCTGGGAGGGCGCGCGCAGGCAGGTCGAGGGGGTGCGCCGGGTGTCGGGGGCTCCCGCGTCGAGCACCTCGTTCGCCTTCGTGCACGCGCTGACCCAGCTCCGCGTGTCCCGGGTGGCGATCGCGGCCACCTACCCCGACGACGTCGCCCAGCGGTTCGTGGAGTTCCTGGGCGAGGCGGGGGTGACCGTCCTGTCCCTGGCCAGCCACGGCATCGCCACCGCCGCCGAGGTCGGCCGGCTCGACCCCGACGACGTCCTGGACTTCGTCATCTCCAACGACCACCCGCGGGCGGAGGCCGTCCTGGTGCCGGACACCGCCCTGCACAGCGCCCACCTCATCGAGCCCCTGGAAGCGCTGCTCGGCAAGACCGTGCTCACCGCCAACCAGGTCAGCGTGTGGGAGGGGCTGCGCCTGGCGGGGGTGACCGCGGGCCGGAACTCCGGCCCGGGCGCGCTGTTCCGCTCGGGTTCGGCCGCCGTCAGCAGCGCCCTGGCCTCCAGCTAGCCTCGACGGGACGCCCACGCCCCGTCCTACCGAAGGGAAGTCCGACCATGTCCGCCCCAGGCCAGCTCAGACCCGTGCCCCGTCGCTCCACCGCCGAGCTGATCGCCGACCAGCTCAGGTCGGCCATCATGCACGGCTCCCTCGCCCCGGGGGACCAGCTCGGCGAGTCGGAACTGGCGGGGAAACTGGGCGTCAGCCGCAGTCCGCTGCGCGAGGCGACGCAACGCCTGGTGCAGGAGGGCCTGCTGCGCAGCGAGCGGCACCGGGGCCTGTTCGTGCGCGAGCTCACCGCCGCGGACGTGCGGGACGTCTACGTGGCCCGGCTCGCCGTCGAGCGGACCGCGTGCGAGCTGATCATGCGCGGCAACCGGGGCGAGGCGGTGGCGCGCCTGACCCCGGCCGTGGACCGGCTGGCCGAGGCCGCCGCCGACCGGGACCGCGACGCCATGAGCGACGCCGACCAGGCCTTCCACCGGACCCTGGTGAGCTGCGCGGGCAACAGCCGTCTGGAGCGCATGGCGCAGACGCTGCTGGTGGAGACCCGCATGTGCCTGAACGCGATGCAGGACGTGTACCCCGAGCCCCGGGAGATCCTGGACGAGCACCGCCGCATCCTGGACGCGATCGTGGACGGGGACGAGGCGGAGCTCATGCGGCTCATCGAGGCGCACATGACGGAGACGGCCGCACGGATCAACGCCGGGGCCCCGGCGGAGGGCGCCGGGTCCTGAGGCCCCGGCGCCCTCCCGGTCAGATCCCCCCGATCCCCACGTACTTCGTCTCCAGGAACTCCTCGATGCCCACACGGCCGCCCTCGCGGCCCAGGCCGGAGTGCTTCACGCCGCCGAAGGGCGCGGCCGGGTTGGAGACCACGCCCTGGTTGAGGCCGACCATGCCGGTCTCCAGGGCCTCGCTGACCCGCAGCGCCCGGTTGAGATCGCGGGTGTAGACGTAGCTGACCAGGCCGTACTCGGTGTCGTTGGCCACGCGCAGCGCCTCCTCCTCGGTCTCGAAGGGCAGCACCGGGGCCACCGGGCCGAAGATCTCGGTGCTCGACAGCTCGGCCGCGAAGGGCACGTCGGCGAGCACGGTGGGCTGGTAGAAGTGGCCCGCCCCCTCGCCGGGGCCGCCGCCGACCAGGACCCGGGCGCCCCGGTTCACGGCGTCGTCCACCAGGCGCTGCACCTTGTCCCGGGCCTTGTCGTCGATGAGCGGTCCCACCTGGACGCCCTCCTCCAGGCCCCGGCCCATGCGCAGGGCGCCCATGCGCCGGCTGAGCCGCTCGGAGAACTCCTCGGCGATCCCGGCCTGGGCGTAGATGCGGTTGGCCGCCGTGCAGGCCTCGCCGATGTTGCGCATCTTGGCGAGCATGGCCCCGTCCACGGCGGCGTCCAGGTCGGCGTCGTCGAAGACCAGGAAGGGCGCGTTGCCGCCCAGCTCCATGGAGGTGCGCAGGACCTGGCCCGCGCTCTGCTCGAGGAGCTTGCGGCCCACGGCGGTGGAGCCGGTGAAGGAGATCTTGCGGATGCGGCCGTCGCTGAGCAGGGGCTCGGTGACCGCCCCCGGGTCCGTGGTGGGGATGACGCTGAGGACGCCCTCGGGCAGGCCCGCCTCGGCCATGACCCCCGCGAGCGCGAGGGCGGACAGGGGGGTCTGGTGGGCGGGCTTGAGCACCATGGTGCACCCGGCTGCGATGGCGGGGCCGATCTTGCGGGTGCCCATCGCCATCGGGAAGTTCCAGGGGGTGATGAGCATGGAGGGGCCGACCGGCTGGCGCATGACGAGGAAGCGCGACTTGCCGTCCGGGGAGACGGAGAAGCGTCCCTCGATCCGGACGGCCTCCTCGGAGAACCAGCGCAGGAACTCGGCGGCGTAGGCGATCTCGCCCCGGGCCTCCGGCAGGGGCTTGCCCATCTCCAGGGTCATCAGGACCGCCAGTTCCTCCTGGCGCTCCATCAGCAGCTCGTAGCCGCGGCGGAGGATCTCGCCGCGGTCGCGGGGGGCGGTCCGCGCCCAGTCGGCCTGGGCCCCGTGCGCGGCGTCCAGGGCGTCGAGGGCGTCCTCCTTGCCCGCGTCCGCGACCTCGCAGAGCACCTCCCGGGTGGAGGGGTCCTCCACCTCGAAGGTGGCACCGGAGGCGGAGTCGCGCCATGTACCGCCGACGAACAGGCGCTTGTCCACCTGCGCGACGATCCGTGCTTCCTGATCCGACATGTTCTCTACTCCCCGGTCGAGGTTGGTCCTGTGGTCAGAACTGCCCGACGTGAGCCCACTGGACACCGCCGCGGCACGGATGCTTCCATAGGCAGCGTAGATTGTCGACAATCCTACGGAACCCCGAACACGGAATCGAGGCATCGCATGGCGGAGCTCTCCCCGATCCTCAAGCAGGCGACCCCCGTCGTCGCCGCCCGAGGCGAGGGCGCCTACATCTACGACGAGGACGACCGCCGCTATCTCGACTTCACCGCCGGCATCGGCGTCACCAGCACCGGGCACTGCCACCCCCGGGTGGTGGCCGCCGCCCAGGAGCAGGTGGCCACTCTGGTCCACGGGCAGTACACCACCGTGATGCACCGGCCGCTGCTGCGCCTCACCGAGCGGCTCGGGGAGGTGCTGCCCGAGGGCCTGGACCGGTTGTTCTACGTCAACTCCGGCAGCGAGGCCGTGGAGGCCGCCCTGCGGCTGGCCCGGCAGGCGACCGGACGGCAGAACGTGATCGTGTTCCAGGGCTCCTTCCACGGACGGACCATGGGCGCCGCGTCGCTGACCACGTCCGGGGTCAAGATCCGCGCGGGCATCGGCCCGCTGGTGCCCGGCGTGGTGGTGTCCCCGTTCCCGTACGCCTACCGGCTGGGGATGTCGGAGGCCGACGCTGTCGCGTACGCGCTGCGCGAGCTGGACTACCAGTTCGCCACGGTCACCTCGCCGCGCGACACCGCGGCCGTGTTCATCGAGCCCGTGCTCGGCGAGGGCGGCTACGTGCCGGTGCCGGACGCGTTCCTCCAGGGGCTGCGCGAGCGCGCCGACCGGCACGGGTTCCTGCTCGTCGCGGACGAGGTGCAGACCGGCTTCGGGCGCACGGGCACGTTCTGGGGGCACGAGCCGTCGGGTGTGCGCCCGGACGTGGTCATCACCGCCAAGGGGCTGGCCAGCGGCTTCCCGCTGTCGGCGATCGCCGCTCCCGCCGCGGTCATGGAGAAGGCCTGGCCGGGCTCCCAGGGCGGGACCTACGGCGGCAACGCGGTGTCCTGCGCCGCCGCGCTGGCCACGCTGGACGTGATCCGGGAGGAGGGCCTGGTGGAGAACGCCGCGCGCATGGGCGAGCGGCTGCGCCAGGGCCTGGAGAAGGTGGCGGAGTCCACCCAGGCGATCGGCGACGTGCGCGGCCGGGGGCTGATGCTCGGCAACGAGTTCACCGCCGCCGACGGCACGCCCGACGGGGCGGCCGCGCTGCGGGCCCAGCAGGCCGCCGCCCGCCACGGGCTGCTGCTGCTCACCTGCGGCCCGGAGGGGAACGTGGTGCGGATGATCCCGCCGCTGATCGTCACCGGCGACCAGGTGGACAGCGCGGTGTCCCTGTGGGCCGCCGCCGTGGAGGAGGCCGTCGCGGGCTGAGGCGTCGGGGGAGGGACCGCTCGACCGGTCCCTCCCTCCCCCCGAGAACCGTCCGCCGGGAACGTGCGTTAGGCAGAGGGGACTCGAACGCGACGGAACCGGCGGAGGGAGCCGTACCCGTGGAAGGACCCCGACGGAAGTTCCTCAGCACCGCGGGTGGCGGCGCACGCCCCGTGCTCGACCCCGAACTGCCGCCCCGCGTCGCCAGGAGGCTCGCGAGGAGTTCCCGCCTCCTGCGTCCGGAGGCGGCCTGGGCGAGGCAGCCCCGGGTCCCCAACCGGACGCGCATGGCGGCGGCCGGGACCGCGGTCGCCGCGTCGAGCGCGGTCTGGGCGCTGGCCAGCGGTCCCCTGCTCCTGGAGTCGGTCCCCCTGTACTTCCTCGGGCTCCTGGTCCACTCCTCGGTCGTGGGCGCCGCCGGGTTCGCCGCCACCCGCGTACGCCCCCGGAGCCTGGTGCCGCGGTGGCTGGCCTCCGCCGCGGGGCGCCGTGTGTGGAAGGCGTTCTCGCTCTCCTTCCCGGCCGTGACCCTGGCGAGCTGGTTCCCCGCCCTGACCGGGCCGGAATGGGCCTTCACCCTCGGATGGTGGGTTCCGGGCGCGGTGTACGCGGCCGCGGCCCTGTGGGCGGGGTGGTGGTGGCCCCGGGACGACCGCCTGGCGGCGGCGCACGCGGGCGGCTACCTGGTGCCGGCGAGCCTCGGCCGACGCGGCGCCGCCCTGCTGCGCGACGTGCAGGGCGCCGTCGACACCGTCGAGGAGGCGGACCGGCGGTTGGGAGGTTCCTTCGACGCGGCCCAGCCGCTGGCGGTCCTGCGCGCCGAGGAGTGGCGGATCGCCTCGGTCCTCTACCAGTACCAGCGGATCCGGGAGGAGCACCGGGCGGACTCCCTCGAAGCCGTCTCCGACCGGGTGCGCGACGTGCTGGACCGCCAGCGCGACCGGCAGGAGGCCGTGTACCGCGAGGTGGAGGCCCGGGTGGCGGCGATCCGGGACTACGGCGCGGCCGTCGAGGAGGCCCTGTCCGCCCACGAGGAGTGGGAGCGGGTCCAGCGGGCCGAGGAGCGCCAGCGCCGGATCGACTCCCTCGTCAGCCAGGCGGGCTCCGACGGCGGCAACGCCGAACGGCTCCGCGACGAGGCCCTGAACGCACACGCCGTCCGGGAGGCCCGGGGCGAGCTGACCGACCGGGTACTGGAGGCGGGGCGCCTCCTGGAGACCGCACCTTCCGTAGTGGACAGAACACCACTCGGATAAAAAGTGACTTATGCCACATGGCAACTTTGTTACCAGTAATGACATCCCGTCACCCCCGCCCGTCCGCCCGCACGTCTTGACGTGACCGTTCCGTGACCGCGACATTGGGGCCCCTCCCTCCCGCATACCAGTGAGGAACTCCCGATGATCGACCGACGACTGTTCCTCGGCGGCGCCTCCCTCGCCGCCGTGGGCGGCCCCCTGCTGGCCGCGACCGGCTGCTCCTCCCCTTCGGGGAACGCCGAGCTCGCCTCCTCCGCCAATCCGGGAGCGCTCCCGGTCACGGTCTCCAACGAGACCGGGGCCTTCTCCGACAACGAGGTCCTCGTGTACGTCGTGGGCACGGACCTGACCACGGACCGGCAGTGCTGGGTGGACGCCGACGGCACGCCGCACCCGGTCAGCGAGTCCGACAACACCGACGACGGGTACACCGACTACGCGATCCCGCTGGACTCCGCCAGCGAGCTCTCCCTGCCCTTCATGTCGGGGCGCGTGTACTTCGCCCTGGGCGGCAAGCTCCGGTTCCGGGTGGTCGCCGACGGCAACGGCCGGCCCGCCCTGCAGTACCCGGCCGGGTGGGTGGAGTCCGACCCCAGCCACGGGGTGCTGCACGACACCGTGGAGTTCACCCACGACGACACCGGCATGTACTGCAACACCAGCATGGTGGACCAGTTCAGCGTGCCCCTGGGCATCCGCCTCCTGGGCGAGGCGGACCAGACCACGGGCACGTTCCGGCCTGGCGGGCGCGACGCGGTGTTCGAGGCGCTCTCCGCCGACCCCGACTTCTCCCCGCTCGTGGTCGGGGGCGGCGAGCGCGTCATCTCCCCCGGGCACGGACTGGACGCCGGGCTCTTCCGGGCCGACTTCTACGACGCCTACATCGACGAGGTCTGGGCCCGCTACAGCACGACCGACCTGCGCGTGACGACCAACGCGGGCACCTTCACCGGGCGCGTGGACGGCTCGGGCGCCCTGGTCTTCGACGGCGGGGTGACCCCCATCGCCAAGCCCACCACCCGCGACGTGTTCTTCTGCGACGGCGCGCTGCACGCGCCCAACGACGGGATCACCGGCCCGGTGGCCGCGATCCTGGGCGCCGCCTTCAACCGCTCCACCCTGCTCGACAGCGCGGAGCACCCGGTCACTGGCCCCGCGGCCTTCTACCGCCACGGGACCACCAACCGGTACGCGGCCGCCCTGCACGCCAACACCGAGGACGGCAAGGCCTACGGGTTCGCCTTCGACGACGTCTCCGACTTCGCGTCCTACGTCCAGGACCACGCACCCGTGTCGCTGCACGTGACCCTCACACCCTTCTAGCCGGAGAAACCCATGCGAAACAGAGCGCGTCTCCTGGCCTGCGCCACCCTTCTGCCCCTGGCCGCGTGCGCACCGGCCACGCAGGCCGGAACCGTCGCCGACACCGCCGACACCGCGTGCGGCGTGTTCTTCGACGACTTCGACTACGACGGCCCGCGGGACCCGGCACTGACCGGCCACGGCTGGCGCGTACGCGGCTGGCCCGGCGGCCCGGGCGTCCCGGGCGCCTCCTGGGAGGCCGACAACGTCTCCTTCGTCCGGGAGGAGGGCGGTTCGCTGCTGCGGCTGAGCGCGACCACGGACGGCACGCCCGAGGGCACCAGCCAGGCCGAGCTGACCTTCGGCGAGGAGAAGTTCCACGAGGGCACCTACGCGGCCCGGGTGAGGTTCTCCGACGAACCGGTCACGGGCGAGGACGGCGGCACCGTGCTCCAGACCTTCTACACGATCCGGCCGCTGGAGTACGACAACGACCCGGCATACAGCGAGCTCGACTTCGAGTACCTGCCCAACTCCGGGTGGGGAGCCCCCGCCGAGGCGCTGTACCTGACCTCGTACCGCACCTACCAGCGCGACCCCTGGGAGGCGGACAACACGCACGACGCGGTGCACCGGTCCCTCGCGGGCTGGCGCGACCTGGTGGTGCAGGTCCGGGACGGCGCGGTCCGGTACCACGTGGACGGCGAGCTGGTGGCCGAGCACGGCGGGCGGTACTACCCGTCCTCGCCGATGTCCGTCAACTTCAACCAGTGGTTCGTCGACATGAGCGGCCACACCGGCGGACCGAGCACCTATGTGCAGGACGTGGACTGGGTCTACCACCAGCAGGACGAGGCCGTGGCCCCCGAGGAGGTCGGCCGCCGCGTGGCGGAGCGGCGCGGCTCGGGCGTCTCCCGCGCCGACGGGGTCGTCCTCGGCGCCTCCTGCTGACCTCCCGCGGTGAGCGCGGCGGCCCCGCCGGCCTCCCCCGGCCGCGGGGCCGCCGCCGGCTCCCATGACCGTCCTCACACGAGAAAAGCGTTCGGAGCGCCTCCCGCACCGTGATAGAGTCAAAGACGTCGCCAGGGAGACCGGGCGACATACAAATGAACAGCCTGCACTCGTAGCTCAATGGATAGAGCATCTGACTACGGATCAGAAGGTTGGGGGTTCGAGTCCTCCCGAGTGCGCCACCTTGAGACAGTGGCAGAACGGCCCTGAACGGCGTCAAACGCGGTTCGGGGCCGTTCTGTTTGCCCTGTGGCCACCCCCGGCACCGGGTGGGAATGAAGTCGGCTCCGAACCGAACCCGCTCTGACCCGGGGTTCCTCGGGAGGTTCCGACAGGAGCCGAACGTTTCAGACGGTGGATCACGTTTGTCGGAGCCGTTGGTGGTGCGGGCCGCGGCGCTGCACACGCTCGGACACCGCCCCGATCTCGCTGAGCTGGGCGACCGTGTGCCCGGCCTCCCGCCCAGCGGCCGGCCGGCCCGCCCGGTTCTTTCGGACGGACCGGCCGGTATCGGGTCGGCTCCGGTACCGGCAGCCGGATCGGTTACAGGTCGACCTCGCTGCCGCGGATGGTCACCACGAGGCGGCCGCTGGAGTCGAAGCGCCAGTCCAGGGATCCGGAGTACTGGGAGCACCGGGAACCGTTGGAACCGTCCCGGAACCGGTTCGAGCCATCGGCGTCGCCCTTGTACCGGTCGGTCGAACCGCTGTCACACGAGGTGTTGTTGCGGAACACCGAGGAGCCGCCGTCGAACTGGAAGTTGCGTTCCTGGTTGCCGACGCTCAGGTTGTTCGAGACCGTCATGGTGCCGGGGTTCGAGTTGTAGGTGAACCCGTGCTTGCCGTTCTCGAAGGCGATGGTGTGGTGGATGTGGTGGTCCACCTCAATGCCCGAACCGCCGAGCTTGAACCCGTTGCGGTCGCCGTCCGAGTGCTGGGAGCCATCCGAGAGCGAGCCGTTGCCGAACGCCAGCGAGTGTTCGATGGTCACCGCGCCGATCGGGCCCGTGTCCGACTTGGTGAACAGGTCGTAGCCGTCGTCGATGTTGTTGTACGCCACGGTGTAGCGGAAGACGTTCCCCTCTCCGACGGTGAGCTTGGGGGCGAACCCGTCTGCGTCCTCACCGTCGGAGTCGGCGTTGTCGTGCGAGACCGAGCTGACGATCAGGTTGTTCGAGGGCCACTCCGCCCGGGGAGCCCCGGCGGTGTACCGCGACAGTTGCAGCCCGGTGTCGCGGTTGTACCGGCTGGTCACCCGCTCGATGACGTTGTTGTCACCGCCCAGCAGGATTCCGTTGTCGCCGGCGCGCTCGACGACGAGGCCGTTGATGTGCCACCAGTCTCCGCCGATGGCCAGTCCCCGGTTGGACGAGTCCTCGCTCTGGGCTGAGAAGTTCAGCACGGGAGTCTCACCGGGGTGGGCGAACAGCTCGTTGCGGTCGTTCGGCAGACCGTCGTTCCCCGGCTCGATGTGAACCGTCCCGGAGAAGTCATAGGTACCGCCGCGCATGTAGATCGTCCCGCCGGGCTCGATCCGGTCGATCGCCGAGGTGAGCGTCGTCGGGTCGGACTCGGTGCCGGAGGCGCTGTCTCTGCCGCTGGGAGCCACGAAGAACTCGTCGCCCGAAGGCGGCGGGGTGTCGCCTCCTCCGTCCGTCGGCGGAGTGTCGCCCCCGTCGTCCGGCGGCGAGTCGGCGTAGGTCTCGAACTCGGCGACGCGGGGTGTGCCGTTCGAGCTGGTGATCTCGAAGTTGACCTTGCGCAGCGTCGTCGGGGCGAAGGTGATGGCACCCGCTCCGCTGCCGGTGGCCAGGACGGCGCCGGTGTCGTGGTCGACGACCCGCCAGGAGCCGATCCGGCCCCGGCCGCCTCGCGGATGTTGATCGCGGACACCGTGGTGTTGGAGCCCCACTTGACCGAGATGCGGCCGGTCGAACCGCTCGGCGACCAGTAGGTGCCCATGTCACCGTCGACGGCGTTCCCGTAGCTGGTGCCGCTGGCCTTGCTGGAGCCGTCGGCGCCGGCCCCGATGCTGAGGTTGGTCCCATCGCTCTGGGTCGCGTAACCCGTCGCGTCGCCGGTCTGCGCCGATGCCGGGGACATCGGCAGGGACGGACCGGTCGCCACCACGGCTGCGGTGGCCAGTGTCGACAGGAGTCGGCGCGTGTGTGCTCGTCTCACTGCTCACCTTTTCCTGTTGGGGGTACACGTTGACGTGTTCCCTCCGAGCGCAGAGAAAGCGCTTTCCATGTCAAGGGGGTTAATACAATCGCTTGCAAGAGGGACAAATATTTTGACTCTCCTCCATGGCTGTGGCCTGCGAATCCATTGGCATCCGACGTCGACTTAGGGATCGGACGTCTTTAACCGTGCAACCGATTGGAACGCCTCCCCGGGTGTGCTCGTGGCGTCGGTGACTGTTGGTCATCACGGGCGGTGTGTGCTTGACGGCCTCCGACCGGTCGACCTTCCGGGCGCCGTAGGCCGGCCCCGTCGCCAGGTCGTACAGCGGAGCCACACGGGTCAGTGCCGGTGCGTGCAGAAGGGAGATGTCCTTCGCGTGCCCGTCGGAAGCCCCCGCCACTCTGCGCACCGTCCCTGTGGGCGACGAGGAGGCGAAGGCCGCTTCGGCGCTGTTGACGGGGGCCGGACTGCACGGCCACAAATACGCCATCGACGCGGCCGTGGCCGAGACCACGCTCCGGCAGCACCGTCCCGTGGTCATGTTGACCTCCGGCATCGACGACATGACCAAGCTCTGCGGCGAGCGGGTCCGCCTCGTCTCCGTGTGAGCCGCCGGGGAGCCGCTTCGATCCGACAGGCTGACCAGCTCCTCCCCCGTGGGAAGGCCGGTTCGGGGCGCCGAGACGTCAGCGCACAGGTTCTGACCCGCGAATGTTCATTCGACCACCCGACTCCGCGGAACCCGGCTCACCCCGGCGGCTGTGTGAGCCGACGCGGGCGCGTGGAACACCGCGTTTTCCTAGCGTGGCCCCCGAGAGGCCCAGCAAGGGAGAGGCGTCATGGACACACCGGCGGTCATGCGGCGGAGTTCCGCACTCGAGGCGGTCGATCTCGTCAGGACATTCGGGGAGGGGAAGACGGCGGTCACCGCCGTGGCCGGGGTGAACCTCGGTTTCTCCCGCGGGGAGTTCGTCGCCGTCATGGGCCCCTCCGGCTCCGGCAAGTCCACACTGATGAACCTGTTGGCGGGGCTGGACACGCCCACGTCGGGACGCGTGGTGGTGGAGGGCGCGGACCTCGCGTCACTGGACGACCGGCGGCTGACCCTGCTGCGGCGCGAACGCATCGGTTTCATCTTCCAGGCCTTCAACCTGATGCCGGCGTTGACCGCGGAGCAGAACATCCTGCTCCCCCTCACGCTGTCCGGGCGGCGCCCGGACGGAGCCTTCCTCGACGAGATCGCGGGCTCCCTGCGCATCCGGGACCGGCTCGGGCACCGCCCTTCGGAGATGTCCGGGGGCCAGCAGCAGCGCGTGGCGGTCGCCCGGGCCCTGGTGACCAGGCCGGCGGTGGTGTTCGCCGACGAGCCGACCGGTGCGCTGGACGTCTCCGCCAGCCGGGAACTCCTCGGTCGGCTGAGGGATGCGAGCACCCGGCTGCGGCAGACCATCGTGATGGTCACCCACGACCCCGTCGCCGCGACGTACGCCGACCGGGTGCTGCTGCTGTCCGACGGGGCGCTCCACGGCACCATCGAGCGGCCGACCACCCGTGAGGTGCTGGCCGCCATGGCACGGGCGGAGGGCTGATGCTCGGCTACGCCTGGGCGCAGATCCTCGCCCACCCCGCCCGGCTGGCCGCGGTCCTGTCGGCGATCGTGCTCGGCACGCTCTTCCTGGCGGCCACCGCGGTGTTCGCGGCCACCTCCGCCGCCGGGCTGCGCGTGGTCGCGGCGGCCCCGCTCGCGGCGGCCGACGTGGTCGTGGACCGCGACCCGCGGGCCCCCGACCCCGGTGCGGGCTGGCCCGCGTCGGTCGCGGAGCACCCCGACGTCACGGCCACGGCCCCCATCCACGCGAGTACCGTCCAGCTCGTCACCGACGACATCCGCGCCACCACCAACGTCTACAGCGTCTCGGACCATCCGCGGCTGCGGTGGTTCGAGCTGGTCGAAGGCGAGTGGCCCGCTGACTCCGACGAGGTGGTGGCCGACGCCCCGACCCTGGAGTCCTCGGGGCTCGCGGTGGGTGACACCGTGCGCCTCCTCTCCGGCGACGACGGGGAGACCGAGGTGACCGTGGTCGGTGCGGCCGACATCGGGTTCCGGCCGCTGACCGGGGTCCAGTACCAGTTCTACGCGTCCGAGGACTTCTTCACCGGAGAGAGCCCGCTGAGCGTCACGGCCCGGATCGCCGAGGGGACGTCCCCCGAGGCGGTGGTGGAGGAGCTGGACGCGACGCTTCCCGGCGACCTGTACCCCATGACGGCCGAGGAGCAGGCCGACCTGGCCGCGGACCGGTTCGCCGGCGGCTCCCAGCAGCTGGAGATGATCCTGCTCGTGTTCGCCCTCATCGCCCTGCTGGCGGCCGGGCTCGTCATCGCCAACACCTTCGCCATCCTGCTCTCCCAACGGCGGCGCGACACCGCGCTGCTGAGACTGGTGGGGGCGGACCGGTCCCAGGTGCGGAACCTGGTCCTCACCGAGGCGCTGATCGTCGGCTCCGTCGGTTCGCTGACCGGTGTGGCCGCGGGCGTGGGCGCGGGGTACGCGGGCGCCTCCCTGATGGGGCTGACCGGGGACGGCCTGCATGTGAGCGTCCCCGCCCTGGTCGGGGCCCTCCTGACGGGTGTGGTCACGACCCTGTGCGCCGCGTGGTTCCCCGCCCGCGACGCGGCGTCGACCGCACCGGTCGAAGCACTGAGGTCGGCCTCCCCGCGAAGCGATGTCCGCTTCCGGCCCGTCCACGCCGTGGGGCTGGGCCTGGCCGTGCTCGGTGCGGTGTCGATGGCGGCCGGGATGCTGGCGGAGAACCTGCCCGCGGCGATCGCGGGGGGCTTCCTCGGCGCGATCGGCCTGCTCCTGTTCCTTCGCTACGCGATCTCCCTGCTCATCGGTGTCGCCGACCGCCTGCTCCGGCACCGGGGAGGGATCCCGGCACTGGCGGGGGCCAGTCTCCGGCGCGACACCGGCAGAGCGGCCACCGCCACGCTCACCCTGGTGCTGGGGCTCGGACTGATCGCCGCCCTCGCCACGGCCGCGAGCACCGGGCGGGCCACCATCGACGGCGACCTGGGCGAGCGCTTCCCCGTGGACGTGAGCGCGCGGGTGGACAGCGGATCGGTCTCCCCCGACACCGTGGACATGGTCCGCGACATCGAGGAACTGGACCTCGTGGAAGCCCCGCGCACGGCACGGGTGGTCATCGAAGGCCTGGGAGAGACCACCGTGGTGGGGGTCTCCCCCGAGCTGGCGCGTGCCGCGGGCGGCGGGGTCCTGGCCGAGGACGGTGCCGGGAACCCGGTCATGCTGGTGTCCGGAGACCAGTTGGGCGCGCTCGGAGCCGAGTCCGGGGACGCGGTCGACCTCACCGTCGACGGCGAACGCCACCGCTTCGCCGTGTACGTGTCCGCGCTCGCCACCGCTTCGGGCACCCCGAGCCCGGTCGTACGGGAGGGCGTCCTGGACTCCCTGGTCCCCGGCGACGAGCGGGGCCTCGTGTGGGGCATAGCCGCGGAGGGCGCCGACAACGACGCCCTGGCCGAGCGGATGAGCCGGATCGCGGGAGCGGACCCCGGGATCTCCCTCAACGGGGCCCTCAGCGAACGGGGGGATCTGACCGAGGTCCTCGACGTCCTGGTCAACCTGTCCCTGGCGATGCTCCTGGTCACCGTCCTCATCTCCGGTCTCGGGGTGGCGAACACCCTGAGCCTGTCGGTCCTGGAGAGGACGCGCGAACTGGCCCTGTTGCGGGCGCTGGGGCTCACCAGGGCCGGGTTGAGGGGCACACTCGCGGTCGAGGCCACGGTCATCGCCTTCCTGGGCGCCCTACTGGGGCTCGTGGCGGGCGTTCCCTACGGTCTGGTGGGGGTGAACGCGGTCATCGGGGAAACCGCGCCCCTCGTGGTGGCCGTCCCCTGGTCCCAACTGGCGCTCGTACTCGTGGCCGCGCTGGTCATCGGATTGGCCGCGACCCTGTTCCCCGCCCGGCGGGCCGCCCGGATCGCCCCGGCCGAGGGCCTGAGCGGTGACTGACCGACACGGTGCCGCCGGAGGTCCTCCGGCGGCACCCTCGCCCGGGGCCCTCCGGGGCGGGACCGAGGCGACCGGCCCGGCCGTACACACGGATCCCCTGTCCGGGCACCGGCCCCGGCGGGGCGGCGCGGTCCCGGCGATGCCGCCCGGACGTCCGGGCCGTTCCCGGGGACCGGGCGCGCCCCCGCACGGATCACCGCCTCGCCGTCCACCGGCGGGCCTCCCGGTCGGCGACCCTCTCCTCACCACGTCAGCGTCTCGGCCGAGACCAGTGTCCCGGAGTCGAAGCACAACCGGTAACGGGCGTACTCACCGTCGAAGACCCCTGAGCTCGATCTGTACAGAGCGCATTCCGGGCCCTGCCGCCCCTCGGCCGGATCACGGCCGAGCAGCCCCTCGTGGAGTCGCGCCTCGGGCAGGAGCGCCTCCACCTCGGTTCGGTCCTGACCGGGCCGCAGCCGTTCGAAGACCTCGGGCTCCAGGGTGGCGGTCGCGGCCTGGTGCGCGGTGAGCGCGAGGACCAGGCCGTAACCAGCGAGAGCCGCGGCCACGGGTGTCCCCACGATCAGGCCGATCGCCCAGGCCGTGCGCCTGCGGGCCCGTCTGTGGACGTCCAGGCGGGGCGGTTCCGCGCCCTCGCGGTCCGCTTCCACGGCTCCGGGGTGCGGTGTCCCCCGGAGGGGCAGGCGAGCCGACACCGACCACCCGGGCCCGTCCGGTCCGGCGTCGAACGTGCCGCCCACGAGTCGGACCCGCTCGCGGAGGCTGACGAGTCCGGTTCCGCCGCTCGCCGCATGGGCCCGGGGGAACCCCTTCCTAGAAGCGGATCCGAGAACCCGGACCACCACCTCGTCGGCCGCCGTCCCGACCGAGACCCGCATGCTCGCCCCCGGTGCGTGCCTGGCGGCGTTGGTCAGAGCCTCCTGGACCACCCGGTACACGGCCCGGTCCACCAGCACGGGCAGCCCCCGCACGTCACCCGTCTGGTTCAGGCTCACGTCCATCCCCGACTCCTTGGAGCGTCTCACCAGGTCGGCGACGCTTTCGTCCGCCGGTCGCAGCGGAGCCGCCTCCCCGTCGACCCGCAGGACCCCGATGGCCTCCGCCAGCCGGTCGGCCGCACGGGCCGCCGCCTCCCGGAGCTCGGCGGCTTGCGAACGCCGGTGGTCGGAGAGGTCGCCCGCCATCTCCAGGGAGCCCGCACGCAGTGACAGGAGGCTGAGTTCGTGGCCCACGGCGTCGTGGAGGTCCCCCGCGATGCGAGAGCGCTCCCGCATGCGGGTCCGCTCGGCGACGAGCCTGGCCTCGCTCTCGAGGATCCGGGCGCGGTCCCAGCCGGCCTCCTCCAGGGCCGCGGCACTGCGCAGGTACAGGCCCACCAGCCAGGGCAGCGGTACCGCGAAGAGCACCAGCGCACCGCTGGTGATCCACAGCCCCGGAGGCTGACCGGACCACAGGAGCCATCCCGCGCCCGCCACCACTCCCGTCGCGTACACGGCGACGGCGGGACGCGGGTCGGCGGACAGGCGTCCCGCGAGCAGCGCGGGAAGCGGCAGGAGGAGGAGCAGGGGAGGCCAGGACAGGGCCAGCAGCGATACGAGGACGGCACCGGCCAGTGCCGTGTTCCCGGGCGAGATCGCGGCCCGAAGGGTGCGCATACCTCGGAAGGTAACGCTCCGCCGCCGCCCCGTCATCTGACGGAAGTCAGGGATCGGCCGTACCCCCGGAGGCCGCCGGGCGCTCCGACGCCCGTCCCGGAAACCGTCCGGCCGCCGGCCGAGATGTGTTCCAGGAGGCGGGCACTGCGCTCGTCCTGTGAGAACACCCGTGTCTGTTCCGGGAGCCCCACGAGGACGGCGTTGCGGGCACAGGCGTTCACCGTCAGCTTCAAGCCGATCACCGAGGTGCTGCTGCCGGACTCCATCCGCCCCGAACGGCGCAGCCGGGCGGGGCCGCCGCCGTCGGGGCCGCCACGAGCCTGACGATCATCGTCTCGGCGCTCATCAGCACGTTCCTGGTCGGCCAGTCTGGGTCATGGGGCTTGCCCGGGATCGTTCCCCCGTCTTCGGCGCTGCCCGCGGGGCGGGGACCCGCGAGTGCCTACCGTCCGGGTCGCCGCCGAAGCCGGGGTGCGCGACGGGATCCCGTGGCGTCGTCCCTCCGCGGGACCGTTCCGCGCACCCCGTCGGGTGTACGGACGCCGGACCGCGGCCGGGACGGAGGAGGGCGAGCGCCCGGCACCCGCACGAGGCGGGGTTGACGGGGCCGCACCCGGGCTTCATGATTGGTTCACCGGTTTACCGGTACCTGGTGGACCAGTAGACCTCGTATGCGGCCGGACGCCTCGCACCGCGAGCCGGCCGCCTCTCCGCAGAAGGGACCGTGACGCCACCCATGCCACCGCTCTTGGGATGCATCGCCGACGACTACACCGGCGCGACGGACGTGGCCAGCGCGCTACGCCGTTCCGGACTGTCCGTGGCCCTGTACTTCGGCGTACCCGGACCGGAGGCCCGGGCCCCGGAGGGCGACGCGGTGGTCATCGCCCTCAAGTCGCGCACGATCCCCGTGTCCGACGCCGTCGGGCAGTCCCTCGGCGCCCACGCGTGGCTGCGCGCGGCGGGCGTCGGCCGGATCTACCTCAAGTACTGCTCGACCTTCGACTCCACCCCGCGGGGCAACATCGGCCCGGTCGCCGACGCCCTGCTGGAGGCGACCGGAGCCCCCGTCACCGTGGTGTGCCCCGCCTCCCCCGCCAACGGGCGGACCGTCTACCGGGGCCGCCTCTTCGTCGGCGACCTGCCCCTGGACGAGTCCCCCATGCGCGACCACCCCCTCACCCCGATGCGCGACTCCGACCTGACCCGGCTCCTGCGCCCCCAGACCCGCCACGAGGTCGGTCGCGTGGACCACGCGACCGTGCGCCGGGGGGCCCGGGCCGTCCGCGAGGCGCTCGACGGCCTCGCGGAGGCGGGGGTGCGCCACGCCGTGGTCGACGCCGTCGACGAGACCGACCTGGAGGTCATCGCCCGGGGCGGTGCCCATCTGCCGCTGCTGACCGGAGCCGCCGGGCTCACCGGGGGCCTCGGAGGGCTGCTGGCCGAGGAGGCGGGGAGGCACTCCGCCCCCGCGCCGTCGCGGCCCTCCGGCCCCGCCGCCGTGCTGGCGGGCAGCTGCTCGGCCATGACGCTGCGCCAGATCGAGCACGCGCGCACCCGTATGCCCGCCCACCGCCTCGACCCGCGCGGCCTGGCCCGGGGCGGTGCCGTCGAGGAGGCCCTGGACTGGGTCGACGCGCACCTGGACTCCGGACCGGTACTGGTCTACTCGTCGGCCCCGCCCGAGGAGCTGCGCGCGGTACAGGACGAACTCGGCGTCCGGGAGGGCGCCTCCCTGGTGGAGGACGCCATGGGCCGTCTCGCCCGCCACCTCGTCGGGCGGGGTGTGCGGCGCCTGGTCGTGGCCGGCGGGGAGACGTCGGGGGCGGCCGTGGGCGCGCTGTCGGTGCGCGGCGTCGAGGTCGGTGACGAGGTGGCCCCCGGCGTGTGCTGGGTGTTCCCGCACGAGCACCCCGGGCTCGCGCTGCTGCTGAAGTCGGGCAACTTCGGCGACCCCGAACTGTTCACCCGTTCCCTGGAGGAGGCGTGAGCATGGAGAGGGAGGAGCGGGAGCTGCGCATCGCGCTGGTCCGCATGGGGCGTTCCCTGTTCGCCCGCGGTCTGACCGCCGGAAGCACCGGAAACCTGAGTGTGCGCATCGGCGACTCGATCCTGAGCACGCCGACGGGCTCGCGGCTGGGCGACCTGGAACCCGACGCCCTGGCGGAGGTCTCCCTGCGGGGGGAGCACATCAGCGGCCCCCGGGCGACGAAGGAGGCGTTCCTGCACGCGGCGATGTACCGGGCACGGCCGTCGGCCCGCGCGGTGGTGCACCTGCACAGCACCCACGCCGCGGCCGTCTCGTGCCTGGACGGGCTCGACGCGAGGGCGGCGCTCCCGCCCCTGACCGCCTACTACGCGATGCGGGTGGGGCGCATGCCGCTGCTCCCGTACCACGCCCCGGGCGACCCGGCCCTGGAGCCGCTGGCCGAGGCCGCCGCGGCCGAACACCACGCGCTGCTGCTGGCCAACCACGGGCCGGTGGTGGCGGGCGCGACCCTGGAGGCCGCGGCGGACGCCGCCGAGGAGATCGAGGAGACGGCGAAGCTGTACCTGCTGCTGCACGGACACCGCACCCGCCCCCTCACGGACGAGGAGGCGGCGAGGCTCTCCGGGTAGCGGGGAGCCCGCGGATCAGGCCGGGGCGGGCGGCTCCCCCGCCCCGGTGAGCCCGCCCCTGTTCTCGGCGGTGAGCTTGTGGGCCACCTCGGGGTCGACGGTGCCCAGCAGGCGGCGCGCGGCGTTGCGCATGTGCGCAGCCATGGCCGCGCTGGCCGCCTCCTCGTCCTGGTTCTCGATGGCCTCGAAGATGGGCACGTGGTCGGCGTAGGCGGTCCTCATGTGCGACAGCTTGGCGACGTTGCGCCCGGTCCAGCTGTGCATGACGGTGCGCAGGCCGCGGAGCATGTCGCGCAGCACCGTGTTGCCGCCCGCGTCGGCGATGGCGAGGTGGAAGGCCACGTCGGCGTCGGCGAAGCCGTGCTCGTCGCTGTCGCGCATGGCGTGCAGGCGCTCGCGCAGCAGGGCGACGTCCTCCTCCGAGCGGTTGCGCGCGGCCAGCCCGGCCACCAGTTCCTCCAGGTGGGCCCGGGCCTCCATGAGTTCCATGATGCGCTTCTCGCCCAGTACCAGGCCCCACTCGAAGACGCGGTACAGGGAGTCGATGTCGGAGCCCCGGAAGTAGGTGCCGCTGCCGGGGCGCACCTCCACGACGCCCATCATCCCCAGGGACTTGATCGCCTCGCGCACGGCGGGCCGGTTGACCCCCATGAGTTCGGTGAGCTGGCGTTCGGAGGGTATGCGCTCGCCGACCTGGACCTGGCCCGACATCAGGTAGTCCAGCAGCTGTCGCGCGACCTCCGCGGCCAGGGGCTCGCGCGGGGTGACGTCGATCTTGGAAAGGCCATTCACCACGGGGCTGCGCTCCATCGCCGTTGTCGGAATTCCCTGCGAATCCAGGGCCTCAGTATAGGGACGCCGACCGGTCACCGGTTTACCGCTCGTCCGGCGGGCACGGTGGCCGGACCGGCCGCGCGCGGTGGCGCCGGCGCGTCGAACCGCGCCGGCGCCACCGCGGCCGGGTTCACGCCCGGAGCCGGGCTGCGATGGCCTCGCCGAACTCCCCGGTGGACGCCGTTCCGCCCATGTCGGGAGTGGTGACGCCGTCGGCGATGACGGCGGCGATGGCGGCGTCGACCGCCTTCGCGGCCCGGGCGAGGGCGTCGTCGCCGTGCCGCCCGGCCAACCACTCCAGGAGCATGGCGGCCGAGAGGATCATCGCCGTGGGGTTGGCCCGGCCCTGCCCGGCGATGTCGGGGGCTGAGCCGTGGGAGGCCTGGGCCATGGCGCGGTCGGCGGAGGCGTTGAGCGAGGGGGCCACGCCCAGCGACCCGCACAGCTCACCGGCCAGGTCGGAGAGGATGTCGCCGAACATGTTCTCGGTGACGATCACGTCGAAGTCCCTGGCCCGGCGCACCAGGTGCACGGTCATGGCGTCGATGTGGAAGTCGTCGACGCGCACCCCGGGGTGGTCGGCGGCGACCTCGCGGCACACGTCGCGGAACAGGCCGGTGGTCAGCTGGAGCACGTTGGCCTTGTGGACGATCGTGACGTGCTTTCCCCGGGCCTCGGCCAGTTCGAAGGCGACGCGGGCGTTGCGCTCGATCGCCTCGCGGGTGAACACGCCCGAGGCGATGGCCACGTCCGGCGTGGGCATGTACTCACCGGTACCGCGGAAGGTGTTGCGGTCGGCGTAGAAGCCCTGGGTGTTCTCGCGGACGATGACCAGGTCGGCGCCCTCGGCGATGGCGCCCGACCCGGGGAAGCTCTTGGAGGGGCGGATGTTGGCGAAGAGCTGGAAGTGCTTGCGCACGGTACCGCTGGGGTTGAGCCGCGACCGCCAGGGCTCGGGGTAGGCGGCGCTGTCGTGCGGTCCCATGAGCCAGCCGTCGGTGGAGGCGAGGCCCTCCAGCGTGCTGTCGGGGATCGGGGAACCGTGTTCGGCGATGGCCGAGTGCCCCATGGGCAGGGGGCGCCAGTCGGCGGGTGCGGCGCCGACCGAGGCCAGGGCCGCGTCGACGACGCCGACGGCGGCCGGGACGATCTCCGGACCGATGCCGTCGCCTTCCAGCAGTCCCAGGACGTAGCTGCGGTTGGTGGACATGTGCGTGGTGCTCCTAGCGGTGTGGACGGGCGGGGGGCGGTCACGGGGTGGCGTCGACCCGGGGGCCGGCGCCGCGGCGGTTCCTGGTTCTGGTGATCAGTCCGCCGAGGAACGGAGCGGTGATGATGAGGGCCGCGAGGGCGAGGATGACCAGTGACACCGGACGCTCCAGGAGGATGAACAGGCTGCCCTGGGACATCTGCAACGACTGGCGCAGCGACTGCTCCACCATCGGACCCAGGACCATCGCCAGGACCAGCGGCGCCGCGGGGTAGCCGAACTGGCGCAGGAAGTAGCCGACGGCTCCGGCGATGATGACGACGAGGACGTCGAAGAGGTTGTTGCGCAGGCTGTAGGCGCCGGCCAGGGCGATCCCGATGACGATGGGGACCAGGGTGGTGGGGCGCAGCTGGAGCGCCTTGACGAACAGCGGGACCATCGGCAGGTTGATGATCAGCAGCAGGGTGTTGCCGATGTACATGCTGGCGACCAGGCCCCAGAAGACGCCGGGGTTCTCGCTGATCATGAGCGGGCCGGGCTGGATGCCGTACATCATGAGCCCGCCCAGCAGCACGGCGGTGGTGGCCGAGCCGGGGATGCCCAGGGTCAGCATGGGGATCATGGCCCCGGTGGCGGCCGCGTTGTTGGCCGACTCCGGTGCCGCGACGCCCTCGACGATGCCGGTGCCCAGCAGCCTGCGCCGCTTGGCCACCCGGCGTTCCAGGGCGTAGGCCAGCAGCGAGGACAGCGTGCCGCCCGATCCGGGGAGCATGCCGCCGAAGAAGCCGACGGTGCCGCCGCGGACGATGGGGCCGCGGGCGTGCCTCCAGTCCTCGCGGTCGGGCAGCAGGCCCTTGAGCTTGTACCTGACGGGTTCGACACGGGTGCGGTTGGCCAGGATGTTGGCGATCTCGGCGAGGCCGAACAGGCCGATGACGATCGGCAGGAAGTCGATGCCGTTGAGCAGGTTGATGTTGCCGAAGGTGAACCGGGAGTCGCCGAGGATGGGGTCCAGGCCGATGGTGCCGATGAGGAGTCCGAGGACGCCCATGGCCGCGGCCTTGAGCTTGGACCCGCCGCCCAGCGCGGTGAGGGTGGTCAGGCCCAGCAGGGTCAGCGCGAAGAACTCGGGCGGGCCGAACCGGACCGCCCAGTCCGCGAGCGGCGGGGCGGCGACCATCAGCATCACGGCGGCCAGGGTTCCCGCGATGAAGGAGCCGATGGCGGCGATGCCCAGGGCCTTGCCCGCCTGCCCCTTCACCGCCATCTTGTAGCCGTCGAAGGTGGTGGCGACGCTGGAGCTGTCGCCGGGGATGTTGACCATCACCGAGGTGAGGGTCCCGCCGTACATGCCGCCGTAGTAGGTGGCGGCGAGCATGATGATGGCCGTGGTGGGCTCGAGGGTCGCGCCGATGGGCAGCAGTAGGGCGACCGCTCCGGAGGGGTTGATGCCCGGCAGGGCGCCCACGACCATGCCCAGCATGACGCCGAGCAGGGCGAACATCAGGTTGGTGGGTGACAGCGCGGTCAGGAACCCGCTGCCGAGGTTGGCGAGGAGATCCATGGGCTAGACGCCGATCAGACTGTTGGGGAAGGGAACGCCGAAGGCCAGGTAGAAGACCGCGTAGACGAACGCCGCGGTGCCCAGGGTGACGGCCAGCCCGGTGAGGGGCTTCATCCTGATCAGCACGAGGCACAGGTAGAGCAGCAGCAGGACGAGGCTGGCCAGGAACCCGATCACCGGGACCAGGAGGAAGAAGCCGACGAGGCCGGCGAGTCCCCCGAGGGGGCGCCACACGCGCCCGGAGTCGGCGTCCTCGACCAGGACCGCGGGTGCTCCCGCGGCCGGGGCGTCGTCCGTCCCGGCCGCCGGGGGCCCCGCCGGGCCGGGCACCGGGACCGGCCCGGGGGCGTCCGGCGGCACCGCGTCCCCGCCCCGGGCGCCCCGCCCGGGGCGCAGCGCGTTGACCACGACCGCGGTGCTCAGCACCATCCCCGCCAGGGACAGCCACAGCGGGAAGGCGCCAGGGCCGGGGCGTCCGCCGTCGCCGTAGGGCAGCTGCAACGAGGCCAGGAACCAGCAGAGGAACAGCAGGCCGACGGCGGCGTCGACCGCTGCCCTCCATCGGACGGCGGGCATGTCAGCCCTCCCCTCGGAGGCCGAGCGCGTCCATGATGTCGACGTACTTGGCCCACTCGGCCTCGACGTAGGCCTCCGCCTGCTCGCCGACGTGCAGGTCCTCCATGAGGAGGTTGGTGTCGAGGTAGTCCTGCCACTGCTGTGTCTGTGCGGCCTCGGTGATGGCCTCGTTCCAGAACTCGCGCTGGCCCTCGGTCAGCCCGGGCGGGGCGACGATCCCGCGGGCCTGGGTGAACTCCAGCTCCACGCCCTCCTCCAGGGCTGTGGGCACGTCCAGGCCCTCCAGGCGTTCGGGAGTGGTCACGGCCAGGCCGCGCAGGCGCCCGCTCTCCAGGAGCCCCTGCACCTCGGCCGGGTTGGCCGCGATCACGTCCACGTTGCCGCCGAGCAGGGCCGAGTTGACCTCGCTCCCGCCGTCGAAGCTGACGTAGTTCAGGTCGGCTCCGGTCTGCTCCTCGATCAGGTGGCGCACGATGGAGTCCGCGCCGCCCAGCTGCGTGCCGCCGAAGCTGATCTGGCCGGGGTTCTCCTTGGCCGCGGTGACGAGGTCGTCGAGGGACTCGTAGGGGGAGTCGGCGCTGACGGCGATCATGAGACCGTCGCTGGCCAGGATCGCGAGATTGGTGAAGTCCTCGTAGGTGTAGTCGGCCTTGCCCTGTACCGCCGTCGTCAGGTACGAGGAGGACAGCGTGGCGATCACGTGGCCGTTGCCCTCCTGGCCGAGCAGGTAGGTGTAGGCCACCGCGCCGCTGCCGCCGGGCCGGTTCTCCGGCGACACCGGCTGGCTGACGATGTCCTCCGAGGACAGGATGTCGGCGATCTGGCGGCCCATCAGGTCGGAGGAGCCGCCAGCGTCGGCGTGGATGACCAGCTTGACGTTGTCGCCGGGCTCCCAGGGCCCCTCCTGGACGGTGGGATCCGCCAGGGACGAGCAGGCGGACAGGGCGAGTACGGAGACGAGGGCGAGCCCGGAGGTGGCCGGCCACCTGGACGCGGTCCTTCGCGTAGCGCGGTTCATGTGCATCGAAGCCTTTCCTTGTCAGGGCGCACCGCCGGGGCGCCGGGGACCGCGGGGTCCGGGTCGGCTCCGAAAGGTGAGGGAGGGACACCCTGATGACGAGCATGTTGACATCTGGTAACCGGTCAACCTGTTGACCAAAGTAGAGAGCCGAATCACACCCGTCAAGACGCAGGGCCGCGAAAAAGCTCACTGCCCACACGCACTGACCTGCTGTTTCGGACGACTCGGCGGTCGTTTTCCCTGATGGGGGCAGCTCTCGCGTTGATTGGTAACCGGTAGACCAGTTGACCAAAAATAGCTATCGTGAGCGCACAGCCGCTGCTCCGGCCCGGCCCCGTGCCCTCAACCCGGCGGGACCCCGGGGCGGGCCCGTGAACATGGAGGTCCCGTGTCCCCTGTCCCCTCACCGCTCGTGGCGATGATCCACGCCAACGGCGCCGCGGCGCGCCTCGCACAGCAGGCGTTCGAGGAGGTGTTCCCCGAGGCCGGGGTCTGGCACCTGTTGGACGACCGACTGCTGGAGGACGCCAGGGACGGCGTCCGGGGAGAACCGCAGCGCCGCATGCTGCGCCTGATCGAGCACGCCTTCACCGGCGGGGCCGACGCGGTGCTGCTGACCTGCTCCGCCTACGGCCCCGTGGTGGACGTGGCCCGGCAACTGTGGGACCGCCCGATCGACCGGCCCGACGAGGCGGTGTTCCACGACGTGGTGCGGGGCGGCTTCGCCAGGGTCGCGGTACTGGCCTCGGTGGCCCCCGCCGTCGACCCGGCGATGGAGCAGATGCGCGCCCTGGTCGCGGACACGGGAGCCGAGACCGAGGTCCGGACCGTACTGTGCGAGGATGCGGCACGTGCCGGGGACGCGCCCGAGGAGGCCGTCTCCGTCGTCCTGCCCCACCTGGAGAACGGCGGTTTCGACGCGGTGGTCCTGGCCCAGTACTCCCTGTCACCCGTCGCCGGCCTGCTCAGCGACTCCCTCGGCCTGCCCGTCTTCAGCGGACCGCGCGCCGCGGCGCTGCGGATGCGTGAGCGGTTGACCGGCGAACCCGTTCGAGACGGGACGCCGTGAGCCCCTCCCCGCGCGTCGCCCACACCGTCGCCTCCCCCGAGTGCCGGGCACCGGTGCCCCTGGGCTACGCGGCCCCCTTCGAACGGGCGCTGGCCGAACTCGCCGCCCTGGGATACGACGGCGTGGAGATCCAGGTCCAGGACCCCGAACGCGTCGACCCGGCCGCCCTGGAGGCCGCGTCGCGGCGCCACGGGCTCGCCGTCGCCGCCGTCGGCACCGGCCCGGTGGGCCACGACGGCGCGGCCCTCGCCTCCCCCGACCCGGCGGCGCGGGCCCGTGCCCGCGCCCGTCTCACCTCGGCGGCCCGGCTGGCGGGGCGCCTGGGGGTGCCCGTGACCCTGGGGCGCTCACGCGGCAGGACCGACGGGGGACGGCTCGCGGAACGACAGCGCGCATGGGCGGTGCGGGGCATCGAGGAGGTCGCCGACGCGGCCGGGGCCGCGGGCGTCCGCCTCCTGCTGGAGCCCCAGGAACCGGGGACGACCGACCTGTTCACCGACTTCGCCGAGGCCCGGGAGCTCCTGGATCGGCTCGGCCACGAGGCGCTCGGGCTGGTGCTGGACACCCACCACATGGCGGCGGTCGGCGACGACCCGGCGGAGTCCGTGCGCGCGGCCCGCGGGCTCCTCGGCGAGGTCCAGCTCGCGGGGCCGGACCGCGGCCCCCTGGCCCCGGGCGAACCGGGGCTGGCGCGGCTGCTCCACGAGCTGGAGCGGACCGGGTTCGCGGGATGGCTCGTCATGGAGCACCGCCAGCTCCCGGACAGCCCCACGGCCGCGCGGCGGAGCCTGGCCTGCCTCAGGGCTCCGCAGTAACCGCGTCGGGACGGAGCCGCAGCCAGCGTGCTCGTCATACGTCGATGCGCGAAGTGCGTTCTCAAGCAGGGGGCCGGGGACCGTCGGCGGCAGACCTGCCGCGGCACGCCCTTCCGAGTGGAGGACGCGGTGATGACGGCCCGAGCGGAGCGAACCTTCGGCGGTCCGCTCCCCCGCCGGGACACGGCGGCTGTTTCCGGCGGACCTGCCGGAGCGGGGCGGGTGTCCGTTCGGCCCGCCGCCGGGTCTGCGGGAACGGCGCGGAACGGGCGGGGAACCGTCCCCGGCCCCTTCCGCGAGCGGACTGGAGCGTCCGTGAGGACGCGCCGCTGTGACACCGCCTTCCCGGAGTACACGCGGACGCGGCGCCCGGAACGTTCGTTCCGGGCGCCGCGTCAGGTGAACGCCCCGGTCAGCTCCCGCCGTCCTCCTCGGCGGCGGCCTTCCTGCGGCGGGTCCAGTAGACGGCCGCGCCACCGCCCGCTGCGACCGCGGCACCGGCGGCGATCAGCCCCGCGACCGGGCTGCCGGTCCGCGCCAGAGGGCCGCCGGCCTCGCCCCCGGTCTCCTCGCCGGAGGAGTCCCGCCCGTCCCCGCCGGTGTTCCCGTCGCCGTCCGTTCCCCCGTCCTGAGCGCCCTCGTCGTCAGAGCCCTCGTTCCCGCTGCCGCCGTCTCCGGTGCCGTCGCCGTCACCCTCGCCATCGGTCTCACCGTCACCGGTGTCCTCACCGGCCTCACCATCACCGCCGGTCTCGCCACCACCGGTCTCGCCGTCGCCGACCTGCTCGGGTTCGGTGTCCGTGCCGACGACGGCCTCGCCGACCCGGTAGGACACGCTGAAACCCTCGTCAGGGAAGGACACGACCAGGTCCAGGGCCTGGACCCCGCCCCACAGTTCCTGCCTCGCGGCCAAGCCCTGCCCTATCAGTGACCGGTCCTCGACGGTCTCGTGCCAGGGGGCCGTCTCGGCGGAAAGGGAGATCTCCGCGCCGAGCTCGTTCACCTCGACGGTCTCCGTGCCCGGGTCATGGGAGAACTCCGGTTGCCCGGCCCAGTTCTGGTTGACCGCGATCTCGGGCCCGGTGAAGGAGGCCTGGAGGAGCAGGTCCTCGGATCCGCCCTCGGGGTTTTCGAGTCCGGGCTGGGAGACACCGTCCGCGGCCGCCTCACGCATGGCCTCGACGTCGGCTTCCGTGAGCTCGACGCGCAGCTCGTCGAACGCCACACGGGCGGAGACGGTGTCCTCCTCCACGTCCACCAGAACGGAGGTGTGGGAGGCGGCGAAGATTTCACCGCCGAAGGCGTCCAGATAGCGGAAGGTGCCGTGGACGTCGCCTCCCCGCGGATAGAACGCGGTGAGTTCGGCCTCCCCCGCGACACTCGTGTGCGCGTAACCGACTTCTCCGTTCTCGGCGTGGGCGGGAACGGCGGCCGCGAGGCTGAGCGCGCCGAAGGCGGCGAAAGCGATACCGCCTCGGAAAACGGTGCGCGCGGAGACTGGAGAGGGGAATGTCAAGGGAATCCTCGTTCGGATCGATCCGGAGCGTGTTCCTCGGACCGGCCGTACGCACAAGGCGCACACGGCTCTTCGGACGGGTACGACGCCCCGTGAGACGTGGGGTGGGACACATGGGGGAAAACTGCACCGCTTCGGCCCGGGGACAGACTCTAACCGCGGGGAGTCATCCGGCGAAACAACAGGAAACAACGAATCCGTAACACCCGGAAATTAACCCGGAAAAACGTTGGCTGGAAAATGTCAATGAAATGAGGACAACCTTACGGCGTCTGGAACGTCGTTCCGGCGCACCCGCCCGACCGGGGCGGGAACGCTCCCGGTTATCCTCCGGGGAGCCGCCCGAAGCACCGGGCCACCGCTCGCCCCCACCTCCGGAGAGCTCATGTCCGCACCGCACACGCAGACCACCAACTGGGCCGGGAACGTCACCTACGCCAGCCCGCGGGTCCACCGGCCCCGGAGCCTGGACGAGCTGCGCCGCGTCGTCCGGGACAGTGCGCGGATCCGCGCGCTGGGCAGCGGCCACTCCTTCAACCTCGTCGCCGACTCCGACGCCGACCTGGTGCGCCTGGACGGCCTGCCCGAGCGGATCGAGGTCGACGCCGAGAACGCGACCGTCGCCGTCTCCGCCGGTACCCGCTACGCCGAACTCGTGGTCGAGCTGCACCGGCGGGGGTTCGCGCTGGCGAACCTGGCCTCGCTGCCGCACATCTCGGTCGCCGGATCCTGCGCCACCGGCACCCACGGCTCCGGTGACGGCCAGCGCTGCCTGTCCGCCGCCGTCCGCGCGGTCGAGCTCGTGGCTCCCGACGGCGAGCTGGTCCGGTTCGGCCGCGAGGCGGATCCGGAGGTCTTCCCGGGCACGGTGGTCGCGCTCGGCGCGCTCGGTGTGGTCACCCGGCTCTGGCTGGATGTCGAGCCCGCGTTCTCGGTCGCCCAGCGGGTCCGGGTCGGGGTGCCCCTGGACGAGGTGGCCGGGCACGTCGACGACGTGTTCGGCGCGGCCTACAGCGTCAGCCTGTTCACCGACTGGCGGGGCGAGGGCTCCGTGTGGCTCAAGCACCGCACCGACCGGCCCGAGGGGTCCTGGCGGGGCGGTCGGTCCGCAGAGGGGCCGCTGCACCCCGTCCCCGGCATGCCGCCGGAGCCCAGCACCGAGCAGATGGGGGTGCCCGGCCCCTGGCACGAGCGGCTTCCGCACTTCCGCCCCGAACTGGAGCCCAGCGCGGGCAAGGAGCTGCAGTCGGAGCTGTACGTGCCCCGTGAGCGGGCGGCGGAGGCCTTCGCCGCCCTGCGGGAGATCGGACACCTGGTGGCCCCGGCGCTGCACGTCGCGGAGGTGCGCACGGTCCGCGCGGACGACCTGTGGCTGAGCCCGGCGTACGGTCGGGACTGCGTCGCCTTCCACTTCACCTGGCTGCCGGACCCGGAGCTCGTGTCCCCGGTCCTGGCCGCCGTGGAGGAGCGCCTCATGCCGCTGGAAGCCCGCCCCCACTGGGGCAAGCTCACCTCGATGGCGCCGGCGGACATCGCCGCCCGGTACGAGCGCGCTGCGGACTTCGCACGCCTGTCCGGTGAGCTCGACCCCTCGGGGAAGTTCCGCAACGCCTTCACCGACGCCCTCTTCCCCCGGGGCTGAGGGGCTCAGCCGACCACGTCGAACACCTGCTTCTGGACGCCGTTGGAGTAGGTCTCGTGCTCGACCAGGCGCAGCTTGGTGGCGTCCTTGTCGGTGTCGCTGAACAGCCGCTTGCCCGCGCCGAGCAGCAGGGGGAAGACGAGCAGGTGGTAGCGGTCCACCAGCCCGGCGTCGGCCAGGGCCCGGCCCAGGGTGGCGCTGCCGTGCACGGAGATCGGCCCGCCCCCGCCCTTCTTGAGCTCGGCGACGTCGTCGAGCGAGCGCAGGACCGTGGCGGGCCAGCGCGGGTCCTCCTCGGCGAGCGTGGTGGAGACGACGTAGCGGGGCATCGCGTTGTAGCCCGCGAACTCCTCCATGGTGGGCCACACGGGGGCGAACGCCTCGTAGCTGCGGCGGCCGAGCAGCAGGGCGCCGGCCTCCTCCTGCTCGCGGGCCTTGATCTCGTAGGCCCGCTCGTCCATCTCCACGGCCTTGAAGGTCCAGCCGGAGTTGCGGTATCCGGGCTCCCCGCCGGGGGCCTCCATGACCCCGTCGACGGACACGAACGCGGTGACGATCAGCTGGCGCATCGGTGTTCTCCTCGCCTGTTGTGGTGTGCTCTCCACTCCTAGGTCGAACGGTACTGGCCGGAACCGACACCGGGCGGGGAGTTTTCCCCGGGGCGGTGTGCCACGGGGGCGCGGGCGGCGCGCGGAGCCTAACGTGGCCCGCATGCGCGTACTTGTCACAGGTGGGGCGGGGTTCATCGGTTCGCACGTGGCGGAGGCCCTGCGCGCCGCCGGGCACACGGCGGTGACGCTGGACGCCCTGCTGCCGCAGGCGCACGGCGACGACCCCCGGGCGGAGGTCGACCTGGTGTGCGACGTCCGCGACGGCGGGGCCGTGGAGCGGGCCCTGGACGGGGTGGACGCCGTGTGCCACCAGGCGGCGATGGTCGGGCTGGGCGCGGACTTCGGCGACGCGCCCGACTACGTCGGCTGCAACGACCTGGGCACGGCGACGCTGCTGGCCGCGATGGCCCGCCGGGGGGTGCGCCGGATCGTGCTGGCCGGGTCCATGGTGGTCTACGGCGAGGGGGCCTACACCTGCGCCGGGCACGGCCCGGTCCGGCCGGGCCCGCGCCGGGAGGCCGACCTGGCCGCGGGGCGCTTCGAACCGCCGTGCCCGCACTGCGGGGCGCCGCTCGCGCCCGGCCTGGTCGGTGAGGACGCCCCGGCCGACCCGCGCAACGTCTACGCCGCCACCAAGCTGGCGCAGGAGCACCTGTGCGCGGCGTGGGCCCGGGCGGTCGGCGGCCGGGCGGTGTCGCTGCGCTACCACAACGTGTACGGCCCCGGCATGCCGCGCGACACCCCCTACGCGGGGGTGGCGTCCTTCTTCCGCTCGGCCCTGGCCCGGGGCGAGTCCCCGCGCGTGTTCGAGGACGGCCGCCAGCGGCGCGACTTCGTGCACGTGCGCGACGTGGCCGGGGCCAACGTGGCGGTTCTGGAGGCCCTCGCCGAGCAGCCGGAGGGGGTGCTGTCGGTGTTCAACACCGGCAGCGGGACGCCGCACACGGTCGGGGAGATGGCCCGGGTCCTGGCCGGGGCGCACGGGGGCCCGGACCCGGTGGTCACCGGCGAGTACCGGCTGGGCGACGTCCGGCACATCACCGCCTCCTCCGAGCGCCTGCGGGAGGTCTTCGGCTGGCGACCGGGCGTGGGCTTCGAGGAGGGGATGACCGAGTTCGCCCGGGCGGATCTGCGCTCGGGGATCGGCGTGTCGGCCTTGTGACGGAGGGCGACAGCGTGTCGCGGACCCCTCCTCCCCCAGCGGAGTCGATTCGCTTCGTAGCGTGATATCCGTGATCAATGCGAGATGTGAGAGCGGGAACTCCACCGCACGTCAGGACCATCCCTCGGAAGAGCCCCGGAAGGCCGCGGAGGCGGACGGACCGCCGCCGGTGGACGTGATCCTGCCCTGCCTCGACGAGGCCGCCGCCCTGCCGTGGGTCATGGAGCGCGTTCCCCCCCGGTGGCGGGCGATCGTGGTCGACAACGGGTCCACCGACGGCTCCGCGCGGATCGCCGAGCGGCTGGGGGCCCTGGTCGTGGCCGAGTCGCGGCGCGGTTTCGGCGCGGCCTGCCACGCCGGGCTCCTGGCCGCCACCGCGGAGATCGTGTGCTTCTGCGACTGCGACGCCTCCCTGGACCCCTCACTGCTGCCGCCGATGGCGGAGGCGGTCCGGCGCGGCGGCGCCGACCTGGTGCTGGGGCGGCGCCGACCCGTTCGGGCCGGGGCCTGGCCTCTGCACGCCCGGATGGGCAACGCCGTGGTCGCGCGGATGCTGGGCCGCCGCACGGGGGTGCGGGTCCGCGACATCGGGCCCATGCGCGCCGCGCGGCGCAAGGACCTGCTCGGGCTGGGCCTGACCGACCGGCGCTCCGGCTACTCCCTGGAGATGGTCGTGCGCGCCGCGGACGCCGGGTGGCGGGTCGACGAGGTGGACGTCCCCTACTACCCGAGGTCGGGCGCCTCCAAGGTGACCGGGACGTGGCGGGGGACGTGGACGGCGGTGCGGGACATGAGGGCGGTGCTGCGCGGGTCCGCGGAGCGCCCGGGGGAGGGACCGGGGAGAGGGGACCGGTGAGCGGCACCGCGCGGGGCGGGCCCGGGTCCGCGACGCTCCTGGTGATCGCCAAGGAACCCTTGCCCGGCCGGGTCAAGACGCGGTTGACCCCCGAGTACACGCCGGAGGAGGCCGCACGGCTGGCCGCGGCCGCCCTGGCGGACACGCTGGAGACGGTGCTGTCGCTGCCCGCCCGCCGGAGGGTGCTGGCCCTGGAGGGACGGCCCGGCCCCTGGCTGCCGGACGGGGGTTTCGAGGTGGTCCCCCAGTCGGGCGGCGGGCTGGACGAGCGGCTGGCCGCGGCCTTCGCCGGGTGCGCGGGGCCCACCCTGCTGCTCGGGATGGACACCCCGCAGGTCACGGCGGACCTCCTGGCCCCCGTGCTGGCCGCCGACGCCTGGCGGCGCGCCGACGCGTGGTTCGGCCCGGCCGAGGACGGGGGCTTCTGGGCGCTCGGGCTGGCCGACCCCGACCCCGCCCTGCTGCTCGGCGTGCCCATGTCGACCGAACGGACCGGCCGGGTGCAGCGCGCACGCCTGACCGGAGCGGGTCTGCGGGTGCGTGACCTGCCGCCCCTGGTGGACGTGGACACCGCCGCCGACGCCGCCCTGGTCGCGCGGCAGGCCCCCGGGGGCCGGTTCGCGCGCGCCGTCGCCGAACGTACCGGGGGGTGCGCGCGGTGAGTGCGACCGGAATCGGCGTCGCCCAGGAGGAGGCGACGGCCTGGCGGTGCGACCCGTACACCGACGCGCTCGCCAGCGGCCGGGGCCCGCTGTTCCTGCGCCGGGCCGACGGGTCGGTGCTGCCGTTGGACGTGGAGCGCTGGTGCGGCGGGATCGACACGGTGGACGCGACCGTGCTGGACCGCTGCGAGGGCAGCACCCTGGACGTGGGGTGCGGTCCGGGCCGACTGGTCAGGGCCCTGGCCGAACGCGGTCGGACCGCGCTGGGCGTGGACCTGAACCCGCTGGCCGTGGCGCACGCCAACGCCTCGGGCGGCCGGGCGCTGTGCCGCTCCGCCTTCGACCCGCTGCCGGACGAGGGCGGGTGGTGCACCGCGCTGCTGATCGACGGCAACATCGGTATCGGCGGGGCTCCCGAGCGGCTGCTGGCGCGGGTGCGGGACCTGGTCCGCCCCGGCGGGCTGCTGATCGCCGAGACCGCCCCGGACGACGTCTGCGAGCGGATGACCGTACGCGTCACCGACGGCCGGGGCGGGGTCGGCGCGCCCTTCCCGTGGGCACGGCTCGGGCTGCCCGCGCTGTTGGAGGCGGCGGAGCGGTCGGGGTGGTGCGCCGACGGCTCGTGGCGGGTCCGGGGCCGCCTGTTCGCGGCGCTGCGCTCCGGCCCGGAGGTGGCGCCCCCGTGCTGAGGTCCGACCCCGTGGTAAGGGACGCCCCGGGGCGCGCCGGGCTCCGGTCCGACGTGCTCACCGCGCTCGCCGCCCTCCTGCTCGTCGCGCTGGCCGCCGTGGTCGGCAGGGCGATCGAGCGCTCGGACGGAAGCCTGCACGTGGGATGGCCGCCGCTGTACGCCTCCTGGCTCCCGCACACGGGACCCGGCACGGTTCCCGCGGTCGCCCTGGCGGCGGCGGTGGTCGTCTGGGGTCCCCCGGCGGCGCGCGCGCTGCCCTGGCGCTCCCTGGTGGCCGCCGCCTGGGCGGCGGCCACGGCGTGGATCCTCGCGCTGGCCCTCGTCGACGGCTGGCCGCGGGGGGTCGCCGGTCCGCTCTCCTCCCCGCACGAGTACCCGGCCTCGGTCGACCGCTTCGCGGACGTGGGGGAGGCGCTGCGCGGGTTCACCGGGCACATCCTCCTGGGGCAGCCGGACAACTGGCCGACGCACGTGGCCGGGCACCCCCCGGGCGCCGTCCTGACCTTCGTCGCCCTGGACCGGATCGGCCTCGGCGGCGCCGCCTGGGCGGGGATGTGGTGCGTGGTGGCCGGGGGCTCGGCCGCGGCGGCCGTCCTCGTGGCGCTGCGCGCGCTGGGCGCCGAGCACCGGGCCCGGAGCGCGGCACCTTTCCTGGTGCTGTTCCCCGGGGCGGTCTGGGTCGGGGCGTCGGCGGACGGCTACTTCACGGCGGTGGCGGCGTGGGGCCTGGCCCTGCTCGCGGTGGCGGCGGCCCCGGGGGCCCGGGCGCCCCGGGCCGCGGCGCTGGCGGCGGGGCTGCTGCTGGGCTGGACGGTCTACCTGTCCTACGGGCTGGTCCTGGTCGGCCTCCTGGCGGTGACCGTCCTGGTGTGCGCGCGGACCGCGCGCCCCCTGCCCTACGCCCTGGCGGGGGCGCTGTGCGTGGCCGCGGCCTTCACGGCGGCGGGCTTCTGGTGGTGGGAGGGGTACCACCTGCTGGTGGAGCGCTACTACCAGGGCGTGGCGGCGGTCCGTCCCTACGGCTACTGGGTCTGGGCGAACCTGGCCAACGCCATGTTCGCGGCCGGGCTCGCCTCGGCGGCGGGTCTGCGCCGGGCGCTGGCCCTGCTGCCGGAAACGGTGCGGGTACCGCCCCCGCCCGCGACGGGTACCGGGCAGGTGGTGCTGCTGGTCGCGGCCGCGTTCGGCGCGATCCTCGTCGCCGACCTGTCGGGGATGAGCAAGGCCGAGACCGAGCGCATCTGGCTCCCCTTCGTGCTGTGGCTCCTGCCCGCCGCCGCGCTGCTGCCCGACCGGGGCCGCCGCGTGTGGCTCGCCCTCCAGGCCGCGGGGGCGCTGCTCGTCAACCACCTGCTGCTCACCGCGTGGTGAGCCGGTCCCCCCGGGGGGGGCGGCACCCCTCCGGGGCCGGACCGGTGCCGTGAGGAGGCGCCCGGGCTCAGTGCCCGGCGGCGCGGAGCCTGCGCCAGGCGGTCACCCAGCGCCGGCGCTCGGCCTCGTCCTCACCGGCGCAGGCAGTGACGAAGGCCATCAGGAACACGTACCGGGGCAGCTCGGTGCCCTCCAGCACCTCGCGGAAGGTGGACCGCTTGACCGCTCCCCCGCACAGGTGCTCCAGCTCCCAGTAGGACCAGTCGCCCGCCCAGACCAGGTAGCGGCGCATGGTCAGCAGGAACTCGGCGGGGGTGCGGGCGTCCAGCGGGTTGGGCCGCCGCTCGTACCCGGCCAGGGCGCGGACGGGCAGGTGGCGCTCGACGACGGCGGAGCCGGAGGTGACCAGGACCCGTTCCAGCCAGCTGGTGGGGCCGAGGGCCCTGTTGGGACCAGTGGGTTCAAGAACACCCGTGGTGGTCACACCTTCCTTACCTTTCTTCATGGGGTTCGTTCCTGACCGTCTGTAGGGTCGGGAGGACCCCAGGAGCGCCAGGTATGGCTGTCATGGCTTTGCCGCTGTCGTGGCTGAAGGAGATTGGCCGCCTGGCGCTC
>NZ_VWVV01000041.1 GCF_009830945.1 Nocardiopsis sp. FR4 | reverse complement strand
GCCCGGCGACCAGTGGTCGGACGTCGACCAGGACGCGTACGCGATGTGGCAGAGGAAGCTGGGCTTCACCGGCGCGGACGCCGACGGCTGGCCCGGGCGCACGACCTGGGACCGGCTCCGCGTCCCCAGGAGCTAGCTTCCGGGGCCCGGCCCATCGTGCGACCCGCGGGCCCGTGGCCCGGACACCGTTCCGGCCACGGGCCGCGCCGTCCCCGGACGGCGCCGGGTCCAGGGGCAGGCGGACGGACAGGGGCACGAACACGCGGCACCGCGTCATCGTTCCGGGGGCACGGTCCGCTCGGGGCTGATGCGCCGGGCGCCCGGCGTGTGACGTCAGTCGGCGGAGGGCGCCAGCGGGCTGACGAGGAGCAGCCCGGCGCCGGTGGCCGTGCCCGCGCCGACACCGTTCAGGCACAGTTCCTGGAGCGCCTCGCTGTCGAGCACCACGGCCTGCCCGGTGAAGTGGTACCGCGCGGGCCTGCCGCCCAGACGCTTCCACCTCGCCTCGGTGAGGTCCACCGCACCCGCGAGCTTGCCCCTGAGCCAGTCCTCGAACTCCTCCTCCGCGAGGGGAACCCGCTTGCCGCGCGAACGCGCCCCCTCCCCCTCCCGCTGCGCGGTGGGTGCCGTGATGAGTTCCCAGCGGACGGTCTCGCCCTCGGGGTGCCGGGGCATCGGGTGGATCACGGCGGAGACCGCGCCGGGGACCTTGCCCCAGGCCGGGGCGGTGTCGGAGCTGACCACCAGCGTGCTCGGCGAGGTGCGCGCCCACAGCACGCGGGCGTCGGACGCGGGGTCGGGGTCGACCGCCCTGCGTACGGCCCGCCCCATGGCCGCCCACTGTTCCATGCCGGTGCTGCGCTCGGGGTCGAGGTGGATACGGGCCAGGTACAAGGAGTTCCCTCCGGGGCGGCCCCGCGGGGCGTGTGGTCGGTCACGGGCTGTCGGGGGTTCCCGCGCCCGCGGTGGAGTTCTCTGGAGTTCTCACTGTATGAGGCGGCGGCACCTGGTCGGCCCGCCTCGGACGCGGAGCGGCCCCGCTCACGGCGCGGAGTCCGGCCCCGGCGGTGCGGCGGCCGGCCGGGCGCCGTCGGACCCGCGCGCGGGCGCGCGGCTCGCGCCCGAGGCGAGCCAGGGGCGGAAGAGGCGGGTCAGAAGCGGTATCACGGCGTAGGTCTGCAGGCTCACCAGCACGAGGGTGAGGACGAGGGTCACCAGCGGCAGGGGCAGGTCGGAGACCACGGGTCCCAGGAGCCACAGCAGCAGGGTGATGAGCGGGTAGACCCCGAGCCAGCTGACCACGGCCTGTTTGTACCGGGGCGGGCGCGTCATGGGTTCCTTTCTGGGGCCCGCCCGCGCGCCGGGCGCGGGCGGGCGTCGGGTCACAGGCCGAGCGCCCTCGTCCGGCGGGGCGGGCCGTCCACGACGACCAGGTCCAGGTCCGGGTTGCCGCGGATGCCGCCCATCACCACGGACGGGTCGATGAGCCCCTCGGTGTACACGTGGTCCTCGGTCGGCACGGAGGTGACGTCGAAGAACGGCTCGAAGACGTCCGAGGTGAGCAGCCCGAGCATCTGCGTGTTGTGCGCGGCGATGGCGAAGCTGTGCACGGTCCCGGCGGGGGCGTGCAGGAAGTCCCCGGAGGTCAGCAGCAGTTCCTGGCCGTTGACCCACAGCCAGATCCGCCCGGACAGGCACAGGAAGGTCTCGGTGTGCTGCCGGTGGAAGTGGCGGACGATGTAGGGCTGGGGCGCGGCGAGCGTGCTCACCGAGAAGTAGCGCCCGCCGGTGTTGCGGCCCCGCGCGGAGTAGGCGTTGACCGCGTCCGGCCAGCCGCGCCGCTCCCCCGTGCGGGAGCGCAGGAAGTAGGCCTCCGCTCCCCGGGGCAGGGTGTCGTCCCAGGCGTCCCCGGCCCGCGCCCGGGGCAGGTCGTGCTCCCGGGCGCCGGGGGGCAGCACCTCCCGGGCCTCCGCGGGGGTGTAGACGTGGCGTTCCACGGGCTCCCCCTCCCCCACGAGGGCGTCCAGGGCTCCGCTGGAGGCGGAGAAGAACAGCATCCGGGACATGTGGCCGAGCATCCGGTAGGCCACCGGGGTGCCCGGCGGTACGTGGACGGAGTCGCCGGGGACCAGGACGCGGCTCTGCCCGGGCAGCCAGAACTGCACGCTGCCCTCGGACACGTGGTAGGAGCGCTGGTGGCCGGGGAGGCTGTGGAAGGGTGTGCCGGCCCCGCGCGGGCCCAGGACGAAGGCGGCGTCGAAGAGCCCGCCGGTGTCCGCGCCGCGGGCGATGACCGTCCACAGCTGCCCGCCGATCTCGAAGCGCAGTCCCTCGCCGCTGGCCAGGTAGTACGGGACCGGCTCGCCGGGCAGGGCGTTGACCACCGGCGCGAGGCCGTGCATGGTCTCCGGGTCGATGCTGGTCATCGGGGCTCTCCTGACGTGGAACCGGTGAGGTGCCGGCGGAGGAAGGCGTCGACGTCGTCGAAGCCGAAGGTCGTCGGCTCGCCCCCGGGAGCGTCCGGGGCGCGGCGTACGGCCGGGGCGGGGCCCTCGTCCGCGAGGCGGCCGTCGTCCATCGCCCGGGCGATCCGGACGTCGAGGCGGCCCGCGGGGTTGAGGAAGCCGTGTTTGTAGCCCTCGACGAGGTAGAGCTCGCTCGGCACCCCGGCGGCGGCCAGGGCCTCGTGCAGGAGTTCGCTCTGCCCGGGGCGGACCAGCGTGTCGGCGGTGCCGTGGGAGATCTGGAACGGCGGGGCGGCGGGGGTCACCCAGGTCAGCGGGCTGGCGTGGCGGGCCAGCTCCGCGCGCTCCGAGGGCGGGCCGCCCAGGAGGCGGGCCTCGGGTGAGGCCGCCGCCCCGCCGGGGGGCGCGGACTCCGCGACCACGGCGGCCAGGTCCACGGGGCCGTAGGATTCGGCGACCGCCTGCACGGAGGGGTCCCCGTCGGTGTCCTCCTCGCCGGGCAGGGCGTCCAGGTGGCCGGTGAGCCCCGCCAGGGCGGCCAGGTGGCCGCCGGCCGAGGCGCCCCACACCGCGACCGCCCGCGGGTCCAGGCCGTACTCCCCGGCTCGGGCGCGCAGGAAGCGGATCGCGGAGCGCACGTCGTGCAGCTGGGCCGGGAAGAGCGCCTGGCCGGAGAGGCGGTACTCGACGCTCGCCACGGCGCAGCCGGTGGCGCGGACGCGGCGGGACAGGTCCGGCGCCAGGGTGCGGTCCCCGGTGAACCAGCCGCCGCCGTGCAGCCAGAGCACCACGGGCACGGGGCGGTCGCCGGAGGCCGGGCGGTACAGGTCGAGGAGGAGGTCACCGCTCTCGCGCCGGGCGAAGACGAGACCGGGGTCGGACCTGACCTCCGGGGGAGGGGAGTCGTGGGACATGCCCTCCATGCTGGGGTGACGCGTCCGACGGGTCCATCGCGAACTCCCGAACGGGCCTTCGGGGGTTCCGGACGGTCACGGCGCGGACCGCTCGCAGAGCCGGACGAACCGTTCCAGCGGGTCCGGGAGGCGGCCCCGGCGCACGTTGAGGAAGGTGGTCATCGGGGAGGCGTCCGTGATCGGGACGAAGCGCACCCCCGGGTGCGCGTAGGTGGCCGCGGCGGAGCACCCCGCGATGTTGACGCCCTGCCCGGCGGCGCACATCTCCAGGACCTCCTCGAAGTTGCGGGCCACCGGGAGCAGGCGCGGCGAGAAACCCCCGGCGGCCACCGAGGAGAACCACCTCTCGGCCGTCTCGTCCTCGGCCGCCACGAAGGTCTCCTCCGCGATCTCCGCGAGGGTCACCGACTCCCGGTCGGCGAGGCGGTGCCCCCGCGAGGTGACCAGGACCCGCTCCTCCTCCCACAGCGGCAGGGACTCGAACCCGGTCGTGCGCTCGATTCCACCGGTGAACGTGCAGTCCACATCGGCCCTGGCCAGGGCCTCGTAGCAGCCCGTGAACCCCAGGTGCCGCACCTGCCAGCGCACCTGCGGCATCTGGTGCGCGGCCTGGGCCATGACCGAGCGGAACCTCGTGCTGGAGACCATGAGGCCGATCCGGACCCGGGGCCGGGAGGCCTCGCCCCGGCCCCAGTCGACGACCTCGTCCATGCTCGTGACCGCGCGTTCGGCCAGGGGCAGCAGTTCACGGCCGTGCCCGGTGAGCTCCACCCCGCGGGAGGTGCGGTCGAAGAGGGGGCGGGACAGGCGCCGTTCCAGGGTCGTGACCTGCTCGCTCAGCGCGGAGGGGCTCAGGTGCAGGCGCGCGGCGGCGCGTCCGAAGTGGAGTTCCCGGGCCACGGCGAGGAAGCACCTGAGGTGGTGGATGGTGAAGTCCATGTCCCTGCCGTCTCCTCGTGGTCCCGTGCCCGGGGCGGACGGCGCCGCTGTCCGCCGTGGTGCCCGTGTGCGGAACGGGCGCCCGGAGGCGGGGCGCGGCGCCTACCCCTGTCGGGCGAGCCACTCGTCGAAGGTGGTCGGTGCCAGGTGCGCGCCCTCACCCGGCAGCAGCACGTCGCCGGCCATCTCCGGTCCGAACGGCCCCGACCAGGTCGGAATGAGCCGCACCTCGCGGCCGCGCGCCTCGTGCGTGCGCCGGGCCATGTCGACGAGGTCCTGTGTCTCGGGCCCGGCGACGTCACGGTACCGCCCCCGGGGCCGGCCCGCCGCCGTCTCGGCCAGGATGTCGGCCACGTCCGCCGGTGCGATCGGCTGGACGAGCAGCGGGGCGATGGTGGCGGCGCCGTCCCGTTCGGTCCAGCCGGCCACCATGGCGGCGAAGTCGTGGAACTGCGTGGCCCGCACGATGGTCCACGGCACGGGCCCCTCCGCGACCAGGCGCTCCTGCTCGCGCTTGCCCGCGTAGTGGGGGTTGCCCTCGACCGCGTCGACTCCGACGATCGACAGCAGGACGTGGTGGCGGACGCCGGCCCGCTCTTCCGCCCCCAGCAGGGTGCGCGTGGTGGTGCCGAAGTAGGCCACCGCCTCGGCCCGGTCGGTACCGGTGTGGTTGACGGCGTCGACGACCGCCTCCACTCCGGTGAGGGCGTCGTCGAGCCCTTGGCCGGTCGTCAGGTCCACGCCGAGCGAGCGGCTGACGCGGACGACCTCGTGCCCGTCCCGTTCGAGGGCGGCGGCGGTCAGGGAGCCGATGTTCCCGGTCGCTCCGGCGACGGCGATGCGCATGTGCTCTTCTCCGTTCACTGCTCCGATGCCGACGGAGACTATCTCGGACTTCATGGATCCGCAATAGCTTCGGTAAGATCGGCCCCATGAAGCTGCCTGTGAGCACCGAGTGGGTCCTGCACTGCGCCACGACGCTGGCCCAGCTCGAACCGGGGGCCACCGCTTCGGCCGCCCAGCTCGCGGCCTACTTCGACCTTCCGGCGGCCTACCTCGCCAAGCAGTTGCAGCCACTGGTCAAAGCGGGCGTGTTCGCCGCGACGACCGGCCCGCGGGGCGGGTTCCGGCTCGCCCGTCCGGCGGCCGAGACGACCATGCTGCAGATCGTCGAGGCGGTCGACGGCGCGTCCCCGCCCTACGAGTGCCGCGAGATCCGCCGACAGGGCAGGGGCGCGCTGCCGCCCGAGGACTGCCAGCACACCTGCGTGCTCGCCGCGAAGATGGCCGAGGCCCACGAGGCGTGGCGGAGCAGCCTCGGCGCGGTCTCCCTCGCCGACCTCATCGCCACCCTGCCCGCCTCCGCCCCGGCCCGCACCCGCGCCCTCCTCGCCGCCATCCGCTGACACCGGCCGGCGGGACCACGCCGCCGCCCGCGGGACCGGGCCCGGGGAGGGGCCCGGCGCGCGGTGGGACCGGGCGTTCGTCCCGTCGCGGGCTGGCACGGGATGACCGCGCGGCCGGTACAGGCGCGAGGAGCCCCTCCCGTGACCGGGTGACCCCTCCACGCGGGCCCCGTGCCCGCCGGTTCAGGAGGGATGGGTCCGTCGCCCGGCGCCCGGAGCGGCCGTGGTTACCATGGCGCATGGCCAGCGAGACCTCCGCCGCGACCCGGAACCGACGAGAGCAGCTCCGCGACTTCCTGCGCACGCGCCGGGCGCGGCTCACACCCGGCGACGTGGGCATGGCCGCCGGGGGCAGGCGCCGGACGCCGGGCCTGCGGCGCGAGGAGGTCGCCGTGCTGGCCGGGGTCGGCGTCTCCTGGTACACGTGGCTCGAACAGGGGCGCGACATCAACGTCTCGGTCGAGGTACTCGACGCGATCAGCGGGGCCCTGCGCCTGACCGAACCCGAGCGCGCGCACCTCTACGCCCTGGCCGGCCTCAATCCGCCGCAGGCCCGCGGGGCGGGCGACTCCCCGGTGACGCCGGAGCTGCGGCACCTGGTCGACGCGTGGGACCCCCGGCCCGCGATACTGCAGGACCGCCACTGGAACCTGCTCTCCCTCAACGACACGGCGCGGACGGCGTTCGGCTACGGCGGCACCGACCGCAACTGCCTGGTCACGTTCTTCACCAGCGCCCGGTACCGCGACCTGCACGTCCACTGGGCGTCAGTCGCCCCGGCCGTCGTCGCCGCGTTCCGGGCCGACATGGCGCGCTTCCCCGACGACCCGGAGTTCGGGCGGCTGGTGGACGGCCTCGCCTCCGTGAGCACCGAGTTCGCCGAGCTGTGGGCGCGCCACGACGTGGGCGACCACACCCAGGCGGTCAAGGCGGTCCGCCACCCCGAGGCCGGTGACCTGGTCTTCGACAAGACGTCCCTGATCGTGGCCGACCACCCGGACTGGCGCCTGGAGCTGTACAACCCGCGCCCCGGGACCGGGACCGGGGACCGGATCGGGCGACTGGCCCGCGTCCGGCTCAGCGCCTCCACCTGACCCCCCACGCCGGGACGCCGCCCGGCGAGCCTGGTGGTGCCACCCCCCGGACAGGTGCGCCCTGTTCGTGCGTCGACCCGGCTGGAACGCTGCATGCCATGGCACACAACATCTCCCGGTTCGGGAACAAGGTCGCGCTCATCACCGGCGGCACGAGCGGCATGGGCCTGGCCACCGCGCGCAGGCTTCTCGACGAGGGCGCGCGGGTGGTCATCAGCGGAAGGGACGGGGACCGCCTGGAGGGCGCGGTCCGGGACCTGGACGGCGGGGACCGCCTCCTCGCGGTACGCGGCGACGCTGCGAGCACCGCCGACCTCGACGCGCTGGCGGCCCTGGTCGGGGAGCGCTTCGGGCACCTGGACGTGGTCTTCGCCAACGCGGGGGTCGCCTCCTTCCAGCCGGTCGGCGACGTCACCGAGGCCGAGTTCGACCGCGTCTCGGGCGTCAACTTCAAGGGGGTCTTCTTCACCGTCCAGAAGCTCCTCCCGCTGCTGGCCGACGGCGCGGCGGTCGTGATCAACGCGTCGTGGACGCTGCACCGGGGCATGGCCGGAGCCTCCCTCTACGCGGCGACCAAGGCGGCCGTGCACAACCTCACGCAAACCCTGGCGGCGGAGCTGGGCCCGCGGGGCGTCCGGGTGAACTCGGTGAGCCCCGGTTACATCGAGACCCCGATGTTCCACGCCGCCGTCCGCGACGAGGCGAAGGACGGACTCGCCGCCGCCGTGGTGTCGGGCCGCCTCGGCACCGCGGACGACGTCGCGGGCGCGGTCGCCTTCCTCGCCTCCGACGAGGCCGCCTACGTCAACGGGCAGGACCTGGTCATCGACGGCGGCCTGGTCGCCACCGTCCCGGTGTCGCCCGTCTGAACGCGTCCGCGGCTCCTCCCGTCCGTGCCCGCCCGGCGTCGTGCGCTCCGGTCGGGCACGGGATGATCGCGTGGCCGGCACAAGCGAAAGGAGCCCTCCCATGACCGGACGACTTCTCCACGTGGGACCCGTGATCATCGACGTCGTGATGGAGGTCGACGCCCTCCCCCGGGCCGGAGAGGGGGTGTTCGCCTCCTCCGCGCGCACCTTGGCCGGGGGCGGTTTCAACGTGATCGCCGCCGCGGCGCGCTCGGGGATGGAGGTGGTCTACGCGGGGGCGCACGGAAGCGGGCCGAACGGCGAACTGGCCCGGGCGGCGCTGCGCGCGGAGGGGGTGTCCGTGGCCCACGCCCCCGACCCGGACGCGGACACCGGTTTCTGCGTGGCCCTGGTCGACGGCGACGCCGAACGGACCTTCGTCACCCGCCTGGGCGCCGAGACGGACCTGTCCCTGGCCCAGCTGAGCACGCTGCGACCCGTGCCGGGGGACTTCGTCTACACCGTCGGCTACTCGCTGCTCCCCGGACCGCGCGCCGATGAACTGCTCACCTGGATCGACGGCCTCCCCGACGGGGTGCGCCTGGTGCTGGACCCCGCGCCTGTGGTGGGCGGTCTCCCGCGGCGGACCCTGGACCGGGCCCTGGCCCGGGTCGACCTGCTCAGCCTCAGCGCGGCGGAGGCCGCCGCCGTGACCGGGCGGGCCGTCCCCGAGGAGGCCGCCGCGCTGCTCGTCCCCCGGGTCCGCCCCCGCGGGGTGGTGGTCGTGCGCGACGCGGCGGACGGCTGCGTGGTGGCCGGGGCCGGAGGCGCTCCCCGCCGGGTTCCGGGCTTTCGCGTGCGCGCCGTGGACACCAACGGAGCGGGCGACACGCACGTGGGCGTGTTCACCGCCGCCCTGGCCCGGGGGGAGGGGCCGGAGGAGTCCGCCCGCCGGGCCAACGCCGCCGCCGCCCTGTCCGTCACCCGCCGCGGTCCGGCCACCTGCCCCACGGCGGAGGAGACGGACGCCCTCCTGGCGGGGCGGGCCCCGGACCGGGTGACCGCGCGGCTCCCCTTCGAAGCGGACTCCGGCAACCGACAGACATCCGAAATTTTTCGGCAACGTTGACCGGACGCCAAGCCGGAAAGCCGAGGCATCCGCACCGTTCTCGCCGAATGCCGAGATGACGACGCATCAAACAGGAGAGAGCACTTCCTTCGTCGGATTAAGTTTGTCGAAATATTCCGGAAATCATTGACAGTCCCCACGGGCAGCCTGACACTGTCACTGTCGGCAGTGTTAACGCGCTGTCAATGGCAGTCACCTGGTGTGATCACATCACCGTGCGGAGACCGCGCGTCGCGCGGCTCCTCCCCGATCGCATCACGCCTCCTACCCCCACCCCCCAGGAGGAGGGCCAGACATGAACGACTCCCCCGCCCGGTCCGGGCGCGGCCGCGCCAGAGCACTGCTCGGCCGCGTCTGCGCCGTCATGACCGCGCTGGTCACCGCGTTGGCGCTGCTGCCCGGCACCGCCAGCGCGGCCATCACGTCCAACCAGACGGGCACCCACAACGGGTACTTCTACTCGTTCTGGACCGACAGCCCCGGCACTGTCTCCATGGAACTGGGCTCCGGCGGCAACTACAGCACCTCGTGGCGCAACACCGGCAACTTCGTGGCCGGTACCGGCTGGAGCACCGGCGGACGCAGGTCCGTGACCTACTCGGCCAGCTTCAACCCGTCCGGCAACTCCTACCTGACCCTCTACGGGTGGACGCGCAACCCGCTCGTGGAGTACTACATCGTCGACAACTGGGGGACCTACCGGCCCACCGGCACCCACATGGGCACGGTCACCACCGACGGCGGCACCTACGACATCTACCGGACGCGGCGGACCAACGCCCCCTCCATCGAGGGCACCCGGAGCTTCGACCAGTACTGGAGCGTGCGCCAGTCCCGGCGTTCGAGCGGAACCATCACCTCCGGCAACCACTTCGACGCCTGGGCCCGCGCCGGGATGAACCTGGGCAGCCACGACTACATGATCATGGCCACCGAGGGCTACCAGAGCAGCGGCAGCTCCAACGTCACCCTGGGTTCCTCCGGCGGCGGTGGCGGAGGCGGAGGCGGCGGAGGCGGCGGCTGCACCGCGACGCTGTCCGCCGGGCAGCAGTGGAGCGACCGCTACAACCTCAGCGTCGCGGTCAGCGGCTCCAGCAACTGGACCGTGACCATGAACGTGCCCTCCCCCGCCAGGATCAGCGCCACGTGGAACGTCAGCGCCAGCTACCCCAGCTCCCAGGTGCTGACCGCCCGGCCCAACGGCAACGGCAACAACTGGGGTGTGACCATCCAGCACAACGGGAACTGGACCTGGCCCACCGTCTCCTGCAGCGCGAACTGACCCCGCGCGCCCGCGGCGCGGCGGCCGGAGCCGCCGCGCCGCACCACCGCCGAGCACCGCGCGGACCCCGTCGCCCACCCCGGACACGGCCCGCTCGGAACGGGTGGTTGCAGGGCGGTACGCCCCCGCCCCCAAGGGCCCGTACCCCCGCCCCGGCCGTGGCCGTCCCCCCGGTCTGGTGCTACGAGGGCCTGTGGTGCGAGGTCCGGCCCGGACGTGCCGGCCACCGGGCGATCATCGCCGACCTACCGCTGCCGGCCGACACCTGGGTCCCCCCGTCCTGGTCGCGATCGGCCTGGCGGAGGCCGCGATCGGCGTGTGGGTGCTGTCCGGCCGGTGGCCGTACGCGGCGGCGGCCGTGCAGACGGCCCCGATCGGGGTGTTCAACCTGGGCGGACTGCTGGTCTCCCCCGCCGCCCTCGACGAACCCGGTCGGATGCTGACCGCCAACCTCGCGATCGTCGCACTGGCCTGGGCCGTCGCCGGACGGCACGCCGCCGGACACCCCGCCGGAGCCCGGCGGTGAGCCCGCCCTCACGTGCGGTCCCGCGGCACCAGGGCAGCCGCGGCGAGCGGCACCAGGGCCAGCAGGAGCCAGGGAAGCGGGCCGCCCGCGTCGAGGACCGCCCCGGCGGGGACGCTGCCCGCGAGCACCACCAGCCCCGACAGCGAGGACAGCGTCCCCGTGAACAGCCCCAGGTGGCGGTCCGGGACCAGGTCGGGGGTCCAGGCGCGCACCGTCGGCACGATGAGGACCTGCCCCAGCGTCAGGAGGGTGACGAAGACGAGGGAGGGCAGGAGCCCGCCCAGGGCGCCGAGCGGCATGAGCGCGGCGGCCAGGGTGAAGCCCGCCGCGACCAGCGCCAGCCCCCACACCAGGGTCGCGCGCCGGGACAGCCGGGCCGAGGCCCGCTCCAGCAGGGGGAACTGCGCGGCGACGTAGAGCACCGAGGCCCACGCGAGCAGCCAGCCCAGCGCCGTCTGGGAGCCGGTGGCCCGTTCCACCTCCGCGGGCAGGGCCAGGTAGAGCTGGTTGTAGGCCAGCAGGTAGCCGCTGTAGGCCAGGGACAGCGTCAGGAACCGGCGGTGGCCGAGCAGCAGCCGCAGTCCCTCCCCCGGGCCCGTCCCCTCCTTCCGGACGGCGGCCCCGGGCGGGCGCCTCGGCATCAGCCGCAGGTGCGCGGCCCACACGAGGACGAAGACCCCGGCCCCGACCAGGCAGGACACCCGGAATCCGCCGAGCAGCAGCAGCGCGCCCAGCGGCGGGCCGATGAGCGTGCCCGCCTGCCCCGCCACGGAGAACAGCGCGAGCACGCGGGTGCGGGACACTCCGGTGTCCCGCTCGTGCCGCACGGCCTGGCGCACGATCTCCGTCTCGACCGCCGGGGAGAACAGCGCGGCGGCGAAGCCGGTGAGCAGGACGGCGGCGACGACCGACCAGGTGTCCTGGGCGAAGCCGAGCCAGCCGAACCCGGCCACGCGCAGCGCGCAGCCGGTCAGCACGACCGGGCGGGCGCCGTACCGGTCGGTGAGCGTGCCGCCCACCACGAACAGGCCCTGCTGGCTGAAGGTGCGCAGGCCCAGCACCAGGCCGACCAGCCACCCGGCCAGGCCGAGTGCGCCGCCCAGGTGGGCGGCGAGGTAGGGCAGGACGGCGAAGAACCCGATGTTGAACGCGCACTGCGATCCGACGAGGAGCAGGGGCAGCGGGCCTAGGCCGCGCAGCCGGTACGGCGCCCCCGCCGTGCGCGGTGCGCTCACGAGGCCGCGGGCAGGGTCCGGCGGCGGGGCGTGCCCGGATGCGGCGGCACCGCCTCCAGCAGTTCGCGCGTGTGGGGGTGTTCGGGATGGGAGCAGACCCGGCGAGCGGGACCGCTCTCCACCACGCGCCCCCGGCGCATCACCGCGACGCGGTGGGCGACGTGCCGCACCAGCGCGAGGTCGTGGCAGATGAGCAGGTAGCCCAGTCCGCGTTCGTCCTGCAGGCGGGTGAGCAGGTTGACCACTCCGGCGCGCACCGAGGGGTCCAGGGCCGAGACCGGCTCGTCCAGCACCAGCAGCCGCGGTTCGCAGGCCAGCGCGCGGGCGATCCCCACGCGCTGGCACTGGCCGCCGGACAGCTCGTGCGGCAGCCGGTCGCCGTGCGCGGGGTCCAGGCCCACCCGCTCCAGCAGCTCCGCCACCCGGTCCGGTCCGGTGGCGCGGTCCCAGCGCCCGTGCAGGCGCAGGGGTTCGGCCACGGCGTCGCGGACGCGCAGCCGGGGGCTGAGCGAACCGTAGGGGTCCTGGAGGACCGGTTGGAACGCGGGGCGCAGGGCGCGCAGCCGTGCCGGGGTTATGGCGGTCAGGTCCTGTCCCTCGAAGCGCACCGATCCGGCGTCGGGGCGGCGCAGGCCGAGCACGGCCGCGGCGGTGCTGGACTTGCCGCACCCCGACTCCCCGACCAGGGCGAGCGTCTCCCCCGCGCGGACGTCGAGGCTCACCCCGTCGACGGCGGTCACGGGCGCGTCCCGCCGGGTGCGCCCGGGGTAGCGCACCACGAGGTCGCGCACCTCCAGCAGCGGCGGAGCGGGGTCGGTCATGCGGGTCCTCTCTCTACTGTGGCGCCGGGTGCTCGGCGCGGCGTGCCCGTGTACAGGGAGTGCGCGGGGTCGGGCAGGTCCCGCCAGCGGTGGCAGGACACCAGCCTGCCGGGGTCGCCCGCGGGGACCGGGGAGGGCTCGAGGGTGCGGCAGTCCCCCTCGGCCAGGGGGCAGCGCGGCGCGAAGGCGCAGCCCCGGGGGAGGTGCCCCGGGGCGGGGGGCGATCCCGCGATGGCGGGGAGCAGGCGGTCGGCGGGCCCCCCGGGCGCGGCCGTCTCGGGCGGAAGGGCGGCGAGCAGCCCGGCGGTGTAGGGCGAGCGCGGGTCGCGGAGCACGTGCTCGACCGGGCCGGACTCGGCGTGGCGCCCGGCGTAGAGGACCGCCACCCGGTCCGCGTGGCCGCCGACGACGCCCAGGTCGTGGGTGATGAGGACGAGCGCGGTCCCGGTCTCCTCGCCCAGTCCGCACAGCAGTTCCAGGATCCGCGCCTGCACGGGCGGGTCCAGGGCGGTGGTCGGCTCGTCGGCGAAGACGAGCGCGGGCTCGTTGACCGTGGCCATGGCGATGACCGCGCGCTGGCGCATGCCGCCGGAGAGCTCGTGGGGGTAGGCGTGCGCGCGCCGGGCGGCGTCGGGGATGCCGACCCGGTCCAGGGCCCGCACCGCCCGCCGCCGGGCCTGGGCCCGGCTCATCCGGTGCACGGAGCGCAGGGCGCGCACCAGCTGCCCGCCGACGGTGTGGACGGGGCTGAGCACGGCGAGCGCGTCCTGGGGGACCAGGGACATCCGCCGTCCGCGCAGGGACCGCAGGAGCCGGGGCGGGGCGCCGACGAGTTCCCGGCCGTCCAGCCGGACGCTGCCGGTGACGGTCGCGCCGTGGGGCGCCAGGCCCAGGACGGTCCGGGCGGTCAGGGACTTCCCGGCCCCCGACTCCCCCACGAGGGCGAGCACCTCGCCGGGGCGCACGTCGAAGGACAGGCCGCGCAGGGCCTGGACCCGCTCGGTCCCGGGTGTCCTCAGGGTGACCCGCAGGTCGCGGACGCTCAGCAGGGCGGTCATCGGGGGCTTCCTTCCGGTGTGCGCGCCTCCGATGCGCGCGTGCGCCGTCGCGGGCTCCGCGGTGGGCGCGCCCGGGACGGGAGCGTGGACGAGGAGACCGCGAAGGCGGCCAGCAGCAGGAGCATGGCGGCGGGGGCCAGGGCGGCCAGGGGCGCGCGTTCCACGTAGGGCAGGGACTCGGACAGGCTCAGCCCCCACTCGGCGGACGGGGGCTGGGCTCCCAGCCCGAGGAAGCCGAGCGAGGCCAGGGCCAGTGCGGTGCCGGGCAGCCGCAGCACGGCGTTCCTGGTCACGGGGCCCAGCACGGAGGGCAGCACGTGCCGCAGCAGGATCCACCGCGGCCCGGAGCCCAGGGCCCGCTGGGCGGTCAGGTAGGCGGCCGCGCGCGTCTCCTGGACCAGCGCGGCCGTGTGCGCGGCGAGCGGGGGCCAGGAGACCAGGGCCACGGCCACCGCCGCGCCGAGGGGGCCGGGCCCGGCGACGGCGGCCACCAGGATCCCGGCGATCACCGGGGGCAGGGCGTTGGCCATCTCGGCCGCCCCGGCCGACAGCACCGGGAGGAACCCCACCAGCAGCGCGACCGCCAGGCTGACCAGGCACACCAGCCCGGCGGTGCCGACGGTGGCCAGGGCGCCGTGGCCGAGCCGGGCCAGCACGTCGCGGCCGACGGCGTCGGTGCCCAGGGGGTGGGCCCAGGAGGGCGCGGCCAGGCGCTCGGCCACCCGGACGGTCATGGCGTCCCGGGTCAGGCCCCACACCGACACCGTGAGGAGCAGGGCCGCGCACACGGCGGGCACCGTGCGGCGCACGGGCCCGGCTGGGGCGGTGGGCGGCGGGGACAGGGCCAGGGCGGCGTCGCGCAGCCCGGGGCCCAGCAGCCAGCGGCGCGCGGCCTGGGCGGCGGTTCCGGCGGCGGTGCCCAGGAGCACCAGGCCCAGCACCGACCCCTGGAGCAGCGGCAGGTCCTGGGACTGGGCGGCGCCCAGGGCGGTGCGGCCGATCCCGGGAACGGCGAACACCGTCTCCACCGCGACCGCGCCCCCGGTCAGGCCGACCACGACCATGCCGAACTGGGGGATCAGCGCGGGGGTGGCCCGGCGCAGCGCGGCCGCCGCGACCAGGCCGGGCGAGCAGCCCGAGGCCGCCCACAGCCCGACCCAGCGTTCGGCGAGGACGGCGGGCAGCGCGTCGTCGAGCAGCCGCCCCAGCAGTCCGCCCGCGGGCAGGCCCAGGGCCAGGGACGGGAGGACCAGGTGCACCGGGCCCTGCCAGCCGTAGGGCGGCAGCCAGCCCAGCCAGACCGAGAGCGCCACCATGAGCAGGACCGCGACCAGGAACTCGGGCAGGGCCGTGAGTGTCGCGGCGAGGGCCCCGCTGCCCGACCCGCCCGGGCGCAGCGTGCCGCGCGCCCCGCGCACCAGGGTGGGGGCGCACAGCGCGGCGGCGGTGGCCAGGGCGACGGCGAGCGCGGCCGCCATCAGCAGGAGCGAGACGCCCATGGCCGAGGCGACCCCGGGCAGGACGGGCGCGTCGGAGACCCAGGAGCGGCCCAGGTCGCCGCGCAGCGCCCCGCCGAACCAGCGGGCGAGCATGGGCACGGGGCCGTCGGCCAGCCCCAGGTCCTCGCGGACGGCGTCCAGGACCTCGGGGGTGGGCTCCTGCTCGGCGGAGCGGGCGCGCAGCACGGACAGCGCGGGGTCGCGTCCGGACAGCCAGGGCAGGAGGCCGACGACGACGGTGACCAGGGCCAGCGCGGCGACCCGGGAGACCAGGGGCGGCAGCCACCGGGCGTTCCGGGCGCCGCGCGGGGCGGCGGGGGCGGGACCCACTACTCCACCCTGGTCCGGGCGGTGACGAGCAGGCGCTCGCGCGGGTCCTTGGCCGAGTCGGAGACGCGGGCGGAGTCGCCCTGGATGACGCGCTCGTGCAGCATGGGGATGGCGGCGTCGGTGGCCAGCACCGCCGCCTCGGCGGCCAGGATCGCGGCGCGGCGCTCGTCCCCGGTCGGCGCCCGCTCGGCCTCGGCCAGGGCCGCGTCCACCTCCTCGTCGCACAGCTGGGCGATGTTGAAGGAGCCCTCGCAGGAGAAGTCGCTCATCATGTAGGCGGCGGGGTCCCCGGAGTCGAGCACGGTGGCCCGGGAGAGGATGAACGCGTCGAACTCGCCGTTCAGGGCGTCCTCCTCGATGTTGGCGTACTCGCGCACCACCTGTTCGACCTCGAACCCGGCCTCCTCCAGCTGCTGCTCCAGGACGGTCGCCACCTCGGGCAGTTCGGCGCGGTCGGTGAAGGTGGCCAGGGTGATGGCGGCGCCGCCGGGGCCGGCGGCCTTCGTGGGGTCCGTGCGCTCGGAGCGTTCGGAGGCCCACGGCAGGGCCGGGCCCAGGAGCCCCTCGGCCACGTCGGCGCGCCCCTCGTAGACCCCCTCCACCAGCTCGTCGCGGTCGAGGGTCTCGCGGACGGCGGCGCGCAGGCCGGGATCGGTGAAGGGTCCGTCCTGGGTGTTGAGGTAGAGGGTGTTGGTGCGCGGCATGGGCACCTCGGTGACGGTGCCCGGGTCCAGGAGGGCGGCCTGGGAGGTGGGCACGGCCTCGACGATGTCGGCCTCACCCGTGCGCAGGGCGGCGGCGCGCGCGGTGCCGTCGGGGACGAAGGAGACGTCGATGCCCGCGGCCAGGGCCGGTTCGCCCCAGTAGCCGTCGTAGCGGTCCAGGCGCGCGGAGGTGGTGCCGTTGACCTCGACGAGCTCGAAGGGGCCCGAGCCGGTGCCGACGGGGTTGACCGATCCGCCCTCGTAGGCGCTCTCGGCGAGGATCGACAGCTGGGGCGAGGACAGGCGCTGGGGGACGAGGGGGTCCTCCTCTGCGGTGGTGACGGTGAGGGTCTCCCCCTCGGCCTCCACCCCGATTTCCACCCCGTCGAGGATGCGCGGCTTGGGCGAGGCCCCCGCCGCGTACTCCAGCGCGTGGGCGGCCACGGCGGCGGTCAGTTCGGTGCCGTCGTGGAAGGTGACACCCTCGCGGACGGTGAAGGTCCAGGTGGCCTCGTCCACGCGGGTCCACCCGGTGGCCAGGCCCGGCTGGGGGTCGCCGACCTCGTCGAGGGTGACGAGGGTTTCGGCGGTACTCCACCGGGAGAGCTTGAACGCGTCGTCGGTGAGCGGGGAGAGGGCCGATCTCGGCGGTTGCATCATCGCCACCGCGATCCGTCCGTCCCCAGCGCCCTCCTCGGCGGCGGGAAGGCAGGCGGTCATCAGGAGGGCCGCGGCCGCACAGGCGGCGGGAGCTGTCTTGCGCAGGTACACGGAGGTTCTTCCAGGTCGGGGAGATGGCCGCGGGGGGACACGGCGTACCGAAAGAGCATATGATAACCATTTTCATTACCAAACCCCTCCCCCTGCCGACGCGAGCCAACTCCCGAGCCCGAGCGACGCACCCTCACACGATCCCCGAAACTTTCGGCATTCCTTTCCGCCGTCAACCTGGAGTGAAAAGCCCTCTTGACGGACATCGCCCCGCGACCTAGCGTCGTTCTTCTCGAAATAGAGCCGTTTATCTTTCGAAAACTTTCGAACCCCCCACGAAAGAACACACCAGACATGACCAGCACCTTCCGGGCGCGCGCGCTCGGCGCCGCTTCCCTGGCACTGACCGTGTCCCTGACCGCCGGCTGCGCGGCCTCCGAGGCCGACGGCGCGGACGGCACCCTCCGGGTGTGGGTCCTGGAGGACGGCGCGGTGAACGCCGTCGTCGAGGAGGCGATCGCCTCCTACAACACCTCCTCCGACCTCCCCGCCGAACTCGTCACCTACGTCAACGACTCCTACAAGGAGACGCTCCAGGTCACCCTCGGCTCGCCCAACGCACCCGACGTGTTCTTCAACTGGGGCGGCGGCAACCTGGCGCAGTACGCGCGGGAGGGCCGGGTCGTCGACCTGACCCAGACCCTGGAGGCCCACCCGGAGTTCCGCGACGCCTTCCTGCCCAGCGTGCTCGACGTCGCCCGGATCGACGGCGCCTACCACGGGGTGCCGATGCTCGGCGTGCAGCCCGTCGTCCTCTTCCACAACCGGGCCGTCCTGGCGGAGGCGGGCGTCGAGCCGCCCGGGACCTACGAGGAGCTGCTGGCGGCGGTCGACGCCCTCAAGGACCGCGGGGTCATCCCCGTCGCGCTGCCCGGGGCCCAGGGCTGGACCGAGCTGATGTGGCTGTCCTACCTGGTGGAGCGGATCGGCGGGCCCGGGGTCTTCCAGGCCGTCCTCGACGGCGAGGAGGGCGCCTGGAGCGACCCGGCGATGATCCGGGCCATGGAGATGTGCCAGGAGCTGTCCGCGCGCGGCGCCTTCGGCACCGACTTCGGCTCCCTCGACTACGACAGCGGCAGCGCCTCGGCCCTGCTCGCCTCCGGCGAGGCGGCGATGTTCCTCATGGGCAGCTGGGACATCTCCCGGCAGCAGAGCAGCGACCCCGGGTTCCTGGAGAGCGGCGACCTCGGCTACACCGCCTTCCCCCTCGTGGAGGGCGGGGAGGGCGACCCCGCAGCGGTCGTCGGCAACCCCAGCAACTACTTCTCCGTCAACGCCGACAGCCCGCGCGCCGACGCCGCGATCGACTTCCTCGTCGAGACCGTGGCCTCCGACGACTACGTGGACGGGCTCATCGGGGCCGGTCAGGTGCCCGCCGTCCAGGGCATCGAGGACCGGCTGCGCGAGAGCGAGCACGCCGACTTCGCCACCTTCACCCACGAACTGGTCTCCGAGGCGCCGAGCTTCACCCAGTCCTGGGACCAAGCGCTCTCCCCCGACGCCGCGCAGGCCCTGCTGACCAACCTGCAACTGCTCTTCCTCGGCGAGATCTCCCCCGAGGACTTCGCCCTGGACATGGAGGGGCGCCTGTGACCACCCCCGGCACACCGTCGGCCGCCGCCCGCGGTCCGTTCCGGTCTCCCCCACGGACCGCGGTCTCACCTGACCCGGCCGCGGCTCACCCGGCCAGGTGCAGGGCGAGCGTGCCGACCGCCAGGGCCAGGTCCAGCCCGTAGGAGAACAGGTCGCCCACCCCCCGTTCGGAGCGGGCGCGGTCGGTGAGGTCGGCGGCGTCGCGGGTCCAGGCGCGGAAGCGGCCGCGATCGGCGTAGGGCACCCGAGCAGTTCGCGGATGACCAGGATCGGCAGCGGTACGGCCAGCGCGGCGTTGAGGTCGGCCGGCCGGGGCCCCGTTCCAGGCCGTTCAGGAGGTCGGCGGTCAGCTCCTCCCCCCGGGGGCGGACGCGCGCACCCGTCCCGGGGTGAAGTGGGGGCGCAGCAGGGAGCGCCACCGGGCGCGGTCGGCCTTCCCGGTGGCGGACTCGCCCTGGGGCCCGCCGAACAGGGCGGGCTCCCCCGCGCGGGCCGCGCGGGCGGGGTCGGGGCCGCCCGCGGCTGATCCGCCCGGTCCGGTCAGCCGCGGGCGGCGGAGGCGGTCCGGATCGACCGCGCCGCGAGCAGGCCGCCCACCCCGGGGACCAGGGCCAGCAGCCGGGAGCGCGCGGGCGCCCCGGGCACGAGCAGGGTGAGGACGAAGGCCGTGGCGTAGGCCAGGCCGTGCACCGGGCCCAGGGCGGACCCCACCGCGTCGATCCGGAACACGGCCAGGTTGAGGAGCATTCCGGCGAGCGTGCCGAACTCCAGCGCCCCGGTCACCCGCAGGGCCGCGAACACGCTCACACCCCCGTGGTGGAGCCGGGGCGGACGATCATCAGGACAACGACGACCGCCCACAGCAGGTTGAAGACACCCGTGGTCATCGCCAGCCGTCCCGCCAGCGACCGGGCCGGGGGCGCGGGCGGCACGGAGTCGGCACAGGCGACGACCCGCCGCTGGGTGGGCAGCACGACACCGCCGACGACGGCCGCGGCGGCCGCCGTGAGCACGACGGAGACCAGCAGCCAGGGGTCGGTGAGCACCCCCATGGAGGCCCCCGTGGCGGCTCCGGCGACGGGGACCAGGATTCCGATCACGGCGTAGACCCGGCAGGTGCGGTACAGGACGCGCGCCGTGGTGGCCGCGGACCGGTCCCCGGGGTCGGCGGCGAGCGCGCGCACGTACCGGGGGAAGACGCTCGCGGCGACGGTGACGGGGCCGATCGCGACGATGGCCAGGATGACGTGGACGCTGAGGAGGAACGCGCTCATGCCCGCACCGACCCCCCGCGTGCGTCGGTGCGGCGCCAGACGGTCCCGCGCCGCTCGAACTCGAACAGGCCCTCGACGCCGAGGGCGGCCCGGGGCCCGACCTCGCGGTCGAGCAGGTGCAGTGCCAGGTCGATGCCGGAGGTCACCCCTCCGGCGCTGACCAGGTCGCCGTCGTCCACGACCCGGGCGGACGGGACGGTCACGCCCGCGGCGCTCAGGGCGTCGTTTCCCGCGGTGTGGGTGACGGCGGTGCGTCCCGTGAGCAGGCCCGCCATGGCCAGCACGAGGGAACCGCCGCAGACGGTGGCGACCGTGACACCCGGGGCGCCCAGGGCCCGGCGGACCAGCGGGACGAGGTCGCCCCGCGCCGCCCGCGCCAGCAGTTCGGGGACGCTGGGCCGCTCCGCTCCGGGTTCCTCCGCCAGGGGGCCCGCGGCTCCGGGCACGAGGACGACGCCGGGGCGCTCGGGGTCCAGGGCCGAGGCCGCGTCCAGGGAGAGGGCCGCGTGCCCGCTCCCGACCCGGCGCGGCCCCTCGGCGCTGACGAACTCCACCGTCACGGCGCCGCCGGTCAGCTGCGCTCCGGCCGCGAGGACCTCGAAGGGCCCCACCGCGTCCAGGGGGTCGAAGCCGTCGAAGAGGACGATCTGTACGTGCATGCGTGCGCTCCTGGGAATCTCGGCCGTCGGTACGGCAACCCCTCGAGGCTAGGAACGGCGCCCGGCCCGTACCAGTGGCCAGAAAGACACGTACCGCCGGAAAAATGCCACACGCCGTAGGGCCGAAAGAATCCGCCTCCCACCGCTCCCCGGCGACCGTCCTCCCCGCCGCGAACACCTAGGATCTGGCCATGCACACGGTCGCCGTCCTCGCTCTGGACGAGGTCATCCCCTTCGATCTGGGCACGCCGCTGGAGGTCTTCGGCCGCACCGTGCTGGCCGACGGCCCCGCCGCCTACCGGGTGCGGGTATGCGCCCCGCGGCCGTCCGTGCGGGCGGGGGTGTTCGGTCTGAACGACCTCGACGGCCTCGACGCGCTCGCGGAGGCCGACACGGTCGTGGTCCCGGGCCGCTCCGACCTGTCCCTGCCGGTGCCCGAGGAGGCCGCGACGGCCCTGCGCGCCGTCGTCGACCGGGGAGGGCGCGTGGCCTCCATCTGCGTGGGCGCGTTCGTCCTGGCCGAGGCGGGCCTGCTGGACGGCCGCCGCGCCACCACGCACTGGGCCGTGGCCGAACTGCTCGCCGAGCGGTACCCGCGCGTGCGCGTGGACCCCAACGTGCTCTACGTCGACACCGGCCGGGTCCTCACATCGGCGGGGGCCGCCGCCGGCCTCGACCTGTGCCTGCACATGGTCCGCGCCGACTACGGCGCGGCCGTCGCCGCGGAGGCGGCCCGGCTGTCGGTGGTGCCCCTGGAGCGGGAGGGCGGGCAGGCGCAGTTCATCAACCGCCGCCCCCGGGTGGCCCGCGACTCGCCGCTCGCGGCCACGCTGGGCTGGATGGAGCAGAACAGCCGCGAGCCGCTCACCCTGAAGGACATCGCCGCCCACCTGGGCGTCAGCGTGCGCACCCTGAACCGCCGGTTCCACGACGAGACCGGGACCACCCCGATCACCTGGCTGCGGCACACGCGCGTGCGCCAGGCCCGGGCCCTGCTGGAGACCACGGGGCACACCGCCGAGCGGATCGCCCGCGAGGTGGGGTTCACCTCACCGGCAAACTTCCGCGAGGCGTTCAAGGAGGTGGTCGGGGTCAGCCCCGCCGCCTACCGCCGCTCCTTCCGCGGGATCACCCCAACGAGTTGAGGACGAACAGCAGCAGGGCCGTGAGCCCGACCGAGATCACGAGGGACAGGAAGCAGCCGAGCCGGTTGCTGAAGAAGACGAACACGTGCCTGGTCCTTTCCGGTCGGATCGGTCCGCGCGGGCGAACCTGGTGGACCCCTACCCACCGTCGCCGCGCGAATGGCCCGGGCGGGTGAGACGCGCGTTCTGACCACCGCCGACCGCGCCCGGGGATCCGGTCGACGCGGTCCGGACGCGACACATACACGGCAAAGTGCCGTAGGAGTCTTGCTTCGCCCCGGCGAATCGTGAAGGTTTTCTCCTGGAGGGCCGCTCGGGCGGTCCCCGTCCTCACGACAGAAGGCCGGAAGGAGCCCACGTTGGCTGACCCGAACCGGAACCGCTCCGCGTCCCGCACGGCCGGGACCCCGCTCCTCCGCGTCGGTGCCCTGTGCGGCGCCCTCGCCGCGGCGCTCACCGCGTCCCTGCTCCACGTACCGGCCTCGGCGGCCCCGGCGACCGCGACCGCCAGGAGCAGCGCCGAGCCGTGCGCGGTCGATCCCGGAGCCCCGCCCAAGCGGCAGATGCGCGCCGAGTGGATCGCCTCGGTGGTCAACATCGACTGGCCCAGCGAGCAGGGCCTGACCCCCGAACGGCAGCGGGCCGAGCTCACCGAGCTCTACGACCAGGCCGTGGCCGACGGGCTCAACGCCGTCTTCGTGCAGATCCGGCCGACCGCCGACGCGTTCTGGCCCTCCCCGTACGAGCCCTGGTCGGAGTGGCTCACCGGGCGGCAGGGGCGGGACCCGGGGTACGACCCCCTGAAGTTCGCCGTCGAGGAGGCCCACGCCCGCAACCTGGAGTTCCACGGCTGGTTCAACCCCTACCGGGTGGCCATGCACGACGATCCGGAGCGCCTGGTGGCGGACCACCCGGCCAGGCTGAACCCCGACTGGGTGTTCGCCTACGGGGGCAAGCTCTACTACGACCCCGGGGTTCCCGAGGCGCGCGCGTTCGTCGTCGAGGCGATGATGCACGCGGTCGAGAACTACGACCTGGACGGCGTGCACTTCGACGACTACTTCTACCCCTATCCGGTGTCCGGGCAGGAGATCCCGGACCGGGACACCTTCGCCGAGCACGGCGGGGGCTTCCAGGACATCGGGGACTGGCGGCGCGACAACGTCAACCGCCTGGTGGCGGAGATGGACGAGGCGGTGCACGCCGCCAAACCGCACGTGAAGTTCGGCGTCAGCCCCTTCGGGATCTGGCGCAACGCCTCCAGCGACCCCGCGGGCTCGGACACGCGCGGCTTCGAGTCCTACAGCGGTATCTACGCCGACAGCCGCAGGTGGGTGCGCGAGGGCTGGGTGGACTACGTCAACCCGCAGGTCTACTGGGAGATCGGCCTGTCGGTGGCCGACTACGCCGTCCTGGTGCCGTGGTGGGAGAAGGTGACGGCGGGAACCGGGACGCACCTGTACATCGGCCAGGCCGCCTACAAGGTCGGCAACGCCGGGGCCTGGTCCGACCCGGAGGAGCTGGCCCGGCACCTGGACCTGAACCGCGACCACCCGGGCGTGGACGGGGACGTCTACTTCAGCGCGACGTCACTGCGCACCAACGCGCGGACCGCCATGGACGTCGTGGTGGAACGGCACTACGCGCGGCCCGCCCTGGTCCCCGTCAAGGAGGACCTCGGCGGGGCGGCGCCCGAACCGCCCGCCATCGGCGCGGCCGAGCGGGGCGACGGCGGAGTCCGGCTCACCCTGCGAGCAGGTGGGGGGGAGCCGCCCGCCTACTACGCGGTGTACGCCTTCGACGGCACGCCCCGCAGGCCCGGGGCGCCGTGCGGGATCGAGGACCCGCGCACCATGCTCGGGACCGTGCGGGCCGCCGCGGACGGGGACACGGTCTTCACCGCGCCCGGCGGGCAGGGCGGCCGGACCTACTACGCCACCGCACTGGACCGGCTGCACCACGAGAGCGCGCCGAGCGACCCCCGGTACGTGCCCTGACCCGGAGGCGGAACCGCGCGGGGACCGGCCGGGCCCCGCGCGGTCCGGGGCGGGGGCGCTCAGCGGCTCCGCTGGTCGTCCGCGGCCCGCAGGGGCCGTACCCGAAGGGCCGCGGCGGCGGACCCCAGGCCCGCCAGCAGGCCCATCCCCATCACGCAGGCGGCCACCAGCAGGTACTGGCCCGGCGGCACGGCCAGGACCACCGCGTCCCCGGTGAGGGCCCGGCCGGTGGCCGCCAGACCGGCCAGGGCCGCGGCGCTGCCCAGCACGAGGCCCGCGAGCGAGACCGCGAGTGCCTCCCCCGCGACCGTCACCGCCGCCTGGAAGCGGGTGGCCCCCACCAGGCGCAGCAGGGCCAGCCGCGCCGACCGCGCCGAGACCGACACCACCATCGTGTTGGCCGCGCTGATGCCCGCGAAGCCCGCGACCAGCGCCGCCGCCAGCAGGAGGATCCAGTCGTCCCCCTCCCCCAGCCGCGCCTGCTCGGCGAGGTGCCCGGCACGGTCGCTGACCAGCGCACCGGGCACGGCGTCCAGGGCCTCCTCCAGCAGGAGTGCCGCGCCCCGGGCGTCGGCGGCCGGGTCGAGCCGGACGTAGAGCGCGCTGTCCGTCGCGTCCAGGAGCCGGGGGGCCAGGGCCGCCCGGGGCAGCAGAACCCGGGGGAAGTCCGGCCCGGCCCGGTACAGAACCGTCAGCCGGGCGGTGAGCTCCGCCCCGTCGGGCCCGGTGAGGGCCACGGTCTCCCCCACCCGCCACCCGTGGGCGCGTGCGGTGTCGGCGTGCGCGGCGACACCGTCGGCGCCGAAGCCGGCCCAGGACCCTTGTTCGGTGTGCAACCGGTACAGGTCCCCGGCCGTACCCGGGTCGACCAGGTGGGTGCTCAACGGGGCGCCGCCCGCAGCCGTCACCGTCTGCCGGAAACCCCCGACCGCGGCCACCCCGGGCACCCGCGCCGCCTCCCGGGCGGCGCTCGCGGGCAGGCCGACGCCCACCGGACCGGAGACCACGAGGTCGGCGGCGAGGCGCTCGCCGTAGGCGTGCAGGCGGGCCCCGGCGGTGGTCGGCCCCTGGAACAGCAGCAGACAGGTGACCGCCGCCGTCACCAGCAGCGGCACCAGGACCCCCGCCACCTGGCGCGGGTCGGCGCGCGCGTCCTCGACCGCGACGAGGAGGAGTGCGTTGCCCCGGGCCAGCGGTCGGAGCAGTCGCGCGAACCCGCGGACCAGGGCGGGGGCGGCCAGGGCCGCGGCGCCGACCAGGAGCACCGCGGCCGCGAGCGCGGCGGCCACCGCCGCCTCACTGGCGGCCAGGGCCCACGCCGCGCCGAGCAGCGCCACCGCTCCGGCCAGGGCCGCGCAGGCGCCAGCCAGGCGGAACCGGGAGAAGGGGGCGGGCGCGGCCTGAGCGGCGCGCATCGCCTCCACCGGGGCGACCCGGCCCGCGGCCAGGGCGGGCCGCCAGCAGGCCAGCAGCGGCACGGACACGGCGAGCACCGCCCCGACGGCGAACGCGGACCCGTCGAGGACGGGAGCGAACCCGTCGGGGAGCACCCCCATGGCGTCGAAGAGCCCGGTCAGCAGCAGCGCCGTCAGCGCACCCGCCGGACAGGACAGGACCGCCGCGACGCAGCCCAGGAGCAGGGCCTCGGCCGCGACCAGGCGGCGCACCGTCCCGGGGGTCGCCCCGGCCAGGCGCAGCAGGGCGAACTCGCCGGAGCGCCCGCGCACCGCCGCCGAGAGCAGACCCGCGGTCATGACGGCGGCCACCGCCAGGACCACCGCGGCCACGGTTCCCAGGAAACCGCCCATCCCCGAGGCGAGTTCGCGTTCGGCGCGGTCCAGGGCCAGGGCCCCGGCGCGTTCGCCGCCGGTCAGGACGCGCACGCCGCCGTCGCGCCCCACCTCCTCGGCGAGCCGGGCGGGGTAGGTTCCCTCCTCGGGCCACAGCACGGCCAGGACCGGGTCCCCGCCCCGGTCGGCGGCCTCTCCGGGGGAGAAGAACACCGCCCGGTCGCCGCCTCCCGCCGAACCGCCGTCGAGCCCGGTCACACCGGTGACGAGGACCTCGGCGATTCCGTCGGCGGTGAGCACCCGCGCCCGGTCCCCGGGGCCCAGCCCGGCCTCGGCCGCGGTCCGGGCGTCGAGCACCACCTCCCCCGCCGCGTCGGGCGCCCCGCCCTCGCGCGGAGTGAGCGACTCGGCCTCGGCGAGCGCCCAGGAGTGCCCCCAGGAACGGTCCGTCCGGTCGCCGAGCACGCGGTCGCCCACGACCACGTAGGCGGCGAAGGGGGCCTCCACCGTCACGCGGGCGACCCCGGGGGCCCGCTTCAGCCGTGCCACGGTGCCGGGGGCCAGCCGCGCCGGTTCGCCCAGGGGTGTCCGGGCGATCTCGGCCTCCCCGGCCACGGCGACGACTGGCGCCCCGGAGAGCGACCACCCCGCCCCCGCGCCCCCGGCGGCCCGCCGGTCGGCCGCCTCCGCCAGGGCGAGGGTGGCCGTGACCAGTCCCGCGCCCAGGGCCACCGTCAGGACCGACAGTGCCAGCGAGCGGGCCCGGTCGGCGAGGCCGCGCAGCACGAGCCTGGTCATCCGGCGCCGCCTTCGGGGGCGCCGGTGCCACCTCCGGGGTCCGGCCAGCCGGGACCCCCCGCACCGGGCAGGGCCCGCACGGAGGCGGCGGGACCGGCCGCCTCCGCCGCGATCCGGCCGTCGCGCAGGTGGAGGACCCGGTCGGCTCGGGCGGCGGCCGCGGGGTCGTGGGTGACCATCACGACGGTCTGCCCGTACACGGAGGCGGCCGCGCGCAGGGCGTCCAGGACCCGCGCCCCGGAACGGGAGTCCAGCTGGCCCGTGGGTTCGTCCGCGAAGAGCACGCTCGGCCGGTGCACCAGGGCCCGGGCGACGGCGGCCCGTTGCCTCTGGCCACCGGAGAGCTCGAAGGGCCGGTGGCGCAGGCGCGGTCCCAGCCCGAGCGCGTCCACGAGTTCCTCTCGCCAGGCGCGGTCGGCGGGCAGGCCCGACAGGCGCTGTCCCAGGGTGATGTTCTCCGCCACGGTCAGCGAGGGCAGGAGGTTGGCGGTCTGGAAGACGAAGCCGAACTCCCGGGCCCGCAGCCGGGTCAGCCCCGGTTCGGCCGACCCGGTGATCTCGCGCCCCCGCAGCAGCACCGTGCCCGCGTCGGGGCGCTCCAGCCCCGCCAGGCAGTGCAGGAGGGTGCTCTTGCCCGACCCGGAGGGTCCCGTGACCGCGGTGAACCCGCCCCGGGGGAAGACGGCGTCCACTCCCCGCAGGGCGTGGACGGGCGGGCCGCCCCGGCGGTGGGCCAAGGCCAGCCCCACCGCCACGAGCAGCGGGGAGCCGTCACCGGTCTCCGGGGGGTCGTGGACGTGTCTGCCCATGGGTGGCTCCGCTCGCTCGGCCGGGGGAGGCGCGCGAGGCCCCCGCGTTCTTCCCGACCAGCCAAGCAGGGCGCCCCGAGCCGGTCACGGGGCCTGGGCGGAGACCCGGGGGTGGGGCGCTCCCCACCCCCGGGAGCGGTCACTCCTCGGTGATCTCGCGGACCTCGGCGCCCACGGTCCAGTGCTCGGGGTGGGCGCTCAGGAACCGGCCGGTCCACTCCAGGGCCTCGGCCCGGTCCCGGGCGCGGAGGATGGCGTAGCCGCCGACGACCTCCTTGGTCTCGGTGAAGGGGCCGTCGGTGTAGCTCAGCCGCCCCCCGGACCAGGTCACCCGGGTCCCCTCGGAGGTGGGGACGAGCCCGGCCGTCTCGACCATCACCCCCGCCTCGTTGATCTCCCGGAACAGGGCGCCCATGCGCTCCTCGAAACCGGGGTCGGCCTCCAGCGCTGAGAAGGACCTCTCGTCGACACGGATCATGGTCAGAAAGCGCGGCACGGTGGCTCCTCGGTCGGCGGGGTCCCTCCCCGCCCTCGACCGTACGTCGAACGGGACGCGGACGGATCGACACGCGCGCCCGGGAAATCCGGCCCCCGCCGCGGGCGGCTCAGAGGAGGAGCATGCCCGCCACGTAGGGGACGGCCATGACCGCGGACGCGGACGCGGTGACGTAGAGGACCATGAACGCCCTGATCGGCCGGAGGACGCGCCGGTGCTCCCCGGCGTAGGGGGCGTGGAGCCGCTCCCTGACCCCCCGGTGCGGCGGGCGAGGTCGTCGTCGACCGCCCAGGAGAAGACGGACCTCTCCTCGTCCAGCGCCCAGAGCGGAAGCCTCTCCGTCCACTCGAAGAACTCCCTGTTCTGACGCGGTTCCGTGGAGACGCGGAACTCGACGAGGCCCCAAGGGGGCCCTCCGCTCCGAACGGGGCCCTCCCCGGTGGGAACGACCGCTCGGTCCCGCGCCGCAGGCCGCCGGACACGCGCATGAGCGGATGGGCCCTGGTGGAGACCACGGCCGCGCGGGCCCGCCACCCGCCGTCCCCGGCCGTGTAACGGCCCCCGAGCTCCCCGGCGAGTTCCGCGTGGGCCGTGGCGGGGTCGGCGGGGGAGCGGTGTTCGGCCCACCTCTCCCCCGTGGCGGGGTCGAGTTCCTCCCGCACGGGACCGGCGTGGTAGGCGCGGTGTGCGGGGCCCTCCCCCGGCGGTCGTCTCCGCCGGCGCAACTCACCGGGATCCATCGTGATCCTGAGCCCGTCGGTGCCGTAGAACCCGGCGAGCATGCAGTAGGCAGTCATCACCGGCATGCCCACGAGGAGCATGAGCACGATGGCGACGGCGGTGAGGAGGTCCACGGGGTCCGTCTTCTCGGCGTGAATGGGCGGAGGCGGACGCCGGACGGCGCGGACCGGCCCCGCGGGCTTGACCTGAACCGCGGTTGAGGTAGTGGACTCTGATCCGGCCCGTTCCGACGACCGGAAGAGCAGGTTCCCATGGCCGCCGCACCACAGATCCCCCGGGCCGGTGGCCTGTGGGGGCGCAGTACCCGCCCCGTCGTCCTGGGCGCGCTGGGGCTCATGGCGTTCATCGCCTTCGAGTCCTTCGCCGTCACCACCGCGCTTCCGGTGGTGGCCGCGGACCTGTCGGCCGAGCGGTGGTACTCGCTGGCCTTCGCGGCCACCGCCACCACCGGGCTGGTCGGGATGACCGTCGGCGGCCGCTGGGCGGACCTGCGCGGTCCGGCCGCGCCCCTGCTCTGGGGCGGGCTGACCTTCCTGAGCGGCATCGCGCTGTGCGTGCTGGCGCCCGGCATGGGCGTGTTCGTCCTGGGCCGCCTCCTCCAGGGCCTGGGCGGCGGCATCGACTCCGTGGTGCTGTACGTGGTCATCGCGCGGTTCGTGCCCGGGGAGCTGCGCACACGCATGTTCGGCCTGCTCACCGCCGCGTGGCTGCTCCCGGCCGCGGTGGGACCGCTGGTCACCGGCCTGCTGGTCGAGCTGGTGCACTGGCGGGCGGTGTTCGCCCTGGCCCTGGCGGGGGCGGCCGTGTCGCTGGCCCGGCTGTTCGGCGTGGCCCGGACGGCGGCGCCCGGCGGAGCCGGGGGCCGGGTTCCGGACGCGCGCTGCGTCTGGGCCGCCGCGGCGGCGGTCGCCGTGCTCGGCCTGCACCTGGCCGGTCAGCGGCCGCCGCCGTGGCTGGGGGTGTGGACGCTGGCCAGTGTCGCGGCCGTGGCCCTCACCGCGGCCCGTCTGCTGCCCGGGGGGACGATGCGCGCGCGGGCGGGCATCCCCCGCCTGGTGGCGCTGCGCGGCCTGCTCGGGGGCGCCACCGCGGCCACCGACGTCTACCTTCCGCTGTACCTGCAGTACGAACGCGGCTACTCCCCGGCGGCGGCCGGGGCGGTGGTCGCGGTCGGGGCGCTGGGATGGGCGCTGGGCGCCTGGCTCCAGGGGCGTCCGGGGACGGAGGAGCGCGGCGCCGCCGTCCTGCGCGGGGCGGCCCCGCTCGTGGCGTGCGGCCCCGTGCTGGCGGCGGCATTCGTGTGCGGCCTGGTGCCCGTGGCGGTGGTCATCGCCGGATGCGTGCTCATGGGTGTGGGCATGGGGATCGCCTACCCGCAGGTCACGGCGTCGGTGCTGACGCTGTCCCCACCGGAGCGGCAGGGCGAGCACAGCTCCGGGCTGCAGATCTCGGAGTCCCTGGGCGCGTCGGTGTTGATGGCGGTCACCGGCGCGGTGCTCACGGCCTCGGCGCTGAGCGGGTACCCGTACGCCTACGCCGTCGTCACGGGGGTGGCGCTGCTGGCGCTGGCCCTCACGTGGGCTCCGCGTCCGGAAGGGAGTCGCGGAGCCGGTCGGCCAGCGCGGCGGTGAGCCGGACGAACTCCTCGGGTTCCTCGACGGTGAAGGGCAGGCCGGTGAGTCCCAGGACGAGGGCGAGCCACTCGTAGGAGTCCACCCGGGCGGTGTAGCGGGAGCGGCCGGGTCCGGCCGGGGCGAGGTCGCCGTCGATCCGGGTGAGGCGCGCGGCCACATCCCCGGCCGGGGCGTCGAACAGGACGGAGGCCGTGCGGCGGTCCCCGGTGTCGCGAAAGCCCCGTTCCAGGTGGTCGGCGAGCCGCTCGGCCGGCGGCTCCCGGTGTGGGAAGGGCGCCCGGGTGGAGGTGACCGCCCCGATCCGGTCCAGGCGGAAGGTCCGCCAGTCGTCGCGTTCGCGGTCCCAGGCGAACAGGTACCAGCGCCGCCCGGACAGGACCAGCCGGTAGGGGTCCACCTTGCGGCGGTGCTCCCGGCCGTCGCCGCCCCGGTGGACCATCCGGACCCAGTGCCCGGCCGCGACCGCCTCGCTCAGAGCGGTGAGCACCTCCCGCCCCACGCCCGGCCAGACCCGCCGTTCGGGTTCGACCGCCTCGGTCAGGGCGGCGGCCCGGCGGGCCAGGCGGTCGGGGAGCAGTTGGCCGAGCTTGGCCAGGGCGCGCTCGGCGCTCTCCTCCACCCCCTCCACCCCGCCGAGCCCGGCGGCGGCGATCCGCAGGCCCAGGGCGGCGGCGACGACCTCGTCGTCCTCCAGCAGCAGCGGCGGCACCGCGCGGCCGGCCACCAGGCGGTAGTGGCCGCCGGGCCCGCGCAGGCTCTCCACGGCGTAGCCCAGGTCGCGCAGCCGGTCGATGTCACGGCGCAGCGACCGCGGGCTGGCGCCCAGGGCGGCGGCCAGGTCGGCGCCGGGCCAGGCCCGGCCGGTCTGGAGCAGGGAGAGCAGGCGCAGCATCCGCGCACTCGTGTCGGCCATACCCACGATTCTGCCGACGGTTGTGGCCGGATTCCGGCCGCAACGGTTCCTAGCGTGGGCGGCATGACCACCGACACAGCGCGGCCGCGTGCGGCCGCTGACGCGATCGTCGTGCGGGGCGCCAGGACGCACAACCTGCGGGGAGTGGACGTGCGCGTCCCCCACCACCGGATCACGGTGTTCACCGGCGTCTCGGGCTCGGGCAAGTCCTCGCTGGTGTTCGACACCATCGCCGCCGAGGCGCGGCGCCAGCTCAACGACACCCACGACAGCTTCGTCCGCAACCGGCTGGCCGCCCCGGCCAGGCCCGAAGCCGACCGGATCGACCACCTGTCGGTCGCCGTGGTCCTGGACCAGCGCCGCCTGACCGCCAACGCCCGCTCGACGGTGGGCACGGCCACGGACATCGCGCCGCTGGTGCGGCTGCTGTTCTCCCGGCTCGGCGAGCCCTCCGCCGGACTCTCGCACGCGTTCTCCTTCAACGACCCGCGCGGCATGTGCCCGGAGTGCCAGGGGCTGGGAACCGTGGACCGGGTGGACGTGGCGGCCCTGGTGGACCCGGACCTGTCCCTGGACGAGGGCGCGATCCGGTTCCCGACCTTCGCGCCCGGCACGTGGCGGTGGAAGCGCTACGTGCACTCCGGGCTGTTCGACCGCGCCAAGCCCGTACGCGACTACACGGCCCGGGAACGGGAGCTGCTGCTGTACGCCGAGGGGGTGCGTCCGCCCGATCCCGATCCGGAGTTCCCGAAGACCGGGACCTTCGAGGGGGTGGTGCCCCGGTTCACCCGCGCGTACCTGACCTCGGACTCCCCGCGCCTGTCCGCGCGGGTCCGGGCCGCCCTCGACCGGGTGGTCAGCTCCGGGCCGTGCCCGGCCTGCGGCGGCGCACGGCTCAACCGGGCCGCGCTGGAGAGCCGGATCGGCGGGCGCACCATCGCCGACTGGTGCGCCCTGCCCGCCACCGAACTGGCCGGGGTCGTGGCGGGGATCGGGGCGGCACGGGTCGGGCCGGTGACGGAGGCGCTGGTGGAACGGCTCGGCCACCTGGACCGGGTGGGTCTGGGCTACCTCAGCCTGGACCGCCCCTCCGGGACCCTCTCGGGCGGTGAGGCGCAGCGGGTGCGGATGGTGCGGTGCATGGGCGGATCGCTCACCGGGCTGACGTACGTGTTCGACGAGCCCAGCACCGGTCTGCACCCGGCCGACGTGCACCGGCTGACCGACCTGATGCGCGGACTGCGCGACCGGGGGAACACGGTGCTGGTGGTCGAGCACGACCCCGACGTCATCCGGCACGCCGACCACGTGGTGGACATGGGTCCGGGGCCGGGCCGGCACGGCGGCCGGGTGGTCTACGAGGGGCCCGTGGCGGGGCTGTCGGGGGCCGACACCCCGACCGGCCGCTACCTGCGCGGGCCGCGTGCGGTGCGCCGGACCGTCCGGACGCCGACGGGGAGCATCCGTATCCGCGGCGCGAGCCTGCACAACCTGCGGAACGTGGACGTGTCGGTGCCGACCGGGGTGCTGACGGCGGTCACCGGGGTGGCCGGGTCGGGCAAGAGCTCGCTGGCGGCCGGAGAGCTGCCGCGGGTGCGGCCGGACGCGGTGGTGGTCTCCCAGGGTTCCGTCGGGGGCGGCGGCCGGTCCACCCCCGCGACCTTCCTGGGCGTGCTGGACCCGCTGCGGGAGCTGTTCGCCCGGCGCAACGCGGTGTCCGCCTCCTGGTTCAGCGCGAACTCGACCGGCGCGTGCCCCGCGTGCCGGGGGCGCGGAACGGTCACCACCGACCTGGCCTTCCTGGACGACGTGGAGACCGTCTGCGAGGACTGCGGGGGCACGCGCTTCAACGCCCGGGCGCTGTCGTACACGCTGGACGGCCGCACGATCGCCGACGTGCTGGCGATGACCGCCGCGGAGGCCGCCGGAGCCTTCGCCGGAACCGGGATCTCGGACGCCTGTGAGCGCCTGGTGCGGGTGGGGCTGCCCTACCTCAGGCTCGGCCAGTCGCTGGACACGCTGTCGGGCGGGGAGCGCCAGCGGCTCTCCCTGGCCCGGGAGCTGGCCGCACCGGCGCGGGTCTACGTGCTGGACGAGCCCACGGCCGGTCTGCACGGCGCCGACGTGGAGCGGCTGCTCGCCCTGTTCGACCGGATGGTGGCGGAGGGGACGACCCTGGTGGTCGTGGAACACCACCTGGACGTGGTCGCCCGCGCCGACCACGTCGTCGACCTCGGTCCGGGGGCGGGGACGTACGGGGGCCGGGTGGTGTTCGAGGGCACTCCGGAGCGGATGGTCCGCTCGGGCCGGGGGGCGACCGCCGACGCGCTCCGGCGCCACCTGGCCGGGGCGTAGGTCCGGCCGGTGCGGGGGGCCGGGTACGGGGCGCGGCACAGGAGACCTGTTTCGGCCCGCCCTGATCACGCTTCGCATTTGCCCCTTACCGAGGGCTTATCTCGACGGGGTAGACAGGGTCCACCGACCTACGGAGCTGAGTACATGTTCGACGACCTGATCGACTGGTTCAAGGGACTCTTCGGCGGAGCCGCCGAGGAGGCGGTCCAGGGGGTGTCCGACACCCTGGGCGCGGGCGTGGAGTCCGGCCAGGACGCGGCGGCGGCCTTCGGCGAGGAGGCCGCCGGCGGTGTCGCCGAGGCCCAGGCCCTGGGTGAGGAGGCGCTCGGCGGGGTCGCCCAGGCCGGCGAGGGCTTCCAGGAGCAGGCCGACACCGTGAGCGGGGTGGTGGAGGACCCGGGCGGCGCCGCCACCGACGCGGCGCGGAACCACCTCTTCGGCGACAGCGCGTGAGCGGGTAGGCCCTCCGGGGCGGGACCGCGGCCCCTCCGTCCCCGGGGTCGTCCCGCCCAGTGCGCTCCCCCGCCCCGGGCCGCTCCCGCCCCCCAGCCGTGCGCGGGCCCGCAGGGGCGCCCGGCGGGATTGCGGTGTTCCGCAGTACCGGGCCGGTGTCCGACTGGCTAGTCTCGGCGCCGAAGGCCGCTCCTCGCGGCCGCGGACGGGGCGGCCCGGAGCGGCGGGCCGCGGGACGGCGCCGGGCACGGCTCCGGACCGGGAAGGGGCAGTGTGGGAGCGCGCGGAGGAACGGACCGCGGGGGCGCCGTGCCGCGCGAGTGGGCGCGCGCGGTCGTGGGGGCCGCGGCGGTCCGGTCGCTGGTCCGGCTGGAGCGCGGCCGCCTGGACACGCTGTTCGGCGTCGGGATCACCGAGCGCCGGGGGACCGCGCGTCCGCTCGCCTACCCGGCGGCCCGCTGCCCGGTCGGGATATGCGGCGGTCTGGTGCTGGCCTTCTTCGCCGCCGGGCTCTACCTGGTGCTCTCCCCCCTGGAGGCCCTCGACGGCAACCCCTGGGGGTCATCCCGGTCGACCTCGTGCTCATGTACGTGAGTGTGCAGGGAACCGTGGGACTGGTGGGAACGGAGCGCTGGCTGGCCCGCAGGTTCCTCGGTCCCAGCCGTGAGGACCTGATGGAGGAGCGGATCGGGATGCTGGTCAGCACTCGGGCCGGGGTGGTGGCCGCCGTCGACGCGGAGCGCCGCCGCATCGAGCGCGACCTGCACGACGGCGTCCAGCAGCGCCTGGTGCTGCTGGGGATGGCCCTGGGCCGGGCCCGCCGCGATCCGGGGTCGCCGGGCGGGCGTGCCCTGGTCGAGCAGGCCCATGAGGAGGCCCGGCGGGCGCTGGACGACCTGGGGGAGGTCGCCTGGCGGGTCTACCCCGCGGCGCTGGCCGGGGACGGGCTGCGCGCCGCCCTGCACGGGCTGGTCGGACGCTCCCCCCTGCCGGTGGACGTGGAGTACGACCTGCGCGGGGAGCTGTCGGCGGACGTGGAGACGGCGGCCTACTTCGTGGTCGCCGAGGCGGTCACCAACGCGGTCAAGCACGCGGGAGCCGGACTGATCGGCGTACGGGTCGGCGGGGGCGGCACCGAGGGAGGGGAGCCGGTGGTGGTACGGGTACACGACGACGGGACGGGCGGGGCGGACCCCGCGGGGAGCGGGCTGGCCGGACTGGCGAGCCGGGTCCAGGCGCTCGACGGACGGTTGACGGTGGGCAGTCCCCCGGGCGGACCCACGACGGTCACGGCGGAGCTGCCGTGCGGGTGATCGTGGCCGAGGAACCGCCCGACGTGGCCGTGGTGGACGTGCGCATGCCGCCCACACACACCGACGAGGGGCTGCGCGCCGCGGTGCGGATCCGCCGGGAGCGGCCCTCCGTGGGCGTGCTGGTGCTGTCGCAGTACGTGGAGAGGCGGTACGCCGCCCAGCTGTTCGGCGCGGACGCCGCCGGGGTGGGCTACCTGCTCAAGGACCGGGTGGTGGAGGTCGACGCGTTCCTCGACGCGCTGGTCCGGGTGGGCGGGGGCGGCGCGGCCTTCGACCCCGAGGTAGTGCGCAGCTGGTCGCCGGCGGCGGCCGCGCGGATCCGCTGGGGCGCCTGACCGAACGCGAGCGCGACGTGATGGCCCTGATGGCCCAGGGACACACCAACCCGGTGATCGCGGCGCGCCTGCTCGTCTCCCAGAGCGCGGTGGAGAAGCACGCCAACGCGATCTTCGCCAAGCTCGGCCCCGGCGACACCCCGGGGTACAGCCGACGCGTCCTGGCGGTGCTGCGCTACCCGGACGTCTGAGGCGGCGCGGCGACCGCCGGCCCCGGCCCGGCCGGACACGGAGAAGCGCCGTACGGCGGGGGTGGGCCCGCCGCACGGCGCCGGGGTCCGGCGGGGGTGGCGGCCCCGGCGGACCCGGTCCGCCTCCGGTGGAGGATCCCGGGCGGACCGTGGAGGGAGGCCGGAGGGGGCCGGGTCGGCCGCCGCGCGGCGGCCGACCCGGCCGGTGGCGCGGCCCCGCGCCGGGACGGGGCCGCGGCCGGGGGGCTACACGAAGTTCACGTCACTGCACAGGTAGTAGGCCTGGTCCATGTGGGAGGCCTGCCAGATGGTGAACACGACGTGGTGTCCGGACCTGCCCGGTGCGCTGACGTTGATGTAGGTGTCCAGCGCGGGCGGGCGGGACCCGGTGGTCTGGACCAGCTCCAGGTCGTTCCAGCCCAGCGCCTGGGTGGCGGGGTTGAAGCCCTGCTTGGTGACGTAGACCCGGAAGTAGTCCGCGCCGTGCTGAGCCTGGTCGTAGAGGTGGAGGGTGAAGTTGCTGCCGACGTTCGTGGTCTTCCACGGGCCGACCGCGTCCATCGAGTTGTAGCGGCCGCCCTCGGTCCTGCCGCCGCTGCACAGGGTGCCGTTGGGGATCTGGCCCTGGTGGTCGCCGCCCACGTTGTTGCGGTACAGCCCGTTCCAGTTCCACATGGCGTTGGGGTTGTCCTGCCACGCCTGCCAGCACATGGGGTCTTCCTGGGCCATGGCCGGGTTGAGGTGGTCGGAGCCCCAGCGCTCCCAGCAGCCGTAGTTGCGCGAGGCGGGGTCGACGATCGAACCGTGCGCGGCGGCGGGAGCCGCCATCGTGGTCAGCGCCATCAGGGGCGCGGCGGCCAGGACGAGGGCGCGGGCGAGCCAGGTGCGGCTCTTGCTGGTCTTGGTGTTCATTGCGTTCTCCGTCTTTCTCGGCTGGATCAGCCGATCGACGGGGAGCGCTCCCACGCCGCATGTTACCCACCGGAATCGGGTCGAAACAGACCGCCGGAAAAATTTCTGGCGCCGACTCGGCGGGGGCGGCTACCGTGCCCGGGCCGACCCGACCGCACCGCGGGTCCGCCGCGCTCCGAGGAGGGAACCCGGTGCACGCCGCCACCGCGCCTCCGCCACCCCCGCCCGCGCGCCGGAGGGTGCTCGCCGCGGCCAACCTGACCCGGGGGACGGTCCTCGCACTACTCACCGCGGCGCTCCTGGCCGGGAGCACCGACCTGTGGCCGGTCTACGCGGCGGCCTTCGTGCTCGGCGCCGGAGAGGCCCTGGCCGACACCGCCTACGGTTCGCTGGTTCCGCCGGTGGTCCGCCGCGACTCCCTGGGCAGGGCCAACGCCCGCCTGGCGCTGACCTTCTCGCTCAACAACCAGCTGCTCGGCCCGCCCCTGGGAGCGCTGATGTTCGCGGGGCTGTGGGCGCTGCCGTTCGGATCCGACGCGCTGGCCCACCTGGTTTCGGTGCTGGTCGTGCTGCGGATCGCGGTCTCCTCCGGGTCCCCGGAGGCGCCTGCGGAGCCCGACGGGGCGCGGCGCACGACGCTGCGCGCCGAGATCGGCGAGGGGCTGTCCTTCGTGCGGGGCACGGCGGGCCTGCGCGTCCTGTGCGCGTGCATCCTGGTGATGAACCTGGCGGGGGTGGGTGCGTTCTCGGTCTGGGTGCTCTACGCCCGTGAGCACCTGGGGCCGTCCGAGACGGGGTTCGGCCTGTTCGTGGCCGCCGGCGCGGTGGGCGGCGTCCTCGGCTCCCAGGTGTACGGGTGGCTGGAAACACGCGTGGGTCGGTTGTTCCTGCTGCGTTGGGGCCTGGTCGTGGAGGCGGCGACCTACGCTGCCCTGGCCCTGACCTCGGACGGCCGGGTGGCGGGCCTGGTCATGGTGCTGTTCGGAATCCACGCCGTGGTGTGGGGCACCGTCGCCACGACGGTGCGCCAGCGGCTCACCCCCGACCCCCTCCTCGGCCGGGTCGGGAGCGTGTACCGGCTCGCTGGCCTGGGCGGGGCCGCTCTGGGCGCGGTGCTGGGCGGACTGGTCGCCGAGTACGCGGGGCTACTGGTGCCCTTCTGGACCGCCGCCGCGGCGGTGGGGGCGCTCGCCGTGTTCGCATGGCGACCACTGGTTATTACTAACCGGTTGTGAACCAGGTCACCACCTGCGCATTTCCCTTCCGTGAACGACGTACCAGAAATAGATCCGTCATATGGTGTTTACATATCACCATTGGAGGGCTACCGTTCAGGAAAGCGTTGCGGGCCCGTGACTCCGAGAGCCGCGGATTCCGGCAACGCCCTCGCACACCTTGTTCACGACCGACCTCTGTACCCCGCTCACCTTCGACTGGGAGCGCTCCCACCCTTCCGGTCCGTTTTAACCAGGATTTCACCAGGCCAAAAGGCGCGAGAATGCCCCGCTCCCCCCCATAAACGTCGGCAATTCCTCCCTCCACACCTTCCGCCGGGCGCCATCCCGGCACCTTTCACCTGCTTCTTCTGGCACCCCGCTTCCACAAGGAAAGAACAGATGAGCACACCCCCCCGTGCCGCGAACCTACGTTCGTGGACACGACGCGGCATCGCCGTGACCTCCGCCCTGGTGCTCGGCACCGGCCTGGCGGCCATCACCTCCTCACCCGCCAGTGCGGCGCCCGGTTGCGAGGTCGACTACCGGCTCAACGACTGGGGCTCGGGCTTCACCGCGGACGTGGAGATCACCAACGTCGGCGACCCGGTCAACGGCTGGACCCTGGAGT
>NZ_VWVV01000040.1 GCF_009830945.1 Nocardiopsis sp. FR4 | reverse complement strand
GATCCCGGTGCAGATACGATGGCTCAAGGCCGTGCGGGCCCATTTTGACGTCACAATCATGATCGTCCCGCACGGCCGTTCGCATGCTCAGGCCGGGATGTCAGCTATCGCGCACCACGTCGTTACCAGGCGACGGATGGTCTCCGCGGCAGACCCCTGTACGTCGACACCACGTGGTTGTCCCGCCAAGGACGTATTCGCGGCCTGCTCTGGATCTCGGATGTCCTCAGCAGCGTCAAGGGCCCCGAGTCCCCGCAGGGCTTCCATGGCCTTGCGCCGATCGGTGAGCCCGCGCCCGGCCTCGGCCCGCGTGATGGTGCTCTGCGCCACCCCGCACATCCGCGCCAACGCCTCCTGCGACAGCGAACGCACCCGACGACGAAGGAAACGGACCACCGCCTGGGCATCGCGCTCCCGGACCGCGCCGATCATCTCCGGATCCTGCCACACCCACGCCGGAATGCAGCCGCACGCTCCACGACCACCATGACGAGGGCGCCCGCAGTTCCCGCAGATCATCGGCCACTACTCCGCTCGCTCGGGAAGGAGTTCCTCCACCGCGGCAAGAGCCTGCCGCCACGGGAACCGGTCAAAGGCCCCACCGCCCTGCCCCGGGGGATGCGGCACGAACGCTCCCTCTCCGAGGAGCACGCGTACGCCCTCCTGGCGCAGGGAAGTGACACTGCGTTGGAAGGGCTGGCGTCGGGTGTAGGCCGCGTTCACGAACGGGAGGACCACCACCGGCAGGCCGAGTCCGATCCCCTCGTTGAGCACGTCTAAGGCGTAGTTGTCGGCGATACCGTTGGCGAGTTTGTTAACCGTGTTGAAGCTCGCGGGAGCGACAACGACCGCGTCGGCCTTCGGAGAACGCGGCTCTCCTGGAGCGCGGTGCCGGCTTCGCACCGCACGTCCGGTGAGTTCCTCCACGGCCTGAGGATCGAAGAAGCCCAGAGCGGTGGGTGTGGCGATCACCTGGACCTGCCATCCCCGGGTCAAAGCCGGAGAGACCAACCTGTCCACGTGTTCGGCCGGTCCCGCAGCGCATACGACGACGTACAGGGTCCTGACAGCGCTCATTGGACCACCCCACCCGATTCGCCAGCTGGGTGAGTCCACGCTTGAGACGTCCGGTCGAACGCGTGCGCAGCTCCTCGGTAAGATTGTGCACCGCGGGCCGCTCGTCGAACTCTTCGAGCGCCAGGTTCTCCACCACCGCCAGTTCGGTGCAGGTCTCGCGCAGTCCGCGTGTCGCGTTCACGGACCGCAGCCCTCGCCTCCGAGGCTCGCCGCCCCCAGGCCGGGATACAGCCACACACTCCACATCCATTGTGGCGAGTGCGTCCGTGGTTAGTGCAGGTCATCGGCTGCTACTCCGTTACTTCGGTGGCGTGCTCCTCGGAGGGCTGGTCGTCTGGATGGCACCGGTTCGTTCGACCGCTGCCTTCTCACGTATCCGGTGTCCAGGGCCAGGGCCTGTTACCACGGCGTCCTCGCAAGCAGTCGATGCGTAGCTGTGCCTGGTCCCGCATCGACGGTCTGGCTGCGTGCTGAGCAAAGTAGAGCGTCATCCGCAGTTCTCGGATGTCACGCATCACCGTGAATCCGGGCCATCGGACCACGTCATATCCGCCGTAGGACTCGACGAACCGGGTGTAGTCCGCTTGGTCGAGCCACGTCACTGTGCTGGTCTTCATGGCTGTGGAGACCAGGTCCCACTCCGGAGGACCGACCGAGCAGCGTTCAAGGTCCAGTAGGACCGCTGTCCCGTCGGTGCAGCGTGCGACGTTTCCGGTCCACGCATCACCGTGGACCACGCTCTGCGGCTGCCCTTCAGGCAGTCGGTCCCATGCCTGTTCGAGATGGTCTAGCCGGCAGCTGAGCCAGTTCAGGTCTTCCGTGGAGAAGAAACCCGACGCGTCCGCGATGCGATCGCGTAGACGGACGAACGGGTCCAGTGTTCCCAGCTCCAGGTGCTCAGGGAGTGGAAGCGAGTGCAGGCGTCGAAGCAGGCGGGCGACATCGGTCACGGTGCCGGGAGTGTGCTCGGGCAACAACTCCCAGAAGGTGACCGCGCGGTCTTCGACCAGTATCGGTTGCTCGACGGACAGGGGGCGTACAGCCGGGACACCTGCGCTGGCCAACCACCGGGCCACGTCCACCTCACGCTGGGCAGCCTTGACTTGTCCTGGCCTTGAAATGCGCACGATGGTGTCGGCGAATTGGAAGATCGCGTTCTCCCCAAGCCGTACCGGGCGGGCTTGATTTGCCTCAAAGGAGAGCTGTGCCGCCTTCAGCGCTGGAGAGAGGAGGTGTTCGTAGAAGGTTCCAGTCGTCATACCTGTCCTTGTGTGGCGCTCGCCGTGTACTCGCTGAGCTCGTGTGCCTGATGGCGGGCAGCCGTGGTGCTCAGCTCACGCAGGTCATCCTGGGCGCGCTTGGACTGCACCTGCCCCATGTCCTCCAAGGCGGCGAGAGCGGTGGTCTGGGCCTGGTCGGGGTCGCTGAACCGCATCTGGAGGGAGGCCAGTTTGATCCCGGATATTGCCCGGGATCTCCGATAAGCATCCGTGTGGCCGTTCACAGCCGTCGCGAGCCGGCTCTCCGCTTCCTCGGCAGGGCCTGCTCCGACCACTGCCAGATCCCACAGGGCGTGTCCCGTGTCGCCGTGGTGCTGGGCCTCGTCGTAATAGGCCATCCACGGAGGAGGGGCGACACCAGTCGTACGGGAGAAGGCTTCGTCAGCGGCACCGATCGCCGCCAGGCATGCCTGCGTGTCCTGAAGTTTGGCGTACGCTCGCGCTCTGGCGGTGTGCAGCATGGCCTGCTCGGGAGCGGAAAGGCGATCGGCCCGGACCAAACCCAGTTCAGCGAAGGTGAGTCCTTCTTCTGGGCGTTGGCACCAGATTTCCTGCCGGGCCCGGTTGGAGAGGATCTTGGCGCGCAGTCGCCAGTCGTCTGCTTCCTCCGCGGCCTGGGCCGCGAATGCGAACATCCTTCGGGCGTCACTGTGCGCGTAGGCATCGAATGCCATGAACCCGCTGACCATGGACAACTGAGCCACTGCTGAGAAAGTGGCGGCACGTAACTGCACGGGAATCGAACGGTCAAGAAGTTCCACAGCCCACCGCAGGTGAGCCGTCACTGCGGCCCGAACCCCCGCTCCTCCGTAACCGTGGTCCCAACTGGCGAAAACGGTCGCTGCTTGGTGAACCTGGTCCAGATCAGCGGGGCTGACAGCGGACGGCATGGTCTGTACGTCACCGGCAAGTCCCAGTAGAGGCGCTGCTGCCACGCTTGTTCCGGCTGTACGAAGGAAATGTCGTCTCTCCACGTCCTCCAGCTTCGCCGGAACCACGCCTGGTTGGCCACTGCGGACAGCCTCCGGGGGAGTGAGGGGCCGCACCTTCTCTGTTCTGTCGAGAGGCGCTCCGAGCCCTTGGAGGGCTTCTATGGCCTTGCGCCGGTCGGTGAGTCCTCGCCCCGACTCGGCTCGGGTGATGGTGCTCTGCGCGACTCCGCACATCCGCGCCAGCGCCTCCTGTGACAGTGAACGCACCCGGCGCCGGAGGAATCGCACCACCCTCTGGGCATCGCGTTCGCGGACCGCATCGACCACTTCCGGGTCCTGCCACACCCACGCCGGAATGCAGTCACACGCTCCACGGCCGTCGTGGCGCGGGCGTCCGCAGTTCCCACACATCGGAGCCTCCTCCGTCACCTGGGGGTGTAACGAGACGACCTCACAGTAGCGGTGAATCCGGCCTCTGTTCAGTCCCTTCTGAATCTGTCCAGTTGGATCCAAGGAGGTTTGCCCTCGTCATGTTCTGTGAATCGAACAGCACGCATAATTCGAACACCGTGCTTAACCGCACTCGCATAGGTTTGTCCGCTGAACACCACAACACTGCCGTGCATGAGCACAACAGCAATAGAGCCGGAGCTTCGGCCTCCCCAGCGCAGGACCGATGCTGCGGCTTTCCCTGATTCTGCGCCCCACATCCACGCTCTGGTCCAGGTACTGGCCCAGCTGGTGAACGACAACGGAGCACAGGCCGGTGTGGTCTTCGGGCGCGACGGTCTGTACCTGGCCCGGGCTGGAATGGACCAGGTCCGCGCGGAGCGGACTGCCGCGGCCCTCAGTTCCCTTCGACAGCTCGCTTCGGGGATCGCACGGCAGCAGAGGCGCGGGACTGTGGAGACCGTACTGGTGCGCTACCAGCACGGCGCCGTCGTCGTCACGCCGATCACGGATGGCGCCGCAGCGGCGCTCGTGGTGGGGGAAGCGGTGTCGGTTCAGGAGGCGGCCCGTGCCCTGTCCCTGTTCGCAGAAGCCGCCGAAGGGCTTCTACCGCCGCCGCAGAGTCCGTTCGTGAGCCGAACCGCCGAAACGGGAGCGCGGGTATGACCTCGGTCGCCCCCACCCCGTTGACGGTTCGCCCCCGTACCCGGATCCTCATGGACACCCTGGTGCAGGCCACTCCGTCGGTACCGGCTTCCTATCGCCCGGACCTTCCCGAGTTGGCCGCCTCGGTGTGGCGGTATTGCCGTGGCTCGGGTTACCCGGTGACAGTCGCCGAAATCGCGGCACGGCTGGGGGTCTCCCCCGCTCTGGCCGGGGTCGTGGTCTGTGACCTGGCCCAGCTGGACCTGGTCCGTGTCGTGCGCTTTCCGGCTCTGGCCGCGCGGCTGCGTTCATGGGCCTGCGGCGGGCGTGTGGATCCTCCCGTTCCCCAGGTGGCCAAGCTCCTCGTCGTGGGAGGCCCCGACGGTGACGTGCGCAGGTGCCTGGAACATCTTGCCGACACCGGCATCCTCTCCCTGCACGAATCGCCCCGCGTGGACCTGGCGGTGAACCGCATCACGCAGGACCTGCACCTGGTGGGGTTCGGCGTGGTGGTGCACGCGCAAGCGCAGGTGTGGGCCGACCTGTGCCGCGATGCCTTCGGCGCTCTGGTGGTCGCCGATCCCACCACGCCGGAGCACACCGCAGACCTGGTCAAGGCCCTACGGGAGTTCGGCGTCGCGCTGGTGGTCGTGGTCCCGGTGCGCGAGGACGCCGAGTTCTCCCCGGAACAGATCCGTGCCACGGCGGGCCTGACCGAGGACGTTCCGGTGGTGGCAGCCGACCTGGACTCGCCCACCTCCAGCGCCGGAGGGCTGATGGACCTGTGCACCTACCTGCAGAGCGGAGGCCAGCGATGAGGCAACCCCGTGCGGTGGTGTTCGGCTCCGGGCATTCGGGGATGACCCTGGCCACCGGACTGCTGGCGGACGGGTGGCGCGTGGATGTGTTCACCCGCCACTCCACACCCGAACTCCTGGGCGGCCCCGCCGGACTCACCCAGATCACCCTGCCGTCGGTACGCGCCGCCGAGCGCTCCCTGGGTCTGGACCTGTGGGCCACCACCGCCCCCGAAGCCCGCAGCCTGCGCATGGCGATGGTCCCCGACCATCAGGAGCCGTGGAGCTTCACCGCCACGTTGGACGCCGCGGCCACCGCCGTCGACCACCGGTTGAAGACGGCGTACTGGCTCCAGCGCTTCGAGTCTCTGGGCGGCGGAGTCCACGTCAAGACCTGCACCGTCGCCGACGTGGCCTCATTCGCCTCATCGGGAATGTATGACCTGGTCGTCGCCGCCCCCGGGGTGGACAGCGACCTGGGCCGCCTCTTCGCCCCGGATCAGCTCCGCATCGGTGGCGCCACCGACCGTGTGGCGGTGCAGGCGCACCTGGACGGCTTCGCCCGCGCCCCCGAGGACACCGACATCCAGGTGACCACCCACCCTCACGGTGAGATCCTGATCTACCCGGTCCTCGCCCACGACGTGCTCAGCCCCGCCCAGGTCCGCGAGCTGTCCGGCAAGGACGACGCCCAGATCGACGTCGCTCCGTACTGGGCCACCTGCGTGCAGGTGCTGGCGCGCCCGGGCAGCACCCTGGACCCCGATCCCGCCGTGAACGCCACCTCGGGGCCCACAACGAAGGCCGGTCTTCCCTCCCGGCACGGCCAGCACGCCCAGGCCGCGTGGAACCACGTGCTGTCGCACCTGGCCGTGCTCGCCCCGGAGCTGGCCGAGCAGTGCGCCAAGGCCAACGTGATCCCCCACTCAGAGCTGGTGCGTCAGATCCGCCCCCAGGTACGCCACCCCGTCACCGTCCTCGACGGTGTACCGGTACTGGGTATCGGGGACGCCACGGTGACGGTCGAACACGCCTCCGGGCAGGGCGCCGGAGCCTCCACCCTGGTCGCCACCACCGTCCGCGACCAGATCCGGCAACAGCGTCACGTCAACGGGCCCTTGGACCGCGACTTCCTCACCGGTGCCTGGGAGGCGTACTGGGCCCGCCACGGCCAGTACACCAGCGGCTTCGGCGAGTTCGTCACCGGTTACTGGAATGGCGCCCTGTCGGAGGCCCTGCTGAAGGCCTTCGCCGAGGCCGTGGCCACTCCCGAAGGCGCCAACGCCTGGGCCGCCGGACTCGACGACCCCGCGCGCATGGCCCACTTCCTCGCGCGCTGAACCTCTCCCCCCGCACGAAGGGTCTTCTGCCGTGCCTGAGCACACCTCACCACCGCAATCCATCCCCAACCCGAAGCTGTACAGCCCTCGCAACCTCGCCCGCTACAACAAGCTCGTCATCGAGTTCTCACACACATGGGCGTGGAAGTTGGACAACGACGCCCTCCTGGACCTGTACCTGCGGCATGTCTCCGATCGCCATCTGGAGATCGGCCCGGCCGACGCTCACTTCCTGGACCGGACACCGGCCCCCGCGCTCGCTCACCAGTGGCACGTGGACGTACTCGACCTCAACCAGGCCGCGTTGGACATGGCCGTGGGAAAGCTCGCCGGTCGAGCCCAGGTCAGCCCGCACCGGCACGACATTCTCGTGAAACCCTGGCCGCTCACGGGCCGCTCCGTCGATTCGATCGCGTGCGGCAACGTGCTGCACTGCGTCCCGGGAGCTGGGTTCCGCGCCAAAGCGGTGGCCTTCTCCGAGATGGCCCGGGTCCTGTCCGACGACGGTGTGGCCTGGGGGTATACGCTGCTGGGCTCCCAGGATCCGGTGATCCGTCCCAATCTGCTGGCCCGTGGACTCATGTGGGTCTACAACCGCCCCAAGGCCAACACGTTCCACAACCGGGGCGACTTCTACGCCGACCTACAGGACGTGCTCGGCCTGTGCTTCTCCCAGGTGAAGGTGCACGTGATGGGGTGCGCGGCGGTGTGGGTGGTGCGGGGGCCGCGCCGATGACGACCACATCCACCGGCCGTGACCCGGTCGCGATCATCGGCATGGGCTGTCGCCTTCCCGGTGGCATCACCACTCCCGCCCAGCTGTGGCAGGCCCTGCTCCAGGGCCGGAACTGCGTCACCCGTATCCCCGAACAGCGGTGGAAGGCCATGGTCGGGCGGTTGCACCCAGACCAGGTGCCCGCCGAGCCGTTCCCCGCCGGGGTCGTGGACATCGACGCCTTCGACGCCGCCTTCTTCGGCATTCCCCCGGACGAGGCCGTGGAGATGGACCCCCAACAGAAGCTGCTGCTGGAAACCGTCTACGAAGCCCTCGCCAACGCCTCCCTGCGCCCCTCCCTCCTCGCGGGAACGCGCACCGGGGTCTACGTCGGGGCGGCCAGCACCGACCAGGCCGCGATCAACTTCGGTGCCGGGCACCGGGCCGGGGTCTACACCTCCTCCGGTGCGGGCATGGCGATCCTGGCCAACCGGATCTCCTACCTGCTGGACCTGTCCGGGCCCTCGTTGAGCATCGACACCGCGTGCTCCTCCTCGCTGACCGCGTTACACCAGGCTGTGCGCGCCCTGCGCTCGGGCGAGGTGGACCTGGCCCTGGTGGCCGGGGCGAACGTACTCACCGCACCGGTGATCACCTCCTCCTTCGTGGAGGCTGGAGTGCTCTCCCCCACCGGGCGGTGCGCTCCCTTCGACCAGGACGCGAACGGGTACGTGCGCTCAGAAGGCACGGTCGTGCTCGTGTTGAGGCGTGCCCTGGACGCGCACGAGGGCGGGCACCGGGTGTGGGCCCATGTGGCTGGCACCGCCATCGGCCATGGCGGGCACTCCACACACCTGCTCGCGCCCCGGATCGAGCGTCAGGCGGCGGTGATCCGTCAGGCGTTGGCCGACGCCGCTCTGAGCCCGGGCCAGGTGGGATGGGTCCAGGCCCATGGCACCGGTACCCGGGCTGGGGATCGGATCGAGGCCACCGCCCTCGCCCACGCCCTCCCACACCGACTTCCGATACCGGTGGGGTCGGTCAAGGGCAACCTCGGCCACCTCGAAGGCGCGGCCGGGGCGCTCGGGGTGATGGTTGCCGCGCTGGCCGTACACCACGGCACGGTTCCGCCCACCCTGCACCACCGCACCCTGCGCAAGGGCCTGGAGAAGCTGGTGCGCGTGCCCACCCATGTCGAGGAGTGGCCGAACACCGAGGAAGGTCACCCCAGGGTCGCCGGGGTGTCCTCGTTCGGGTTCGGCGGGGCCAACACCCACGCCCTCATCACCAGCGCTCCCACACCCGGGCGGCCCGCAGTGGAGGATCCGGTGCCTCTCCCCGAAACCGTGATGATCTCGGCGCACACCGGGCACGCGCTCACTGACGCCGCAGGTCGTCTGGCTGAACGCGTCCGCACCGGGGGGTCGGTGGGGGTGGTCGCGGACACCGCTCTCAGACACGGTGGCCACCACCGGTACCGGGCCGCGGTGGTCGCCCCCGACCTGGAAACCCTGGCCCAAGGACTGGGCAGCGTCCAGGGCCACACGCCGCATCCGGCCGTGATCGGTCCCGGCGTGGGTCCCGATTCCTGGCCGTGGGTGGTGTTCGTCTACACCGGGCACGGCGGCCACCAGCCCGACGCCGGGGCCGACCTGATGCGCCTGCCCGCCTTCGCCGATCCCGTCCAGCAGGCACGTGAGGCTCTCAGCGAGCACACCGGCTACCCGGTGTGGAGGCCGGGACAGGAGATCACCTCCTTCGCCGATGCCCAGCACTGCACGTTCCTCACTCAGGTCGGGCTCACGCACCTGCTGGCCCAGCGCGGCATCATCCCTGATGCCGTGCTGGGGCACTCAGTGGGTGAGATAGCCGCCGCCTCCACCGCGAGCGCCCTGCCCCTGGGGGAGGCAGCGCGGGTACTCGCCCACCGCAGCCGCCTGCTGAGCGGGCTCTCCCACGAGGGTGGGCTGTTGGCCGTCCGCGCGGGGGTCGACAGAACCACGGACTTGCTGGCCCCCTACGCCGGAAGCCTGTCCATCGCCTCCTACAGCGCGCCGCAGGTGCAGGTCGTGGCCGGACCCCACGCGGAACTGCTCCACCTGCACACCGCCCTCGACGCCGAGGGGATCTGGTCCCGGCCGGTGGCCAACGCCATCCCCGCCCACTCCCCCGCCGTCGACCCGCTCGTCCCCGAACTCGAAGACGCTCTGCATGGCTTGCGCACCACGGCTCCCCGCCTTCCCCTTCTCTCCACCGCCTACCCCGACGACGATGCGATGGGGCCACGGTTGTGGAGCCCGGCGTACTGGGCCGACCAAGCACGGCACCCAGTGCGCTTCACCGACGCTCTGCGCACCGCCGTCTCCAGTTCTCGCAGGAAGCCGGTGGTGTTCGTGGAAATCGGGCCCCGGGCGCTACTGGTGGAACACATCGTCCACACCCTCGGCGAAGACCACCCCGCGCTGGCCGCCACCACCGACCCGACCACCTTCGCCCGGACCATGGGTGAGCTGTACACCTCAGGTATTACCCCACTGGGCCCCATCCACCGCGCCCACCCCGACGTGGTCATTCCGCCCGGATGGGACCACACCGGCGCTGCCCCCACGCCGACCACCAGGACCGAGGAGGATCCCACGCCTCCCCCGGAGGGAGTGGCCGCTCACCTGAGCGAGGAGATCACTCGGCTGCTCCACCTGCCCGATGGTGTGGACATGTCCGCCTCCTGGGCCGAGCTGGGCATGGAGAGCTACCAGCTGCTTCAGCTCACCTCGCGGCTGCGCCGCGTTCGGGCCTGGAAGAGCGTGGACATCCGACTCTTCCTGCCCGAGCGGCGCATGTTCGACGTCGCCGCGGACCTTCAGGCCCTGCTCCAGACCCCACCGGAGGGGCGGTCGGCCGTTCTCCCCTGACCCCGGACCGACCACCCCGGGGTGTCCTCGCCCCCGCTGGGCCCGGGCGAGGACACCCCACTTTTCCAGGGACCGCCATGTCTGTTATCGACTACGCCCGCGCTGCGTGCCGCAGCACCAGCATCGACCCCGACGCCCTCTACGTCACCGGTAAAGCCCAACACGAGGTCACCCCGCTGTGCCGAAGTTGTCGGGTGCGCATCGCCTGCCTGAGTGAAGCGTTGGAGAACCGGATCGAGTTCGGCATCTGGGGTGGCATGACCGAACGCCAGCGCCGTGCTCTGCTGCGGCGCCACCCCCATGACTGGGACCTGGTGATCACCACCGGTCCGCTCACCACGACAGGAAAACGATGACCACCACTTCCCTCACACCGCCAGCTCTAACGCCACGACGCGCCCGCACCCTGCTCGCCGCAATCGTGCTCGTGGCCTACGCGCCCTCCTACATCCCCGTGCTGGCCCCGCAGGTCCCCCATGGGCCTGCAAGCGCTCCGACACCAACCACGTGAGCGGAGAACCCGGAGGGCTGAACCCACTACGCCCACAACCTCACCCTGGCCCTGATCCAGCTGTGTCCTGGCCACCCGGGTGGTGGGAACGAACATCCGCGACAGCCCGGGGCTGTTTTCCCGTCCGAGCGCGTTGCCGGTCACACCATCCGGCTGCGACCGTACCCGGGCGCGAAACCCCCTGCACGGTGAGCCATGACTTGAGGTCCGCAGGAGCGGGGTTTCGGCCCCTTGTCCGACAGGCGCAGGCACCTCCTCCGCCGGGTTTGTGCCGGGCCCGTTTCCCGCACCGATCCGGACACCACCCATCAACGCGATTTTCCCCCAGACCGCCCGGTCGCGCCTGCCCGCGAGGCCGGTGCCCGAGGCCGCCCGCGGGGAGAGCCGACCCGGATTGGGCCCCACCACAACCCTCACCCAGCGTTCAAATCCGTGGCGGACCGTCACCACCAGCAGGCAGGATCACCACCGCACCCCACCCTGTCGATGAGGAGTTCGATGCGTCGTTTCCGCAAACGCCCACCCGCCCCCACCACCGCGGCCCCAGCCGAACCGCAGATGAAACCCACCCGCTACTACCCCTGGGTCGACCAGCTCCAACGCCTGACGGTGTGGGTGATCCTGACCCGGCTGCCCCGGATGATCCTCCGCGTCCTGAAACTGGCCTGGCAGGCCAGCCGCATCGACACCCTCGCTACCCTGATCCTGAACGTCGCGGCCGGCGTAGCCGGTGCGATCAGCCTGATCGCCATCGCCCGCGTGCTGGAGTCCCTGCTGGCCCAAGGCCCCACCCCCGAACGGTTGCAAGCGGCCCTGCCCTCCCTGCTCGCGCTCGCCGCCCTGCTCACCCTGCGCGGAGCCCTGACCCTGGGGGCGGGGTGGGCGCAGGCACGGCTGGGCCCCCAGGTGGAGCGGGCCATGGAGATCGAGCTGTTCTCCCTGACCGCCCGCACCCGCCTGGAGTCCTACGACGACTCCGACTACAACGACGCCCTGGCCCGCGGGCGTGACCGGGGCATCTACGAGTCCTCGTCCCTGATCGCCAACGCCATCGACGTGCTCAGCGGCCTCATCGGGTTGCTGGCCGTGGCCGGGGTGCTGACCGTCCTGCACCCCGTCCTCGCCCCCCTGCTGGTGGTGGCGGTGCTGCCCACCGGGTGGGCGGCGATGCGGGCCGCGCGCATCCGCTACACCAGGCTGCGGGAGCTGACCACCACCGACCGCCACCGCTACGTGGTCGGCACCCTGCTCGCCGACCGCACCTCGGCCGCCGAGCTGCGCGCCTACAACATGGCCCCCGGGCTGCTGCGCGAGTACACCAGTATCGCCGACCAGGTGCGCGCGGTGATGCTGGACGTGGCCCGCCGCCAGACCCTGGTGCGCGGCACCGGCGAAGCCGTGGGAGCACTCGCCCTCCTCGGCGTCTACGCCGCCCTGGTACTGCTGCTGATGAGCGGGCAGATGCCGTTGGCCATCGCGGGGGCCGCGTTCGTGGCCATCCGGCAGGGCACCGGCGCCCTGGACCGGCTCACCCACGCCCTCACCAGCACCTACTCGTCCGGGTTGTACGTCGATGACGTGTACCAGGTGTGCGAACAGACCCGCCGCAACCTGCCCCGCCCGGGCCGGTGCGACCTGCCCGGCCCGCTACAGGCCCTGGCCGCCACCAACCTGCACTTCTCCTACCCCAACCAGGAACGCGAGGCCCTGAGCGGGGTGGACATCACCCTGCACCAGGGGGAGGTGGTGGCGTTGGTGGGCGAAAACGGCTCCGGCAAGTCCACGCTGGCCAAACTCATCGCGGGCCTGTACACCCCCGCCCAGGGACGCATCACCTGGAACGGCCAAGACCTCGCCGAGATCCGCATCGAACAGGTCCGGGACCGCATCGGGCTGATCAGCCAGGACTACACCCAATGGCCCTTCCCGGCCCTGCGCAACGTCACCATGGGCGGCCCCGACGAGGCCGTGGACCGCCAGCGACTGGAACGCGCCCTGGCACTCAGCGGCGCCGACGAGGTCATCGCCTCCCTGGACCAGGGCCTGGACACCGTGCTCGACAAACGCTTCGAGGGCGGCGCCGACCTGTCCGGGGGACAAAAACAGCGCATCGCCGCCGCTCGGGGCCTGTACCGGCGCGCGGACCTGGTCATCGCTGACGAGCCCACCGCCGCCTTGGACGCCCGCGCCGAGAAACGCCTGTTCGACACGTTGCAGGCCGCCGCCCAGGACGCCACCGTGCTACTCATCACCCACCGCCTGGCATCGGTACGCCAGGCCGATCGCATCTACGTGCTCCAGGAGGGCCGGGTCGCCGAGCACGGCACCCACGAGCAACTCATGGCCCAGGAAGGCCTGTACGCCGAACTGTTCAGCATCCAGGCCAACGCCTACCACGGGCTGACCACCCCAGAGGCGGGCTGACACCTCTTGGCGGAGCACCCTCGTGTTCTCATCCAAAAGCCAGTACACGAGGGTGCCCCACCGCCAGGCCCCCTTGGAGGTCACACACTCTCGGAGTCGTGGGAATCCGGGTCCGAAAAACGCAGGACACCGGCAGGCACCACCGCCATCGCGCATCGTCAGACTGCGGTGTCAGTCCGCGGGAAGCTCCTGTTCCTTCACCCCGCCGAGAGATTCGGCGATGGCCGCGAACTCGGTGAAGGCAGCCTGCAAGTCCTCCACGAGCTCGGCGGCGATGACCTCCGGCGGTGCCAGGGAGTCGGCGTCATCCAACCCGGGGTCGCGCATCCAGGTGATGTCCAGGTTGACCTTGTCGCGGGCCAAGAGCTCTTCGAGAGTGAATGCCTTGAACCGCTCCGTCTCAGCCCGGTTCGCGCGGTCCTCTCCCGGCTTGTAGCACGCAACGAAGTCGTCCAGGTGGGCTCGGGTCAGCGGGTTCTGCTTGAGGGTGAAGCGCTGTCCGGTGCGGAAGTCGTAGACCCACAGCTTTTCGGTCCACGGCTGGTTCGGCCTTGCTGGCTTCTTCTCGAAGAAGAGCACGTTCGCCATCACACCGCCCGCGTAGAAGATCCCCTTGGGCAGGCGCAGCATCGTGTGCAGGTCGAACTGCTGGAGCAGCCTCCTACGGATGGTCTCGCCCGCGCCGCCCTCGAAGAGCACGTTGTCAGGCACTACCACTGCGGCCCGGCCGTGGATTTCCAGCAGTGAGGCGATGTGCTGGAGGAAGTTGAGCTGCTTGTTGGTGGTGGTGACCCAGAAGTCCTGGCGGTTGTAGGAGATCTCCTCTCGGTTCGCCTTGCCATCGTCCCCGAAGACGGTGATGGAGGACTTGCGTCCGAACGGAGGGTTGGCCAGGACCAGGGAGGCGCGCTTGGCAGGGGGTTGTGCCAGGGAGTCCCCCACCGTGATGAGCTGGGGACCGCTGTGCTTGCCGATTCCGTGCAAGAGCAGGTTCATCGCGGCCAGGCGTGCGGTGCCGTCGACGAGCTCGTTGCCCCAGATGCCACCGCGCTGAATGTGCTTGCGCTGCTCAGGGGTGAGGGGAGTGGTCTCAGCTTGCTTCTGGATGTAGGCGTGGGCGGCGAGCAGGAAGCCACCGGTGCCGACGGACGGGTCGGTGATGGTGTCGTCGGGGGTCGGCTGGACGCAATCCACCATGGCGTCGATGAGCGGCCGAGGCGTGAAGTACTGCCCGGCGCCGGTCTTGGTGTCCTCCGCGCCGGCCTCAAGGAGGGCCTCGTAGGCGTCCCCGTTGACGTCGACGCCCTGGAGTGACCAGTTCTCCTTGTCGATGTAGTCCTGGATGAGGCGCTTGAGCTTGGCCGGGTCCTGGATCTTGTTCTGTGCCTTGCGGAAGATCAGGCCGAGGGTGCCGGGCTGGTTGCCGAGGTCTTCGAGCAGGTGACGGTAGGCGATCTCCAGTTCGTCGCCGTCGTTGTTGATCAGTTCCTGCCAGCCGCGATTCTTCCAGACAGGCCCGTCGGGGAGGATGCGCTCCGGGTTGAGGCGGCGGTTCTCCCGTTCGTGCGCCATCTTCAGGAAGAGCAGGAAGGTGAGTTGTTCGACGTAGTCAATGGTGGAGACGCCGTCATCGCGCATCACGTTGCGGAAGTTGATGAGCTTGCGGACGAGCCGCTGTGTCTCGGGGGCGCGGGCAGGATCGGTCACAGCTTCAGAACTCCAAGGCGGTCTGCTCACCGGCGTGCACCGGCTGAGGATCTTCGGGGGCGCGTACGTCAGCGGCGGAGGCCAACCGCGTAGAGGTTTTGATGGTAGATCGCCGCGCACGCTTGGGCTTGGGGACGGAGGCCCGCTCACTCCAGGCCCGTTCCAGCAAAGCAGCGGCGGCCTCGTCGGAAGGGTCCTGCGGAACGAGCTTTCCAGTGAACGCCGTGTTCAGGAGTGCTTTCCTGAGAGCAGTCGCCTTGGCTCTGGCTGACGCCAGTTGTTCGGCGGTCCTGTCGAACACCGCCATAGCATTTTCGAGCTTCTTGACGAGCTCAGCCTGTTCCTCCTCCGGGGGGACGGGGACAGGTAGGAGCCTGATCTTGGACAGGCTGATCGAGGCCAGGTTCACGCTCTGCTTGCCGTTGGCTTGGCACCAGCGTTGACCGAACTCGTTCGCATGCCAGGACAGCAGCTTCGGGTGGATCACCCCATCCCGTACTCGTGCTCTGAAGACATGGTTCTGATGGATGCACCCGGGGATCTGCCCCTCCCAGATCCAACCGCGTCCCAGTTTGTCGCGGTCACCTCCCTCGTTGAGGAGAACGTCTCCGGGCAGGAGCTCCAGCTGCGAAGCCTTCTCCGGGGGGACCCGAATTGTATTGACCTGGGTGAGGTCGAGTACACCCTTCTGGACGTTCGCCACCCGGAGGTAGGGGACTTCGGCGCAGTCAGGGTCACTCTGCTTCCGAGCGTCCTTCGTCACGCCGCCGACCACGTCGGCGATCTCCTGGAGGCGCTTCCACTCCCAGCCAGCGGGCAGGTTGGGGATCATGCCGTCATCAACAGCAGCGGGAGTGAGCTGCGCGGAAGTCTCAGCACCACCTCTACCTCGCCCCAAGCAGGTGTTCTCCACGAAGCGAGCGCGTAGGTGCACCAACCGTACTTGCGCTTGGGCCAGCTGCCGGTCAGCCATGTCCAACCGCGAAAGCTCAGTCTCCAAGGCACCAATAACCCGCCGCTGCTCAGCAAGCGGAGGAACGGGAAAAGAAATATCCATAAGGCGGGTGGTTTGAACCGAAGCAACGGTCGTCCCTGATTTACGACAGGAACGGAGAACGAACTGCTCCATCCAGCGAAGCCCCCAGGCAAGCCAACGAGCATCCACCGCCTCGTTCGGATGAATCGCTTTCATATCCTGGTTGAGCGTTACTTCTCCCACTGTCAGTGCAACAGGGAAACGCCTCTCAAGGACACCGGAGCGGACCACGAAAGCTACTGAATTCTCCGGCACCAAGCGCACAGGAGAAGATTCCAAAGCCTTCTGCGTAATCGTGTCCTGGACCTTGATCAGGACTTCTTGCCCCATGTCCTTCGGGGAAACCCAAGGTATGGTCCCGTTCTCCCAGAACTCAGGCTTAGCTTTGGAAGGCGTCGCGCCTCCATACCACTGGCCTAGCTCAGCCAGCCTGGCGGCCGTCCAGCCTGCAGGCAGGTCTTCGGTCACGCGCCCAGCTCCCGTCCCAGTTCATCCAACAATGCTTCCGCCCGATCCTGGCCGAAGGTGACGACGAATCCGTCCACGCCTCCGCGCTCCAGGAACGGGGGCTCGTCTAGGTGCTCGGGCTCGAAGGCGATGCTGGTGGAGATCACGTCGACGATTCTGCGAAGCCACCAGCCTTGTTCTTCGGTGAACTCAGCTCCGGCCTGCTCTTGGCGGGCGATCCATGCCGCGAAGCGCTCCTCGACCAGGCTGCGGTACGGCTTGACCTCGTCGTCCAGTCCCAGCTCGTATCGGAGGATACCGATCAGGTCGACCACTCCACGCGTGGTTCCGGGAAGGTTCGCGGCCTTGCCCATCTGCACGTAGGCGTTGTACAACCCCTCCGGGGTCCAGTTGTACTGCGGCCGGGAGATGGTCGCCGCCAGGGACTTGAGGTTGCGATACACCTCACGCGGTTCCCCGCCCTCGCGGAAGGCCAGCTCGAAGGGAGCGATCTTGTCCTGGTTGGCCTCCATCCACTCCCGGAAGGAGCCCACCCGGCGCGTGGCCAACTCCTCCGAGGAGATACCCGTGGCCTCGATCACCTGGTCGCGGCTGCCCTCGTCGTAAACGATGTCGTGGGCACGGCGGATATCCATCAAGAGGACACGCAGTTCCGGGTTGGCCGCCAGCGGCTTCCACGCGTCCATCAGCAGCTCACGCGGCCCATCATCCCCGTGCAGCCGCCGCGCCTTCTCCTGCTCATCGGGGTCCACCGCCCGCACCAGCCCACCAACGATCTCCCTCAGCGGCTGGCCCGCCACCTGCTCGATCTGGACCCGCTCACCGTCCCCGATCTGGGCGTTGAGCCGCGACAGGCGCCCGGCCAGCGTGGCGGTCTCGTCCTCGGTCAACGACATGGCCGCGGTCTTGTCCATCAGCCGCTTGAGGCTGATCTGCTTCTCGCTCGCCCGAACCAGCGGCTTGGCGTCCACGCGCGGGGAGTCGGTGACCCCGACCGCATCCACGATCACGAACCGGGTCTTGGCCACGGCGTCCGGGGTGACGGCCTGGAACTCGGTGGGGTCGACGGTGCGCGCGCCGCGGCCCTTCATCTGTTCGAAGTAGGCCCAGCTCTTGACGTCGCGCATGAAGAACACGCACTCCAGCGGGCGCACGTCGGTGCCGGTGGCGATCATGTCGACGGTCACGGCGATGCGCAGCTCAGGGCTGTTGCGGAAGGCCTGGATGAGCTGGTCGGGGTTCTTGGCGGCATGGGTGATCTTGACGCAGAAGTCGTCGCCGCGCCCGAACACCAGGCGGGCGAGGCGCACGATGTCCTCGGCGTGGTTGTCGTCGCGGGCGAAGATGAGCGTCTTGGGCACCTCGGTGCGCGGCTTGCCCTGCGCCTCGTCTCCCCCGGGGGGGAACACCTGCGTGAACAGGTTGTCGCGGAAGGTGGTCAGCACGGTGCGGATCTGGTCCTCGGCGATCACCGACTTGCCCAGGTCGGAGGACTTGTAGTCGTAGTCATCCTCCAGCTCCTGGTAGCGCTGGCGGCGGGTCTTGCGGTCCTTGACCGGCACCACGGTCTCCGCGGGGATGGACCCGCCCTGCTCCCCCAGTTCGGTGCGGATGCGGAATACGTCGAAGTCGACGTTGACGCCGTCGGCGACAGCCTGTTCGTAGGTGTACTCGCTGACCAGGTTCTGGTGGAAGAACCCGAAGGTCTGGGCGACCGGGGTCGCGGTCAGGCCGATCAGGTGCGCGTCGAAGTACTCCAGTACCGCGCGCCACTTGCCGTAGATGGAGCGGTGGCACTCGTCCACCACGATGAAGTCGAAGGCCTCCGGGGGCAGGTCGGGGTTGTAGGCGACCTCGGCCGGGCCGTCGATGAGGTCGTAGCGGTCCAGAGCGGAGTCGTCGGTCTCCGCTGCGGGGACCTCGCGTCCGGTCAGGGCCATCCACAGCCGCTGGATGGTGGAGATGACGACCTTGGAGGAGTCGAACATCTGCGCGCCCGAGAGCTGGTCCACCCCGTACAGCTCGGTGAACTTGCGGCCGTCGTCCGGCGGCCGGTAGTTGGAGAACTCGGTGCGCGCCTGTCTGCCGAGGTTGTTGCGGTCCACCAGGAACAAGATCCGCTTGGCGCGGGCGTGTTTGATGAGCCGGTAGCTCTCGGCGACGACGGTGTAGGTCTTACCGGCTCCGGTGGCCATCTGGATCAGGGCGCGCGGGTCGTCCTTGGCCAGGGAGGCCTCCAGACCTTTGATGGCGCGTTCTTGGGCCGGGCGCAGGGGCCCGTTGTCCAGGAAGGTGCTGGGCAGACGGCGCAGGCGAGCGCGCAACGTGGGCGCCTGGTGGTCCTCCTCGGCTTCGGTGATCCACCGTGCCAGGGTGGCGGGCTGGTGGATGGCGAACAGGCGGCGCGAGCGCGCGTCAGGGTCCAGGTCGTTGAAGAAGCGGGTCTCGTTGCCGTCGCACACGTACTGGAAGGGCAGGGTGGCCCGCCAGGCTGAGAGCATCTGGCTGTTGGTCAGCCCGCTGGCGTAGCGGGCGGCTTGGGCCTGGGCGGCGGTCAGGTCGGCGCCCTCGCGCTTGGCCTCGATGACACCGGCCAGGCGGTGGTCAACGTAGAGCAAGTAGTCGGCTCGGCCGACCGCGGTGGAGACCTCTCGCACCGCCACCCCCTGGGCCGCGGTCAGGTTCATCATGTTGACGTCCTGCACCTGCCAGCCGGCCTGGGTCAGCAGCTGGTCGATCTCAGCCCGTACCTGGGCCTCGTTCATGGGCGGGCGGGCGGCGCGCTGGGCGCGCTCGATGAACGCATCGCGCTGGGAAGGGCTGGCCTTGGCGAAGCCGGGGTGGGTGAGGCCGACGCGCAACTGCTCCAGCTCGTCGGCCTGAGCGGTGATGTACTCCCGCAGGGCATCGGAGTCGCGACGGGCCTGTTCGAGCTCGCGCTCGGCCTGCTCGCGGGCCAGCCGTTCGCGCTCCAAGCGGTCGGCGTTACCGTCATAGCGCTCGCGCGCCTGGGCGAGACGCCGCTCGTACTCGGTCAGGGTAGCGCGCAGCTTGGCCAGTTCGCGCTCGTCGGTAGCGGAGCCGGGGACCGGGCCAGTGGTGCCGGGTTGGGGAGCGAGGAAGACCCGGTGGGTGGCATCCCGGGTGATGGAGCGGTGAAGCCAGTCAGCGAGGCGGAAGCAGTTCTCAACCGCGGCCAGGGCGGAGCGGGCGCGACGGTAGTGGTCGTGCGCGGCCTTGTTACCGAGGCTGCGCACGGCCTCGAACCAGTTCTTGACCTCGGGAACGAGCACGCCCGAGCGGTACAGGGCGTTGATCCGGTCGACCTGCCGGTTCCCGTCCACCCGGCAGCTGGTCAGGCGCACGAGTAGCCGGGTGAGGAGCTCACCGAACAGGCGCGCCTTGTACATGGCGGCGTTGGGGTCGGTGTAGACGTAGGACTCGGCCTGGGCTCCCAGGAGCACCAGCTCGTGGTCGTGCTCCAGGAGGAAGCCGAAGTTGGGGGTGCGCTCGGCGATCTGCTTGATGCGCCGCTCGTCATCGGGGGTCAGCGAGGACACTGATGCAGCTCCAAACCACGCTCGGGGGTGAGCAAAGCCTTACAGGCTACACTCTCATTTACTTCCAAGCAAGAGAGCCAGGTGTCCTGCCTACCTAACTTTTCGGAGGCCGCGTGAGACAGAAAGCGGAACTTTGGCCCCATATAGACAGAAATGAGGACACAAGGTCTTCAAGGTCGGAGATGCGACCGTTGCCCGAACAGCGGCATCCACCTAGCGCGCGAAGGCTCCCGTTGGACGGCCAGCCTCAACCAACCTCAGCTACCAGCCGATAGGCAAGTTTCCGCAGCTCAACAAGGCCTTCCTCGAAGACGCCCTGGCCCTGACTCACTCCAAGAAGAGAAGTCTCTGCCGCTCCGGTTTGGAAGACAGCATGGTTTTTGTCGGTCCTTGCAGCTAACGTCAGGCCCATGACGGGAGTCTCTCCGGACCCACAGAAGCGGCGTAGGTTCAACAGCAGGGAGCGAGTGGCCCTGTTTCTGGCTGCCGATGGACAGTGCGCAGCATGCGGTCGCCAGCTCCAGCCAGGATGGCACAGCGACCACGTTGAGGCATGGTCTCACGGAGGCGTCACGGATGTGGTCAATGGACAGGCTCTCTGCCCCCAATGCAACCTGAAGAAGGGATCAGGCTCCATGGCTGATGCTTTTGACTTGCGTGATTGGCAGCAAGAAGCCAGGGAGCGCTACCACAGCCGCAATGGCGGTACTGAACAAAATTTCCTGGTTGTAGCTACGCCTGGTGCCGGAAAAACAACGTTCGCACTAACCATCGCCGAAGACCTAATTTCTCAAGGCACAATCGAACAGATCGTGGTTGTCGCACCAACGGCCCATCTTCGGATTCAGTGGTCACAGGCCTCCAGCAAAAGAGGAATACAACTCGATCATCGTTTTGTGAATGCAAACGGTGTAATCGGGAAAGATTTCGATGGTGTTGCCGTCACCTACCAGGCAGTTGCCTCAGAGCCTATGCTTTGGAGGAAACTGTGCTCAATGAAGCGCACCCTGGTCGTTTTCGATGAGATCCATCATGCCGGCGAGGGAGATGGACAAAAATGGGGACCAGCGCTCAAGCAAGCTTTTGAAGTAGCCAGGCGACGCCTCCTTCTTTCAGGAACCCCCTTCCGCACAGATGGATCTGCAATCCCTTTCGTGGAATACGAAGAAGGGCGCGCAGTTCCGGGGTATAACTATGATTACGGCATGGCCCTCACCGATGGAGGTGTGGTTCGGCCTGCTGTATTCCCAGCCATGGATGGCGAATCACAATGGCGCCGCTCTGGTGAGATCGCAGTGACCTCCTTAGCTCTTGCCGATACTGATGAAAAGACAGTTCCTCCAGCTCTCAAAGCCGCACTTGATCCCAATGGTCAGTGGATTCCCTCTGTTCTCCGCGAGGCGGACGCTGCGCTGACGCAAGCACGGATCGATACCCCAGATGCAGGCGGACTCATAGTTGCATTCGATCAGAGTGCTGCTCGCTCATATGCGCAAATTCTTCAGAATATAACAGGAGAAGAGCCTGCCGTCGCAGTCTCTGACGAGCCCGAAGCATCCCGAATCATCAAGGGTTTCGCAGATAGCGAAAGACGCTGGATCGTTGCCGTGCAGATGGTAGCTGAGGGAGTGGACATCCCCAGATTGGCCGTGGGAGTCTACGCTTCTCGAATTCGCACACAGATGTTCTTTATCCAGGTTGCGGGACGCTTCGTACGTTTGCGCGGGGAGGATGACGAGACCACGGCACGTCTTTTCATTCCGTCCATTCAGCCACTGCTGTCTTACGCCCAGGATATCGAGAAGACAGTGGATGCGGTCCTCGCCAGCGAGGAGAAGCGTGTACGCGAAATCCAAGAAAATGGTGACGGTGAGACTGAAGAGCCGCTATCTCTATTCCCGACTTTTGAGACAGTCGGTTCTTCTCAAGCGGTACATCACACAACCATCGCAAGCGGCGAATCCATCACCCCAGAAGAGATGAATTATGCCCAGAGCGTGATGAACAGAGCAGGATCAGCTCCCCGAGGAACTACTCCTGAATATGTCGCCCTAATCCTCAGAGCCGTCGGAGCCACCACTACCGTCCCTTCACAAAATCCTGTTGTTGAAACAGAGAAGACTCCGCTGGCGGATCAGAAGCATGATGTTAGGCGCCTACTTCGACGTAAGGTCGGCCGCTACGCCGTAGTGGCAAACAAGCCTCACGAGCACATCCACGCAGAGCTCAACAGACACTTCCGCGACACTGCTAAGACTGCCACCTTGGAAAATCTATTGCAGCGCGTCGCTCTTATCGATCGATGGCTGGAGGAGCAAAAATGAGCAACCCTGATGGCAACGCAGTCTTGATCAACTCTCTCAGCTCATCACTTCGGTCTACACTCAATGGGCTTGACACCGCACCTAACCTTATTCGTAGGGTTTTGAAAGAGGGCTCGTGGCAGAGTTTCACGACACCCCGTGGCGAACAGATCAAACATACGACATTCGAATCATTTATTACAACGGCCCCGACGGCTGGCCTTGGAAAGAGCCTCAGTGAAATCGTTCGCGTTATCGGGGATGACAAAGAAATTCTAGCTTTGCTCGCCGAAGAGCTTGGTACTACCACTGAATCCCTACTGAAAACCGGTAGACCTACTGGGCCAAACAGTCCGATCGAGCTGGATGCACGGGATTTTGGCTCTTACGCCCGTTCAGGTGGTTGGATATTCGGCCTCATGGTCGCACGCAGCGTTAAGCCAGGGAGTGGAAACGGTCACCAAAGTGATCTATCCAAGAATATTCCTGCAACCGACCTAAAGGTGTCCGCTAACCGATTTGCTCTACTATCAGGGACTACCGCAGCTCGGGTCATGCGTTTTTACCGCGCTTGGGAAAGGGCAGCAGAGGCTGGCCTTGTTCCTGAAGCCGCTTCTCTGAACCCGGGACAAGAAGTTGATCTTCCTGCCTCAGAAGAATGGGCTGAATACTTCACAAAGTACGAACAGTCCACCGGAAGGCGTGAGGGTATCGCCCAACAAGCGGAAGCAGCTGGAACTAGCTATACAGAAGCTATGAAGGTTGCCAAGAACCCTGCTGCCATGCGCACCGCTATCCTTGGCGACTCTAAAACTGCAGAAGCAGCGCATCGAGCACTCATGGACCGCATGGAAGATGACACCGATCTCCAGGCAACACTCGCTCACGCAATCGCCAAAACCCCTGAGCTACGTAATGCTGTCTCCGCAGAAAGCAAGAAAGCAGAGCGAATCGACTACATACGCAGGGTAGCGATTGAAGGTACAGTAAAGACACCCGCAGGAGAGACGCTAGAAATACCTCCGGCCCTCAGGTCTACAGCACAAGAGCATCTCTCCAGCTTTGAGACGAAAGAGGAGTATATTCCTGCGGAATCTACTATAGAAGCTTACGAGGCTGTAAAAAAGCTTGTCAGCGAATCAATCGAAGCTGACCCAGACCTTTCCCTAAGAGAGCGTCGAGCAAAATTGTACGGGCGCCTCCAGAGGGCTGCCAAGGTATTCGAGGATTTCAATCCCGATGACTTGTCCTCTTTGAACGAGCCAGACATCGTAGAGGTACTTCACAAACTTCATCAGGCCATCTCGGCCTGCCTTGAGAGCGCAAGCAGAGGTGCATCCCATACCCCCCTTCATGTTGTTAACGATATGTAAGTTAAAATTCAGAAAATCGCTACGTTGATGATCTATTATTAACACATGCAGCCACATCTGGAGCTGCTGCATTTTATTTTTTCCCGTACTCAGATTTCGAAAATACGGGACATATAAGATCCCCACCACGCCCAACACAAGGAAACCCTTTGTTTTCCGCGTGTTGACCTAGGTTTCCGGAAAGCTCCTGAGCCGATAATTAGAAGCGCTCAGGACAGCACGCCACCCTAACGTGAACAGCGTAGCCTTAACGCAGGTGATCAAGGTCCCGCACCTACCTTGACACGGTAGAAGTCACCGCAGGTGGTGGATCGAGACGTCCCTGCTGTCCCCACTGCTTGATCAACCGTCCCCAGCGCTCCTTCCGACCGAAGTGATCCGCGATCTGCCCACCGGTCGGCAACGAACCATCTGGTTGTCGATTCTCCAGCGCCCATTCCCAGGCGTCCCGCTGCAGCTTGGGAGGGAGCCGCCCCTCCTTCTCCTCGTCTGGCTCAACCGGCGCGGCCTCGGCACTCTTTTCTGCCCTGACGACGTGCAGATGCCGCCCTTCTTGCTGCTCTACCGAAGAAGTCTCCACCTCCTTGACCACGCCTTCTGCCTCATCTTCAGCGGGCGTACGCTCTGCGTCAGCACTGCGTACGCTCCGCGCCACCGTGCGAAACTCCCTCATCAGCAGCTCATAGGCGCCGATCAGCGCGAACGAGGGCCAGGCGTGGATGATCCGCGACCACACCGTGGGGTCGGCCACCGCGACGTTGGCCGCCAGCGAGGCACCGGAACCGATGATCAGCAGGGTCCAGGGCAGCAGCCCGCCCTTGCGGCCGTTGCGGGCGTCGCTGAGCAGCGTCATGGAGGAGGCGACGATCATGCCGTCGACCGAGAGCGGGAACAGGGCCGCGCGCCACTCGGGTTCACCGTGGCGCAGGGCGAGTTCGTACATGTGCGAGTAGGACACCACGGCCGCGATCACGGCCAGCATCAGCACGGCGGCGATGGTCGTCCAGCGGGACCAGCGGGAAGAATCCATTCCAGCTCACCGCACGTCCAGGGGCAGGTCGGCGCTCAGAACCAGAGGGCTCGAACCGTGTGGGGGAATGGTTCGAGTCCCCCCTCCGTCTCGAACTCCCACCCCCACCAACTGAGGACTCGGCCTCCTCCTACTGCACCCCTACGGCCAACGGCAACCGGCGGTAACGCATCATTGCCTGTTCCGACACCATGGTGCATTCGGCGGCAAGGACAGCTCTTCGTGCTCAGCAGCACATGGAGCCAGGCCAGCGAGGAGGCATGTTCGTCTGGGGAACTGCTCAGTACTTGGGTGTGGGAGTTCCAGGGTATGCCGTGGCCCCTTACCCGGGGCCCATCAAGCATCCATGAGCAAGCTTCCCGCCTTACTGTTCCTCGGGCTGCTCCCAACGAGATCAGGGTGAGCGCCCTGGTGTTGCCCCTGCTGCTTGACCAACCGGCCCCAGCGTTCCTTGCGACCGAAGCGTGCCGCGATCTCCTTTCCGCTAGGGAGCTCGCCCGTCTCTCGCTGCCGGTCCAGAGCCCATCGCCATGCCCGGGCCTGGAACGGTGACAGGGTCGGCTTCGCCATCGCCCCGGTGTCCCTGCCATGCACGACTTGGAAGTCCGTGGCCTTTGACGCGTCCGAAGTGGTGGGGTCCTGAGTTTCTCGGGTCTTCGCCCCGGAGGTCGGCTCTGGGGCTTGTTCATCGGCTGTGTGAGCCCTGCGTACGCTCCGCGCGGTCGCACGGAACTCGCGCATGAGTAGCTCATAAGCACCGATCAGCGCGAAGCTCGGCCAGGCGTGAATGATCCTGGACCACATCGTGGGGTCGGCCACCGCGACGTTGGCCGCCAAGGACGCGGCCGACCCGATGATCAACAGCGCCCAGGGCAGCAGCCCGCCCTTACGGCCGTGACGGGCATCGCTGAGCAGCGTCATGGACGCACCGACGATCATGCCGTCCACGGAGAGGGGGAACAAGGCAGCTCGCCACTCGGGTTCGCCGTGGTGCAGGGCGAGTTCGTACATGTGCGAGTAAGACACCACGGCCGCGATCACGGCCAGCATCAGCACGGCGGCGATGGTGGTCCACTTGGACCATCGAGAGGACTTCATTCCCGGCCACCACCCTCCCGGAACGGAAGCGGCCGGAGAGCTTCCCGAGCAGAGGCCTCACCCCTCGCGGGTCGTGTTCGGCCCTTGCCTGGTCTCAGTTCTGGTCTCAGTTCGCCCTCGATCGCGGGGGTACGGGGAAGTACGCCACCGCAGGTCAGGACCGTGGTGAACGCCCGCGAACCGCACTCGCCCGCTCTCCTAAAGCGGGTGTCGCAGGTTCGAATCCTGCCGGGGCCGCCCTGCTGACCTGGGGTTTCTCCTGCGGGAGGAACCCCAGGCCTATTTCCTGGCCCCAGTTCTGGCCCTGATCCCCGGGCCACCGCGGCGATCCGGACCCCGACACCCGGACCCTCCCGCGATGCCCGCCGGGCCTCCTCCGCGTCCCGGGGCCGCGGGCGACGCCGGTCCGGGTGCCTGACCCGCGTGCGCAGCGCGACGGGTCCGGACCGGTTCCGCCCTCTCCCACCGTGTCGCCATGACAACGCGCGGAAGTCGTCCGATCATGGACCCCGAGCACACGGGGCGCAGGGGCACCCGGGACGGAGACGGGGGAGGTTGGATGACGCGCGCGGAGGGCTCCCGCGACGAGCGGTCCGAGCCGTGCGAGGGGTCCGGGCAGGAGGACGGGGCACCCGTCCGGCAGAGGGGAGGGTCGCCGTCCGCGATCGCCGGAGCGCTCCACCGTACGCCGCACCCCGGCCCCCAGCACTGGGGCGGGCCCCGGCCGCGCAAGGTGGAGCCGGACCCGTTCTTCCCCAACCGTCTGGGCCCGCCGCCGCCCCGGCGCCACCGGGCCTGAACCGGTCGCGCGGCCGTCGGATCCGGGGACCGGCCGCGCGCTCAGAGGAACGGCCGCCAGGGCGCCAGCACGGACTCGCCGAACTTGGCGGCGAGCGGTCGACCGCTCCACTCCTCCCAGGTCAGCTCCCGGCAGTTGGCGAGGTCGTTGACGAAGACCTCCTCCAGGTGCTTGGCCACGCCCTCGTCGAAGATCTCGATGTTGACCTCGTAGTTGCCAGTCAGGCTGAGCCGGTCCACGTTGGCGGTGCCGATCGTGGACCAGCGCCCGTCCACGGTCGCCGTCTTGGCGTGCACCATGGCGTTCTGGTACAGCCACAGCCGCACCCCGCCGCGCAGCAGCACCGAGTACTGGCTGCGGGAGATCCAGTCGGCGATGACGTGGTTGGACTCCTCCGGCACGAGGATGTTGACCTCCACCCCCCGCTCCACGGCGTCCGCCAGCGCCTTCTGGAACTCGCGGTCGGGCATGAAGTAGGCCTGGGTGAACAGCACCCGCTCCTTGGCCCGGTCGATGGCCTCCAGGAACATGGCCCGGATGGGGTAGATCAGCTGCTCGGGCACGTTGCGGTGCACCCGGAAGTGGGCGTCCCAGTCGGGGGCGCCCAGGCCGGTCAGCTCGGGCTGGCGCGAGGAGCGGTTCATGTTCCAGAAGTCGCTGAAGGCGTTCTCCAGCTCCCACACCCCCGGACCGGTCACCCGCAGGTGGGTGTCACGCCAGTCGGTGGCGTACAGCGACCCCACGTTGTACCCGCCGACGAACCCCACCTCGCCGTCGACGGTGAGGATCTTGCGGTGGTCGCGGCCGGACTTGCGGATGTTCAGCAGCAGCACGCCGGGCCGGAACGCCGGGTAGCGCAGCACGTGGACGTTGGACGGGAAGCGGAAGAAGGACCGGGGCACCACGAGGTTGGCGAAGCCGTCGTAGATGACGTACACCTCGACGCCCCGGTCGGCGGCCGCGATCAGGGCCTTCTTGAACCGCTGGCCCACCCGGTCGTTCTTGACGATGTAGGACTCGAAGAGTACGCGGCGGCGGGCCCCGCTGATCGCGAAGAGCATGTCCTCGAAGACGTCCTCGCCGTAGGTGTACACGGTGGCGGTGGTTCCCGAGTCGCCCACCGGCAGCTCCACCGGCGCCGTACGGGGGAAGACCGCCCGGCGCGGGCGAACCTTCCGGCGCCAGTGGTTGATGCCCATGAGCGTGGCCGCGACCGCGACCTGGGTGCTCACCAGCCCCACGAGACCCCACTTGATCATCGACATGAGGGTGGAGCGTCGCACAGTCGCCTCCCGAGCAGGACGTCCGCGGTGCCGGAGGCCCCGTCCACGTCAGGCCGCGGCACAGGGTGGACATCAACCGTATCCCGGTACCCGTACGGAACGTCGGCACACCTGCCTGTGTCACCGCCCGCGGCACGGGCCCCTCAGCGCCGGCGCAGCACCAGCAGTTCCGTGGTGGGGCTCTCCCGGAGGCCCCGGACCAGGCGGCGCTCCAGCGGGTAGAGGGCGGCGCCCGCCAGCCAGCCGGTCGGCGCGGTCAGGGTGGCCGCCCGCAGCAGGCCGCCCCAGGCCTTGCGCCAGGGCGCGGGCGCGTCCACCTGGGCGTTCATCAGCACGAGCATGGGGACGCGGCGGACGAGGTCGAACCCGGCCCGGTCGGCGGTGCGCGCGATCCGCTCCAGGGTCCGGTTGACCTGGTGCTCACCGCGCTGCTCCGGGCGCTGGAGGCAGTTCTCGGAGACCACCAGGGACCCGCCGGGGCGCAGCACCCGGGCGAACTCCCCGAAGGCGCGCTCGTACCGCGCGTCGTCGGTGATGTGGAACAGGACGTCCACGCAGGAGACCGCGTCGAAGGAGTCGGTGTCGAAGGCGTCGAGGTCGGCGGCGTCCTGGCGGACGAACCGGTGGTCGGGGAACCTGCCGCGCAGGCGCCGCACGGCCGCGTCGGTCATGTCGCAGCCGGTGATGTCGCCGACGCCCGTGCGCGCCCACAGGCCGACGTAGAAGCCGGTGCCGCTGCCCACGTCCAGGACGCTGGCCCGGCCCGGCTCCAGCCGGGAGACCTCGCGCAGGAACACCTCCTCGCGCACGCGGTACATCCACGTGTTGAAGGGGCGGCCCAGGGCCCGGTAGCCGACCCCGCTCTCGGTCCAGTCACCGTCGAGCCGGCGCTCCCAGAAGTCTCGGAGTTCGCTGTGCGTAGCCATGGCACCACTGTCACACCACCTGCGGGCAAAGTCCCGTCGAAGCGCCGTCGAGGCGCCGAAGGACGCGGAAGGGCCGGAGGCCGGGGCCTCCGGCCCCCGCTCAGGCGCCCCGGTGGGCGGTCACCCGTTCGAGGAACCCCAGCGCGGTCCGGTCGTGGTGGTCGATCGTGAAGCCCGCCTCCACGGCCACGCTCCGGGGCAGGCGCCGGGGCCGCTCCTTGCGCGCCTCCCGCCGGGAGAGGGGCCAGCGGGTGTACTCGACGTGGTCCACCAGCAGCAGGAGCCCGCCGGGGCGGAGCACCCGGTGCATCTCGGACAGGGCCCGGTACTGGTCGGGGATGGTGCACAGGGCCAGCGCGCACAGGACGGTGTCGAACTCCCCGTCGCCGAAGGGCAGGTCCTGGGCGTCGCCCTCTCGCAGGTCGACCTCCCGGCCCAGCCCGGCGGCGCGCGCCCGGGCCCGCGCCAGCATGCCGGGGCTCAGGTCCACCCCGACCACCTCCACGTCCTCCGGGTAGTGGGGCAGGTCCTGTCCGGTGCCCACGGCGACCTCCAGGACACGCCCGCGGGCCTGCCGGCACAGCCGGGCCCGGGTGCCTCCCAGGAGCAGCCGCTGGACCCGCTCCCCCCGGTCGTAGCGCCGCGACATCTGGTCCCACTGGCCGCGCACGCGTTCGGTCTCCTCGTCCATGGCGTTGCTCCTCGCTCCGTTCCTTGACCGGAGCTCCAGTCTGGAAGTTAATGTCCACATGAGGTCAAGCGAGGCGGAACTGTCCATCGGGGAACTGGCCGAGACCTTCGGCCTGGCCCCGCACGTCCTGCGGCACTGGGAGTCGGTCGGGGTGCTGGAGCCGTCCCGGCGCTCGGGGGGCCAGCGCCGGTACACACCGGACCACCGCCTGCGGGTGGCGCTGGTGCTCCGCGCGCAGGCGGCCGGGTTCAGCCTGGCCCAGATCCGCGAGCTCATCGACGCCCCGGACTGCGAGGCCCAGCGCGGCCGGGTGGCCGAGCACCTGGCCCGGCTGGACGAGCGCATGGAACAGCTGCGCACCGCCCGCGAGATGGTCGCGCACGTCATGGCCTGCGAGGCCGACCACCTCCTGGAGTGCCCGAAGATGCGGGCGATCCTGGAGGAGGGCGTGGCCGCCCCGGGCTCGGCCGAGCCCGGGGGCCGCGTCCCCCTCGCCCTGGGCGCGCCCGGCCGGACCGGGTGAAAGCGCTTCAGTTCGCCACCGTCGGCAGACATAATGCGCACTATGGTCTTTCCCCTGGTTATCGCGACCGACCTCGACGGAACTCTCCTGGGAGCCGACGGCCTGCTCTCCGAACGCAACCGGCGGGCGCTGACCGCCGCGGCGGAGGCGGGCGTCAGGGTGGTGGTCGCCACCGCCCGCCCGCCCCGGACCACCCAACACATCGCCGAACAGCTCCCCTGCGCCGCCGTGGTCTGCGGCAACGGGGCCCTCGCCCACGCCCCCGACGCCGACCCGCTGGTGCGGGACATCGACCTGGAGACCAGCGCCATCGTGGTCGAGAGGCTGCGCACCGCCCTGTCCGGCCTCGGCTTCGGAGTCGAGACCGGGACCGACTTCTTCCACGACGCCGACTACCTCCTGGAACCGTGGGTGCCGAGTGAGTGGGTGCGCGAGGTCCTGGAGACCACCGAGGCGCTGCTCGCCCGGGCCACCCCGATCACCAAACTGCTCGTACGCGCCCAGGACACCCCGGTGGACCGCCTGCACGAGGCCGCGGTGGAGGCGGTCGGGCCGCTGGCGGAGGTCACGTACTCGGGCCGGTCCAGCCTGCTGGAGCTCAGCGCGCCGGGGGTCAACAAGGGCAGCACGCTCGCCATGGTCTGCGACCGGTGGGGCGTGCGCGCCGAGGAGGTCGTGGCCTTCGGCGACATGCCCAACGACCTGTCCGCTTTGACCTGGGCCGGTGCGGGGTACGCCATGGCCAGCGGGCACCCGGACCTGCTCGACCCGTCGCTGGGGCTGCGGGTGGCCCCGGCCAGCAACGACGACGGGGTGGCCCGGGTGGTCGAGCGCCTGCTCGCCGAGGGCTGACCGAGCGCTGGTCCGGGGCGGAAAACCGCTGGAAGCTAACGTGCGACCCCCCTAGGGTCCTGGGAGCGCGCGAACACACCGGACCACGAGGAGGACACCGTGCCCCATCCCGCCCAGATCGTCTCGGCCCTGGCCGACCCGGACCGGCTCGCGCTCTACGCCCGCGTGGTCGCGGCGGGCCCCGGGGGGCTGCCCCGCGAGCGGGCCGGATCCGGCGAGGGCGGTGGCGCCGGGGCCCGCAAGAGCCTGGCCCGGCTGGTGCGGGCGGGGCTGGTGCGCGAGGAGGGCGACCGCGTGGTGAGTGTGCCGGAGGTGTACGCCGCGGCGCTGGAGGAGCACAGGCCCGCGGTGCGGGATCCGGCCGACGCGCTGTTCCGCGACGGCCGGCTGAGCAGCCTGCCGGTCAGGCAGGAGCTGCGGGAGCGGGTGTTCGCCCGGATCACCGAGCGCTTCTTCGCCCCCGGCATGAAGTACACGGAGAAGCAGGTCAACGCGGCTCTGCGCTCGTGTTACGACGACCCGTCCTCGATGCGCCGCCACCTGGTGGACGAGGGCTACCTGACCCGCGACGCCGAGGGGAGCGAGTACCGGGTGGCCGAACGCGGTTAGCGGTCAGTCCGCCGCCGCGCCGTCCACCTGTTCGTGGTAGGTGCGCCGGGTGCGCTCGGTGTGCTCGCTCATGAGCCTCAGCGCCTCCTCCGGGCTCCGGGCCTCGATGGCGTCGACGAGCTGCTGGTGCTCGTCCCAGGAGGCGGAGCCCCGGATGCGGGCGACGGGGGCGTAGTACCAGCGGACCCGGCGGTCGACCTGTGCGGCCAGTTCGGCGAGCACCCGGTTGCCCGAGGCCTCGGTGACCGCGCGGTGGAAGTCGGCGTTGGCCTGGACCACGGACTCGGTGTCGCCCCGCTCCGCCGCGACGCGCCCCGCGGCGACGCGGTCGCGCAGCAGGGCGATCTGCTCCTCCGAGGCGTTGTCGGCGGCCAGGCGGGCCGACTCGGTCTCCAGCAGCGCGCGGACCGCCAGCAGCTGGTCGGCCTCACTCTCGGTGGGCGTGTGCACGAAGGCCCCGTAGCCGGGCCGCAGGTCCACCCAGCCCTCGTTGCTGAGCCGCTGCATGGCCTCGCGCACCGGCTGGCGCGAGACGCCCAGCTGCTGGGCGAGCTCGGTCTCGACCAGGTGCTGTCCGGGAGAGAGGGCCCGGGTGGTGATGAGGTCGAGGATGGCCTCGTACACGGCTTCGCGCAGCGGTACCGGACGCTGGATACGCCCTGCGACGGTACTCAGCCCCTGTGCGGACATAGGGAGTCTCCAGGATCCAGGGAAGGTGCTCTTTGTAGACAGTGTACAAACTCCGACGGCGGTGCACGCCGCCGCGGCCCGGTCGGAGACCCGCCGCGCCGACGAGGGAAGAAGCGAAGAAGTTTCCGAAGCGCCGGGGTCGGGCGTTCCTTCTCCCTTCAGCCGAGTGTGGGGAGGCGACGACTAAAGAATACTGTATACAGTATGGAAAGAGAAGGGAGCCTCTCCATGAGAATCGCCGTTCTGGGCGCCGGCGCGATCGGCGCCTACGCGGGCGCCGCACTGCACCGCGGCGGGGCCGACGTCCACCTCATCGCCCGCGGCGAGCACCTGCGGGCCATGCGCGAGCACGGCGTCAGGGTGCTCAGCCCCCGCGGCGACTTCACCGCGCACCCCCACGCCACGGACGATCCGGCCGAGGTGGGTCCCGTGGACGCCGTCCTGCTCGGCCTCAAGGCCCAGCACTACGCCGGGTGCGGCCCGCTGCTGCGCCCCCTGCTGGGCCCCGACACGGCGGTCGTGGCCGCCCAGAACGGCATCCCGTGGTGGTACTTCCACGGGGTGGACGGCCCGCTGGCGGGCAGGCGGATCGAGAGCGTGGACCCGGGCGGCGCGGTGAGCCGCACGATCCCGGTGGAGCGCGCGGTGGGGTGCGTGGTCTACGCGGCCACCGAGATCGCCGCGCCGGGGGTGGTCCGCCACATCGAGGGCACCCGCTTCTCCATCGGCGAACCCGACCGCTCGGACTCCGCGCGCTGCCGCGCCCTGTCGGCGGCGATGGAGGCCGGAGGGCTCAAGTGCCCGGTCGAGGCGGACCTGCGCGAGGACATCTGGGTCAAGCTGATGGGCAACATCGTCTTCAACCCGCTCAGCGCGCTGACCCGCTCCACGATGGCGCAGATCTGCCGCGACCGCTCCGCCCGGGACCTGGCCCGCACCATGATGGACGAGACCCTGGCGGTGGCGGCCGCGCTGGGGGTGCGCCCGAGCGTCTCGGTCGACCGGCGCCTGGCGGGCGCCGAGCGCGCCGGGGACCACCGCACCTCCACCCTGCACGACCTGGAGCGGGGCCGTCCCATGGAACTGGACGTCATCCTGTCCGCGGTGGTGGAGCTGGCCGACCTGACCGGGGTCGCGGTCCCGGCCCTGCGCACGGTGGACGCCGTGGCGGGGCTGCTGAACCAGCGGGTGTCCGAGCCGGTCGCCGTCTCCTGAGCCCTCCTCCCGTCATCCCCGGCCCTCCCCGCCCTTGACCACCGCCCCCGTCGCCGAAAATACTGTATGCAGTATCCTCCTCCGGATGCGCGGCACGAACCCTCCTCCGACGACCACCACGAAGGCCACGACGACCATGCGAGGCCACATGCGATCCGACGACTCCTCCACCCTCTACGACCGCCTGACCCAGCCGCTCGTGCGCGAGCACGGAGAGCTGCGCCCGGCCACCTGGCCGGAGGCCCTGGACCGCGCCGCGGCCGGGTTCCGGCAGGGCGTGGAGCGCCACGGGCCGAACTCCTTCGGCATGCTCTCCTGCGCCCGGGCCACCAACGAGATGAACTTCATGGCGCAGAAGTTCACCCGCGCCGTGATCGGCACCAACAACGTCGACTCGTGCAACCGCACCTGCCACGCGCCGAGCGTCGCGGGGCTGGCGGCCGCCTTCGGCTCCGGCGGCGGCACCTCCTCCTACGCGGAGATCGAGGACACCGACCTCATCGTGATCTGGGGCGGCAACCCGCGCTTCGCCCACCCGATCTTCTTCCAGCACGTGCTCAAGGGGGTCCGCCGGGGCGCCCGGCTCTTCGTGGTGGACCCCCGGCGCACCTCGACCGCCGAGTGGGCCGACCGCTGGCTCGGGCTCAACGTGGGCACCGACATCCCGCTGGCGCACGCCGTAGGACGGGAGATCCTGCACGCGGGCCTGGCCAACGAGACCTTCGTCGAGCGCGCCACCACCGGGCTGGAGGAGTACCGCGCGCTGGTCGAGCCGTGGACGCTCACGGCGGCCGAGGCGGAGACCGGCGTTCCGGCGGAGGCCATCCGCGAACTCGCGCACTCCTACGCCCGCGCGGAGCGCGCCCAGCTCTGCTGGACCCTGGGCATCACCGAGCACCACAACGCCACCGACAACGTGCGCGCGCTGATCAACCTGGCGCTGCTGACCGGCCACGTGGGGCGGCACGGCTCCGGACTCAACCCGCTGCGCGGACAGAACAACGTGCAGGGCGGCGGGGACATGGGCGCCATCCCGGACCGGCTGGCCGGTTTCCAGGACCTCCTGGACCCGGGGGTGCGCGCCAGGTTCGAGGAGGCGTGGGGGCGGCCGATCCAGGGCTCCAGGGGCAGGAACCTGACCCAGATGTTCGAGGCCATGGAGACCGGCGAGATCCGGACGCTGTACGTGATCGGAGAGAACCCGGTCCAGTCCGAGCCCGAGACGCACAAGACCACGAGCCGGCTGCGCGCCCTGGACCACCTGGTGGTGCAGGACATCTTCCTCACCCGCACCGCCGAACTCGCCGACGTCGTACTCCCGGCGAGCGCCTCCTGGTGCGAGTCGGACGGCACCTTCACCAACAGCGAGCGCCGGGTCCAGCTGGTCCGCAAGGCCCTGGATCCGCCCGAGGGCGCCCGGGACGACATCGAGATCATGTGCGAACTGGCGACCCGCCTGGGCCACGACTGGGAGCGGCCCTCCGCGGAGCGGATCTGGGACGAGGTGCGCTCGCTGTCCCCCATGCACCGGGGCATGAGCTACGCCCGCCTGGCCGAGCACAGCGGAATCCAGTGGCCCTGCTACTCGGAGGACACCCTGGAGCCGAGCTACCTGCACGCGCGGCTGTGGTCCACCGACCCGGGGGAGCGCGGTGAGCCCGCGCCCTTCGGCATCGTCGGCCACTCGCCGCCGGTGGACCTGCTGGACGAGGACTTCCCGTTCCGGCTGACCACCGGGCGCCGCCTGGACGACTACAACACCGGCGTGCAGACCAGCGGCTTCTCCTCGCCGCTGCGCCGGGGCGAACTGCTGGACCTGTCCCCGGAGGACGCGGTCAAGCTGGGGGTGCGGGACGGGGAGACCGTGCGGGTGACCTCGCGCCGGGGCTCGGTCCTGGTGCCGGTCTCGGTCACCGACGCGATGCGGCCCGGGCTGGTGTTCATGACCTTCCACTTCCCCGACCAGGTGGACACGCAGCTGCTGACCATCGACGCGACCGACCCGATCGCCGGGACGGCCGAGTACAAGGCCGCCGCGGTTCGGATCGAGCGGGTGGAGCACGCGGAGGAGGCGCGCGCGACCGCCGCGGCCTCCTGAGCCGGGAGGGCCGCGGCGGGCCGTCTCCCCAGCCCCTGTGGAGACGGCCCGCCGCGGGTCCGCCACGGACCCGGACCTGTGCGGGATCGCCCGCGGGGGTTGTCAACCGGACAACCACATCCTACTGTCTTCTGTATACAGAATCCTGTGATCTGGCTTACATGTGATTGGGGTGAGCGGGCGTGGACCTGCGCTTCCTGGACGAGGCTCCCACCGCCGTGGAACGCGACGCCGTCGACGCCGTCCTGGGTCCGCCCGAGTCCGGGTGGGACGGCGGCATCCGCCAGGACGCCGACCTGCGCTACGCCCGGGGCGGACACGCCTCGCGGGAGCGGCGCGACCTGCTCCTGCCCGCGCTGCACGCCGTCAACGACCGGGTGGGCTGGATCAGCCGGGGCGCGCTCGACTACGTCTGCCGCAGGCTGACCGTCCCTCCCGCCGAGGCCTACGCCGTCGCCTCCTTCTACGCGATGTTCGCGCTGCACGAGCGGCCCCGCCGGGTGGTGCACCTGTGCACGGACATCGCCTGCGCGGCCGCGGGCTCGGGCGCGCTGCGCGACCGCCTGGCCGCGCGGCTCGGCCCGCCCGGCGGCGGGCACGGCCCCTCCCGGGGCGCTGAGGCACCGGACGCGGCCGTCACCTGGCACGAGAGCCCCTGCCTGGGCCTGTGCGAGCGCGCGCCCGCCGCGCTCGCGCTCCAGGCCGGCGACCCGGCGCGGTACGCGGTGGCCGCGCCCGCCGTCGCCGAGGACGTCGACGCGCTCACCGGGGGCGGCCCCGGGACGGCCCCGGGACCCGCCGGGAGCGGCAACGGCCACCACCCGGGCCCGCGCACCACCTACGCCTCCGCGCCCCTGCCGGGCAACCGGCCCGAGCCGGCCCCCGCCTCCGCCGTGCCCGACGCGGGCTCCCCCGACCACGTCCTGCTGCGCAGGATCGGCCGGGTCGACCCGCTCAGCCTGGACGACTACCGGGCGGCGGGGGGCTACGCCGCCCTGCGGGAGGCCCTGCGGATCGGCCCCGCCGGGGTCCTGCGCGAGGTGAACGAGTCCGGGCTGGTCGGCCGCGGCGGCGCGGCCTTCCCCACCGGACGCAAGTGGAGCGCCACCGCCCAGCAGCCCGACACCCCGCACTACCTGGTGTGCAACGCCGACGAGAGCGAGCCGGGCACCTTCAAGGACCGGGTGCTGATGGAGGGGGACCCCTTCTCCCTCGTCGAGGCCATGACCATCGCCGGGTTCGCGATCGGGGCCCGGACCGGCTACCTCTACATCCGGGGCGAGTACCCGCGCGCGCTGCGGCACCTGGAGAACGCCCTGGCCCTGGCCCGCGAGCGCGGGCTCCTGGGGACCGGCATCATGGGCTCGGGCCTGGACTTCGACATCGAGATCCGGCGCGGCGCGGGCGCCTACATCTGCGGCGAGGAGACCGCCATCTTCGGCTCCATCGAGGGCCAGCGCGGCGAGCCGCGCACCAAGCCGCCCTTCCCCGTGGAGAAGGGCCTGTTCGGCAAGCCGACCGTGGTGAACAACGTGGAGACCCTGGTCAACGTGCTGCCGATCCTGCTGATGGGCGGTCCGGCGTACGCGTCGGTGGGCACCCGGGACTCGACCGGACCCAAGCTGTTCTGCCTCTCCGGCGGCGTGCGCAGGCCCGGTCTGTACGAGCTGCCCTTCGGGGCCACCCTGCGGGACCTGGTGGAGGCGGCCGGGGGCGTGCCCGGGGGCCGGTCGATCCGCGCGGTGCTCCTCGGCGGGGCCGCCGGGACGTTCGTGCGCGGCGACGAACTGGACATCCCCCTCACCTTCGAGGGGGCCAGGGCCGCGGGCGCCTCCCTCGGGTCGGGTGTGGTCCTGGTCCTGGACGACACCGCCGACCTGCTCGCCACGCTGGTACGCGTGGCCGCCTTCTTCCGGGACGAGTCCTGCGGCCAGTGCGTGCCGTGCCGCGTCGGCACGGTGCGCCAGGAGGAGGCGCTGCTGCGGCTGCGCTCGGGCGCCTCCTCCCCCGACCGCGAACTCCCCCTGCTGCGCGAGGTCGGCCGGGCCATGCGCGACGCCTCGATCTGCGGCCTGGGCCAGACCGCCTGGAACGCCGTGGAGTCGGCGATCGACCGGCTCGGCCTGTTCGCCGAGCCGCCCTCCGCGCCGGGGGGACCCCGCGCGACCGTCGAAGACACCCACCAGACCGCCGCGCCGGAGAGCGGGGCGGCGACCGAGGAGGCCTCATGACCGAGCCCGTGCTCCTGGCCCCGCCCAGGCGGCTGATCGACGCGACCATCGACGGAGAGCCGGTCCGCGTGCCGGAGGGCACCACCGTCCTGGAGGCCTGCGCCGGGGCGGGGACCGAGATCCCCACGCTCTGCTACGGCGACACGCTCACGCCGCGCAACGCCTGCCGGGTGTGCGTGGTGGAGGTGGAGGGCGCGCGCACGCTCGCCCCCGCCTGCTCGCGCAAGCTGGAGCCGGGCATGAGCGTGGCCACCGACTCCGAGCGGGTACGGCACAGCCGCAGGATGGTGCTCGAACTCCTCGGCTCCTCGGTGGACCTGTCGACCACGCCCGGGGTCGCGGAGTGGAACGAGCGCTACGGGGCGGATCCGGACCGGTTCGGCCCCCGCGCCGAACCCGCCGCCCTGGGCGTGCGCGACGCCCGCCGGGCGGGGGAGCACGAGCCCGGCGACGGCACCGAGGCCGAGACCGTCGAGCAGCCCGCCAAGGTGGACAACGACCTCTACGTGCGCGACTACTCCAAGTGCATCATGTGCTACAAGTGCGTCGACGCCTGCGGCGACCAGTGGCAGAACACCTTCGCCATCGGGGTGGCGGGCCGCGGCTTCGACGCGCGGATCTCCACCGAGCACGACGTGTCCCTGCCCGACTCCGCCTGCGTGTACTGCGGGAACTGCGTGGAGGTCTGCCCGACGGGGGCGCTGTCGTTCGCCACGGAGTTCGAGATGCGCCGGGAGGGTACGTGGGACGAGGGAAGGCAGACCGAGACGACCACGGTGTGCACCTACTGCGGGGTGGGCTGCAACCTGACCCTGCACGTCCAGGACAACCGGATCGTGAAGGTCACGTCCCCGCACGACAACCCGGTGACCCACGGCAACCTGTGCATCAAGGGCCGGTTCGGCTTCCAGCACGTGCAGCGGCGCGGGGAGGGCGAGCGGAGATGAGGGGCCCTCGGTGAGGGGCGGCGCGGAGGACGGGCTCGGCGGACCGGATTCGCTGATCCTCCCCCCTCGACGCGGAGCGGGCGGAGGAGTAGACCAGAGGAAGCGGACAAGCGGAAGGCGGTCAGGGGATGGGGAGGGTCACGGCCCGGGAGAAGGTCCTGCGGATCAGGGAGGGCACCGCGAGCGAGCGCGTGGACACGCTGGTGGTGGAGGAGCCCCTGGAGATCCGGCTCGACGGGGCCGCGCTCACCGTCACCATGCGCACGCCCGGCAACGACTTCGACCTCGCCGCGGGGTTCCTGGTCGGCGAGGGCGTGGTGGGCCGGGAGCGGGACGTGGTGGCGATCCGCTACTGCGCGGGGGCCACGGAGGACGGTTCCAACACCTACAACGTGCTCGACGTGTCGCTGGCCCCGGGCGTCCCCCGCCCGGACACGTCCCTGGAGCGCAACTTCTACACCTCCTCCTCCTGCGGACTGTGCGGCAAGGCCAGCCTGGACGCGGTCCGCACCCAGGCCCGCTGGCCGGTGGACGGGGACGGCCCGCGCGTGGGCGCGGACGTGCTGGCCGTGCTGCCCGACCGGCTGCGCGAGGCCCAGCGGGTGTTCGACCGCACCGGCGGCCTGCACGCCGCCGGACTGTTCACCCCCGGGGGCGAGCTGCTCGCCCTGCGCGAGGACGTGGGCAGGCACAACGCCGTGGACAAGCTGATCGGTTGGGCGCTGCGCTCGGACCGGCTGCCGCTGCGGGAGACCGTGCTGATGGTGTCGGGACGCGCCTCCTTCGAACTGGTGCAGAAGGCGTGGATGGCGGGCGTTCCGATGATGGCGGCGGTCTCCGCGCCCTCCTCGCTCGCCGTCGACCTCGCCGCGGAGGCGGGGATGACGCTCGTCGGATTCCTGCGCGGCACCTCCATGAACGTCTACGCCGGAAGGCACCGAGTACTCCCGGAGAAGGCGTTGATCGCGCCTTCGGCGGCCCCGGGGGCGCTCAGCCCTCCGAACCGGTAGACGCGGGCCCGGTCGGCGCGTACCAGCCCCCCGCGTCGACCGGGCCCGATACCGGACCCCGGGGCCTCCGCCGTGGCGGAGGCCCCGTTCCCTTCGTCCGGGGCCGCCCCGGAGGAGTTCGCGCGCCTCCCCGCCCCGGCGGGGAGGCGGTACCGCGGACCTCAGCGGCCCTCGGGGTGCAGCGTGTAGCGGGGGAAGTTGCCGGGCAGCCGTTCCCCGGCGGGGCCGCGGGTGACCGCGTGGACCAGGAGTTCGCCGCCGACGAAGGCCCCGCGCCAGGAGTCGCCCCAGCCGCCGAACAGCTCGTCGCGGTCACCGCGTGAGCGCGGCCGGTTGACGCCGACCTTGAACGCCCGCACGCCCGTGGCGAGGCGGGCGGCGGTGTCGGTGTCGTCGCAGGACAGCGTGGCCACCAGTGCGCCGTTGCTGGCGTTCATGGCCGCCAGCAGCTCGGCCTCGGTGTCCACCAGGACGATCGTGTCGACCGGGCCGAAGGGCTCGGCGTGGAACAGCGGTGAGGAGCGCGGCGGCTCCAGCAGGGCCACCGGTGCCGCGTAGGCGTCGGTGTTCTGGCCGGGGAGCAGCCGGGCCTCGGCGAGGGAGCCCCGGTACAGCGGCACCGCGCCGCCCGCGACGGCCTCGTCCACGCGGTCGGTGAGCTCCTTGGCCTTGGCCGCGTTGATCAGCGGACCGAAGTCGAGTTCGGGCAGGTCGTCGCCGGGTGCGTCGACGACCAGCGGGTGCCCGAAGCGCACCTGGGCCACGGCGGCCAGGTAGGCGCCCAGGAAGGCGTCGAAGCGGGACCGCTGCACCACGAACCGCGGGTAGGCCGTGCAGCGCTGTTTGGCGTAGTCGAAGGTCCTGCGGATCTGTCCGGTCAGGGTGTCCCAGTCGTCGAACTCCCACACCCCCCAGCAGTTGAGGCCCTCCTGCTCCAGGACGTGGGGTCGGTTGAGGTCGGCGAGGTCGGCCGCGACCCGGCCGCCGGTGTCGCGTCCGCCGACGAAGGACACGCAGCCGATCTCCGGGCCGCGGACCAGCGCCGGGGACAGGTCCCGGCCGCCGCCGCTGACGAGGGTGAACGGCAGTCCCTCGCGGACCGCCAGGGCCACGGCGAGGGTGAGGCACACCAGCCCGCCGTCGGTGGGGGTCTTGGCGACCACCCCGTTGCCCGCCAGGGCCTGCACGCACATCGCGTGCGCGAGGACGCTCATCGGGTAGTTCCAGCTCGCGATGTTGCTGACCGGGCCGTCGAGGGCGACCCGCCCGTCCAGCATCCGGTCGATCTCGTCGAGGTACCACCGCACGCCGGAGACGGCCCGGTCGACGTCCTGGCAGGCCAGCCGCCAGGGCTTGCCGATCTCCCAGACCAGGGCCAGGGCCAGGGTGTCGCGGTGCTCGGCCCAGGCGTCGACCGCGGCGCGGACCCGGGTCCGGCGCTCCTCCAACGGGACACGGCTCCACTCGCGGTGCCCGGCCGCGGCCACGGCCACGGCGCGGGCCGCCGTGGGGCCGTCGAGCATGGGCGGGCCCGCGATCTCCGAGCCGTCCACGGGCGAGTGCGCGAGGCGGGGCCGGCCGTCGGCGCGCCACCGGCCGCCCCAGTGGTTGTGGACCCGGTCGGCGCCGAAGGCCTCGGGGGCGGTCTCACGGCAGCGGGTGTAGAGGGTGGACCACTCGGTTCCGGGCTTGATCATCACTCCGCCTCCAGGAGGTCGCGGACGAGCTGGGCGGTTTCGCTGGGGGTCTTGCCGACCTTGACGCCGACGGCCTCCAGAGCCTCCTTCTTCGCGGCGGCCGTGCCCGAGGAACCCGACACGATCGCGCCCGCGTGCCCCATCGTCTTGCCCT
>NZ_VWVV01000039.1 GCF_009830945.1 Nocardiopsis sp. FR4 | reverse complement strand
ACGTGCAGGGCGTCCAGGTCGGGTTCGGCGTAGACGGCGACGCTGGTCAGTCCGGCGTCGCGGCAGGCGCGCGCGACGCGCACGGCGATCTCGCCGCGGTTGGCGATCAGAACTTTACGCACGGTGGAGACCCCTTCCCTCCCGGCGCCAACTCGGGCCGACCCGCACACCGCCCTCGCGGTCCGGCCTCCGCCAGCGGACCTGCGGGCCCCGCCGCCTTCCCTGCGGCACCGGCGGGGGCGTGCCCGTCAGCACCGCCGCGAGGACCACCGCCACGGCCGCCTCCTCCTGGTCGGTCAACCCTGCGGCCTCGACCGTCGTGTCCGGACGCGCTCCCAGCGCCATGGGGACCGGTTCCATGCTTCCTCCGTATCACTGGGGCGGATTGCCGTGCTTGCGTTCGGGCAGGTCCGCGTGTTTGCCGTCCAACATCTCCAGACCGTCGATGAGCGCTTGGCGGGTGTCCCGAGGGTCGATGACGTCGTCCACCAGTCCGCGTTCCGCTGCGTGATAGGGGTGCGTCAGCGCGCCGCGGTACTCCCGGACCTTCCGCTCCCGGGTGGCCTCCGGGTCGTCGGAGGCGGCGATCTCCTTGCGGAAGACCACGTCGGCGGCTGCCTCCGCACCCATCACCGCCACTTCGTTGGTCGGCCAGGCGTAGGTGAGGTCCGCTCCGATGGCCTGACTGTCCATCACGATGAAGGCGCCCCCGTAGGCCTTGCGCAGAATGACCGATATCCGGGGCACGGTCGCGTTGCAGTAGGCGTAGAGCAGCTTCGCGCCGCGCCGGATGATCCCCCCGTGCTCCTGTTCGACGCCCGGCAGGAATCCCGGTACGTCCTCCAGCGTGACCAGCGGGATGTTGAAGGCATCGCAGAACTGGACGAAGCGCGCGCCCTTCTCGGAGGCGCCGATGTCCAGGACGCCGGCGAGGTGCCGGGGTTGGTTCGCGAGGATCCCCACCACCCTGCCGCCCACACGGGCAAGGCCGACGACGAGGTTGGGAGCCCACCTCTCGTGCAGTTCGAAGAGGTCCTCGTCGACGAGCTCTTCGATGACGGCCTTCATGTCGTAGGACTGGTTCGGGTTCACCGGAACCAGTTCGAGCAGGCGCTCGGGAGACCTCCCGTCCGCGAGGGGGGCGGTAAGGCGGGGAGGGCTCTCACGGTTGTTCGACGGCAGCAACGAGAGAAGGTAGCGCACCTCGCTCAGGCAGGTCTCCTCGTCCTCGAAGACGCGGTGACAGACCCCGGACGCCTCCGCGTGGACGTCCGCTCCGCCCAGGCCCTCGTGGGTGATGTTCTCACCGGTCACCGCCCTCACCACGTCCGGTCCGGTCACGAACATCTGAGCCGTGGACCGGACCATGAACACGACGTCGGCGAGCGCGGGAGAGTATGCGGCCCCTCCCGCGCACGGTCCCAGCATGACCGCTATCTGGGGGACGACCCCGGAAGCGCGCACGTTGCGCCGGAAGATGCCTCCATAACCCGCGAGCGCGGTCACACCCTCCTGGATGCGCGCGCCGGCACCGTCGTTGAGCGACACCACGGGAGCGCCCACGGCCAGTGCCCGGTCCATCAGCCGGTGGATCTTCTGGGCGTGCGCCTCCCCGAGCGAACCCCCGAAGACACGGAAGTCGTGGGCGTAGACGAAGACTGTCCGACCGTCCACGGTGCCCCAGCCCGTGATCACGCCATCTCCGTAGGGGCGGTTGGACTCCAGTCCGAACCCCTGGGCCCGATGTCGGCGAAGCGGCTCCAACTCCCGGAACGAGTCTTCGTCCAGGAGGAGCTTGACACGTTCGCGCGCGGTCAGCTTGCCCCTGGCGTGCTGGGCCGCTGTGGCCCCGGGACTCGGGCCCGAGACCACCTGCTCCCGGATACCGCGGAACTCACGGAGGAGCGGCTCGACGGTGTTCCGGGACTGGGAGGGACTCTCCGAGGAAGCGATCACCATGGTGCACCTTCCGTGGGCGGAATCGGTGGGAGAGGGGCTGGGGAAGGGGTCTTGGGAGTGCCGTGCGCGGTGGCGGGTTCCGGAGAGGTGCCCGGTATGCGGTTCCGGTCGGGCGGCACGCGGGGGGAGCAGGGGGGAAGGGGCCGGGCATCACGAGAGGAGGGTGGCCGGAGGAAGGTAGGGCGGGGGAAGGAGCGGGGAGAGGGCTCGGTCGCCGGGTTCGCGGCCCGGGGTGAGGCGCCCCGGAGGGTGTGGGGATAGCGGGGGCAGGGCTACGGCTGTCCCGACATGGGCTGTACCGGGTCCGACGGCCACCTCTACCTGGCCGCCCCCACGAGCGTTCTGCCGGTTCCCGACCGACGGGCGACCAAACCGAGGCCGCACGCGGCGACGCCCAGCGCATAGCGGTTGTTGACGGAGAGCAGCTCCATGAGTCTGGCGACCCTGCGCCGTACCGTCCGCACGCTCATGAGGGCGCGGCGGGCCACCTGCTCGTCGTTGGCGCACTCGGCCAGAAGGACCAGGAGGGTCCGGTCCTCCTCAGTGAGAAGCTCCGCGGCCGCCCCACCGCCGTTCACAAATTCATTCACGTGAGCAACTTTCGGAGATGTGCTTCGTAAATTAATTATGAAAACTGCGTTAAACACGGAGATTGGCCGTCCCTTCCAATGCAACCGCACCTGCAGACCCCGTGTGACTTGGATCACTCATTCGGGGCTGTTGGCTCACACGCATGCCTTGGCACACCCGGGCCAACGGAACCTGTCTACCTCACGCAAACCCGGTGCACAAGCAGATGCAGGACACATCAGAAGATTGGCATCATTAGGCCACATTCCCACGCGAAGCTTGACACCCCAACTGGCCGCATGCTCGACTGTATATGGATTAAGTGGGAATTTCTCATCGGAGCACCGAGAAGCCGACTGGCTAATCCCGTTCCAGAAAATTCCGCCCTCTTATTTCCCTTCCCTTTCCTTCCGCCTGACCCGGAATGAGGAAAGCCGTGACAAGCGCAACGCTGGAAGACTTTCTCCCGGCATCCAACGGTGCACACGACCATCTCGTGCGGCGTATGGGAATTGACATCCACGACTGCCGACCCGGGTACGTGTCCGGTTCGATGCCCGTCGAGGGCAACCACCAACCCCTCGGCATCCTCCACGGCGGCGCGAACGCCGTCCTTGCCGAGACTCTGGGCTCCCTGGCGGCCCTCATGCACGCCGGCGACGGAGGCAACGCGGTCGGGCTCGACCTGTCCTGCACCCACCACCGGTGGGTCTCCTCAGGGCGCGTGACCGGCGTCTGCACCCCACTGCGCGAAAGCAGAACCACGGCCACCTACGAGATCGTCATCAGCGACGACACAGGAAAGCGCACCTGCACGGCCCTGCTGACCTGCGCGATCCGAAGCAGGTAACAGCGCAAACCAGACCGCCCTGCCCCCAGAGAATGGAGCAGAAGTGCCCCCATATCTCACTGCACAGAAATCAATTTCCACGGTAGACGAAATACTGGGACCCGGAGAAAAAAGGTTCTTCGGCTCCGGGTTCCGCAGGGTCGACTACCGGTACCATGACACGAAGGTCTCCGCAGAACCCGACCAGCAAAAGGTCGAGGTAACTTCCGGAATGACGGTCCGGTATCCGGAGGACTGGTCTAGGAAGGGGACCGAGAGAAAAATAGTCCCCCACTTCAGCACCATCGACGCCCTCGTCGCGGCCGCCGAACTGAGTGAACTCTGTGTCACGGGCCGCAGCGGGAACGGTGACCCGGAGACGTCCTCGGCGTGGTTGCGGAGTGTACGGATCCTCGCGGGCGGCACTCCCATGGAGGAGCTGGACCGCATTCCGCTCCGGGCCGTGCGGCGCTCCCTCGCCCCCCTCGCGGAGGATCCCTCCTGGTCCGTCTCCGTCGTCGACGGCACGGTCGGCAACATGAGGGTCGGCTGCGAGGTGATCCACCGCACCGGAACGGGTCCCCGGGGAGAGCACGTCTACTCCTCACCGGACGACGTCCTGGGCGAGGCCGGCGACCGCTACTTCGGCAAGGGGTTCACGTCCAGGCGCCAGGAGATCCGAAACGTCGTCGTGGACCCCAACGGCCTGCGTGCGCGGGCCGACCTCTCACTGCATCAGGACGGCCCGTACGCCCGGAGCGGTACAGGCCTGGAAGCTGACTACCAGCCCTCGGTGAGCATGGTCGACGGTTTCGTCACGGCCCTGCAGTTGGCCCAGATCATGCTCTACGACCTCGACGGCATACGGCGCGAGGACAGCAACACCCTCTGGATGCGGCAGACGGTCCTGCGCGCGGCACGGCCGAACCGCCCGGCGGGCGCCGACAGGGTCGGGGTCACCACGACCATCACCGAACCCGCCCTGATCCGTATGGGCGGTTTCCCCTGGCGCACCGGTGACATCGTCGGCGAGTTCGACGGACTCCGCGTCACGTGCTCGGTCGCCCACCGCCTGAACGAAGGAGAGGACCGATGAGACGCACCGCCGTCATCGCCGGGGTCGGGGGAGCCGTCCCGTCCAGGATCGTCACCAACCACGAACTCAGCCGGAGGCTCGACACCTCGGACGAGTGGATCAGGACCCGAACCGGCATCCGCCAACGACACGTGGTGGAGCCCGGTGTGTCCACCGGTGACCTCGCGACGGAGGCGGGTTCCCGGGCCATGAAACAGGCCGGAATGACCTCGACCGACCTGGTCGTGGTCGCGACGACCACACCGGACCGACCCTGCCCGGCCACCGCGCCGACCGTGGCCACACGCATGGGGCTGGTGGACACGACCGCCTTCGACGTCTCCGCCGTGTGCTCCGGATTCGTCTACGGCCTGCAGGTCGCGACGGCGGCCGTCACCGCGGGCATGGCCGACTCCGCCGTGGTCATCGGCGCCGAGTCCTTCACCACGATTCTCGATCCCGACGACCGCACGACCGTCGCGATCTTCGGTGACGGCGCAGGGGCGCTCGCGCTCCGGGCAGGGCGCCGGGACGAGGACGGCGCGGTGCTGGACTTCGACACCGGTAGCGACGGGAGTCTGCGGGACCTGATCACCGTCCCGGCGGGCGGGTCCGAGCAGCGCGCGACGGGAATGCCCGCGCAACCCGACCAGGCCTACTTCCGCATGGAGGGACAGAGCGTGTTCGCCCACGCGGTGCGCAGGATGGCCGACACCTCGCGCAGGGCCCTGTCCACCACGGGGTGGGGCGTCGGAGAGGTCGACAGGTTCGTCGGCCACCAGGCGAACAGGCGCATCCTCCAGGCGGTGGCCGAACAGCTGGGCATCGACCCCGACCGGGCCGTGTCCAACATCGAGCGGGTCGGCAACACGGCGGCGGCCTCCATCCCCCTGGCCCTGGCCGACAGCGCGGCCTCGGGCCTCCTGGGCCAGGGCGACCGCGTGCTGCTCGCCGCCTTCGGCGGCGGCGCCACCTGGGGAGCGGCCACCCTCACCTGGCCGGGGCTTCCCGGCATCTGACCGCCGGAAGGCGGAGCACCACCCACCACCGGCACCACCGCAGAGACCGACTCCGAGGAGATGAACATGTCCGCGGCCATCACCGCTCTCATCACCGAGATCCTGACGAGCAAGTACGAGGTCCCCGCCGAGGAGATCTCCAACGAGTCCAGATTCGAGGAACTCCATCTCGACTCCCTGGCGCTGATGGAGATGGCCCTGGTCCTGGAGAGGGAACTGGGCGTCCGGATCGCGGAGGGCGTCATCACACCCGAGCAGAGCCTCCACGAAGCGGCGTCCACGCTCGTCTCCCTCAGCACGGGGGACTGACATGCGGTTGGCCCTGGTACGGCACGGACGCACCGCCCTGAACGCCGGGAACCGGTTCCAGGGGCAGAGCAACGCACCGCTCGATCCGTCCGGCGTCTCCCAGGCCCGGGGCATCGCGCGCTCTCTGACCCCGCACCGGTGGTCCGCCGTGTACTCGTCCACGATGCTTCGGGCCGAGGCGACGGCCGACATCATCGCCCGCCGCCTCGGGCTTCCGCACACCTGTCTCCCCGAACTGCGGGAGCGCGACTTGGGCGTCCTGGACGGCACCGACCGTGAGGAGTTCGCCCGGCGCCACCCCGACGCCGTGCGCAGGCTGCTGGCTGACCCCGGATTCGCCCCACCGGGCGGAGAGAGCGGCGAGGTCGCGCTCGCGCGCCTTTGCCGGGGCCTGGACCGCGTCGTCCGCGCCCCCGGGCACCCCCCCGACCAGACCGTGCTCGTGGTGACGCACGGGGGCGTCCTCGGCCTGCTGGCCCGGGCGCTGCCCGGTCCGCACGACGCGGGCGTGGTCGGCAACGGCCGTGCCGCCTGCGTGGACGTCGAGCCCACGGGGGACGGCGACCTGTCGGCCGCCCTCCTCCTGTGGGACGTGGAGCCCTCGGACTGCGAGCACCCGCCCGGCACCCCGCCCGTTCCCCCCTCCCCCCTCCTCATCCCGAAGGGAAACGCACTCACATGAGCATCCAGATCGTCGTGGTCTTCGACGTACTGCCCGAGCGGTTCGACATGGCGGTGGACGCCTTCCGCGAGCTGGCCTCGCGGACCTCCGAGGAGGAGGGCTCCCTGCGGTTCGACGCCTTCGTCTCCGCGGAGCGGCCGAACACCGTCGTCCTGGTCGAGGAGTGGGCCGACCAGGACGCGATCGACCTCCACATGAAGGAGGACTGCGTACGGGACTTCCTCGGCAAGGTCGAGGGCGCCTTCCGCGGAGAGCCCCAGGTCCACCGGCTGAGCCCCATCGACGGTTGACGGAGGTCCGATGAACGAGGACACGGAACACCCGAGGATCCTCATCGTGGGAGCGGGTCCGGTGGGTCTCGTGCTCGCGTGCGAACTCCTCCGCTGCGGCGTGGACGTGGAGATCATCTCCAAGACCAAGAGGGAGAGCCCGCACTCGCGCGCGACGATCCTGTGGCCCCGCATCCTCGAGCTCCTCGACCGGGTGGGCGTCGCCGAACGGCTCGTCACGGGCGGCCACTACTTCGACCAGATGAACTACTACTCCGACAAACGCAGGATCGGGCTGATCCGCTTCGACCGCCTGCGCGGGGTCGGCTACCCGTTCGCGATCACCATCCCCCAGTGGCGGACCGAGAGGATCCTGGAGGACCACCTCGCCTCCCTCGGCGGAGCGGTCGGCTACGGCCGCACGTTCCTCGGGGGCGCACAGGACGCGGACGGGGTCACCTGCCGCGTGGCGGACCCGGACGGCCGTGAGCGGACCCACAGGTTCGACTGGGTGATCGGCGCCGACGGGTACAACAGCACCGTCCGCGAGGTCTTCGGCTTCCGGTTCGCCGGCAGGTCGATGCGCACCCGTCTGGCCATCACCGACGCCGAGCTGGTCGGTGAGGCCACCAGCAGCGAGGTCGGCTACTACCTGACCCGGACCGGGAACATGGTGCTCGCCCCCCTGGGCGACGGGGTGTTCCGCGTGGGGGCCAGCGTGCCCGACGGACACGAGGGGGACACGGCGGACCGGGCCTTCTTCGAACGCCTGCTCAGGGAGCGGGTGCCCGGCGTCCACGGACTCGGCGCGATGCGGTTCAGCGGGATCTTCACCGCCCACGTGCGGTCCGCCGACAGCTACCACCGGGGGCGGGTGTTCCTGGTGGGAGACGCCGCGCACGCGATGAGCCCGTCCGGGGCCCAGGGGATGAACACCGGGATCCAGGACGCTGTGAACCTGGGCTGGAAACTCGCCGGGGTGGCGGGCGGCCGGTACCGGCGGCACCTGCTGGACACCTACGACAGCGAACGCAGACCAGCGGTGAACGAGGTCGCCGCGCTGTCGACCCGGCTCGCCAGGATCGGCCTGTACTCCACGTGGAGCCAGACGGCCATCAGGGACACCGCCTACCGGATCGGCACCGCGACCCGGCTGTTGGAGAACGCGCTCGCGCCCCGGCTCGCCCAGCTGGACACGCACTACGGACGGCGCGGACGGGGACGGCGGCGACTCCCGACTGCGGGAGAACGCCTCCCCCTCGGGTGGCGGCCGTCCAGCACCACGCCCTCACTGGCCGTGGAGCGGTACACCGTCCTCCTCTGGCCCGGACTCCAGTACCAGTTCGACCAGTGGACCGCCTTCGTCGCGCGGATAAGGGACGAGGTGGCCGGGGTCACCGTCACCGACCTGGGAGGGCGGCCCCCCGGACCGCTGTCGGACCGGTTCTCCGAGGAGCCCCTAGCCCTGCTCGTGCGGCCGGACGGGCACCTCGAATCGCTCCTCCGGCTGGGGAGCGGCCCCGCGGAGCACCACGTGACGGAGCTGGGACGCCTGGTCTCCCAGTACACCGCGGAGACGGCCACACCCGACCCGCACCCGCTTCCGGCGGCCGTGGGCTCGTGAGCACACGCGCACCGACCACCCGCCCGCCCGACGCACGGGTCCCGAGGGCCCGGGCACGTACGACCGCCAGCACACCGAACACACCATCCGAAGGAGAGTGGGCATGTCCCAGCGCGTAACCCTGACCGAGGTCTCCGACATGTCGGCCGAAGAGCTGAACGTGTACGAGAAGTTCCAGTCCAACCTGACCCGTGCGCTCCTGCTGACCAAGGGCTCGGCCGCACCGCACCTGGCGCTGGGGGCCTCCTTCACCGTCGGGCTGCTCAGCGACCTGGACCGGGAGGTCATCGTGATGCGGGTGGCCAAGCTCCGCGAGAGCGCTTTCGAGCGGCAGATCCACTATCCGTTGGCGCTGAAGGCGGGACTCGACGAACTGGAGATCGAGGCCATCGAGGAGGGCGACTTCGCCCGCATGGACGACAAGCGCGCGGCCCTGGTCCGCTACGTGGACGAGTGCATGCTGCGGCACCGGGCCAGCGAGGCCGCCTTCCGGGCCCTCAACGAGCACTACTCCCAGAACGAGATCGCCGAGGTCACCCACCTGGCGGGCCACTGCGCCATGACCGCCATGTACCTCGACAGTCTCGCCATCCCCCTCGACGAGGAGAACGCCTCCTGGGGGCGGCTGACCGAGATCCAGAACTGACCCCCTCCGCCGCGGAGTACCCCGAGGCGAACGGACGCCCGGGTGCTCGCTCCGACCGGTGCGGGCACCCGGGCGGTCCGGGGTCGCCGGGAAGGAACAGAGTGCAGTACACGAGACTGGGCACGTCCGGCCTCAAGGTGTCACGCCTGGCGCTGGGGTGCATGAGCTACGGCGACCCCTCCCTGGGGACCCACCCCTGGTCCCTTCCGGAGAAGGAGGGCGCCCGGTTCATCGCCGAGGCCCTGGACCTGGGAATCAACTTCTTCGACACCGCCAACATCTACTCCCTGGGAAGCAGCGAGGAGATCCTGGGCTCAGCGATCAGGCGTTCGGCCAGACGTGAGGACGTCGTCATCGCCACCAAGGTCTACGAGGCGATGCACGAGGGGCCGCTGGCCAAGGGCCTGTCCCGCGGAGCCATCCTCAGGGAACTGGACGCGAGTCTGCGCAGGCTCGGCACGGACTACGTCGACCTCTACATCATCCACAGGTGGGACTACGAGACGCCCGTGGAGGAGACCATGCAGGCCCTGCACGACGTCGTGCGGTCCGGAAAGGTCCGCTACATCGGCGCCTCCTCGATGCACTGCTGGCAGTTCGTCAAAGCGCAGTACGTCGCCGACCTGCACGGTTGGACGCGTTTCGTCAGTATGCAGAACCACTACAACCTCCTCAACCGCGAGGAGGAACGGGAGATGCTGCCCTACTGCCTGGAGGAGGGCGTCGGCGTGACCCCCTGGAGCCCGCTGGCCCGAGGCAAGCTGACCCGGGACTGGAACGCGCGGTCGAGGCGGACCGAGGGCGACCCGATCCAGGAGCGCTTCTACGGGCCCACGGAACGGGCGGACCGCGAGGTAGTGCGGGCGGTGGCCGAGGTCGCCAAGGCCCGGGGCGTGCCGCTTGCCCAGGTCGCCCTGGCCTGGCTGCTCCAGCAGCCCGCCGTTGCCGCGCCCGTCATCGGGGCGACCCACAGCCAGCACCTCTACGACGCCGTTGCGGCGCTGGACCTGGCCCTGGAGGAAGACGAGATCGCTCGGCTGACCGAACCCTACGTCCCCCACGCGGTCGTGGAATACGTCTGAAACGTCTCCGCCCGCCCCATCCGCCACGACACACTCCCGGCCCGCCCCAGAGCGTCGGCCGCCCCCCATCCGGAGGAAACATGGGAATAGCCGGTTTCACCATCGAGATCCCCACCAGCACACGCGGTGTCGACGAGATGAGCCGCCAGTCCGGACACAGCGTCGAGAAGCTCACCCGCATCATCCCCGCCGGACGGATCTCCGTCCTGGCCGACGACCAGACCTCCTGGAGCATCGGCCGGGACGCCGCGGCCAAACTCCTCGCCCAGAACCCGGTACCGCGTGAGGACATCGGACTCGTCATCTACGCCGGGTCCAGCGAGTGGGGAACGCCCTTCTGGTCCCCGGCCGCCAAGATCGCGCTCGAACTCGGCATCCACCGGGCGCACTGTTACGAGCTGTCCAACTTCTGCAACGCGGTCACGGCTGCGCTGGCGGTGGCCGACGCCCAGGTTAGAGCGGGCACGCACAGGTACGCCCTGGTCGTGGTCGCGGACCCGCTGAGCCGGCTGGTCGACTACGGCACCGGTTACGAGGAGCTCTTCAACTTCGCCGACGGCGCGGCGGCCGTCCTGGTCTCCGCCGAGGACGCACGGTACGAGATCCTCGCCTCCGCCCTGCGCACCGATCCCGTGTGGGTGGACTACTACTACGGCGAGATCCACGACGGCGGGGTGAGGGTGGAGAGGACCGAGAAACGCGAAGGGCTCGGGGAGGCCTTCACCGAGAACTTCACGGAACTGACCCGGTCGGTCCTGGCCGAGGCGGGCACCACCGCGGACGAGGTCGCCTACTTCCTCGTCACCCACGGGAACCAGGACCTGCACCGCGACTACCTCGCCGCGATGGGGGCGGGCGCCGACAGGAGCGTGTTCAACTACGACGTCGACGGCCACCTGGGCGGTGTGGACCCCCTGCTTGCCCTGGAAGGGCTGGAAAGGGAGGGCAGGCTGTCCGCGGGGGACGTCGTGGTGGTCGCGACCGCTGGTTCCGGATTCAGCTGGGGGGTCATGGCCATCCGGGTCACGTGACCGCCACCGCTCGTCCCGTGCGGGGGTGCGCACGGGACGAGCGGCACCGGGGTCAACGTGACGGGGCCCCGTCCATCCCGGGGTCCATGGTGAGCAGCCTCAGCCTGGCGTCGTTCGGGGAGTCGGGCTCGGCGAAGTAGAGCTTGAGGAAGTGACCGCCCTGGAGGTCCGCGGTCTGATACATCAGCTCGACGCAACCGACGGCCGGATGGTTGAGCACCTTCACCCCGTCGGTGCAGTTGGCGACGTGCTGGTCCGTCCACAGGTCGACGAACTCGCGGCTGCCGATGGTGAGCTCACCGACCAGTTCGGCGAACCGGGGGTCGTCGCGGTGCTCCGCCGCGATGAAGCGCAGGTAGGAGACGTTGTGCAGTGACTCTGTCTCCCAGTCGTCGTACAGACCACGGACGTTCTCGTCCAGGAAGTTGAGCTTGATGACGTTGGGCCGGGTGGCGGGGTCCTCCGGAGCGCCGAAGTCCAGGTGCGGTGCCATGAGCCGGTGGTACAGGGGGTTCCACGCGAGGATGTCGCACCGGTAGTCGAGTACGGCGCCGGCCGTGTTGCCCAGTGAGGAGAGCAGGGCCCTCGTGCGCGCGTCCAGCCGGTCGGGAGGCGCTGCCCGTACCTTCCGGGCCTGTTCGGGTGTACCGATCCGCAGCAGGTACTCCTGCTCGTCGGGGCTGAGCTCCAGGGCCCGGGCGATCGACAGCAGCACGGAAGAGGAGGCGTGCCGTACCTGGGACTGCTCCAGCCTCGTGTAGTAGGGCTGGCTCACCCCCGCGAGAGCGGCGACCTCCTCACGGCGCAGGCCGGGGACCCGGCGCGAGCCCCTGCGCACCAGACCGATGTCCTCCGGCTGGATCCGCTCGCGCATATGCCGTAGGTAGTTTCCCAGGTCAACTTCCATGCGATCGTCCACGCCGCTCATTCTCGCACGCCGGCTTTCCTTCCAGAAGGAACTTCGGAGATTTTCTTTTCTTTCCGGCAGGTTTCCACTGGGTTTCTCCCGACTTTAGTTTTACTATGGGAACGGAACCTTCTCCCGCCTCCCATGTCAATCAGCGGAACTGACCACGCTAGGGTTACCCATGGCATGGCTATCCACGGTTGAGGGATGGCTGACTCCCGCGTCTTTGGCCGAACCTGGGGGTATGACCACCCAACAGTCGACGGCGGCCGCGCCGTCTCCCACCATGACCCCCCGTCAGGTCGCCGTCCTCGTCGTGCTGCTCGCCTCGCAGTTCCTGATGGCCGCCGACTTCTCCATCCTCAACGTCGCCCTGCCCCGTGTCGGGCTGGAACTGGGATTCAACGCCGGTGACCTGCAGTGGATCACCACGACCTTCGCGCTGTGCGCGGCGGGGTGCACCCTGGTGTTCGGCCGGATCGGCGACTACCTCGGACGCAGGCGCATCTTCGTCTTCGGCATGGTCATCCTGGCCGTGGCCTCGGTCATCGGGGGTCTGGCCACCGACCCCGCCCTGCTGCTCGTGGCCCGTACCCTCCAGGGGCTGGCGACCGCAGCGGTCACACCCGCCGCCCTGGCGCTGCTGACCACCACGTTCACCGAACCCGGCCTGCGGGCCAAGGCGCTCGGGCTCAACGGCGTCATGATGAGCTCGGGCTTCAGCGTCGGCGCGGTGCTCGGCGGTGTCCTGACCGACGCGCTCTCGTGGCGCTGGGCCTTCTTCATCAACATCCCAGTGGCCATCCTGGCAGTCATCGTCGTGCTCCTCGTCGTACCGGAGAGCAGGGCGGACAAGCGCGGACGGATCGACGTGCCCGGGGCCGTCCTGATCACCCTCGGCCTCTTCAGCGGCATCTACGGCGTCACCCAGGCCGCCGAGACCGGGCTGGGCACCGTCCCGGTACTGGCTCTGGTCGCCTCGGCGGTACTCCTGGGCGGATTCTGGGTCGTGGAGAACCGCACCAAGGACGCGCTGGTCTCCACACGTATCCTGCGTCGGCGGGAGGTCGCGTTCAGCAACCTGTCCGCGCTGTTCATCTTCGGCGGTGAGACGGCGCTGATCTTCTTCACCGGCCTGTACGTGCAGAACGTCCTCGGGTTCACGCCCTTCCCGGCGGGCCTGGTGCTGCTGGCGATCGGCATCGGCCAGATCCTCGGCGGGATGGTCGGTCCACGCGTCATCAAGAAGGTCCCCGCCCGCGTCCTGCTCGGGCTCTCCCTGGCCGGCCAGGGAGCCTTCATGCTGCCGCTGCTCCTGCTGCCGCCCGCCTCCGGCTGGGTCCCGGTGCTGCTCGCCACCCAGTTCGTCAACGCGATCTTCTCCATGCTGGCGATGCTGGCGTTCATGGTCATCGCGACGTCGGCCGTGGACAACGACGAACAGGGCATGGCGACCGGTATGGCCACGCAGAGCCAGCAGGTCGGCATCGCGATCGGCATCCCGCTGATGAGCGCGGTCTTCACCGCCGTGGTCGGCGCCGACGCGGTCGGCACCGAGCAGCTGCCCGGCATCCACACCGCGGTCGGGGCCGACGGCCTCCTCCTGGTCGCCATGGGCCTGCTGCTGCTGTTCGTCCTGCGCCGCCGGAGTCCGCGCGACACCGAGACGGCCCCCGCACAGGTCCCGTAGGCATCCAGGCCGCGGACCGGAAGAGAACGAGGAAAGGACCCGAAACTGATGCGCAGAGCCGTACTGGCGGACCTGGAGGTCGGACGCATCGGCCTCGGCGCCATGTCGATGTCGGACTACTACACCGGAGCGGGTGCGGACGAGGCCGAGGCCGTGCGCACGATCCACCGGGCCCTGGACCTGGGCGTCACCCTCATCGACACGGCCGAGATCTACGGGCCGTTCGTCAACGAGGAACTGGTCGGCAGGGCCGTGCGCGACCGCCGCGACAGCGTGGTCATCGCGACCAAGTTCGGACTGGTCTCGCACGCGGGAGGAGGGCCCAACACCCTCGACAGCACGCCTGGGAACGTACGGGCGGCGGTCGAGGGGTCGCTGCGGCGCCTGGGCACGGACCGGATCGACCTCTACTACCAGCACCGGGTCGACCCGGACACCCCGATCGAGGACACGGTGGGTGCCCTGGCCGAACTGGTCAAGGAGGGCAAGGTCGCCCACATCGGCCTGTCCGAGGCGGGAACGGAGACGATCCGGCGCGCACACGCCGTCCACCCGCTCACAGCGGTCCAAACGGAGTACTCCCTGTGGAGCCGGGAGCCCGAGGAGGAGCTGCTCCCCCTGCTCCGCGAGCTGGGCATCGGATTCGTTCCCTACTCCCCCCTCGGCAGGGGGTTCCTGACCGGCGGGATCCGGTCCACGGAACAGTTCGACGCGGACGACTTCCGGATGTCGATCCCGAGGTTCGCGAAGGAGAACTTCGAGCGCAACCTGGGCCTCCTCGAAGAAGTGACCGACGTGGCCGCGCACGTGGGAGCCACACCCGGCCAGGTCGCGCTCGCGTGGCTGCTGGCCCAGGGCGGGGACATCGCCCCTATTCCCGGTACCCGGCGGGTCGCCCGGGTGGAGGAGAACGCCGCGGCCGACGCGGTCGAACTGCCGCCGAAGGCACTGGAGAGGCTCAACGCCATGGCGCCCGCCGTCGGTGCACGCTACGCACCGGGGGACCTCGCCCGCGTCAACCTCTGAGGCGACACACGGAACACCCGTACCAGAGCAGGCCCAGGTCACACCGTCCCGGGGCCTGGGCCTGCTCTCGTGCGGGTGTTTCGCTTTTTCCGGGCCTGTCAACCGGCAAACGTGGTCCCGTTTTTGTTATTCACGCCGGAACCACCAACAGGCCGGGCTGGTTCCGTTCGGTGGAAAAAGAAAGAATGTCATTGCTGGACGACGGTGTTCCGACCGTCGCGTCCTCCGTTTTGCACGGCGGAACGGAAGAAGTTTTTCCAGCGGGTCCGGGTGAGCTCACCCATATGGAGTCCCCGGGCGGGTTTTCCACCGCCGTGGCCCCGCGTTCGGAGAACACCGCCTGCGCCGGTTCGGCGCGGATTCCGCGCCGAACCGGTGCGGTCCAGGCACAGCGAGGAGAGGTCCGAATGGAGAAATACGGGGAAACCCTGTTCGTACGCGACGACCGCGAGGCCCACCGCTTGGAGGTCCTCTGCGAGGTGTTCGACCCCCTGACCACGTCGGCGTTGGAACGGCTGGGCGTGGGTCCCGGCTCCCGCTGCCTGGAGGTGGGCGCCGGTAACGGGTCGATCGCGCGCTGGATGGCTCAGCGCGCGGTGGACGGGGAGGTCGTGGCGACCGACATCGACGCCTCGGTCCTGGACGGCCTGCGGGACGACCGCGTCACCGCCCTGAGGCACGACGTGACCAGAGACGGGTTCCCGGACGGCTCCTTCGACGTCATCCACGCGCGCCTAGTGCTCAGCCACCTGCCCCAGCGGGACGAAGTCCTGCGACGGATGAGGACCTGGCTGGCCCCGGGCGGAGTCGTCCTGATCGAGTCCTTCTGCTGGTTCCCCATCGACAGTTCCCCGCACCCCGTTTACCGGCAGGCCCTCCGGCGCTGGAGCGACCTCGTCCGCCAGACCCTGGGCACGGACAGCTGGTGGGCCCGATCACACCCCGCCTCGTTCACCCGGTTCGGTTTCCGTGACGTGGGGGCGAACACGGTCACGCACAACCTCCGTGGCGGTACGCCGCTCGCCGACTTCTGGCGGCTGACGATCAGCATGTCCCACGAACAGCTCGTCCGCAGGGGTTACCTCTCGGCGGCGGAGCTCAACGCCGCCTACCGGTTGCTGGAGGACCCCGACTTCTGGGACCTGTCGCCCGCGCTGGTCCAGGCCTGGGGCCACAGGTAGACACTCGACTACAACCCGCAGGAGCCCAGCCATGCCCCCCTCCTCCCCCCGAACCCTCGTCCGTACCGGGCACATATCCTTCCTCAACTGCTATCCGCTGTACTGGGCGCTGAACCGGATGGGTGCCCTCAAACACATGGAGATCCACCCCGGTCCGCCCCAGATCGTCAGCGACCACCTCGCGGAGGGCGCACTCGACCTCGGTCCGATCTCCCTCATCGAATACCTCCGGAACGCGGACGACCTGCTGCTGCTCCCCGGTCTGGCGGTCGGCTGCGACGGTCCCGCCATGTCCTGCAACCTGGTCAGCGCCGTTCCGCTCGCCGACCTCGCGGGACGCCCGGTCGCACTGGGCTCCACCAGCAGGACGACGGTGGAGCTGGCCCGCTTCCTGATCGAGGAGGAGGCGTCGGGCCTACCCCGTTACCACACCTCGGTCCCGGACCCGACGGCCATGCTGGACCGGGCCGACGCCGCGGTCGTCATCGGCGACGTGGGCCTGAGCGTCCACTTCCACCGCGGTGCCCTCGTCGGCCACCGCGTCCACGACCTGGGCGAGCTGTGGAAGAGAAGGACCGGCCTGCCCATGGTGTTCGCGGTCTGGGCGGTACGGCGCGAACTCGCCGAGCGCGAACCGGAGGAGGTCGCCTTCGTCCACTCCCTGCTCACCTCGGCCAGGGAGTTCGCCGTTCGTGAGGTGTCCGCGATCGCCCGCGAGGCGGCCCGGTGGTCACCGTTCTCCCCGGAGCAGCTCGAGGTGTACTTCCGTACCCTGCGCTTCGAGCTCACGGGGTCGATGTTCCGGGCGATCCTCGAGTTCGGCGGCGTGGTGGCCGGACGCGGCCTCATCGACGCCGCCCCGGTTCCGGTGGTGTTCCGAGGACGGGAGGGGGACCGTGGACACGGCGGCTGAGCGGATACTCTCCCCTGAGGAGCGTTCGTGCCCGTACCCCCTCTTCCAAGAACTCCGGGACAGCGGCCCCCTGTGGGTGGAGGGACGGCCCGTAGTGGTCCTCAGCTCCCACGCCGCGTGTGAGAGCGTGCTCCGCGACCCGCGAGCGAGCAACGACCGCGGCCACGCGCTCATCCACGCGGGTTCGGAGACGGCCGAGCTGCCCTCCTTCCTGTTCATGGACCCTCCCGAGCACACACGGCTGCGGCGCGCGGCGGCGCACGCGTTCACGCCCCGCTCGGTCCGCTCACTCGAACCCATGGTCAGGGAACTCGTCGACGACCTGATCGACGCGGTCGCGGACCGCGGAAGCATGGACGCGATCGACGACTTCGCCTCCCCCCTGCCGGTCACCGTCATCTGTCGGATGATCGGCGCGGAACTACGGGACCACACGTGGTACCGGCGGCGCTCCTCGCGGTTGGGAAGATCGGTCGACCCCTACCTGGCGCTGACGGGGGCACCGGCGCCGGGATTCCGCGAGCGGTCACGGTTCGAGGCCGAACTGGAGGGCTTCTTCACGGACCTGGCCCGGCGGCGTCGCGCCGATCCGCGCGACGACGTCATGTCTGCGCTCCTCGCCGCGGAGGAGGGTGGACTGACCGAGCACGAGATCGTGACCACATGCCGACTCCTCCTCAACGCGGGCCATGAGACCACCGTCAACCTCATCGGTAACGGGCTGCTGGCACTGCTCAGAACACCGGAGCTGCTACCAGCCCTGGCACACGGCGGGGCCGCCGCCGAGCAGGTGGTGGAAGAGGTGCTCCGGTACGACCCACCGCTGCAGCTGGTGCACCGTCATGCCGCGGAGGACATGGACGTGCTGGGTATGCCCGTTCCCAGGGGCACGACGATGGTCCTCATCCTCGCCGGAGCGAACCGGGACAGCAGTCGCTTCGACGACCCCGAGCGCTTCCGCCCCGGACGGGATGACGCGAACGGCCACCTGGCCTTCGGCCGCGGAACCCATGTCTGCCTCGGAGCGCACCTGGCGAGGCTGGAGGGGCGCCTGGCCTTCTCCCGGTTCGCGCAGCGCGTCATCAGACCCCGGCTGTGCGACGCTCCCCTCGGCTACCGGGAGAACGTCGTCCTGCGCGGGCTCCGGGCCCTACCCGTCAGAATGGAGGGTGTCCGGCCCCGTAGCGTGCCCTGGGGCCCGCCAGCGGCCACGCCCTGAGGCCTGCGGACACAAGCGCTCGCTCTCCGGTCACGCGATCGGACCGCCGGGATGATCGCGCCCGGAGGCATCACAGATCAGGCCATGGGAGAGCTGGCGAGGGGAATCGGACCCCCGGCTCGTTGACGGGGATTCGGTGTCCCGGTCAGTGCCCGTGAGCGATCAGCGACCGCTGGACCGGGGTACCGGTCAACCGGTCGTGCCGGATCGCGGGGCGTTGAACGCGCAGAAGAGGGAACGGATTCAACGCCGACGGTCAAGATCCTCGGCTCCCCCGGCACGGCGGCCAGGTCACGGACGTACAGGAGGGGAGCAGCCAGGCGTTCGCCTCGGATGAGGACTGCCACCGCGACCGGCTCCGTCAGCGCGTCGGGAACCCGTAAGGCCCCTCCCCGGCTCAGCCCCCTTCCTCGCCCTGGATCTCGGCCGTCCCGGGGCCGTGGTCGGGCAGTGCGGAACGGGCCGACGCCTCCCGGTGCAGGCGCAGGAACTCCAGGTGCCGCTCGTACTCGTCGAGGATGTTGCCGATGAGCTGTTCCCTGGTGTAGCCCATCACGTCGTAACCCTGGCTGCCCTCGGTGAGGTAGACCTCGAAGCGGACGTAGGTGTCGTGTTCGGCGAGCGACCGCATGGCGAAGGCGGGTGTGGGGACCTCGACCGGCCGCACGCGGTAGGTGAAGTCCTCCTCCGAACCCATCGGCACCCTCAGGGTCAGGTACGGGAGCCCCACCTCCTCGTCGGCCCCCTCCGTGACCGCAGCCTCCACGCCCTGTCGGCGCAGCTCCTCCACCACGTCCCGGAACGCGGGGCGGCACACCTCCTGGACGAACCTGTCACCCGCGCGCCTGCCGGGGAAGCTCACCGCCCGGGTGAGCCGCTGGCGCCAGTTCCTCTCCACGCTCGGGCGCTCCGCCGTGGTGCGGTCCGACAGCGACGACGTCAGGGTGGCCCGGAACGCGTCCTCACGGAAGCGTTCGACCCGTAGCGCCTTGTACAGCCCCCAGATGACCAGCAGCATCACGAACGAGAACGGCAGGCCCATGATGATGGTCGCGTTGGTCAGCGCGTCCACCCCGCCGACGATGAGCATGGCCAGGGTGAGCAGACCGGTCACAGCGGCCCAGAAGATGCGCAGCCAGGGTTTGGCGTCGGTGATCGGTGTCGGCAGGTGGGAGCTGAGGTTGCCCATCACCAGCGCACCGGAGTCGGCGGAGGTGACGTAGAGCAGCAGCCCGACGAAGGTCGCCAGCCCGGCGCTGAACCACACCCCCGGGTACTGCATGAGCAGCGTGTAGAAGCCCTGCTCGGGCACGTTCATGGCGACCTCGCCGAACGCGGTGTTGCCCCGCCGCACGACCCCCAGCGCGCTGTTGCCGAAGACCGACAGGAACGTCAGCGTGTACAGCAGCGGGACGACCAGGGTCGCCGCGACGAACTGCCGGATGGTGCGCCCCCGCGAGATCCGGGCGAGGAACAGCCCGACGAACGGGGCCCAGGCGATCCACCAGGCCCAGAAGAACAGCGTCCAGGCGTTGAGCCACTCGGTCGGCTGGTCGTAGGCGAAGGTGTTCAGCGTCATCGAGGGGAAGCGGCTGACGTAGTCGCCGATGTTGAGGATGAGCGCGTTGAGCAGCTGGGCGGGGTTCTCGGCGATCATCACGTACAGCATCAGGACGATGGCCAGGATGACGTTGAGCTCCGACAGGCGCCTGATGCCCCTGTCGACGCCCGCGACGGCGGAGGCGGTGGCCATGAACACGGCCACGAGGACCAGGCCGATCTGCGCCGCGAGCCCCTCCGGGACGCCGAAGAGGAAGTTCAGCCCGTAGTTGAGCTGGACGACGCCGATGCCGAGTGACACGGAGATGCCGAAGACCGTACCGATGATCGCCGCGAGGTCGACCGCGTCGCCGATCCGCCCGTGGATGCGTTTGCCGATGAGCGGGTACAGGGCCGACCGGATGGCCAGCGGCAGGTGGTAGCGGAAGGCGAAGTAGCCCAGTGCCATGCCCATCAGCGCGTACATCGCCCACCCGGTGACGCCGTAGTGGAAGAGTGTCCACACCACGGCCTGGCGGGCCGCCTCGACGGTCTGCGGATCCCCCTCGGGCGGGGCGAGGTAGTGGCTGACCGGCCCGGCGACGGAGAAGAACATCAGGTCGATGCCGATGCCCGCCGCGAACAGCATGGTGGCCCACGCGAACACCCCGTAGTCCGGCGTGGAGTGCTGGGGTCCGAGCTTGACCCTGCCGTACCGGGACGCGGCGACGAACACCACGAAGGCCAGGTACAGGGTGGCGACCAGGAAGTAGTACCAGCCGAACACCTCGGAGATCCACGCCACGACCGTACCGATGGTCTCCGCGGCGCCCGTGGGCGTGATGATCGCCCAGATCGAGATCGCCAGGATCAGCACGGACGACCCGAAGAAGACCACGGGTTTGAGCCTGCTCCGGCCTGGGTCGGCCTCTGTCCTCGGGGTCCGCGGCTGCGCCGCGCCGTCCCGTTCCGCGTCGCTAGACATCCGTCGCATCCCTCATCCGTACGATGTCGGCAGTGCATGGCCAGGACCGCACCGTAACGCAGAGGGCCGCGTCGGCCCCAACACCAGCTCCGGAGGCCTTCCCGGCGGTCGGGAGGCGCACCGGGGCGTCCGGGCAGTCCTGACCTCATCCTTCACGACCCGCCGCCCCGGGCACGGTAACCCACGCGCGACAGCGAGCCCTTCCCGGGCGGAGGCGCGCACGGGGGCCCCGCGAGGGCACGGAACACGGCGGGTCGGCGCTGCTGCCGGCGTCGGCGCACGCGGTGGGGGCGGATGCGGGCCGCACGGCCGCACCGGAGCGGCACGGGCGATCGCCCCCGGTCCCGCGGGCGAACCGGCGGAACGGCCCGACCAGCGTCACCGCAGGTCAGGCCAGTTGAGAGCCAGCGAGGGGAATCGAACCCCTAACCTATCGCTTACAAGGCGATTGCTCTGCCGATTGAGCTACGCTGGCGGGCCGCCGTGACCGTGGTCCCGGCTGCGTCCTCCGAAATGGTACCGGTTCAGAGCCCGCCGGGCCTACTCGGATACTCCCCGCACGCGGAACGTGTCCGCCCCGGGACGGGTCAGGCGTCGCCGTGCTCGCGCAGCATGCGCAGCACGGCCTCCTCCACCCCGCCCCGGGTGGCGAGCTCCCCCGGGGCCGTCGCGCCCTCGCCCAGGTCCGGCAGGGAGTCGGCGATCGTCACGCCGCGCTCGTACAGGCGGAAGACCCGCGGGTCGACGTAGGACTCCCGGGCCACCGCCTCGGTGTTGCCCAGGTAGTCGGCCACCTCGCGGACCACGTGGGCCTTCAGCCTGGCGCGGGCCCGCTCGTCGTCGGCGGGCACGGCCACCGCCACGCCCACGGCGGCCAGGACCGTCGCGTGCCATGTGCGGAACTCCTTGACCGTGTGCTCCTCGCCGCAGACCTCCCGCAGGTAGGCGTTGAGGTCGTCGGTGTTCACGTCGTGCCAGCCGTCGCCGACGCGGTAGGCGAACAGGTCCTGCCCCGGTGAGCGGGCCCGCTGCAGTGCGGCGACCACCCGGCAGACCTCGGGCTCGGAGCACTCGACGCGGTGCTCGCGGCCCGACTTGCCCCGGAACTCGAACACGACCGTGCCGCGACTGCGGTGGACGTGCTCGCGCAGGAGGGTCGCCACCCCGTAGGAGTCGTTGCGGGCCGCGTAGGCCTCCCCGCCCGCGCGGAGGAAGCCGAGGTCGACCAGCCGGACCGCCGCGGCCAGGACGCGTTCGCGCACCAGTCCGCGCAGGCCCATGTGGGCGGCCACCGTCTCCCTGACCTCGGGCAGCAGCGCGGCGAAGTCGAGCATGCTGTCGTACTTGGCCTCGTCGCTCCTGCGCCGCCACTCGGGGTGGTAGAGGTACTGGCGCCGGCCCGCGTCGTCGGTGCCGCACGCCTGGATGTGGCCCTCCGGTGACGCGCAGATCCACACGTCGTTCCAGCCGGGCGGCACGACGAGTTCCCTGATCCGCCGCAGCTCGTCCGGGTCGGTGACGGGTTCGCCGCCGGGGCCGTAGTAGCGGAAGCCGCGCCCGCGCCGGACCCGGGTGATCCCCGCCCCGGCGGGGTCGCTGCGCCGCAGCCTCATGTCCCGGCCCGTCCGCTCAACAGTGGTCCGGACCGCGGTCGGGCGGGCGCTCCGCGCTGTGGGGCACCGCGTCCGCGTCGGGCTCCTGGCCGTCGGGGTCCGCTTCTCCCTCGGGGCCGGAGCCCCCGAGGAACCCGTTCCGGCCCTCAAGCTTGGTGAGCCGGTCCTCCAGGACTTCCAGGACCTCCATGCGCTCGGCGTGGCTCTCCTCGTAGGCGATCAGCTCACGCACCCGCTCCGCTGGCAGTGAGCGCACCCGCTCCGACAGGTCCTGGAGCGACAGTTCCTCGTAGTCGGGAAGGGGGGGCCTGGTCCTTTCCGCCGACATGTCCTTCACCTGCGCTTCCTCTGCGGACAGCACGGACGTAGCCCTCCAGCTACCCCCGGGCCGGGGCGGGAAACAGGCGGGCCGCCGCCGTCGGACGTGCTGGGGAGGACGGCCGGAGGCGGGGACTCCTCCGCCCCGGCCCACGCGGCGGCCGGCGGTCGCGTTACCGCGCGGCCGAGGACCGGCGGCGGGCCACCTCGTAGAGGGCCACCCCGGCGGCCACGGAGGCGTTGAGCGACTCCGCGTTGCTGATGGGGATGCCCGCGACCACGTCGCAGGTCTCGCGCACCAGGCGGGACAGGCCCCGCCCCTCCGAGCCCGCCACGATGACCAGGGGGCCGGTGGCCAGCTCCAGCTCCGGGACCGGGGTGTCGCCCCCGGCGTCGAGGCCGACGACGAACAGGCCGGCCTTCTTGAAGCCCTCCAGGGCCCGGGTCAGGTTGGTGGCCTGGGCCACGGGCAGCCGGGCCAGGGTGCCCGCCGAGGTCTTCCAGGCGGTCATGGTGACCCCGGCCGAGCGGCGCTCGGGGATGACCAGGCCGTGCGCGCCGAAGGCGGCGGCCGAACGCGCGACCGCGCCCAGGTTGTGCGGGTCGGTCACCCCGTCCAGCGCGACGATCAGCGGCGGGGTGTCGGAGGCCAGCGCGCTCTCCAGAAGGTCCTCCGGCATCCGGTACCGGTAGGGGCGCACCTGGAGGGCGATGCCCTGGTGGGCGGCGCCGGGCTGGCCGTTGCTCTCGCAGCGGCGGTCGAGCTCGGCGCGGGTCACCTCCAGCACCTCCATGCCGCGCTCACCGGCGAGGCGGGCCGCCTCGTTGACGCGGTCGTCGGGGTCCAGGCTGTTGGCCAGGAACAGGCGGCTCGCGGGCATCCCCGCGCGCAGCGCCTCCACCACCGGGTTGCGTCCGACCAGGAGTTCGGAGCTGTCCGGGCGGCGGCGGTCGGAGCCCGCCCCGCCGCGGGAGGGAGCGGCGCCGGGGCGCCGGGCGGCCTTGGCCCGCTGCTTGCCGTCGTACCAGTGCCGCTGCTCGGCGGGCAGGGTGCCGCTCTTGCCCTCCAGGGAACGGCGGCCCTTGCCTCCGCTGCCCTTGGTCGGACCCTTCTTGCTCTTCTTCGCCGGCATGGTCGCCGCCTCCCCGTACGTATCGCGAGCATGCCGGAGGCTCGGGGCGTCCGGCTGGTGGAATGTCGCCGACCGGCGTGAGCGCGGCGGCAAACTCCCAGCCTATCGCCGCCGCGCCACCGCGCGTGTCGGATCAGCCGCGGCGCAGGTCCCAGCGGGGGCCCTGCGGGGTGTCCTCGACCACGATGCCCGCCTCGGCGAGCTGGTCGCGGATCGCGTCGGCCGCCGCGTAGTCCTTGCGTCCGCGGGCCGCCTGCCGCTGCTCCAAGGCCACCGCCACCAGGGCGTCCACGACCTCGCGCAACCCATGCTCGCCGGTGGCCCACTGCTCGCTGAGCGGGTCCAGGCCCAGGACGCCGAGCATGGTGCGCAGCTCACCGGCGATCTCGGCGGCCTGCTCCTTGCCCCCGGCGGCCAGGGCCGTGTTGCCCTCGCGCACGTGGCCGTGCACGACGGCCAGGGCCTGGGAGACCCCGAGGTCGTCGTTGAGCGCGGAGGCGAACTCGGCGGGCACGTCGGCGGCGGGGAGGACCTCCCCCAGCACCTCCGCGGTCCGGGTGAGGAAGCCCTCGATGCGCTGGTAGGCGGTGGCCGCCTCGCGCAGGGCCGCGTCGGAGTAGTCGATGACCGAGCGGTAGTGCACCTGGCCGAGGTAGTAGCGCAGCTCGACCGGGCGGACCTTGCGCACCATCTGCGGGATGAGCAGGGAGTTGCCCAGGGACTTGCTCATCTTCTCGCCGCCCACGGCGAGCAGCCCGTTGTGCAGCCAGTACTGGGCGAAGCCGTCACCGGCGGCGCGTGACTGGGCGAGCTCGTTCTCGTGGTGCGGGAAGACCAGGTCCAGGCCGCCGCCGTGGATGTCGAAGCTGGGTCCCAGGTACTTGGTGGCCATGGCCGAGCACTCCAGGTGCCAGCCCGGGCGCCCGCGTCCCCAAGGGGTGTCCCAGCTGGGCTCGCCCGGCTTGGCGCCCTTCCAGAGGGCGAAGTCGCGGGGGTCGCGCTTGCCCCGGCCCGGGTCGGTGTCCTCCGACTCCATGACCTGGTCCAGGCGCTGGTTGGACAACCCGCCGTAGGGCGGGTAGGAGCGCACGTCGAAGTAGACGTCGCCGGAGCCGTCACCGGCGGCGTAGGCGTGGCCCGCGTCGGTGAGGCGGCGCATGAGGTCGATCATCTCGGGCACGTGTCCGGTGGCCCGGGGCTCGACGGTGGGCGGCAGGCAGCCCAGGGTCTCGTAGGCCTGTGTGAAGGCGCGCTGGTTGCGTTCGCTGACCTGCCACCAGGGCACGCCCTCCTCGGCCGCCACCCGGATGATCTTGTCGTCGATGTCGGTGACGTTGCGGCAGAAGGTGACCTCATACCCCAGGTGGGTCAACCAGCGGCGCAGGATGTCGAAGTTCACCCCGGAGCGGATGTGTCCGATGTGCGGAGGTGCCTGCACCGTGGCACCACACAGGTACAGGGAGGCGGTCCCCTCCCGCAGCGGGACGAACTCGCGGACCTGTCGGGCACTGGTGTCATAGAAGCGCAGACTCACGCTGTCAAGCCTATCCTCTTTCCCCTCACTCACACGTCACAAACCAGGGCCGCCGCCCGGGCGCACAACCCCTTCGCCGCCTTCTCGGACATCCTCAAGTGCGGATATGTGATTAGCCGTATTCGGGTACGCGACACGGGTGTTTCCCCGTTCCGGAACTGCGTCCTCAGCGGACGCCGCGTCACCACATCCTGCATATTCCGACAGAACACCACAGAACACCCCCGGGGTGGCGCGTCGGGAAGCGACCACAATCATCCGGAATCTCGTGTTCGCGGCCTCGCCTCGACTACGCTGCGAAGGCGATGGCCCCTTACAACAACGCCCCCGAGTCAAGGACACGGAGCGGTCGGCCCGCAGCAGGTCGCGGCGCGGGAGCCGGTGCTCCCGTCGGTGGCGCCCTGTTCGTCGGCGTCATCGCGCTGTGCGCCCTCGTCATCTCCTACAACGGCATCTACCAGCTCGCCGAGTACGGCGGGCACGAGGGCAGCCTCCTCGCCCACGTGTTCCCGGTGACCTACACCCTGCTGCTGATCATGGCGTGCTGGGTGAGCTACCTGCTGCGCGGAGCGCACCCGCGCGAGCGCTTCTGGGTCGACCTCGTCCTGATCCCGTCCCTGGTCCTGTTCGCCGCCCTCGCGATGCTGCTGAGCCACCTGGGACTCGTCGAGAGGATGAACCAGGGCGTCGCGAACGTGATCGTGGCGGTGGCGCCGCTCGCCGCGCTGCTCGTGGCCCTCCTGCTCTGGATGAGCCTGCGCGCGCACATGCGCGGGCGCGGGCGCGGGCGGGAACCGTACGCGCGGCCGCGGCCGGCGAACGACCCCACCACGGTGCTCCACACCCGCTCCGCGGTCCCGCCGACGGGTACGGGCGACCGGGCCCGAGCGCCCGCGCCGGAGGACGACCGGGAGGAGCTCACGACCCGGCTGCTGAGCCTGGGGACCGACGGGGAGACGGACCGGGAGGGACCGCGGACGGGCACCGCCGACGGCCCCGACGAGGACGCCACCGACACTGAGGCGTTCACGGCGGTCCCCGACGGCGTCCCCGAGGACCCGGAGCGGGACCGGAACCTCCCGGAGGGCGGGGCCGCGCCGGAGCCGGGGACGGCCGCGGAGGCCGCCGCGTCGGCCGCCGCCCTGCCCCGGCGCTCCCGGACGGGGCACAACCCGATCAGGCGTGCCGTCGAGCAGGCCCCGGTGGTGCCCGGCGCGGCGGCGCCCACCGCCGCCGGGCCCGAGGCGGAGCCGGTCGTGGCGGTGCCGGACCACCTGGCCGACGAGGGCTTCGTGCACGAGCCCCCCTACGGCGATCCGGTCTCGGACGAGGCCGACGCACCGGCGGTCGCCGGGGTGCCCGTCGCCCCGGCCGGACCGGAGGAGGCGGCCGCACCCGGACCGGAGGCGGCCCGGGAACCGCTGACGCGCACCCGGACCGGCACCGACGCGCCGTCCGCCGTCGCCCCGGAGTACCGCACGGAGCCCGAGAGTGCCGAGGGGTCCGAGGGGCTGCGGGAGCCTGCGGCGGACCTCCCGGACACCCCGCTCTGGGAACCGCCCGAGGACGACTCCGAGGCGGTCAACCGCGCCCTGGCGGACTACGTGCCCCCGGTGTGGACACCGCCGGAGGACACACCCTCCCCCGAGGAGGAGCGCGAACCGGACCCGGCCCCCGTCCTGGACCACGACGCGGGCGCCGACGTGCGCGCCGCCCTCCGGGTCGGAAACGTCCCCCCGGGCGCCGCGCGCCCCTCGGACGAGCCCGTGGAGCACGGGAAACCCGGGGAGCGGATCGGGGCGGGGACGGCCCCGACCGCCGTCCCGGAGGAACCGGAGACGGACGCCGATCCCCTGCCGGAGCCGGAGGCGCTCCCCCGGGCCGACGCGGCCCCGGACGAGACCCGTGGCTCCGATCCCGACCCCACGGCCGGGCCGCGGGAGGAGTCCGACCCGCGGCGGCACGGGCCCCAGCTGGAGAAGCGCCCCATGGTGCTCAAGCCGCCCCGGCCGCCGATGCCGGACTTCGTGTCGGGCCCGCCCTCGCGCCGCGTCCGCAGTGAGCCGCTCCGGCCCGACGAGTGAGCCGGAACCGGTTCCCGCGCCCCCGGGCCGGCGGGCGGGCCGTGCACGCACGCCGCCCGGCCCTCCGCGTCCTGGAGCGGGGGGCCGGGCGGCGTGGAGTGAAACGTCAGCCGACGGGGGCGCACAGGGCCGTGGCGACGGCCGCGATGCCCTCTCCTCGTCCGGTGAGGCCCAGCCCGTCGGTCGTGGTCGCCGACACGCTCACGGGCGCTCCCACGATCCCGGAGAGGGTCTTCTCGGCCTCCGCCCGCCTCGGGGCGAACCTGGGCCGGTTGCTGATGATCTGGATGGCCACGTTGCCGACCTCGAAACCGGCCGCGCGCACGCGCGCGACGGTCTCGGTGAGCAGGGCGGCCCCGGAGGCGCCCTTCCAGCGCGGGTCCGAGGTGCCGAAGTTGGACCCGAGGTCCCCCAGCCCGCACGCCGACAACAGCGCGTCGCAGGCCGCGTGGGCGGCGACATCACCATCGGAATGACCGCTGACACCCTGTTCTCCCGGCCATTCCAAACCGGCGAGAAAAAGTGTGCGTTCAGGAGAAAACGGGTGGACGTCTGTTCCGACGCCCACCCGAGGCATTTTCGTCATGAATTACGTGATTCCCAGACCTGACTTCAGTTCGTGAGAACCTCGTCGAGGAGGGCTTCGGCCTTGTCCTCGTTGGTCTTTTCGGCGAGGGCGAGCTCGCTGACGAGGATCTGCCGGGCCTTGGCGAGCATCCGCTTCTCACCGGCGGACAGCCCGCGCTCCTTGTCCCGGCGCCACAGGTCCCGAACGACCTCGGCGACCTTGTTGACGTCGCCCGACGCCAGTTTCTCCAGGTTGGCCTTGTAGCGCCTGGACCAGTTGGTGGGCTCTTCGGTGTGCGGCGCGCGCAGCACCTCGAAGACCTTGTCCAGGCCCTCCTGCCCCACCACGTCACGAACCCCGACATCCTCGGCGTTGGCGGCGGGCACGCGCACCGTCAGATCGCCCTTGTCAACCCTCAGAACGAGGTAGGTTCTGTCCTCGCCCTTAATGGTGCGAGTCTCGATCGCTTCAATACGAGCAGCCCCATGATGGGGGTAGACAACAGTGTCGCCGACCTTGAAAGCCATGTGACAGGTACCCCTTCCGCTACCACAAGGATACCACGAATCTGTGACTTAACGTACCTATTAGGTTTGCGAACACGCAGGTCAGGCCACACTTTTTAGGGCTTGACAAAGTGTACCCGACGGTCGCCGCGTGCCTGGTCAGACCCTGCATGAGAGGGCTTGCGCGGCTTCGCCGCACGGCATCGCGAGGCCTTCCGCCGGGCGTTCTCGCGCGCGTCGACGTAGCGCTGGGTGTGGCGTATACCAGACCCCCGGGCGACCGATCTCACGTCGGCCCTCCCGGCCCGGAACGGGTCCCGGACGCCACCGTCCGGACCAGGCCCGAAACCGGCCGGTACGGCCCCGAACGGCGCGGGCCACCCCGCGGGGCGCCCCGCGCCGGGGCCGGGCCCCGACGCGGGGGCGGCTCCCGCCTCCGACCCGCGCGGTCAGCCCTCGGGGTCGTAATCCTCGCGCTTCTCGCCCGTCACCATGTAGACGAGGTTGTCGGCGACGTGCACCGCGTGGTCACCGAAGCGTTCGTAGAACCGGCCCACCAGGGTCACGTCCATGGTGGCCTCCACCCCGTACTCCCAGCCCGGGGAGAGGATGCGCTGCAGCAGCTTGCGCCGCAGCCGGTCCATCGTGTCGTCGTCCTTGTCCAGCTCCAGCGCGGTGTCCGGGTCCCGCTCGGTGATGACCTCGCCCGCCTTGGTCACCAGCAGTTCGGCCTGGTGCCCCATCTCCAGCACGATCGACCGCACCGGCTTGGGGATCGCCGAGTCCGGGTGGCGCCGCCGCGCGATCTTGGCCAGGTGGACGGCGTGGTCGCCCATCCGCTCCAGGTCACCGCGCATGTACAGAGAGGTGATGATGGTCCGCAGGTCGGAGGCGACGGGCTGCTGCCGCGCCATCAGGCTGAAGGCGGTGTCCTCGATCTCCTGGTCCAGGCGGTTGATCGCCTCGTCCCCGGAGATGACCTCCTGGGCCGCGTCCAGGTCACTGTCCAGCAGCGCAGTCGTGGCACGAGCGACGGCGTGCCGGGCGAGCCGGGTCATCTCGACCAGGCGTTCACTCAGGCTGTCAAGGTCCTCGTGGTAGGTATCGCGCATAGTGTCAATGCTCCCAGTGGTTGTTTGAAGGATCGGCCAAGAATTGGTGAACGGTGGAAGAACCTCGGTTGTGTCGCGTGCCCTGACCGGGTAAAGATCCAGTCCACACGTTTACGATCGAAACGTGCAAGGGGAACTTCTCGCCGCGGTAACCGGCATCATCGGGCTCGTCACGGGCGTCGTCATCGGCGTACTCGCGGGTTCCTTCTTCCGTACGGGCGCCGCCACGCGGCAGGCACCGGAGCCGCAGCGCCGCGACGGCGGCGCGCTTCCTCCGGGCATCGCCGAGGTCCTCTCCGCGCTCCCCTCCTCCGCCGTGGTGCTGGACCCCGCCGACAGGGTCCTGCGCGCCTCCTCCGCGGCACGCGCCTTCGGCATCGTCCGGGGCGAGGAGCTGGTGATAAACGAACTCCTGGCCCTGGCCCGGCAGGTGCGGCGCGACGGCGTCATCCGGGAGACCGACATCGAGGTGGCCGTGCGCAAGTTCGGCCCCGACGCCACGTCCTTCGCGGTTCGGGTGGCCCCCCTCGGCGGAACCGGCCTGGTGCTGGTCCTGGCCGAGGACCAGACCGAGCACCGGCGCGTGGAGGCCGTGCGCCGCGACTTCGTCGCCAACATCTCGCACGAGCTCAAGACCCCGGTCGGCGCCCTGTCACTGTTGGCCGAAACCGTACAGGACGCCAGCGACGACCCCGAGGCCGTGCGCCGCTTCACCGAGCGCATGCAGACCGAGGCCGCCCGGCTGACCGCCGTCATCCAGGACCTCATCACGCTCTCGCGGATCCAGGGCGCCGAACCGATGGCCGAACCCACCAGGGTCGACCTCGGCCCCGTGGTGGAGGAGGCGTTGGACGCGGTGCGGATGGCGGCGGACTCCAAGGGGATCGAACTGGTCAGCAGCGGCGCCGAGGGCGTCACGGTCCTGGGCGACGAGGGGCTGCTGGGCACCGCCCTGCGCAACCTGGTCGCCAACGCCGTGGCCTACAGCCCCAAGAACACCCGGGTCGCCGTGTCGGTCGGGGTGTCCAGGTCCAGCGTGGACATCAGCGTCGCCGACCAGGGCATCGGGATCCCGCAGCAGGACCTGGAGAGGATCTTCGAGCGGTTCTACCGTGTGGACGCCGCTCGGAGCCGGGCCACCGGAGGTACCGGGCTGGGCCTGGCGATCGTCAAGCACATCATGACCCACCACCGTGGAGAAGTGACCGTGTGGAGCAAAGAGGGGTCTGGGTCGACGTTCACTCTGCGTCTGCCCAGGACCGATAGCCGGGGACCCGAGGTCGCCCGGAACACCGACCGTCAGGAGGCGGCACAGTGACTCGTGTACTCGTTGTCGAGGACGAGGAATCCTACAGCGACGCCCTGTCGTACATGCTGCGCAAGGAGGGTTTCGAGGTCGCCGTGGCGCCCACCGGGACCGTGGCGCTGGAGACCTTCGACCGTACCGGGGCCGACCTGGTGCTCCTCGACCTGATGCTTCCCGGGCTCTCGGGCACCGAGGTGTGCCGCACCCTGCGGCAGAAGTCCAACGTTCCCGTGATCATGCTGACCGCCAAGGACTCCGAGATCGACAAGGTCGTCGGTCTGGAGCTCGGCGCCGACGACTACGTGACCAAGCCGTTCTCCTCCCGCGAGCTGGTGGCGCGGATCCGCGCGGTGCTGCGCCGCCGCGGCGAGGACGAGGTCGTGCTGCCCGCCGCCCTGGAGGCCGGTCCGGTCCGGATGGACGTGGAGCGGCACGTGGTGACGGTGCGCGGCGACAACGTGCAGCTTCCCCTGAAGGAGTTCGAGCTGCTGGAGGTGCTCCTGCGCAACGCCGGGCGGGTGCTCACCCGGATGCAGCTCATCGACCGCGTGTGGGGCGCCGACTACGTCGGTGACACCAAGACCCTCGACGTGCACGTCAAGCGGCTGCGCGCCAAGATCGAGGAGGACCCCAGCAACCCCAAGTACATCGTCACCGTGCGCGGCCTGGGCTACAAGTTCGAGCCCGTGACCGCGGACGTCTGACACGCACCCCTCCGGTCCCCGCCCCTCGCGCCTCCCGGGCGCGGCGGGCCGGGTCGGCGTTCCCGGCCCCGGGGCGGCCGGACCGCGGTCCGGTCCGGTGCCCGGCGGCCACGGGGCCGCGACGGCGGCGCCGCCGCGGTTCAGGCCTCCAGGATGACGGTGAACGGACCCTCGTTGGTGAGGGCGACCGACATCCTCGCCCCGAACACCCCCGTGGCGACCTCGGCCCCCAGCGCGCGCAGCTCCTTGACGACGGTGTCCACGAGCGGCTCGGCCACCGGGCCGGGCGCCGCCGCCTGCCACGTGGGCCGCCGCCCCTTGCGCGCGTCGCCGTAGAGCGTGAACTGGCTGACCACGAGCAGGGGCGCACCTGTGTCGGAGCACGACCGCTCGTCCTCCAGGATCCGCAGCGTCCACAGCTTCCGGGCGATCCTAGCCGCCTCCTCGGCGGTGTCGGTGTGGGTCACCCCCACCAGCGCCATCAGGCCGGGTTCGGTGATCCGCCCGACCACCTCGCCGTCCACCGTCACCGACGCGTGCGACACGCGTTGCACGACCGCGCGCATGGTCCCTCCCTCGTGTTGCCCTCGCGCCGGACGGCTCCGCCGCCCGGCCCTGCCAGCGGACGTTCCTACCTCCGCTGGAGCTGGTTGACCACCCGCAGCCGCCGGGCGTTGGCGATGATCCCGGTCAGGGTCACCACGAACGTGCTGATGGAGTCCGCGAAGTCCTCGATCCGCCACTCCCGCGGGCCCGTGTACCAGGCCAGGCCGTCACCGGTCAGCTCGTCGGGGGTCAGGTCGGTGAGCGCGGCCGAGGCCAGGATGTTAGCCCAGCGGTCGACGTCGTCGAAGATGACCGCGTACGGCAGGTAGCGCGAGTACAGCTCCACGCGCTGGCCCGGCGGCGCGGTGGCCGAGCGCTGGCTCAGCAGGTAGTCGCGGAAGCCCACCGTGTGCGCGTACACCGAGCTGCCCAGCGCGGTCTTGGCGGGCATGTACTGGGCTCCCGCCGTGACGGCGGCGCCCGCGATGACGACGGCCAGGCCGGTGAACGCCGCCGTGGTGAAGGCCGCGAGGAGACCGGTCAGCAGCACCCCCGCGGCCGTGACCGCCATCCCGGCGGTGCTCCAGCGCGTGCGCACCTGGCTGGGCGAGCGGGCGAACCACTTCAGCCGCACCATGTCCCGGTACAGCTCCTCGCGCACCCGGTCGATCCGGGCGGGGAAGTCGGGGCAGACCCCGGGCGAGCCGACCTGGGACAGGCGCACCGTCCGGCGCCCGCCGAACAGCGCGTCCAGCAGCATCCACTCGTAGGACAGGAGGGTGTCCTCGGCGGGACCGTCCAGGCGCACCAGGCGCCAGTCCACGGACGTGAAGCTCTCGTGGGGCAGTTCCTCCAGGCGGACGTAGCCGCGCACCGCCAGGTCGACCACGGCGCCGGTCAGGTCGGTGATGTCCACCGTCTCGTTGACGAGCGTGCCGATCTGGCCGGGGTGGACCCCGTCGGGAGGGGCGAACCTCAGGCGCCCCCGCTCCCCCTCGGCCACGGGCACGTGGTCACCGGCCCGGGCCTGCCTGCGCAGGGCCCGCTCGTCGCGGCCGCGGACGCGGATCAGCACCGCCAGACCGCCCACCAGCACCGCGAGGAGGAGGCCGAACACGCTGGCGGTGGCCGGGGTGACCGCGAAGGCGGAGACCAGCGACCAGCGTCGGGTGAGGATGGGCGCTCCCTCCGCGGTGCCCGGGGGGTAGTTGACCACGATGTCGAGCCGGTCCTCGGGGCCCATGTCGGCCTGCAGGAAGTGCGCCACCCCGGCCTCGGGGCCCATGTCCGACGCGGTGCAGTACATGGCGCTGCGCCGCTCGCCCGCCAGGCAGGACAGCGCCTCGGGCGGCAGCGGAGCGGTGACGGTCACGTTGGTGGACTGGACGGTGTGGCTGTAGGCGCCGACCGCCCGCCACTCCATCTGGACCCCCTGGGAGACCTCGCTGACGGTCCCGCCGACCCGGTAGGTGAGCACCACCCCGGCCGTGGCCGCGGTCGGGATGTCGACGAAGAGGGCGCCGTCCTCCTTGCGCAACCGCGCGTCGAGCGCCCGGCCCTCCAGGTCGGTGGCGCGGACCCCGCTGATCTCGAACTCCCGGTCGTAGTCGGTGTCGTACAGCATCGTCTCGGTGAGGGCCCGGGTGAAGACGGCCGGGGCGCCTCCGGAGAAGGTGATGGTCTCCTCGCCGCGCAGGACCCCCACGCGGTCGAGTTCGAGTCGGATGTCGTTGGTGACCACCGGTTCCGCGGCGAGGCGGGCAGCGGAACCGACGGGAGACACGCCCGGTACTGTGGGGGCCGGTGCCGCCACCGTCGCGGCGCGGGCCTCCCCCCTCGGCCACGCGACGACGAGGCCGGTGACCAGCGAGAAGAACACGAAGACGGCCGTCGCCAACGCGACGGCCGGGCGCCAGGAGCCAACCCACCACATGACGCGAGAGCCTATCCGGTCCCCCGGTGTCCCCGTCCTGCCGGGCACGGCGTCCGACGTCGTGCCCGGGTGCCTCCGGGAGCGGCCGTGGTGAGACGCAGACCCGCGCCGACCCCCGGGTTCTGGTCCGAGCAGCCCGGATTCTTCCAGCGTATGGGGCTCGGTGTGTCCCTGACACTGGGCACGGGCCTGGCCGCGGTGGCGATGACCGGTTTCCTCGGGATCTCGGCGATGCTGCCCTCCTCGGAGGCGTGGTCGCACCCGACCGCCTCCGGCGGGGGCGGTGCGGTGTCCACGGCCTCGGAGCAGCAGTCACTGGCCGGAAGCGGCCAACAGGACCCGCTGGGCGACAACCCGCTGTACCGGGTCGGTGAACTCGGCGAGGTGACCTGCCAGGTACCCGAGCTGGACCAGGAGGACCCCGCGTCGGTGGAGGCCTTCGTCCACGCGGTCGCCGACTGCCTGGACCAGGCCTGGAGCACCTACTTCGCCGAGGCCGGGATGGAGTTCGCCTCCCCCAACCGGGTGTACTGGTACGCCGCCGGTCACAGCCCCTGCGGGGCGTTCCCCACCGAGGGCACCGCGGCCTTCTACTGCCAGGCCAACCGGGGCCTGTACCTGGGGGTGGAGGACATCGTGGCGGCCTCCGGCGGCACCGACGAGCCGGAGGCGTACACGTTCCTGCTCAGCCACGAGTACGGGCACCACGTGCAGGGCCAGTCCCGCATCCTCGCCCGGTTCCACAGTGCGCGCGCGGGTGTGGACCAGGACAAGGCCGACGAACTGACCAGACGCAACGAACTCCAGGCCAACTGTTTAGGAGGGGTTTTCCTGGGCGCGGCGGACGAATCACTGGGGCTGGGCGGTCGCGGGCGCGAGAATATCCTCGACGACGTCGGGCTCCGGGCCGACCGGGGCGGCGACCACACGCACGGGTCGGTGGAGAACGGGCGCCTGTGGACGGCACACGGCATGGACCGCAGGGATCCGGCCGCGTGTGACACGTGGGACGCCCCCGAGGAGCTGGTGCGGTGACGGACGGGCGGATTCGGGTGTGGGGGCCGCTGGGCGCGGCCGGGTGGACGGCGACGACAGGGCGGGCGGACAGGGGTGTACGCAGGGTTCGGTGAGTCGCCGGCGTCCGCGGCGCGCCGCGCCGACCGGCGGGCGTTCGGTCTGGTGACCGCCCTCGTGGTGGTCCTCCTGGTGTTGGCCCTGCTGTCGTGGACCACGGCTGAGGGCCACGACCCCGGTTCCGGCGCGTCCGTGGACGGCGCGGCCTCCGGCACCGGCCCCGGCTCCGACGACAAGCCCGGCCAGAGCGCCCCGGACTGGGCCGGCGGGCAGGGCCAGCCGGGTCTGTCGGAGCGGTTCGGGCAGCCCGAGCGGCCGGCGGGGCACACGGCGCTGGTGGCCAACCCGCTGTACGAGACCGGCCGCCTGAGCCCGCGCCCGTGCCCGGTGCCCGGGCTGGACGTCGACGATCCGGCGTCGATGGAGGCGTTCCTGAACACGGTCGCGGACTGCCTGGACGACGCCTGGCGTACCCAGTTCGAGCGCGCCGGCATCCCCTTCACGCCGCCGGAGCGGGTGTTCTGGGAGGAGCCCGGGGTGAGCCCCTGCCGCCCCTACCCGTCGCGGGCGGGCGCCTTCTACTGCCGGGCGAGCACGAGCATCTACATCGGCACCTCGGACGTGGTGCGGAAGTGGAACGCCGCCGCGGACAGCGTGGTGTACGCGTCCCTGCTGGCCCACGAGTACGCGCACCACGTCCAGGGGGAGTCGGGCCTGCTGGAGTACTACCACGAGCAGCGCCAGCTGGAGACGGACGCGCTGAAGCGCAACGCCTGGACGCGGCGCAGCGAACTACAGGCCAACTGCCTGGCGGGGGCGTTCCTGGGGTCGGTCCGGGTGAGCTACCCGCTGGACGGGGACGACCTGGACGCCCTGCTGTCGGACGCCGCGGCCACCGCCGACCGGCCCGGCGGCCCGGCGGAGGACCGCACGCACGGTTCGGCGGACAACAGCGTCCTGTGGACCCGCGAGGGCTGGGAGCTGCAGACCCCGGGGGCGTGCAACACCTGGGACGTGGCCGACGAGTCCCTGGTCGGCTGACCGTACCGACGGGAGGGGTCCGTCGGCCCCGGACACCGTTGTGCACAGGTTTGATCGAGTGCTGCCGTCCGGGCACGGAGCGTGGCAGGATGCTGGATATGTCGGACCTCGCCGAATCCCTCCCCGCACACGGACCTGACCCGACCGCCTCCGCTCCCGGTTCCTTCCCCCCGTCCCCCTACCCCGCCGCCACCGGGAACCGCACGGCCCCGTCCGGGCCGGATGAGCGCTCCGGCCCCGCCCGTCACCGCGTGGAACTCCGCGTCCACGGCGTCAGCGGTGGACAGGCCGAGGAACTGCTGGACGTGGAGCCGGCGATGCGGGTGGGCGGCGACGGTCTGGCGGGCTTCTTCCGCTGGCGGCGTGAGCCCGACACCGAGACCGTCCCGGGGGTGCGCCGGGAGATCTTCGCCTGGGGCAACCTCACCTCCGGGAGCTCATCCCGGGCCCTGTGGCTCCTGCTGCTGCCCTTCATGCTCGTCAACGTGGCCTACTGGATGCGTCCGGGGCGCATGGACCGCCAGCCCACCGGGGTCCGGCTGCTGGCCAACAACGCCTACGGCGCGGGGGTGCGGCTGATGGCGCTCTCCCTGACCGTGCTCATCACCCTGGCCGCGGCCGGGGTGGGCATGGACCTGGTGGCCTGGCAGTGCGCCGCCGGGCAGGGCGGGGCGTGCGTGCGGGCGCTCCCCTGGATGGCCTTCCTGGCCTCCCCCTCCTCGGTGCTGTCCGCGACCGGACCGGCCCTGGTCACGGGAGCGGTGGTGCCCGTGACCGTGGTCCTGGTGCTGTGGCGGCTGTCCCGGCGCACCGCCGCCGAGTACGAGGTCGTCTCCAGCCCGGTGCCGCCCCGGCCCAGCGACGCGGCCCCGCTGAGCCACGCCGACTTCTGGCGCAACAGCGAGACCATGGGACGGCTGCGCTCGGCGCACATCGCGGTGGCTCTGGGCACGGTCGCCGCGCTGCTGCTCCTGCCCGCGCTCCGGTACGACCTGGCGGGAGCCGCTCCGCTCCGGCTCCCCGACGGCCCCGGCCCGTGGGTCGCCGGAGCGGTGCTGGCCGCGCTGCTGGCGGGGGTGGTCGCGACGAGCTCGGTCAGCGTGCTGGTCCCGGGCGGAGACCCGCGCTGGAACGCCCGCGCCGACCTCGTCTGCCGCCTGCTGCGCGACGCCGCCCTGGTCCTGGGGGCGGCGGTGGTGGCCTACACGCTGTGGCCCCGCCCCGGGTGGACGGCCAGCGGGCGCCTGCCCGGCAACGGCGCGATCCTCAACACCCTGTTCTCGGTCCAGGTGGCCCTGGCCTTGGTGATGCTGGTGGCCGCCCTGGCGCTGTACTCCCTGGACCGCGCGCACCCGGACACGGCGATGGGCGGCATGGCCGGTCCGGCCACGGCCTCCCTGGGCGCCCTGCTGGGCGGCGGGTTCTCGGCCGCGATCGTCTACCAGGGGTCGCTGCTGCTGAGCGGCTGCGGCTCGCTGTCCGCACCGGGGGCGGACTGCCTGCCGTTGACGGTCCCGACCGCCTACTCGTGGCTTCAGCTGGCGTTCGTCCTGGAGGCGGGTATCGCGCTGGCCGCGGTGGTGCTGCTCGCCCTGGTGCTGCGCCGCGGCACGCGAGCCCACCTGGACGGGGTCACCGAGGACTACAAGCGCAGTGTGCGCGACCGCCGGACCTGGGAGATCGCGCGGGCTCGGGCGGCGGGCCGGATGACCGAGGTGCTGCCGTCCGTGCTGGCGGCCTTCCTGCTCCCGGTGGTGGCGTTGGGCGCGCTGGCGCTGTACTCGTTCCTGTCCGGGGGCCCGGCGGCCGGTCCGGCCTCGGCGGCGACCGCCGTGTCCAGCGAGGTGCGGGGGCTGCCGCAGGGGACCGTGTCGGGGCTGATCGGCGTCGGCTCGCTGCTGGGCGGCGCCGCCCTGGTGGCGGTGGCGTGGATCGGACGCAGCGCCTACCGCGACCGTCCCACCCGGCAGGCTGTGGGCGCGGTGTGGGACGTGGGGACGTTCTGGCCGCGGGCGGCGCATCCGCTGGCGCCGCCCTCCTACGCGGAACGGGCGGTACCGCAGCTGTCGGCCCGGGTGGCGCTGATGTGCCGGGAGGGCACGGACGTGGTGCTGTCGGGCCACTCGCAGGGCTCCGTGCTGGCCGCGGCCACGGTGTGGCAGCTGCCCACCGACTGCCTGGGGCAGATCGCCCTGATCACGCACGGCTCCCCGCTGGACCGCCTGTACGCGCGTTACTTCCCGGCCTACTTCGGTCCGGAGCCCTTCGCCGACCTGCGGGAGCGGGTGACCGCGTGGCGCAACCTGTGGCGGACCACCGACGCGATCGCCGGGCCGGTGCGGATGCGCGACGCCTCCGACGGGGCCACGCGCCCCGTGCGGGAGGCCGCACCGCTGCCCGACCCGCGTTCCTACGACGCCCCGCCGGGCGAGGCCCGACGGCCGCCAGTCCTGGGCCACTCCCACTACACGGGCGACCCCGCCTACTCCGAGGCGCTGCGGGAGGTCCTCCGGACGATGCGGGAGGAGGAGCCGGCACTCGGGCGGGCCGCCACGGGATGAGCCCGGAGCGGGCCTACCAGGGGCCGTAGGGGCCGTTGTTGCTGTTGCCGCCCACGCCCTTGACCGCCGGACGCACGTCGAGCAGGAAGACGAGGGTGGCGACCAGTCCGAGGATGACGAACATCCCCCGGCCGGAGAACACCGCCAGCAGGGACAGACCGGTGGCCAGCCCGGTGAGGACGACCCACAGCTTCTTGGTCTGCTTGTCCATCAGCTCGAACGCCGCCGCCGGCGTGCGGACCGCCTCGATCAGGGCGTACAGACTGGCCACGAAGGTGACCAGGTAGATGGCCTGCCAGATCAGGTAGAACACAACACACTCCCGACGACGCTTCGAGCGGGGGTTCCGCCCGCTCCCCACCGTAAACGGACCACGGGCACCGATCGTGCCCGAGGGGGCGCGGATCACACCCGCGCCGCCTTGCGGCGGCGCACGGGGCCGGGACGGCCCGGGACCGCGGGCGGAGGGGGCCCGGGGCCGTTCGGGTCACAGGGGGATGTGCCAGAGGCAGGTGACCGTGGCCAGGAGGAAGGCGGAGCCGCCCATGATGAAGGCCCCCGCGTGGTAGGAGAGCTCGTCGTCGGGGCGCAGGAGGCGGTTGACCCGCCGCATCACGCCGGGCTCGGCCTCGGGGACCGCGGCCATCGCCCCCGCGGGGACCGGCGCCGGTCCGGCCGCGCCGAAGCGCAGCAGCGCCATGGCCAGCTCACGCGAGGAGCTCTTGCGGCGGGCCTGGTCGTCGGCGCACATCTCGATGAGCAGGGCGACGCTCTCGTAGTAGGTGCGCACCAGCCGGACCCGCGGGAAGGCCCGCTTGAGGGAGGAGAACGGCAGCAGCACGAGGTCGTGGCGCTGGCGCAGGTGGGCCCGCTCGTGGGCCAGGACGGCCGCCAGTTCCCGGTTGTCGAGCACCGCGAGGGCGCCGGCGCTGATGACCACCTGCGAGCGCAGGACGCCGGGCAGGCAGTACGCGGCGGCGGCCGGGTGGTCGACCACGCGCGCTCCGGGGACGTCGGGGTGGTCGCTGGCGACGAGTTCGAGCAGGTCGTGGTGGCGCCGGCGGACGCGGACGACGTGGACGAAGGAGGAGACCAGGCCGTAGAAGAGCACGAGGGTCAGCACGACCGCCAGGACCACGGCGGCGATGTGCACGACGCCCTGGAATCCCTGGGAGAGTTCGGCCAGCAGCAGTTGGCCGGTGAGGATGTCGGAGGCCAGGGCCATGACGCCCCCCGCCGCTCCGAGCTGGTAGGAGGAGAGACCGAAGGCCAGCAGCGCGCCGATCGTGGACACGCCCCACGCCAGGCCGAGCGCCTGCCAGGTGATCACGGCGGTGTAGGGGCCCCGGGAGGGCCACTTGGCCCGGTGCAGGGCCTCCATGGCGGTGAGGCAGCAGACCGCGACGAGGGTGAGAAGTGCGGCACTGACCATACGGGCTAGTTCCTTGGCTGCTCGATTTCCGCGAGTGCGCGCCGGAGCGCTTCAGCCTGCTCGCCGTCCATGGACTGGACGAAGGCGGCCAGGGCTGCGTCGCGGTCCCCTGTCTGTCCGAGCGCGTCGAACATCAACTCGGAGACGTATGCCTCGCGGCTGGCTGCCGGGCGGTAACGCCACGCACGACCCTCACGTGCCCGGGCGACGACCTTCTTCTTGGCGAGCCTGTCGAGCACGGTCATGACGGTCGTGTGCGCCAGGTCGCGTTCGGCGAGTGCCTTACCGACCTCACGAACCGTCATGGGTTCGTTCCGTGCCCACAGTACATCCATCACCGCGCGTTCAAGTTCGCCAAGCCGATTCATGCCTTTGAGTCTACTGGCGGTCGTACTACGGACTGTCGTACCCCCAGGTTAAATCCTCATCACCTGCGGGACAAGGGATAACGCCTCCCAGGTGAGACGAATCCGAACACCGCCGGAGGGGACGGCGGCCCGGCCGGAGGCGCTCCCGGTGCTCGGACTCACGTGGTGGTGCGCGCGGAGGGACCGCCCGGATCCGCGTCGCCGGTCCCTGCCGGCCCCCGCGCCCGGGTGCGATACTGCCGCCAGGCACCGGCAAGGAAGGACCCCATGGGCTCCCCCAACCTCTCCCGGATCAGCGTGGTCCGGGGCGACATCACCGAGCAGAGCGTCGACGCGATCGTCAACGCCGCCAACAGCTCCCTGCTGGGCGGCGGCGGTGTCGACGGCGCCATCCACCGCAGGGGCGGCCCGTCGATCCTGGAGGAGTGCAAAAAACTGCGCGCGGGGCACTACGGAGGCGGCCTGCCCGTCGGTGCCGCGGTGGCGACCACCGCCGGGAGGCTGCCCGCCCGGTGGGTGATCCACACGGTCGGCCCGGTCTACAGCGCCACCGAGGACCGCAGATCCCTGTTGGTCTCCTGCTACGGCGAGTCCCTGCGGGTGGCCCACGAGCTGGGCGCGGAGTCCATCGCCTTCCCGGCGATCTCCGCGGGTACCTACCGGTGGCCGGTCGAGGACGCCGCCCGCGTCGCGGCCTGGGCGATCCGCTCGGCTCAGCTGCGTGTGCCCGAGATCCGCGTGGTGCTGTACAACGACGTCGCCTTCCGGGCCTTCGAGAGGGCCTTCGCCCAGCCCTGACCCCGCCGGTCCCGGCCTGGCGCCCCGCCCCGGGGTCCCGGATCAACGGCCGGGGTCGGCGATGGGCGGCGGGTAGTTCGGCGGGTGCTCCTCGTGCCAGGGCGTGTGCGCCCTGGCCCCCCTCCAGGCCGGCCAGCTCCGGCACGTAGCGGCGGACGTAGGAGCCGTCGGGGTCGAACCTGCGGGCCTGGCGCAGCGGGTTGAACGACCGGTTGGGCCGGGTGTCGTTGCCGGTGCCCGCCACCCACTGCCAGTCGCCGGAGTCGTCGGCGACGTCCCCGTCCACGAGGAGGGCGTGGAAGTGGTCGGCCCCGCGCGGCCAGCGCGACCTCCAGCGGTGACAGGCAGCCCAGGCGCAGGTCGGCGGACAGGCACACCCGGCCCCGGCGCCGGGGCCGGATCGCGCCAGGTGTGCGCCTCCCACGCCCTCCAGCAGGGCGTGAACACCTTGTCGTGGTCCCCCTTGGCGGGGGTGATCTCCCCGGGCGGGATGACGGTGAGGCCGGGGAAGGAGCGCACCCCCAGGCCCGTATCGCGCAGGCGGCGAGCACGGCGGGCGGCCAGGGAGCTGACGCCTCCGGTGAGGTGCACGGTGTCGGCGCCGGTCTCCTCGGCCAGCGCGGTGACCCGCTCGACCGTGCCGCCCCGGAGCAGAAGGAGGTCGCCGCCGCGGTCGCGCAGGGCTGACCGCAGGTCGGCGAGGGCCCCGGTGAGCAGGACGAGGCGGTTGCGCGAGGAGCGCCCCGCCACCGCGGGGTCCAGGACGAGCACCGGCAGGACCGGCCCGGAGCGCTCGGTGGCCGCGGACGGAGCCGGGTGGTCGTGGACGCGGAGGCCCTGGGTGAACAGCACGATGGCGGGCGTCGCCAAGCTGGACTTCCTCACTTCCCGTGTCTGTGTGAACACTTAGATCCCCTGGGGAAAAGCCGGTGCCGGGGCCGGTGGCCGGGTAGGAAGGACACATGACCACACGTCTCCCACCTGCGCCGACCACCGGGGTCCGTCCCCGGATCGGGGTGTCCAGCTGCCTGCTCGGTGCCCCCGTGCGCTACAACGGCGGACACTCGCGCTCGCGCTTCCTCACCGACGAGCTCGACCACCACGTGGACTGGCTGCCGGTCTGCCCGGAGGCGGAGATCGGCCTCGGCGTTCCGCGCCCGACCCTGCGGCTGCAGCGGAGGGAGGACGGTGACCGGGTGGTCTCCAGCGCGGACGGGGCCGACCACTCCGACGACCTGGCCCGTACCGCCGACCGCCACCTGGAGCAGCTGCGCCGCCTGGACGGGTACGTGCTCAAGAACAAGTCGCCCAGCTGCGGCCTGTTCGCCCTGCCCGTGTTCAACCGGAACGGCGACCGGGTGGACGGCAGGGGCCGCGGGGCCTTCGCCCGGCGGCTCACCGAACTGCTGCCCGCCCTGCCCGTGGAGGAGCAGGGCCGCCTGATGGACCCGGTGCTGCGCGAACTGTTCGTGGAGCGCGTGTTCGCGCACGCCCGGCTGCGGCGGCTGTGGGAGTCGCCGTGGCGGCCGCGCGACCTGGTGGCACTGCACACCCGGCACAAGCTCCAGCTGATGTCGCACTCCCCGGAGGGCTACCGGGAGACGGGGCGGATCGCGGCGCGGGCGGGGGTGGACGAGCCCGAGGAGCTGCGGGCCCGCTACACCGAGGCGTTCCACCGGGCGATGGAGGTGCGGCCGAGCCGGGGCAAGCACGTCAACGCCCTGCAGCACGCCTTCGGCATGCTGAGCCCGCTGCTGGACGACACGCGCAGGCACGACCTGCTCGCGGCGATCGACGACTACCGCAGGGAACAGGCCCCGCTGAGCCTGCCGGTGGCGCTGCTGCGCCACCACTGCGCGGCCGAGGACGTCGAGTGGGCGCGCGAGCAGACCTATCTGCGCCCCTACCCGGACGAACTGCGCCTGCGGCACGCGGTCGCGGTCTGAGCGGGTTCCCCGCGGCCGCACCCACGGAGGGAGCCGCCGGGGGGAGGGTTTCGGACGATCGGGCGCGGAAGGGCGGTTCGAGGGCGCATCGCGGACACTCAAACTATACGGTCGACTACAGCAAGTGATATTCCCTGGTTCTCGACCGGACTCCGGTGACCCGACCCTGAGGTTTCGGTGTGTTCGCGACTTTCTCCAGACGAGCCGTCGTGCTCGTCTCCTCCTGCGTGGTCGTCACGGCCGCGGCGGCGCTCGCCGCGGTACCCCCCGAGGGGCTGGCGGAGCGGATCGGCCGCCACCTCGACCTGTTCGACGCCGAACCGCACCTGACCCACAGTGAGCTGCGCCTCCCTCCGGAGCGGGGGGCGCCAGCGCCCCTGCCCCATCCCGGCCAGGTGGCCGTGTGCGAGGAGCCCGGCAGAGACGAGGTCGTCACCCTGCCCGACCCGGGCGCCCCCGACGGCGGCCGGCCCCTGTGGATCCGCCGCCCGCCCGGACCCGACAGCGCCGACCTGCCCGTGCTCTACCTGCTGCACGGTTCCGCCTCCACGCACGAGACCCTCATGGACGAGGGCGTCGGCGAACTCCTGGACCGGGAGATGTGCCGGTCGGGGGTGGAGTTCGTCGTCGCCGCCCCGCACGGACAGGAGCGCTGGGGCACCACCACCGAGTGGGGTGACGCCGCGCACGGGCGGTTCGCGCTGGAGAGCTTCGTCACCGGACCGGCGGTGGAGGCGGTCGAGGGGGAGCACGTGCGCCCGCGAGCGCTGCGCGCCGTGGGCGGCTTCTCCATGGGCGGCTACGGCGCGGCGGCGCTGGCGCTGCGCAACCCCGGCCTCTACTCGCAGGTGGCCTCCTGGGCCGGGTACTTCCGCGTGGACGACCCGCACGGCACCTTCGGCGGCGACACCGCACCCCACTCCCCCGACCTGCTGCTGGGGGCGGCGGACGTGCGCGACATCAGGTTCGTCCTGGTGGAGGGCACCGACGACCACACCCCGTTGCAGCGGGGGAGCATCCACGGGGAGGCCGCGCGGTTCGCCGCACTGCTGGACGAGCGCGGTATGACGGTCACCACTCTCCACCCGCGCGGGGGCCACGACTTCGCGACGTGGCGGCGCTCCTTCCCCGACACCGTCGACTTCCTGGTGTCCGGCTGGACCTCTACACCCTAGAGGGAGGCGGCGTCAACGCCCGCCCCTCGAACAGATCGGTGGGGAACAGTGTGTACCTTCGTCGCTGTTGACGACAGCGGCTGTACACGCGACCTGAAGGGACCCCTCCGGTGTCCGGAATCGTTCCCGTGGGAGAACAGGCGGCGGTCCCCGACCGGGTGGCGACCGTCAGCCTGCACACCTCCCCGCTCGACCAGCCCGGCACCGGAGACGCCGGGGGCATGAACGTGTACGTGGTCGAGGTGGCCCGGCGCATGGCCGAGCGCGGCGTGGCCGTGGACGTGTTCACCCGGGCGGCCAGCCCCGACCTCCCCCCGGTGGTGGAACTCGCCCCCGGGGTGAACGTGCGCCACGTGCCCGCCGGACCCTACGGCCACCTGGACAAGAACGCCCTCGCCGAGCACCTGTGCCCGTTCATCTTCGGGATGCTGCGGGCCGAGGCCCAGGGCGAGCCCGGCCACTACGGCCTCGTGCACGGCCACTACTGGCTCTCCGGCCAGGCCGGTGTGGTGGCCGCGCGGCGCTGGGGCGTACCGCTGGTGCAGTCCATGCACACCATGGCGCGCGTGAAGAACGCCGCCCTGGCGGAGGGGGACGAGCCCGAACCCGAGGCGCGGGTGCGCGGGGAGGACCAGCTGGTCCGCCAGGCCGACCGGCTGATCGCCAACACCGAGGACGAGGCCCGTCAGCTGCGCGACCACTACGGCGCCCGTGACAACCAGATCAGCGTCATCCCACCGGGTGTGGACCTGGAGGTGTTCACCCCCGGCTCCCGACGGGACGCGCTGGCCGGGATCGGACTGCCCCCCGACGCCGAACTGCTGCTGTTCGTGGGGCGCGTGCAGCGGCTGAAGGCTCCGGACGTGCTCATCCGCGCCGCCGCACGGCTGCTGGAGCGCGACCCCGCGCTGCGCTCGCGCCTGGTGGTGGCTGTGGTCGGGGGCCTGTCCGGCGCGGGCAGACGCGAGCCCGGGCTGCTCGCCGACCTGGCCGACTCCCTGGGGGTGTCGGACGTGGTGCGGATCGAGCCGCCGCAGAGCCGGGAGCGGCTGGCCGACTACTACCGCGCGGCCACCGCCACCGTGGTCCCGTCCTACTCGGAGTCGTTCGGGCTGGTGGCGGTGGAGTCACAGGCCTGCGGCACCCCGGTGGTGGCCGCCCGCGTGGGCGGGCTGACCACGGCGGTGGCGGACGGCGTGTCCGGGATCCTGGTGCGGGGGCACGACCCGGACGACTACGCGGCCGTGCTGCACCGCATGATCGCCGAACCGGCGTGGCGGGCGAGACTGGCGATGGCGGCCCCCCGGCACGCCGCCACCCTGGGCTGGTCGCGTACCGTCGACCAACTGCTGGACGTGTACCGGGCGAGTACCGCCCCCCGCGCGCTGCCGATGGCCGCGTGCCGGTGACCGAGGAGGGATGTGCGAGTGGGTAGGGAAGCGGCCCGCGCCGCCGCGGCCGAGGCGATCACCACCGCCGTGGCCGAGTCCGGCCTGGAGCTGGAGCGCCCCCGTGAGGGGTCGTTCCTGGTCACGCTGCCGGGGAAGGCCAAGCTCAAGACCCTGGTGTGGCTGGAGGTGGGGCCGCACAGCCTCACCCTGACGTCGTTCTTCTGCCGGCAGCCGGACGAGAACCACGCCGACTTCTACCTCTGGCTGATGCGCCGGAGCGCGGACATGTACGGGATGGCGTTCGTGGCGGACGAGGTGGGTGACGTCTACATCCGTGGGCGCCTGCCGCTGGAGGGGGTCACCCCGGAGGAGGTCGACCGCCTATTGGGCTGTGTGCTCACCTACTCGGACGAGAACTTCAACGGGGCGCTGGAGCGCGGTTTCGCCTCGGCGATCCGCAAGGAGTGGCACTGGCGGGCCGAGCGGGGCCATGACATGCGCAACCTGAGGGCCTTCGCCCACCTGGTGGATTCCCCCGACGCCCCCTAGGAGTTCCGGGTGGCCTCACGGGCGCGGCGGCCGGGTGGCTAGGCTTGCCCCCATGGGAACTCTGGTACTGCTGCGACACGGTGAGAGTGTCTGGAACGCGAAGGGCCTGTTCACCGGTTGGGTGGACGTCGACCTCTCCGCGACGGGTGAGGAGGAGGCCCGCCGGGGCGGTGAGCTGCTCAAGGAGGCCGGTGTCCGCCCGGACGTGGTCTACACCTCTCTGCTCAAGCGCGCCATCCGCACCGCGAACCTGGCGCTGGAGACCGCCGACCTGCACTGGCTGCCGGTCGAGCGCACCTGGCGTCTGAACGAGCGCCACTACGGCGCCCTGCAGGGCAAGGACAAGGCGCAGACGCGCGAGGAGTACGGCGACGAGCAGTTCATGATCTGGCGCCGCTCCTACGACACCCCGCCGCCGCCGATCGCCGACGACGACACCTACTCGCAGTTCGGCGACGCCCGCTACGCGGAGCTCCCGCCGGAGCTGCTGCCCCGCACCGAGTGCCTCAAGGACGTGCTGGAGCGCGCCCTGCCGTACTGGTACGACGCGATCGTCCCGGACCTGGCCGCGGGCAAGACCGTGCTGGTCGCGGCGCACGGCAACTCGCTGCGCGCCCTGGTCAAGCACCTGGACGGCGTCAGCGACGCCGACATCGCCGGACTGAACATCCCGACGGGCATCCCGCTGCGCTACGACCTGGACGAGGACTTCAAGCCGACCAACCCCGGTGGCACCTACCTCGACCCGGAGGCCGCCGAGGCCGCCATCGAGGCCGTCGCCAACCAGGGCAAGAAGTAGCCGCCACACCCGTTCCCGTGCCCGCGCCGCCGTCGGCGGCGCGGGCACCGTCGTGTCCGGGGCCGGGAGCCGTCCCGTCCGCGCGCGGGGCGGCGGGGTCAGCTCAGGGCGGCGACCGCGGCCGTTCCGCTCCCGATGTGCAGGACCGCGTCGGCCGCGTCGAGTGTGTCCTGGTCCAGGGGGAAGTAGCCCTGTTGAGGGTTGGTGTCGGTGCGGGTGCGGGCGGGTCCGGCCTCGGTGGCGGCCACCAGGCCCCACGCGGTGACCCGGCGCCCCAGGAGGCCCTCGTGGGTGTCCGGATCCGGTTCGCCGAGCCCGAGGGCCTCGCTGCGGCCCAGGCTCCCGGCGACGAAGGCGTACTCCTCCTGCGACAGCGACGTGACGATCTCCCCGGCACCGGCCCAGGCCGTGTCCATGTCCGCCACGCGCATGGTGCTCGTCCCCCGACGCAGGTGGAGGTTGTGCGCGCAGACCAGCGTCGCGCCCCGCCGCGCCTCCTCCCCCCGGAGGTCGAGGAGGTTCTGGGCCATGAGCGCGTCCCGGCTCGCGAGCAGGCCGGTCATCCGGGCGCTCCGTTCCAGGGGCACCGCCGCCTGCCGGTGGTAGCGCAGCAGGCCGCGACCGGCGGTGAGGTGCGTCCGGGCCCGCAGCCAGTCGGCGCGCGAGGTCGCCGCGACCAGCTCCGGTGCGCGCGTGTACAGGGCGGTGAGCATGTCGTCGGCGATCACGCGCAGCCGCTCCGCCCCGGCCGTGGCCCCGGGCGACATCGCCGGGTCCAGGACCGCCTCCTCGCTGCTCCACCGGTCGTCGGCGCCGGCGGGGCCGCTGAGGTCGAGGTCCAGGCCCAGGTAGGCGCGGACGTGTTCGAGGTAGGGCCGCGGGCTGGGCGCGCTGGTGTTCTCCGTGGGGGTGTCGAAACCGTGGAGGGCCAGCCGCTCCCCGGGAGGAAGGTCCTGGTTGCGCTCACGCATCCACGCGACCAGTTGGCGGTTGGCGTCCAGTCCTCCGAAGCCGTGGGAGAAGCCCTCGCGCATCACCGCGTCGAGGGTTCCCGCTCCCCCCTGCACGAAGTCGTTCACGCTGAGCGCGGCCACGCGGTCGGTCTCCAGCGCGATCGACCGGAAGCCCCGGTCCACCAGCCGGACGAACAACGCGTTGCGCACCCAGCCGAAGGCCGGTTCGCGGTGCGCCGGCTCGCCGAGCGCGAGCAGGTCACATGACGGGCGAAGGATGTCCTGTATGTCCTGGGTCATGAGCCTTTATCGTATCCTTGAAAATGCGGTTGAGACTTTAGAGCCCCTGACCGCCCTTTCATCCCGGAAAGCTTCAAACAGGGAGTGAACCTGCGCCCCTCCGACCTCGCCCGTGGGCACGGCATCTCGACCCAGGCGGTCCGCAACTACGAGCGGGCCGGTGTCCTCCCGCCCTCCGAGCGCACACCGAGCGGCTACCGGATCTACACCGGGGTACACGCGGCGGCGCTGCGCGCCTACCTCTCCCTCATCCCGGCCCACGGGCACGCGGCCAGCGGACAGATCATGACCGCGGTCCACGAGGACCGGCTCGACGACGCCCTGGTGGTCATCGACCGCGGCCACGAGCAGCTGCTCCGCGACCGGGGGACCCTGGAGGCGGTGCGTGCGGCGGTGGAGCACCTGGCGGAGGAGGGGGACACCGCCGCGGACCCGTCCACGGGCACAGGCGGCCGGACCGTCGGCGAACTCGCGCACCGGCTCGGCGTCACCCCGGCGACCCTCCGCAACTGGGAGGAGGCCGGGATCCTGCGCCCGGCGCGGGACCCGCAGACCGGGTACCGCCTCTTCCGGGCGGCCGACGTCCGCGACGCCGAACTCGCCCACCTGCTCAGGCGCGGCGGGTACCCGCTGGAGCACATCCGCACCGTGGTCGACCAGGTCCGGACGGCGGGCGGCACCGGCGCGCTGTCCGCCTCGCTGGAGGAGTGGCGGCGGAGGCTGACCGCGCGGGGCCTGGCCATGCTCGACGCGGCCACCCGGCTCAGCCGGTACCTGGAACTGACCGGCCGCACCGGAGCCGGGGGGACCGGGGGCTCGCGGCCCGCGGAGGGCGGACCGCCGGGCCCTCAGTAGACGAGGGCCTGCGCGCCGTCCTGGACGGCCTCCTCGACGAAGGTGGGCGCCCCGGCGATGCGCACCCCGGCGATCAGGTCGTCCTGTCCCAGGTCGCGGCGGGCGGCGCACTGGGTGCACACCGTCACCCGGCCCGCGGCGAGCACCGCGTCGAGCAGATCCTTGAGGGGGGCGGCGTGCGGCAGGGAGAAGCCCTCGGCACGACCCGGGACCGCGAACCAGGCCGACTCGCCGGTCAGCCACAGCGAGACGCCGACCCCGCTGGCCAGTGCCGTCGCGGCCACCGTGAAGGCCTGGTTGCACCGCTCGGGGTCGTCCTCCCCGGCGGTGACCTTGATCACCAGTGAACGGGACATGGCCGCCAGCCTACTCAGAGCGCGGCGGCGGTGAGGACGCAGCCCGCCAGGGCGCAGACGGCCAGGGACGCGGTGAGGACCAGGGCCTCGACCCGGCGCGGGGGGACGCGCGCGGGCTGCCCGCCGTTCTCGACGGCGAGTGCGCCGTCCTCGGAGGCGGCCAGGACCACGCGGCCGTCACGCACCTGGACCCGGCCGGTGACGCGCACCCGGGTACCGGACCGGATCACCCACTCACGGTACTCGAACTCGATGGTCTCGCCGCGGAAGACACCCGAGATGCGGCCCCGCACCCGCGGCAGCAGGTCGTCGGCCGGGGAGGCCACGCCCTGCTGGGGGCGTCCGACCAGGCGCTTCAGGCACAGCTCGGCCTCCCGGGGCCGGACACCGCGCGGATCGACGAAGACACGGTCGCGGTCGCCCCGCCGGCCCTCGGCCACGATGCCGAACAGCTCCTCGGAGCCGTAGTCGGCGATGGAGTCACAGGCCCGCTCGCGTACCACGCCCTCCTGGGGGTCGCGGCTGAGCGGCCGGTAGTGGCGCAGCACCTCGTGGCCGTGCCAGACGCACTCCGTCCCGGCCAGGCCGGAGCTGAGGGGGCCGTCGGGGCCGGGCGCGGCCATGCCGGTGAGCGTGACGCGCTGACCCCGGTGTGCGGCCAGGGCGCCCGGCCGCAGCTGGGCCAGACCGCGCTGGCGCAACCAGCGCCGCAGGGCGAGCACGGTCAGGGGAAGCAGGACCACCGCGGCCACGAGCAGCGCCGAACCGATCACCAGTAACACAGGCCGCCCCTTTGGAAAGTGCGTGAGGTCTTACGAGAACGGCTGGCTCGTCTCCCCGGGGCCACACCGCGTCGCTGACCATCTTTACCAGTTCTCCGGGAAAGCGGGGCCAATTGGGCATGTCCAGACCGGGGCGCACGAGTGGCGGTCGCCACGTGCTCCCGCGGGTGGTCACCGCCACCCCCGGGCGCCGCTACGCTCGTGGACTATGGACGCTGAGGTACACCCGGATCTGGCGAAACTGTCCTTCCTGCTCGGCCGCTGGGAGGGCGTGGGAGTCGCTGGCTACGCCGACGTGGAGGAGTTCCAGTTCGGCCAGGAGATCGAGTTCGCCCGGAGGGCGGACCTGCCGTACCTGGCCTTCACCAGCAGGGCCTGGCGGATGACGCCGGAGGGCACGCCGGGTGAGCTGGTCGCCGAGGAGTCGGGGTACTGGCGTGTGCGCCCGGAGTCCGACGCGCAGAAGCGGGACCAGGACGAGCCGGTCGTGCACCTGGAGGCGCTGATCTCCCACCCCGAGGGCTTCACCGAGGTCTACCTGGGGAACGTGTTCGCCCACCGGGTGGAGATGTCCACCGACGCGGTGGTGCACACCGAGACCGGGATCGACGCGACGGCCTCGCACCGGCTGTATGGCCTGTTCGGCGACAACCGGGAGACGCTGGGATACGCCTGGGATCTGGCCGCGCGCGGCCACAGCCTGCGCTCGTACATGTCCGCGCAGCTCAAGAGGGTCGACGCCGCCTAATCGGGGCCGGGTCCGGGCACGGACAGACCCCGGGCTCCTTCCCGCCGCGGGGGCGGGGCCGGTCGGACGAGTCCGGCAGCCCGGGGTCCGGGTGTCCGTTGTGGATTCGCTGCGAACGACATCGCGCGAACGCGTGTGTCGTCCTAGCGGACGGCCACCTCGCCAGTCCTGAGATCAACCATCTGTCGGACCACCTCCTTTCCTGCGTGCCCCTGACAGTACGTCCCCTGCCGGACGTGGGGCAAATGCTTTTTCTGTGCGCGAAACCGCAGGTGGGAGCAGGGTTTTCGAGCTTGCCCCCGGGGCGGCTAGTCTCGGCGGTATGACTTCGCCGCTGCTGAGCACACCGGGCGCCGTGAGCGCCGAGTCCCCCGACTCGGAGGTCGCCGCGCACTACGGGGATCCCTCGCACGAGGGCCGCGCCATCGAACGTTCGAGCGCGTGGGTCGACCGGAGCAACCGGGGGGTGGTACGGGTGTCCGGGCCCGACCGCCTGGGCTGGCTCAACGACCTCACCAGCCAGCTGACCCAGGGCCTGGCCCCGGGGACCGCCACCGAGGCGCTGGTCCTGGACACCCGGGGCCACCTGAGGCACCACCTGTCCCTGGTGGACGACGGCGAGGCCACCTGGATCCACACCGAGCCCGGGGGCGGGGCCGAACTGGCGGCGTTCCTGGACTCGATGCGCTTCATGCTGCGCGTGGAGGTCGAGGACCTCGGCGACTCCCGCGCGATCCTGACCGTGCTCGGACCCGACCGCGCCGCGGTGATCGGGCGGGCCGCCCTCGGCGACGTGCCCGTACGGGCGGCCGAGGGCGAGAGCGACCTGTTCCTGCCCGCCGGGCGCCTCTCCGAGGCCGCCGAGGCGCTCACGGCGGCCGGGGCGCGCCCGGCCGGGATGTGGGCTTATGAGGCGAACCGGATCGCCGAACACCGGGTGCGCCCGGGCCTGGACACCGACGACCGCACGATTCCGCACGAGGTCGACTGGGTGAACCGGGCGGTGCACCTGGAGAAGGGCTGCTACCCCGGGCAGGAGACGGTGGCGCGGGTGCACAACCTGGGCCGTCCGCCGCGCCGCCTGGTGATGCTGCACCTGGACGGCACCGTCGAGCGGCTGCCGCAGGTGGGCGCCGCGATCGAACTGGAGGGGCGCCCGGTGGGGCGGGTGGGCACGTCGGCCCGCCACCACGAGCTGGGGCCGATCGCACTGGGTGTGGTCAAGCGCGCGGCGCCGACCGACGCCGACTTGGTGGTGGACGGCATCGCCGCCGGCCAGGAGGTCGTGGTGGACCCGGACACGGGGGCCAACGCGCAGATCGACCTGCGCCGCCGTCCGCGCTGAGGGTCCGCGGCCCCGCGTCACTCGGCCGGTTCGAGAACCGACCGCCCGCCGACCCTGACCTCGGCGAACTCGGTGCCCTCCGGGGCGAGGAAGACGATGTGCGTGGTGACGGTCTCACCGGGGTTGATGTCGTCCCAGAAGTAGTCCCAGGCCACCACGTACTCGGCGTCGGTGTCGTTGGCGTACTCCAGGCCGTCGGTGGTCAGGCCGAGGGTGCCGTAGGTGTCGAAGAACGCCGGTCCCGTGCCCTGGTTGGTGACGTTGATCCGGTAGACGTGGTACTCCATGCCCTCGGGAGCGGTCTCGGAGGTGTACACGCCGTCGGTGATGGTGGTGTCGGTGTGGGCGGTCTCGACCTCCACGAGGAAGACGCCGAACTCGGTGGAGGCCCCGTTGTAGGCCTCCGGTGGGACGGGCTGGGGACGCGGTCCCGCCTCGTCCTGCGCGGTCGCCGGCGGGTCGCGCGGAGGGGAGGGTGAGGGCTCGGGCTCCCGGCCGCCCCCGGGCCCGGGGTTCCCGTTCTCCTGCTGCGCGACCACCCGGATCTCGGAGACCGGGAGGTTCACCAGCGCGACGACCAGGGCCAGGCAGCCCGCCACCGCCAGGAACACGGCGACGGGGATGGCCAGGGCTCGCGCGGGGGAGCCCCTCCGGGGAGAGGACGGCGGACGCGGACCACGGGTACTCATATCCGTGTGACGCACGCCATATGTGGTTCATTCCGGTGGAGCACGGTTTTTACCCGCCCGCGCGGTCGGGCACGCCGTGGGGCCCGGCCGCTCCCCGCGGCCGGGCCCCACGACGGAGCGGCGGCGCCGGGGGGCACGCGCGTGGCGCGGGGGCG
>NZ_VWVV01000038.1 GCF_009830945.1 Nocardiopsis sp. FR4 | reverse complement strand
GGCACCGCCCGCCTTCTGTCCGCGAACCCGGGGCACATGCTTGGACCGGGCGCTGTGAACGAGCCGGTGACCGCCACCATGCCCGAAGCCGGACGGCACCTCGCCGACACCGTCGACCGGACCTCCGGCTGACAGGCCTTCGCCCCCGCGGGCCCAGGAGGAGGGAGGCGCACGGGGGCGAAGGGATTTGGGAGGAGGGCCTCAGCCCTTGACGGCGCCGATGATGACGCCCTTGGTGAAGTGCTTCTGCACCAGCGGGTAGATGAACGTGACCGGCACCAGCGCCACCACCACGATGGCCATCTGGATGGCCAGGTTGGGCGCCGACGCCGTCCCCTGGACCGCGTCGCCGATCACCGAGCTGGAACTGAGCTGCTGGCCCTGCTGCACGTACTGGCGCAGCACGAGCTGCAGCGGCCACTTGGCGTTGTCGTTGATGTAGAGGATCGCGTTGAAGAAGGCGTTCCAGTAGCCCACCGCGTAGAACAGGGCGATCACCGCCGTGACCCCCTTGGACATGGGCAGGACCAGCCGGGTCAGGATGGTCCACTCGCCGGCCCCGTCCACGCGGGCGCTGTCGCCGATCTCGCCGGGCAGGTTCATGAAGAACGCCCGCATCACCACCAGGTTGAACGCGTTCACCGCGGTGGGCAGGATCAGCGACCAGTAGCTGTCGATCAGTCCCACGTTGCTGACCAGCAGGTACAGCGGGATCATCCCGGGGGCGAAGAGGAAGGTCAGCAGCACCGCGAACAGCAGCGGCCGGTGCCACAGGGACCCCGGCTGGGACAGGCCGTAGGCGGCCAGGACCGTCGCGACCAGGCTGACCAGCGTCCCCACCGCCGTCACGCCCAGGCTGACCAGGACGGCCCGGGTCACCACGCCGCCGCCGAACAGGTCGGCGTAGGCCTGGAAGGAGATCCCCCGCGGGACCAGCACCAGGCCGCCCGCGCTGTTGACCGCGGAGGCGGGGGACAGGCTGGTCAGGATGACGACGTACAGCGGGAAGAGGATGACCAGCGCGATCGCGGCCAGCGTGGTGTTCTTGGCTGCGCGTGCGGGCAGGCTCGGTCGTTCCGCCCACACGGGGCGGTCCTTGAACAGTGTGCTCATGAGCGTCGGTAGATTCCGTTTTCGCCCATCTTGTGGGCCAGCTTGTTGGCGACCAGGATCAGGACCAGTCCGACCACGCCCTTGACCAGGCCCGCGACCGCTCCCGCACTGAAGTTCCCCGTCACCAGGGTCTGGTGGTAGATGAAGGTGTCCAGGACCTCCGACACGTTCGCCCCGAACGCGTCGCGCTGCAGGTAGAACTGCTCGAAGCCGACGTTGAGGATGTCACCGAGCTTGAGGATGAGCAGCAGGATGATCACCGGCCGCAGCCCCGGAAGGGTGATGTGCCACATGCGCCGCCACCGCCCGGCGCCGTCCACGGCCGCGGACTCGTAGAGGTTCTGGTTCACCGCGGCCAGCGCCGCGAGGAAGATGATGGTCCCCCACCCGGCGTCCTTCCACACCATCTGGGAGGTGACCACGAACAGGAACGCGTCCGGGTTGCTCATGATCTCCAGCGGCGCGTAGCCGTTCTGCCGAAGCATCTGCGAGAACAGCCCGGCCCCGCCCAGGATCTGCTGGAACAGGGTGACGACCAGGACCCAGGAGAAGAAGTGCGGCATGTACACGATGCTCTGGAGCACCAGACGCAGCCGGGGGGTCATCACGCTGTCCAACAGGATGGCCAGGGCGATGGGGATCGGGAAGAAGAACACCAGCTGGACGGCGGCGATGAGCAGGGTGTTGCCGACCGCGCTCCAGAAGCGCGGGTCGGTGAACAGCCGCTCGAACTGGGCCAGGCCCACCCACGGGCTGCCCAGCACGCCGTCCCAGGGGTTGTACTCCTGGAAGGCGATGATGTTGCCGAGCGTGGGCGTGTAGTGGAAGACCGCCAGCAGACCGATCGCCGGGAGCGTCATCAGCAGCAGCTGCCAGTCGCGGCGCAGCTTGGCCAGGAACGGGGGGCCGGACCCGGGGCGCCGGTCCCGCCGCGCGGAGCCGCCGGGGGGCCGTCCCCGGCCGCCGCGCCGACGGGACGCGGGGGCCGGGGACGGGGCCTGGGCGGTCTCCGTGCCGGGGGTCGTACCGGGGTGCGCCACCCCCGTGGTCCGTTCAGTCACGACCGTGCTCCTGGAGGACCTCCATGTAGAACTCGCGCCCCTGGTCCCCGCCGTCGCGGCGCCAGTCCGCGATGGCCTGGTCCAGGGCGCCGAGGTCCTCGCGGCCCCGGATGATGTCCTCGACCTTGTCGGTCATGGGCGTCTCGGCCCCGGAGAAGCGCTCCGGGCGCTGGATGCGGATGCCCGCGAAGGGGTCCTCCTCGGCGAACTGGGCGGCGTGGTTGTACCAGTCGCACTTCCACTGGACGAAGTCCGGGTACTGGCTCTCGGTGACCGCCTGGGGGCGCCCGCTGACGAAGTAGTAGCCGTCGTTGACCTCGGCGTGGCCCAGCTCGGTGAGCTCTGGGGCGCCGTCCGCGTTGAGCTCGTGGTGGACGCCCTCCTCGCCGTAGCGGTAGTCCATGTACTCCCGGGTGCCGAACGGGGCGGCGCAGAAGTTGATGAGGCCGAGGATCTCCTCGACCTGCTCGGGCTCCATCCCCCTGCGTACGAACACCGACTGCGCCGAGGGGTCGCCGCGGTGCATGACGGGGTCGTTGCCCCCGGCGCCGAAGACCGGCATCAGGTCCAGGCGGAAGTCGGGGTTGTCGCCGAGCACCCCCATGTAGGCCTCGTGCCAGGCGCCCAGGCCGTCCTGGTTGAACAGGATCTGGCCGGAGTTGAGCAGTTCCTTGGCGTTGTCGCCCTTGGCGACGATGTCCGGGTGGACGAGTCCGGCGTCGAAGACCTTGCGCATGTACTCGACGCTGGCCCTCCACTCGTCGGTCTCGAACATGTGGATGAGCTCGCCGCCCTCGTAGCGCCACTGCTTGGGCGCGCCGAAGATCTGCCGCATGCTGAGGTTGAAGTCGCCGAACGCCCAGCGGTTGTTGTCGGGGTCGTTGAGCTCCTCCCCGATCGCGAACAGCTCGTCGGGGCTGGTCGGCGGCTCGATGCCGTACTCCTCCAGCAGGTCGCGCCGGTACAGCACCCAGTTGCCGAAGGGCTCGGCGGGCCAGGGCACGCCCTGGAGCTTTCCGTTGAAGACGTTCCACCGCCAGGCGTCGCTGTCCAGGTTGGCCAGCATGGGGTAGGCGGCGGCCGCGTCCCCGGCCAGGTGGGGGGTCAGGTCCTCGAAGAGCTCGCCCACGGCCCGGTTGAACTGCGGGATCAGGTTGATGACCCAGTCCGGGAACATCGTGATGTCGGCGACGTCGCGCCCGGCCACCACCGCGTTCATCTTGTCGATGACCGTGTTGCCGTCCTGGAAGTTGAACTCGATCGTGGCGCCCAGGCGTCCGTTCACGTAGTCGAAGAAGGAGTTGTTGCCCAACCCCGGCGGAAGCGGGCTCCACAGGGGTGCCATCGCCGTGTACTCCCCGCCCCTGCCGGGGGTCTCCGGGACGGCCGTGATGAAGCTGTCGGGGTAGGAGGTGAACCCGTCCGGGGCGCCGTGCTGGCCCGGGATGTCGGGGGCGACGCCCTCGAAGGGGATGTGGGTGGGGATGAGGTCGTCCAGGGTGGTGGCCTCGGAGGCGGACCCGCCGCCGCCACCACCGCCCGTGGAGCCGCAGCTGGAGAGGGTGCCCGCGGTCAGCGCCGCCGCGGTGGAGGCGCCCATCAGTCCGAGGAAGCGCCGGCGGTCCACACGCGGGAGGCGGGCCGGGAGCGCCGGGTACAGGGGAAACGCCGAGCGTGGGGGCTTGGGAGGCATAGCTCGTTCCTTCGGTCGATCGGGCCGCGGCCCACGCGGCCCAGGGGGGTAGGAAACGAAGGGCCATTTTGCTATGAATTAGTTGGCCGTTTAGACAAACAAATTACTCCACTGTGATGTGGCACACAAGATCCTTCGGTATCGAAGTCGAAGCGGTTCGATTTCGAAGGACAATACCCCCGTACACGAGAGGCGGACACCCCCCATGAGCACCTCCTCGACCGTCCCGGCCCACCGGGACCCCGGCCTGCCGGACGAACGCCGCCTGGACGACCTGCTCGACCGCCTCACCACCGAGGAGAAGATCGGCCTGCTGCACCAGCACCAGGCCCCGGTCGAACGCCTCGGCCTCGGCCCCTTCACCACGGGAACCGAGGCGCTGCACGGGCTGGCCTGGCTCGGACCGGCCACCGTCTACCCCCAGGCCGTGGGCCTGGCCAGCACCTGGGACCCCGCACTGCTGCGCCGCGTGGGCCGGGCCACCGCCGACGAGGTGCTCGCGCGCCGGGACGCGGGGGCCGGACGCAACGTCTGGGCGCCCGTGGTCAACCCTCTGCGCGACCCCCGCTGGGGCCGCAACGAGGAGGGCTACTCCGAGGACGCCTGGCTGACCGGGCTCCTGGCCGCCGCCTACGCCCGGGGACTGGCCGGGGACGGCCCGCGCCTGCGCACCGCGCCCACGCTCAAGCACTTCCTCGCCTACAACAACGAGGCGGACCGCTGCCTCACCTCCAGCGACCTGCCGCCGCGGGTACTGCGCGAGTACGAGCTGGAGGCCTTCCTGCCCGCGCTGGCCGACGGGGCCGCCGTGGCCGTCATGCCCTCCTACAACCTGGTCAACGGGCGGCCCGCGCACGTGAGCCCGCTGATCGGCGACGTGCTGCGCGAGACCGCGCCCGACCACCTGCTCGTGGTCAGCGACGCCTACGCGCCCGGCAACCTCTTCGGCATGCAGGGCTTCCACCCCGACCCGCCCACCGCCTACGCGCACGCGATCCGGGCCGGTCTCGACAGCTTCACCCAGGACGACGACCGGCCCGAGGCCACCCTCGGGCACGTGGCCGAGGCGCTGCGGCGGGGGCTGCTCACCGAGGCCGACATCGACCGCGCCGCCCGGCGCGTGCTCTCGGTGCGGCTGCGCCTGGGCGAGTTCGACCCGGCCGGAACCGGCCCGACCGGGGCCGGCGTGGCCTGGACCGACGCGGCGGACCGCGACGAGGGGGCCTTCGACACCCCCGAGCACCGGGCGCTGGCCCGGGAGGCGGCCACCCGCTCCCTGGTCCTGCTGCGCAACGAGGGCGTGCTGCCCCTGCGCGACGTGCGCCGGGTCGCCGTGCTCGGCCAGCTCGGCGACACCCTGCTGGAGGACTGGTACAGCGGAACCCTGCCCTACTCCGTCACCGCGCGCGCCGGGATCGCCGAACGCGTGGAGACCGTGTTCTGCGAGGGCGTCGACCGCGTGCGCCTGGGATCGTCCGAACGCGGCGCGGTCGTCGACCCGGGCGGGGGCGCGCCGCTGCGCCTGGAGGGCGACCTGCTGCGCGCGGAGGGGGCCGACCACGGCGCCGAGGGCAGCGAATTCGACCTCCTGGACTGGGGCGGCGGGGCCCTCGCCCTGCGCTCGGTGGTCACGGGCCGCTACCTGGACGAGGGGCCGGAGGGCACCCTGGCCAGCACCGCGCCCGGCCCCGGCACCTGGGAGGTGCGCCAGACCTTCCGCAGGCAGCCCGTGGGCGGGGGCGAGTACTTCGCACTGGTGCAGGTCCACACCGGCCGCTACGTGGGGACCGGCGCGGACGGCACCACCCTCGCCCTCGTCGAGGGGGCCGACCGCGCCGTGCGCCTCGCCGCCCACGGCCTGGGCACGGGCGCCGCCGAGGCCGCCCGCGTGGCCGCCACCGCCGACGTCGCGGTGGTCGTCCTGGGCGACCACCCCATGGTCAACGGCCGCGAGACCGAGGACCGGACCGACCTGGACCTGCCCGAGGCCCAGGAGCGCGTGCTGCGCGCCGTGCGCGAGGCCAACCCGGCCACGGTCCTGGTGCTCAGCAGCGGCTACCCGTTCGGGATCACCTGGGCCGACGAGCACGTTCCCGCGATCCTGTGGTCGGCCCACGGCGGCCAGGAGTACGGCCACGCTCTGGCCGACGTGCTGTTCGGCGACGCCGAGCCCGCCGGACGGCTGACCCAGACCTGGTACCGGTCCGCCGACGACCTGCCCGGCATGCTCGACTACGACATCATCGGCGCACGCGGCACCTACCTCTACTTCGAGGGGGAGCCGCTCTACCCGTTCGGCCACGGCCTCGGCTACACGCGGGTGGAGTACGCGGCCCCGACCGTCGGCGTCGACGCCGACCGCGTCACCGTCAGGGTCATGGTCGCCAACACCGGGACCCGGCCCGCCGAGGAGGTCGTGCAGGTCTACACCCGCCAACTGGCCTCGCGCGTGCGCACCCCGCTGCGCGCGCTGCGCGGGTTCGCCCGGGTGCGGGTGGAACCGGGAGACAGCGCCGTGGCGGAGGTGACCTTCCCCGTGGACCGGCTCGCCCTGTGGGACACCACCCGGGACCGCTTCGTGGTGGAGGCGGCGCCGCGCGAGGTGCTCGTCGGGCGTTCGGCCGCCGACATCCGGGCCACCGCCGCCCTGGAGGTGCCCGGAGAGGTCATCCCGCCCCGCGACGCGTTCACCGCGTGGTCGGCCGCGGGCTACGACGAGGCGCGGGGTACCGCGCTGTGCCCGCTCGCCCCGGAACGGGGCGACGCGGTGCGTTCGCGGGAGGCGGGGGCGTGGGCGGCCTTCCGCGACGTCGACCTCGGCGACGGGGTCGCCGGGTGCCGCCTGACGGTGAACGCCGAGCACGCCGGCGCGGTCCGGTTGCGCCTGGACGACCCCGCGGACGGGCCGACCGTCGCGGTCGTCGGCGTCCCGGCGGGCAGGGACGGCTACGACTTCACCGAGGTGGCCGCGGCCGTGGAACCGGGGCGGGGCGCGGAGGGGGTCCGCGACCTCTACCTGGTCTTCGACGGTCCGGGTACCGCGGTCGCGTCCCTGGTCCTGACGCGGCGCTGACGGGGGCCGCCGAGCCCGGGTCGCGCGGCGGGAGCGCCGCGCCGGACCCGGGCCGGGCGGGCTCAGACCGGATCGGGGGCGGCGGACGCCCGGGGCCCGGGCAGGGGCAGCAGCCCGGCGTCGAGCGAGTGGATGAGCGAGGTGGCCCCGCCCCGGGCCGCCGCGCTCAGCCCCAGGGACGACAGCTCCACCCGGCAGCCCCCCGCCCGGGGCGCGAACGCGCTCGCCACCGCCTCCGCCCGGCAGTTCGGCAGCAGCCACGGGCCCATCGGCACGAAGTAGCCGCCCAGCACCACCAGGCCCGGGTTGGTGACGTTGATGAGGACGGCCAGCCCCCGGCCCAGCCAGGTGCCGGCGCGCTCCAGCGCGCCCACGGCCGTGGCGTCGCCGTTCTCGGCGCGCTCCGCCGCCGTCTCCACCAACGCGGCGATGTCGCTGCCCGACAGCGGACGGTCCGGAACCCGGTCGGGGACCGCCTCGCGCAGGATCGCCCCGATCCCGGCCAGCGCCTCCAGACAGCCCCGCCGCCCGCACGCGCACTCCGGCCCGTCCGGGAGCAGCGGCAGGTGGCCCACCTCCCCGGCGAAGCCGCTGGCCCCGCGCAGGGGCTCCCCGTCCGCGAGCAGGCCCGCGCCGATGCCCACCTCACCGGTCAGGTAGGCCAGGTCGGCCGTGCCCGCGAACGAGCCCACCCGGTACTCGGCCACCGCCCCCAGGTTGGCGTCGTTGTCCACCCGCACCGGGACGCCCTCCGCCCCGGCCGCGCCCAGCAGCTCCGACAGCCGCTCGCGCAACGGGACGTCCCGCCAGCCGAGGTTGGGGGCGTGCGTCACCACCCCGGAGGGCGCGTCGATGAGCGCCGGAACCGCCACGCTCACGCCCACCACGGTGCGCCCGCTGAGCGCGGGGTCCGCCAGCACGTCGCCCAGCGTGTGCGCGATGCGCAGGACCGACTCCTCGGCCCCGGCCGTGCGCGCGTCGAAGGGGACGTGGCGGCTGAGGAGTTCGCGCTGCAGCAGGTCCACGGCGACCACCGACAGGTAGTCCACGTTGACCTCCAGCCCGACCGCCGCGATCGAGGAGTCGTCCAGGGCCAGCAGCACCCCCGGGCGGCCCACGCGCTGCCGGGCGTTGCGGCCCGTCTCGCGGACCAGCCCGCGCGCCATGAGGTCGGAGACCAGGCTGGAGACCGTGGTCTTGTTCAGCCCGGTGGCCGAGGCGACCGCCGCCCGCGAGCAGGGGGCCAGTTCGCGGACGGTGCGCAGGACGACCCCCAGGTTCGTCTCGCGGACCGTCTGGAAGTTCACCGTTCCCGAACCGACCGTCACCTGGTTCCCCCTCCTCGGCGGCGCGCCGAGCCGTGTTCCGGCCGGTCGCTTCCCGCCCGGCCGTGCCCGGGGCGGTCCCCGGGCCCCGTCCGGTGCCGTGCCCGGATCGTACCGGGGAGTCCGCGTGCACGGCGGCCGCGCGTGTGCCGGGGAGGGCACCGCACCGGCGGAACGACGCGCCCGCGCGAAAAGCGCTTGCGCCCTCCCCCCGCCTCTGGTCTGATCCGGCACATGGTGCCTGCCGACGTCTTCCGCGACCAGCCCGTACTGTCCGGTCCGAGGGTCCGCCTCGAACCGCTCGACGCCGTCACCGGCGAGTACTTCGTCGAACCCCTGCTCAACATGGACGCCGAGGTGCGCAGGCTCACCGGCACCCACCGCCGGTTCACCGAGGAGGAGCTGCGCCGGTGGGCCGCCACGCGCCCGGACCACCACGACCGGGCCGACTGGGTGGTCTTCGCGGAGGGGGAGGGCGCCGTCGGCGAGTGCGCCCTGATCGACCTGGACCCCGACAACGCCAGCGCGGGCTACCGGATCGCGCTCTACGAACTGTCCGTCACGGGCAGGGGCTACGGCACCGAGGCCACCGACCTGGTCCTGGAGTACGCCTTCACCGTGGCCGGGCTGCACCGGGTGGGCCTGGAGGTGTTCGCGTTCAACACCCGCGCGCAGAGGTCCTACGCCCGCTCCGGGTTCGTGCGGGAGGGGGTGTGGCGTCAGTCCCTGCGCTGGGACGGGGAGTGGCACGACGCGGTGCTGATGTCGATCCTGGCCGAGGAGTACGCCGCACTGCGCGCCGGATGAGCCCCGGTCCGCCCGCGGGGAGCGTTAGTCTCGGTGCCATGCCCGTTCCTGACTTCCTCCTCGCGCTGCGTCAGCACGTCGGCCACGGACTCCTGCCCCTGGTGGGCGTGACGGCGGTCGTGATCGGTGGGCAAGGCGAGGTCCTGCTGCACCGGCGGGCCGACGACGGCCGCTGGTGCACGCCCGGCGGCATCCTGGAGCCGGAGGAGCAGCCCGCCCGGGCCGTGGTCCGGGAGGTCCGCGAGGAGACCGGCCTGGAGGTGGAGGTGCAGCGGCTCGCCAGCGTGGTCGCCCAGGAGCCCTTCACGTACCCCAACGGCGACCGGGTGCAGATGCTCGACCTGGCCTTCCGCTGCCGCCCGGTGGGCGGGGCCCCCGACGCCAGCGGCGACGAGACCCTGGACGTGGGCTGGTTCGCCCCGGACGCCCTGCCGGAGATGCCCCAGCGCGTCCTCGACCGCATCGCCTGCGCGCGCGACGAACGGCCGGAGCCCTACTTCGTCCTCTGACCCCGCCGGTCGTACGAGGTCCCCGCGGCGCCGACACGCCGTCGCGGGTCCGCCCCACGGCGCCTCACACACCCGTAGGTTGTTCGTTGACCGCCGACACGCGGGGTCGGACCGCGCGGACAGACTTGACGGGATCGAACTGGTGTTCGATAGGATTTTCGAGTGAGTCTCCTCAACGAACAGATCGACGTCCGTTCCACCGAGGGCGGTCACCCCGTGCGCTTCGCCTGGCGCGGCCGGATGTTCCGGGTGCGCAGAGTGATCGGCGACTGGCCCGCGCGCCCGGAGGCGCCCGGGGCCCCGGCCACCCAGGTGCACATGCTCCGAGTCTCGGCCGAGTCCGACGCGGGGGAGCCCAGCATCATCGACATCACCCGCGACACCGAGTCCGACAGCTGGACCATGCGCCGTCAGTGGAACTGACCCTCGCGTCCCCGGGGGGACGACCCCCGGGGACCCACCGGAGGGTTCCTCAGAGGAACACCCGGCCGCGGCGGGTGCGGTCGCGCAGGGCGGCCATCCGGCGGGTGTTGCCCGGGCGCCGGACCAGCAGGTGGTACAGCAGCAGGGAGCAGCCCCGGTCGGTGCGGGAGCGGTCGGCCATCTCTCCCATGTTCACCCGGGTGTACAGGCGCCCGCCCCCGGCCGGGATCCGTGCGGCGTGCGCTCCCTCGGGGACGTGCGCGTAGGCGTGGTTGTCCGCGGTGTACTCCATGGTCCGCGACAGCGCCGACCCCAGGCCGGGCACCAGCTCCGCGCCCAGGGTCGCGGTCCGACGCCAGAAGCCGGTGTGCCCGGCGGCCACGTGGCCCAGCTGGTGCGCGACCAGGAAGGCCGCCGCCTCCGGGTCCCGGATCCTGCCGCCGGAGTCGAACAGCTCCTCCGACAGGACCAGGTAGCGGCGCAGCCCGTGCCCGGCGGCGTCCGCCGTCCGGGGCCGCACCCGCACGTAGGCCTCCGGTGTGCGGCGCAGCCCCATGCGGGCGGCCAGTGACACCACGAGCCGGTGCGCCTCGGGGAACTGGGTGGGGGAGATCTTCACCGACTCGGCCCGAAGCCGGGCGTACAGCAGGCCCCGCGTCTTCCAGCACGCGGCGGGGACCAGGGCCAGGGCGGTCGACCAGCCCCAGGACCCGGCCAGCGACCACAGCGCGTGGACAGCGGCTCCGGCCACCAGCAGGGTCACGGCCACGCACACGGTCAGCAGCGGGACCTCCCACGGATGCGGGGCCGCGGGGACGACCTCCTCGTCGGGGTCGAGTTCGCTCAGGGGTTCCGGCACGGCGCGGACGGGCGCGCCGTGGACGGCGCTCCCCCGCGGCGGCGTCGCGTGGGTCATGGCTGCCTCCCCTCCGGGCTGCGGAACAGCGGGGGATGACTACTTCCTGTGATCGAATATTACTTTCCGCTGCCCTGCGTATAGGGTTACTCGTCGGCGTGTCTGCCTCAGCCGGGCTGTTCGTAGCGGCGCAGCTCCTCCGCCAGGGCGTCGAGGAACCGGTCCACCTGCGCCGGGTCGTATCCCGGCCGCGCGCGGGTGGTGGAGAACTGGACCCGTTCCACCTCGGCGGCGGTGAGGGTCGCCCGGTCCGGGCGACCCTGCTGGAGCGCCTCCAGGGTGAACTCCGCGCGGTCCAGGAAGTCGTCGACCTCCTGCTCGTTGTAGCCGGTGGTCAGCCGGGTGGTGGCGAACTGCTGCTCGCGGACGTCCCGCGGGGTCAGGTCGGGGCGGTGCGTCGGCCTGCGCGGAGCGGCCGTGTCGGGCAGCGGCGGCGTCCGCCGTCCCCCGGCGCGGCCCAGCCCGCGCCCGGCCAGGTCGGCGACCACGAGGTCCAGGAAGTCGTCCACCTCCTCCTCGCGGTAACCCGGGCTCAGCCTCGTGGTGCGGAACCGCGAGTTGCGCACCTCGTCAGCGGTGATGAGGGGGCCGGTACGCGGGCCTCCCTCCAGGGCGACGAGCGTCGCCTCGATCCGGTCGAGGAGCGCGTCCACGTCCTCCTCGTTGTAGCCCGGGCGCAGACGCACCGTGTGGAACTTCTTCTCGCGGATGTCCGCCGGTGTCAGAGGCATGGTCCCCATTGTGCAGTTGACGAGGTTCGCCGGGCGGTTATCCGCGTGTTTCGCGTGCTTCGGCCGCGTCGGCTAGTTCCGAAAGGAAACCGTCGACCTGGCCGCGGTGATAACCGCGCAGGACGACGTCGAAGCCGGGGGAGGTCATGGACGCATTATGCCTACGGGAGGGCGGCCCCCGCCATAGTCGCGGAGCCGTGTGGCCGGGTACGGCCGTTTCTGGGCTCCTATTCGCGCATGAGGTAGGCGGCCACGCCGCGGGCGATGGCGTCGGCGGCCTGCTCCCGCCACCCGGGGTCCTCCAGGAGGGCGGCGTCCTGGGGGTTGCGCATGTTGCCCGCCTCCAGGAACACCTTGGGCACGGTGGACAGGTTCAGCCCGCCCAGGTCGGTGCGCTCGTCCAGCCCCTCGTCGGCGAGGTAGTCGGCGTAGGGGACGCCGCTGCCCACGAGGTACTCGCGGCGGATGTCCTCGGCGAGCAGCCGTGAGGGCTCCACGATGTCCTCGGTGAAGCCGCTGACCTCCCCGGGCGTGATCACGTGGAAGCCGCGACCGGTCTCCGGGCCGCCGTCGGCGTGCACGGACAGGGCCGCGTCCGCCCGGTGCTCGTTGCCGATCGCCGCGCGCTCGTCGATGCACGGCCCCACGCCCTCGTCGTCCTCGCGGGTGAGGATGACGGTGGCCCCGTCGGCCTCCAGCCTCTCCTTGACCAGCAGGGACAGGTCCCAGTTGAACTCGTGCTCGGTGTACCCGCTCGCGGTCTCGGCGCCGACGGTGTCACAGGCCTTCTCGCGGGGACCCGCGGGGACCAGGGCGTTGATCCGGTCGGGGGCCTCGGCGTTGCCGCCGTTGTGGCCGGGGTCGATCACCACCACCCGGGCACCGAGGGGGCCCTCGCCCGCGGGGGCGTCGCGGTCGGACTCCGCGCCGCCGGGGGGCCGGGAGGTCCCGGAGCCGTCCTCGGGGCCGGGGAGCGGGAGCGCCGACGTGGGGTCGGCGGAGGGGGAGGCCCCGGAGGGCGCCGAGCAGGCCGTGAGGAGGAGGGCCGAGGCGAGGAGGAGGACGCGGCCCACCGGTGCGGAGACGGACATGCCCACAACCTAGCCGCTGCGGCCGTCCGGACCGTACGCCGGATATTCCTCTGGTGAGACGCGCTTCTTTAAGAAGACGCTCCATGCGGCGTTCGGTTTACAGGATCCGAAAAAATTTTTGGGATCGAAAGGACGTCGTTGCCCAGGATGACAGAAGGGGCTCTTGTTATTTCTTCGTTACCGTTATGGGTAACTTTTGCCTTTCGTCCGATGTAAGGTTCTAGTCAGGAAATGGGAAGTGATTCCGACTCGGTCCCGCAAGACCGCTCCGTTCTGCGGTCGCGACTGGGTCTTCCCCGTTTTCACAGGCAGTCGGGCCTCTGCGCGCCGCTGCCGTCCCCCATCCGACCCTGGTTCGTGTTCCGCGTCCCCGGACTTCCCCGCAGTCGGCGGAGGTGCGCGTATCCAGGACAGCCCGACGAGATCTCGGGCTGTAGCGATCCGAATGAGGATTGACTTGAAGAACACTCGCGTTACCGCGCGTCGCGTTCTGCAGGGTGGCGCCGCTTTCGCCGCCCTGGGCGCGCTCAGCATCGCCGGCGCCCTTCCCGCGGCCGCTGACACCGAGGTCGTGGGCTGGGCCTACGCCGACGTCGCGGGCGGGTACGGCGCCGCCGCGACCTACATCACCCCGCAGGGTGAGGAGTCCTCCGACTCCAACGGCGGCTCCTTCTCGATCGACAGCTACTTCAGCGTCGACGCCTCCACCTCGGCCTCGGTGTCCGCCAGCGGCTCCACCGCCACGACCACGGTCAACAGCGCCCGCCTGGTGCTCACCGCCGCCGACGTCGAGGAGATCCTCGACGAGATCGACGACGAGGACGACGAGGAGCCGTCGGAGGAGCCCTCCGACGAGGACGAGGAGCCCACCGAGGAGCCCTCCGAGGGTGACGAGGTCGAGTCCGAGACCCCCGCCGACGACGAGGGTGAGGGCGACGACGAGTCCGAGGCCCCCGCTGAGGACGAGGTCGAGTCCGAGGCCCCCGCCGACCCCGAGGCTCCCGTGGAGACCCCCGCCGAGGGTGGGAGCGAGCCCGAGGCCACCGAGTCCCCCGAGGTCACCACGCTGAGCGAGGAGGACACCGAGCTGACCTCCGGCGGCGACGAGATCGTCCTCGACGCCACGATCAGCGGTGCCAGCGTCACCACCAGCCAGAGCTGGGGCGGTGAGGTCTCGCACTCCTACGAGGCCGGCAGCGTCTCCTACGCGGTGAACGAGCTCGACGCCAAGTTCGAGGTCTACTCCGAGGAGGGCGTCCACGGCGACGACGCCGAGGGTTACGACTGGAACGACGCCTACACCTCCCTGCTCGTGGATGTCGACATTCCCGAGTTCTTCACCGGTGGCTACGTGCTGGGCGTGACCTACGCCAGCACCGGCACCGCGGAGACCGGCTCCGGTGACAACGGCGGTGACAACGGCGGCGACACCCAGAACCCGCCGAGCCGCCCCACCGAGAACCTGCCCAAGCCGGAGGCCAAGCCGACCGAGGCCCTGGCCCAGACCGGTAGCCCGATCGCCGGCCTGATCGCCGCCGGTGCCGCGATCGCCGCTGGCGGTGGCGCCGCCGCGTACTTCGCGCGCCGCAAGAAGAACACCGCTGAGGCCGCCGAGACCAGCGAGGGCTAAGCCCAAGGCTTCGGTCGATCCGGCCCCGGGGACCTGGTCCCCGGGGCCGTTTTCCGTTGTCCCGGTCGTGCGGAACTCGTCGCCGACGTCCTCCGTTGATTGAGGCGTATATGTCGGTAGATCACTGTACGAGAGATGGTTTCCGTTTTGTGATCCAAAGGTTAGGCTCGCTGTAGCGGCTCCTCCACTCGCCGTACGACAGATCCCTTCCCGGGGCGGGAAGGCCCCGCATCCGCCCCGCACACCGCGACCGGCCCTCCGCGGCCCGGCCCGGGCATCCCCCGATACAACAGGAGTGTTGTGGTGTCTCCCGCCAAGCTGACCGCACGCCGCCTCCTCGGCGGCGGCGCCCTGTTCGCCGCTCTCGGAGCGCTCGGCCTCGTGTCCGCGCTCCCCGCCGCCGCGGACCAGCTGGTGTGGGGCAACGCCCAGGCCTGGGTGAGCAGCTCGGACGCGGTCGCCGGGTACTCCACCGCCACCGGTTTCGGCGGCCGGACCGAGAGCAGTGCCACCTCCGAGGACCGTTACGGACCCCTGGCCGACTACCTGGAGGTCGACGGCGAGAGCCACACCGTGGTCGACGGCGCGGGCGCCCGGTCCGCCTCCCTCGTGCGGAGCGCGACCTTCCGGATGGACGTCTCCGACCTCGCCGCCCACGGCATCATCGAGGTGCCCCCGGAGGCGGAGGCCGCCTCGCCGTCGCCGTCCCCCGAGGAGCCGGAGGAGACCTCCGAGGAGGAGGTCGCCGAGCGGGAGCCGGGCAGCCTCCGTGAGGAGCCCTCCCCGGCGGGCCGTGAGCCCCTCCAGGCGGACGAACAGCCCTCCGGCGACAGCGACCCCGAGGAGTCCCCGAGCGCGGAGGCGCCGGGCGACGTCCCTCTGCGCGAACCGAACCTGCCCCTTCCCACCGCGAACGACGAGGTGTTCACCCTCGACGAGTCCACCTCCGGTCTGGTCGCCGCCGACGCCAACGCGGTGGAGTTCACCCTCGCCGACGTGACCAGTACGGCCAGCGCCGGGTACGCGGGCGAGACCGGGGCGACCTTCGCCCACGGCGGGCTGAGCGCCTTCGGGGTCGATCTGGGCCCGTTGCGGCCCGGTGGTGACGGGGTCGTCGTCCGCGATCTTCTGGAGGTGTTCGACGCGGAGGGCGACGTGGTCTCGGAGGTACCGGTCAGCGTCACCTTCGCGGTCGGTGAGAACACCTTCGGAGACCAGGACCCGGACTGGGAGGGCCAGGGCGTGCGCAGCTGGCTGAGCGTGCGGGTCCAGATCGGCGAGACGGACTTCTCCATGGGCTTCGCCGACTCGTGGGCGCTCGCCTCCACCTACGCCTCGACCGCCTCGCCCGTGCCGGGGGACAAGGGAGAGGGGAGCCCCGAGGAGGCCTCCGGCTGGAACGGCCGCCTGGCGACCACGGGCGGCTCGCTCGCCGCGCTGGTCACCGCCGCCCTGGTGGCGGTCGGCGGCGGTTCGGCCGCGACCTTCCTGGCCCGCAAGCGCACCACCGCCCTGGACGACCAGATCGGCGACTGCTAGTACTGCAACGACAGGTTGCGATGTGGTGGTCGCGCACGGTAGGCAACCGTGTGTGGCCATCACCGATCCCGAGACCTGGTCGCGGTCCTTCTCCGAGTTCACCGCGTCCTTCGCGCGCCGCTTCCCCCGCGTGGAGCCCCGCCGCCAGGCCGCCTCCCGCCTGCGCGGACTCCTCAGCGAGCTCGAGCGTGAGAACGGGTGGACCCTGGCCGAGATGTGCGGTGAACGGGCCCTGAACGCCTCCAGCGCCTGGCCGAGCTCGAACGCGAGAACCGCTCCAGGTCCGGGTACGCCTACCTGCACAACGCCGTGAACGACCGCTCTCGGCTGGCCGCACCACTACGTTCACCACCGGTTCCGCGCCACGACCGGCGGTCCTCAGCCTCCCGTGTTCCCAACTTCCCAGGTCAGTACGGCTAGCGCAGAGTAGCGACCGCCCGTCCGGATGGTGGCCGGACGGGCGCGCTCACCCGGGTTCCGGGTGGCCGGAAGGGCGACTTCCGGACCCGGGCACACGGAAGGCGGGCCCCCTCCTCGGAAGACCCGCCCTCGACCTGGTTGTCGGCCTTGCCCCGTCAGCGGCCGGAGCCCGTCCGGCCGTTCCCCCCGGAACCGGCGCAGACCGGGGAGATCACTCCGTACGCTGGCTGGGGATTCCGGCCAGCAGGGCGCGGACCTCTGTCTCGCGGTAGCGGCGGTGGCCGCCCAAGGTGCGGATCGAGGTCAGCTTGCCCGCCTTGGCCCAGCGTGTCACGGTCTTGGGGTCCACGCGGAACATGGTGGCAACCTCGGCGGGGGTCAACAGGGGCTCCGCCTCGGGCGTGCGAGTTGACATGTGTACGGCCTCTCCTCCTGGATCTGTGTGCCGATCCTTGAGCCTTAATCCTGGCACTTGGCCCGGATGTCCAATATTCCCTCTAGGTCTATATTGGCATCACCCGAGGTGATTGTACGGCCACTCCAAGCAACTTTGCGTGTGGGAGGCCGAAGAAAGCCGCCCGTGGCCGCGTCACGCTAAGTGATTCTAGCGACACGTTTAGTGGCATGTGGCGTATTCGGTCAAAACTTCGTCCTCCGGCCTTGTTTTTCTCGATGCGGAGCGCCCGAAGTGCTACGGGTGGCTGACCGAAACCCGGTGCCACACCGTGGGGGCGGGGTCCTCGGGGTCCTGGCCGACCGGTCGGGGAGGGCGGGGGCGGGCGGGGTCCGCTCGCTCGGACTGGGGGGCCGTGCCGCGCGGAATGCCCGCGCGGCAAGGGTTTTGTGGTTACTCTCGGTGCACTGCGTGATCGAACGACTACAGTCTACGCCGACCCCCAACGGGCGTTATGCCCAGTTTCGCGACTCTTGATGTCGTGCGCGGACGACGTCCGGGCTCGCACCGTTGTCACGTGCGCAAAGTTCTCCGGAGGTGGCCGAGAAACCTGGTGTACCAGGTTGGCCGACGGCGTGGCGCACACGGTTCCAGGTCATCAGGAGACGACACGGCAGGGGGGAGTGTCTACGAAAACCTGGAGATACCGTAACTGTCAGTTGGCGTGCTCCAGGGCTCGAACCGACTTCCAGCGTCGCGTCAGCCTCTCCCGCAACTCCAGCACACGCTCCGCCTCACCCTTCTCCAGGGCCTCGACCGCACCGGACACCTCGGCCACCGAGTGGTCCTCGCTCAGGTGGTCGTCGCTGAGCAGGTGCGGCAGGCCCCCGTAGTCGAGTTCCAGGAGCGAGCCCGGGTGCGCGGTCAGGGAGAGCCAGTCCAGCAGGTTCTCGGTCGAGGTCGCCACCCCGCTCCCGCCCACGTGCTCCCTCAGGACCGCCAGGGTGTGCTCCAGCCGCCGCACGGCCAGGGAGGTGCGGGTCAGGTACAGCAGGGTCCGGGTGGAGCCCGCCGAGAGCACCAGGCAGCGTTCCTGGGCCTCGAAGGGCACGAACCAGGGGATCGGGACGGTCCAGTTGCTCGACAGTATCCCCGTCCGGACCAGCGCGCCGGAGTCGCGCCACTCCCGGTAGTCCTCCTGGACGCGCTCGGCCTCCGGCGGGGGGACGAAGGCCGCGCCCACCGCCGCCGGCATCGCCTCGGTGAACTCGGTGAAGGCCCGCCACGAGCGCAGACGGGTCTGCCACGGGCAGACGTAGAGGCGCTCGTTCACCCGCCGCAGGTAGGCGTTGCGGCTCTCCTCCACCGGTGCCGCCCTCGGGGGCGTCGCCACCAGCCGCCCGAGGCTCTCGGCGTGCTCGGCCGCCAGAGCGTTGATCCGCCGGGGGCGGTCCCGGGAGGTCGCGTACTCCTCCCAGTAGCCGCGGTCGCGCGGGGAGAACGCGTGGATCGGCTGGTAGACGCGGAGATAGGCGGTGTAGGGCAGCACGAGGGAATCGTGGCACATATCGTTGCCTGTGGCACTCACCGCGCCGAACCCCTGGTGGGCGGCCGGTTTCGCGCGCGCACCACATCCGTCACACCCGGGTGGCGTAGGCACGACGGGGGCCGACCAGGTACGGTTGTATGTGTACGTAAGCTGACGCCTGTCGTCAGTCGCGTTTGACGGCCGTCAGCCCGTGAGTGCGGGTTAGTTAAGTGATCTGGGGTTCGTCGGAACCCAATCGTTGAGGGGGTCGAGCCAATGGGGCGCGGCCGAGCCAAGGCCAAGCAGCAGAAGGTCGCCCGGAAGCTCAAGTACAGCTCCGGCGGGACCGACCTTGATCGGCTGCGGTCGGAGCTGGGTGTCGCTGAGGACGAGAGGCCTGGACCGTCGGGTCCGGACAACGCCTACGCGGATCCTCATGACGACCTGGTCGACCGTTACGCGGATCTTGCCGACAAGTACTCGGACCCCGACAGGTAGCACGCGTCGGCCGAGACTTTCAGGTCGCTCGGACAACAACCGCTGACCTGTGGCGGTCACGGCTCTCCCGCCCGGAAGCCGTAGCGGACAGGTGGATATAGCCGGTGCGAACCACCCTGGTGGTTCGCACCGGCTATGTTCGCGTCCGTTCACGCGCCCTGGTACTCCCCGGACAGCACCGCCTGCCCGGAACCCGCCGTCACCGTGCCCAGCCGCCAGGCCGGGACACCGCGGTCGGCCAGGACCTCCAGCGCGCGTTCGGCGTCCTGCGCCGCGACGACCGCCGCCATGCCCACACCCATGTTGAACGTGGCCTCCATGTCCTCCCGGCTCACGCCGCCCCTGGCGGCGAGGTAGCCGAACACGGGGGCGGGCGCCCAGGTGGAGCGGTCCAGCTCCGCGCCCAGGTGGTCGGGCAGGGACCGGGACAGGTTCGCCGCCAGGCCGCCGCCGGTGATGTGCGCGTAGGCGTGCACCTCGACCGCGCCGGTCAGGGCCACGCAGTCCTTGGCGTACACGCGGGTCGGGGTGAGCAGGATTTCACCCAGGACGCCGCCGAGCTCCGGGACGTGCGCGGACAGGTCCAGCCCGGCCCGCTCCACGATGTGCCGCACGAGCGAGTAGCCGTTGGAGTGCGGGCCCGAGGACCCCATGGCGATCACCGCGTCGCCCTCGCGGACCCGGTCCTGGCCCAGGATGGCGTCGCCCTCGACCACGCCGGTGCCCGCGCCGGCCAGGTCGTACTCGTCGGGCTCCATGGCCCCCGGGTGCTCGGCGGTCTCCCCCCCGATCAGCGCGCACCCCGCCTGGTGGCAGCCCTCGGCGATGCCGCCGACGATCTCGGCGATGCGCTCGGGGACCACCGCGCCGCAGGCGACGTAGTCGGTCATGAACAGGGGCTCGGCGCCGCTGACCACGAGGTCGTCGACGACCATGGCCACCAGGTCGATGCCGATCGTGTCGTGCTTGTCCATCTGCTGGGCGAGCAGCACCTTGGTGCCGACGCCGTCGGTGGAGGTCGCCAGGACCGGGTCCTTGTACCTGCTCGTGTCGAGCCGGAACAGGCCGGCGAATCCGCTGGCGTCGGTGACCTGCTCGGGCCTGCGGGTACGCGCCACGTGGCGCTTCATCAGGTCGACGGCGCGCTCACCGGCGGCGATGTCGACGCCCGCTGCCGCGTACGCGCCCGTCGCGCCTGTGCTGTCGGCTGCCACGCGAGTTCTCCTCGTGCTGTGTTGCGGTGGTGGTGCGTCCGGCCCTCCCAGGGCACGGCGCAGCCGCCGGAGGGGCCCGTCGAGCCCGGGGCGGCGGTTACTTCTCGCTGGTGGCCAGGGTCGATCCCTCGGGGGTTCCGCAGGCCTTCTCCAGCAGGTACTTGCCCCGGGAGTCGGCGTCCACCTCGATCGGGTACACCCCGTCGAAGCAGGCCCGGCAGAGGTCGTTCTTGGGCACCTCGGTCGCGGCGACCAGCTCGTCGAGGTCCACGTAGGCCAGGGAGTCGGCGTCCACCGACGCGGCGATCTCGTCCACGCTCAGGTTCGCGGCGATGAGCTCGGCGCGGGTGGCGAAGTCGATGCCGTAGTAGCAGGGCCACAGCACGGGCGGGCTGGAGATGCGCACGTGCACCTCGGCGGCGCCCGCGTCACGCAGCATCCGCACCAGGGCCCGCTGGGTGTTGCCGCGCACGATCGAGTCGTCCACGACCACCAGGCGGCGGCCCCGGATGACCTCGCGCAGCGGGTTGAGCTTGAGCCGGATGCCCAGTTGGCGCAGGGTCTGGCTGGGCTGGATGAAGGTGCGGCCCACGTAGGAGTTCTTCACCAGGCCCTGGGCGAAGGGAATGCCGCTGGCCTCGGCGTACCCCACCGCGGCGGGGGTCCCGGACTCGGGCACCGGGATGACCAGGTCGGCCTCCACCGGGTGCTCCCTGGCCAGACGGCGGCCCACCTCCACGCGGGTGGAGTTGACGTTGCGGCCGGCGATGGTGGTGTCGGGCCGGGCGAGGTAGACGTACTCGAACAGGCAGCCCTTGCGCTGGGCGGGCGCGAAGCGGCGGGAGCGGACCCCGCGCTCGTCGATGGTGAGCAGCTCGCCCGGCTCGATCTCGCGGACCACGGTGGCGCCCACGATGTCCAGGGCGGCGGTCTCACTGGCGACCACCCATCCGCCCGCGCCGGAGGTCTCGCCCAGGCGGCCCAGCACGAACGGCCGGATGCCCTGCGGGTCGCGCGCCGCGTACAGGGTGTTCTCGTCCATGAACACCAGGGAGAAGGCGCCCCTGACCTGCGGGAGCAGCGCGGCGGCCGCGTCCTCCACGGAGCTGCCGCTCCTGGCCCGGTCGGCCAGCAGGTTCGTGAGGACCTCGGTGTCCGTGGTGGCGCCGCGCCGGGTGTCGGGCAGCATCGCCGCCAGTTCCGGGGTGTTGATGAGATTGCCGTTGTGGCCGAGCGCCAGACCCCCCTCGCGCGCCGTGTAGAAGGTCGGCTGCGCGTTCTCCCACACCGGGGAACCGGTCGTGGAGTAGCGGCAGTGGCCGATCGCCAGGTGGCCGCGCAGGGAGTCCAGGGTCGCCTCGTTGAAGACCTGGGAGACGAGTCCCATGTCCTTGTAGACGACGATCCGCTCTCCGTCGCTCAGCGCGATGCCGGCGGACTCCTGTCCGCGGTGCTGCAGGGCGTAGAGACCGAAATAGGTGAGCTTGCTGACTTCTTCGCCGGGTGCCCAGACCCCGAAGACGCCACAGGCGTCCTGCGGGCCGCGTTCGAGCGGATCGAGGTCCATGGAGAGCCGGCCGTCGGAGTACGACACACCCACAGCTTAGTGCCTGGACACAGGCGCGGCACCACCCGGGGGAGGTACCGGCCACAGGGGCAGGTGTCCGGACAGGTCGGAGCGGGCGCCGCTGGCGCGCACGAGGTGTCCGGACACCGCCTCCGCCCAGGGGATCCGGCCGGTGGCCAGACGCAGCCAGGTGAGGGGATCGGTCTCCACCACGCCCGGCGGTGTGCCCCGGGTGTGCCGCGGACCCTCCACGGCCTGCACGGCGCCGTGCGGAGGCACGCGCACCTCCAGGCTGCGCCCCGGGGCCCGGTCGGCGAGCACCGCCAGGCTGCCCCGCACGGCCGCCTTGACCGCCGCGCGCAGGGGCTCCTCGGCGCGCAGGACCGCTTCGGCGCAGGCGGCCACCGCGGCCTCGTCGTCTCCGGTGAAGGGGGCCTCTCCCAGCGCGGAGAGCTGTGCGTCCAGGGACTCGCGCAGACGCCGCACGGCGCTCGCGCTCAGGGTGGAAGGCATGGGGAAAGCCTACGGCTCCGGAGCCGGGACTCGCGGTGGCATCGAATCAGTGAATGAGAGAGGTACTTGCCATGTCTGGCGGATGGCTCGAAGGTGGACATCGGGCAACAGCGATGGCGCTGTCCGCCGGTCTCCGCTCAATTGGGTGATTCCTGTCTCATCGCAACGCTGGTCAGCGCGGGCGGGACACGGTAGCGTCCCGAACCGTCCCGGTGTTGTCGAGATTGAGAGGATTGCGATGGACCCCGTACCCCAGGGAGTTCCGCGCGGTGACACCGACAGATGAATAAGGGGTGACTAAGTCCGTGCCCGCCCGTCCGCACCGGCGCCGGGCCCGCTGCCCTGACCGGCCGCACCGGACCAGACGGTCCGCCCGCTTAACATCCACAAGGAACATCACCGCACCATCGGGAGAACGACGTGCGCCTGCGCTTGCGCCCGCGTGATGACAGTTACTACGAGATGTTCACCGACTCGGCGAACAACCTGGTCATCGCGGCCCGCCTGCTGGTGGAGCTGATGAGCGACGGGGCTGATCGCGAAGCCATCACCGAGAAGATGCGTGCCTGCGAGCACGCGGGCGATGACGCCACCCACGCGATCATGCGTCGGCTCAACAAGAGCTCGGCGACCCCCATTAACCGCGAGGACATCTACCGACTGGCCTCGAACCTGGACGACGTCATGGACTCCATGGAGGCCGCCGTCGACCTGATCGGCCTCTACGCCCTGGAGCGCCTCCCCAAGGGGATCATCGACCAGATCGAGGTACTGGAGCGCGCGGCCGAGCTGACCGCCGAGGCCATGCCCCGCCTTCGCACGCTGGAGGACCTGACCCGGTACTGGATCGAGATCAACCAATTGGAGAACCAGGCCGACCGCATCTACCGCAAGCTCCTCGCCCACCTGTTCAGCGGCGAGTACGACGCCCTGACCGTCCTCAAGCTCAAGGACGTCATCGAGGAGCTGGAGGCCGCCGCGGACGCGTTCGAGCACGTCGCGAACACGGTGGAGACCATCGTCGTCAAGAACGGCTGAGCCTTCCCCCGCCCCCTCCGAGCACTCCTTCCCGCCGGGACCAGCGGCGGGTGGTGGCACGCCCCCGCCCGCCGAGGAGCTCCAGGAGCCGCTGGGGCCTCCCGCCGCCCCCGCACCCGCCCGTCCGGCTAGAGGCCGGTGATCTCGCGCGTGGGCACCGTCCGGCGGGACAGTACCTCCACGAGGAGGGCGAAGAACCCCTCGGAGTCGATCTCCTCGATCACGGTGGCGTTCGCCGCCAGACCGTGCACGCCCCAGGACATGGCCGAGTAGCCGCGGGTCAGCTCCCCGGCGGTCTCCACGTCCACGTGGTACCGGGCCGAGCGGCGCACCAGCTCGGGGTGGAGCAGCACCGCCGCGGTCAACGAGTCCGGGTGCGTGGTGCCGTCGATGCCCACCCGCCGGTCGAACTCCAGGGTCGCCGCGCACACCCGGCCGAAGAAGTCCGAGAGCGGGGTGCCGAGCGCGGCGATCACGTCCAGCCGCTCCTGGTCGAAGACCGCCTGGCGCAGCGTCAGCGGGTCCCACGGGACCACGGTGACGTCGAAGCCCGCCGCGAACACGGCCTTGGCGGCCTCCGGGTCGACGTAGAAGTTGAACTCGGCGGCGGCGGTGATGTTGCCGCGGCCGTTGTTGGACCCGCCCATGACGTACAGGGAGCCGACGTTGCGGGCGAAGCCGGGGTCCTTGGCCAGGGCCGCCGCGATGTTGGTCAGCGGTCCGATCGCCACGATCGACAGCTCACCGGGGTTCTCCGCGGCCAGCCGGACCAGGGCGTCCACCGCGTGCTCGGGCTCGGGCTCCAGACCCGAGGCGTCCATGGACAACCCGCCGGACCCGTCGCCGTGCACGTTCTCCGCGCTCACCCAGGGCCGGACCAGGGGGCGGCGGCAGCCCAGGTGGACCGGCACCTCGCCGAGCCGCCCGGCCGCGCTGAGGGTGACGAAGGCGTTGCGCACCTGCTGGTCGAAGCCCACGTTCCCGGCCACCATGGTGATGGCGCGCAGGTCCGCCGCGGGGTCCAGCAGCCCCACGAGGAGCGCCACGCAGTCGTCCTGCGCGGTGTCGGTGTCGATCACCAGCGGTGTGGTCACGGAGTCTCCTCCTGGTTGTGCGAAGTACGGAGCGGTCATCCGATCACCGGTCGGGGCTGCGGGGGCGGTCTGACAGAACCGGCCACCCGATCACCGGTCGTCCCCGGTCGGGGGCCTGCGGGGGCGGTCTGACCGAACCGACCACCCGATCACCGGTCGTCCCCGGTCGGGGGCCTGCGCGGACGGCCTAACCGAACCGACCGGTGATATAGTTCTCCGTCTCCTTCTTCTCCGGCCGGGTGAAGATCTGGTTCGTCTCACCCATCTCCACGAGCTTGCCGGGCTTGCCCGGCGCCGAGAGGTTGAAGAAGGCCGTCCGGTCGGACACCCGCGCCGCCTGCTGCATGTTGTGCGTGACGATGACGATCGTGTAGTCCTCCTTCAGCTGGTGGATGAGGTCCTCGATCGCCAGGGTCGAGATCGGGTCCAGCGCCGAGCAGGGCTCGTCCATCAGGAGCACCGAGGGCTTGACCGCCGTGGCGCGGGCGATGCACAGCCGCTGCTGCTGGCCGCCGGAGAGGCCGGACCCGGGCTTGTTGAGCCGGTCCTTGACCTCCTCCCACAGGTTCGCCCCGCGCAGCGACTGCTCCACCAGGTCGTCGGCCTCGGACTTGCTCATCCGCCTGTTGTTGAGCCGGGCACCGGCGATGACGTTGTCGTAGATGGACATCGTCGGGAACGGGTTGGCCTTCTGGAAGACCATGCCGACCTCGCTGCGCACCATGACCGGGTCCACGTCGGGGCCGTAGATGTCCAGGTCGTCCAGGAGGACCTTGCCCTGGGCGCGGGCGCCCGGGGTCACCTCGTGCATCCGGTTGAGGGTGCGCAGGAAGGTGGACTTGCCGCAGCCGGACGACCCGATGAACGCCGTCACCGACCGCGGCTCGATGGTCATGGACACGTCCTCCACGGCCAGGAAGTCGCCGTAGTAGACGTGGAGTCCGGAGACGTCGATACGTTTCGCCACTGGAAGTTCCTCGTGAAGTCTGCTCCGCGCGCGGGGCGTGGGCGGTGGGTAGGGTCAGCTGGCCTTGGGCGCGAACAGGCGGCCGATCATGCGGGCCAGGAAGAACAGCAGCATCACCACCAGGATCAGGGTCAGCGCCGCCGCCCAGGCCCTCTCGTAGTTGACGGCGCCGCCCATGCGGACCTGTGAGTAGATGAACACCGGAAGGCTCATCATCTGTCCGTCGAACAGGTTCCAGTTGATCGACACCGCCGACGTTCCCGCCGTGAGGATCAGCGGAGCCGTCTCCCCGATAACGCGTGCGATGGCGAGCATGATCCCGGTGGTCAGCCCGGCGGCGGAGGTCGGCAGGACCACCTTGGTGATGGTCCGCCACTTGGGCACTCCCAGGGCGTAGGAGGCCTCGCGCAGGTCCTGCGGCACCAGCCGCAGCATCTCCTCGCTGGAGCGCACCACGACCGGGACCATCAGCACCGCCAGCGCGATCGCGCCCGCGGCGCCGTTGGTCCGGCCCGGGCCGAACAGCATGATCCACAGGGCCACCACGAACAGTCCGGCGACGATCGACGGGATACCGGTCATGACGTCGACGAAGAACATGATGGTCCGCTTCATGCGGCCCTGGGCGTACTCGACCAGGTACACGGCGGTCATCACGCCGATCGGCACCGAGATGAGCGTGGCCATCCCCGTGATCGCCAGGGTGCCGACCACCGCGTGGTAAGCGCCGCCCGCGTCCATGCTCGGCAGCACGCCGTTCATGGACACGGTCAGGAAGTAGCCGTCGAACCGGGCCAGGCCGTTGCCCACCACGGTCCACAGCACCGAGGCCAGCGGCAGCATCGCCAGGACGAAGCAGCCGTAGACCAGCGCGGTGACCAGGCGGTCGGTGGCCTTGCGCCCGCCCTCGACGCGGGCCGAGGCGGTCACCACGATCACCGCGTAGGAGACCGCGGTGAGCAGTCCCCAGAGCAGGAAGCCGAAGGCGCCGAAGGCCAGCAGGACCCCGGCGACCACGGCGGCGCAGGAGGCCAGCAGGGCGGCGGGGAAGCGGTTCGGCAGCGACCCGTGCCGCAGGTCGGAGCGGGTAGGGCCGGGGCCCGGACCGGGCGCGGGGGGCTGGGTTGTCGTCGTGCTCATCAGGACTCCTTGTTCCCCCGCGCCACCACGTAGCGCGCGCCCATGTTGACCACGAGGGTGATCGCGAACAGGACCAGTCCGGCTGCGATGAGCGCGGACACGCCGTACCCGGTGGCCTCGGGGTACTGGAGCGCGATGTGCGCGGCGATGGTCTGGTTGCCGCTCTGCAGCAGGTTCCAGGACAGGACGAGGGAGGGGGACAGGATCATCGCGACGGCCATGGTCTCGCCCAGGGCGCGGCCCAGGCCGAGCATGGAGCCGCCGATCACCCCGGACCTGCCGAAGGGCAGGACGGCGAGCCGGATCATCTCCCAGCGGGTGGCTCCCATGGCCAGGGCGGCCTCACGGTGGCCCTGCGGGGTCTGGCGGAACACGTCCCGCGACATCGCGGTGATGATCGGCAGGATCATGACGGCCAGCACCACGCCCGCGGTCAGGATGGTGCGAGCGGAGGTGGAGGCGGGTCCGGCGAAGAGCGGGATCCAGCCCAGGTAGCGGGTCATGGCCTCGTAGACCGGGACCAGCTGCGGGGCGAGGAAGCCGATGCCCCACAGGCCGTAGACGACGCTGGGGATCGCTGCCAGCAGGTCCACCAGGTAGCCGAGCAGCGAGGACAGCCTGCGCGGCGAGTAGAAGACGATGAACAGCGCGATGCCGATCGCCACCGGCGTGGCCAGCAGCAGCGCGATGGCCGCGGCGAGCACGGTGCCGAACGCCAGGGCCGCGACGCCGAAGGCGGGCTCCTCGCGGACGTTGGGGTCCCACTCCGTCGTGGTCAGGAAGTTGGCGGTGTTGGCTGCCAGGGACGGCCAGGCCTGAACGATCAGGAAGGCGGCGACACCGGCGAGGATCAGCAGGATCAGGATGCCCGAACCTCGGGCGAGCCCGGCGAAGGCGACGTCGCCGATCCGGCGCTTGCCCGTGGGCGGTGGTGCCGCCTTGGGCGCGTCCGTGGTCGTCATGGATTGGCTCCGGTTCGGAAGGTCTCGGGGCGGATCGCCCGGATGGTGCGGTGCGTACCGTGCACCTTCGTGCGTGCCTGGTCTCTTTGTTCCCGGCGGGGCGCGGTACTCCCAGGGTCGGGGGACCCTCTCCCCGCCGTGGTCACCTCAGCGCGCCCCTCCGGCTGGTCACCGGCCGTTCCGCCACGTTCGTCACGGGAACTGGCCGTATCGCGCCGCATGTGAAGGTAGGCGCAGCAGGTGACGAGATATCCCAAGAAAGATGAACGGAAGATGAACGGGGTGTCGCACCCCCATGGCGGTAGGGATATTGATCGGTGAATGTGACGAGTGGCACGTCAGGCTGGGGGCCCGGGGGGTCCGTCCGCGGGCGGCGCGTACATCACATCGGTGTCCCACATGCCGAAGCCGAGCGACTCGTACAGCCGCACGGCGGCCTCGTTGCCGCCGTCCACGTACAGGTGCACCCAGGGCAGTCCCGCGTCGCGCAGGTGACGCAGCCCCGCCAGGGTCAGCGCGCGGCCGAGCCCGGTGCCCTGCCAGTCGGGGTCCACGCCCACCACATAGACCTCACCGACGGGTTCGCCCTCGGTGAGCCCGGCGCCGTCGGCGTGGGTCTTGGTCCAGTGGAAGGCGGCGACCTGGCCGTCCTTGGCGGTGGCCAGGAAGAAGCCGTGCGGATCGAACCAGTCCTCCACCTCCCGCTGGAGCAGGTCGTCCAGGGTGAGCTGGCCCTGCTCGGGGTGGTCGGCGAACGCGCGCGCGTTGGCCTCCAGCCAGGCCTGCTCGTCCTGGCCCACGACGAAGGTCCGCAGCCGCACCCGGTCGGCCACGTCGGGCCGCAGCCGGGGCTCGGGCAGTTCGGGAGCCTTCCACGGGCCGCCCGGCTCGTCGGCGGCGATGTCGCGCAGCGGCATCCGCATCTTGTGGAGTTCGCGGACGGCGGTCCAGCCGTCCGCCCGAGCCACCGCCACCGCCTGCGGGGTGCGGCCGTGCGCCCACACCCGCACGCCGCGGGGCCCGGCGTCCCGGTGGACCGACTCCAGCAGCGCGGTGCCGTATCCGTGTCCCCGGTGCGCGGGGTCGACGACGACCTCGCCGGAGTCGGGTTCGCCGGCGACGCGTTCGACGAACGCGAAGCCGACCACACGTTCGCCCTCGATGACCAGGTGGAAACGGCTGCTCCCGGCGGGAGCACCGTGTCTGACGCGGAGCAGGGTGTGCTCCGACAGGGGGGCGACGCCGTCGGCCGCCCGGGCGGCCTCGGCGAGGGACAGCACCTGGTCGGCCAGGGCCGGAGCCAGGTCGTCGGTGACGAGCGGGGTTCTCATGGACGGCAAGCCTACGACGGCACCCCCGTAAAGATTCGGTCAGGCACGGCCGGTGCGGCGTTTGTCCTGGTAAGGTGCCCCGCCCCGCGCGTCGGCGGAGCGGGGCGCGAAGCCGGGCGGGCCTACCTGCGGCGGCGCTTGCCCTGGTAGCCGCCGCCGAGGCGGACGCGTCGCACCGGGGCCAGCGGGGCGGCGAGCAGCAGCGCGAGCAGGAACGCGGCGAGCAGTACCGCCGGGGCCATGTTGGGTCCCAGGTCGCCGTGGTCGGCGGCCACCTCGGTGTCGCCGAGGTCCTCGTCCGTGCCCGGGGTCACCAGCGGCAGGTCGGCGAGGTCCTCCGCGCCGGGGGCTACCTCGGGCAGGTCCGCCTCGTTGCTCGGCAGGCCCGGGACGACGGCGTCGCTGGTGGGAACGTCGCTGGTGGGCACGTTGCCGACACCGCCGGTCGGGGAGCCGGTGCTGGCGGAGGGGCCGCCAGTGCCGCCGGAGGTGCCCGACCGGCCGCCGGTGCCCCCGGAGCCGCCGGAGGTTCCCGGGCTCCCGGTGTTCCCCGAACCGCCGGTGCTCCCGGAGCCCTCGGTCCGGTCGCCGCTCCCGGGGGAGGCGGTCCCGGGGGAGCTCGGGCTGGGCTCGCGCGTCGGCGAGGGGCTCGGCCCCGGCTCCTTGGGAGGAGTGGGCGAGGGAGTGGGAGTGGGCGAGGGGGTGGGCGAGGGGGTGGGCGAGGGGGTGGGCGAGGGAGTGGGACTCGGGGAGGACGGGGGCTCGGTGACCGAGACCGTCCAGACGCCGGTGGAGACGGTGTATTTTCGCGCCGCCTGGAGGTCGGCGCAGTCGACGCCCTCCTGGGCGAGCGCGTAGGTCAGGGTCGCCACCACCTCGGCCGACGCGCTCGGCGTGCCGGCGACCTCGCCCGCGGAGGCCGTGTCCCCGGGGGCGACCGGCCCGGGCTCGAAGCCCCGCGCGTCGAACTCGGGGTGCGGGACCTTCAAACCGACGAGGCAGACGGACGCGTCGCCGGTGTTGGTCACGGTGAGGGGGTTGGGCGGAGCGGCCTCACCCGGCTCCACCCCGCTGGTGTCGGTGTCGAAGGCGATGACGGCCGCCACCGTGGGTTCGGGGGAGGCCGAGGGCTCCCCCGAGGCGGTGGGCTCGGCGTGGGCCGGGGCCATGACGGCGACCAGGCTGGAGCCGACGAAGGCGGCGCCGAGGACCAGGCCTCTGCGCCGGTGCCCGGGAGTGAGCGGGGAACTCGCGGCGGTCGTGGGCATGGGGGCGTTCTCCTCCTCGCGGACGGCGCGCCAGGGTGTGTGCGCGCACCCTGCCGCGGGAGGTTTCGCCGCGCCTGACGTCCCGGGCCGGGGTGCCCCCATGATCTTAGGACCTGGGGGCCCCGAACACGAGGGTCCAAACGTCTGCTTCCGCACCTTCCGTGAACACATGTTGTACAGCCGGCGACGGAGAGCCCGGGAACGGCCGCGGGGCGCCCGCGTCGGTACGCGGCGCCCCGGAGTCGTCCGCACCCGGCCCGGGAAGCCCGTTCCCCGGTCCGCGCCGGATCCGCTGTACGGTGTTACCTGGTGCCGGAGTCGGCGGCGCGGGCGGCGGGCAGCGTGTCGCCGTCCTCCGTCGGGACCTGGGAGGCCTTGGCCACCGTGTCGGGCACGAAGCGGTAGCCGACGTTGCGCACGGTGCCGATCAGCGACTCGTGCTCCGCGCCCAGCTTGGCCCGCAGGCGCCGCACGTGCACGTCGATGGTGCGGGTGCCGCCGAAGTAGTCGTAACCCCACACCTCCTGGAGCAGCTGCGCCCGGGTGAACACCCGGCCGGGGTGCTGTGCGAGGAACTTGAGCAGCTCGAACTCCTTGAAGGTCAGGTCCAGGATCCGGCCGCGCAGCCGCGCGATGTAGGTGGCCTCGTCGATGACGAGATCGCCCCTGCGGATCTCGTCGGGGTCGTCCGTCCCGGCCTCGGCCGCGCCGACGGCGAGCCGCAGGCGCGCCTCCACCTCGGCCGGTCCCGCGGTGGAGAGGATGAAGTCGTCGGCCTGCCAGTCGGGGGTCAGCGCCGCGACGCCGCCCTCGGTGAGGATGACGATCAGCGGGCAGTCCAGCCCCGTGGTGTCGAGCAGGCGGCAGAAGTTGCGGGCCGTCGCGAGGTCGGTGCGGGCATCGACCAGAATGGCGTCCACCGGTGCGCTGGAGCCACCTCCCGCGCCTGAGGCCAGTAGCGCCCCGGCCTCGGCCGGCGCCACCCGCACGGAGTGCAGGAGGAGCCCGAGAGCGGGCAGTACGTGGTCTGACGGTTCGTTCGAGTTCGTCAACAGCAGCAGATGGCTCATGCGTCTCTTCTCGTCGGCCCGCGCGTGCGGGCGATCGAAGGCGCCATTGCCCCCGGTGAAGGTGTCTGTTACGTCGCCTCCGAGCAACACAAGGATAATCAACAGATGGCGAAGTGCACTATCAGGTACTGGGCCGCGGCCAAGGAAGCCGCCGGAACCGCCGAGGAAACGGTCGACGCGGACAACCTCGCGCAGGCCCTGGCGGCGGCGCGTCGGCTGCACCCCGACGACCGTTTCCAGCGCGTACTCGGGTCCTGCTCGCTGCTGGTCGGTGAGAACCCGGTCGGGCGTCGGCCGCACGGTGACGTCGAGGTCACCGAAGGGACTGTGATCGAGGTCCTACCGCCCTTCGCGGGCGGGTGAGCGCATCGTGGAGAGGGGAGGGGACATGGCGTACACGCCCGAGTGGGCGAGTCGGGCGCGCGTGGTGATGCTCGGCAAGCCGGGCTGTCACCTGTGCGAGGACGCCTGGGCGGTCATCGAGCGGGTCACCGCCGAGCTGGGCGCGAGCCGGGCACGGCACCAGCTCGACGACGTGACCGGGGACGAGCGGGAGGAGTACTGGGACAAGGTTCCGGTGACCTTCGTGGACGGCCGTCGCCACGACTTCTGGAGGGTCGGGGAGGACCGGCTGCGCGCCGCCCTCGGAAACTGAGCCGGAGAGGATTCCGCGGGGGAGGAAAAGAGGGTGTGTCCACAGAACTTCACACCTGCGCCATTTTCCGGAGTCGGCAATGGGCGAAATGTGCTCGACTGATTTCCGGCGGGTCGACGAGGGCCCCGCCGGTGGGAAGTTATGAGCCCGCGGTCACAGCGGACCCCACTTTGTGCGTGCTTTCACAAGCACGTAATCTGGGGGTCCCAGACCTGTCGGGGGAGTGCGGCGCGAGCCCGCCCGCTCCCGGCGTCGGACCGCTCGGCCGTCCCCGCGCGGACCGTCCCCCGCAACCGCCCGCACCGACCGCCGCCCAGGAGCGCCCGCCTGTGACCAGTCGCCCACCACGGCCCCGGGAGAGGGGCATTCCGGAGGCCACCGTGGCCCGGCTCCCCATCTACCTGCGCGCGCTCCAGGCGCTCCAGGACCGCGGGATCCTCACCGTCTCCTCCGAGCACCTCGCCTCCGCCGCCGGCGTGAACTCGGCCAAGCTCCGCAAGGACCTCTCCCACCTCGGGTCCTACGGGACGCGCGGAGTGGGCTACGAGGTCGAGTACCTGGTCTACCAGATCTCGCGTGAGCTTGGTCTCACCCAGGACTGGGCCGTGGCCATCGTCGGCATCGGCAACCTGGGGCGCGCACTGGCCAACTACGGGGGCTTCGGGACCCGCGGCTTCCGCATCGCGGCCCTGCTCGACGCCGATCCGGCGATGGTCGGCCAGAGCGTCGCGTCCCTGGATGTGCGGCATATTGACAACCTGGAGGCGGTTGTCCGTTCAGAGGGCGTTTCCATAGGGGTCATCACGACACCGGCGGCGGCGGCGCAGGGCGTGGCGACGCGCTTCGTCGAGGCGGGGGTGGCCAGCATCCTCAACTTCGCGCCGGTCGTCCTCAATGTGCCGGACGGAGTCGATGTGCGTAAGGTCGACTTGTCCATCGAACTCCAGATCCTCGCCTTCCACGCGCAGCGCAGGGCCGACGGCGACGGTCGGAACGCGGAACGCGCGGGTCTGGAACTGACGTGAGACCTTGACTGTCGTAGGGGCCGTGAGGCCCGCATGAGCGGTGGGCGATGAGCGAGCGTGCGCCGCGGCCGCGGAGGGTACCGGCCCCCGCGGCACACGAAGACGCTGTGTAGGACCTGCATAGGAGAATGCGGATGAGTGTCCTGGCCGTGGGGTTGAGCCACCGGAGTTCGCCGGTGGCGCTACTCGAGCGCGTCGTACTGAACGGGGAGACACGGGCCAGGGCGGTCGCGGAGATGGTCGGCTCCGAGTCCGTCAACGAGGTCATGGTGGTCTCCACCTGCAACCGCACCGAGGTCTACGCCGACGTCTCCGCCTTCCACGGCGGCGTCACGGCCATCACCGAACTCCTGTCCTGGCACACGGGCGTGCCGCTCGGCGAGCTCTCCGAGCACATGTACGTGCACTACGAGGACCGGGCCGTCCAGCACCTGTTCTCCGTCACCTGCGGCCTGGACTCCATGGTCGTCGGCGAGGGCCAGATCCTCGGCCAGGTCCGCGACGCCCTCAAGGAGGGCCAGGAGAGCGGCTCCGTCGGCCGCGTCCTCAACGACCTGGGCCAGCGCGCCCTGCGCGTGGGCAAGCGCGCCCACACCGAGACCCACCTGGACCACGCGGGCGCCGACATGGTCAGCTTCGGCCTCACCGTCGCCCGCGGCGGCCTGAACCTCGGCCCGACCGGCGCCCCCGGGACCACCGCCGACCAGACCGTCCAGGCCGTGGGCGCGGTGCCCCCCGCGGGCTGCCCCATGTCCCAGGTCCCCGGCGACACCGACGAGGCCCCCCTCGCCCGGCCCGCCCGCGGCCCCCTCACGGGCGTCCGTGTCCTCGTCCTCGGCGCCGGGTCCATGAGCGCCCTGTCCGCCAACACCGTCTGCCGCCAGGGCGCGGCGGCCGTCGTGGTGGCCAACCGCACCTTCGAGCGCGCCGCCCGCCTCGCCGAGTGCCTCACCGAGGCCTACGACACCGTCGAGGCCCGCGCCGTCCCCTTCGACGGGGCCGCCGACGCCCTGGCCGAGGTCGACCTGGTCATCTCCTGCACCGGGGCCCAGGGCCTGGTGCTGACCGCCGACGCCGTGGCCGCCGCCGGCGCCGGGCGCGCCCGCCCCCTCGTCTTCCTCGACCTGGCCCTGCCCCGCGACATCGACCCCGCCGTGCGCGAGCTGCCCGGCACGCACCTGGTCGACATCGAGGACCTGCGCCAGGCCGCCGCCACCGGCTCCGCCGGCGCCGCCGGGCGCGGCGGCGCGCTGACGCTCGTGCGCGGCATCGTCGACGAGGAGGTCGCCGAGTTCCGCGCGGTCCGCCGCGCCTCCCAGGTGACCCCCACCGTCGTCGCCCTGCGCGCCCAGGCCAGGGACGTCGTGGAGGCCGAGCTGGCCCGCCTGCACGGCCGTCTCCCCGAGGACCTCGACGACCGCACGCGCGAGGAGATCACCCGCGCCATGCGCCGCGTCGCCGACAAGCTCCTGCACCGGCCGACCGTGCGCGTCAAGGAACTGGCCGCCGCGCCGGACGGGGAGTCCTACGAGGCGGCCCTGCGGGAGCTCTTCGCACTCGACCCCGGGTCCCCCGAGGCCCTCGCGGCCCCGGAGGACCCCGCCACCGCGGCACCGACCGCCCAGGAGAAGGCATGACCGGCACGCCCGCCGGCGGCGCGTCCGCCTCCGGCAACCCCGCCCGGCTCGGCACCCGCCGCAGCACCATGGCCACCAGCCAGTCCCGGATGGTCGCCGACGCCATCACCGAGCGCACCGGACAGGCGATCGAGCTCACGCTCATCACCAGCTTCGGCGACGTCACCAAGGCCCACCTGACCCAGCTCGGTGGCACCGGCGTGTTCGTCAACTCCCTGCGCGACGAGCTCCACGCGGGCACCATCGACTTCGCGGTCCACTCGCTCAAGGACCTTCCCACCGCCCCCGCCGAGGGGCTCGTGCTGGCCGCCGTCCCCGAGCGCGACGACCCCCGCGACGCCCTGTGCGCCCGCGACGGCCTCAAGTTCGCCGACCTGCCCGCCGGGGCCCGGGTCGGCACCGGCTCCCCGCGCCGCGTGGCCCAGCTCGCCGCTCTGCGCCCAGACCTGACCTACGTGCCCATCCGCGGCAACGCCGAGACCCGTCTGGGCAAGGTCGCCTCCGGCGAGCTCGACGCCGTCGTCCTCGCCTACGCCGGGCTCGGCCGCGTCGGCCGCCTCGACGACGCCACCGACGTCTTCGAGCCCGAGCAGATGCTGCCCGCACCCGGCCAGGGCGCCCTCGCAGTGGAGTGCGCCGCCGAGCGCCGCGACGGCGACCTGGCCTACCTGGCCTCGGTCGACCACCCGGCCACCCGCGCCGAGGTCACCGCCGAGCGCACCGTGCTCGCCGAGCTGGAGGCCGGCTGCGCCGCCCCCGTCGGCGCCTACGCCCGCTACGACGCCGAGTCCGGTCGGCTGAACCTGCGCGCCGCCGTGGTCGCCACCAACGGGTCCAGCGCGGTGCGCCGCGAGCGCACCGTCGACCTCGACTCGCCCGCGGACCTGGCCGCCGCCACCGCCCTGGGGCGCGACCTGGCCCGCCGGATGATCGCCGAGGGAGCCGACCGCATCGTGGCGGAGGCCTTCGCGGAGAGGGACACACCCTAACCAGGAGCCCACGGCGGGAGCCCGCCGTACCGCACCGCCCCGGATACCGCGCACCGGGGCGCGGGCGACCCACACAGAGGAGCCAGTACGTGAACGCCAACGCCAACCCCCAACCGGAGGAGCCGCGCCGCAGCGGGTCCGGGCACGTCGCCCTGGTCGGTTCCGGGCCGGGCGACGCCGATCTGCTGACCCTGCGCGGCGCCGAGCTGCTGCGCCGCGCCGACGTGGTCATCACGCTGCGCGAGCCCGCGGCCGAGGAGCTCTCCGGTTTCCGCGAGGAGCTCCTCTCCCACTGCTCCGAGGACGTCTCCGTGGTGGAGGCGGGCGAGTGCGGCGGCGACGTCAACGCCCTCGCGGTGGCCCGCGCCCGTGAGGGGCTGCGGGTGGTTCGGCTGTACTCGGGCGACCCGTTCTTCGGCTGCCGAGGCGCCGAGCTGGTCGCCGCCTGCCACGAGGCCGGGGTGGAGGTCGAGGTCGCCCCCGGCGTCTCCGCGGTCACCTCGGTCCCCACCTTCGCGGGCATTCCCCTGATGGACGCCGACCACCCCGAGGTGCGCGTGCTCAACGCCCGGGGCCGGGTCGACCTGGACTGGCACGAGGCCGCCGCCAGCGGCGCCACCCTGGTGGTCCTGGGCGCCGACGCGCCCGCCGGTGAGGCGCCCGAGCACCAGGGCCCCGGCTTCGACGTGCTGTGCAAGGCCCTCGTCGCGGGCGGCCGTCCCGGCACCACCCCCGTGTCGGTCGTGCGTGCGGGCGGCACCACACGCCAGACCACGGTCACCTCCACGCTGGCCCGCCTGGTGGCGGACCTCAAGGCCAAGGACGCCAAGGGACACCACGCCACCACGCCCGCGCTCATGATCGTGGGGCCCGCCGCGGCCCGCCAGGGCGAGCTGTCCTGGTACGAGACCCGGCCGCTCTTCGGCTGGCGCGTGCTGGTGCCGCGCACCAAGGAGCAGGCCGCGGCCCTGTCCGAGCAGCTGCGCGGCTACGGCGCGGTGCCCGAGGAGGTGCCCACCATCTCCGTGGAGCCGCCGCGCACCCCGCAGCAGATGGAGCGGGCCGTCCGCGGCCTGGTCACCGGCCGCTACCAGTGGGTGGCCTTCACCTCCGCCAACGCGGTCAGGGCCATCCGCGAGCGCCTGGAGTCCTACGGCCTGGACGCGCGCGCCTTCGCCGGGGTCAAGGTCGCCGTCGTCGGCGAGGCCACCGCCAGGGCGGTGCGCGAGTTCGGCATCCAGCCCGACCTGGCGCCGCCCGGGGACCAGCAGTCCAGTGCGGGCCTGGTGGGGGTGTGGCCGCCCTACGACGCCGAGATCGACCCGATCGAGCGCGTGCTGCTGCCGCGCGCCGACATCGCCACCGAGACCCTCTCCGAGGGCCTGGACAAGCTCGGCTGGGAGGTCGACGACGTCACCGCCTACCGCACCGTGCGCGCCGCGCCCCCGCCCGCGCCTGTCCGAGAGGCGATCAAGGGCGGCGGTTTCGACGCGGTGCTGTTCACGTCCTCCTCCACGGTGCGCAACCTGGTGGGGATCGCGGGCAAGCCGCACAACACCACCGCCATCGCCGTGATCGGTCCCGAGACGGAGAAGACCGCCATCGAGTTCGGCCTGCGCGTCGACGTCGTGGCACCCCGGACCTCCGTTTCCGCCCTGGCGGAGGCCCTGGCGGAGTACGGTGCCGAGAAGAGGCGCGAAGCCCTCGAGGCGGGCAAGCCCGCCCTCAAGCCCAGCCAGAAGCGGCGCGGACGCCGCCGCAAGCTCTGACCCCGCCCGCCCACCGCACGAACCTCCACCGGGAGCCCGTGATGACCGCCTCCAGCAACGACGCCGCCTTCCCCGCCGTCCGGCCGCGCCGCCTGCGCCGCGGACCGGCGCTGCGCCGCCTGGTCGCCGAGAACCGGGTGCTGCCGGAGAACCTCGTCCTGCCGATGTTCGTCAAGGAGGGCATCTCCGAGCCGGTGGCCATCTCCTCGATGCCCGGCCAGGTGCAGCACACCCGGGACAGCCTGCGCAAGGCCGCCCACGAGGCCGCGGCGGCCGGGGTCGGCGGGCTGATGCTGTTCGGCATCCCCGGACACAAGGACGCGCGGGGCTCGGCCGCCGACGACCCCGAGGGGATCGTCCAGGTGGCCCTGCGCGACCTGGCCGCCGAGGTCGGCGACGACATCGTGGTCATGGCCGACCTGTGCCTGTGCGAGTACACCGACCACGGCCACTGCGGACCGCTGCGGGCCGACGGGCACGTGGACAACGACCTGACCCTGGAGCGGTACGCCTCCGTCGCCGCGGCCCAGGCCGAGGCGGGCGCCGCCGTGGTGGCGCCCAGCGGCATGATGGACGGCCAGGTGGCGGCCATCCGCGCCGGGCTGGACCGCGCCGGGCACGAGCAGGTGCCGATCCTGGCCTACGCGGCCAAGTACGCCTCGGCCTTCTACGGGCCCTTCCGCGAGGCCGCCGAGGGCGCTCCCCAGTTCGGCGACCGCTCCGGCTACCAGCAGGACCCCGCCAACGCCCGCGAGGCGCTGCGCGAGGTCGCCCTGGACGTGGCCGAGGGGGCCGACATGGTGATGGTCAAACCGGGCCTGGCCTACCTGGACATCGTGGCCAGGGTGGCCGAGGCCTCACCGGTGCCCGTGTCGGCCTACCAGGTCAGCGGCGAGTACGCCATGATCGAGGCGGCGGCGGAGCGCGGCTGGCTGGACCGGGAGCGCGTCATCCTGGAGACGCTGACCTCCTACCGCCGCGCGGGTGCCGAACAGATCCTCACCTACTGGGCGACGGAGGCAGCCCGCCTGCTGCGATAGCGACAGGGCCCACGTCCCGGTCGCGGTCTCCGGGGGCAGGGCCTCCACCACCGCGAGGCCGCGCCCGTACCACGAGGATCACCGGGGAGGCTCCATGGCCGAGGTTCTGTACCGACGTAAGCGTCGTCCCGCGACGGACACCATGCTCGAGGCCGCGCTGGGCTACGCCCGGCTGGGCTGGCCGGTGGCGCGCGGCACCTCGCCGGGCCGGGACCGCGCGTGCAGCTGTGACCGCATGGGCTGTCCGGACCCGGCGGCGCACCCGGTGACGATGGCCTGGGGCGTGGAGGCCAGCACCGACGCCGGCACCATCCGGCGGTGGTGGACGGCCACCCCGCGGGCGAACATCATCCTGCCCACCGGCCGGGTCTTCGACGTGTTCGACGTACCGCGCGAGGCGGGCGTGATGGCGCTGGCCCGGATGGGCCGCTCGGGCCTGCCCGCGGGCCCGGTCGCTGCGGTGGAGTCCTCCCGCTACCTGTTCTTCGTGGCCACCCGCTCGCCGGTGGACGAGGACGAGTGGTGGTCCTGCCACCTGGACTGCGTCCCCGAGGGCGTGGAGGAGATGCCGGGCCTGCGCTGGCACTGCCGGGACAGCTTCGTGCTCGGCGCCCCCTCGCTGCTGCCCTCCGAGGGACGGGTCTCCTGGATCCGCAGCCCCCGCGACGCGGACGGCTCGGTGGTACTCCCCGACCCGATCGCGGTGCTCGACATCCTGTCCGACGCCAGCGAGGAGTTCGCGTCCTAGTACGGCAAACAGGTGTGCCGATGCCCGGGGGAGCTCAGCAGAGCCGATTCGGCCATCACCAACGCGGAGAACGGCGGCGGTCGGCGGGCTCGCCACCCTGATCCGCCCGGTCCCCCGCGGCCCTTGGGACGAGCCTCCCGGCTCACCGGTCGAGTCGCGCTGCGGCCACGCGGGAGTCGATCCAGGCGCACAGGTCCTCCAGGGCGGCCTCGGTTCGCTCGCGGTCGCCGGTCATGAGGAAGTCAGTCTCCAGTCCGGCGAAAGCGGCGTTGAGCATGGTGGCGTACACGAGCGCCGCCTCCCGGTCCAGGCCGCGCGCGACCAGGCACGTCGCGACGAACTCCGCGCGCCCGCGGACGAAACCCGGCACCGGGCACGGAAGCCTGCCGCTGGCGGCCAGGCCCTCGATCTCACGGACCAGCCGGGTCGTGGCCACCTCGCCGGAGCCGAGGTTGCGCTCCCACGCGGAGCGGACGATGGCGCTGACCGGCACGGAGGGGTCGTCCCAGCCGGGGGTGGCGCGCAGGGCCTCGTGCTGCTGTTCGTCCAGCCGCTCCAGGACGGCGGCGACGAGGGCGTCCTTGCCCGCGAAGTGGTGGGTGAGCACACGCGTGCTCTGCCCGAGCCCCTCGGCCAGAGCCCGCAGTGAGAAGCTGCCGATGCCCGTACGGGCGAGCTGGCCGATCACCGCGTCGACGACGTCCTGGCGACGGCGCGGGTCCGCGATTCGTGGCATGGCGCCCCACCTCCGGAAGGTCACTGTGGCACACAGATAAGGGAAACAGTCGTTACCCTTATTTCATGAGTGGTTTCCCGCGGCCTCCCGTGTGGCTCCTCGCCCTGGCCTTGGCCGCCTTCGCGGTCCAAACCGACGACTTCGTCATCATCGGCGTGCTCCCGTCGATCGCCTCCGACGTGAACGTGCCGGAGGCCGCGGCCGGACAGCTCGTCACCGCCTACTCCCTCGTCTACGCGCTCACCGCTCCCCTCTGGGCGGTCCTGTTCGCCCGGATCCCCCGCAGGCGTGCCCTGTTCTGGGCCCTGGCCGTGTTCACGGTCGCCAACGCCGCCGTCCTGCTCGTCGACGGCTACCTCCCGCTCATGGCCCTGCGGACCGTGGCGGTGCTCGCCGCGGCGGTGGTCCTGCCCACCTGCCTGGCGATCGCGAGCACCCGGGCCCCGCCCGACCGCAGGGGCCGCTACCCGGCCACCGTCATGATGGGCCTGGCCGGCGCGATCCTGATCGGAGTCCCCCTGGGAACATGGATCGGCGCCCTTCTGGACTGGCAGGCGACCTTCGTGCTCGGCGGACTCCTGGGGCTGGCCTCCCTCGTGCTCGCCGCCCGTGCCCTGCCCGCGGGATCGGACGGTGCCGACGAGGAGCACCAGACCCTGACGGGCCTCGTCCAGCCGCTGGTCAACCGGACCGTGGCCGTCATCCTCGCGATCACGGTCCTGACCGTGGCCGGAAACCTCGCCTTCCAGACCTACATCGCGGTCATCCTCTCCGGGCTCTCCGGTGTCACCCCAGCTCTGCTGGCCGTGCTGCTGGTGTGCTCCGGCGTCGGCGGCCTGCTCGGCACACAGGCGTCGGGCCGCCTGGTGGACCGCCTCGGGCCGCTCCGCGCCTTCCTGTGCGCCGTCGTGCTCTTCTGCCTGACAATGTCCTCCCTGGCCCTGCTGTGGCTGGCGGCCCCGGTACCCGTGTGGGCGGTGGTGCCCCTGCTCATGGTCTGGTCGGCCGCCGCATGGGCGGTGCCGCCGAGCCTGCAGACGCTCATGCTCGACCGGGCGGGCGCGCGGGCCGCCTCGCAGGCCATGGCCGTGCACAGCAGTTCGGTGTACGTCGGGGCGGCCCTGGGCGGAGCGCTCGGAGGTGCGGCGGCCGTCATGAGCCCCGGCCTGGTCCCGGCCGCCGCGGGGAGCCCCACCCCGCGGGCCGGTGTTCCGGCAGGTACAGCCCCGCCGCCGGGGCCGGAACGATCTCGGCCAGGCACAGGGACGCCCGCCGTCCCAGTTCTCGGAACTCCTCCTCGGTGCGTGCTCTGCCACCGAGGAGGGCAGGCATGGCCAGGTCCTTCTGGCTCACGGGCAGGGGCGTTCGCGCACCGGCGCACTCGGGGACGATCCGGTAGAGGACGCGGACGCGGCGAACGTTGTGCCGGGGCGTCGTGCGGCAGGGCGTACACACCCCGGAGACGGGCCCCGGTACGGCCGTGCGGGAGGGGGCGCCGCGGCGCCCCCTCCGCCCCGTGCCCCGGATCAGGGGCTGATCCGCTCGGCGTTCACGACCACGCCGTCCTCGTCGCTGTAGAGCCACTCGCCCGGGACGAAGGTGACATCGCCGAAGGTCACCGGAACGTCCAGGCGACCGGCCGCGTCCTTGAGCGACTTGCGCGGGTTGGAGCCCAGAGCCTTGATGCCCAGGTCCAGGCGGCCCAGGGCCACGGTGTCGCGCACGGCCCCGTGAATGACCGCCCCGGCCCAGCCGTTGGCCACCGCGGCCTCGGCGATCATGTCGCCCATCAGGGCGGACCGGAGCGAGCCGCCGCCGTCCACGACCAGCACGGCGCCCTCCCCGGGGGTGTTCAGCACCTGCTTGACCAGCCCGTTGTCCTCGTGGCACCGGACGGTGCGGATCCGGCCGGAGAACACCGTGCGTCCGCCGTACTGGCGGAACTGCGTGGAGCAGCTGCGCAGGGTGTCGCCGTGGTCGTCGATGAGGTCCGCCGTGGAGAAGTTCGAGGTCATGACAGCTCCGGTCTCGGGAGAGCGGGTGGACCCTCCTCAAGTTACTCGTGGGTACTCGCGACCCCTTCGTCGGTCTCGCCTTTCTCTTTCGTCGGTGTGCCCGCTTCGGGGACTTTGAGCGTCCGTTTTGATGACAGTATGTGTGCTTTCACGTCATCAACCCGTGAGGGTTCCGTCATCTCCCGGCGTAACGTGGCCCGCTCCCACTCCGCGCACGCGGCCCTCCCCGTACGACCTCCTGGAGAGAGATGGTCTCCGAGATCCTCGACGTCAGCGCCGCCTGGTCCCGGTCCGTGATCGAGTCCGCGGCGGACCTCCCCCCATGGGCGCAGAGCGCCGTCCACGCGGGCACCGACCTCCTCCTCGGCGTGTTCGCGGTCCTCTTCCTCGCCGCCTGGTGGCGCGCCCGCTCCGAGCACCCGCGTCTGGTCGGCCTGGCGCTGCTCGCCCCGGTGGCCACCGTGGCGGCCTACCTGGCCAGCCGCACGGTGAAGTCCTTCTTCGAACAGATGCGGCCCTGCCAGGCCATGACCGACCTGGCCACCATCGCCACGTGCGACCCGATCGGTGACTGGTCCTTCCCGAGCAACCACTCGGCCATCGCCGGCGCCGCCGCGGCCGCTGCGGTCCTGGCCTGGCGGCGCGCCGCCGTCGTGGCCGTCCCGGTCGCCGCCCTGGAGGCCTTCTCCCGGGTCCTCGTCGGCGCCCACTACCCGCACGACGTCACCGTCGGCCTCCTGCTCGGCGCCGCCGTCGCCGTCCTGGTCTCCCTGGCCGCCTCCGGCCCCATGACCGGACTCGTGGACCGGATCGCCCGCGACACACGCCTGCGGCCCCTCGTGCGCGCCGACCGGCCGCACGCGCCGACGGCGGCCACCCGCCCCCTCCCCGCGGTCGCAGCCCCCCGCTCCGGCCCCGACGCCCCCGCGGACTCCCGCGCCGCCGGGGTCTGAAAGCCCCCCGCGTGCCCCGCCCCTCCCCGGGGCGGGGCGGCGACCTGCGGTGCGGCGGGGCGGGTCACGGTACCGCGACCGGACACAGCTGACACACTGGTGGTGTGGGTACTCAACAGACTTCCGCAGAGCTCTTCCAACGCGCCTCCGCCGCCGTTCCCGGAGGCGTCAACTCCCCGGTGCGCGCCTTCGGCGCGGTCGGAGGCACTCCCCCCTTCTTCGTCAGGGGTGAGGGCCCCTACCTCACCGACGCCGACGGCCGCCAGTACGTCGACCTCATCTGCTCCTGGGGACCGCTCATCCTCGGGCACGCCGCGCCCTCCGTCAGGGAGGCCCTGCACGGCGCGGTGGAGGCCGGAACCTCCTACGGCGCGCCGACCCCCGGCGAGGTCGAGCTCGCCGAGCTCATCGTCGGCCGCACCCCGGTGGAGAAGGTCCGCCTGGTCAACTCCGGCACCGAGGCCACCATGTCCGCGATCCGCCTGGCGCGCGGCTTCACCGGGCGCAGCAAGATCATCAAGTTCGCGGGCAACTACCACGGCCACGTCGACGCGCTCCTGGCCGCCGCCGGATCGGGGCTGGCCACCTTCGCCCTGCCCGACTCCCCGGGCGTGACCGGCGCCAGCGCCGCCGACACCCTGGTGCTCCCCTACAACGACACCGAGGCGGTCGAGCGGGCCTTCGCCGAGTACGGCGAGGAGATCGCCTGCGTCATCGCCGAGGCCTGCCCCGCCAACATGGGCGTGGTCCCGCCCCGGCCCGGGTTCAACGCCCGGCTCAAGGAGATCGCGCACGCCAACGGCGCCCTGCTCGTCCTCGACGAGGTCCTCACCGGCTTCCGGGTCAGCGCCTCGGGCTGGTACGGCCTGGAACGGGTCGCCCCCGACCTGATGACCTTCGGCAAGGTCATGGGCGGCGGTCTGCCCGCCGCCGCGTTCGGCGGCCGGACCGAGATCATGGACCGGCTGGCCCCCACCGGCCCCGTCTACCAGGCGGGTACGCTGTCCGGGAACCCGCTGGCCACCGCCGCCGGACTCGCCACCCTGCGGGGGGCCACGCCCGAGGTCTACGCCCGGATCGACCAGGTCTCCGAGCAGGTCCGGACCGAGGTCTCCAAGGCCCTGGACGCCGCCGGGGTCGCCCACCGGGTCCAGAGCGGCGGCAGCCTCTTCACGGTGTTCTTCACCGACCGCGACGTCATCGACTTCGACACCGCGCGCACCACGGACACCAGGGCCTTCTCCGCGTTCTTCCACGCCATGCTCGACCAGGGCGTGTACTTGCCGCCCGCGGCCTTCGAGGCGTGGTTCTTCTCAGCCGCGCACGACGACACCGCCGTCGACAGGGTGGTGTCGGCGCTGCCCCGGGCCGCCCGGGCGGCGGCCGAGGCCCAGGGCTGATCCCGCACCGCCCACGATCCCGAGGGAAAGACACACGATGACGACGACCACCGTCGTGCACCTGATGCGACACGGAGAGGTGTACAACCCGGCCAAGGTGCTCTACGGAAGGCTTCCGGACTTCCACCTCAGTGACCGGGGACAGCGGATGGCGGAGATGGCCGCCGACTGGTTCGAGGGGCACGACATCGCCGCCCTGTTCTCCTCGCCGCTGGACCGCACCCAGGAGACGGCCGTCCCGCTGCAGAAGGCCACAGGGCTGCCCGTCACCCTGGACGACCGGCTCATCGAGGCGGCCAACAAGTTCGAGGGCATGGCGTTGTCGCGGCGCTCTGTGCGCGACCCCCGTGTCTTCAGCCGGGTCTACAACCCCTTCCTGCCGTCCTGGGGCGAGCCCTACAGCGAGATCGTCGCCCGCATGGTGGAGGCCATCAAGGTCGCCCGGCGCGCCGCCTGGGGGCGCGAGGCGGTGTGCGTCAGCCACCAGCTGCCGATCTGGATGGCGCGCCGCGCCGCCGAGGGCAGGCGCCTGTGGCACCGCCCGGACCTGCGCGAGTGCAACCTGGCGAGCGTGACCTCGCTGACCTTCACCGAACAGCGGCTGACCAGCGTCAGCTACGCCGAGCCCGCCGCCGTTCTGTACAAGGACGAGCCTCCGCTCCCCGGGGCGTGATCCCGAGCGCGCACCCGCCACGGTAAGCTGGGGCTTCGGGTGCGGTGGGTGCGCTCTGCAGCGCGGCCCTCCCCGGGTGCGTCCCGGTCGCACCGGCCGTCTCGTGCTCCGAGCGCGTCGGTGCCCAGCGGGCCAGTGACCGCATCCGAGCCCCTTGCCGGTTTGCACCGCTCAGCGGTTCGGCATGTCCGTAACTCTCGTCAGCGAGAAGGTGATCCCATGGGTTCCGTCATCAAGAAGCGCCGCAAGCGGATGGCGAAGAAGAAGCACCGCAAGCTGCTCAAGCGCACGCGTGTGGCGCGCCGCAACAAGAAGTAGGGCGGGGTCGCGGCGAACGTCGTCTCTCCGCGGGCTGCGGGCGCGCACCGAGCACGCCCCCGGACGCGGAGACACCGCCGTCCTTGCGCGGCCCTCCGCCGTGTCAAAGGAATTTTCTGGGTGAGGCACTGTTGTGTCTCACGGGTCGCGGTCGCCGGTTCACCCTCGGGGTGAACGGTCCGCGGACCCGCCGGAACAGATCCTGCCTCCTTCCAAGGAAGCGTGTCGCCATGGCTCGTGTCGTACTCGTCACCGGGGTCTCCAGCCCCCTGGCCGCCCGGGTCGCGCAGACCCTGGGCGAGGAGCCCGGCGTGCGCCGGGTGATCGGCGCCGACTCCTCGCCGCCGCCCGCGGACTCCGAGGGCTTCGAGTACGCCCACGTCGACCTGCACGACGGGAGTCTGGACCGGATCGTCACCGATTCCGGAGCCGACCTCGTCCTGCACCTGGGGCTGGACAACCAGGGCAGCCCCAACCGCGAGGAGAACGTGCTGGGCACCATGCGGGTGCTCGGCGCGGCCCAGCGCTCCTCCACCGTCCGCCGCCTGGTGGTGCGCTCCACCGCCACCCTGGACGCCGACGACGCGTCCGAGGTCGAGCGGCACACCCGCGGCCTGCAGCGCCGCCGCCCCGACCTGTCGGTGGCCGTGCTGCGGTTCGCCAACCTCATCGGCCCCTCGGTGAGCACCCCCCTCACGCGCTACCTGGACTCGCGCTTCGTTCCCACGGTGCTCGGCCGGGACCCGCACGTGCAGTTCCTGCACGAGGACGACGGCGTCGAGGCGCTGGTGCGCATGGCGCTCAGCGACGGCACCGGGTTCTTCGACGTGGCGGGCGCGGACGCGGTCCCGCTCTCCCACTGCCTGCGCCGCGTCGGCGGCCAGCGCCTGCCCGTTCCCGCGCGCGGCCTGCGGATGCTGCGCGGGCTGGCCAGGCACGGCCGGATCGACTACGCGAGTTCCAGCGCCTCCCGCGCCGTGCGCGCGGGGCTGGACACCTCAGGGATGGACTCCGGCTCCCTGGAGCGCGTGCTGGACTGGTCCCCCGCCTACACCTCCGCGGAGGCCTTCGAGTCCTACGCGGACAGCCGCCGTTCCGGCCTTACCTCCTCGCGCGGCGGTCTGCGCCCCATCCACGTGATCGTGCTCGCCAGGTCCACGCTGGGGCGCTGAGCGCTTTCGCCTGGTTTCTCCCCCAGAGAACCGCCGTGGGAGCGCGTCAGGGCCTCTGGGCGCCTTCGGGTGGGCGCCGGGCGGGCCCTGGGGGACCGTGTGCCTCTCAGACCGTTCTGCGGTGTTTGACCGCGCGCATCGCCACCGCCCCTGCGACCGCTCCCGCCATGGCGGCCGGTACGGCCACCCGCAGCGCGGCCCGGTGGCGTCGGAAGTCGTGCACGGGCCAGCCGTGGGTGCGCGCGTACCGGCGCAGATCGGCGTCGGGGTTGACCGCGTGCGGCCGCCCCACCAGGGACAGCAGCGGCAGGTCGTTGGAGGAGTCGCTGTAGGCCGAGCAGGAGGCGAGGTCCCAGCCCTCCTCCAGGGCGAGTTCGCGCACCGCGACCGCCTTGGCCGGTCCGTGCAGCAGGTCCCCGTTCAGGCGGCCGGTGTACACCCCGTCGATGCTCTCGGCCTCGGTGCCCAGCGCACCGGTCAGCCCCAGCCGTCTGCGGATGATCTGGGCCAGTTCCACCGGCGTCGCCGTCACCAGCCACACGGGCCGCCCCGCGTCCAGGTGCGCCTGGACCAGGGCCCGGGTGCCCTCCCAGATGCGGTCGGCCATGGTGTCGTCGTAGATCTCCTCGCACAGGGCGACCAGGTCGTTCACGTCATGGCCCGCCACGAAGGCCAGCGCGGCCTCGCGCGCGGCGTTGATGTGCTCGGGCTGTTCGCTCCCGGTCACGCGGAACACCGTCTGCCCCCACGCGAAGCGCATCAGGTCGCGGGTCGTGAACAGGTCACGGGAGGCCAGGCCCCGGGCGAAGTGGTAGATCGACGCACCCCGCATCAGGGTGTTGTCCACGTCGAAGAAGGCGGCCCCGCGGCCGTTCGGAGGCGGGGGCGCGGCGTCGTGTGACACGGTTCTCTCCTGGCTCGGGCGGAGGAGGCGGTCCCTCCGGTGCGGGCGGGCCTCCGGCGCCGGGGCGGCGCTCCCCGCGTAGTGCGAGCCTAAGGCCCTCCACGGGTCGAGTGTGGCGGCTGGGATGTGACGGCAAACCAGGTGATGAAGGTCACAGTGGTGGCCCCGGTCGTGCCCCGCACTCTGCGGGATCTCGTCCCAAACGAACCCCGCATATCCGTACCGAGTGCACATCCACCCGCTAACGTGCAGCATCATTGTCGGGATGGTGACGGTAGGACTGGCATTCATAAGCGCGTTGGTGGGCTGGAGCGCCACCGCCGCGCTTGCCGCGTACGCCCAGCGCCGTCCCGGTGTGGCCGCCGCCGGCTGGCTGGTCGCCGCGCTGGGTGTCACGGTCGGCCTCAGCGCGGGCGTGGTCGGGGCGATGTTCGACTTCGGCGGGCCCACCTTCCGGCTGCTGCACATCGGCATCAGCCTCATCGGCCCGCTCTACATGGCCTGGGGCGCCCTGGAGTACGGCGTCCGCTCACCGCGCGGCCGGTTCACCTCGCGCCTGTTCCTCAGCGCGTTCACCATCGTTCCCCTGGTGGTGTTGTTCGTCGACCGGGTGGGTACCCGCTTCGGCGACTCCTACCCCGCCCTGGGCGACCACTACGACCTCATCCCGCGCTTCCTCGTCAACGCCGCGCAGATCCTCGTCACTGTCCTCCTCGTCACCGCGCTCGCCGCGGTCGCCAGACGCGCCTCCGCCAACCGGACGACGGACCTGTCGGTGCTGGGTCTGGTGGCGCTGGCCGCGCTGCTCTCCGTCCTCGTCGGCCGCCTCGGCCTGGGAGCCATGGGGCCGGTGCTCATGCTCGGCGCCGTCGCCGCCCTGTGGGGGGCGGCCGCCCTGGCCGCCCGCCCCCGGCGCGACCCCTACGACGAGGACGACTACGACGACTACGACGACGCGGACGAGGACCTCGACGACGACCTCCTGGAGGAGCCCGTGCGCCGTAAGCGTCGAACCGCCGACCCCTACGACGACTACTACGACGGTCCGCCGGTCCGCCAGGCGCCGCCCGCCAAGCTGCGCGGCGTCATCACCATCTACACGCTCGCCGAGGGCCGCGGACCGGGTTTCGACCGCCTCGCCGACGCCGTCGTGGCCCAGGTCTCCAGCCGGGAGCCCGACACCCTGCTGTTCGCCTGCCACACGGTGCCCAGCGCCCCGCTGCAGCGCATCGTCTACGCGATCTACCGCGACGAGCTGGCCCAGGAGGAGCACGAGCAGCAGCCGCACGTGCTGGAGTTCTCCCGCCTGAGCACCCAGTACGTGGTCGCCACCAACGTGATCGAGCTCTCCCTCTCCGGCGCGGCGGCCAGTGACGGCCTCGCCGCCATGCTGATGCCGCGCTGAGCGAGGACCGCGCGGCCGGCGCCCCGACGACGTCCCGAACCGGGACGAACCCCCGGGCGGGACGAACCACCAGGTGGCTCCCGGCGTCCCACCTCGGGTGAAGTACCCTTCCCTACAGGTTTTTCATGACCGGCGTCCGTCGGACGCCGATGGCGTGTGACCACGATCGGCGGGACGACCCAGCCGCGAGCGCGCCGGAACGAAAGAAAGTGTGCTGGGATTTCCGATGCGTAAGTTCCTCGTCATCCTCCTCGTCCTCCTGGCGGCCCTGGTGGTCGTCGCCGACATCGCGGCACGCGGCTTCGCGCAGAACATGATCGCGAGCCGGGTGGCGGAGCAGTTCCAGACCAACGAGGAGCCGGAGGTGTCCATCGAGGGCTGGGCCTTCCTGCCCCAGGCGATCAGCGGGACCTACTCCGAGATCAACATCACCGCGGCCTCCGCCACCATGGACGGCATCACCGTCGAGCAGATCGACGTCACCGCCAGCGACGTCGACGCGCCCCCCGCCGACCTGATCGACCAGCCCAGCGTGGTGGCCGGGCAGCTGGACGGCTCCCTGACCGTCCCCTACTCCTACTTCAACGCCTACCTGCCCGAGGGCATCACCATCACCACGGAGGGCGGCGAGCCCCGGATCACCGGCGAGCTGGCCTTCCCGGAGTTCGGTATCAGCACCTCGGTCAGCGCGGCGGGCGAGTTCGCGGTGGACGGCGACACCGTGACCGTGACCCCCGTCGACGTCCAGGTCGGCGACGCGCCGGTCGACGTCAGCGGCATGGCCGCGGGGATGCTCACCTTCAGCGCGCAGACCCCCCAGATGCCCTTCGGACTGACCATCACCGACATCGAGGCCACGGCCAGCGGCGTGCGGGTCAGCGCCAGCGCCCAGGACGTTCCGATCATGGGCTCCGAGGCGGCCTGACCGCTCCGGACGGCCACCGCCCCGCAACGTCCGGCGGCGGTGGCCCCGGCGCACGGGAGAGGGAGGCGACATGGCGCGACCGCGGCGGGAGGGGGAGGACGGGGTCCTCACGGCCCGCGACATCGGTGCCGAGCTCGGGGAGCGGGCCACCCTGGTGCAGTTCTCCACGGCCTTCTGCCAGCCCTGCCGGGCCACCCGCCGGATCCTGGACGAGGTCGCGGGCATGGTCGGGGGAGTGGTGCACGCGGAGGTGGACGCCGAGTCCCGGCTCGACCTCGTCCGGCGCCTCGGGATCACGGCCACGCCCGCCGTCCTGGTCCTGGACGCCTCCGGCCGGATCGTGCGCCGGGCCAGCGGCCAGCCCCGCCGGGCCGACGTCATCGCGGCGCTCGGCGCGGCCGTCCTCTGAGGCGGGTTCCGGCAAACGCCCCACCGGGGCGGATATCCTCCCTGTGATCCACCCCACCCGTGACAAAAGCCTGACGAGGGCTGTAGCGTCTGGGTGTGACTTCCTTGACGAGCGCGTATCTGACGAAGCGACGGGCAGTGGACTTCTGCCGCGTCGCCGCCGCGCTCTGTCTGTGTCCCTAGGGCGGACGGGGCCTCCCGCCCCGCGCTCCCACCGTGCGACTGGTACCTCTTCCGTGTACGCAGCTGGGGACATCACGCCATGCAGGTCGACCCTCACGGGCAGAGCCTGATCCCTGCCCCGGACGCCCCCGTACCGACCGCGGCCCCCGACGACGGCAGGACCCGGACGCCCCGGGAACCCGCCCCGACGGCCGCGCCGGTCCGCCGGTTCTCCCGGTCCTCCTCCGGCCCCGTCCCCACCGGCTTCGTACGTCCCGGACCCCTCGCACGCCCGGCGGGCCCGCGGCCCTCCGGTGGCCCCGCGCCGCCCCCGCACACCTCACCGTCCCTTCCCGCGCCGCACCGGGCCACCGCCCCACGGCTCCGGGGGGAACGGAACGACCCCCCGCGCCCCGGGTCCGCTGTTCCCGGGAGCACAGACCAGCACACGCGACACCGCACAAGAAACACAGGAGGTTCCCTATGAGCCGCTCCGACGTCCTCGTGGACGCCGACTGGGTGGAGGCTCACCTGGATGACGACAACGTGGTCCTGGTCGAGGTCGACGAGGACACGTCCGCCTACGACAAGGGACACATCCGCGGCGCGGTCAAGATCGACTGGAAGACGGAGCTCCAGGACCCGGTCCGCCGTGACTTCGTGGACCGCGAGGGCTTCGAGAAGCTGCTGTCGGCCAAGGGCATCGGCAACGACGACCAGGTCATCCTGTACGGCGGCAACAACAACTGGTTCGCCGCCTACGCGTACTGGTACTTCAAGCTCTACGGCCACGACAACGTCCGCCTGCTGGACGGCGGCCGCAAGAAGTGGGAACTGGACTCCCGCGAGCTGGTCAAGGACGTTCCCGAGCGGCCCGCCACCCAGTACACCGCCAAGGAGCAGGACTCCTCGATCCGAGCCTTCCGCGACGAGGTCGTCCAGGCCATCGGCTCCAAGGACCTGGTGGACGTGCGCTCGCCCGACGAGTTCACCGGCAAGCTGCTCGCACCCGCGCACCTGCCGCAGGAGACCTCACAGCGCCCCGGCCACATCCCGACCGCGCGCAACATCCCGTGGGCCAAGACGGCCAACGAGGACGGCACCTTCAAGACCGCCGAGGAGCTGCGCGAGCTCTACACCGAGGCCGGTGTGGACCTCGACAAGGAGATCATCGCCTACTGCCGCATCGGCGAGCGCTCCTCGCACACCTGGTTCGCCCTGCACGAGATCCTGGGGCTGGAGAACGTCAAGAACTACGACGGCTCGTGGACCGAGTACGGCTCCCTGGTGGGCGTCCCGGTCGAGCTGGGAGAGGCTGAGGCCAAGTGAGCGACAGCTGCGGAGCACCGGTCGGCGGGGTCGCCCTCGCCGACGTCGACGCCGGTAACCAGGCGGTCATCCAGGGTACGGTCACCCGGGACGGCCAGCCGCTGAGCGGGGCCTACGCCCGGCTGCTGAACTCCTCCGACGACTTCGTCGGCGAGGTGGCCACCGGCGAGGAGGGCACGTTCCGCTTCTTCGCCGCCGACGGCACCTGGAAGGTGCGCGTCCTGGCCTCCGGGGGCTTCACCGCCGAGTACGCGGTCGAGGCCCAGGTGGGCAAGGTCATCGACCTGCGGGTCCAGGCCTAGGGGCGCACGGCCCAGACGTGGCGCGGGGCGCCGGTGCCGACGGGGAACCGTCCGGTACCGGCGCCCCGCGCGTGTGCGGGTCGAGTCCCGTCCCCCGCCCGGCGGGGGGACGCCGCCGCGAGGGGCCGGCCGGACCGGGACGGCGGGTCGGAAGGCGGCGTGCGCGCGCACCGCGTCTGACGGGCTTTTCCACAGGTCCGCGGCGGGGCTGGAAAGCGCCGCGCGGCCCTGCTTCACTGGCTCTGACGGCCTTTCCCTCCCGATACGCGGCCGCAACCGGTGTCCGCTGCCGGTCCGGGCTGGGCCGTGGCAAGCACGCCGGGCGGCGCCACCGCGCCGCCCGCGCTCCGGTCCCGGCCGGAGCGCCGCGTGGACGAGTCCCCGGCCGCTCCCGCGGCCGGACAGGAGGTGTTCGGACGGTGCCCACCCCCCGGTCAGGCGGCGCATCAGGAGGAGAGACCGCGCGTACCTACGTCGGCTGGCGGCACACCGTGCTCCTGCCGCCCCCGGGTCCGGCTCCGCGCCGCCCCACGCCATCCGACGCCGAGACCCTCGGCGAGGAGTGGATCGCCGCCGAGCGCGAGAGGGAGGCCCAGACCAACCGCCCCCTCTACTTCGCCCTGGCCGGGCTGGCCCTGTTCGCCCTCCTCTTCCCCCTCCTGTGGACACTGCGCATCCTCCCCGGCAGCTTCGCCGTCGGCGGGGTGTTCGCCTGCGCCGCCATCGCGGCGCCCATCGCCTTCGCCCTGGTCCAGAGCCGGCAGGTCGTCGCCGAACGCCTGGCCAGGGCCCGTGAGCGCCTGTCCGCCGAACGCGAGGAGCGCGACCGCGCCCTGCGCGAACAGCAGCGCGAGCACGCCCGCAGGTACACCGAGTGGCAGGCGGCCGCCCGCGCCTACGAGGCGCAGCCGCTCTGGTACGGGGTGACCTCCGGCGCGGGCACCGTCCTCGTGGTCGGCGGCGACGAGGCCGGGTGGTCCGCCCTGCTCACCACGGTCGGCGTCTCCCGGCTGCGCGAGGGGGGCGACCTGACCGTCGTCGACCTCACCGGCCGCTCCGTGGTCCGAGAACTCGTCAACCTGGCCCGCCGCTGCGCCGTGGCCCCGCGCCGCTGGGTGCTGCCCGCCGACCTGCCCCGGATGTCCCTGGGCACCAACCTCGACGCGGGCCAGCGCGCCCGGATCCTCTCCGCCGTCGCGGCGGCCTCCGGCGCCACCGACGACGCCGACGCCGACGAGACCCTCCTGCTGCGGCTGCTGGAGGTCCTGGGGCAGCGCGCCGGGATCGCCGAGCTCATCGGCGGCCTGCGGGCCCTCCTGACCCCCGCGGACGACGCCGCCGAGGACGACCCCGCGCTCGCCCTGCTCACCCCCGACCAGCGGGTCCGGGTCCGGGAGCGCTGCGCGGGCGGCGCCGACGTCCGAAAGCGCGCCTGGGAGCTGGAGCGCCGGCTCAGCCCCTTCGAGGCCGTCGGCACCCGGGCGGACGACGCCGGGTACGCCCAGATCAAGATCATCTCCATCGACCGGGCCTCCGGTCGGGACGCCGCCCGCCTCTACGGCACCTACGCCGTCTCCGCGCTCAGCGAGCTGCTGGAGGCTCCGGAGCCGCCCCGGGGCGTGGACGGCCGCCGCCCCCGGGTGCGTCCCGACCGCACCCGCACCGTGGTGGTCTGCGGCGCCGAGACCCTGCCCGCCGGAGAGGTCGACCAGGTCCTCGCCGCGGCGGCCGAAGGCGGGGTGGAGGTCGTCCTCATGTTCCGCACCGCCGCCCCCGCCGCGCTCTCGCGCTTTCCCGACCCCTCCTGCCTGCCGGTCGTCATGCGCCAGGACGAGGGGGCGGAGGCCGTCGCGCGTGCCGTCGCCCGGATGCCCGGCGCGGCCGACCGCGACCAGGACGCGCTGCGGCTGCACCGCCTCACGGAGGGGGTCGGCGAGGCCGTGGCCGACGCGGTTCCCGCCGACGAGGGGGACCCCGACGCGGAGGTGGCCTCCGACGACCGGTTCTTCCCCTCCCCGCACACCGACTCCGGGGCGGTGATCCGCAACGCCGCGGCGGCGATAGCCCCCCTGGACCTGGTCCGGCATGTGAGATCCGCCACCGCCTGGGGAAGGGCCACCGCCCGGGCCGACGGGGCCGACGTCCCGGCCAGCGCCACGGGCGGGGAGGAGCCGCCGGTGCGCACCTGCGGCCTGGACGCGGAGTCGCTCCGCGCGCTTCCTTCCACCGCCGCGCTGGTCCTGACCCCCGACGGTCCTGTGCTCGCCGACACCAACCCGGGTATTCTCACCCTGTCCACAGCCACTCTCGCCACGGTGGACGACTCCCGGAACACCGGCACCAAACCAGACGTTGGCCACGAGAACGCGTCGAGCGGGGACGGAACGGGGAGCGGAAGGCGTGCCGGGAGTCCTCGCGCCGCGGCCCCCGACTCCTCCGACCCCGCGGGGCTGGCCTCGGCTCCCGCGGAGACCGACGGCCGGGTGCCGCCCAACCTGGGACCACCGCCGGAGCGGTTGGACTGGCGGGTCTGATCCGGGGTGGACAATAGGCTTGGCCCGACACATCGCCCGCCGCCTCCCAGGAGCGACCGGCGCGGGTGATCCAGCACTTCTGGAGATTTGATGAGCGAGCTTCCCCTGCGCGCCCAACTGGCATCGGTTCTGGGAAGGAGCGCAGCCAGCCTGTCCCGTGCCACCGGACGGGGAGACGGCTCCGTGATCGGCGGCCGGGTGGCGCTCAAGGTCGAACCCGACCTGCTCGCCAAGCTCGCCCGGGGCCGCAGGCTCGCCCTGGTCAGCGCGACCAACGGCAAGACCACCACCACCCGGCTCATCGCCCAGGCCCTGCGCGAGTTCGGTGACGTGGCCACCAACGAGTACGGCGCCAACATGCCCACCGGGCACATCACGGCGCTGTCGGACAACCGGTCCGCCGTCAACGGGGTGCTGGAGGTCGACGAGAAGTACCTGCCCCAGGTGCTGCTCGCCACCCAGCCCGCGTTCGTCGTGCTCATGAACCTGAGCCGCGACCAGATGGACCGCGCCTCGGAGATCAACCTGCTCGCCAAGAAGTGGCGCACCGCCCTGGGCAAGGGCAGCACCCACGTCATCGCCAACGCCGACGACCCCCTCGTGGCCTGGGCGGGCCTGGGCGCGCCCAACGCCACCTGGGTCTCCGCGGGCCAGCGCTGGAAGGAGGACTCCTGGTGCTGCCCCGAGTGCGGCGGCCACCTCAAGCGGGACGTGGACCCGTACTGGGAGTGCCCCGAGTGCGGCCTGGCCCGGCCCCAGACCAGCTGGTCGGTGGACAACGAGTCCGACACCCTGGTCACCCCGGAGGGCCAGCGCATCAAGCTGCGGCTGAACCTGCCCGGTGACGCCAACCGCTCCAACGCCGCGATCGCCGCCGCGACCGCCGCCGGGTACGGCATCCACCCCGAGCGCACCGTGGAGCGGTTGCGCGAGATCACCTCGGTCGCGGGACGCTACACCTCCGTGGTCACCATGGGCGTCGAGGTCCGGCTCCTGCTGGCCAAGAACCCGGCCGGGTGGCTGGAGTCCTTCGCGGTCCTGGACCCGCCCCGCACCCCGGTGATCCTCGCGGTCAACGCGCAGATCCCGGACGGCAAGGACACCTCCTGGCTGTGGGACGTGGACTACACGGTGCTGCGCGGCCGCCGCGTGTTCGTCATGGGCGAGCGCCGCACCGACCTCGCGCTGCGCCTGGAGACCGACGGCGTCCAGTTCGAGGTCGCCGACCGGGTGGACGAGGTCCTGGGCCGCCTCAAGCAGGAGCAGCCCGACATCACCAAGGTCGACCTGATCGCCAACTACACCGCCTTCCAGCAGATCCGCACGGCCTACGGCCGCGTCCAGTAGGAGAGACCCATGACGAACACCAGCGCCCTGCGGATCGTGTGGATCTACCCCGACCTGCTGAGCACCTACGGGGACCAGGGCAACGTCCTGATCCTCAAGCGCCGGGCCGAGCTGCGCGGCATCCCCACCGAGGTCGTGCACGTCCACTCCAGTGACCGCGTGCCCGACCAGGGTGACATCTACCTGCTCGGCGGCGGCGAGGACCGGCCGCAGATCCTGGCCGCCGAGCGACTGCGCGCCGACGGCGGTCTGGCCCGCGCCGCGGCCCACGGCGCCTGCGTCTTCGCGGTCTGCGCCGGGTACCAGATCATCGGCGAGTCCTACGGCGACGACGAGGCCAACCCGCTCCCGGGCGTGGGCATCCTCGACATCCGCAGCGGGCGCGGACAGACCCGCGCGGTCGGCGAGATCGTCGCGGACGTGGACCCCGCCCTGGGCGTGGGCCGGATCACCGGCTTCGAGAACCACCAGGGCCGCACGGCCATCGGCCCGGCGGCCAAGCCGCTGTCCACCACGGTGCGCGGCATCGGCAACGACGACCGCACCGAGGGCGCCTACCAGGGGCAGGTGCTGGGCACCTACCTGCACGGCCCCGCCCTGCCCCGCAACCCGGAGCTGGCCGACCTGCTGCTGCGCTGGCGGGTGGGCCAGCTGCCGCCGCTCCCTCCCTCCTGGGGGGAGCGCCTGCACGAGGAGCGCCTCGCGGCGGCCCTGCGCTGACCCCGTCCGCGGGTCCGACGGGAGGCCTCCCGCCGGACCCGCGTGGCGTTTCCCACCCCGGGGGCGTGTCGAGGAATGAACCGCCGGGGGCCGCTTGCTGTTGCGTGCATGAAGGCAATCGCACTGCAACAGTACGGATCCGCCGACGACCTGGCCCTGACGGAGCTGCCCGAACCCAAGGTCGCCCCGAGCGAGGTCCTGATCCGGGTGAGGGCCGCCGGGGTCAACCCCGTGGACTGGAAGCTCGCCGCCGGCGGGCTCGACCCCCTCATGGAGAGCGGCTTCCCGCTCGTACCCGGATGGGACGTGGCCGGGGTGGTCGAGGCGGTCGGACCCGACGCGCACGAGTACCGGGTGGGCGACGAGGTCTACGGCTACCTGCGCAAGGACTGGGCCAAGAACGGCACCTACGCCGAACTCGTGTCGGCCAACGTGCGTATGCTCGCGCCCAAGCCCGCCTCACTGAGCTGGGAGCAGGCCGCCGGTGTCCCGCTCGCCGGGCTCACCGCCCTGCAGTCCGTCCGGCGGGCGGGGATCGGCTCCGGTGACACGGTGCTCGTCCACGCCGCCTCGGGCGGGGTCGGCTCCTTCGCCGTGCAGATCGCCGCCGCCTTGGGCGCCCGCGTCATCGGCACCGCCAGCGAGCGCAACCACGACTACCTGCGGTCCCTGGGGGCCGAACCGGTGGTCTACGGTGACGGCCTCGACGACCGGGTCCGGGCGCTGGCCCCGGAGGGGGTCGACGCGGTGCTCGACCTCGTCGGGGGCGGCGTGGCCGAGCGGTCGCTGCCCCTGGTGAGCGCCCCCGAGCGCGTCGTGTCCATCACCGACCCCGACGTCCAGCAGGCGGGCGGCCACTGGCTGTGGGTCCGGCCGGACTCCGCCGACCTCGCCGAACTCGCGCGCCTGGCCGACGACGGCAAGCTCACCGTGCACGTGGACCGCGTGTTCCCGCTCGCCGAGACGGCGGAGGCCTGGCGTCTGAGCCAGACCGGTCGCACCCGCGGCATCGTCCTGCTTGAGCTGGGCCCCCCGCACGCCCTTGCCGCCGCGCTTCTGGGCGCGGTAGTTGTCGATGCGCGTGCGCTTGGCGTACCCGCCGCGGGAGATCGTGACGACCACGTCCTCCTCGGCGA
>NZ_VWVV01000037.1 GCF_009830945.1 Nocardiopsis sp. FR4 | reverse complement strand
CCGACCTATGAGGGCAACCCGCGTAACGGCAACAACATGAGCGGGGCGCTGCCCAACGCTCCGGTGGCGGGTCACTGGTTCTCCGAGCAGTTCCAGGAGCTCTTGGCCAACGCCCACCCGCCCGTCCAGTAGTCCGACCGCAGCACCTTCCGCACAGGGCGCCCGGCCACCCCAGGAGGTGGGCGGGCGCCCGCCGTGTGCGCGAGCTGCGATCATGGCGCTCGGCCCCTCACGGACGGCGGGGCGCGGAAGGCGATCGCGGGGGAAGAGCGTGGCGGAGCGGACGGAGACCGACACCGTCGTGGTCGGGCTGGGCGCGATGGGGGCGCAGGCCCTGTGGCGCCTGGCCCGCGACGGAGTGGACGCGGTGGGGGTCGAGCAGTTCACCCCCGGACACGACCGGGGCTCGAGCCACGGTGAGTCCCGCATCATCCGGACCGCCTACATGGAGGGGGCCGCGTACGTACCGCTCGTGCGGGCGGCCTGGCGCGCCTGGTCCGAACTGGAGGAGGACGCCGCCGCGCGCCTGGTGGTGCGCACCGGCGCGCTGATGCTCGGCGCCCCGGACAGCCCCGCCGTCACCGGATCGATCGCCGCCGCCCGCCACCACGGCCTGGCCCACGAGGTCCTCTCCGACGCGCGGGTCGCCGAGCGCTTCCCCCAGCACGCGGTGCGTCCGGGGGAAGTCGGGGTCTTCGAGGAGGAGGCCGGCGTGGTCCTGCCCGAGGCCGCGATCCGGGCGGCCGTGCGGCTCGCCGCCGCGGCGGGCGCGCGCGTGCGCACGGGGACCGCGGCGGCCCGGATCGACCCGGACCCCGACCGCCCCCGCGTACTCCTGTCGGACGGAACCCGGATCCGGGCCCGCCGGGTGGTCGTCACCGCCGGGGCGTGGCTGCCGAAACTGCTGCCCCGGGCGGCGGGACCGGGAGGCCTGGCCGTGCAGCGCCGGGTACTGGGCTGGTTCCGCACCACCCGGAACCCCTCCCCGCACGCGAACGGGCCGGTCTTCGCCCGCGACGGGGCGGACTGCACCTGGTACGGGTTCCCCAGCATGGACGGCGGCCGGACCGTCAAGATCGGCGTGCACGCCGAGGTCGCGGGCAACGGGGTCGAGGGCGCGCAGTGGGGCGAGCCGGTGGACCCCGACGCGGGGCCGCGCCCCCCGACGACGCCGACGCCCGCAGGCTCGGCGCGCTGGCCGCCGGGCTGCGCGGGGTGGGCGAGCTTCCCGAGCGCATGGCCGCGTGCATGTACACGATGACCCCCGACGAGGACTTCCTCATCGGTCAGCGCCGGGACCTGCCCGGGCTCGTCCTGGCGGGGGGTTTCTCCGGGCACGGCTACAAGTTCGCCTCGGCGGTCGGGGCGGCCCTGGCCGACCTGGCCCGGCACGGGCGCACGGACCTGCCGATCGGGATGTTCGACCCCCACCGCTGGGACTGACCGGACCGGGGCGGGAGGGGGCCCTGCGCGCGGGAGGGGCCCCGTGCGATCATCGCTGCCGTGCGCGGCGCGAGCACCCCCTCCCCTCCCCGTCGGAAGGACCCGCATGAACACCCCCACCCAGCGGCGGACCGCGCTCGTCACGGGCGCCTCCTCCGGCATCGGCGCGGCCGTGGCCGCCGAACTCGTCCACCGCGGTTACCGCGTGTACGGGACGAGCCGCGACCCCGGGTCCGTGGCCGACCCGGTCCCCGGCGTGGAGTACCTGCCGCTGGATTTGGCCGACGAGGCGTCGGTGCGGGCCTGCGCCGAGGCCTCGGGCGACGTGGACGTGCTGGTCAACAACGCCGGGGAGAGCCAGAGCGGGCCCTTCGAGGAGCTCCCCGCGGACGCCGTGGAGCGCCTGTTCCGGGTCAACGTGTTCGGCGCGGTGCGGCTCACCCAGCTGCTCCTACCGGGCATGCGCGCCCGCCGCCGCGGGCGCGTGGTGATGGTGGGGTCGATGCTGGCCAGCTTCCCCCTGGCCTACCGGTCCTCGTACGTGGCCTCCAAGGCCGCGCTCCGGGGCTTCGCGGACGCGCTGCGCCGCGAGGTGTCCCCGTACGGGGTGGGGGTGACCACGGTGGAACCGGGGTCGGTCAGCACCGGCATCAGCGGGCGGCGGACGCAGTACCTGCGGGAGGGCTCGCCGTTCACCGACGAGTACCGCGCCATGCTGGCGGCGCTCAACGCCAACGAGGCCGCCGGGATCCCGGCGCGGACGGTGGCCCGGACGGTGCTGCGCGCGGTCGAGGCCGACCCGCCCCGGCCGCTCTACGCGGTGGGGAGCAACGCCCCGGTGGTGTTCGCGCTGCGGCGGCTGCTCCCGCGCGCGGCCGTCCTGCGGCTGGTCGCGCGCAGGCACGGGCTGCGCTGAGGCGACGCGCGCACGCGGACTCCCCGGAAAGGTCGTCGGCCCGCGCGAGAATGCGAAGCGGCCGACCGAACCCTGGAGGACACCGTGAAGCAGCAGGTCCACTTCCTCACCCTGGCGACCGCCGACCTGGACGCCGCCCGGGCCTTCTACCGGGACGGGCTCGGCTGGGAACCGCTCGTGGACGTTCCGGGGGAGATCGTCTTCTTCCAGGTCGCCCCGGGGATGGTCCTCGGCCTGTTCGACGCGGAGAAGTTCGACCGGGACCTGGGGCGCCCGCCCGGCACCGCCGGGGTCTCGGGGCTGACGCTGGCGCACAACGTCGACGGCCCCGAGGAGGTCGAGTGGACCGTGCGCGCGATGGCCGCCGCGGGCGCGAAGGTGCTCACACCACCGAGGCCGGGCGAGTTCGGCGGGGTGTTCCACGCCCACGTGGAGGACCCCAACGGGGTGGTGTGGGAGATCGCGCACAACCCGGGCTGGCACGTGGACGGCACCGGCCGGGTGGTCCTGGGCTGAGGAGCGCTCCGACCGCTCCCCGGCCCCGGGAACACGGGGCGGGGGCGGCGCGGAACCGGGAGCGGGCTGCCCTAGGTTGGGGGTGACCGAAGACCACGGAAGGGGTTCCGCGTGAGCAGCATCGTCAAGTTCAACGTCCTGACCGTCCCCGAGGGTGCCGGGGCCACGCTGGAGGAGCGCTTCGCCAAGCGCGCCGGCCTGGTGGAGGACCAGCCCGGTTTCGAGGAGTTCCAGCTGCTGCGCCCGGTCGAGGGCACCGACAAGTACCTCGTCTACACCCGGTGGCGTTCGGAGGAGGACTTCCAGAGCTGGGTGAAAGGCCAGGCCTTCCAGCGGGGGCACGCCCAGGCCGCCGCGGACGCCGAGGAGGGCGCCGGACGGGGCCACGGGCACGGGCGGGGCGGCCCGGCCGCGACCGGCAGTGAGATCTGGGGCTTCGAGGTGGTCCAGCGGGTCTCCGCCGCCTCCTGAGGCGTACCCGCCGCGGGGCCGCCCCCGGGACCGGGCTGACCGCGGCGGCCGGGTCCGGGGTTTTCCGCCCCCCGGGCGGCAGTGGGCGGCGTGGGCGCGCGAGGATGGTGCGCCATGAGAGCTCTTGTCCGCTGTGTCGCCCTGGTGGCCCCGGCCCCCGCCGTCGCCGCCGGTCTGATCGCCGTCCTGGTCGGGGTGACCAGCTCGGCGGCGATCGTGTTCACCGCCGCCGAGGCGGCGGGCGCCTCCCCGGGACAGATCGCCTCGTGGATGCTGGCGCTGGGCGTGGGCATGGCCGTGACCTGCGTGGGCCTGTCCCTGCGGTACCGGGCCCCGGTGGTGACCGCGTGGTCCACGCCGGGCGCCGCCCTGCTGGCGGTGGGCCTGGACGGGGTGACGATGGCGCAGGCGGTGGGGGCCTTCGTGTTCTCGGCCGCGCTGATCACCCTGAGCGGTGTCACCGGGTGGTTCGAGAGGGTCATGGACCGGGTGCCGGTGCCGCTCGCGTCGGGCCTGCTGGCCGGTGTGCTGCTCCAGTTCGGGGTGGGCCTGTTCACGAGCATGGAGGACGACTTCGCGGTCGTGTTCGCCATGTTCGCGGCGTACCTGCTGTGCCGCCGGTGGCTGCCCCGTTACGCGGTCATCCTGTCTCTGGCCTGCGGCGGGGCCGTCGCGGCGGCCCGGGGCACGCTGGACCTGGGCGGGATGTCCCCGGAACTGGCCCGGCCGGTGTTCGTGGCGCCCGAGTTCTCCTGGCAGGTGCTGGTCAGCGTGGGCGTGCCCCTGTTCGTGGTCACCATGGCCTCGCAGAACCTGCCGGGGGTGGCGGTCCTGCGCGGTGACGGCTACCGGGTGCCGATCTCCCCGGTGATCGGCTGGACCGGTGCCGCCAACGTGGTCCTGGCCCCCTTCGGGTGCTTCGGGATGAACCTGGCCGCGATCACCGCCGCCATCTGCACCGGCCCGCAGGCGCACCCCGACCGGGAGCGCCGCTACCTGGCGGGGGTGTGGGCCGGGGTCTTCTACCTGGTCGTGGGGGTCTTCGGCGCGACGGTGGCCGCTCTGCTGGCCGCGCTGCCACCGACGCTGATCCTGGGAATCGCCGGTCTGGGCCTGCTCGGCACGATCGGCGGCTCGCTGGCCTCGGCGCTGGGCGACGAGCGCTCCCGGGAGGCGGCGGTCGTGACCTTCCTGGCCACGGCCTCGGGGTTCACCCTGCTCGGGGTGGGGTCGGCCTTCTGGGGTCTGCTCGCCGGGGGGCTGACCCTGCTGGTGACGCGCTCCTGGCGCCGCTCCTCCCCCGCGGAGGCGTCGGTTCCGCCTCCCGAGGGCTCCCGGGAGGCGGAACCGGTGTCCGCCGAGGAGGCCGCCGGCGGGGAACCGCGCGGCTGAGCCCCGGGCGGATCCGGGGGCGGCCGGACCGTGCCGGGGAACTCGGCGTGGGCTCAGGCCCTGGCGAGGATCCGGCCGGCCTCGGCCACCGCGGCGGTGAGGTCCTGGGGGTCGGCTGTCATCCCCGCGACCACGAGGTCGACCTCCTCCAGGCCCGCCCGGGACAGCAGGGTCTTGTCGTTGGTGACCCACACCCCGCGCTGGGCCAGCACCGCGTGCGCCGCCTGTGAGGCCGCCTGGGCGACCAGGCCCGCGGTCTGGGCCACCCGGCCGTGCGGGGCGTGGTTGTGCTCGGCGTAGGACAGGGTGCCCGCCGCGATCCCCCGCCAGACCGGCGGCGCGCTCTCGCGCAGCGCCCGCGGGTAGTCGGGGCGGGGCAGGTCCCCGACCAGCACCCGGCCCAGGGCGAGCTCGGCGACGACGAGGTAGCTGGGGATACCGGCCAGGTGGAACATGAGCGGCTCGACCCGGAAGCGCCCCCGCTCGGCCTCGGCCAGCTCGTGTTCGACCGAGTCGAGGTCGCGGTAGTGCACGTCCACCGCGCGGCCGTCGATCCGCAGCCAGGCGCCGCCGTTGAAGACGCCCCCGCCCCAGCCGCCGATCTCCGACACCTCCCCCGGCCAGCCCAGGTCCCGAAGGTCCTGGGGGTCGAAGTTCCCGCGGTAGTAGACGGCCAGGTCCCAGTCGCTGTCGGGTCGGTGGGCGCCCTGGGCCCGGGAGCCGCCCAGGGCGACGGCCTCCACCCCGGGCAGGGAGGCGAGGCGGTCGGCGGTGGCGGACAGGAAGCGCGCGTCGTCGGAGGAGGACATGGGGACCATCATGGCTGATCCGCCGGCACCCGGGCGGGCAGCCCTTGCGGAGGCGGACCTCCCGCTCCGGCGGACGCGGTCAGCTCCCTTCGGCCCCGTTCCGCCCTCCGGCGGCCCCGCCGCCGTCGCGTCCCCCGTTGCCGTTGCGGCGGCCGGTACCCGCCCCGCGCGTCACCCGGTGCCGGAGCCTGCGCGCCCGGGTGCTGAGCGGGGCGGTGCGTTCGCGCTGGGTGCCCGAGCCCTCGGCCGCATCCGCCCGCAGCGAGCGCACCAGTCCCGCCATCATGAAGAAGCCGATGACGAAGAACGGCAGGCCGAACACGATGATGGTCTGTTGCAGCGCGTCGAGTCCGCCCACACCCGAGGCCGTGAGCACCGTCGCCGCCACGACGCCCTCGGTGATCCCCCAGAAGACCCGCTGCCGGGTCGGGTTGCCCGACTCACCGGAGCAGAGCATGTCCACCACCAGGGAGGCCGAGTCCGAGGATGTGGTGAAGAAGATGATCACGATGAGGATGCTCACCGCCGACAGGAACGTGGTCAGCGGGTAGTGCTCCAGGAACGCGAAGAGGGCGCCGGGCACGTCCCCCTCGCCGACGACCTCCTGGACCAGCCCGCCGCCCCGGTTCATCTCGATGTCGAAGGACGAGAGCCCGAACACGCTGAACCACACCACACTGAACGCGGTGGGCAGGCCCAGCACGCCGATCACGAACTCACGGATGGTGCGCCCCTTGGAGATGCGCGCGATGAAGATGCCGACGAAGGGCGACCATGTGATGGTCCAGGCCCAGTAGAAGACCGTCCAGCTGCCCTGCCAGCCGGTGTTGCCGAAGGTGTCGTTCCAGAACGAGAGCGGGATCAGCCACTGCAGGTACACGCCCGTGGTCTCGATGACGCCCTTGGCCAGGTAGAGCGATGAGCCCGCGAGGAAGACGAAGACCAGCAGCGCCACGGCCAAGATGATGTTGATGGTGGACAGCCACTTGATGCCGATGTCCAGGCCGGTGGCCACGGAGATCACGGCGATGGTGGTGACGACCGCGATGAGGATGAGCTGGGCCAGTCGGCTCTCCTCCAGCCCGAACAGGGTGTTGAGGCCGCTGTTGATCTGCATGGTGCCCAGGCCGATGGTGACGGCCACGCCGAACAGCGTGCCCAGGACCGCGAAGATGTCGATGGTGCGGCCCAGCGGACCGTGGATCCGCTCACCGAGGAAGGGGTGGAAGATCGAGCTCACCCGGAACGGCAGGCCCTTGCGGTACACGAAGTAGGCGAAGGCCAGGGCGGGCAGGCAGAAGATCGTCCAGGTGTGGAAGCCGAAGTGGTAGAGCGTGAAGCCCATCGCCTCCTGCGCGGCGGCCACCGACCCCGGTTCGACGTTGCGCAGCGGCGGGTTGGCGAAGTGGCTGATCGGCTCGGCCACGCCCCAGAACATCAGGATGCTGCCGATGCCCGCGGCGAACAGCATGGCGAACCACTGGCTGTCGCGGTACTCGGGCCTGCTGTCCGGCGGCCCCAGGCGCACCCTCCCGTACCGGCTGGACGCGATCCAGAGGAGGAAGATGAAGAAGGTGGTCACGCCGAGGATGTAAAGCCAGCCGAGGTTGGTGAGGATCCACCCCGAGGTGGCGCCGAAGACGGCGTCCACCGTGTCGGTGAACGCGATCGCGCACACCACGAAAACGATGGTCAACGCGGCGGACACGAAGAAGATGGCCGGGTTCGTGGACAGCCCCAGCCTTTGTGCCAGCTTTTCGAACATGCCGACTGCTTTCTGCTGTTTTGGGTACGTTCGGCGAGGGATAAAGACCCGTCAACCCGCACCGACCTCGGGCAAGGATACGTCCGGGGGCGAGGGTTACCCGTTTATCCTTCCTTTCCAGGGGAGTCGGAACCGTCCTTACCCAGCACCTTTATCAACACACGGGAAAGAGTAAAAAAATATATGCTGAAAGCCACATAAGCCACGTTCTCCCGTGCGTGTCGCCGAATCGCCGCCTCACGGGCGCGGCGCCGACCCCGGGCACCCGTTCCGCGGGCCGGGTCCGCGGCCGGGAAGCGCACCGGCTCCGTGCCCGGACGCGCTTCCCCGGCGCGTACACGCGGACGGCGGCACCCGCCCCGCGGGTACCGCCGTCCGCTGCCGCATCCCCCGGAGGGGTCAGGCGTCGAGTTCGCGCAGCAGTTCGCCCACCTTCTCGGGCTGCTCGTACAGCGACAGGTGGCCCGCGCCCTCGATCGTGCGCACCTCGGTGTCCAGGAAGCGCAGGGCGGGACCGTACAGGCGCGCTGGAGAGAAGAACGGGTCGTGCGAGCCGGTGGCGACGCGGACCGGGGTGTCCGCCCAGGCGCGGAAGTGCTCCGCGGGCAGCGGGCCCGGCAGGGAGCCGGTACGGCAGGACCGTGCCACCAGGGCCAGCCACTCCGTCTCGGCCCGGTGCTTCTCACACGGTGTGGCCGGGCCGCTGAGGAACTCCACCAGCCGCTCGCTGGTGTGCTCGTTGGGGTGGATCATCCAGGGCAGCGTGGCGCGCATCGACTCCGTGCTGACCCCGGCCGCGGTCAGCCCCGCCGGGTTGAGCAGCAGCATTCCGGCGACCAGGGGGGAAGGGGTCGAGGCGAGCGCGACGGCGGCACCGCGGGAGTGGCCCAGGACGAGCACGGGCCGGTCGGTGATCTGGGGCAGGAACTCGTCGAGCCAGGCGCCGTAGGTCTGGATCCTGGCACCGCCGACCCGCTGGCCGCAGCTGAGGCCGGGCTGCCCGGGCGGGTCGACCAGCAGCACCGGCCGGTCCGCGGACAGCGCGCGGGCGGCGGGCACCGTGGTGGCCGCGTTGAAGTTGGTACCCGACAGCACCAGCACCGGGGTGCCGGGGCCGCCCGCGGCCCGGAAGGCCCGTGTGCTCCCCAGGTGGGTCTCCACCGGCGGGAGGGGGCCCAGTTCGGGCCACTGGCTGAGGGCTTTGTGGCACCACGCGTGCACGGAGCGCTCGGCGTTCTCAGAACGGTACACGCGTGCCGCGCGGAGGGGGACGACGGTCATGGATCTGGTTTCGCCTAGAGGAGAGAGGTGTCGCCGTCCTTGCTCACCGACGCACCAGAGAGGAACTGTACGCCTCCGTCCGGCGCCACGCCACCCGGGGGAGGGGTGTTTCCGAGCCGAGACGCGGGAGTTTCCTACCCGTTGCCCTGTGCCCCCTGGTGAAGTTGTTTCTCCTGGTAAAGGTGTGTTTGTCCTGTCCGCTTCCGGCCACCGTGCGCCGTCCGCCCCCTCTCCCCCGGGTGCCCGAACCGCCCGGGCTCCCGGGCCGTTCCCCGGCCCGGGAGCACCCGCGGATCAGCCGAACGTGTCCGGGTCCGGACCGATCCGGCCGCCCCTGTCCAGGGCACCGACCCGGTCCATGTCCTCGGCGGACAGCTCGAAGTCGAAGACCTCGAAGTTCTCCCGGATCCGGGACGGAGTCGCGGACTTGGGGATCACCACGTTGCCCAGCTGCAGGTGCCAGCGCAGGACCACCTGCGCCGGGGTCCTGCCGTACCTGTCCGCGAGGTCGGTCAGCACCGGGTCGTCGAGCAGCCCCTTGCCCTGCCCGAGCGGACTCCAGGCCTCGGTGAGGACGCCGTGGCGGGCGTTGACCTCGCGCATGGCCTCCTGGGAGTGGTAGGGGTGCAGCTCGATCTGGTTGAGCACCGGGACCACGTCGGTCTCGGCGACCAGCCGGTCCAGCGTGGCGGCCGTGAAGTTGGACACGCCGATGGACCTGGCCCGGCCCTCGGAGCGGATCCGCTCCAGCGCCCGCCAGGTGTCGACGTAGGCGTCCTGCCGGGGGCGGGGCCAGTGGATCAGGTACAGGTCGACGTAGTCCAGGCCCAGGCGCTCCAGGCTGGCGTCGAAGGCCTTGAGCGCGCTGTCGTAGCCCTGGTCGTCGTTCCACAGCTTGGTGGTGACGAACAGTTCCTCGCGGGCGATGCCGGACTCGGCCAGCGCGCGGCCGGTGCCCTTCTCGTTGTCGTAGATCCTGGCCGTGTCGATGCTGCGGTACCCGACCTCCAGCGCCGTCGAGACCACCGCCTCGGCCTCGTCGTCGGGGACCTGCCAGACACCGAAGCCGAGTTGCGGCATGGCGCGGCCGTCGTTCAGCGTGACGTACTGCATGAGTTCCTCTCCGGGTGAAGGACAAGGTGTGGGCCAGGGGGGTCGCGTCCCCCATGATGGCGACCTGGAGCGCACTCCAGGCAAGCGTCAGGACGCGAGGCGGACCAGCATCTTGCCGGTGTTGGCGCCCCGCATCATGTCCAGGAAGGCCCGGACCGCGTGGTCGATGCCCTCGACGACGGTCTCCTCCGCGCGCAGGCCGCCGGAGGCGATCCACCCGGAGGCCCGCTGGGCGTACTCCTTCATGAGGTGGCCGTGGTCGCCGACGATGAACCCGCGCAGGGTCAGGCGCTTGCCCACGGCGAGGAAGAGGTTGTCCGGGCCGGGGGCGGGCTCGGTGGCGTTGTACTGGGAGACCGCGCCGCACAGGGCGATCCGTCCGTGCTGGCGCATCGCGGCGATGGCGGCGCGCAGGTGGTCGCCGCCGACGTTGTCGAAGTAGACGTCCACGCCGTCGGGGGCGGCCTCGGCCAGCTGGGACTCCAGGTCGCCCTCGCGGTAGTCGATCGCGGCGTCGAAGCCGAACTCCTCCAGCAGGCGGCGCCTCTTCTCCGGCCCGCCCGCCGAGCCGACCACGCGGGAGGCGCCCAGATGGCGGGCGATCTGCCCGGCGAGGGAGCCGACCGCCCCCGCGGCGCCGGAGACGAACACCACGTCGCCCTCCCGCACCGGGGCGATCTCGGTCAGTCCCGCGTAGGCCGTGAGTCCGACCATGCCCAGCACCCCGAGGTAGGCCTGGACGGGCGCCAGGGAGGCGTCCACCGCGCGCACGGCGTCGGCGGGCAGCAGGGCGTACTCGCGCCAGCCCGCGGCGTGCAGGACGGTGGTGCCCACCGGGACCCCGTCGCTGCCGGAGGCGGTGACCACGCCGACCGCGCCGCCCTCCATCGGCTCGCCGAGCCGGTAGGGCGGCACGTAGGACTTGACGTCGTTCATGCGTCCGCGCATGTAGGGGTCCACGGACATCCACTGGTTGCGCACCAGCACCTGGCCGGGCCCGGGGTCGTCGACGGTGACCTCCTCCAGGGAGAAGTCCTCGGGAGCGGGTTCTCCGACGGGACGGGCGACCAGGTGGACTTCCCTGCTGGTGACGGGCATGGCGCAACCTCCGAAGCGGTGGTGGACGGTCTGGCGGGCGGCGCGGAAGCCCGCCCCTCCCGCCGCGGCAGACACTAGTGCGGCAACGTATTCCCCCACCAATAAAATCAGTGAGGTGACCTATAGGAATGTCAATGGCTCGGCCTCCGGCGAAGGGCCGGCCCGCGGACCGCTCGACCTGCAGCAGCTGCGGACCTTCCTGGCCGTGCACCGGTCGGGGTCCTTCACCGCCGCCGCGCAGCTGCTGCGGCTGTCGCAGCCGACGGTCACCACACAGATCCGTTCCCTGGAGCGGCGCCTGGGACACACGCTCTTCGAGAGGCTGCCGAGGGGTGTGGCGCCCACCGTGGAGGCCAACGACCTCGTCGCGCGGGTGGCCGGGCCGCTGGACGCCCTGGAGGAGGTGGCCGGCCCGGACGGGGCGGACCCGACCGCACCGGCCCCGCCGCTGCGGCTGGCGGGCCCGGCCGAGGTGGTGCGGAGCCTGGTACTGCCCGCGCTCGCCCCGCTCGTCGCGGAGGGAGTGCGGCTGCGGGTGCGCACCGGGCTGGCCGACGACCTGCTGGAGGAGCTGCGCGGGGGCAGGCACGACCTGGTCGTGTCCACGGTGCGCCCGCGCGGACGCGCCCTGGTCGCCGAACCGCTGATGGACGAGGAGTTCGTACTGGTGGCCGCGCCCGCGTGGGCGGACCGGCTGCGCGGCGGACGCCTCGCACGCCAGGGGGCGGCCGCCCTGTGCGAGGTGCCGCTGGTGGCCTACGACGACGAACTGCCGATCCTGCGCCGGTACTGGCGGCACGTGTTCGGGGTGCGGCTCACCTGCGTTCCGGCGGTGACCGTGCCCGACCTGCGCGGGGTGCGGGCCGCCGCCGAGAACGGGGCCGGGGTGACGGTGCTGCCGCGCTACCTGTGCCGGGAGGCCCTGGCCGACGGACGGCTGGTGGCGCTGCTGGAACCGGAGGACCCGCCGATCAACACCGTCTACCTGGTGCGGCGGCCGGGTCCGGCGGGCAGCTCCCAGCTGGACCGGGTGCACCGGCACCTGCTGTCGGCCGCCCGCCCCTGGTGAACGGCGCGCCGGTTTGACCCTCCCAGTGGTGGCAGGGTCTACCGTCGCCCCATGAGCGAGTTGACGGAGCCGATGACGGGCACCCGCCTCCAGGCGGTCCTGCCCGCCGAGTCGCCGCGGACGCCCCCGCACGCCCTGGTCGACCTGGCGGTGCGCGCCGAGGAGCTGGGGGTGGACACGGTGTGGCTGCCCGACCACCTGCTGCCCCCCGAGCCGTACGGGCCCGTCTTCGGCGGCGTGTACGAACCGCTGGTGACCCTGTCCTCCCTGGCCGCGCGCACCGAGCGGATCCGGCTGGGCACGTCGGTGCTGGCGGCGCCGCTGCGCGACCCGTTCCTGCTCGCCAAGCAGGCGGCCACCCTGCACGCCCTGTCCCGGGGCAGGTTCGTGCTGGGCGTGGGCACGGGGTGGTCGCGCGAGGAGTTCGCCGCGGTCGGGGCGGACTTCACCACGCGCGGCGCGCGCACGGACGAGGCGCTGCGGCTGCTGCGGCACCTGTTCGAGGGCCGGGGCGGTTTCGAGGGCCGCTTCCACTCCTACGAACGCGGGGTGTTCGAGCCGCGCCCCGCCGGGCGCGTGCCGGTGATGGTGGGCGGAACGTCGGACCGGGCACTGCGGCGGGCCGCCGAGTTCGCCGACGCCTGGCAGGGCGTGGGGCTGGACACCGAGGGGTTCGCGGCGGCGCGCAACCGCCTGCGGGAGCTGACCTCCCGCCCCGTGCTCGCGGGGACCCGCATCGCCTGGTCGGGGGGTGCGGCGGAGTTCGACCGCGCCGTGGAGCGGTTCCGCGAGCTGGCCGCGGCCGGAGCGGACTCCGTGGCGGTGTGGTTCGGCGACGCCGAGGGCTTCGGGGAGCGCATGGAACGGTTCGCGGCGGCCCTGCGCTGAACGCTCCCGCCGGGGCGTGGCACCCTGGGTGTCGCAGACCGCGGGACACGGGGGGACGCGTGGGGGACTACGACGGGGCGACCGTCCTGTTCGACCTGGACGGGGTGCTGGTGGACTCCAGCGAGAGCGTCCGGGCGGGGCTGACCGCGTGGGCGCGGGAGCGCGGGCTGGACGTGGACACGGTGCTCGCCGACCACCACGGTCGCACCGACGCGGGCCTGGTCCGTCTGGTCGCCCCGCACCTGGACCCGGTGGCCGAGGCGCGGCGGATCGAGGAACACGAGGCCGCCTCCGGGGACGGCGTGCGCGCCGTGCCCGGCGCCCGCGAGCTCCTGGCCGAACTCGACGCCCGGGGGCGCCCCTGGGCGATCGTCACCTCCGGCGGCGACCGGATCGCGGGCGCGCGGATCGCGACGGCCGGCCTGCCCCGGCCGCGCGTGCTGGTGACCGCCGACGACGTCGCCGAGGGCAAGCCCCACCCCGAGCCCTACCTGTTGGGCGCCGAGCGCATGGGCACCGCCCCCGAGCGGTGCGTGGTGGTGGAGGACTCCGCCAGCGGCGTCCGCTCCGGGATGGCCGCGGGCATGCCGGTGGTGGCCGTGGCCTCCACCGCCGCCCCCGCCGACCTGGCGCACGCGACCGCCGTGGTGGACGGCCTCGAAGCGGTGGCCGCGCTGCTGCTCTGAGCGGAACCCGCCCGGACGGTTCCGCCTCCCCCGGAGAGGACGTATGGACGACGGCACCACCATCGGTCGGGCCCGCGCGGAGGACGTGGCGGCGATCGTCGCCATGCTGGCCGACGACCCGCTGGGCGCCCGCCGCTTCTACGAGCGACTGGGCTACACCGCCTCCCACGTCGGCTTCAAGAAGGACCTCGGCTGAGGGGTTCCCCGGCACCGCCCGGCTGCGCGTCCCGCCGCTCCCGCCCCGGGCGCGGGGCTGGGCCCGGGACGCCGCCTGGTGGACACGTGCCTGGACTGGGCGCGCGAGGCCGGGTACCGGCGGGTCGCCCTGCGGACCGACGACGTCCTGGTCTCGGCGCGGCGCAACGGCGACGAGCCCCAGGTCAGTGCCGTTCTCCGGTACCGGGGCCACGTGGAGGATCCGGTGCACCGGGTGCAGGACACCATCGACGCGCGCTTCACCGAACCGCTGCGGATCGCCGACCTGGCCGCCGGGGCCGGGCTCAGTGAGCGCACGCCGACCCGGGCGTTCACGGCGGCGACGGGGCTCACCCCGCTGCGCTACCAGCAGCGGTTGCGGGTGGAGCGGGCCGAGCACCTGATCGGGTCCGGGGAGACCGTGGAGGCGGCGGCCGGGGCGGTGGGCTTCCGGGACGCCCGGATGCTGCGCCGTCTGCGCGCCCGTCCCGGTTAGGACGTCCGGCGGGCCAGGCGGAGCCGCGTGAGGTAGGGGACGCGCACGACGCCGTCGGGGAAGTGCTCGGCCACGAGCGCGCCGACGGCGGCCCGGGTGCGTTCCTCGCCCAGGTTGCGCCGCACCGCCGCCATCTTGGTGGAGGACATCGCGTGGCCGACGTACCCCTCCGGGGTGAGTTCGCGCGTCCACGCGGCGGAGAACTCGGCGGTCTCGCCGAGGCCGTCCTGGGCGGCCATCTCCCCCAGGGTGTCGAAGGCCCGGTAGTCGCGCCGGTAGTCGTCCCCGTGCTCCTCCATGAGGCGCTCGTAGGCGTCGGTGAACGCGCTCGCGGTCCAGTCGCGGTCGTTGTCGAGCACGGCGACGGTACCGCCGGGCGCGAGCAGGCGGGCGGCCTCGGCGTAGAAGGCGGGCCGGTCGAACCAGTGCACCGCCTGGGCGGCGAGCACGAGCGAGGCGCTGGCGTCCGGGAAGGGCACGTGCTCGGCCCGGCCGTCCACGTACTCGACGCCGTCGTCCTCGGCCGCGGCGCCGCGCATGGCGTGGCCGGGTTCGACGCCGACCACGCGGGGCTCCGGTCCGAAGGCGCGGCGCAGGGCCCGGGTGGAGATGCCGGTCCCCGCGCCGACGTCGAGCAGGAGCCACGGCCGGGGCCAGGACTCCCGGGCGCCGTCCAGCACGTACCGGCGGAGCCGCTCCAGGACGGGCTCGGGGTAGTCGGGGCGGAAGCGCTGGTAGTTCTCGCTGAGCCGGTCGAAGGCCTGGGTCCGGTCGCTCATGTACTCCTCCTCGCCGGGGCCCGCCCCCCCGGAGCCGTTCCCTCCCCGCCCGGCCGCTACACCCGTGCCACGCCGTCCCGGTAGGAGGAGGGGCTCCTCCCGGTGTGGTGGCGGAACGCGGAGCTGAACGCGAACGCGCTGCCGTAGCCCACCCGCGCGGCCACCGCCTCCAGCCCGAGCCGGGGTTCGGCGGTGAGCAGGTCGCCGGCCACGGTGAGCCGCCAGGTGCGCAGGTAGGTCATCGGCGGCACGCCCACGGCCGCGCGGAAGCGGGCGGCCAGGGTGGCGCGCGAGACGGCGCACTCCCGGGCCAGCGCGTCCAGGGTCCAGGGCCGGGCCACGTGTTCGTGCAGCAGTTCCAGCGCACGCGCGACGACGGGGTCGTGCCGGGCGGTCAGCCAGTTGGGCGCGCTGTCGGGGTTGTCCTCCAGCCAGGCGCGCACCGCCATCACCAGCAGGCAGTCCAGGAGGCGGTCGCTGAGGCTGGTCGAGGCGACGTGGTCGGTGGTGATCTCCCGGGAGAGCAGCTCCACCAGCGCCGGGTCGACCCGGCCCTCGGGGAGCACCGCCAGCGGGGGCAGCGCGGACAGGGCCAGGCGGCCGACCTCGCTGTCGTCCTGGTAGGCGCCCACCACCGTGGTGTCGGTGCCCTCGGGATCGTTGCCCCAGGTCCCGATCCCGTGGCTCATGGTCACGTGCACCTCCTCCCCGTCCAGGGACACGCACCGGCCCCCGGGCAGGGCGGTGATGGTGGGCTCGCGGCCCCGGCGGTCGGCGATCACGTAGGGGTCCGGGCCGCGGACGAGCACGAGGTCCCCCGGCTCCGCGTCGGCCTCCCCGTGCGGGGTGCCCACCCAGGTCCGGCCGGAGGTGACCACGACCAGGGTGAGCGCGGCCCCGTCGCGGACGTCGATCCCCCAGGGCGGGGTCATGACCGTGCGCAGGGTGAAGGCGCCGCGCGCCCGGGGGCCGTCCAGGAGGTGCACGAGGGGGTCCATGCCCCTACTCTAGCCAGACGCTCTCTTATGTAATCCAGCTTCCGCGCCATGTTCCGTCCGGGCCCGGGCTGGTGGACTAACGGACATGGACACAGAGAAGATCCTCGTCACCGGCGGCACCGGCATGACCGGCCGCCGCCTCACCCGCCTGCTGCGCGAGCGCGGCACCGAAGCCCGGGTCGGCTCCCGGACCGGCACCCCGCGCTTCGACTGGCACGACCAGAAGACCTGGGACCCCGTCCTGGAGGGAACCACCGCCGTCTACCTCTGCTACCACCCCGACCTGGGCTTCCCCGGAGCCGGGGAGATCGTGGCGGCCTTCGCCGCCCGGGCCGCCCGGCACGGCGTCCGGCGGATGGCCCTGCTGTCCGGACGGGGCGAACCGGAGGCCCAGAAGGCGGAGCTGGCCGTGGGCGCGGAGTTCCCGGGCCTGACCGTGCTGCGGTGCGCCGTGTTCGCGCAGAACTTCTCCGAGGGCTTCCTGCACGGGCCGGTCCTGGAGGGCACGGTGGCGCTTCCGGCCCCGGACGTCCCGGAGCCGTTCGTGGACCTGGACGACGTGGCCGAGGTCGCGGCCCGGGTTCTGACGGAGGACGGGCACGCCGGGGAGCTGTACGTGCTGACCGGCCCCGCCTCGGTCACGTTCACCGAGGCCACCCGTCTGATCGGCGAGGCCGCCGGGCGGGCGGTCGGCTACCAGGAGGTGTCGGCTGAGGAGTTCGTCTCCTGGGCGGCCGCGGCCGGGCTTCCGGAGGACGACGCCCGGGGGCTGGCCGCGCTGCTCGGGCAGATCCTGGACGGGCGCAACGTCGAGCCCGCCGACGGTGTGGAGCGGGCGCTGGGCCGTCCGGCCACCGCCTTCGCCGAGTACGTGCGCCGCGCCGGGGCCTGGCGGAGCTGACCCCCGGGTCGGCCGGGGACGGCTCCCCGGCCGACCCGGTCAGAGGGCGAGGAGCCCGACGCCGGTGCGCTGGAGGCGCGGGTGGGTCACCGTGTCCAGGAGGAACGCGTGGACGCCGCCGTCCCAGACCACGTTGACGAAGCCCACGAGTTCCCCGCCCCGGTGGGCGCACACCCAGCCGAGGCTGTGCGCGTTGACCCGGCTCTCCCAGTCGGTCCCCTCCGGTTCCTGGCCGAACCCCAGGGCGTGCAGGGCGTCCAGGGCGTCGTTGTCGAAGGCGCCGCGCCAGGTGTGGGTGGTCCGCATCCGTCCGATGCTATGCGCGGCGGTAGCGTGGGGAAAGCCGTTTTCGCCAGCCGGGAAGCCGCCCGTGTCCGCAGCAGAGAAGTTCCAGAGCCTGTTCGTGACGCTGGCCGCCCTGGCCGGGCTGGGGCTGGGCCTGGCGCTGCCCGTGGGCCCGGCGGCGGGGCACGCCGTGCTCCCCGCCCTGATGCTCCTGCTGACCGCGGTGTTCGCCCAGGTCGACGCGGGCCGGGTCCGCGCGGCGCGGTCCGCGCGCACGGTGGTCGCCGCCAGCCTCGTGCTCAACTTCGGGTTCACCCCGCTGCTGGCCTGGGCCCTGGGCGCCGGCCTGCTGGGCGGCTCGCCCGACCTGCGCGTCGGCCTGCTGTTGCTGCTGGTGACCCCGTGCACGGACTGGTACCTGGTGTTCACCGGCCTGGCCCGGGGGCACATGGGGGTCGCGGCGGCGGTCCTGCCGGTGAACCTGGTGCTCCAACTCCTCCTGCTGCCGGTGTACGTGCTGCTGCTCGGCGGCGAGGCGGCGATGGTGGACGCCGGAACCCTGGTGGAGGCGGTTCTGCTGGTCCTGGTGGTTCCGCTGGTGCTGGCCGTGGCCCTGAGGGAGGGGGCCCGCCGCTGGAAGGGGCGCTCGTGGCGGGACGCGGTCCTGGTCCCCCGGGCCAACGCGGTGGTGCTGCCACTGCTGTACACGGCGGTGCTGGCCGTGTTCGCCTGGCAGGCGCGCACGGTGCTCGGCCATCTGGGCGACCTGGTCGCGCTGCTGCCCGCCCTGGCGGTGTTCTTCACGGTCGCGCCGCTGGCGGCGGTGTCCGCGGCCCGGCTGCTGCGCCTGCCCGACGACCAACGCGCCACGCTCACGATGACCTCGGTGGCGCGCAACTCGCCGATCGCGCTGGCCGTGGCCGTGGCGGCCTTCCCGGACCGGCCGCTCATCGCGGTGGCCCTGGTGGCCGGACCGCTGGTGGAGCTTCCGGTGCTGGCGCTGCTGAGCCAACTGGTGCGGGTGCGCTCCGGGGCACCGCGGAGCACGGCGTGACCGGATCCGCGAATCCGAGCCCAGCGCCCCCGAACGGGTGCGCCCACCCACCGCCCAGAAGAACGGCGCGCATGGGCGCCACCGCCCCGGAAACGGACGGACACCGTGAGGCACGGGTGCCCCTCCGCTCCTCCTGGTGGCACCCTTCCGTCGGCACCCGCCCACCGGGCGCGCCGCTCCCGCGTATGGCCGCCCCGGGGCCGGGTTCAGCCGCCGGAGAGCTGCTCGGACAGGGCGCCCCGGTGGCGCCGGAGTTCGTCGATGCGGGAGTCCAGGGCGGCCAGCTCCCGGCGGATGGTGCTGACCAGGCTCGGGCACAGCTCCAGGTCGAGCGGTTCGTCAACCCCGTTGCGCGCGCAGGGCAGGACCGAGGCGATCACGTCGGTGGTCAGGCCCATGTCCAGCAGGGCTCGGATCTGGCGGACCGTGCGCACCGCCCCGGGGTCGTAGACCCGGTACCCGTTGGCCGAGCGCGCCGACTCCAGCAGGCCCTGCTCCTCGTAGTAGCGCAGCAGGCGGCGGCTCACCCCGGTGCGCTCCGACAGCTCCCCGATCAGCATCCGCACCCCACTGTGTCCCACGTCACCGTTGACCCTCACATCGGTGTGACCGCCTACCGTCGCCGCATGGTCGAACAGTTCTCGTACACAGTCAAGGGTGCCGGGCCCGGCATCGTCCTCGCGCACGGCGGGGGCGGCGGGTCCGAGGCCAACTTCGGACCGCTCATGGCCGACCTGGCCGCCACCCACACCGTGGTCGCCCCGGACCTGCCCGGCTCGGGCGCGACCCCGCGCAGCACGGTGCCCCTGGAGCTGGACGCGGTGGCGGACGCCCTGGTGGCCACCGCGGACGCCGCCGGGGTCGGGCGCTTCACCGTCCTCGGCTACTCCCTGGGGACGGCCGTGGCCGTGCGCGCCGCGACCCGCCACCCGGACCGGGTGCGCGGCCTGGTCCTGACCGCCGGTTTCGCCCACCCGGACAACCGGATCCGCCTGGCGGTGCGCGTGTGGCGCGCGCTGCTGGAGGGGGACCGGGAGACCCTGGCCCGCTTCCTGCTGACGGTGGCCCACGGCACCCCCGCGCTGGAGGCGATGGGGCCCGACGAGCTGGAGCGGGCGGTGGCCGACCTGGCCGCCTCCGTCCCGGAGGGCTCCCCGGAACAGGTGGACCTGGTGGGGTCGGTGGACACCCGCGCCGACCTCGCCGGGATCTCCGTGCCCACCCTGGTGGTCGCCGCGGCCCTGGACCGCCTCGCCGGTCCCGCGCTCTCCCGGGAGATGGCCGCGGGCATCCCCGGAGCGGAGCTGGTCGAGGTGGAGTCCGGTCACCTGGTCGCCGCGGAGGCCCCCGAGGCGTGGCGCGCGGCCGTCCGCGCCTTCCTCGACCGTCACTCCTGACACCTGCGCCGCAGGTGTCGCGCCCAAGGGGCCGCGACGGCGGCGACCACGGCCAGGCACGCGGCCAGAACGAGGAGGCAGACCAGCCACTCCCGGGAGCCGTCGGGCCCGTAGACGCGGTTGGACGCCCCGGCGTCCACCGCCGGGACCGGCGCTCCCACCACACAGGTGTCGCGTCCGGCGGCGTGCAGGGAGACCTCCCGCGCCCGCCGCGCGCCCTCGGCGGTGAAGCGGCCCTCGCAGGCGCACGACTCGTGCCCGGGGTGCTGGACGCACGTCAGACTGGTGGCGGTGAACACCCCGGGCACGCCCTCGCCGCGCGCGGCGCGCAGGCCCTGGTCCAGCCCGGCGAGCGCCACGTGTCCGACCAGCGCGGTCAGGAGCAGCAGGACAACGGAGAACAGCGGTGAGGGGCGGCGGTACCGCCCGGCCGCGCCGGTCACGCCCCCGCCCCCTCGGGGACCGGCCGCGCCGACGGTCCGGCCGGAAGGCGCAGGGCCAGCAGCGCGGCGAACCCGCACAGGGCCGCCGCGACCAGCCACACAGCGCCGTAGCCGCCGGTCACGTCGCGGACCAGGCCGCCGAAGACCGCCATCGCGCCCGCGCCGACCTGGTGCACGGCGTTGACCCACCCGAAGACGATGGCGCCGTCAGCGCCGAAGATCCGCCCGCACAGCAGGATGGTCGGCGGCACCGTGGCGACGTCGAGCAGGCCGAACACCACGACGAAGGCCACCGTCGCCGCCCCCGCGTCCGGCCCGAGCAGGACCGGCAGCGGGGCCAGCAGCACGCCCCGGGCCGCGAAGTACAGGGCCAGCAGCGCGCGCGGGTCCCACCGGTCGGTGAGCCATCCGGACAGGACCGTTCCCACCAGGGAGAACACGCCGACCGTCGACACGAGGGCGGCGGCGGTGGTGACGGTCATCCCCTCGTCGCGGGCGGCGGGCACGAAGTGGGTCCACAGGATGCCGTTGGTGGTCGCCCCGCACACCGCGAACGTCCCGGCCAGGAGCCAGAACGGGCGCGTGCGCACCGCGGAGTACAGGACCGCCGCGGTCCGGCGCGCCGCTCCCCGGTCCGTCCGGGGCCGCGGCACGAAGTCCCGCGCGCCGTAGGGCCGCTGGCCCAGGTCGGCCGGGTGGTCGCGGAGCACCAGGGCGACCAGGACGGCCACCGCGCCCGCCGTCAGCGCCAGCGTCACCAGGGCCGGGCGCCAGCCCTGGTGGTCGGTGACCCAGGCCAGCGCGGGCAGGAACACCAGCTGCCCGAAGGCGCTCGCCCCGGTCAGCGCGCCGATGACCAGCCCGCGGCGCTCGACGAACCAGTGGCGGGCGACGGTGGCGGCGAAGGTCATCCCCAGCGACCCGGCGCCCGCGCCGATGAGCAGCCCCCAGTACAGGGTGAGCTGCCAGGCCTCGGTCATGGCGGTGGTGAGCGCGGCGCCCGCCACGACGGCCGCGAGCGCCGCCAGGGCGACGCGGCGGACGCCGAACCGGTCCATCAGGGCGGCGGCGAACGGCGCGACCAGGCCGTAGACGACCATGTTGACCGAGGCCGCCGCGGCGATCGTCGTGCGCGACCAGGCGTACTCGGTGTGCAGGGGTTCGGTCAGCAGTCCGGGCATCGCGGCGAAGGCCGCCGCGGCCACGATGGTGAGGAACGCGGCCAGCGCGGTCATCCAGGCGCGGTGGACTCCGGGACGCCGGGTCCGCGGTACGAAGGCGGTGTGGTGAGCCATGGCCCCACGGTCTCGTTCGGGTCCCCGGCGCGACAGTGACCTGAAGGACACCATGCGCAAGAATCGGGCCATGAACGTTTCCGATCCCCACCGCGTGGCCGTCCTCGTCCGCCACGGCGTGCTCCCCATCGAGGCCGGTATCGTGCACCGCCTCTTCGGCCAGGCCCGCGGCGCCGACGGGGCGCCGCTCTACGACGTGGTCACCTGCGCGCTGGAGCCGGGCGAGGTCCGGACCGACACCGACTTCACCCTCAACGTGGCCCACGGGCCCGAGGCGCTGGACGGGGCGGGGACGGTGGTCCTGCCCGCCGCCGACGAGGACTACGGCGAACGCCCCCACGACCCCCTCGCCCCCGCGCTGGCCGCGGCCCTGGCCCGGATCGGGCCGCGCACGCGCGTGGCCTCCATCTGCACGGGGGCGTTCGTGCTCGCCGCCGCGGGGCTTTTGGACGGCTGCCGGGTGACCACGCACTGGAGGTCCGCGGGGTCCTTCCGCGCCATGTACCCCTGCATCGACCTGGACCCGGACGTGCTCTACACCGACAACGGGCACGTGCTGACCGCCGCCGGGGTCGCCTCCGGCCTCGACCTGTGCCTGCACATGATCCGCTCCGACCACGGAGCCGCAGTGGCCAACGACGTGGCTCGGGGCACCGTCGTACCGCCGCACCGCGACGGCGGCCAGGCCCAGTACGTCCGCCGCCCCGTCCCCGAACCGGCCCGGGCCACGACGGGCGGGGCGCGCGCCTGGGCCCTGGAACACCTGCACCTGCAGCCGAGCCTGGAGGAGCTGGCCCGCCGTGAGTCGATGAGCGTGCGCACCTTCACCCGCCGCTTCCGGGAGGAGGTGGGGCTCTCCCCCGGCCAGTGGCTGGCCCGGCAGCGCCTGGACCGGGCCCGGCAGCTGCTGGAGGAGTCCGACCTGTCCGTGGACCGGGTCGCGTACGAGGCGGGCTTCGGCACGGCGGCCTCGCTGCGCCAGCACATGCAGGCCGAACTCGGCGTGTCCCCCAGCGCCTACCGGCGCACCTTCCGGGGCGCGCCGACCGGCGGTGGCGTGTACGGGGCCCTGAGCGGGTAACGGGCAAGCGTGGGCGCCGACGCCCGCGCCCAGCCCCTCCTCACCCCCGGGAGTCCCTCCGTGAAGCTGTACGCCGACCGCCCGCTGCGGGCCCTCCTCCAGCTGACCTCGGACCTGATCGCCGTGGCGTGGGTGTACCTGTGGGTCCGGGCGGCGCTGTGGCTGCGCGAGACGATCCTGGCGCTGAACCGGCCCGGCGAGCTGCTGGCGAGCACGGGGCGGGGCCTGACCGAGCACATGGACAACGCGGCCGAGCAGGCCCGCAGGGTGCCGCTGGCCGGGGAGGCGCTGTCCACCCCGTTCACGAGCATGAGCGGGAGCGGGGAGTCCCTCACCGCGGCCGGGGACTCCTTCCAGGAGTCGGTGGCCTCGCTGGCGCTGACCCTGCCGCTGCTGACGGTCCTGGTCCCGGTGCTCCTGGTCGCGGCCACCTGGCTGCCGCTGCGGGCGCGCTGGGTACGCCAGGCCGGCGCGGTCCGGCGCACGCGCGGGCTCACCCCCGAGGCCCGCTCCCGGCTGCTGGCCCTGCGCGCCCTGACCTCGGTGCCCCCGGCCCGGCTGGCCCGCGTGCACGAGGACCCGGTGGGCGCCTGGCACACCGACGACTCCCGGGCCGTGGCGGCGCTGGCCACCCTGGAACTGCGCCGCCTGGGCCTGCGCGGGCGGTGAACGCGACGGCCGGTGACGGCCGTTTCCGAAGCTCCGGGCCGGTGATCGGTCGAGGGACCGCCCCCGTCATGTAGTGTGCTCAACCACTGCCCGTACTCTTCCTAAGCTGGAACGGACACCGCCCCGGAGTCGATACGCACCCACGGAGACCGCATGCACCTGTCAGCGCTGTTGGACTTCGACGCCGTACCCCTGGACACCGACGACGCCGTGTCCCTCCTGTTGGAGATCACCGCCCCCGAACGCGCCGAGGACGTCCAACGCCCTCCCTCGACCCTGCAGATCGTGCTGGACCGCAGCGGCTCCATGTCCGGTGAACGCCTGGACGGCGCGGTGCGGGCCCTGCTCTCCCTGGTGGACCGGCTGGCCCCTTCCGACAACTTCGGGCTGGTGTCCTTCAACGAGCAGGCCCGGGTCGAGGTCCCGTGCGGACCGCTGACCGACAAGGCGGAGGTGCGCCGACGGATCTCGGCGCTGCGCGCCTCCGGCGGCACCGACCTGTCCAGCGGGCTGCTGCGCGGTGCGCAGGAGGCCCGCCGCGCCAGCGCCGACCGCGGTGCCAGCCTCGTACTGATCTCCGACGGACGTACCAACCAGGGCGTCACCGACTCCGCTCTCCTGCGGCGTGTGGCGAGCGACGCCTACGCGCACGGGGTCACCACCACGACCTTGGGGTACGGCCTGGGCTACGACGAGGAACTGCTCGGCGCGGTGGCCGACGGCGGCGCGGGCAGCGCCCTGTTCGCCGAGGACCCCGACACGGCGGGCAGCCTCATCGCCCAGGAGGCCGAGTACCTGCTGGCCAAGACCGTCCAGGCCGTGTCACTGCGGATTCCGGTCGACCCGTACCTGCGCGGCGTCGGTGTGGCCGGGGAGATGCCCTCCCACCAGCTGCCCGACCGGTCGGTGGTGGTCGATCTGGGCGACTTCCACTCCGGTGAGAAGCGCCGCCTGCTCCTGCACCTGGACGTTCCCGGGCTGGCCTCCCTGGGGACGACCGCCGTCACCGTGCTGGAGGCCACCTACGTGGACCCGGCGACGCTGACCACCTACACCGCCGCCCTGCCCGTCACGGTCAACGTGGTCCCCGGCGAGGAGGCCGCCGAGCGGACGCCGCGGCCCGAGGTGCGCACCGAGGAGGCCGTACAGCGTGCCCAGACCGCCAAGCGCGAGGCCAGTGAGGCCCTGCGCCGCGGCGACCGCGACGCCGCCGTCGACACCCTGGAGCGGGCCCGGCGCGACCTGCTGGACCCGCACACGTCCCAGGCGCCGGAGGCGGAGGCGGCCGAACAGGCCGCCGAACTGGGGCGGATGGCCCAGATGGCCCGGAGCGACGACGCGTCCCGCACCTCCAAGGCCCTGTTCGCCAGCCAGGCGGGGCACTCGCGCAAGAGCGGCCGCCAGCGGCCGCCGGGGACACCGCGCCAGCCCGGGGAGGGCGGCGGTCCCGCCGTCGCCCGGGGGCGCCGCATCCGGGGCGAGCAGACCGACAAGGGCCGCCCCGCTCCGGACCGGCCCTCCTCCGAAGGGGGCTGACCGCCCCCGCGGCGGTCCTGAGCCGCACCGTCCTCGATGGTCGGGTCCCTAGTCGCGGTCGGCCTCGACGAGCGCCTTCTGCACCGCGCCGGGGAGCCGCTCCTCCAGGAAGCGGGCCATGTCCTCCTCCTGGCGCAGGATGGCGGTCAGCTTCTGCGCGATCTGCTCCTCGCCCAGCGTCCGGGCCGCGTCGATCAGCGCGCGGTAGGAGGCGATCTCGAAGTGCTCGGCCGAGTAGTCGGCGAGGGCGTTCTTGACCATCGTGTCGCCCGCGGGCTTGTTCGCCATGCCCTGCACCGAGCCCATCATCCCGGCCAGGGCGCTCTTGACCTTGGAGACCTTGCCGCCCAGGGACTCGATGCACCCCTGAACCGTCTCCGCCTGCGCGCGCGTCTCCTCGATGTGCTGGGTGATGCGCGCGTGCATCTCGGGGTCCCCCTCGGCGTCCTTGGCGTGGCGCTCCAGGGTCTCCTCCAGGGACTTCTCCATCGAGTAGGCGTCGTTGAGCCAGCTGATCAGGTGCTCTCGGCTGTTCACGGGTGGTCCTCCTTGGTTGGCGCTTCGGGCCCGCGCCTACCCGGGCACCCCCACGGCAAACCCCGGGGCGCTCCGCGTCAGGGCACCTGGTAGTCGGAGTCGCGCGCGTCGGTGACGGCCATGTGCCCGGGGGCGTGTCCGATGGCGAACTCCGGGGCGGAGGCCATCACGGCCTCCTGCGGGGTGACCCCGCACGCCCAGAAGACCGGAACCTCGCCGGGGCGTACCTCCACCGGGTCCCCGTGGTCGGGCCGGCCCAGGTCCCCGATCCCCAGGGCGGCGGGGTCTCCCACGTGCACGGGGGCGCCGTGTACCGCCGGGTAGCGGGAGGTGACGCGCACCGCGTCGGCGACGCGGTCGGCGGGGACCGGCCGCATGGAGACCACGAGCGGGCCCCGGAACCGGCCCGCGGGGCGGCACGGCCGGTTGGTGGTGTACATGGCGACGTTGCGCCCGGTCTCGATGTGGCGGACCGGGACCCCCGCCTCCAGCAGCGGCGCCTCGAAGGTGAAGCTGCACCCGATGAGGAAGGACACCAGGTCCCCGCGCCACAGGTCGGTGACGTCGGTGCGCTCCTCCGCCAGGGCGCCGTGGCGGTAGACCCGGTAGGCGGGCAGGTCCGTGCGCAGGTCGCCGTCGAAGATCGAGGCGCTGGTCTCCCCCGGCTCGGTGACGTCCAGGACGGGGCAGGGCTTGGGGTTGCGCTGGGCGAACAGCAGGAAGTCGAAGGCGAGTTCGCGGGGCAGGGCGAGAAGGTTGGCCTGCGCGTACCCCGCGCTGTAGCCCGCGGTCGGCACCCGCAGCCCGTCGCGGAAGAGCGCGCGGGCGCGGGCCGGGGGGAGGTCGGCTGGCACGGTCATGGTCACTGCCTTCCGGGGGTGCGGGGCCGGTGGTCAGAGGGTGAAGCGGATCCGGGTGCCCGGGCGCGCCTGGGCGGCCCCGGGCAGGTCCGCCGAGTACACGACGGCCACCACGGGGTAGCCGCCGGTGACGGGGTGGTCGGCCAGGAACAGCACCGGCTCTCCGCCGGGCGGCACCTGGAGGGAGCCCGCGACCATGCCCTCGCTGGGCAGTTCGCCGGAGCGCGCTCGCTCCAGCCCGGGCCCGGACAGGCGCGCGCCCACCCGGTCGCTGCGCGGGGTGACCTCGTACGCGCACGAGAGCAGCGTCGCGACGGCCTCCTCGGTGAACCAGTCGTCGCGCGGTCCCAGCCGGACCCGGAGCCGCACCTCGGAGCCTCCGACGGGCGCGACCGGGGCCTGGTCGACGTTGGGCGGGGCGGCGGGTGCGGGGCCGACCGGGAGCAGTGCCCCCGGGACCGGCAGGTCGGGGCCCAGCCCGGCGAGGAGGTCGGTGCTGCGCGAGCCCAGGACCGGCGGGACGTCCAACCCGCCGCGCACGCCCAGGTAGGAGCGCAGGCCCCGTTCGGGCACGCCCAGGGCCAGTTCCGCGCCGTCGGGCAGGTGCAGGACCGCGTTGGCGGCCGCGCCGCGCCCGTCCACCGTCACCGGGGCCTCGGCGCCGGTGAGGGAGACGGTGACGGGCCCCCGGGCGCGCACGCGCAGGCCGCCCAGGGTGGTCTCCAGGGCGGCGGCCCCCGGCGGGTTGGCGAGCAGCCGGTTGGCCAGGGCGTAGGAGGCGGCGTCGGCGGCGCCGGAGCGGCCCACCCCCAGGTCGGCGTGGCCGAACCGGCCCGCGTCCTGGACCGTGGTCAGGGGTCCGGCGGCCACGACCTCCAGTGCGGAGCGGCGGGTGCCGCCGGCGGGCGCGCTCACGGGAGCCCCGCGTCGGTGAAGCGGACGCGCACCCCGGGCCTGAGCAGGCCGGGGGGTTGGCGGTCCAGGTCCCAGACCCGCGCCTCGGTGCGGCCGAGCAGTTGCCAGCCGCCGGGGGAGCTGCGCGGGTACACGCCGGTGAACTCCCCGGCCAGGGCCACCGACCCGGCGGGCACGCGGGTGCGCGCCTCGCCCCGTCGGGGCACGCGCAGGCGCGGGTCGTCGCCGACCATGTAGCCGAAACCGGGGGCGAAGCCGCAGAAGGCGACGGTCCAGGTGGCCTCGGTGTGCGCCCGGACCACCTCATCGCGGCTGAGGCCGGTGAGTGCGGCGACGTCGTCGAGGTCCTCACCGTCGTAGACGACGGGAAGGGTGACGGTCTCGCCGGGTTCCCCTCCGGCCTCCGGCGGCGGGGGCAGGGCGGTGACCGCGTCGGCGACGGCGTCCGGGTCGGTCCCCGGCCCGATGCGCAGCAGCAGTGTGCGGGCGGCCGGGACGAGGTCGGTGACCCCGGGGACGGGGGCCGCCGCCAGCGCGGCGCGCAGGGCGATCACCTCGGCCAGGCCGGCGACCTCCACGAGCACGCCGGTGTCGGCGCACCGCAGGACGCGCACGGCCCCCTCCCGGTGGTTCACGCGTCCTCCCCGGTGAACGGCGCGACGGTGACGCCCTCGGCGCGCAGCCGGGCGGCCACCGCGCGGGCGATGTCCACCGCTCCGGGGCTGTCGCCGTGCACGCACAGGGAGTCGGCCCCGACCACGATCGGGGTGCCGTCCACCGCCTCGATCGGCTCGCCGCGGGCGATGCGCAGGCAGCGCTCGGCGATGTGCTCGGGGTCGTGCAGGACCGCACCGGGCTCGCGCCGGGAGACGAGGGTGCCCCGGGGGGTGTAGGCGCGGTCGGCGAAGGCCTCGCGGTGGGCGGGCAGCCCGGCCTCCTCGGCCAGGCGCAGGAACACCGAGCCGGGCAGGCCCAGGACGGGCAGCGCGGGGTCGAAGGCCCGGACGGCCCCGACCACGGCGGCGGCCTGTTGCTCGTGGTGGACGATCGCGTTGTACAGGGCGCCGTGCGGCTTGACGTAGCGGATCCGGTCCCCGGCCAGCCGGGTGAACGCGGACAGGGCGCCGAGCTGGTAGAGGACCTCGTCGGTGAGTTCGGCGGGGGGCACGTCCACGAAGCGGCGGCCGAAACCGGCGAGGTCGCGGTAGGCCACGTGCGCGCCGACGGCCACTCCCCTGTCCGCGGCCTCACGCGTGGTGCGGCGCAGCACGGACGGGTCCCCGGCGTGGAACCCGCACGCGACGTTGGCACTGGTGACGATGGACAGCAGGGCCCGGTCGTCACCCAGTTCCCAGCGGCCGAAGCTCTCGCCCAGGTCGGAGTTGAGGTCGATGCGCAACGTCGGTGCTCCTCGTTCTTCTCGGGGTCCCTGACGGGTTCCTACCCGGTCAGCGGGCTTGGTCGAAGGGGCGCGGCCGGCCGGACCGCGCCCCGGCCGGCTACTGCCAGAGGGCGGCGATGCCGCCCAGGGAGTTGGCCGCCATGTAGGCGGTGAGCACCCAGGCCAGGACGCCGACGGCCACCAGCCAGCGCGGGTAGCGGTACCCGCCCAGCAGGTCGCGGGAGCGGCGGGCCGCGACCCACAGCATGATGCCGAGGCCGACGGGGAGGATCACGCCGTTGAGGGCGCCCGCCAGGATGAGCAGCGTGCCCGGGGCCTGGCCGGACAGCAGCAGGATGAGCAGGGAGACACCGATGAACACGGTGACCAGGAGGCCCCGGCGCCTCTCCAGCCACGGATGGAAGCTGGTGACGAAGGAGACCGAGGTGTAGGAGGCGCCGATGACGGAGCTGACCGCCGCGGCCCACATGATCATGCCGAACAGGCGCATGCCGGCCTCGCCCGCGGCCTGGCGGAAGGCCTCGGCCGCGGGGTTGGCCGCCGCCATCAGGTCGGCTCCGCCGGTGACCACGCCGAGGATGGCCAGGAACAGGAGCACCCGCATGACCCCGGTGACGACGATGCCGGTGACGGAGGTCCGGGTGATGGCCCGCACGTTGTCCCGGCCGCCCTGGCCGGACTCGACGAGGCGGTGGGCGCCCGCGTAGGTGATGTAGCCGCCGACGGTGCCGCCGATGATGGTGACGGTGGCGAGGAAGACGTCCGCACCGAGCTGCTCGGGCAGGACGGCCTGGCGCACGGCCTCGCCGACCGGGGGCCGGGACACGACGGCGACGTGGAGGGTGAGGCCGATCATGGCCACCCCGAGGACGATGAGGATCCGGTCCAGGGCCACGCCCAGCCGCCTGACCCCGAGGATGACGACGGCCAGCAGCGCGGACAGGACGGCGCCGAGCCGGGGGTCGAGGCCGGTCATCGCGTCCAGGCCGAGCCCGGTGCCCGCGAGGTTGCCGACGTTGAAGACCAGACCGCCGAAGACGATGAGGGCGGCGAGCAGGTAGCCCGCGCCGGGCAGGACCTTGTTGGCCAGGTCCTGGGCGCGCGCGTCGGCGACGCCGATGACCCGCCAGATGTTGAGCTGGACGGCGATGTCGACCAGCACCGAGACGAGGATGGCGAACGCGAAGGTCGCCCCGAGCTGCGCGGTGAACGTCGTGGTCTGGGTGATGAATCCGGGGCCGATGGCGCTGGTCGCCATGAGGAACATCGCGCCGAGCAGGCCGCTGCTCAGCACGACCCGCCCGGGACGGGGGCGCACCTTCGGGGGTGCGGGGGGCGTGTCGCCCATGGAACTCTCCAAGGGGGTGCGGGGGTCGCGGTCATCGACCGCCTCATCGTTGGATTGTTGAACGATACTTCGATCCAACAAGAAGAGTAAAGAGCCGATGTGCAAAAAACCCAGGTCACCGGCGTCACAGACGGCGACTCCCGTTTCACCCGCCCCACGGGCCTTCCCGCACCCGCTCATCCGATCACCCCACCCTCACCGGGAGGGCGCCGCGTCGGTGACAATGGAGTACACCGATCACCAGCCTTCGTAAGGAGCACCCGTGACGGCCACGGACGCCCGCACCGCCCGGCCCACCGGCCGTCCACGCCCGCTGCCCCCGCTACCGACCCAGGCCGAGCGGGTGGCCGAGCTGCTGCGCGAGTCGCTCATCGACGGCGTGTACCCGCCCGGGCAGCGCCTGTCGGAGGAGCGGCTGTGCGAGGAGTTCGGGGTCTCCCGCAACACACTGCGCGAGGCCTTCCGGCTGCTGGTCCGGGAGAGGCTGCTGGTGCACCAGATGCATCGCGGGGTGTTCGTCGGCCTGCCCACCAGCGAGGACGTGTGCGACCTGTTCAAGGCGCGCCGGACCCTGGAACTGCCCGCGCTGCGCGGCGCGGTCGACCCCGGCCCCGATGCCGTGCGGCTGGTCGGCTCGGCCGTGGACGAGGGCGAGGCCGCCCGGGAGCGGCGGGACTGGTGGCGGATGGGCACGGCCAACATGCGCTTCCACCAGGCGGTGGCCGAGCTGGCCGGGAGCGCGCGGGTGAACGAGTTCATGAGCCAGGTGCTCGCCGAGACCCGCCTGGTGTTCCACGTGATGGACGCGCCCCGCGAGTTCCACGCCCCCTACCTCGACTGGAACCGCAGAATCCACACGCTCCTGGCCTCCGGTGACCCGGCCGGGGCCGCCGAGGAGCTGGAGGCCTACCTCGCGGCCTCGGAGAGGCAGCTGCTCACCGCGATGGAGGAGCGCGCCTGACAACCCGCGTTCCCGAAGGCGCCCGGAGTGCCATCATGAAGGCCTCATGGAACTGAACGGACGCCCCGTGGGCACCGGGGAACTCGCGGGCCTGGCCCTGTACGGCTACGGCCACTTCACCACCATGCTCGTCACCGACCTGCGCGTGCGCGGGCTCGACCTGCACATGGAACGCCTCAGCCACGACTGCCGGACCCTCTTCGGCACCGGCCTGGACACCTCCCGGGTCCGCGAGCTCGCCCGGCGCTCCGCCCGCGCGCACCCCTCCCCCTCGGTGGTGCGCGTGACCGTCTTCGACCCCCACATGGACCTCGGGCGCCCCGCCGCGCGCCAGACCCCGCAGATCCTCGTCACCACCCGTCCCGCTCCCTCCACGGCCCCGGCCCCCGTGCGCCTGGGCACCCGCCTGTTCGCCCGCGACACCCCCCGGGTCAAGGGCACCGGACTGTTCGGGGCCCTGTACCAGCGCCGCGCCGCCCAACTGGACGGCTACGACGACGCCCTGTTCATGGGCGTCGACGGCCGGGTCTCGGAGGGCCCCACCTGGAACATCGGCTTCGTGGACGGCGGCGGCCTCGTCTGGCCGCAGGCCCCCTGCCTGCCGGGGGTGACGGCCCGGCTCGTCGAGCGGGCCGCCCGGGAGATCGGCGTACCCGTGTCCACCCGGCCGATCGCCGCGGCGGCGAGCACCCGCGTGGCGGGCGCGTTCACCGCCAACGCCGCCACCGGGGTGCGGCAGGTGTCCGCCATCGACGGCGTCCACCTGCCGCAGTCCGGGCTGGTCCGCAGGCTCGCCGCGGCCTACACCGCGCTCCCCGGTGAGGCGCTCTGAGCCCGGCCCGGGTGTCAGCCCGACCGGCCGACGGCCTGCGGCCGCCGCTCCGCCTCCGGCGCCGAGCCCCCGTCCGCCGCACCCGCCCGTCCGGGCCACCACACGCGCGGTCCGGCGTCCAGCGACAGCGCGGGCACCAGCAGCGTCCGCACGAGCAGGGCGTCCACCAGCACGCCGAAGGCGACCAGGAAGGCCAGCTGGAGCAGGAACAGCAGTGGGATGACCGCGAGCGCGGCGAAGGTCACCGCCAGCACCACCCCGGCCGAGGTGATCACCCCGCCGGTCACCGTGAGCGCGCGCAGCACGCCCTCGCGGTGGCCGTGCTCCAGGGCCTCCTCCCTGGCCCGGGACATCAGGAAGATGCTGTAGTCGACCCCCAGCGCCACCAGGAACACGAAGGCGAACAGCGGCACCACGGGGTCGGCTCCCGGCAGGCCGAGCAGGTGGTCGAAGACCAGCGCGCCCACGCCCAGCGCCGCGGCGAAGGACAGCACGTTCGCGGCCATGAGCAGCAGCGGCGCCACCAGCGAGCGCAGCAGCGGGATCAGCACGAGGAAAACCGCCCCGAGCACGAGCGGAACCACGACCGTGAAGTCGCGCTGGGCCGTCTCCAGGGTGTCCAGGTCGGTCGCGGTGACCCCGCCGACGAGGGCGTCGGCGCCCTCCACCGCGCGCAGCTCCGCGCGCAGGTCGCGCACGGCGTCCAGCGCCTCGGGCGACTCGGGACCCACGGTGAGGACCGCCTCGACGAGCACGCGGCCGTCCTCCTCCAGCGGCGGCGCCTCGGCCCCGGGCGGCCCGGGCTCGGTGACCGGCGCGGCCTCCTCCACCCGGGGCAGGCGCTCAGCGGCCCGGACCACCTCGTCCAGGCGGTCGGCGTCGGCCACCACCAGGGCGGGGGCCGCGCCGGCGTCGGATCCGAAGCCCCGGTCCAGGACCTCCTGGGCCCGGACCGCCTCCACCTCGGTGCGGAAGACCTCGGCCTGCCCGGTGCCCCCCGCGTCGAACTGGGGCGCGAAGACCGCCGCGGCGGCCAGAACGGCCGTGGTGGCGATCCAGTACAGGCGCGGCCTACGGGAGACGGCGGTGGCCACGCGCCCCCAGAACCGGTGGCGACCGACCACCTCCGCCAGGCTCCCGGCGGCCTCGCGGGAGCCGTGTGGCGGCACCGGCCAGAAGGCCGCGCGTCCGCACAGCGCGAGAACGGCGGGCAGGAACGTCATCGCCGAGAGCAGAGCGGCGACGACGCCGATGGCGACCACCGGGCCCAGGCCGCGGGTGGAGGTCAGGTCGGCGGCGAGCAGGCACAGCAGGCCGAGGATGACCGTGCCGCCGGAGGCCAGGACCGGCCCGGCCACGCCGCGTACGGCGGCCAGCACCGCCGAGGGCACGCGTTCGCGGGCGGCGAGTTCCTCGCGGTACCTGGCCACGAGCAGCAGCGCGTAGTCGGTGCAGGCGCCCACCACGAGGATGAAGAGGATGCCCTGGCTCTGCCCGTTGAGGCTGACCAGGCCCGTGTCGGCGGCCAGGTAGACCAGCGCCCCGGCCAGCCCGAGGGCGAGCAGGCAGGCGAGGACGACCAACACCGGCAGCAGGGGCGAACGGTAGACCGCCACGAGGATGACGAGCACGGCGACGACGGCCACGGCCAGCAGCGTGGAGTCGATGCCGGCGAAGGCAGCCGAGAGGTCGGCGGCGTACCCCGCGGGCCCGGTGACCTGCGCCCGGAGTCCGGGCACCGGGTCGTCGGCCAGTAGCGCGCGCAACTGCTCGACCGCCTCGCCCGTCTCCTCCTCCGAGCCGATCGGCACCACGAACTGGGCGACCGAGGGGTCCTCCGTGCCGGGGAGGGGTCCGGTGACGGTACCCGAGACCCACGCCTGCCCGCCCACGCGTTCGGCGACCGCGCCGATGTCGGCGAGCTCCTCCCGGGTGATCTCCCCGTCCTCGCGTGAGTAGACCACGGCGGCCGGGACCGCCTCCTCCCGGTCGAACTCCTCGACGATCGCGCTGACCTCGGTGGACTCGGCCCCCGCCGGCAGGAAGGCGCTGGGGTCGTTGGTCTGCACCTCGCCGAGCCTGCCCAGGAACGCGCCGAGGGGGCCGGCCCCCGCCAGCCACAGCAGGGTGACCAGCAGGGCCGCTCCGATCCACCACCGCGACCGGCGTCCGTCCTTGTCCACTGGGTACCCCTTCGCTATTCGCTCGAAAAAGGAGCATCTTGCTTTCCGAGTAACAGATGGTAAGACCCTACCCCACCCGGGACGCGCCACACACGGCCCTCACCGGCCGGCGGACTCGGCCTCCTCCGCCGCCGCGACGATGTTGTCGGCCATGGCACCGAACACCGCCCCGTGGAAGGGGGTGACGGCCTTCCAGTACAGGTGCCCGAGCAGGCCCCTCGGGTGGAACAGCGCCCTCTGGTGGTAGACCGTGCGCCCGCGCACGCGGCTGACGCCCAGCTCCAACCAGGCCGAACCCGGCAGGCGCATCTCGGCGCGCAGCCGCAGCAGGGCCACGGGCACCACCTCCTCCACCCGCCAGAAGTCCAGGGAGTCGCCCACCCGCAGCCGCAGCGGGTCGCGCCGCCCCCGGCGCAGGCCCACACCCCCCACCGCCAGGTCGATCCACCCGCGCGCCGCCCAGGCCAGCGGCCAGGAGTACCAGCCGTGGTCCCCGCCGATCCCCTCGACGACCCGCCACACCGTTCCCGGCGCGGCGTCCACGTACCGGGCCCGCACGTCGGTGTAGAGGCTGCCGCCCGCCCAGTCGGGATCGGTCGGCAACCGGTCCGAGGGCGCGCTCGGCCAGGCGGCCGAGGACCACCGGGTGTCGACACACGCCTCGTCGACCCGGCGCAGGGCCAGCCGCACCGCCTCCTCGAACCCGATCCGCTCCCGGTCCCCCAGCAGCACGGACAGGTCGTCCTCGCCCGCCACCGCGTCGTGGCGCAGGGACTCCACCAGCGGGCGGGCGATCGCGGGCGGCACCGGCGTGACCAGACCCACCCACAGGCTGGACAGCCCCGGGGAGAGCACCGGAACCGGAACGATCACCCGTCGGGCGATCCCCGCCACCCGCGCGAACCCCTGGATCATCCGGGCGTAGGTGAGCACCTCCGGTCCGCCGACGTCGAAGGTCCGGTTCACCTTTCCGGGCAGCTCGGCGGCCCCGACCAGCAGCCGCAGGACATCGCGCACGGCGATCGGCTGCACCCGGCTGCGCACCCAGCGGGGCGTGGTCATCACCGGCAGCCGCTCCGTCAGGTGGCGCAGCATCTCGAAGGAGGCCGAACCGGAGCCGATGATCACCGCCGCCCTGAGCACGGCCGCGGGCACGGCCGAGTCCAGCAGGATCCGGCCGACCTCCTCGCGCGAGGCCATGTGCGGCGACAGGCGGCCCTCCCTCGGCGCGAGTCCGCCCAGGTACACCAGTCGCGCGGTACCCGCCCTCTCCGCGGCCCGGGCGACGTTCTCCGCCGCCCGCGCGTCCGCGCCCGCGAAGCCGCGCCCGCCCGCCATCGAGTGCACCAGGTAGTAGGCGACGTCCACCCCGTCGAACGCGGCCTCGAGCCCCTCCCCGCCGACCACGTCGCCCCGGACCACCTCCACACGGTCGCGCCAGGGGTGGTCGCGGAGCTTGTCGGGTTCCCGCGCCAGACAGCGGACGCGGTACCCGGCGCCGAGCAGCTCGGGTACCAGGCGTCCACCGATGTATCCGGTGGCCCCCGTGACCAGGGTCAGACGGCCCGTCATGCGGTCGTCCTCGCCGGGGCCTGGACGTGCCGCCGCCGCGCCCGCGGCCTGCGGTACGGGTTGTCCTCGGGCAGCCCGCCGCTGACCCGCCCGTACATGCCGAGGGTCATGACCACGATCCCGACGACGAAGCTGAAGACCACGTTGGGCATCGAGAAGGCCAGGATGTTGGGCCCGGCGCTCATCAGGTACAGGTTGACCAGCCCGCTGGCCACGAAGGCCACGCCCGCCACGGTGCAGACCGTGGAGGCGAACGAGCCGCCCAGGAGCGCGGCACCCACGAGCAGTGAGCCGACCGCCAGCGAGACGGAGCTGAGCGCGCCGTTGGTCGACAGGCCCGCGACGATCTCACCCTGGGTGTCGAAGAGCGGAAGCCTGGTCATCAGCCCAGCGACGCCGAAGCCGATGAGCACGAAGCCGGTGAGTGCGGCGCCGGTGCGGTAGACCACGCTGAGACGGCGGTCGGCCGGACGCCTGGTGTCCAGTTCCATGGTGCTGCCCCTTTCGGTGTCCTCCCAGCTAGAGTCGGTCGCGCAGGGCCCGAACCACAAGTCGCTCCGATTTCGCAACGCTTGGGGCGCCATGTCCGACGCACTCACGCCCGGAGCGGTCCCACCCTCCAGGGCGTCGCCCGGGCCGCCATGCGCATGGACTCCGACGTCGTGGCGTCCCTCCTCGCGGAGTCCCTACGCGACCGCGGGGTGGTGGCGGTCTGGGAGGACCTGGCCATGCCGCTGCTGTACGGGATGGGCCGCAAGTGGGAGGAGACCCAGCGCTACGTCGAGGTGGAGCACCTGCTGTCCTGGTGCGTGTCCTCGGCGCTGCGCCGGGTGGCCCCCGCGCCGGCGGAGCCCCGCGCGCGCCCCGTGCTCCTGGCCTGCCGCCCCCGACGGACGCACAGCCTCCCCCTGGAGGCGCTGGCCGCCGCTCTGCGCGAACGGGGGCTGCCGCACCGGGTCCCGGGACCGTGCACGCCCGTGGAGGCGGTCGTGCGCGCCCTGCGCCGGACGGCCCCCCGCGCGGTCGTCCTGTGGTCCCACGTGGGAGACGCCGACGACGTCCGGGCCCTGCGCGCGACGCTCCGCGCCGCGGCCGGTTCCGCGCAGTCCACGAAGGTGTGCACGGCCGGGCCGGGATGGCGCCCCCACGCGCACCTGGCCTCGCTGTCCGAAGCTATGCGCGCCCTCGGCTGAGCCGGTACCACGCCTGGTCCGCGGTGGTCAGCGCCATGGCCGCCACCGGGGTGGTCAGCCCCATGGCGAGCTCCCGGGGCAGCCGTGAGCCGCCGTCCAGGAAGGCCAGCACGTCCCCGAACCGGTTGGCCGCGAACAGCCCCCCGAAGAACTCGGCTCCCCGCACCCGCCCGGTGTCCAGGGCCCGCAGCATGATCGCGTCCATCACCAGGTGGCGGCGCCGGTGGGGCACCGGCGGCACCGGTACCCTCCCCCGCTCCAGCGCCCCGGCCACGGCCGCCGCCTGGCGCTGCACACCGCTGAACGTGTACCCCGTGGAAGGCCGCGTGGCTCCCCCCGCGGTCCCCAACCGGAACACCCTCCTGCCCGCCCGTGTCGAGAACCGGGCGTCCGTCATGGGGATGACCCCCTGTTCGGCGGCGGTCACCTCCACTCCGGGCAGTCCCAGCAGACCGCAGTAGTCCTCCAGCGCCCGCTCGTACTCGGCGGTGGTGAGCGCCTCCCGGCCGAACTCGGTGTACTCCACCAGGGCCTCGCGCCGTGACAGCGGCAGCACGTAACCGAAGGCCACCCCGTTCTCCGGTTGCGGAGGGCGCAGGTCCATGAGCACCGCCGCCCCCGGGTCGAAGGCGTCCACGCGCGTACGCACGAACCAGCCGCGGAAGTGCTGGAGCAGGCGGGTGCGCCCCGGCGGAGGCTCCGACGGCCGGGTGTCGAACACCCACGACGCGCTCAACGTCCCGCCCCCCGTCTCCACCACCGCCCGGTCCGCTCCGTCGCGGACCCCGGTGACCAGCGAGCACAGCTGGTCCACGTGCTCACCCGCCGACTCCCGCACATAGGAGTCCACGTCCGCGGACCGGAGCATCTTGTACACGTAGGGCGCGGCCTCCGAACGGTGGGTGGCGTCGGCCGTCACCACGCTCAGGTCCTCCCACCGCGCGGCGAGCAGGTGGTCCCACGTTCCCCCCGGCGGCTCCCAGAAGCACCAGGTGCGCGGCACGGGCGTGTGCGGACCGGGGGGCGGCTCCAGGAGGGCGACGCGCAGCGGTCGGCCACGTCGGTCGTTGACCCCGCGCAGCCGATGGGTAAGGGTGAGCCCAGCGGCTCCCCCGCCGATGATCGCCACGTCGTAGTCGGCCATGCCCCCAGCATGCACCGGGCCGTGCCCGCACGCGAGGAGGAGACGTGAACACGACCACGATGAAGGAGGGCGCGGTCACCGACGAGTTCGACCGCGCCGCCGCGGCCTACGACCGCCTCGTGTCCGCCAACCCCGGCTACCACGCCCACCTGCGCATCTCGGCCCGCAGGCTCGGCCTCCACGGGGAACCGCGCGTGCTCGACCTGGGCTGCGGCACCGGGGCCTCCACCGCCGCCCTGCTGAGCGCCTACCCCCGGGCCCGCGTGGTCGGCGTGGACGCCTCGGAGGGCATGCTGGCCGCCGCCCGCGCCAAGTCCTGGCCCGGCTCCGTCTCCTTCGTCCGGGCACATGCGGAGGATCTGACCCCCGCGTGGGCCGCCGGACACCTCGGGCCGGTGGACGCCGTGTTCGGCGCCTACCTCATCCGCAACTGCCCCGACCCCGACGCCCTCCTGACCACCGTCCGCGCCCTGCTGCGCCCCGGAGGCCGCCTCGCCCTGCACGAGTACTCCGTGGCCGACTCCCTCCCGGCACAGGCGGTCTGGTCCGCCGTGTGCTGGGGGGTGGTGATCCCCGCGGGCCGCGTGCTGACCGGTCGCGCCGACCTCTTCCGCTACCTGTGGCGCAGCGTGCTGGAGTTCGACGGACGCACCGCCCTCCTCGACCGCATGCGCCGTGCGGGCCTGACCTCGGTGGCCAGCGCCCCCCTGCCCGGCTGGCAGTACGGGGTGACGCACACCTTCGTGGGCAGGCGCGGGGAAGACCGGTGACCGACCGCCTGGCCGAGGCGGTCCCTCCCCTCCCGCCCACCGGGCCGCGACCGGCGGAGCCGCCCCGCGTGGCGGTGGTCGGCGGCGGCATCGCCGGGCTGGCGGCAGCCTGCGCCCTGGCCGAACGGGACGTCAGCACAACGGTGTACGAACGCGAACCCGCCCTGGGCGGCCGTCTGCGCGGCTGGGCGACCACGCTCGCCGACGGCTCGCCCGCGACCATGACCCGGGGCTTCCATGCGTTCTTCCGCCAGTACTACAACCTGCGCGCCCTGCTGCGCCGCGCGGACCCGGAACTCGACTGCCTGGTCCCGCTCACCGACTACCCGCTCGTCCACCGGGACGGCCCGCGCGACCGCTTCTCCGGCCTGCCCTCCACACCCCCGTGGAACGCTGCCGTCCTGGCCGCGACCAGCCCGAGCTTCCCCCTGCGCGACCTGGCCAGGGTCAACCTGCCCGCCGCCCTCCAGCTCCTGGACGTGGACGCCGGCGTCTACGACCGCCTCGACCACCTGAGCGCCCGGGACCTCCTCGAACTCATCAGGTTCCCGCCCACCGCCCGACACCTGGCCTTCGAGGTCTTCACCCGCAGCTTCTTCGCCGACCCCCGCCACCTGTCCGCGGCCGAACTGGCGGTGATGTTCCACGTCTACTTCCTCGGCTCGTCCGAGGGCCTGGTGTTCGACGTGCCGCGCTCCCCCTTCCCCCAGGCCCTGTGGGACCCGTTGGAGCGCCACCTCGCCCACCAGGGCGTACGCTTCCGGACGAGTTCCCCCGTCAGGAAGGTCCACCGCGGCTCACGGCGGCGGTTCTCCCTGGACACGGGGGAGTCCTTCGACGCCGTCGTGCTCGCCGCCACCCCCTCCGGAACCCGGGATCTGGTGGCGGCCTCACCGGCCCTGTCCGAGGTGCGCGGCCAGGTGGCCCGGGTGCGCACCGCGCCGCCGTTCCTGGTCTCGCGCTACTGGCTGGACCGCCCCGTGCGCCCGCACCGCCCCGCCTTCCTGGGGACCGCGGGCTACCCGACGCTGGACAACATCAGCGTGCTGGAGCGCTACGAGGACGAGGCGCGCGCCTGGGCGCGGCGCACCGGCGGCTCCGTGGTGGAGCTGCACGCGTACGCCCTGGAGGAGCGGAGCGACCCCGAGGCCGAACAACGGCACCTGTGGAAACAGGCCGAGACGGTCTACCCCGAACTGTCCGCGGCCCGCCCCGTGGACTCCCGCCACGAGCTGCGCGCGGACTGCCCGCTGTTCGAACCCGGCGGCTACCGCGACCGGTCCGGGGTGACCACCCCCGACCCCTTCGTCGTGGTGGCGGGCGACCACGTGCGCACCGGCCTTCCCGTCGCCCTCATGGAACGCGCCGCCACCAGCGGGCTGCTCGCCGCCAACGCCCTCCTCTCCCGATGGGGCCGAACGGGGCACACCGTGTGGACCGTGCCCCGCCGGGGCCGCTCACCCGTACTCCGCGCCCTGGCCCGCCACGCCCGCCGGAAGCCCTAGGGAAACCCCGCCGCCCGTGGATCCCGGGGTCCCCGCACACCCTCCGCCACAGGCAGGGGACAGGCACGGCGTCCGCGGAGCGCGGGCGGGACGGCCCCCACGGGTCGGGGCGGGGGGACCCCCGAGGGCAGCCCCCACCCGTGGAACCACCGACGGCACCCGGCCCCACCCCGCCGCCGCACGGGCGCACCCCCTCCCCGCGACGGCTAACCAGGCCAACGCCCCGTACTCCGCAGCAGGTACCTGCGCTCGGCGTAGGCCAGGTCGTCCTTCCACAGCCGCCGGGCGGCCATCCGCATCGCCGGGCGCACCACCGCCCCGGCCACCCTGCGAGCGATCGCGAACCCGGTCCGCCCGGACGTGGCCACGGTCGCCTCGATGACCGCCGTACGCGGGACCCCCCGTTCGTCCACGCCCAGCGGGGTGGCGTGCGTCTCCACGACGCTGCCCAGCCCCTCGCCCTCGATGATGCGCATGACGACCGTGCGCGGTTCGGGGCAGCGGAACTCCGCCCGCACCGGGACGCCCCACCGGCCCGCGACGCGGAACCCCACGTCGACCACCATCCGGTCCGGATCCGGGTCGGCTCCCTTGGGCACCTCGGTCACCTTGAGCCCCACGAACGAGTAGGGGTGGAACCACGATCCGTGCCAGGGGTCGAGCCGGTTGGCCACCACGTCCTCGGGCTCGCACCGTCCGGCCATGCTCTCCACGGCGGTCAGGCTCCGTTCCGGGCGGGGGCGCTCCGGTACCACCGGGGCGTCCAGGGGTTCCTCTCCCCCGGCACGGTCCAGGCGAACCCACACCAGCACCCCGTCGTCGTGCACGGGGTAGGGGTCCCAGCCCGGAAACCCCTCCTTTCCCAGGGACAGCCCGTGCCAGCGGCACACCAGCCTCCCGGAGTCCACCGTTCCCCGGCACAGCGGCGCGCCCAGGTGCGGGCAGGCCCCCGGGCCCGCGTGCGCCCTCCCGTCCGGAGTGCGCCAGGCCACCAGCTCGGTACCCGCCACGACCCGCCCGAAGGGCCGGTCCGCGCGTACCTCGTCACTCGCGGCCAGCACGAACCAGTTGCCCGAGGGGCGGGCGAGCGCGCGCTTGAGGGCCGCCCCGATGATCGCGGGCGAACCCTCCCTCCACGTCGGTTCCTGGGCCCGCCACGTGGTGGCGGGCATACGGCGCAGGGGAAGGCGCCGCGGCCGGGGGTCGGGCAGGGAGCCAGCAGCGGACCCGGAACCAGCCGGGGGGTCGTTCGGTGTCACGGGAGTCCTCCATCCTCCGAATGCGTCGGGCCCTCAACCGGTGCGCGGACGCGGGCGCGGCACCCGGCCGCGCAGGGAGCGTGCGACCAGTGAGCGGGCGAGGGCGGGGACGGCCGCCGCGGCCTTGCGCGCGTCCGACACGCGGTGCCGGACACTCCACACGTCGTATTCGGCCGCGCGCACCTCGTCCAGGATCGCGCGGTAGAGACGGAAGGCCGTGGCGACACACGGGCGCGCCACCGGGGAGAGCATCGCGATGCCCGGTTCGGCCCGCCGGTAGAAGCCCTGGTTCACCTCCACCAGGTCAGCCATGGCGTCGCGGACCCGCGGGTGGGACCGGCGCTCCCGCGCGCACCGCCCCAGCAGCTCCCGGTCCACACCGTGCGCCGCCAGCACGTCGCCGGGCAGGTAGACGCGGCCGCGCCGCAGGTCCTCGGCCGCGTCCCGCAGGAAGTTGGTGAGCTGGAAGGCCTCCCCCAGCGCGGCCGCGTGCGGCGCGGCCTCCTCGCGGGGCGCCACCGTGCCCAGGACCGGCAGCACCTGCAGACCGATGACCGCCGCCGAGCCGTACATGTACTCGCGCAGGTGGTCCAGGTCGCGGTAGTCGCCGACCGTCAGGTCCATGCGCATGGAGGCCATGAACGCGGTGAAGTAGGCGTGGGGCAGTTCGTACCGGTCCACCGTGTGCGCCAGCGCGCTGAGCACGGGCGCGTTCCCGGTGTCGTGCGCGCGCTCCCCGCCCAGGACCCGGGCCAGGTCGGCGCCGATCCCGTCCAGGCAGGCCGCCTGCTCCTCCACGCCCGTACCCGGGGAGGGCTCGTCGACGATGTCGTCCACCCACCGCGCGAAGCCGTACAGCGCGTGCACGCCGGGCCGGTTCTCGGGCGGCAGGACCCGTGTGGCCGTGTAGTACGTGCGCCCGTGGTGGGCGTGCAGGGCCCGGCACCGCAGGTAGGCCTCCCGCAGCGGCTGGCCGGTGATCCCGGCGGCGTCGAGTTCCGCGGTTCCCGCACTCATCACCCCCATCACCGCCTCAACCCCATCGGTCCCCTCAGCCGCCTCAAACCCTTCAACCGCTTCCGCTCCCTCGACGCCCTCAACCTCACCGGCGCCCACCCCCTCCCGTGCGCCGGACCACCTTGGCTGCGGCGAGCTTGCCCGAGATGAGCACCGTGGGCAGACCGACCCCCGGCGTGGTCCCGCACCCCGCCAGGACGGCGTTGGAGGCGCCCGGGACGGTGTTGCGCGGCCGGAAGGGCCCGGTCTGGGCGAACGTGTGCGCCAACGAGAAGGGCGTGCCGTGCGCGAGCCCCTGCCGTGCCCAGTCCGCGGGCGTGACGAGGTGCTCGGCGCGCACGGAGGCGTCCAGTCCGTCGAAGCCGCGTTCCTGGAGCACGCCGACGAGCTGGTCGCGGTAGCGCGGCCCCTCCCGCTCCCAGTCGATGCGGCCTCCCGTGGCCAGGTTGGGGGCGGGGGCGAGCACGTAGAGCAGGTGGCGCCCCTCGGGGGCGAGCGCGGGGTCGGTGTACGTGGGCTGGGTGATGAGCAGGGAGGGGTCGCTCATGGTGCGGCCCTCGCGGATGATCTCGGTGAAGGTGCGGCGCCACTCACCGCCGAAGGAGATGGTGTGGTGGCCCAGCCCCTCCCAGGTCCGGTCGGTGCCCAGGTGCAGCACGACGGCCGAGGGAGAGTACCGGGTCGCCACCGGGCGCCGGGGCGTGTGGCCGAGCAGTCGGTGGGCGGCGGGCAGGTCGCAGGTGAGCACCACCTGGTCGCAGGGCAGGCGTTCGCCCCCCTCGGTGACCACGGCGGTGATCCGGTCGCCCGCGCGTTCGAGCCGGGAGACGGTCTGCCCGTAGCGCAGCGTCCCGCCCGCCTTGGTGAACGCCCCGGACAGGGCGTCGCCCAGCGCGCGCATCCCGCCCCTCGGGAAGTACACCCCGGCGACGGTGTCCATGTAGGCGATGACGGCGTAGGCGGCCAGGGCGCTCTCCGGGGCCACCCCGGCGTAGAGCGCCTGGAAGGAGAAGATCCGGCGCAGCCGCTCGTCGCGTACGCGGCGGCCCACCGCCGGGGCCAGCCTGCCGAACCCGCCCATCACGGCGAGCCGGAACAGGTCCGGGCGCACCAGGTCCAGCGGCGAGTCGAACTGGGCGTCGATGAACGAGCGCATCTCCACCCGGTACAGCCGGGTGAGCCAGTCCCGCAGCCGCAGGTAACCCTCTGCCTCGCGCCTCCCGGCCACCCGGGCGACCTCGGCGGCCATCGCCTCCCGGTCGGTGTGCACGTCGATCCGCGAGCCGTCGGCGAAGCGGGCGTGGTACGCAGGGGTCAGGGGCACCAGGTCGAGCCGGTCGGCCACCGTCTCGCCGACCGCGCCCAGGGCCTCCTCCAGCAGTTCGGGCATGGTGAGCACGGTGGGGCCGGTGTCGACGTGGTAGCCGTCCATGTCGAGCCGCCCCGCGCGTCCTCCCGGATACGTCTCGCGCTCGACGACGGTGACCTCGCGTCCGGCGCCCAACAGATGCAGTGCGCAGGCCAGACCGGACAGCCCGGCGCCCACGACCACCACGGGATCGCGTCCGCCCGACGAGGGGGTGGAGGAGGTCTCGGATGCGGGCACGGTGGCGCTCCTCTCGGGTCTGGCGGATACCTTCCCCGGGCGACGGCCCCTCATGAGGGCTCCTCGGCGGTCGAGACGGCCAGGTCGCGCAGGCCCCGCAGGACGGGCTCGGGTGCGTCCAGCCCCTCCAGCCGGGCGGCGCCCCGCCCGGCCAGCTCCCGGCACCTGCTCCGGACCAGGTCGCGAGCGCCGAGACGGTCCAGGACGTCGGCCACCTCCACCGGGTCCACGTCCTCCTCGGGCAGGCCCACCCGGTCGAGCAGCGCCAGCGCGGCGCGGTCCCGGCGTTCGCGCGCCAGGCGGACCCCGGTCACCAGCAGCAGTGTGCACTTCCCCTCCCGGATGTCCTCACCCACCGGCTTGCCGGTGCGTGCGCTGTCGCCGTAGACGCCGAGCAGGTCGTCGCGCAGCTGGAAGGCGATGCCGACATCCCGGCCGTAGCCGCGCAGGGCCTCCACGACCGCGGGCCCGGCCCCGGCCATCACCGCGCCCAGGTGCAGGGGGCGCTCAACGCTGTAGGAGGCGGTCTTGAGCAGGTCCACGCGCAGGGCCGCCTCCTCCGTGCGCTCCCGGCGGGCCTGGGCGCGCACGTCGAGGAACTGCCCGGCCATGATCTCGGTGCGCAGGTCCCGCCACACCGCCCTGGCCCGCACGGGCTCGGGCACGTCCGGCAGTGCCTCGCACAGCATGTCGTCGGCCCACACCAGGGCCAGGTCGCCCACGAGCACGGCGAGCGCCTCGCCGTAGCGGTGCGGGCTGCCGACGAGTCCGTCGCGCAGGTGCTCGGCGGCGTAGTCGGCGTGGACCGAGGGACGGCCCCTGCGTGTCGGGGAGCCGTCCATCACGTCGTCGTGGACGAGGGCGCAGGTCTGGACGAGTTCCACCGCGGCGCAGGCCTGGAGGGCGGAGCGGACCGTGGGGCCGGAGGCGGGCCCTCCTCCGGCGAGCCACCCCCACCAGGCCAGGCGGGGGCGCATCCGCTTGCCCCCGCCCAGCGTGAAACGGACGGTGATCCCGGCCAGTTCGCGGGCGAACTCCCCGTCGACCTCCTCGGCCTGGCCCAGCCTGCGTTCGAGGTAGTCCCGCAGCACGCCGTCCAGGGCCGCACCGCCGTCTCCACCCGCGGTGTCCTCGCGGCGGGGGTGCGTGTGGGTGTTCAGGATGGGATTGACGACGTCCTCCCCTGTGGCTCCCCGGATCACTCGGATCCAAAGCCTTGGATTCCATGAATCTTGGTAAGCAAACTAGTTCCCGTTCTGAGGCGGTCAAACCCCGTGCGGCCCCTCCCGCCCCGGCCCCTCCCTGGACGGGCGGCGACGCCGGAAGACGGCCTACACTTCCAGGGACGACCGGCGAAGTCACCGGTCCCGCGAGGTGAGAGGGGAACCATGGACACCGCGTCGGCCGCATCCTCTCCCTCCGCTCCCGGAGGGAGCCGGAGCGCGGATCCCGAGGTCAGGTCGCGGGCCGAACTCTACGATGCGCTCCAGACCGACGGGCAGCGACTCGCCGTACGGCTCATCCGCCTGCTGCACCGGATGGCGGAGCGCTCGGGGATGAACCCCACGGACTTCCAGTGCTACACGCTGCTGCGCGTGAGCGGTTCCCTCACCCCCGGGGAGATCGCCGACCACCTTTGCCTGTCGACCGGTTCGGTGACCGGGGTGATCGACCGCCTGGAGGCGCACGGCCTGGTCGAACGCACCCGCCATCCCGAGGACCGGCGCAAGGTGGCCGTCAGGCTGACCCCCGGCGCCGAACGCGTCGGCGCCTCCACCGCGCCCGGAATGCGCGAGGCGATGACCGCCGCGCACGCCGACTACTCCCTGGAGGAGCTGGCCACGATCACGGACTGGCTGGACCGGGTCGGCACCACCCTCGACCTGCTGGCAGCGGACTGACCACCGCGCACGCAGCGGCGCCGCGCCCCCTGGACGTCACTCCCTCCCCGCGCTTCCGCCGACCGAGCGCGACAGGACCTTCATCCGAGCCTCCTCCCCCGGCTATGGGCGGCGATAAGCAGTCTTGGGCCATTGAAAGTGGTCATACACGTCTCTACCCGGTTACAGACGGTAAAACCAGTCTTCGCCGCTCGTAAGCCAACACTCCACGGTTGCGCGAATGCTTCCTGGGAGCGCTTCCGGCCCCTAGCATCCTCCGGGACACGTCCGTGGGCCGGGCCCGCACCGGCCCTTCCATCTCCCCCGACCCGGGGTATGCGTCCCTCCGGGATCCCTCAGGGGCTGGGAACCCTTCGGGGCTGGGAAGGAGCCACCATCTCATCCCTACGCGAGTACATCCGAGAAAACACCAATCCCACGGTCTTCGGAGTCTCCGGGGTCGTCATCCTCGCCTTCGTCATCCTGGGCATCGTCGCCACCGAGCCGATGCTGGAGGCGGCCACGGCCACCCGCGACTGGATCGGCGCCCGCCTGGGCTGGATCTACGTCCTGGCCACCACGTTCTTCCTCCTGCTGGCCGTCTTCCTCATGCTCAGCCGGTTCGGCGGGGTCCGCCTCGGCCCCGACGACTCACGCCCGGAGTTCGGCACACTGGCCTGGTTCGCCATGCTCTTCACCACCGGTATGGGCATCGGCCTGGTGTTCTGGGGGGTTTCCGAACCCATCCACCACCTGCACGCGCCCCGCTCGGCCGACCTGACCGCGCCCGAGGGCGCACCGCCCCTGGCCGAGGCGGCGGGTGAGGCCATGGCCCTGAGCTACTTCCACTGGAGCTTCCACCCCTGGGCCATCTACATCGCCCTGGGCCTGTCCCTGGGCTACTTCGCCTTCCGCAGGGGCCTCCCCCTGCGACCGGCCTCAGCGCTGTACCCCCTCCTGGGGGACCGCGCCTTCGGCTGGGTCGGCAACATCGTGGACATCCTGGCCGTGTTCGGCACGATCTTCGGCCTGGCCACGTCGCTGGGCCTGGGCACCCTCCAGATCAACGGAGGGCTCAACCACGTCTTCGGCATCCCGGCCAACGCCACCGTGCAGTCGGTCATCGTCATCGTGATCACGGGTGTCGCCCTGCTCAGCGTGCTCGCGGGCATCGACAAGGGCATCCGCCGGCTGTCCGTCATCAACCTGTGGCTGGCGTTCCTGCTGATGGTCACGGTCTTCGCCCTGGGCCCCAAGCTGTGGATCGTCAGCATGGTGACCACCGGCGCGGGCGAGTACCTGGACAACCTCATCCCGTGGAGCCTGTCCTTCCCCAGCCCGCGCGTGGACCAGCAGGCCTTCGAGTGGACCACCGCGTGGAGCATCTTCTACTGGGGCTGGTGGATCTCCTGGGCGCCCTTCGTCGGCATCTTCCTGGCCCGCATCTCCTACGGCCGCACCATCCGCGAGTTCGTCATCGGCGCCCTGTTCGCACCCGTCGCCGTGTCCATCCTCTGGTTCGGCGTGTTCGGCGGCTCCGGGCTGTACTACGAACTGTTCGGCGGCGGAGGCCTGAACGCGCTCGCCGAGGAGGACCGGGCCTTCCGCCTGCTGGAACTGCTGCCCGTGGCCCCGGCCGTCGGAGGCGTCATCGCCGTCCTGCTGATCATCGTGGTCGCCGTCTTCTTCATCACCTCCTCCGACTCAGGATCCCTGGTCGTGGACACGCTCACCAGGGGCGGCGGCATCAAGCCGCTCCGGGCCCAGCGCGCCTTCTGGGCGATCAGCGAGGGCGCGGTCACCCTCATCCTGCTGGTTCTGGGCGGTGAGAACGCCCTGTCGGCCCTCCAGGCGGCCTCCGTGGTCACCGGGCTTCCCTTCGCCGTGATCCTGCTGTTCATGGTGTGGGGCCTGGGTAAGGCACTGGCGAACGAGCCCCGGCCCGGGGAGCCCAGGGAGCAGCGCGCCGAGGACCGGCGCACGGCCGAGGGCACGGCGCGACCGCGCGAGTAGCCGGATCGCGAGAGCACGAAGAAAGGAGGCGGCCGTGGCGCCGAAGCGATTCCACAACCCCTTCCACGGTGTGGTCGACATGATCACGGAGATGAACCGCATCTCCGACAGCATGTCCTCGATGGAGACCGGCAACGTCGGTGAGCGCGAGCGCGGCCACGCCGACGCGTGGAGCCCGCCCACCGACATCCTCGCGCGGGGGAACGACCTCGTCATCCGCTGCGAGGTGCCCGGTGTGCGGGAACAGGACGTGTCCGTCAGCCTCAACCACGGGTTCCTCACCATCACCGGCGAGCGCCGGCGCGACGAGGACGACGACGACGTCTACTACTCCTCGGAGCGGTTCATGGGCACCTTCCGCCGGGAGATCAGCCTCCCCGAGGCCGTGGACGAGAAGGACATCGAGGCCACCTACGACGAGGGCCTGCTCGAAGTGGTGGTGCGCGGGGCCGCGAACGCCCGGGGCCCCAAGAAGATCCCCCTGCGCAGGCGGTCCCCGAAGAAGCCCTGAACACGATCCGGGCGGGCCCCGGCGGAGGTGATCCGCCGGGGCCCGCCCCGTGCCCGGACCCGCTCCGGGCACAGGACCGCCCCACACCCGGATCCGCTCCGTGCGCGGGACCACAGCGACGCCCGGGAACCGAACGGCCCCGCGATCCGACCCCCTCAGGTGAACGGCCGCCAGAACGCGGCCCGAGCCTGGAGACCGCACCATGACCGCACACCGCACCGCTCCCGCCCCCCGTCCCCGGAGCGCCGCCCTGACCGCGGCCCTGGCCTCCGCCACCGCCGCCGTCACCCTCGCGCTCACCGCCTGCGGCGGTCCCGCGGCTGAGTCGGAGCAGGACACCACCGGCGAGGCCGCCGCCGAGGTCCTGGCCGCCGACGCCTTCACCGTCACCGACCCCTGGGTCAAGGCGGCCACGGCGCGGGAGGAGATGACCGCCGTGTTCGGAGAGCTGACCAACGCCTCCGACACCGACATCACCCTGGTCGCGGCCCGGACCGAGGCCGCCGGGACGGTGGAACTGCACGAGGTCTCGACCGAGGGCGTGGACTCCTCGATGCGCGAGAAGGAGGGCGGCTTCGTCATCCCCGCCGGAGGCTCGCACACCCTGGAGCCGGGTGCCGACCACATCATGCTGATGGACCTGGGCCAGGACCTGGAGCCGGGCGCGGAGACCGCCGTCACCGTGGAGTTCGCCGACGGCTCGACCGCCACGTTCACGGCTCCGGTCAAGGAGTACGCCGGGGCCAACGAGGAGTACGAGGGGGACGGGGACCGGGGCCAGGGGCACGAGGGCCACGGCGGGGAGCACTGATGCGTGGGCGTAGGCGTGAGCGCGCACGCGAGAACGAGCGCGCACGTGAAAGCGAGCACGAACGTGGCGGCGGCCGTTCCCGTCCCGCCGGGTTCAGCCGTCGGCACCTGCTGCTGGGCGGGACCGCCGCCGGGCTCGGCGCCACCGCCGCCACCGCCGCGCACGGCCTGCTGGGCGAGGCACCACGAGCCGCCCCCGAGCCGCCCGCGACCGAACTCAACGGCGGCCTGACCGTCGCCTTCCACGGGGTGCGCCAGGCGGGCGTGGAGACCCCTCCGCAGGCGCACGGCACCTTCCTCGCCCTGGACCTGGCGCCGGAGACCGACGCCGACGGCGTCCGTCGCCTTCTACGCCTGCTCACCGACGACGCGTCCCGCATGTCCCGCGGGGAGCCCGCCCTGGCCGACAGCGAACCCGAGCTGGCCGCTGTCCCGGCCCGCCTCACCACCACGTTCGGGTTCGGCCGGGGCCTGGTGGAGCGGGTGGACCCCGGCGCGGTTCCGGACTGGCTGGGCCCGCTGCCGGAGTTCGACCACGACCGGCTCGACGACGCGTGGGGCGAGGCGGACCTGCTGTTGCAGGTGTGCGCGGACGACCCGGTGACCGTGGCGCACACGGTACGGATGCTGCTCAAAGACGCGCGCGCCTTCGCCCGGGTGCGGTGGAGCCAGAGCGGGTTCCGCCGGGCTTACGGCTCCCAACCCGCGGGAACCACCATGCGCAACCTCATGGGGCAGGTCGACGGCACCGTCAACCTCGTCCCCGGAACCGACGACTTCGAACGCCTGGTCTGGGGCACGGGTGAACCCGCGTGGCTGAGGGGAGGGACCAGCCTGGTGCTGCGCCGGATCGCCACCGACCTGGACACGTGGGACGAGGTGGACCGGCCCGCACGCGAGGCCGTCATCGGACGCCGCCTGGACAACGGGGCCCCGCTCACCGGGTCGGCGGAGCACGACGAGGTGGACCTGGCCGCCACCGACGCCTCGGGGCTGGCCGTGATCCCGGAGTTCGCACACGTGCGCCGGGCCCGCACCGACGACCCCGACCAGCGGATCTTCCGCCGCGGCTACAACTACGACCAGCGCGGCGCCGGGGACGGGGAGGCGGGGCTGCTCTTCGCCTCCTTCCAAACCGACCCCTCCCGCCAGTTCACGCCGATCCAGCGCCGGCTGGACGAACTGGACCTGCTCAACCAGTGGACGACCGCCGTCGGCTCGGCGGTGTTCGCCGTGCCCCCGGGCTGTGCCGAGGGCGAGTACGTGGGGCAGGCGCTACTGGAGGGGTGAGCAGATGAGCGCTCGCCCGCGCCGGCCGGTAGGGGGAACGGCCCCGGAGCCGGAACGACGCGAGGGAATGCGAACATGGGGCCATGACGGAACGGCCACCCCTGCGAGCGGCCCGCGCCGGGGTGTTCGCCTCGGTGTGCTCGGCCGTGTCCGCGGGCGGCCACACGGCCTTCTCCGACCACGCCGTACCGCTCGGCGGCCTGCTCGCGGGGGCCGTCCTGGTCTACGCGTTCGCCTGGGCCGCGTCCGGGCGTGAACGCGGGCTCGGTGCGATCGCCGGGTGGATGGCCTGGTCACAGCTGGCCCTGCACCTGGCGTTCTCCGTCGCCCAGTCATCCTTCGCCCGGTCCTCCGGCGCCCACGACGCACACGCCTTCGGCTCCCGCGTCGCGGAGTCCTCGGGCGGCGCCGGGATGCTCGTCGCCCACCTGGTCGCGGGGGCCGTGTGCGCCTGGTGGCTGCGCCAAGGCGAAGCGGCCCTGTTCTCCTACCTGCGCCTGGCCGCCGCCGCGCTGCTGCCGGTCCTGGTGTTCGCGGTGGTGCGTCCGCTGCCCGAGCGAGTGCCGACGGCACCGCTCCCGGAAGCGGACCTTCCCGCCCCCACCACCCCCTACCTGCGGCACAGCCTGGTCCTGCGCGGGCCGCCCGCTCCCTAGGGCGCGCCGGGAGGCGCACCGCCTCCCGCTCCCCGCGGCCAGTGCGGGGAGCGCGCCCCGCGTGCCCGCACGCGCCCGAACGCGGCCCCGGCCGCGCGGGGTCCGCCGCGGGCACGCCCGGTTCCCCGTGCCGTGCCGTGTCACGGCGCCTCCGCCACCGCGCGCACCGCCCGAGGCCAACGGCCGCCGGGCCGCTCGTGCGCGCCCGGAACCAGGAGCACCCATGCCCACAGACACCGCCCTCGCGCGCCCCCGCGTGCCCGGGCACGCGCGACCCGGTCCGCAACGCGCTCCGCGGGCCGTCCGCCCCCGCCCCCACGACCCCGACAGCCCTCGCGACCCCGGCGCCGCCCCCTCCGCCGGCCCCCGCGAGAAGGACGACCTCGACCGCCTCGCGCGCAGCGCGCGCGACGGCTCGTCCGCCGCCCTGGACGCGTTCGTCCGACACACCCGCCCCGACGTCGTCCGCTTCATCTCCCGCCGGGTTCCCTCCGACCGGGTCGAGGAGCTCACCCAGGAGACCTACCTGAGAGCGCTGCGCGGCCTGCCCCGCTTCGTCGGGCGGGCACCCGCGCGCGCCTGGCTGCTGGCCATCGCCCGCAACACCGTCGCCGACCGCTACCGCCACGACGCCGCCCGGCCCGCCTGCGTGCCCCCGCCCGACTGGGACCTGCTGCCCGCCCGGGCGGCGCGGTTCGACGAGCACCTGGCCCTGCGCGCCCTCGTGGACGGCCTCACCCCCGAGCGGCGCCAGGCGTTCGTACTCACCCAGGTGGAGGGGATGACCTACGCCGAGGCCGCCCGGACCGCGGGCGTGCCGGTGGGCACGATCCGCTCCCGGGTCGCCCGCGCGCGGGAGGACCTGCTGAGAGAGCTGAACGCCTGAGGGGAACCGGGTGCCCGGAGGCGAGGGCACCCCTGAACACGTCCGGGCCCGCACCGCCTGCGCGGAGCGGGCCCGGAACGCGGACCTCCCCGTACGGTGGCCCCGAAGCGTCACCCCCCCGGAGCGCCGCCGCTCCCGGACCGGAACGCCCCGGCCAGCACACCCCGGTCAGAACGCCCGATCGGCCTCGTAGGGGCCGATCACGGCCAGCGCGCGCGGACGGGACAGCAGGTCGGCGGCCACCTCGGCCACGTCCTCGCCGGTCACGGCGTCGACCAGGGCCAGGTCCTCGTCGATGGAGAAGTGGCGGGGGTGGTTGAGCTCGTGCGAGAGCAGCCTCCCCATCCGCGCGTTGGTTCCCTCGGTGCCCAGCACCAGCGACCCCTGGATCTGGCCCTTGGCCCGGCGCAGCTCCTCGGCGGTGATCCCCGAGGCGGCCACCTTGGCCAGCTCCTCCCGGCACACCCCGATGACCTCGTCGGCCTTCTCCGGCAGGCAGCCCGCGTAGATCTGGAAGGTTCCGGTGTCGGCGTAACCGGTGTGGTAGGCGTGCACGGCGTAGGCCAGGCCGCGCTTCTCCCGCACCTCCTGGAACAGCCGGGAGGACATCCCGCCGCCCAGGGCCGCGCTGAGCAGGCGCAGCGCGTGCCAGCGCGGGTCGGTGCGGGTCAGGCCCTCCGAGCCGAGGATGATGTGCGCCTGCTCGGTCTCCCGCGGCTGGACCACCGTGCCCCCGTGCGTGGCCACGGGCGAGCCGCCCGCGCGGGGGCGGGTCGGGCGCGCGTCGCCCGCGGCGGCGAGCTGCTCGGCGAACATCTGCCGGACCTGCTCCACCACGTGGTCGTGGTCCAGGCTGCCCGCCGCGGTCACGATGAGCTCCGAGGGCACGTACGCGTCGCGGTACTGCTCGGCGATCCGGTCGCGTGAGAGCGCCCGGATGGTGTCGTTGGTGCCCAGGATCGGTCGGCCCAGGGGCGTGTCACCGAAGAAGTGCGCCGCGAAGACGTCGTCCACCAGGTCGGCGGGTTCGTCCTCGTACATGGCGATCTCCTCCAGGATCACGCCCCGCTCCGTCTCCACCTCGCCCTCGTCCAGCACCGAGTTGGCCACCATGTCGCCGACCACGTCGATCGCCAGCGGCAGGTCCCGGTCCAGGACCTTGGCGTAGTAGCAGGTGTGCTCCTTGGTGGTGTAGGCGTTGTGGTCGGCGCCCACACCGTCCAGCAGCGCGGAGATCTCCAGCGCCGACCGGGCCTTGGTCCCCTTGAACAGCAGGTGCTCCAGGAAGTGCGCCGAACCCGCGTGCGCGGAGTCCTCGTCCCGCGATCCCGTGGCCGCCGAGATACCGAACGCGGCGGACCGGACTCCGGGAAGGGTCTCGGTGACCACGCGCAGGCCGCCCGGAAGCACCGTGCGGCGCACCAGGCCGGAGCCGCCGTCCGGCTCCAGCAGTGTCACGGTCGTGCCCGGCTCCTGCTCGGCGGCGATGGGGACAGAGGTCATGGATCCTTCTTCTCCGTGGTGACGTCGGTGGCTGGCCCACCGGGCGGTCCAGCCGAGGATACGCGGTGGGGGCGGCCGCACCCACGGTGCGACCGCCCCCCTTCACGCGTCGATCAGAAACACCTGTTCGTCAGAACCGGCTGCCGATCGGGTCAGGTGTTCTCCGAGCGGGCCGAGCTGCGGCGGCGACGGCGGCGCGGGGCCTCCTCGCCACGCTCGCCCCTGTCGCCGGAGGCGTCCTCGTCGTCGGCGGGCTCAGCAGACCCGGCCGGGCCGTCGGACCCCGCGGCCTCGGCCGCCGGAGCGGACTCGGACTCCACGACCTCCACCGGGACCAGCGAGAGCTTGCCGCGGTCGTCGATCTCGCGGATCTCGACCTGGATCTTCTCGCCGATGCTGATCACGTCGTCGAGGTTCTCGATCCGCTTGCCGCCGTGCAGCTTGCGGATCTGCGAGATGTGCAGCAGGCCGTCCTTGCCGGGCAGCAGCGACACGAACGCGCCGAACGTGGTCGTCTTGACGACGGTGCCCAGGTAGCGGTCGCCGACCTCGGGCATCGTCGGGTTCGCGATCTGGTTGATCGTGTCCCGCGCGGCCTCGGCCGAGGGACCGTCGGTGGCACCGATGTAGATCGTGCCGTCGTCCTCGATCGTGATGTCGGCGCCGGTGTCGTCCTGGATCGAGTTGATCATCTTGCCCTTGGGGCCGATGACCTCGCCGATCTTGTCCACCGGGACCTTGACGGTGAGGATGCGCGGAGCGTTCGGGCTCATCTCGGCCGGACGCTCGATGGCCTCCTGCATGACGTCGAGGATGGCCAGGCGGGCTCCGCGGGCCTGCTGGAGCGCCAGCGCCAGCTGCTCGGCGGGGATGCCGTCGAGCTTGGTGTCCAGCTGCAGGGCCGTGATGAGCTCGCGGGTACCGGCGACCTTGAAGTCCATGTCGCCGAACGCGTCCTCGGCGCCCAGGATGTCGGTCAGCGTGACGAACTGGTCGCCCTCACTGATCAGACCCATGGCGATGCCCGACACCATGTCCTTGAGCGGCACGCCCGCGGCCATCAGCGACATGGTCGAGGCGCAGACCGAGCCCATCGAGGTGGAGCCGTTGGAGCCCAGGGCCTCGGAGACCTGCCGGATGGCGTAGGGGAACTCCTCGCGGGAGGGCAGGACCGGCAGCAGGGCGCGCTCGGCGAGGGCGCCGTGCCCGATCTCACGCCGCTTGGGCGAGCCCACCCGGCCCGTCTCACCGGTGGAGTAGGGCGGGAAGTTGTAGTGGTGCATGTAGCGCTTGGTGTTCTCGGGGTTGAGCGTGTCAACCATCTGCTCCAGGCGCAGCATGTTCAGCGTGGTGACACCCATGATCTGGGTCTCGCCGCGCTCGAAGAGGGCCGAGCCGTGCACCCGCGGCAGGACGCCGACCTCGGCGCTGAGCTGGCGGATGTCCTTGGGGCCGCGGCCGTCGATGCGGATCTGGTCGCGCAGCACGCGCTCGCGCATGAGCTGCTTGCTCAGCGAGCGGAAGGCGGCGCCGACCTCCTTCTCGCGGCCCTCGAAGTCCTCGGCCAGCTTCTCGGCCGCGGCGCCCTTGACGCGGTCGAGCTCGGCCTCGCGGTCCTGCTTGTCGGCGATGGTGAGGGCCTTGGACAGCTCCTCGCGCACGGCCTGCTCCACGGCGGCGTACACGTCGTCCTCGTAGTCGAGGAAGATCGGGAAGTCGCCCACCTCGCGGCTGGCCTGGTCGGCCACGGCCTGCTGGGCCCGGCACAGGACCTTGATGAAGGGCTTGGCGGCCTCCAGCCCCTCGGCGACGGTCTGCTCGTTGGGGCCGACGGCGCCCTCGGCGACCAGCTTGAGGGTGTGGACCGTGGACTCGGCCTCCACCATCATGATGGCGACGTCGCCGTCCTCCAGGACGCGACCGGCGACGACCATGTCGAAGGTGGCCCTCTCCAGCTCGGAGTGGGTCGGGAAGCCCACCCACCGGCCGTCGATCAGGGCGACGCGCACGCCGCCGATCGGGCCGGAGAAGGGCAGACCGGCGATCTGGGTGGACATCGAGGCCGCGTTGATGGCGACGACGTCGTACAGGTGCTCGGGGTGCAGGGCCAGGATCGTCTCGACGATCTGGATCTCGTTGCGCAGGCCCTTGCGGAACGACGGGCGCAGCGGCCGGTCGATCAGGCGGCAGGTGAGGATGGCGTCCTCGGAGGGACGTCCCTCACGCCGGAAGAAGGAGCCGGGGATGCGGCCCGCGGCGTACATGCGCTCCTCGACGTCCACCGTCAGGGGGAAGAAGTCGAGGTTCTCCTTGGGTCGCTTCGAGGCGGTGGTGGCGGACAGCACGACGGTCTCGTCGTCCAGGTACACCGTGGCCGAGCCCGCGGCCTGGCGGGCCAGGCGGCCGGTCTCGAAGCGGATGGTGCGGGAGCCGAAGGAACCGTTGTCGATGACGGCTTCGGCCGAGTACACGCCCTCCATGGGCGACCTCCTACTACACGTGTTCGCGTTCGTCGCGCCGGGCAGGCTGCTGCCCTCGGCGCGTTCGTGTTTCGTCTTCCCGCGTCCGTGCCCCGGAGTTGATGACGGCCGGTCATCGATCGAAGCCCACGGCACTCCCTGGCGGGGATGTCCGGGGGCCACTACCGAGGACCGGCCCCGACTCTGCGGCCGGGGAGAGGCGCGGGTGGTTCTGTGGTGGTTCTGTGTGAAATTGTGGAACTAGGGACGGACAGGGGTCCGTGATCCCCGTCGTGTCACACCCTACTAACAAAGCGGGAGCGGCCGAAGCCACTCCCGCCGACAACCTAGCGGCGCAGACCCAGGCGCTCGATCAACGAGCGGTAGCGGGTGATGTCCTGCTTGGCGATGTACTTGAGCAGGCGGCGGCGACGGCCGACCATCAGCAGCAGGCCGCGACGGCTGTGGTGGTCGTGCTTGTGGTCCTTGAGGTGCTCGGTCAGCTCGATGATGCGGTGCGTGAGCAGCGCGACCTGGACCTCGGGGGAACCGGTGTCACCCTCGCCGGTGGCGTACTCGGCGATGATCTTCTCTTTGGTGGCGGTGTCGATCGACACGACGCTCCTTCTCTGGGTATGCGGTACGCGGGACCGGCCCGGCACGCGGCCGGGTTCAGACGCGGTGACCGCGCGTACGAACAGTCACCGTCGGGTGTGCTGTGCGCGGCCCGACCCCGACGGGGCGGGCACCGCGCTCCCGGGGCGGCTCGCGCGGGGCGCGAGCGGCCGTGGGGCACACGTGGACGTCTCCACCCTACCGCAAACGGCAGGTGGCGGGCACACAACGCACACGGGGGCGCCACCCGCCGCTCAGGAGCCTCCGCCAGCGCCCAGGACCTCCCGGCAGCGGTCCACGTCGCGGCGCATGGCGACGATGAGCTCGTCGATGCTCTCGAAGCGCTCCTGGCCCCGGATGCGCGTGGTGAAGTCCACCGACATGCGCAGCCCGTACAGGTCCAGGTCGTCGCGGTCCAGGGCGTAGGCCTCCACGGTGCGCTCGGCTCCGTCGAACGTGGGGTTGGTGCCCACCGAGATCGCCGCGGGCCAGCGCGACTCGCTCCCGGCGAGCGGGACGGCGCGGTTGAGCCAGCCCGCGTAGACGCCGTCCCCGGGGACGGCGGTGTCGGGCGGCAGGTCCATGTTGGCGGTGGGAAAGCCCAGCAGCTCGCGCCCGCGCGCGGCACCGTGCACGACCTCGCCCTCCACCCGGTGGGGCCGGCCGAGCAGCTCGGCGGCCTGGGCCACGGCCCCTCCGGCGAGCAGCCCGCGCACGCGGGTGGAGGTGATGGTGTCGCCGTCGGCCACCAGCGCGACCCCGTCGGCGGTGAAGCCGTACTCGGCGCCCAGCCCGAGCAGGGCGGCGACGTCGCCCGCGGCCCGGTGCCCGAAGCGGAAGTCCTCACCCACCACCACGGCCGAGGCGTGCAGGCGCTCGACGAGGACCCGCCGGACGAACTCCTCGGGGGTCAGGGCGGACAGGTCCTTGGTGAAGGGCAGGACGCACACCGCCTCGGCGCCGTGCGCACCGAGCAGCTCCACCCTGCGGTCCAGGGGGGTGAGCACCGGCGGGGCGGTGCCGCGCAGCACCGACTCCGGATGGGGGTCGAAGGTCACCACGACCACCGGCAGCCCGAGTTCGCGGCCGTGTCCGGCGGCGGTCTCCAGGATGGCCTGGTGGCCCCGGTGCACCCCGTCGAAGACGCCGACCGCCACCACGGAGCGCCCCCACCCCGAGGGAACACCCTCCAGCCCGTCCCATCGCCGCACGTCCGGCTCCCCTGCTCGTCGCTCGTCGTGATTCCGCCCCGCCCCCTGGCGGCGGGGTCGTCCGACACCAAGGGTGCCATGTCCGCCACCGCCCCCGACACGCCGGGCGTGTGGCCCGGGCCACGCCGCCGCCACACACCACGCCTTCCGGAGTCAGCGTCCGCCGGTGTAGTGGTGTCCACGGAGGTCACCGCGGCGCTGGGCCTGCCGTTGCGGGTGATGGTGATCGCTTCGTGTGTCCTCTCGGCCTCGCCGGCGAGCTTGGACGGGTTGTTTCCGACCTCAGCCAGCGCAAAGTGCCAACATGGCGCTGGCTTCCAGCCAACAGCGCGATCTCCCGGGCAGGATTCACGCCGGACCTTCCCCTCTGCCCTGGGCGGATCCGGGTTGGCACGGGCCCGGACAGCGGTTACCGTGCCCGGATGGCGATGATCGACACGGGCACCACCCGCCTTGCCTACGACGAGGACGGCTCCGGCCCCGCCGTGGTGTTCGTCCACGCCGGACTGGCCGACCGCCGCATGTGGGACCACCAGTTCTCCCACCTCGCGAGGGCGCACCGGGTGGTCCGCTACGACTGGCGGGGCCACGGCGGCTCGGCCGACCACGAGGGACCCGTCACCCACCACGAGGACCTGCTCGCCCTCATGGACGCGCTCGGCATCGACCGGGCGGCCCTGGTCGGGGCCTCCTACGGGGGCGCCTACTGCGCCGACGCGGCCCTCGCCGCCCCGGAGAGGGTCACGGGCCTGGCCCTGGTCTGCCCGGGCCTGTCGGGACACGAGTGGCCGGAGGTGTTCACCCGCGAGGCCCGGAAGATGGTGCTGGGCGCCGTCCCCCACGAGCGCCTGGAGGTGTACCGGGCGGGTCACGCGGACCCCGACCCCGGGGACGTCGCGGCGATGGCCGAGGCCCAGGCCCGGTTCATGGTGCTGGGGCCGGGGCGTGTGCCCGAGGACGTGCCCACCGAGGCGTGGGACCTGAGCCTGCTGATGCTGCGCGAGCTGTTCGCCCGGCGCTGGTCGGGCCCGGTCTGCTCCACCCTCTGGCCCGACCCGCCCGCCAAGGGGCGCCTGGAACGGATCACCGCCCCGACCCTGGTGGTCAAGGGCCTGTCGGAGATCCCCCAGATCCAGGAGGTCGCGGACCTGTACGCCAAGGGCGTGCCCGGCGCGCGCCTGCTGGAGCTGCCCGACACCGGGCACCTGCCCTCGGTGGAGCGGCCCGGGGAGCTGACCGCCGCCCTCGCGGAGTTCCTGGCGGACCTCTGAGCCCCGACTCCCGGTCCGTCTGCTCGCCCGGGCCCCGGCGGGGCCCGGGCGAGCAGACGGACCGGCCGGACCTCAGGCGGGTTCGAAGACCACCACGGGCTTCATGTGGTCCCTCCGGTTCTCCCCCAGCGCGATCACGCGCCCGTCCTGGGCGAACAGGCCGACCGGGCCGTCTCCCGAGCCGTCGGGGTCGATCCGGTTGCCGTGCCGGATCCGGCGGGTCTCCCCCTCGCTGAGGACGCGGACGGGGAAGGCCGCCGCGACCGCATCGGCCAGCGGGACCTGGGTGAACTCCCGGGCCAGCTCGTCCAGTGTGCGCGCCTGGGCCAGGTCGTAGGGGCCCACCCGGGTGCGCCGCAGCGCGGTCAGGTGACCGCCAACGCCCAGGTCTGCGCCCATGTCCCGGGCCAGCGAGCGGATGTAGGTGCCGCTGGAGCAGGTGACGGAGGCGTCCACGTCCACGAACTCCCCGTCCGCGTCGGCGACCCGGCGCACGTCGGTGACGGTGAACTCCGCGACGGTGACCGTGCGGGCCTTCAGGGCCACCTCCTTGCCCTCGCGCGCGGACTTGTAGGCGCGCCTGCCGTCCACCTTGATCGCGCTGACCTGCGGCGGAACCTGCTGGAGCGGCCCGGTCAGCCGTGCGGCGGCCGCGCGCACGGCCTCCTCCGACACGCCGGAGGCGTCCGCCCGCGTGCCGGGCTCGCCCTCGGCGTCGTCGGTGGTGGTGGCCAGTCCCAGCCGGATGGTGGCCTCGTAGGCCTTCTCCGTCAGGGTCAGGTGGCCGAGCAGCTTGGTGCCCTTCTCGATGCCCAGCACCAGCACGCCGGTGGCCATCGGGTCCAGCGTGCCCGCGTGGCCCACCCTGCGGGTGCGCGCCAGTCCGCGCGTCTTGGCGACCACGTCGTGCGAGGTCCAGTCGGCGGGCTTGTCGACGACCACGACGCCGCTCTCGGCCATGGGGCTCCTCGGGGAATTGCGGGGCGGCGGCGCGGGTCGGCGCCGCCGCCGGGGTGTTACTCGCCGGAGTGTCGCTCACCGGCACGGGTGCCGTTCACCGGCGGGTCAGCCGGTGCTACTCGTCGTCCTCGTCCTCGTCCTCGCGCGGAGTCCGGTACGGGTCGGCCTCGCCCGCGGGCTTGGCTCCGCTGGCCCGCTGGGCCAGCTCCTCGTCGGACTGGCGCGCCTTGAGGAGGAGTTCCTCGATGTGCTGGGCGTTCTCCTGCACCTCGTCGATGACGAAGGTCAGGCTCGGGGTGTGCCGGATGCCGGTCTGGCGCCCCACCTCGCTGCGGATCACGCCCTTGGCGCTCTCCAGGGCGGCGGCGGAGGCGGCCTTGTCGTCCTCGCCGCCGAACACCGTGTAGTACACCGTGGCGTCCCGCAGGTCGGCGGTGATGCGCGCGTCGGTCACGGTGACGAATCCCAGGCGCGGGTCCTTGATCCGCCGGTCCAGCATCTCGGCGACGATGCGCTGGATACGGTCGGCGATCTTGCGCGCGCGTGCGGCGTCAACCATCGTCAGTCTTCCTCTTCGTTGAAGAGCCGCTGCCTGGCGGAGAGCAGCTCCAGTTCGGGACGGCCCGCCACCAGGCGTTCACAGCTGTCCATGAGCTCCCGGGCGTGCGCGGCCGTGGGAGCCACCACCGCGACGCCGATCTTGGCCCGGCGGTACAGGTCGTGCTCGCCGACCTCGGAGACCGAGACGGCGAACTTGCGGCGCAGCTCGGCGACGACCGGCCGCACCAGCGAACGCTTCTGCTTGAGCGAGTGGACGTCACCGAGAAGGACGTCCAGGGTCAGCGCCCCAACGTACAAGTGATCACCTGTGGTGTGTGGAGTTGTGCGGCGTCCCCCGGCCCGGGGACGGCCCCGCGCTCGGGGCCAAACACGGGGCCCCGGCCGTGCGGCCGGGGCCCCGTCGGGTCAGGCTCCGCGGGGATCAGTCGCGGGGCTTCTCCTGCATCTCGTAGGTCTCGATGACGTCCCCGACGCGCAGGTCGTTGTAGCCGACACCAATACCGCACTCGAAGCCCTCGCGGACCTCGGTCGCGTCGTCCTTGAACCGGCGCAGCGACTCCACGGTGAGGTTCTCGGAGATGACAACCCCTTCGCGGATGAGCCGTGCCTTGGCGTTACGGCGGATCAGGCCGTTGCGGACGATCGAACCGGCGATGTTGCCGATCTTCGGCACCTTGAAGACCTCGCGGATCTCGGCGCTGCCCAGCTGGACCTCTTCGTAGACCGGCTTGAGCAGACCCTTGACCGCGGCCTCGACCTCGTCGATGGCCTGGTAGATCACCGAGTAGTACCGGATGTCGACGCCCATGCGGTCGGCCAGCTCGCTGTTCTTGCCCTCGGGCCGAACGTTGAAGCCGACGATGATCGCGTCAGCGGACGCCGCCAGGTTGATGTCGTTCTGCGTGATCGCACCGACACCCCGGCCGATGACCCGGATGCTCACCTCGTCGCCGCCGGCGTCGATCTTGAGCAGGGACTCCTCCAGCGCCTCGACGGAACCGGACATGTCGCCCTTGATGAGGAGGAGCAGCTCGGAGCGCTCGCCCTCCTTGAGAGCGTTCTGCCAGTTGTCGAGGGTGACCCGGCGGGCCGAGCGCGCCTGCTGGGCGAAGCGCTCGCGCGCCTCGCGCTGCTGCGCGATCTGCCGCGCCACCCGGTCGTCCTTGACGACCAGGAAGCTGTCACCGGCGCTGGGAACGTTGGTCAGACCCAGCACCTGCACCGGACGGGACGGCTCGGCGCTCTGCACGTTCTGGCCGTGCTCGTCGAGCATGGCGCGAACGCGGCCGAAGGCGTCACCGCACACGATCGAGTCGCCGACGTTGAGCGTGCCGCGCTGGACCAGCACCGTGGCCATGGAACCGCGACCGCGGTCCAGGTAGGCCTCGATGGCCAGACCCTGCGCGTCCATCTCCGGGTTGGCCTGGAGATCGAGCGCGGCGTCGGAGGTCAGCACGATCGACTCGAGCAGGGCGTCGATGTTGGTGCCCTTGAGCGCGGAGATGTCCACGAACTGGACGTCGCCGCCGTACTCCTCGGCCACCAGGCCGTACTCGGTGAGCTGCGCGCGGACCCGCTGCGGGTCGGCGCCCTCGACGTCGATCTTGTTGACCGCGACCACGATCGGCACGTCGGCCGCCTTGGCGTGGTCGATGGCCTCGGCCGTCTGCGGCTTGACGCCGTCGTCGGCCGCCACGACCAGCACCGCGATGTCGGTGACCTTCGCACCGCGGGCACGCATGGCGGTGAACGCCTCGTGACCCGGGGTGTCGATGAAGGTGAGCTTGCGCTCCTCGCCGTCCACCTCGGTGGCGACCTGGTAGGCACCGATGTGCTGGGTGATACCGCCGGCCTCGCCGCCCACGACGTTGGTCTTGCGGATGGTGTCCAGCAGTCGGGTCTTACCGTGGTCGACGTGACCCATGACGGTGACCACCGGCGGACGCGGACGCAGGTCCTCGTCGGTGCCCTCGTCCTCGCCGAACTCGATGGAGAAGGACTCCAGCAGCTCGCGGTCCTCGTCCTCCGGGCTGACGACCTCGATGCGGTAGCTGAGCTCCTCGCCCAGCAGCATCAGGGTCTCGTCCGGCAGGGACTGGGTCGCGGTGACCATCTCGCCCAGGTGCATCATGACCTGGACCAGCGACGCCGGGTTGACGTCGATCTTGTCGCCGAAGTCCGACAGCGAGGCGCCGCGGGACAGACGGATGGTCTGACCGTTGCCGCTCGGGATCTTGACGCCGCCGAAGGACGGGGCCTGGAGGTCGTTGAACTCCTGGCGCCGCTGCTTCTTGGACTTGCGCGCACGGCCCGGACGACCGCCGGGGCGACCGAACGCACCGGCCGTCCCGCCGCCGCGACCGCGGCCACCGCCGCCGGGACGGCCACCGAAGCCGCCCGGACGGCCGCCGCCGCCACCGGCGCCGGGACGCGGACCGGCGCCCGC
>NZ_VWVV01000036.1 GCF_009830945.1 Nocardiopsis sp. FR4 | reverse complement strand
AGGTCCGCGGCGTGTGCCTGGGGCGCCGCGAACGGGCTCATGAGGCTCGCGGCGCCCGCACCGACACCCACGATCGCGGCGCGTTGGAGGAACGACCTACGGCTCGGAGCCGGATCGAATGGCATGAGCATTCTCCTTAAGACGGGGGAAGGCACCGCGGAGGCGGGGGAAGAGCGGGGCGCGGAAAGCCGACGCGGTGCCGGGAGACACAAGGCCGATCGCGACCTTGGTCGGACAAGTTTCACATGTAGTGAAAATTGTCAATTTGATTAAAATATGACTGCGAAGGGGAGAGAACTCGCCTGTTCCCAAGGGGCTGATCGGCCCCCCTTTCTCCGGTCACGATTTACCACTCGGCAGGACCAGCCTCCCGAACGAAGCGAGAAGCAGGCTCGCACGCCATTACCGAACCCTTATCAGCTTTCCTCGCATTCGCCCTCGAACAGGTGACGGATCACCAGCGAGCCCTGTGCCCCGCGACGCTGCGCGACGAATAACGCGTCGCGCGTGAGGAGAACCAGGGGTGGACAGCGACCTTTCAGGGATTCGGTACACGTTATTCGACCCTGTCGCAATACACGTCGGGAAACACCCGGTCGGCCCGGGCGGTCCCAGACGGAGCCCGGTCCTGGGCCCGGACACGATCCCGCGTAGCCCTGCGGCTACCGGACGGGGGCCGCCGAGAACACGGACCACAGTGTTTTCGAGCGCTTCCTGACGCCCGCGTGTGCGGAGGCGGGGGAGGCGGTCGCGCACACCCACGGCCAGCAGGACGGCCAGGGCCGTGGCGGAGCGTCTGAGGGCGTGTACCAAGGCGGTTCCCTGTCTGTGTGGGGGAAGGACGGCACGCCGAAGCGCCCGGCAGCCGTTCCGTGTCGGGGGTATGCTGCCCGAGCGACCTTTCCCGGACCTGTCCCTTTCCTTTCAACGCCGTACGCACCGCCCGCGCAGGCGCTCCGACCAGCGGATACCCGGGTGGGGCCTAGACACCGTTACCTGAACGGGTGGGATCGCGGAGCCACATCCGGACCGAGGCCACCAGCACCGTTCCGTCGAAGATCGCGGCCCGCGTGCCGTAGCGGGTCGCGAGCGCCCGATTCTGCTTGAACAGGTTGACGCACCGCTCCACGGTGTTGCGGCCCCGGTAGGCCTCCTGATCGAAGGCTGGGGCCTGCCGCCCGCCGATCCCTGCTGCGGGGCGGCCTCAGCGATCGCATCAGGGGTTCGAACACGGGGTCGTTCCCGCCCTGGCCAGCGCCGGGGGCCGCCGGTGGGAGTCCGCGAGCGGGTGGATCTTGGTGGCCAGCCCGCCCCGGGAGCGCCCCGGTGCTTCGCGCCCGTCCGGTTTGCCCCGCGCGGTGTCCCCTTCCGTCAGCGACCGGGCGTCTGGGGACCATCCCCGCGTGCGCGGGGAGCACGCGCCCGACGCCATCCTGCGCCAGGGCTACGTCGGACCATCCCCGCGTGCGCGGGGAGCACAGTCACTGACCTGGGAACTTACCAGCGGCAAGCGACCAGTTTTCCAACTTCCAGAGAAACAGACATTTCTCCCACAGACCTAAGCCCGGGTTACCGGAGATATTCATACCCCACCCACACCTCATTCCAGCAGACTCCCTCGGCTCGAAGCCAACTACATGAGGGCGCAACAACCGGACCGAAGCGGAACCGAAGTCTGCGCGAAGCGGACCGTGCCACAGTCCTCTCCGGCGTCCGCACGGAGCGGTCGCTCATATCGAGGACGGGAAGTTCGCATGTTCAAGAAGTTCCGGACCGCCGCCCTGCTCACGGCCGCCCTGGCCACCGGCTCCCTGGCTCTCGCCGCACCGGCCTCGGCGGCGGCGCCCGTGGCGACCTACAACGGCGCCTGCGGCAGCGGCTACAGCGTCGTCAACCACGCCAACATCAGCACCAAGGGCACGGTCTTCCTCACCTACAACAGCTCCAACGGCTACAACTGCGCGGTCACCGTGCGCGCGAACCCGGGCACGGCCCTCCCGATGGCGGTCGGCCTCAAGCGCACCAGCGACTCCCCCAGCCAGGCCCAGCAGGACGAGGGCAACTACACCACCTACGCCGGTCCGGTCTACCGCAGCGCGGCCGGTCAGTGCGTGGACTGGTTCGGCACCATCAGCGGCACCAACGTCAACCGCAACGGCACCAACTGCGGCTGACCGCCTACCGCGACGACACACGACTGGAGCACCGTGAAGAACCTCCTGAAGAAGGCCGCCACCCTCGCCGCGGCCACCGGTATCGCCACCGCGGGCCTGATGGCCGCCTCCGCTCCCGCCTTCGCCGCCACCTACAACGGGGCGTGCGGCTCGGGCTACAGCGTGGTCAACAAGATCGAGTTCCCCGACAACCGCGGGACGACCTTCCTGACCTACAACGGCTCCACCGGCAAGAACTGCGTCGTGGCCAAGCGCAACACGACGGCGTCGAGGGCGGCAAGCGCGGTACCAACTGCGGCTGACCCTCCCCTTTTCAGGGCGGCCCCGGACCGCGTGGGTCCGGGGCCGCCCAACCCGTGCGTTCCCCCAGGCACGGTTTACCGCCCTGAAGAAAGAACCTCCCAACAGACCGAAAAGCAAATCCCCAGGTCGCTTTCGGGAGGCTGGTGGCTTTCCCCGCACTCGATCACAAACAGGTGGACGGCACCCCGGAGAGTGGCCTATGCTCCGCGACGCTGCGCAACGAATGATGCGCCGTGCATAAGGGGGATCAGGAATGGACAGCAATCTGCCAAGGGTTCGGTACAAGTTACTCGGTTCTGTCGAAGCGCACGTCGAAGGACACCCGATCGACCTGGGCGGACCGAAGCGGCGCACCGTCCTGGCGGCCCTGATCCTGCAACCCGACACCGTCGTCCCCGACATCCGGCTCATCGACCTGGTGTGGGGGGAACGTCCGCCGCGCAGCGCACGGCCCCAGCTCCAGGTCCACGTGCACGGGCTGCGCAAGGCCCTGGGCCCGGACACGACCCTGCGCAGCGCCTGCGGCTACCGCATGGCCGTGGACGCGGAGAGCACGGACCACGGCGTGTTCGAGCGCCTACTGGCGCGCGCGTGCTCCGAGCGCGCCGCCGACCGCCTCGACGAGGCGGCCCTGACCCTGCGCAGCGCGCTGTCCCTGTGGACGGGCCCGGCCCTGGGCGGGGTGGAACCGGCACTGGTCGCCCACACGCGCGCGGCCCTGGAGGAGACGCGCCTGCACGCCCTGGAGGAACTGTACGGCGTCGAGATCGAGCGCGGCCACGGGGCCACGGCCGTCCCCGAGCTGCTGGCCCTGTGCGCCGAACACCCCACTGACGAACGTTTCGCGGGCCTGCTGATGTCGGCTCTGCACGCCTGCGGACGCACCGGGGAGGCGTTGGAGGTCTACGCGGCGCTCCGGGAGAGGTTCGCCAACGAGCTGGGCACCGATCCGGGTTCCCGGCTCCAGTGGCTGCACCTGGACCTGCTCGCGGCCGGGCGGGACGACGGCTCCCGACCGCGCGACCTGTGCCGGGTCCGCCCCGCGGAGCTGCCCTGCGGAACCGGCGGGTTCGTCGGCCGTTCGGCGGAGCTGTCCCGCCTGGACCGCGCGCTGACCTGTGACCGCTCCCCCGCGGTGTTCCTCCTCACCGGCGTCGCCGGGGCGGGCAAGACCGCCCTGGCCCTGCACTGGAGCCACACCGTCCGCGAGCGCTTCCATGACGGCCAGCTCTACGTCGACCTGCGCGGCTCCGCCCCGGAAGGCGCGGCCACCCGGCCCGACGACGCGCTGCGCCAGCTCCTGCGCAGCCTGGGCGCGGACCCCCGGCGCCTGCCGGGGCACACCAGTGAACTCGCCAAGCTCTTCCGCTCGTTGACGGCCGACCAGCGCCTGCTCTTCCTGTTCGACGACGCCGCCTCGGTCGAACAGCTCACCCCGCTGCTGCCCGCGGGCCGGGGCAGCGTCGTCCTGATCACCAGCCGGTATCCGCTGACGGAGGTGGTGGCGCGGTTCGGCGCACACCACCTCCCGCTGGACGTGCTCTCCCGGGAGTCCTCGGTGGAACTGTTCCGGTCCCTGGCCGGAACCGCGGAGAGCGCGGTGGTCACCCGGATCACCGACCGCTGCGGACGGCTGCCGCTGGCGCTGCGGCTGGCCGCGGCCTCCCACGCCGTCGGCGAAGCCGGGGAACCACCGGGCGCCCTCGCGCTCGGCGCGCCGAGCTAGCCGCGCGGCGGCCCCGTCAGAGCAGAGCGCGCAGGGTCTCGGCGACGGGGGTGGTCGGGCGCCCGAGAAGGCGCGAGAGTTCACCGGTGGTGGCCGACAGCTCCCCGTCGCGGGTGTTGGCGTCCAGGGCGGCCACGAAGCGGGCGGTGCCCTCGTCCAGCCCGGCGCCGGTCAGGGCCGCGACGTGCTCCTCGGTGTCCAGGTCACGGTAGACGACCTCGCGGCCGAGCAGTTCGCCCAGGGTGTCGGCGAGGTCGGCGTAGGTCCACGCGGTGTCGCCGGAGAGCTCGTGGACGGCACCGGCGTGCGCGGCGGGGTCGCGCAGCACGACCGCGGCGGCCTCGGCGAAGTCGCGGCGGGCGGCGCTGGCCACACGCCCCTGTCCCGCGCTGCCGACGAAGGAGCCGTGCTCGCGGGCCTGCTCCAGCTGGGAGGCGTAGTTCTCGCTGTACCAGCCGTTGCGCAGGATCGTGTACGTCAGGCCGGAGGCGGTGAGGATCTCCTCGGTCGCCTTGTGCTCGGGAGCCAGGACCAGCGTGGTGTCGGTGGCCCTGGGGGCGCTGGTGTAGACGACGTGCGCGACTCCGGCCTCTCGGGCGGCCTCGATCGCGTTGCGGTGCTGCTCCACCCGCTGGCCGACCTCGCTGCCGGAGACCAGCAGGAGGGTGTCGGCGCCCCGAAAGGCCTCCTTGAGCGAGGTCGGGTCGGCGTAGTCGGCGCGGGCGGTACGCACGCCCCGGTCGGCGAGGTCGGTCAGCTTCGCGGTGTTGCGTCCGGTGGCGGTGACCCGCTCCGCCGGGAAGCCCTGGGAGAGCAGGCCCTCCACGACCAGGCGGCCCAGGTGCCCGGTGGCTCCGGTGACGACGACGCTCATGACGGCTCCTTTCACGCGGCCGGGCGTTCCGGCCGCTCGAGGGTGCCAACCTCCCCGCTCAGCGGCACATTCCAAAGTTCTGGTACCCACCTTTTGGTAAGTTGGTCCCATGAACCCCCCGGACTCCGGACCGCTGCGCGGCCAGGTGCTCTCCGCCGACTGCCCCTCCCGCCGCCTGCTGGGCGACATCACCAGCAAGTGGGGCGTCCTCGTCCTCATCTGCCTGGACCAGGGCACGCTGCGCTGGAGCGAGCTGCTGCGCACCATCGGCGGCATCAGCGAGAAGATGCTCGCCCAGACCCTGCGCACCCTGGAGGAGGACGGCCTGGTCCTGCGCGAGGCCAGACCGGTGGTACCGCCCTACGTGGAGTACAGCCTCACCGAACAGGGGCGCCAGGTCACCGGCCTGCTGCTGCCGCTGGTGGAGTGGGCGCAGGACCACGTGGGCGAGACAGCTCCGCTCACCTGACGCCGCGCCCGGATACCGGCCCCGCCCCCGGGTAGCGGGGGAGGGCGCGTCCGTCGGCGCCACCGACCACGGAAGGGGGTCCATGGACTCCGCGAGGAAGAGCCCGGACGGCACGGCACCGGAGACGGGGGCCGCGCGTTCGGACAGGGCGGCGAGAAGGCCCCGACCGAGCCGGGAGGAGTTGGAGGCGGCCCGGGGCAGAGTGGTCCCCGACGTCGTGGCCGAGGATCTGCACGTGCTCCTGTGCGGCATCAACCCCGGGCTGATCTCGGGCGCCCTGGGTCACCACTTCGCCAATCCGGGCACGCGCTTCTGGCCCGCCCTGCACGGATCCGGCCTCACCCCCCGCCGACTGCGCCCCGACGAGGAGGACGAACTCCTGGCGCTGGGCCTGGGCATCACCAACGTCGTTCCCCGGACCACGGCCCAGGCCGACGAGCTGAGCCGGGAGGAGATGGTGGAGGGAGGCCGGGAGCTGCGGCGCAAGGTGCTGCGCTGGCGTCCCCGCTGGCTGGCCGTTCTGGGCGTGACCGCCTACCGGCAGGCCTTCGACGACCGCCGTGCGGTGGTGGGCCCCCAGGAGCTGGAGATCGGGGACACCCGGGTGTGGCTGCTGCCCAATCCCAGCGGCCGCAACGCGCACTGGCAGCTGGGGCCGCTCACCGAGGAGTTCGCCCGGTTGCGCCGGGCCGCCGGTCTTCCGGACCGCTCCCAAGCCGCCTGAGCGCCCGGCCCGCTGCACGACGTGATCGGGGCCGCCCTCAACGGAAGGTCCCGGCCGGGCGACGCGTGTACCAGCGGCGGGCCCGGCGCACCGCCTCCTCCAGCGGTTCGCGAACGCCGTGTTCCTCCTCCCGGGCGAACGCCCGCTCCCCCAGCGCGGTGACCGCCGCGGCGCGCACCCGTTCGACGTCCCCGCGTTCGGCCGACGGCAGCGGGGTGCGCACCGAGGCGCGCGCCGCCGAGGCCGCGCCCAGCAACCGGGCGGCCCGCGACGGCAGACCGGCCAGCGCCCATGCCCCGGCCAGGCCCTCCAGTGCCAGGGCGGTCTTGCGGGGGCTGCCGGTGGTGAGCGCGGCGGTGAGCCCCTCGTCGTGCAGGCGCAGGGCGGCCTCGGTGTCGCCGCGCTGCTCGGCGACGAACCCGAGTTCGGCCAGGACCGTGGCCTCGGCCGCCGGGGCGTTCGTCCCCCGGACCCGCTCCAACCACCCCGACAGGTACCGGTCGGCCCGGTCGAGCCGGCCCTCGCGGCGGGCGCCCATGCCCAGGCCGAACTCGGCGAAGCGTTCTCCGAAGCGGTCCCCCTGCTCCACCGCCAGGCGACGGGCGCGTTCGTGGAAGTCCTCGGCCCGCCGGTACTCGCCGCGCAGCAGGGCGTTGCGGCCGAGTTCGGAGAGCCGGTAGGAGACCTCCGACCACAGCCCGAGCTCCTCGGCCAGCCGGAGCCCCTCCCGGTGCAGCCGGGCCGCCTCCGCGTAGTCGCCGTCGAGCTCGGCCCGGCTGCCCAGGGCCGGCATGGCCTGAAGGCGGCCCCAGCGGTCCCCGATCTCGTCGAAGAGTTCGAGGGAGCGCCGGGCGTCGGACTCGAAACCGGCCATCCGGCCCCGGGCCTTGAGCAGCCACGCGTGCGTGCACAGTGCGGCGGCCGTACCCCAGCGGTCGTCCTCGCGGCGGAACACGGCCAGGGAGCGGTCGACGAGTTCCCCGCTCAACCGGAGCTCACCGAAGTCCAGCAGGGCGGTGCCCAGGAACCACTCGACCCGGGCCAGCTCCCGCGCGGGGACCAGGTCGGTGCAGTCGGCCAGCGCGGCCCGCACCAGCTCCACCGGGTCCTCGGGTTCACCGACCATGAGGGCCATGCCCGCCCACCAGGCTCCGGCGGCGGCGCGCAAGCCGGGCCCGCCCCCGGGCAGTTCCAGCGCCCGGGTCAGGGAGCGGTACGCCTCACCGGGGCGCCCCCGCAGGTAGCGGTACCAGACCAGGTCCAGGGCCAGCCCCAGGGCAGCGTCGGCCTCGCCCGACCGGACGGCGGTGTCCTCGGCGGCCCGCAGGTCGGCGTTCTCCTCGTCCAGGCGGCGCAGCCACAGGTGCTGGTGGCGACCGCGCAGCCGTGGGTCGGCCTCGGCGGCCAGCGACGCCAGGTGGCGCAGGTGGCGGCGGCGCAGCGCGTCGGCCTCCCCCGCCGCCGCCAGGTGCTCCCGGGCGTAGGCGGCGATGGTCTCCAGCAGCCGGTAGCGGACCCCTTCGGTGCCCCGGGCCGCGGTGACCAGGGACCGCTCCACCAGGCGGGCCACGATCTCCACGACCTCGCCGGGGTCGATCCCGTCGCCGCCGGCCACCGCTTCGGCCCCCTCGGGTGTGCAGCCGTCGGCGTACACGGACAGGCGGCGCAGGACGGTCCTCTCGGGTTCGCCGAGCAGGTCCCAGCTCCAGTCGATGACGGCGCGCAGGGTCCGGTGGCGCCCCGGCGCGCCCCGGCCGCCCGCCGACAGCAGTCGGAACCGGTCGTCCAGGCCGTCGGCCAGGCGGCGCACGCCCAGGGCGCGCACCCGGTTGGCCGCCAGTTCCAGGGCCAGCGGCAGGCCGTCCAGACGGCGGCAGATCGACGCCACAGTCGGGGCGGTGTCCTCGCTCAGGACGAAGTCGGGCGCGCCCGCCGAGGCGCGGGAGGCGAACAGGCGCACCGCGGCGGAGGAGCGCGCGTCGGCCGGGTCGGCGGGATCGGGGAGGGCGAGCGGGCGCACCTCGTGCAGGTGCTCGCCGTCGATGCCCAGGGGTTCGCGGCTGGTCACCAGCAGGTGCAGGCGGGGAGCCGCGCGCAGCAGGTCCCGGGCCAGGGCGGCCGCCGACTCGATGACGTGTTCGCAGTTGTCCAGGACCAGCAGGGTGCGGGTGGCGCTGAGTGCCTGGACGAGGTCGCGGGCGCCGGTGACGGACACGACCGCGTCGGCCACGCGGTCGGCCGCGCCGGGGCCCTCTCCCCGTTCCGGGGGCAGGGTGCCCAGTTCCACGAACCACAGACCGTCGGGGTGGCGGTCGTCCAGGCCCGCCGCCGCCTCCAGGGACAGCCGGGTCTTGCCGACGCCGCCCGGACCGGTGAGGGTGACCAGGCGGGAACGCCGCAGGAGGCCGCGGACCCGTTCGACGTCGGCCTCGCGGCCGACGGTGTCGTTCACCGGCGCCGGAAGGTTGGTGCGCGGCCGCAGGGCGGCCGTGTGCGGGCCCTGTCCCGGCGGGGCCAGGGCGCCGTCCCGGCGCAGTATCCGAAGGTGCAGTCCGGCGACCTCGGGACCGGGAGAGACGCCGAGTTCGTCGCGGAGCCGCCGGCGCAGCCGCTCGAAGACGCCCAGCGCCTCGGCTTGGCGGCCCGAGGCGTACAGCGCCCTCATGTAGGCGGCGCACAGGCGCTCGCGGAGCGGGTGCCGGGCGACCAGCTCACCCAGCTCCTCCACCCGCAGGTGGTGTTCGCCCAGATCCAGCCGGACCAGGGCGTGCTCCTCCACCGCCGACAGGCGCTCCTCGTCCAGCCGGGCGGCCGCGCGGGCCAGGCGCGGGGTGCCGGTGAGTCCCGCGAGGGCGTCCCCGCGCCACAGCGACAGCCCTTCGCTGAGGGCGGCGGCCGCCGCGCGCGGGTCCGGGGCCAGGCGCGCCCGTTCCACCAGGGCGCGGAAACGGGTGAAGTCCACCTCGTCGGGTTCGGTCCGCAGCCGGTAGCCGCCGGGGGCGCGCGGCACCCGGTCGCGGGCACCGGGCTCGGCGCCCGCGAGGACGCCCCGCAGCTGGGAGAGCTTGGCGCGCAGGACCCGCGCGGGATGGGCCGGCAGGTGCTCGCCCCAAAGGTCGTCGATGAGCGCCTCGGTGGTGACCGGCCGTCCCTCGCCCAGGAGCAGCGCGGCCAGGAGTACGCGCACCTTGGTCTCGGGGACGCGGACCGGTTCCCCGTCTCCGCTCCACACCCGCAGTGGCCCCAGGATCCCGAAGCGCATGGCACAACCGTAGTGCACGGCCAAAGCCCGGCCGGGGCGCGACCGGAGCCTTTCCGGAGCGCCGGGGCGCGAGGTTGGCGGGTGACTCACGCCCGCGCCACGGCGCGACGATCTGGAAGGAAGGACACCACCCATGTCCCCGGACGAAGCGAAGTCCGCTCCCGCCGCGAGTGCGGGGGGCCGCCGATGGCTCGGCCTGGCCGTCCTGGCCCTGCCGACCCTGCTGCTCTCCCTGGACTTCACGGTCCTGCACCTGGCCCTGCCGCACCTGGCGGCGGACCTGGCGCCCACCAGCGCGCAGCAGCTGTGGATCCTGGACGTCTACGGTTTCATGATCGCCGGTTTCCTCGTCACCATGGGAACGCTCGGGGACCGCATCGGCCGCCGTCGGCTGCTGATGATCGGCGCCGCGGCCTTCGGCGCGGCCTCGCTGTTCGCGGCCTACTCCACCAGTGCCGGGATGCTCATCGCCGCCCGCGCCCTGCTGGGCGTGGCGGGTGCCACGCTGATGCCCTCCACCCTGTCACTGATCAGCAACATGTTCCACGATCCCAGGCAGCGGGGTCTGGCCGTGGCGGTGTGGATGAGCTGTTTCTCCGCGGGCGGGGCCATCGGGCCGATGGTCGGCGGCGTACTGCTCCAGTGGTTCTGGTGGGGCTCGGTCTTCCTGATGGGTGTTCCGGTGATGGCGCTGCTGCTGGTCGCCGCCCCGTTCCTGCTGCCGGAGTTCCGCGACCCCGCCCCCGGGCGGCTGGACCCGGTCAGCGTGGCCCTGTCGCTGGCGGCCGTCCTGCCGGTCGTCTACGCCGTCAAGGAGGCCGCGGAGAACGGGTGGGGGCCGGGCGTGGCCGCTCCCCTCCTCACCGGTGCGGTCTTCGGCTGGCTGTTCGTGCGACGCCAGCGCCGGTTGGAGAACCCCCTGGTGGACCTGGCCCTGTTCCGGCTGCCGCCGTTCACGGTGGGGCTGGGCGGCCTGTTGGCGGGCACGGTGGTGCTGGGGGCGTTCGTGCTGCTGTTCGCCCAGTACCTCCAGCTCGTGCTGGAGCTGTCGCCGTCGGCCGCCGGTCTGTGGATGGTCCCCTACGCGCTGGGCAACATCGCCGGCGCGATGCTGGCCCCGCTGGTCGCCGCGCGGCTGCGTGCGGCCACCACGATCGCCCTGGGCCTGGTGGTCTCGGCCGCGGGTCTGGTCGTGTTCGTCCAGAGCGGGGCGGACTCGGGCCCGCTCCCGGCGGTGGTGGGCAGCGTCCTGGTCACCTTCGGGCTGGGTCCGTTGATGGTGTTGGTCGTCGACCTGGTCATCGCCTCCGCGCCCAGGGAGAAGAGCGGCTCGGCCTCGTCCCTGTCCGAGACGTGCAGTGAGGTCGGTATGGCCCTGGGCGTGGCCACCCTGGGCGCGCTGGGAACCGCCGTCTACCGGTCGCGGATCTCCGAGGCCGTGCTCCCGGGGGTGCCCTCGGGCCGGACCGAAGCCGCACGCGACGGCCTTCCCGGTGCGGTGGCGACGGCCCGGGACATGGAGCCGGCGCTGGCGGCGCAGGTGACGGCGGCCGCGGAGCGGGCGTTCATGGCGGGTCTGACCGCGGTGGGCTACACCGGTGCGGCCGTCGTGCTCGGGGTCGCCGCCGTCACGTTCCTGTTCCTGCGCGACGTCGCGAAGCCGGCCGGGGAGGAGCGGGACGAGCGGCGTGAGGAGAGGCCGCGGACGGACTGACGACCGCGCCCCGCTCCCCCGGCGGTCGCGCCGCCGCCGGGGGCGCGTCGAAGCCCCTCGGCCGCACCCGCACCGCGGACCCGCTGTCCGCGCGGGAGCCCAGCCGGCGGGGGGCGCGGTCCTGACGGGGACTGCCCCTCCGCCGGGTAGGCCGCGAAGACCCCCACCCCGTCGGCCGACCCGCTACCCGGTTCCGGGTGAGGCGTCCCGCAGCACCTCGTCGGCCACGATGAACTGGTCCCCCTCGAAGTCCTGGTAGAGCCCCTCGTCCTCCAGCGCGTAGTCCTCGAGGTAGGAGCGGTAGTCGAACTCCTGGATCGTGCCGGTCACGGTGACGGTGTCGCCCTCGCTGACGTCCGTCGGGTCGGCGGTGACCACGAGGAGCGGTTCGTCCTGGGCCGGGTCGTCGTCTCCCTCCATCGCGAACGCCTGGTCCGACAGCACCTCGGTGACCTGCGAGGAGACCGTCACCCTGTGGCCCACGCCGACGCCCTCCTCCTCCTGCACGTCCTCGGCGTCGGTGCCCTCGTCCTCGCAGGCGCTGAGCGACAGCACCGAGAAGGCGAGCAGCGCGGCCGAGACCGCACGCCCCCAGGATCCCGCCTGGTTGATCGGCATCTGTGTCCCCCTCCGTTGCCCGTGTGGCGGGCGTTGCCCCAGACCCTCTACCCCGCCCGCGAATCGCGTATTCGCCCGATCGCGTACAGTCACTTCCCGCTTCGGGCCTCCGGAATCCGGGGCCGACGGCGAAGGGAACCCCGGGCCCCGGTTCACCCGCCCCCTCTCAGGATCTACTATCTGCGTATGAACGCAGATAGCAAGAGATGCGGTCTCGACGAGAACAGCCCCTACGTCGAATACGCCGTGGAGATCCTCACCCTGCTGGCCGACGCCACCCGGGTCCGGATCATCCTCGCCCTGCGCGGGGGCGAACTGTCCGTCAACGAGCTGGCCGACCGCCTGGGCAGGCCCGGCCCCTCCGTCTCCCAGCACCTGGCCAAGCTGCGGATGGGGCGGGTGGTGGCCTGCCGCCGCGAGGGCAACCGGATGTACTACAGCCTGGCCAACGAGCACGCCCGCCAACTGGTGGCCGACGCCGTCTACCAGGCCGAACACGCCCTGGAGGTCGAACCCGCCCACCACCGCGCCAACGTCGCGCCCGCGACCGTCCGGGAACGGAGCACCGAAGCGTGACCGCCACCGCGACCACCCCGGTCCTCTCCGAGGACCCCCGTCCCAGGCCCCCGTCCCTGCTGGCCACCGGCCTGGCGCTGGGCGAGGTGCGCTGGGCCGCCGCCGCGCTGGCTTTGTTCCTGGCCGGGTGGGCCGCCCAGCTGCTGGGCGCGCCCGCCTGGCTGTGGTGGGGCCTGTACCTGGCCTGCTACGCCGCCGGGGGCTGGGACCCCGCCCTGTCCGGTCTGCGCGCCGCCCGCGAGCGCACCCTGGACGTGGACCTGCTGATGATCGTGGCCGCCCTGGCCGCCGCCGGGATCGGCCAGGTCTTCGACGGCGCCCTGCTCATCGTCATCTTCGCCACCTCCGGCGCGCTGGAGGCCGTGGTCACCCAGCGCACCGCCGACTCCGTCAGCTCCCTGCTCACCCTGGCCCCGGAACGGGCCGTGCGCCTGAGCGGCGACGACCGCGAGGAGACCGTCGACACCGCCGACCTGCGGGTGGGCGACACGATCCTGGTCCGCCCGGGCGAGCGCGTGGGCGCCGACGGCACCGTGGTCGAGGGCGCCAGCGAGGTGGACCAGCAGGCCATCACGGGCGAGTCGGTGCCCGTACCGCGGACCGCGGGCCAGGAGGTGCTCTCGGGCACCATCAACGGCACCGGGGTCCTGCGGGTGCGGGTCGACCGTCCCGCGCGGGACTCGGTGATCGCCCGCATCGTGGCCCTGGTGGAGGAGGCCTCGGCCACCAAGGCGCGCACGCAGCTGTTCGTCGAGAAGGTCGAGCAGCGCTACTCGGCCGCCGTGGTGGCGGCCACCCTGCTCGTACTGGGCGTCCCCCTGCTGCTGGGCCAGGGGTTCGAGGAGGCGCTGCTGCGCGCCATCGTGTTCATGATCGTGGCCTCGCCCTGCGCGGTGGTGCTCTCCACCATGCCGCCCCTGCTGGCCGCGATCGCCAACGCCGGGCGCCACGGCGTCCTGGTCAAGTCGGCGACCGTCATGGAGCAGATCGGCCGGACCGGGGCGGTGGCCTTCGACAAGACCGGCACCCTCACCCGGGGAGAGCCCGAGGTCACCGGGATCGACCCCGCGCCGGGCCGGGAGGCCGACGAGGTCCTGGCCCTGGCCGCGGCCGTGGAGCGCTACAGCGAGCACCCGCTGGCGCGCGCCGTGTGCGCCGCGGCCGCCGCACGGGGGGCGGACTCCTCGGGGAGCCGCGCCGAGGACTTCGCCGCGCTGCCCGGACTGGGGGTGCGCGCCCGTGTCGACGGCCGCGGGGTGCGGGTGGAACGGGCACCCGCCGGCCCCGGGGGCCCGGCGGGCACCCGGGTGTCGGTGACGGTCGACGGAGCCCCGGCGGGCACCCTCACCCTGTCCGACGCCCTGCGCCCGGAGGCGCCCGCCGCCGTGGCCGAGGTCGGTGCGCTCACCACCTCGCCGGTGCGCCTGCTCACCGGCGACAACGCGGCCACCGCCGCGCACGTGGCCCGGGCCACCGGGATCGGGGAGGTCCGCGCCGACCTGCTACCCCAGGACAAGTCCGCGCTGGTACGCGACCTGGAGCGGTCCGGAACCCGGGTGCTGCTGGTCGGCGACGGGGTCAACGACGCTCCGGCCATGGCCGCGGCCACCACAGGCGTGGCCATGGGGAGGCGCGGCTCGGACCTGGCCCTGGACACCGCCGACGCCGTCATCGTCCGCGACGACCTGGCGGCCCTGCCCCGGCTGATCGCCCTGTCGCGGCGCGCCCGCAGGTTCGTGGTCGCCAACCTGTGCGTGGCGGCGGCGTTCATCCTGGTACTGGTCATCTGGGACCTGGTGGGCACCCTGCCGCTGGCCCTGGCGGTGGCGGGGCACGAGGGCTCCACGGTGATCGTGGCCCTCAACGGGCTGCGGCTGCTGCGCGCGCGGGCCTGGACGCGCTGACGCCCGCGGTCGCCGGCCCGGAACGGGGGACCTTCGACGCGGACGAACCGGGACCTGTGGAGCCACTGGGGAACCCGGGAGCGGGTCATCCTGGAGACGAGGAAGCGGACGCTGCCCGAAGGCGAGGAAGACATGACCGACGAACAGGTACCCACACCCAAGGTGGCGGTGGGCGTGGACGGCTCCGAGTCGGCGCGCGCCGCCCTGGAGTGGGCGGCCGCCGAGGCCGAGCGCACGCACCTGCCCCTGTACATCGTGCACACCCTGTCCATGCCGCTGGTGGTGTCGGTCTACACCGGTCCCACCCGCTTCCCTCCGCCGGAGGAGGTGTCCCAGCACGGCCGAGGTGTCCTGGAGGAGGCCGTCGGCCACGTGCGCTCGCTGTGGCCGAACCTGAAGGTGGAGACGGAGCTGGCGCTGGAGGAGCCACCGCTGGCGCTGCTGCGCCGGCTCGGCCACGGGGACACGGTGGTCGTGGGCTCGCGCGGGCTGGGGCCGGTGCGCTCGGCGCTGGCGGGCTCGGCGGGGGTGCGCCTGGCGGCCAAGGCGGTGTGCCCCGTGGTGGTGGTCCCCCGCCGCCCCCAGAACGAGGCCCCGCCCAGGGGGCCGGAGCGCATCGTGGTCGGCGTGGACGGATCGGACGACTCCCGGCGCGCCCTGCGATTCGCCCTGCACCGCGCCGCCGAGCACGCGGGTTCCTCGGTCGTGGTGGTGCACAGCTGGCGGGTGCCCCTGCCCTTCGACACCGCGACGATGGTCGCCGGCGGCTGGGCTCCGCCCTCGGACGAGCTGCTGGACCGCTACTCCGAGGAACTGGTGGCGGGCGTGCTGGCCGACGTCATCGACGAGAGCACCGAGGGCGTGGACGTCAGCGTCCTGCGCACCGGTGACAACCCGGTGGACGCCCTGGTCGGGGCGGGCGCCGGAGCCGATCTGATCGTGGTGGGCTCGCGCGGGCGGGGCAGCGTGCGCGGCCTGCTGCTGGGCTCGGCCACCCAGGGTGTGCTGCACAACGCCACGGTCCCCGTCGCGGTGCTGCCCCGGCACTCCGAGGACGGGGAGTAGGACGGCGGCGCGGTCGCGGACCGGGGCCGGGCGGGACCACCGCGCGGCCCCGGCGCGTAGGGGAGGAGCCTCCCCTACGCGGGGGCGACCTCCGCGAGAAGCTCCTCGACGCGCTTCCTGATCTCGTCGCGGATGGGGCGCACCGCCGCCACGCCCTGTCCGGCGGGGTCGGGCAGCGCCCAGTCGAGGTAGCGCTTGCCGGGGAAGATCGGGCAGGTGTCGCCGCAGCCCATGGTCACGCACACGTCGGAGGCCTCCACGGCCTCGGTGGTGAGGATCTTGGGGCTCTGGTCGGTGATGTCGATACCGACCTCGGCCATGGCCTCGACCACGGCGGGGTTGAGGGCGTCGGCGGGCGCGGACCCGGCCGAGCGCACCTCGACGCGGTCCCCGGCCAGGTGGGACAGCCAGGCGGCGGCCATCTGCGACCTTCCGGCGTTGTGGACGCAGACGAACAGCACGGACGGCGTGGCGGACGTGGTCATGGTTCCTACTCTTCTGGCGGGGTGCGGATCGGGGATCGGAAGTCGGGCACGAATGATGCGATAGTATCAGCCCATGCTGATGTCAGTTGATCCTGATGTGATCAAGGCGGTGTCCGACCCGCTCCGGCTGCGGATCGTGACCCTGCTGGCCCGCGAGACCCTGTGCACGACCCACCTGATCCGGGAGACCGGCGCGCGCCAGACCAACCTGTCCAACCACCTGCGCGTCCTGCGCGAGACGGGCGTGGTCGAGACCGAGCCGTGCGGCCGCTTCACCTACTACCGCCTGCGCCCCGAGGCGCTGGAGTCCCTGTCCGGGGCGCTGTCCGAACTCGCCCGCACCGCCCGCGAGAGCGGCACCACCAGGAGGCCCTGCTGATGACGGCCACCAACGACACCTCCCCCGCCACCCCCTCGGTCGTGGCCAAGCTGTCCACCCTGGACCGGTTCCTGGCGGTGTGGATCCTGCTCGCCATGGCCGTGGGGCTGGGCCTGGGCCGCCTGGTCCCGGGCCTGGACGGGGCCCTGGCCGCGGTGGAGGTCGGCGGGATCTCGCTGCCCATCGCCCTGGGCCTGCTGGTGATGATGTACCCGGTGCTGGCCAAGGTCCGCTACGACCGCCTGGACACCGTCACCCGCGACCGGCGGCTGCTCGTCTCCTCCCTGGTGGTCAACTGGGTCGTGGGCCCGGCGGTGATGTTCGCCCTGGCCTGGATCTTCCTGGCCGACCTGCCCGAGTACCGCACCGGTCTGATCATCGTGGGCCTGGCCCGGTGCATCGCCATGGTGATCATCTGGAACGACCTGGCCTGCGGCGACCGCGAGGCCGCCGCGGTGCTCGTGGCGCTGAACTCGGTGTTCCAGGTGCTGGCCTTCGGCGTGCTGGGCTGGTTCTACCTGGACCTGCTGCCCGGGTGGCTGGGCCTGGACACCGGCGGCCTGGACGTGTCGCCGTGGCTGATCGCGCTGAACGTGGTCATCTTCCTGGGCGTCCCGCTGGCCGCGGGCTTCCTCACCCGCACGCTCGGCGAGCGGCGCATGGGCCGGGAGCGCTACGAGTCCGTCTTCCTGCCGCGGATCGGCCCGTGGGCGCTGTACGGGCTGCTGTTCACCATCGTGCTGCTGTTCGCCCTCCAGGGCGGCACCATCACCAGCCAGCCGCTGGACGTGGTGCGCATCGCCCTGCCCCTGCTGGCCTACTTCGTGATCATGTGGTTCGGCACCTTCGTGCTGGGCAAGGCGATCGGGCTGGGCTACGACCGCACCACGACGCTGGCCTTCACCGCGGCGGGCAACAACTTCGAACTGGCCATCGCGGTGGCCATCGCCACGTTCGGCGTCGCCTCGGGGCAGGCGCTGGCCGGGGTCGTGGGACCGCTGATCGAGGTGCCCGTGCTGGTGGGCCTGGTGTACGTGTCGCTGGCCTGGCGCAAGCGCTTCACGGCCCGCACCCCCAGCACCGCCCCCACCCCCTAGGAACCCCGGAGCCGGGGGCGGTCCACCGCCCCCGGCCGCCACCCCCGCACGCGAAAGGAACACGGATGCAGCACCGGGAGCACACCGTCGACGTCGCGGTCGTCGGCGGCGGACAGGCAGGTCTGGCCGCGGGCTACTTCCTGCGGCGGACCGGGGCGGAGTTCGTGATCCTGGACGACCGCACCGAGCCGGGCGGGGCGTGGAACGAGTACTGGGACTCGCTGCGGCTCTTCTCCCCCGCCGGGCACAGCATGCTGCCGGGCTGGTGGATGCCCGAGGAGGAGGGCCAGGCCTACCCGAGCGCGCGGCACGTCACCTGGTACCTGGGCGAGTACGAGCGCCGCTACGGCCTGCCCGTGCACCGCCCGGTCCACGTGGAGGGCGTGGAACGGGTCCGCGGCGCCCTGCGGGTGAACGCGCGGGAGGGCTCCTGGCGGGCCCGGTACGTCATCAGCGCCACCGGCACCTGGCGGGCACCGCGCGTGCCCGACCTCCCGGGCCGCGACCTGTACCGGGGACGCCAGCTGCACACCGTCGACTACCGTGCCCCCGAGGAGTTCGCCGGGCAGCGGGTCGTGGTCGTGGGCGGCGGCAACTCCGCGGCGCAGATCCTCGCCGAGCTCTCCCGGGTCGCCCAGACCACCTGGGCCACCCTGCGCCCGCCCCGGTTCCTGCCCGACGAGGTGGACGGGCGCGCCCTGTTCGCCATCGCCACCCGGCACCAGAACGCCGCACGCGACGGCGGTCCGCTGCCTCCGGGGGTCGGCGACCTGGGCGACATCGTGGTGGTGCCGCCCGTGCGCGAGGCTCGCGAGCGCGGCGCGCTCAAGGCCGAGCCGATGTTCGACCGCCTCACCCCCACCGGGGTGGTCTGGTCGGACGGCAGCTCCCTGGACTGCGACGCGATCGTGTGGTGCACGGGCTTCGCCCCGGCACTGGACCACCTGGCCCCGCTGGGCCTGACGGACGGCCGGGGCCGGATCCCGGTGGAGGGCACCCGGGCCGCGGCCGAACCGCGCCTGTTCCTGCTCGGCTACGGCGACTGGACCGGACCCGCCTCGGCCACCCTCATCGGCGCCGGACGCACCGCCAAGACCACCGTCGCCCGGATCAGCGACTCCCTCGCAGCCGGGGGCTGAGGCCGCGAAGGACCCGGCGCGCGTCACGGCCGACCCCGCGCAGGGTGGCCGAGGAGAAGCTGCGCTGGAACTCCAACCCCACGTACCCCAGGCCGGGGACGGTGGTGGAGATCCCGCCGCGGTGCAGCGGTCGGCCCCGGGCGTCCAGCGCCCCGGTGGGGGCCAGGTAGTCCAGGGCGGGCCGGTAGCCGGTGGCCAGCAGGAGGGTGTCCACCCGCTCCACCGTGCCGTCGGCCCAGGTGACCTTCTCCCCCCGCAGTTCGGAGAACATCTCCCGCCGGTCGGGGTTGCCCGTGGCGAAGGCCGCCCGGTACCGGCCGTCGTCGATGACCAGGGTGGCCCCCCGTTCCCACACCCGGCGCAGCGGTGCCGTGTCCAGGCCGCTGCGGGTGAACCACCAGTGCAGGTCCCGGCCGAGGGGGCGCTGGTTCACCCAGGCCACGGGCCCTCGGGTGGCCAGGCTGACCCGGGCCACGGAGGCCAGGTCGGCTGCGATCTGCACGCCGGAGTTGCCGCCGCCGACCACCACCACGCGCTGTCCGGCGAAGGCGTCGGGGCGCCGGTAGCCGGCCGAGTGCAGCACGGTCCCGGGAAAGGCGTCCAGGCCCGGCAGGGCCGGACGGTGCGGCCGGGAGAAGCCGCCGGTGGCCGCGACCACCGCCGAAGCCCGGAACCGGGAGCCGTCGGCGGTGGTCAGCACGAGGGCGTCCCCCCGGGGTTCGACCCGCTCCACGCGCTGGCCGTAGCGCAGGTCGGCGTCCAGGTGTTCGGTGTAGTCGCGCAGGTAGGCCACGATCTCATCGCGCCGCGGGTAGCGGTCGGGGTCCCCGGGCAGGGGGTGCCCGGGCAGGGCGGAGAAACGGGCCGGGGAGAACAGGGTCAGGCTGTCGTAGTAGTGCGGCCAGGAGCCGCCCGCGCTGTCGGCGGCCTCCAGCACCAGGGGGGTGAGGCCGCGCCGACGGGCGGCCCGTGCGGTGGCCAGCCCGGCCTGTCCGGCTCCGATGACGGCCAGGGACACGTGTTCCACGTTCTCTCCTCAGGGGATGGGGTCCCGCCGCCGGCGCGGGCGGGGGACCGGTTCTCGGGGAAGGGTTCTTCAGGAAGGGGCTGGGGCGGGGACCGGGCTCGGACGGCTGGCCAGGACCGCCAGGGCGCCGACCCCCGCCAGGACGCCCAGCAGAGTGAACGCGGCCGGGTAGCCGCCCACCGGTCCGGCCAGCGCGGCCCCCGCCCAGGGGGCCAGGGCGACGGCCACCATGACGGGCACGTGCAGGAGGCCGTTGAGGGTGGCGTGGTCCCGTGTGCCCCACCAGTCCACGACGGCCGTGGCCTGGAGGAGGGTGAGCACTCCGCGCGCCGTTCCCGCCAGCACCGCGACGGCCATGACCAACCCGAGCGGTCCGGGGACCAGGGCCAGGAGCAGCGTGGTCACCGAGCAGGCGCCCAGGACCGCCAGGGCGCGCGGCACCGGGGCCGTCCGACGTTCCAGGGGCCCGTAGACCAGGCGGCCCAGGACCTGGCCCACACCGCCCGCGCCCAGGGCCCAGGCCGCCGTCGTGGTGTCGAACCCCCGCTCCTGCAGGAGCGGGACCAGGTTGATCACGACGGCGTACACCGTGAGGGAGCCCGCGGTCAGCGCCGCGGCCAGCGCCCAGAACGCCGCCGACCCGACCACGGCGCGCACGTGCCCGGTACCGCCGGGCCCCCTCGCCGTGGCCGTTCCGTCCCAGGCCCGGGGCAGGGCGAAGGCGTGCAGGGGAACCACCACCGCGACGAGCACCCCGCCCAGGGCCAGGTAGGCGCCGCGCCAACCCAGCGAGGCCTCCAGGACCGCGGTGAGCGGGGCGAAGACGGTGCTGGCCAGCCCGGCGACCAGGGTCAGCACGGTCAGCGCGCGCACCCGCCCGGCGTCGTACCAGCGGGTCAGCGCGGCGAAGGCGGGCGGGTAGAACAACCCGGCCATCGCCGTCCCGGCCACCAGCCAGGCCGCGCCGAACAGCCAGAGGTCGCGCGCCGACGCGACCGCGGCCAGGGCCGGGACCGCGAGAACGGCCGCGGCCGTCATGGCCGGTCGGGGCCCGCGGCGGTGCAGCCACCGCCCCACCGCGATCCCCGTGAGCCCCGCCACGACCTGTGCGGCCGAGAAGCAGGCGGTGAGGGCCGCCAGCGACCACCCGGTGTCGGCGGTGATGGCGGGGGCCAGCACCGGGAAGGCGTAGAACAGCACCCCGTAGCTCGTGGTCACGGTGACGGACAGGGCCAGGAGCCCGCGGTGGGCCCGCGCGGCGCCCAGCACCCGCGCGGGCCCACCCGTGGTCGGGGAGCTCACGCCGTCGTGACCGGAGCGGGCGCCTCGACCGCCTGCGGGACGGGGGCCGAGCAGCAGCTTCCGGCGTCCGGCCCGCTCCGCGCCACGGTCACCGCGGCCTCGCGCTCCCGCCCGCCCGGCTCCGTGGTGTCAGCGGCGCCCGAGGGCTCCGGAGCACCGCAGCAGCCGCCCTCGTCCTGGACCTCGACCTCCTCGGTCAGGCCGCCTCCGCTGCACACCCCGGTCTCGGGCAGGGTCAGCTCCACCCGGGCCGCGCCCTCGTGGTCGCCCGCGAGGTGGGCGGCGATGCTGCGCACCTGCTCGAACCCGGTCAGCGCCAGGAAGGTGGGCGCGCGCCCGTAGGACTTCATCCCGGCCAGGAAGAACCCCTCCTCCGGATGGGCCAGCTCCCGGGCCCCGTGCGGGTAGACGGTGCCGCAGGAGTGCACGTTGGGGTCGATGAGCGGAGCCAGCTCCACCGGCGCCTGAAGCGTGGCGTCCAGTCCCAGGCGGATCTCCGACAGCGGAGCCAGGTCGGGGCGGAACCCGGTCAGGGCGACGACCTCGTCCACCGGCTCCAGTTCCCGACCGTTCTCGTCCGCCAGGACCAGGCCGCCGTCCTCGGTGCGCACCTCGGCGGTCCGGAAGCCCGCGACCACCCGGATGTGCCCGGCCGCCACGGCCGCCTTCGCCCGCTGGCCCAGGGCTCCCCGGGCGGGCAGCTGGTCTGCGTCCCCTCCTCCGAAGGCGTCGCCGACCTCCCCCCGGCGCAGCACCCACAGAGCGCGGGTGTCCGGCTCCTCCCCGGCCAGCGCGGCCAGGGAGACCAGGGCGGTCAGCGCGGAGTGGCCCCGGCCCACCACGGCCGTGGTGCGGCCCGCGTAACGGGCCCTCACGGCCGGGTCGGCCAGATCGGGGATCCGGTGGGAGATCCGGTCGGCGGCGGCCTCCTCCCCCAGCGCGGGCAGGCCGTCGCCGCCCACCGGGTTGGGGGAGCCCCAGGTCCCGGAGGCGTCGATCACCGCACGGGCCAGCAGGCGCTCCTCACCCGCGTCGGTGCGCAGCCGCACGGTGAAGGGCTGTTCGGCCCGTTCGGCGTCCACGACCCGGTCCCGGCCCCGGCGGCTGACACCGGTGACCTCGGCGCCGAAGCGCACCCGCTCTCCCAGTGCCCCGGCGAGCGGGGACAGGTAGAGCTCGGCCCACTCCCCGCCGGTGGGGTAGACCTCGTCGTCCGGGCGCTGCCATCCGGTGCCGGTGAGCAGCTTCTCCGCGGCGGGGTCGACCAGGTCGCGCCACATCGAGAACAGGCGCACGTGCCCCCACTCGCGCACCGCCGCTCCGGCGCTTCCGCCCTTCTCCAGCACCAGGACCGGCAGCCCCCGCTCGACCAGCTCCGCCGCCGCGGCCAGGCCCACCGGACCGGCTCCGATCACCACGACCGGGTACTCCTCGACCATGACGCATCCTTTCATCGACTGACATCTATGCAAGAAGAAGATATAGACTTCCATCAATGGATGCAACATCGACTTTGGTCGATGTCGTCACCGATACTGGGGGGGTGACCGTAACGAGCCCCGCACCCGAGACCCTCCCCGCCAGTGACGCCCAGACCTACGCCGCCTGGTTCGCCTGCCTGGCCGAGCCGATGCGCGTACGCCTGCTGCACACCGTCGCCGCGTACCCGGGCACGATCAGCGTGGGCGAACTCGCCGCGGCGGTGGGCATCAGCCAGCCGACCGCCTCCCACCACCTGCGCAAACTGACCGAGGTGGGCTTCGTGACCCTGACCCGCGTGGGCACCTCCACCCGGGTCGCGGTCAATCCGGCCTGCTGCACCGGCCTGCCGCACGCCGCCGACGCCGTCATGGGACTGCTCGGCTCGCGCCCGTGCTGCCCCGCCGACCTGCCCGCCGACGTGGACGTACGCGCCATGACCGAGGCGGATCTGCCGACGGTCCGCGAGATCTACGCCCAGGGAATCGCCACCGGCGACGCCGCCTTCGAGACCGAGGCGCCCGAGGAGGACGCCCTGTTCGAGCGGTGGCTGCCCGGTCACCGCTGGGTCGCCGAGCGCAGCGGGCGCCTGGTGGGTTGGGCCGCCGCCGCCCCGGTCTCCTCCCTGGCCGCCTACTCCGGCGCCGCCGAGACCTCGGTCTACGTGGCCGAGGACGCCCGGGGCCGGGGCACGGGCAAGGCACTGCTCCACCGGCAGGTCACCGAGGCCGACGCCGCCGGGCTGTGGACCCTGCAGGCCTCGGTCCTCCCCGAGAACAAGGCCGCCCTGGCCCTGCACCGCTCGGCGGGGTACCGCACCGTGGGCGTGCGCGAGAGCATCGCGTGCCTGGACGGCCGCTGGCGGGACAGCGTCCTGCTGGAGCGGCGCCGCCCGGAGCACCGGACCGCGACCTGCGGCGCGGACTGCGGTCCCGCTGAGGCACCGCGCTCCTGAACGGCTCACGCGGGGTCCCCGCGCACACGGCTATCCGGCCCCGGCACCGCCCATCCCGCTGCCCGGCGAACTGCTGGAGACCAACGGCGTGCGGATGGACGTCAACCACGGGCCGAACCGGGTGCGCTTCCCCGCCTCCGGGCCGCCCGGACGACACGGGGGGCGGGTCGGCGCCGGTCACACGCCGCGCCGCCGCCCTCAGCCGACGATCGGCCGCTCCTGGGGCAGCTCGTACAGGCGCGCCCGGCGGCGCAGCGCCAGGGCCGAGGCCAGGGTGATCGGCCCGATCCGCCCCACGAACATGAGGAAGACGACGACCATCTCACCGAGCGGCGGCAGGTCCCCGGTGATGCCGGTGGACAGGCCGACCGTGCCGAAGGCCGAGACCGTCTCGAACAGGATCTGGTCCAGGGTGAAGGGTGTGACGGTCATCAGGGTCAGCGTCGCCGCCAGCACCAGCCCCAGGGCCAGAAGCACCACCGTGGTCGCCTGGGAGGCGGTGCCGTCGGCCAGGCGGCGGCCCCCCACGTGCACCGTCGGCTCCCCTCTCACGTTGGCGTAGACCACGAAGGCCAGCACGGCGAAGGTCGTCACCTTGATGCCCCCGGCGGTGCCCGCGCTGCCCCCGCCGACGAACATGAGCATGTCGGTGACCAGCAGGGTCTGGGTGTGCATCGCGCCGAAGTCGAGGCTGTTGAAGCCCGCCGTGCGCGGCATCACCGCCTGGAAGAAGGCGGTGAGGACCTTGTCGCGCGGCGTCAGGGGACCCATCGTCGCCGGGTTGGCCCACTCCAGCAGGAGGAAGGCCGCGAAGCCGATCACCAGCAGGACACCCGTCATCACCAGGGTGATCTTGGCGTGCAGGGACCAGTGGCGCGCCTCCCGGCGCCGCCGGGTGAAGCGCCACAACTCCACCCAGATGGGAAAACCCAGCCCTCCCGCGACCACCGCCACGGCGATGGGAACCGTGATCCACGGGTCCCTGGCGAACCCCGTCATGCTGTCGGCGTAGAGCGAGAAACCGGCGTTGTTGAAGGCCGAGACGGCGTGGAAGACCCCCGTGTAGCAGGCCCGGCCCAGCGCCAGGTCGTACGCCAGCCACCAGCGCAGCGTCAGCACCACGGCCAGGACCGCCTCGAAGACCAGCGTCACCGCCAGGATGCCCTTGACCAGCTGGCGCACCTCGCCCAGCGTGACCACCTTGGCCTCCGAGCCGGTGCGCAGCGCCATGCGCAGCCCCAGCTGGCGGCCCACCACCAGGGTCAGCACGGTGGCCAGGGCCATGATGCCGAACCCGCCGACCTGGATCAGGGCCAGGATCACCAGCTCGCCGAAGGCCGACCAGTAGCCCGCGGTGTCCTCCACCACCAGACCCGTCACGCTGGCCGCCGACGTGGCGGTGAACAGGGCGTCGGGGAGGGAGGCCCGCTCCCCGCTCTCCGTGGCGGCGGGCAGCGACAGCGCGGCCGTGCCGACCAGGACCAGGGCGGCGAAGGCCAGCACCGTCAGCTGGGGCGGCTTGACCCACCGGGCCAGGTCGCGCAGCCTGTGGTCGAGCGCGCCGTTGACCCGCACCAGCACGCGCGAGGCGCGCGAGGCCGCCGAGGGTTCCCTGGTGCCGTGGCTCACGCGCCACCGGTCCCGTCGCGGCGCTCCGGGGACCCCGCGCCCCCGTCCGGCCGGAACCGGTAGCCCAGGCCCGGCTCGGTGAGGAAGTAGCGCGGGCGCGGCGGGTCCGGTTCCAGCCGCTGGCGGATCTTGGTCATGAACACCCGCAGGTAGTTGGTCTCGCGCCCGTACGCGGGCCCCCACACCTCGTTGAGCAGGTGCTTGTGGGTGACCAGGCGGTCGGGGTTGCGGGCCAGCACCTCCACGATGTGCCACTGGCGCGGGGTCAGGCGCACCGGGGCGCCGTCCTTGAGGACCTGTTTGGCGGCCAGGTCGATCGTGAAGTGACCGGTGGCCACGGGCGGCTCGTACTCGGGCACCACCGAGCGGCGCATGGCCGCGCGCACCCGGGCGAACAGCTCGTCCATGCCGAAGGGCTTGATCACGTAGTCGTCGGCGCCCAGGTCCAGCGCCTCCACCTTCATCGCCTCGGTGTCGCGCCCCGAGAGCACGACCACCGGCACGTCGGTCCATCCGCGTAGCCCCCGCAGGACCTCCAGGCCGTCCATCCCGGGCAGCCCCAGGTCGAGCAGGAGCAGGTCGGGGTGGTGCCGGGCCACCAGCCGCAGTGCGTGCTCGCCGGTGTCGGCCAGGTAGGAGGTGTAGCCGCGCACGCGCAGGTTCACCTCCAGCGTCCTGCGGATGCGGGGGTCGTCGTCGACGACCAGGACTGCGGGGGATCTGCCCCCGCCGGTGTCCGTGCTGGTGTCGGTGTCCATGGTGATCCGTTCTTCGCCTGTCCGGGTCCCCCCAACTCAGGGTGGGTCCCGCGGAAACGATGGTAGGGGCGTGCGGGGACCGCCCCCCGGCGGCGCTGGCACCGGACCGACTCTGGAGGAGAAGGGCCGGGGCGGGCCAGCACGCTAACGCCCCCTTAGCACCGGCAGTGTGGTAATTAGCGTCCTGTTAGCAGGTGAAACGCCCTGAACCGTCCGGGTGAGAATGGAAGCGGAGAGAGGGAGGGGTCCATGACCGCACGCGGCCACCTGCGCGTCTACCTGGGCGCGGCTCCGGGGGTGGGCAAGACCTACCGGATGCTGGACGAGGCGCACCGGCGCCGCGACCGCGGTGCCGACGTGGTGATCGGCTTCGTGGAGAGCCACGGCCGCACGCTCACGGAGGCGATGATCGACGACCTGGAGACCGTGCCGCGCGCGGTGTTCACCTCCCACGGCGAGCGGTTCGAGGAGATGGACCTGGACGCCGTGCTCGCGCGCCGCCCCCAGGTGGTCCTCGTGGACGAACTCGCGCACACCAACGCCCCCGGGGCGCGCAACGCCAAGCGCTGGCAGGACATCCAGGTCCTGCTGGACGCGGGCGTAACGGTGCTGTCCACGCTCAACGTCCAGCACCTGGAGTCGCTCAACGACGTCGTGGAGAAGATCACCGGCGTCCGCCAGCACGAGACCGTGCCCGACGCCTGGGTCCGCGAGGCCGACCAGATCGAACTGGTGGACATGACCCCCGAGGCGCTGCGGCGCAGGCTGGCGCACGGCAACGTCTACGGCGTGGACCAGATCGACGCCGCGCTGGGCCACCACTTCCGGATCGGCGCCCTGACCGCCCTGCGCGAACTGGCGCTGCTGTGGCTGGCCGGGCGGGTGGACGAGGAACTGGAACGGCACCGGGGCGCGCACGCCGCGGCACCGGCCTGGCAGGCCCGTGAACGCGTGGTCGTGGCCCTGACCGGCGGCCCCGGCGGGGAGGCGCTCATCCGCCGGGCCGCCCGCATCGCCGGGCGCGACAGGGGCGCCGACCTGCTGGCCGTGCACGTGTCCCTGGGCGACGGTCCGGTGGGCGCCGACCCCGCCCAGCTGGCCCGGCAGCGGATGCTGGTGGAGGACCTGGGCGGCACCTACCACCAGGTCCTGGGCGAGGACGTGCCCAGCGCCCTGATCGACTTCGCCCGGGCCGTGGACGCCACCCAGCTGGTGGTGGGCGCCAGCAGGCGCGGCCGGATCGCCAACCTGCTGCGGCCGGGGGTGGGGGTGGCCACCATGGCCCGGTCGGGCCCCATCGACGTCCACCTGGTCACCCACGAGGAGTCCTGCGCCCGGCCGCGCCGCCCCCGGACCGGCGCGGTCTCGGGGCGCCGGGAGGCCGCGGGGCACGCCCTGGCGCTCATCGCCCTGCTGCTCCTGGCCCTCCCGTGGATGCCCCGGGGCGAGGCCTACCTCAGCAACGGGATCCTGCTGGTGTTCGCGACGGTGACGGTGACAGCGCTGGTGGGCGGGCTGTGGCCCGCGCTGGTGGCGGCCCTGGGCGGTTTCGTGCTGCTCAACCTGTACTTCACCGAGCCCTACCTGACCCTGACGGTCACCCACTCCCGGGACACACTCGCCCTGGTGGTGTTCGTGGTGGTGGCCGTGGCGGTCAGCGTCGTGGTCGACCAGGCGGCGCGGCGCACCCGCGAGGCCGCCCGGGCCAGCGCCGAGGCCCAGACGCTGGCCGCGGTGGCCGGAAGCGTGCTGCGCGGCTCGCGGCCCCTGGAGGCACTGCTGGAGCGGCTGCGCGAGACCTTCTCCCTGGAGTCGGTGGCGCTGCTGGAGCGCAGGCCCGGCGCCTCGGCCCGCCCGGACCACCGCCAGGATCCCCGGGCGTGGGAGGCGGTCGCCTCGGTCGGGGACCGCCCGTGCGGGGCCCCGGGCGGGGCCGACGTCGACGTTCCGGTGGACGAGGAACTGACCCTGGTGCTGTACGGGCACCGGCCCCGTGCGGCCGAGCGGCGCATCATCGGGGCCTTCGCCGCGCAGGCCGCCGTCGCGCTGCGCCAGCAGCGGCTGGCCCAGGAGGCGGCGGCCGCCGTTCCGCTGGCCGAGGCGGACCGGATGCGCACCGCGCTGCTGGCGGCGGTCAGCCACGACCTGCGCGCCCCCCTGGCCTCGGCCAAGGCGTCGGTGACCAGCCTGCGCAGCCGGGAGGTGCGCTTCAGCGAGGAGGACCAGGCCGAGTTCCTGGCCACCGCGGACGAGTCCCTGGACCGGCTCTCGCGCCTGGTGACGGACCTGCTGGACATGAGCCGCCTCCAGGCGGGAGTGCTGGGGGTGACCGTCCGGGACCTGTCGCCGCGCGAGTCGGTGTTCGCCGCCCTGGACGAGCTCGGTCCGGCGGGGCGCGCGGTGCGGGTGCGCGTCCCCGAGGAGCTGCCGCTGGTCGCGGCCGATCCGGGGCTGCTGGACCGGGTGCTGGCCAACGTGCTGGGCAACGCCCTGCGCTTCAGCCCGCCGGACCGGCCGCCGACGGTGGCCGCGTCCTGGACGGGGGACGAGGTGGAGCTGCTGGTGGCCGACCACGGCCCCGGCGTGCCCGAGCATGAGCGAGAGCGCATGTTCGTCCCCTTCCAGAGGCTCGGTGACACCGACAACGAGACCGGTCTCGGCCTGGGTCTGGCGCTCTCGCGCGGGCTCATGGAGGCCATGGGGGGCTCGCTGCGCCCGGAGACCACGCCCGGCGGCGGGCTGACACTGCGGCTGACCCTGCCGGTGGCCACCGTCTGAACCCGCACCCCCCGCTCCCCGGGTCGCTGGCGCCCCTCCCTTGAAAACAAAAGTCCAAAGTGTTTTTATGTTTCAAGGTACTCGCGAAGGAGCCCCCATGGACCTGCTCACCGACTTCCTCACCTGGGCCTGGCCGCGCCACCTCAACCCGCTGAGCTGGTACGTCCGCCCGCTGTTCTTCCTACCCATCGCCTACTTCTGCTGGACGCGCAGACCTCTGGCGCTGGCCCTGACCATCGTGGCCATGCTGACCAGCTTCTTCTGGTTCCCCGCCCCCGAGGAGACCGACCCGGCCATGGCCGCGGTCCTGGAGATGGAGAAGGAGCTGTTCACCGACCCCACCTGGGTCACCTGGGCCACCCTGCCCCTGATCCCCGCCCTGATCGGCTCGCTGTGCGCCGCGTTCTGGTACCGCTCCCTGGGCTGGGGGCTGGTCGTCGTCAACGGCGGTCTGGCCCTGAAGATCGCCTGGACTGTCGCCAACTCCGGCTCCGACGGACTGGCCACCCTGCTCCCCCTCGGCCTGGCCATGGCGGTGATGACCGCGGTCGTGGTCGCCGTGGCACGCTGGCGTTCGCTCCCCCTGTCCCTGACCGGCCGCCGCGACACGGACCGGGAGCGCGCCCCGGCCGCCGCCCGGTGACCGGACACCACCCGCCGAGGAGGAAGACCATGCCACCCGCGTTCTCCGCGCAGGAGAAGGAGCGCATCACCGAACTGCTGCTGGAGTCGGGCCGCGCCCTGTTCACCACCCGGGGTCTGCGCAAGACCTCCCTGGAGGAGCTCGTGGCGCCCGCCGGAATCGCCAAGAGCAGCTTCTACGCCTTCTTCGACTCCAAGGAGGCGCTCTACCTGGAACTGATGCTGCGGCAGATGGCCGCGGTCAAGAGGCGCGTCATCGACGAGGCCCTCACCAGCACCGACGACGTACGCGAGGGACTGCGGCGCTTTCTGCGCGCCACCCTGGAGGAGCTCACCGCCAACCCCCTCTACGCGCGGCTCACCACCCACCCCGAGGAGATGGACGCGGTCATGCGCAGGACCGACGCCGCCCGCGTGGCCGCCTTCCCCGACAACCCCGCCAACGCCCTGGCCGCGTTCGTCGAGGCCGGACGCGAGAACGGGGACCTGGTACCGGCCCACCCCGCCGCGATCATCGGCGTCCTGCAGGCCGTACTGCTCCTGCCCGTGAACGCCGCCCGCCTGGCCGCACCCGAGCACTACCACGCCACCGTCGACCTGCTCATCGACATCGTCGCCGCGGGTCTGACCACCCGAGAGGAACCACCAGCGTGCACGCCCTCCTGCTGACCCACGGCACCCGCGGCGACGTCCAACCCTTCCTGGCCCTGGCCCGGGGCCTGGAAGCGGCCGGACACACCAGCACCGTCGCCGGGCCACGGGCCTGCGCCCCGCTCGCCGCCGAACAGGGCGTCGCCTACCGCCCGGTGGACGACGGCCCCAACACCCTCATGGGCGACCCCGAACTCAGCGGCGTCCGCGACACCGGCCTGCGCGGACCGCGCGGCGCCGCCCACGCCGTCACCCTCCTGCGCAGGATCACCCCGCTCATGCGGCGGGTCTACCGCGACACGGCCGCCACCGCCGACGAGGAGGCCGACGTGGTCGTGCACGTCCCCGGCATGCCGGGAGGGCACATCGCCGAACGCCTGGGCGTACCCGCGGTACCCGTCGCGCTCCAGCCCTCCTGGGTGCCCACCCGCGCCTTCCCCGCCCCCGGCCTGCCCTGGCCCGGGTGGCTGCCCGGGGCCCTCAACCCGCTGAGCTACCGGCTGGTAGCCCTGACCCTGCGCGGCCAGCGCTCGGTCGCCGAGGAACTGCGCCGCGACCGCCTCGGCCTGCCCGCGCGCCCCGGCTCCCACGACCCCCTACGCCAGACCGACGGCACCCCCTCCACCGTCCTGCAGGCCTTCAGCCGCCACCTGCTGCCGGACACGGCCGCGTACCCGCCGCACGTGCACACCACCGGCTTCTGGTTCGTGCCGCCGGACCGCGACTGGCGGCCCTCCCCCGAACTCGACGCCTTCCTCGGCGACGGCGCACCCCCGGTGTTCGTCGGCTTCAGCAGCCTGCCCACCGCCGACCCCGCCGCCACCGGGCGCATGGTGGCCTCCGCCGTACGCCGGGCGGGCGTGCGCGCCGTCGTCGCCTCCGGCTGGGGCGGCATCGCCGCGGAGGCGGGCGGGGCCGGGGTGCTGTCCATCGACCGGGCCCCGCACGAGCGGCTCTTCCCCCGCTGCTCCGCCGTCGTGCACCACGGCGGCGCCGGAACCACCGGGGCCGCCCTCGCCGCCGGACGCCCCCAGGTCGTGTGCCCCTTCTGGGGCGACCAGCCCTTCTGGGCCGCGCGGGTCCACGCCGCCGGGGCCGCCCCCGCCCCGCTGCGCGGCCAGCGCCTGACCGAGGACGCCCTCACCCGGGCCCTGGTCCTCGCCCGGGAACCGGCCACGGCCGAGCGCGCCGGAGTCCTGGGCGAGCGGGTCCGGGCCGAGGACGGCGTGGGCACGGCGGTGCGCCTGCTGGAGGAGGTGGCGGCCTCCCGGCGCGACCGCGCCTAGGCCGCCGAACCCGCCCCCTGCACCGCGGTCCTGTACCTGTGGCGAGTTCGGGCGCCCGAACTCGCCACAGGTACAGGACCAGCAGGTCAGACGGCAGACCGAAGAGGCGTATCGGCCCGCTCAGACCGCGTCGAGGGCCCGCCGGGTGCGCCGCAGCAACAGGACCAGCACCACACCCGTGACCACCGCTCCTCCCACCAGACACCCCCACGGGCCCAGCGGACCGGCGTCGTACCCCGGCAGGACCAGCACCGGCCAGGCCGGGGGGAGCACCAGCAACAACAGCCCCCAGGGCCCCGGCAGCGCCCACAGCGCCACCGGAACCAGCGTCATCACCGCACCGACGGCCTTCATCACGACCAGGGCCTCCACCTTGTTGGCCGCCCACGCGGTCATCGCGGCCAGCAGCACGGCCGCCTGCGGAGCCGCCAGCACCAGGGCCGGGACCACCGACCACGACCACCCCGACACCATCAGGCCGCTCAGCGGCAGCGCCACGGCCAGCCCCACCGCCGAGGCCGCGGTGACGGCCGCCAGACGATAGGCGGCGTAGGAGCGCAGCGAGAGCGGGGAGACCCGCAGCACGAGCAGCACCCCCTCGTCCCGGTCCTCCACCGCGCGCAGCCCGCCCACCACCCCGAACATCAGGGGCACGTGCAACAGCACCAGCGCGGCCAGCAGGACCGGGGCGTGCGGCTCCGGCTCGAAGCCGTACGCCGCCCGCAGGAACTCCGCCACCGGCGGGAACGCCAGGCGAAGGAGCACGGCCAGCAGTACCGGCGCCAGGAGCATCACCACCAGCGACTGACCCCGGCCGACACCCCGCAGGTCGACCCGGACGAACCGCACCACCGCGGGCAGCCCTCCCCGGCCGCCGACTCCCCGCCGGGCCCGGGAACGCCGCCCGGACCCGGCCCGCCCGCCCCGCTCGGCCCGGCGACCGGCCGCCGCGATCCCACCGCCCACCCAGAGCGCGCAGTAGACCGCCCCCGCGACCAGGACCGCCGGACCGGGCCCCGGACCCCCGCCCACCCCCCACCGCACCAGCTCCGCCCCCACCGTGGTCGGCACCAGGTAGGCCAGCGGATGCGCCGCGACCCCCGACACGTACAGCAGCGGCACCGTGATGAGCGGGACAGCGGCCAGCGGCACCGCCAACAGGAACCCCGACAGGTCCCGGGCCCGCGCCCCGACCACCAGGCACGCCGTGAGCAGCACCAGGGAGGTCAGCGCCACCCCGGGCAACGCCGCCGCCAGAGCCCACGGCACCTCGGGGATCCGCCCCCGCACGGCCGCGACCACCATCGGCACGGCGGCCAGCACCGCCAGAGCGGTGAGCACCGCCGCCTTGACCGCGACCGCCTCCGCGCCCCGCAGCGGAGTGGCCGCCAGCGCCTGGCGCGCCCCCTCGGTCCGCTCGAACAGCAGCAGGGCCACCACGAACAGCGCCCCGAACCCCGCGGTGTCCAGGAAGAGCAGGTAGGGCGCCGCCACCCGGGCCGCCCCGGCAGGGACCGCGAGCAGCACCACGGTCCACACCCCGCCCAGGGCCGCGGCCACCCCCACCACCCCGTACCGCCACTGCACCCGCCACTCCAGCGCGGCGGCCGCCCGCAGCCGCCTCACAACCGCTCCCGGGTCACGGCCGCGAAGACCTCGTCCAGTGTCGCCTCACGGGTGTGCAGGGTCTCCACCTCACCTCGCGCCACCAACCGCTGGAGCTCACCGCCCTCGGCCAGGGCCTCCATCGGGAACTCCCGCCCGCCCTGGCCCCGCACCTCCGCCACCAGCCCGGGCCGCCCGTGCCCGAGCCGGAACCCGCGCGGGGTGTCCACGGCCGCGATGCGCCCCCGCACGACGAAGGCCACCCGGTCGCACAGGTCGTCGGCGGTGGCCATGTCGTGCGTGGTGAGGAACACGGTGGCACCCGCGTCGGCCGCCTCGCGCACGACCCCGCGCAGCAGCGCGGCCCGCACCGGGTCCTGCCCGCTCGTGGGCTCGTCCAGGAACAACAGGTCGGGCCGGTTGACCAGGGCGCGCGCCAGGTTCAGCCGCATCCTCATCCCCTTGGACAGCTCCTCCACCCGGCGGTCGGCGGCGTCGGCCAGATCCACCCGGGCCAACAGTTCGTCCGGGTCCCGGACCGGACCGCGGTAGAGCGAGGCGAAGGCCGCCAGGTTCTCCCGGGCGGTGAGCCTGCCGAACCCCGCGGGCAGCTCGAAGCCCACCCCCACCCGCTCGAAGTAGTCCGGCCCCCACCGCTCCAGCGGCCGCCCCAGTACGCCCACCCGACCCTGGTAACGGCGCAGCAGGCGGGTCAGCACCCTCTGGGTCGTGGACTTGCCCGCCCCGGTGGGGCCCAGGAACCCGAAGACCTCGCCCCGGGCGACCGAGAAGCTCATCCCCTCCACGGCGGGCTCGGCGCTGCCCGGGTAACGGACCCTCAGGTCCTCCACGGTGACGACCTGCTCGGCCATGGACACATCCTCGGGCGACGGGGAGCGAACGCGGTCGCGGGCGCGCGACGGTTCCGAGTCTGCTCCCCCTCGCCCGCGGAGCCAACCCGCCCCCGCTCAGCCCGCGCCGTCCCCCTCCTCGCCGGAGGCCTCCGCCAACGCGTCGCGCCGGGTCTCCGACGCGGCCGGGGTCCCGGCGAGGTACCCCGCGCGGGCCAGCGCGGTGCCACCCACCGCGGCCGTGGCCAACTGCACCACCAGGGCCAAGCCGATCTTCAGTGCGTTCTCCACCGAAGGAAAACGCAACAGCAGACCCAGCAGCGGCAGGGCCGTACCCAGACCCGCCGAGACCGCGATCCCGTTCAGTCGGGCGTAGAAGTCCCGCAGCCGCAGCAGCCCCAGCGCCCCCACCGAGAAGACGAGCGCGCCCGCCACCACACAGGCAGTGCTGAGCACCTCCACAACCGTGTTCACCGCTTGCCCCCCGACACCAACCGGGCCAGTGACAGGGCCGCCAGGAAACCCACCAGAGTGCTCACCAGCACGATGTCCACCACCAACTCGGTCTCCAACCGGAGCCCCAGAACGATCACCACACTGACGAAACCGAAGAACACCACGTCGGCGCCCGCTCCCCGGTCGGCCTTGCCCGGCCCCCTCAGAACCCGGTAGGTGGCCGCCACCATCGAGGCCACGAGCAGCACCAGGGCCACGTCGAGCGGGTTCACCGCCGCCTCCCCTCCCCGTTCCCGGGCCGCGCCGGAGCACCGTCCGCACGCGTCACGGCCAGCAGCCGGTCCTCCATCGCGCGGACCCCCTCCCGCAGCTCCGCCTCATCGGACGCGTACATCCCGTACACCCACAACGTGGGCGGATCCATCCGGATCGCCACGGTCACCGTCCCCGGGGTCAGGGTGACCATGTTCGCGATCGCGGTCACCTCCAACTCGCTGCGGCACCGCAACGGCACCCGGACGAAGGCCGGCACCGACGCGCTCCCGGGGGTGAGCACGTCCCAGGCCAGACGGGCCGAGGCGGCCACCACCCGCGCTCCGAAGGCGGAGGGCAGCCCCAGCGCGTGGACGATTCTGCGCACGATCACCAGTCCGTCACCGCCCCGACGTAGGCGGAGGTGTCCAGGAGCTGGGCGGCCGCCTGCGCGCTCAATCCCAGCAGGACCTCCGCGCCCAGGCCCAGGCCCAGCGTCACCGCGGTCAGCACCAGCGAGGGCAGCAGCACGGCGGTGCGCACCCCGCCGCGCCGCGCCGTCGCGACGGCCGCGCCCCCGGCCCCGGGCTCCTCCTCCTTCTCGGGCGGCGCGCCCCAGAACACCCCGCCCCAGATCTTGAGCATCGACATCAGGGTGAGCAGGCTGACCGCGACAGCCACCCCCGCCACCACCCACTGCCCCTGTTCCAGGGCCGCCGCGACCAGGGCGGCCTTGGCCACGAACCCCGAGAAGGGCGGCAGCCCGGCCAGCGACAGGGCCGCCCCCAGGAACGCCAGGCCCACCAGGGGATCCCGGCGGGCCACCCCGCCCAGCCGGTCCAGCTCCCCGGTGCCGTAGGCGTACTCCACCGCCCCCGTGGACAGGAACAGCGACGCCTTCACCACCATGTTGTGCACCAGGTAGAAGATGCCCGCCATCAGTCCCAGCTCGCTGAACAGGGCGACCCCGACCAGGATGTAGCCGATCTGGCTGACCATGTGGAAGACCAGGATCGAACGGGTGCCGTGCTCGCCCACCGCACCCAGCACCCCGACCAGCATGGTCGCGGTGAAGACCGCCAACCCCACCCACAACAGCGAGGACTGGCCGTCGAAGACCACCGCGTAGATCCGGTAGAGGGCGTAGATCGCGACCTTGGTGTGCAGCCCCGACAGCAGCGCCGTCACCGCGGGCGAACACGCCGTGTAGGAGCGCACCAACCAACCGTGCACCGGCACCACCGCGGCCTTGACCCACAGCGCCAGCAGCACCAGGCCCGCACCGGCCGCCACCGTCGGCGACTCCCGGGCGGCCCCGGCCAGCTCGCCCAGCTGCACCGTTCCGGCCGTACCGTAGACCAGCGCCACCCCGGCGAGCAGGAGCGAGGAGGTCAGCAGGCTGACCACCACCAGGAGCCGACCGCCGCGCAGGCCGCGCGGCGTGCCCGCGAGGGCCATCAGCCCGTAGGCGGGCAGCAGCATGACCTCCACGAACACGAACAGGTTGAACAGGTCACCGGTGAGCAGCGCCCCGAACACCCCCGCCGCCAGCACCAGGACCAGCGGGGCGAAGAGCCGCCTCCCGGCCTCACCCGTGGCCACGGCGAACCCCGAGCAGACCAGGATCAGCAGGGCCGTGGTGGCCACCATCAGCGAGCTGAAGGCGTCGGCCACGAACGGGATGGCCACACCGCCGGGCCACAGCCCCACCTGGTGCGCGTACACCCGCCCGTCCCGGGTGAGCACGGCCAGGGCCAGGCCCGCGACCAGGGCCGCAGCGCACGTGCCCAGCAGCACGGTCCGGCGCAGCCACACCGGCCAGGACACGACGATGAGCAGCGCGGCCCCCAGAATCGGAACCGCGACCAACAGAAGCAGGAGAGCGGCGTTCACGGACCGTCCTCGGTGTCGTCGTCGTCCTCGCCCGCACCGGCGAGGGTGAGCATGTACACGGTGATGGAGAAGGTGATGACGATCGCGGTCAGCACGAAGGCCTGCGGCAGCGGATCCGCCGCCCGCTCCGGCGCCTCCGTCAACAGGGGCCGGTCACGCCGGAACGCCCCGCCCGCCGACACCAGCAGCAGGTTCACCGCGTTGCCCAACAGCACCAGACCGAGCACGATCCGGACCATCCCGCGTTGCAGGACCAGGTACACGGCGGCCGCGGTCAGGACACCGATCGCCAGGGACAGGGTCACCGGCCACCCCCCAGTCCCCGCTCCCGCGCGTCGGGAGCCCGCCCCGAACGCTCCACGGGCCGCTCCAGGCCCAACTGGTTGAGCGCCGTCAGCACCACACCGACCACGGCGAGGTAGATCCCCGCGTCGAAGACCAGCGCCGTGGTGGTGCTGAACCCGCCCCAGGGCAGAAGGAGGTCGAAGTGCAGCGGACGCAGGAAGGAGCCCTCGGCGTATCCGAGCAGTCCCGCGCCCAACGCCAGTGCCACCCCGCAGGCGATGTAGATTGGATAGGCCCGGCGGACATGCTCCACGGAGGCGCTGGACGAGGCCAGATAGGCCAGCGCGAACCCCGCGCCGCCGACCAGCCCGGCGATGAACCCTCCGCCCGGCTCGTCGTGCCCGCGCAACAACAGGTACAACGACCACACCAGCAACAGCGGAATGAGCCACCGGGCCACGGTGCGCATGGCGACGGTGTTGTCGTCGGAGTCCCAGACCGGACTGGTCCGGGGCACGTTCAGAAGGACCCGACCCTGGTCGCTCAGGCCCGCCGAGTGCAGGACCGCGATGACGATCAGCCCCGCCGCCCCCAGGACGGTGAGCTCACCCAGCGTGTCCAGCGCCCGGTAGTCCACCAGGACCGTGTTGACCACGTTCGTACCGCCGGTGTCCTCCCGGGCGTTCGACAGCAGGTAGTCACCCACCGGGGACAGCTCCCTGCGACCGGTGAGCGCGTACGCGGCCAGCCCCGCCGCGAGCCCGGCGGCGACCGCGACCGCCCCGGTCGCGACCGTGCGCGCGCGCCGGACCGCGTGGAAGCCCCGGGGCAGGCGGCGCAGCACCAGCACCGCCACGACCACGGTCAGCACCTCGACCAGCAACTGGGTCAGCGCCACGTCGAAGGCGCCGAGGAAGAGGAACCACAGCGCCGTGGTGAACCCGGCCGTTCCCACCAGCACCAGCGCCGCGATCCGCGAACGGGTCAGCACCGCGGCGGACACGGACGCGGTCAGCAGCGCCACCAGCACCCAGTCCTGGGGGCGCACGACCGGCGCGGGCGCCACCCCGTAGTCCAGCCCGGCCCCGGCCACCACCGCGGCCAGGACCAGGACCAGCACGATCGGCGCCGCCAGGTGACGCACGGGCGCGTCGGTGCGCGTCAGGTCACCGGTGCGCTCACCGAGTGCCACCACCCCCGCGTACAGCCGCTCGAAGGCCTCCGTGCCCCGCACCGGGAAGAGCCGCCTTCCGGCCAGGACCGCCCCGAAGGAGGTGCGCCAGGCCAGCAGCGCCCCGAGCAGTACCGCCGCGGCCGACATGCCCAGGGCCGGGGTGAAACCGTGCCACAGCGCCAGGTCCGCCTCTCCCCCCGCACGGGCGGTCTCCTCCGCGATCCGCCCGGCCAGCGGGTTCAGCAGCGACACGGCCGGACCCAGCACCAGGCCGCCCGCGGCGGCCAGCGCGGGCCAGGCCACGAAGGACCAGGGGGCCTCCCGCGACGGTTCCCTCTCCGGGTTGCGCACGACGCGCCCGCCGAAGACCGGGTACACGAACCGGAAGGCGTAGGCGAAGGTCAGGGCGGACGCGACCACCGCCGCCCCCGCCGCCACCGGTCCCGCCCAGACCGGGCCGGGAGCGTGCAGGAAGGCCTCCAGCAGCCCCTCCTTGCTGACGAAACCCAGCAACGGGGGGATTCCGGCCATCGACAGGGCGGCCAGCGCGCTCGTGGCCGTGGTGATGGGCATCGACCGGCGCAGACCCCCCAGTTCACGCAGGTCACGGGTGTGCGTCTGGTGGTCGACCACACCCACCGCCATGAACAGCGCCGCCTTGAACAGCGCGTGCGCCAGGGTGTGCATGGCCGCCGCCACGAGCGCCTCGGCGGTACCCACGCCCACCGCCGCCACGATCAGGCCCAACTGGCTGATCGTGGAGTAGGCGACGAGTTCCTTGATGTCGTTCTTCTGCAGCGCGAAGACCGCGCCCATCACCGCTGTCAGCAGGCCCAGGCCCACCAGGGCGACCTGCCACGCCACCACGTCCGCGAAGGCCGGGGAGAACCGCATCGCCACGTACACCCCCGCCTTGACCATCGCGGCGGCGTGCAGGTAGGCGCTCACCGGGGTGGCGGCCACCATGGCGTCGGGCAGCCAGGCGTGGAAGGGGAACTGCGCCGACTTGGTCAGGACCGCGACCACGACCAGCAGCGCCACCACCGTGGCGAACCCGGTGTCCCGGGTCCACGACGAGTCCTCGACGATGACGCTGAGCCGGGTGGTGCCGGTGCGCGTCCACAGCAGCAGCACCGCGGTCAGCAGCGCCAGACCGCCCATCGCCGTCGGCAGGAACGCGCGCACGGCGGGCCGGGCCCCCTCCGCCCCCGGCAGGCCGATCAGCCAGAAGGAGCAGACGGTGGTCAGCTCCCAGCACACGAACAGCAGGACCACGTCGTCGGCCAGCACCAGCCCGGTCATCGCCGTGGCGAACGCGCTCATGGCGAAGAAGAAACCGCCCTGCCCGCCCGGAGGGAAGTAGCGGGCCGAGTAGGCCAGGACGAGCGCGCCCACCCCGAGCACCAGCACGCAGAACAGCCACGCCAGGCCGTCCATGCGCAGGTACAGCCCCACCCCCAGGGTCGGCATCCACGACAGGGCCGCCTCCGGCGGGCGCTCCCCCTCCAGCACGCGGCCGCCCCCGAGCAGGACCAGTCCGGTCAGCAGGGCGAGCGCCCCGGCCACCAGCCACCCGGTGGAGCGCCCGAGCACACGGTCCACGGCCGGAGCCAGGAGCGTAACCGCTACGAGCGCGGCCAGGAGGTGGAGCACACCGCCGTCCTTTCGGGCCGTCCGCCGCGGGGGGGCGGGCGGTCAACGAGCTGAAGAGGGCACGGGTCCCATGCTCGGTGTGCGACGGGCGATAGGCCGTCCGGACACGCCAGGAAGCCGGACAAAACCCGGATCCCGGTGTGCTCCAGACACAGCCGTACACCGTGGCCGCCCGCCGGGGGACGGCGGGCGGCCACGGCGGTCCCTATCCCCGCGGCCCCCGCAACGCCACGTGGTCGGGCACCGCCAGGCCCGGGTCCTGCGCCGGGTCCGGCTCCGGCGCACCGAACACCTCGCGCACCGGCAGCACTCCCGCCCACACCGGCAGGGCGAGGTCCCCCTCGTCGTCCCCGGGCGGCCCGGTGCGCACCTTCACCGACGCCTCCTCCAGCGACAGCGCCAGCACCCGGGTGGCCGCCATCTCCTTGGGCGTGGGCGGGCGAACCGCGTCCCAGCGCCCCGGCACCAACTGCTCGGTCAGCGCGCGCAGCCCGTCCAGGCGCTCGCGCTCGTCGGTGACCACGCGCGGCACCCCGTAGACCATGGCCGAGCGGTGGTTGACCGAGTGGTGGAAGGCCGACCGGGCCAGCACCAGGCCGTCCAGCAGGGTCACGGTGACGCACACCTCGCCACCCGCGCGCAGCGACCGCGCACCGGTGGAACCGTGCAGGTAGAGGGTGTCACCGATCCGGCCGTAGGCGGTCGGCACGACCATGGGCGCGCCGTCGACGACCACCCCCAGGTGGCAGACCGTCCCCGCGTCCAGGACCGCGTACAGGTCCGCCCGGTCGGTACGGGCCTTGTGCTTGCCGCGGCGCAGCCGGGTGCGTTCTGTGGTGGAGAGCATGCGCCTAGCCTAGGAAGCAAGTGGACACCCCACCATGGCCACTTACAGCCGAAAAGGAAAGACCACTGTGCCCCGCCGCGCCGCCGAACCCGCCCTGAGCCTGGACCGCTCCGCCGCCCGGCCGCTGACCGTCCAACTGTCCGACGCCCTGCGCGAGGCCATGTCCGGCGGCGTGCTCCACCCCGGCGAGCGCCTGCCCTCCAGCCGCGTCCTGGCCGCGCAGCTGGGCGTGAGCAGGACCGTGGTCACCGAGGCCTACCAGCAGCTGTACGCCGAGGGCTGGCTGGAGGGACGGCACGGATCGGGCACCTTCGTCGCCCGGCACGAGGCCGCGCACCCCGCCCCGCACCCCGCCCCGGCTCCCGCCGAGCCGCTCCTGGCCGCCGCGCCGCGCCCGTCCCGCGGGCAGGCCCGGGAGCAGGGGCTGATCGACCTGCGCCCGGGCGGCCCGTGGGTGGGCGGCCACGACCCGGCCGCCTGGCGCCGGGCCTGGCGGTACGCGGCCGAGCAGCCGCCCGACGACGACCCCGACCCCCGCGGCCTGCCCCGCCTGCGCGAACTCCTGGCCGACCACCTGCGCCGCACCCGGGGCGTGCGGATCGGCCCGGAGAGCGTCATGGTCACCCGCGGCACCGGCAACGGCCTGGACCTGGTCGGCGCGGCCCTGCTCGGCGCGGGCACCCGCGCGGGCGTGGAGGAGCCCGGCTACCAGAAGGCCCGCACGATCCTGGCCGCGCGCGGGGCCCGGGTGCACCCCTGCCCGGTGGACCACGACGGCATCCTCACCGAGGCGCTGCCCGAGGACCTGTCGGTGCTCTACACCACGCCCGCACACCAGTACCCGCTCGGCGGACGGCTGCCGATCCCCCGCCGCGAACGCCTCCTGGCCTGGGCCCGCCGCACCGGGGCGATGGTCGTGGAGGACGACTACGACGCCGAGTTCCGCTACGACGTGGCGCCCCTGCCCGCGCTGTACGGCCTGGACCCCGGCCGGGTCATCCTGCTCGGCACCCTCTCCAAGACCCTGTCCCCGGACCTGGGGGTCGGCTGGGTGGTCGCCGAGCCCGCCCGGCTCGAACACCTGGCCGCGGTCCGCCGCGACCTGTCGGACCGCACCAGCGTGCCCGCCCAGGCCGCGACCGCCCTGCTGCTGGAGCGCGGCGACCTGGACCGGCACCTGCGGCGGATGCGCCTGGAGTACGCCCGCCGCCGCCGGATGCTGATCGAACTGCTCGGCCCGCGACTGCGGGGTGACACGGCGGGCCTGCACGTCCTGCTCCCGCTGCCCGCGACGGCCGTGGCCCCGGTGGTCGCCGAGGCGGCCGAACGCGGCGTGCTGCTCGACGACGTCTCCCGCAACAGCCACGGCGCACCGGACGTGCACGGCCTGGTGATCGGCTACGGGACGGCCAGCCCCGCCGAGCTGCGCCGCGCCTGCGGGGTCCTCAACGAGGTGCTGCGCCGCCACTGACCGCGGGGCGCCGGCGCCACCGGCGGAACCGGCTCCGCGGTGGTGGTCGCACCGCTCCCGCTTACCCGACCGCGGTCGTCGTGTTGTTCCCACTCTCTTGATCCATACTGATCAAACGCCACCTTGATGATGTAGATCCCAAATCTGGCACAAGGGTCGTAGCGGGCCCATGGGGCACCACCCCCGAACGGTGGTCGGCGGCGGTACCGTCTCCGGCCACCGGTGTGGCGTGGGCCCCGGCCATCGGCTACGCGGTCGCGCGGCGGTCGCCCGAGCGGGATCCGCCGAGGGAGAAGCACTTGTTCTTGACCAGCGCCTCCGGGAACCGGGTGATCACCGCGATGCCCTCCTCGATGGTGAGCGGGGTGCGGTTCCTGGCGGTGATGGTGTCCATGGCGTCGCGGGGAACGGCGCCGCAGAACTCCTCGCCGCGTTCGATGTCCGACAGCAGGTAGACCGGCTGGTCCGTGAGCCCGGTTTCCTCGATGGCGGCGAATCGCTCCAGGGATCCGGGCTCGAAGGAAGGGTCGACGAAGCCGGGCTTGGCCTTTCCGCGGAGTGCGGTGCGGGGCATCATCCGCTCGATGGGGACGACCTCGCGGGTGACCACCAGCACGAACGGAATCCGACCGGTCCCGGGCTCGTAGGCGGTGTTCCCGGCCTGCGCCGCGACGTCGCGCAGGGGTGCGGCCAGGGTCTGGAACCGCTCAGGCGTCAGGCCCCCCATCCCCGGGTAGCCCAGCTCGATCAGGTTGTTCGTCTGGCGGTCGAATTCCGCGCCCGCGTCGATCGTTGTCATGGTGTCCTTTCAGCGGTCCGGTGGCCGGGTGGTCAGAGGGCGATACCGGCGAGGGCGCCGGTTTCCAGCGCCGTCCACAGGGCGCCGTCCGGGCCGAGGGTGATGCCGTGCGGCTCCGAGGCGGGTGTGGGCAGATCGTGCGCCTCGATCACACCCCCACCGGTAACGGAGCCGACGCGGTTACCGCTCCATTCGGTGAACCACAGCGCGCCGTCGGCCCCCGTGGTGATCGCGTAGGGCCCGGCGGCGCGGTCGGCCACGGCGCACTCCTCGATGGTCACACGGGTCAAAGACTCTTCTCCAGTCCGTGTTCGGCGGCGACGCGGGCGATGTCGGCCGGGGTACCGGCCATGATGGTGCGGGCGTGTTCGGTGACCAGGTCGGCGGGCCAGTCCCACCAGGCGGCCCGCAGCAGGCGTTCGGCGTCGGAGTCGTCGAAGCGCCGCCGGATCGGCCTGGCCGGGTTCCCGCCCACGACCGTGTAGGGCGGGACGTCGGCGGTGACCACGGCTCCGGCCGCGATGATGGCGCCGTCGCCGACGGTCACCCCGGGCATGACGGTGGCCTGGTAGCCGAACCAGACGTCGTTGCCGACGACGGTGTCGCCCCGGCTGGGCATACCGGTGACGATGTCCAGGGTGCGCTCGGCCCACTCACCGCCGAACATGGTGAACGGGAAGGCGGACACCCCCATCGTCGGGTGCTCGGCGCCCGCCATCAGGAACCTGGCTCCCGAGGCGATCGCGCAGTACCTGCCGATGGTCAACCGCTCGGGCCCGTAGGCGTACAGCACGTTGCGGTGCTCGAACTCGGTCGCGCTCTCGGGGTCGTCGTAGTAGGTGTACTCGCCCACCTCGATCGTCGGCGAGCTGACCAGCGGCTTGAGGAAGACCACCCGCTGGTGGGCGGGCAGCGGGTGCACCGCCATCGGGTCGGGGACCAAGAGGGAACTCCTGTCTGCGGGGAACCAGGTGACGGGACCGGGCGGCGGGTTCCCGACCGTGTCGGGGAAGGCCGCGACGGCGGCGTGGCCGGGAGCCACGGGTATGGACGCGCCCTCCGGACTCGTCGTTCTCTCGCCATATTTTTACGACGGGCGTAAACTTACTCCAGCACCCGAGGAGTGTCGACATAAATATATGACAGGAGTAAGTTTACGCCATGACTACCGAGACGCCCGCTCCGACCACCGGGCTGCGCGAGGCCAAGAAGCAGGAGACACGGCGGCTCATCTCCGACCACGCGACCCGACTGTTCATCGCCCAGGGCTTCGAGCAGACGACCATCGCCCAGATCGCCGCCGCCGCCCGTGTCGCCAAGAAGACCGTCACCAACTACTTCCCCCGCAAGGAGGATCTGGCCCTGGACCACCAGGAGGAGTTCGCCGCCTCCCTGGCCCGCGCCGTCGCCGCGCGGCGCCCGGGGGAATCGGCACTGGCCGCGCTGCGCCGCGCGTTCGCCGCCGACACCGCCACCCAGAACCCGGTCGCCGGGTTCTCCGGCCAGCGGTTCGCCCGCATGATCGCCGAGAGCCCCACCCTGACCGTCTGCCTGCGCGGCCTGCACGACCAGCGCGAACACCGCCTCGCCCAGGCGCTCGCCGACGCCACCGGCGCCCAGCCCGACGACATCACCGTCCAGACCGCCGCCGCGCTGCTGGGCGGCGTCCACCGGGTGCTGTTCCAGCGCATCCAGACGCTCACCCTCTCCGGAAGCCCCAACGACGAGATCGCCCGTACCGTCACCGCCGAGGCCACCCAGGCCTTCGACCTGCTGGAAGGCGCCCTGCCCGACTACGCCACCGCCTGACGCCGAACCGGGCGGCCGTCGGCGTCGACGAAAAGATTTGGTTAGGCTAACCTCACTTAATGAAGGTTTCCGCTCACACGACCGGAGGGCTCCCGTGCGCATCGAACAGCCCGGCCACCGCGCGATGGTCCGTACCCGCGTGGTGCGCACCGAGCGCCTGAGCAAACATTTCGTCACGGTGACCCTGGGCGGGTCCGAGCTCGCCGACTTCACCCACCTGGGCCGCGACCAGTTCGTGCGCCTGTTCCTGCCCCGCCGGGGCCAGGACCGGCTGCACATGCCCGGGTCCGCCGACAGGCGCTGGGTGGAGGAACTCCACGCCATGCCGCCGAGCCGCCTGCCGCACGTGCGCGCCTACACCGTGCGCCGCTTCGACCCCGGGGCGCTGGAGCTGGACATCGAGTTCGTGGACCACGGCGAGGAGGGCCCGGCCTCGGCCTGGGCCAACCGCGCCGTGCCCGGCGGCGAGGCGGGGCTGCTGGCCGACAGCGTGTACTACCTGCCGCCCGAGGGGGTGGACTGGCACCTGCTGGCCGGCGACGAAAGCGCCCTGCCCGCCATCGCCGCCATCCTCGAACAGGCCCCACCCGACCTGGAAGGCCACGCCTACCTCGAAATCCCCACCCCCGACGACATCCGCGACCTGCACACACCACCCGGAGTCCAGGTGCACTGGCTCCCCCGCACCGACCCCCACACCATCCCCGGACGACTCGCCCTACACACCGTCAGCACCACCCCACTCCCCCCGGGCCGCCCCTACTGCTTCCTCGCCGGAGAGAACGCCCTGCCCACCGGACTACGCCGCACCCTCGTCCGCGACCACGCCGTCCCCAAGGACGACATCACCTTCATCGGCTACTGGCGCCACGGCACCGCCGGGATCAGCGCCCGGGTGCGCGGCTCAGCAGGTGCCCGCCCGGTTCCAGGCGGCGAAGAGACCGTCCGGGTTCTTCTGCCAGAACCACACGTGCAGGGTGTAGTTGACCGGCAGGCCCTCGGTCTGGGGCTCGTTGGGCCCGTCGAAGGGCTGCCCGAAGAGGGAGGGCCGGTCGTCGTCGGTCGAGACGTCCTGGTCCTCGTCCACGTAGATGTACTCCGCCGCGACGAGCTCGCGGCCGCCGTAGCCGTCGGGCTGGTAGACCAGCGCCTCGGGCCTGCGCGCGTCGAGCTCGCGGTCGATCAGGTCCATGTCGACGTAGTGGTAGCCCATCACGCCCTCGGGGCTCTCCACGCACTCGTCGGTCCGCGCGTAGCCGTCGGCGATCGCCCGCTCCTCGTCCTCGTACTCGGACAGGTACCTCTTCACCGAGGCCAGCTCCTTGTGCGCGTACTCGTCCGCGTGCGCGCCCACCGGTGCGAGCACCGCCAGTACCGTCCCGGCCAGCGCGGCGGCGGCCATTCGGGTGGGGGCTAGCGACATCATGTTCCTCCTGGCTGCGTGCACCCTGCGCAGACGCCTCCCCCGGGAGCGGGTTCTCGGGGTGGGACCACACGCGCGACGGCGGTGCCGGCCTGCGGGCCCCCGGGCGGGGGCCGCGGGTGTTCCTACGGCAGAAACACTCCGGCACACACCCCGGAAAGGTTGCCCGACACAGTGATCCTTGGCCGAAAGCCAACCCGGAATTGACCGGCTCCGGGCACCGGCCCCCCGAACCTCAGCACACGCGTTCTCCCTGGTCAACACCCCCCTGCCAGCTGCGCCACAGGGCGGCGTAGCGGCCGTCGGCGGCCACCAGGTCGGCGTGCGCGCCCTGCTCCACGATCCGGCCGCGGTCCATGACCACCACGCGGTCCGCGGTCTGGGCCTGGGTCAGCCGGTGCGCCACCACCAGGGTGGTGCGTCCGGCGGTGGCCGCGGCGGCGGCCCGCTCCAGGTTCCGGGCCCCCGAACTGCCCGCCTCGGCGGTGGCCTCGTCCAGCACCGCCACGTCCGGGTCGGCCAGCACCAGGCGGGCCAGGGCCAGGTGCTGGGCCTGCTCGGCGGTCAGGGCGTGCCCGCCCTCGCCGACCACCGTGTCCAGCCCCTCGGGCAGGGCACGCACCCACTCCAGGGCGCCGACCGTCTCCAGGGCGGCCTCCGCCTCGGCGGGGGTGGCTCCGGCGCGGGCCAGGCGCAGGTCCTCCAGCAGCGGTCCGGCGAACACGTGGGTCTCCTGGCTGACGAGGAAGACGTGTTCGCGCACCCGGCGCTCTCCGAGCTCGTCCAGGGGGATCCCGCCCAGGTACACGGTGCCGGAGGTGGGCGCGCGCAGACCGCTGACCAGCGCGGCCAGGGTGGTCTTGCCCGCGCCGCTGGCCCCGACCAGGGCCACGCGCTCGCCCGGGGCGACGGTGAGCGAGACCCCGTCCAGGGCGGGCGGGGCGCCGGTGCCGTAGGAGTGGCTGACCGACTCCACCCGCACCGAGGAGTCCGCGGGCCCCTCCCCGGCGCCCGCGTCGGGCTCCTCAGGAAGGTCGGCCACCCCGGCCAGGCGGGCCAGGCTCGCCCCGGCCGACTGGACCTCGTTGAAGTTCATGACCAGGAAGATCAGCGGCCCGAACAGGCGGTGGAAGTACAGCGCGGCGGCGGTGACCATGCCGACCGTGGCCAGGTCGCCGCGCACCAGCCAGAACCCGACGACCAGCACGGAGGTCAGCCCCACGCACTCGGCGGCGTTCAGGCGCGAACCGAACCGGGTGAACAGCCGGAAGACCGCGACCGTGATGTCCATGGCCTCGCGGGAGCGCTCGGCCACGCGCCCGGCGTGCTCGTCCTCCAGCCGGTAGGCGCGCACGGTGCCGCGGCCGCGCAGGGCGCCCATCATGGCGTGCGAGCGCTCGCCCATGGCGACCCGCTCGCGGGCGTAGTAGGGGCCCGAGCGCGGCAGGTACCAGCGCACCGCCAGGGCGTACACCGGCAGGGAGAGCATCCCGGCCAGGCCCAGTCGCCAGTCCAGGGCGGTCATGCCCGCGCCGGTGAGCACCACGGTGGCCAGGGCCACGACCACCTCGGGGCCGTTGCGGGCGATGCTCGCGGTGACCACCGCGACGTCGTCGCCAACCCGGGAGAGCAGGTCGCCGATCCGGACCCGTTCCAGGCGGGCGGCGGGCATGCGCAGCACCCGGTCCATGACGCGTTCGCGCAGGCGGGCCAGGACGGTCTCGCCGACCCGGCTGACCAGCCAGCCGCCCAGCCCCGTGAGCAGGCCGCCGAGCACGCCCGCGACCGCGATCACCGCGGCCGGGGCCAGGACCGCGTCCAGGCCGCCGCCGGCCGAGACCTCGTCCACCATCCGCCCCAGCAGCCAGGGGGCGACCAGCCCGGCGGCGCTGCCCGCGAGCACGGTGGCCAGGGCCAGCGGGGTGTGCCAGCCGGTGCGGCGCACCGCCCCGCCGAGCACGCTCCAGGTGCGGCGGGCGGAGGCGGTGGGGAGCAGTTCGCCGTGCGCCGGCGCGGACGTGTCCGCCGACGTGCTCATGGGCGGCCCTTCGGGGTGGCGGGTGTGCGGGGGCGGCCGGAGGCGGGGGAGGTCACCGCAGCACCGCCTCGCCGTAGGCCTGGTCCTCCTCGACCAGGCGGGCGTGGGTCCCGGTGCGGCGGACCCGGCCCCGGACCAGGACGACCACGCGGTCGGCGCGGGCCAGCAGCGCGGGGCTGTTGGCCACGACCAGGGTCGCCCGGGCCGGAACGGTACCCGCGCGGGCGGCGGCCACGCCCCGGGCGATGGCCTCCTCGGTGACCGCGTCCACGGCGGTGGTGGGGTCGTGCAGTACGAGCACCGGCGGGTCTGCGGCCAGGGCGCGGGCCAGGGCCACGCGCTGGCGCTGGCCCCCGGACAGGTTGGCGGCGCGGTCGGCGATCGGGCGGTCCAGCCCCTGGGAGTGGCCGCTGACCAGGTCCTCGGCGGCGGCAGAGCGCAGGGCCTCCAGCAGGCGGGGCTCGCCCGCGTCGGTGCCGACGGCCAGGTTGGAGCGCAGGCTTCCCTCGAACAGGGCCGCGCCGTGCTCCTCCACCAGGACCGCGCCGCGCAGGGCGTCCAGGCCCAGCTCGTGGACGGGGACCCCGCCCACGGTGACGGTGCCGCGCACCTCCTCGGGCTCGGCCCGGCCGGAGAGCAGTTCCAGCAGGGCCTCGGCGTCGCGGGGATCGGTGGTGACCACGCCCACCAGCTCGCCCGGGGCCAGTTCCAGGTCGACGTCGCGCAGGGTGCGGTAGCCGACCCCGGTCAGGGCCACGAGCGGTTCCTCCCCGCAGGAGCGGTTCCCCGGGGTCACGGCGTCGGGGGCGTTGAGCAGGCGCACCAGCCGCCGGGCGGAGGCGCGGGCGGTGGCGAACAGCTGGCCGACCATGCCCAGGGCCTGGACGGGTTCGGCGAGGAACTGGGCCAGGCCGACGACGATGACGAGTTCGCCGACGCTCAGGCGTCCGTTGAGCGCCATCCACCCGGCGGTGCCCGCCACGCAGGCGAGGAAGACGGCGCTGGCGGCGGTGACCAGACCCCGGTAGAGGCCGTTGCTGGCGGCGGCGCCGACCGAGGCCTCCAGGGCTCGGGTGCTGGCCTCGCGGTAGCGGTTCGCGGCGTTGTGCCGGGCGTTGATGCCCATCAGCACGCGCAGGCCGCTGACCAGGTCGGTGGCCAGGGCCGTGGCCCCGGCCGCGGTGGCCTGCTTGGCCTCGCTGCGCCGGGTGATGCGCGCGGCGGGGAAGCGCAGCAGGAGCATCAGCAGGGGGACGCCGACGAGCACGCCGAGGCCGAGGGGGACGTCCACGGCCAGCAGGGCGACGGTGGTGACGATGATGGCGACCGCCACCGCGATCGCCGAGGACCAGGCGCGCACGTACTGAGCGGCCTGTTCGGCGTCGGAGGTGGCCACCGACAGCACCTCGCCCGCGCGCAGCCCGCTGCGCTCGCCGCGGGGGTCCAGGGCCCTGCGGGCGGCCTCCACGCGCAGAAGGTGGGCCTCGTTCTCCACGGCGCGCAGGGTGAAGCGGGCCCCGGTCCGGTAGGCCGTGGCCAGGACGGTGAAGAGGACGGCCGTGCCCGCCACGCACACCGCCAGGGCGCGCACGTCCCCGGGGACGACGGCCCAGTCGATGGTCAGGCCGATGGCGACGGGCACCAGGGCCTCGGCCGCCTGGTGCAGGGACAGCAGCACCACACCGGCGAGCACGTGCGCGCGGTTGCGGCGCAGGGTGCGCCCGCCCAGCGCGCGCACGGTGGCGGGGGCGGCGGGGGGCTCGGCGGGGGTTCGGACGGCTTCCGCCACGGGGGTTCCGGTGGTCAGTGCGCTCACGCGGCACGTCCCCTCGGCCTGGGGCGCGCGGCCCCGCACAGACGTCTCATCCGGTGTCCCTTCCCCGCCGTTTCGTGCCCGGGCCAGGCTAGTGCCCCGTTCGGTACGCGATGTCCCGCATCCACCCCGAACTACCCGAATACGCCAACCTTGGTTAGGCTAACCTTCCCGGTCCGGGGTGTACACCTCCGCCCGAGCCGCCGACGACCGCAGACCGAAGGGGAAGCGCCTTGCGCATCAGGCATCCGAGCCGACGCGGCATGATCCGGACCAGGGTGGCGCGTACCGAGCGCACCACCGAGAGCTTCCTGACCGTGACGCTCACCGGACCCGAGCTGGGCGGGTTCGAGTTCCTCGGGTTGGACCAGTGCACGCGGATCCTCTTCGCCCGCCCCGGGCAGGACCGGCTGCACATGCCCGTCGCGACCGACCAGGACGGGTGGGTGGAGGAGTTCCGCGCCATGCCCGACGAGCGGCGGCCCCACGTGCGCAACTACACCGTGCGCCGCTTCGACCCCGGGGCGCTGGAGCTGGACATCGAGTTCGTGGACCACGGCGAGGAGGGCCCGGCCTCGGCCTGGGCGCTGGGCGCCCGCGAGGGCGACGAGCTCGGCCTGTACCCGGAGGGGATCTACTACCTGCCGCCCGAGGGGGTGGACTGGCACCTGCTGGCCGGCGACGAAAGCGCCCTGCCCGCCATCGCCGCCATCCTCGAACAGGCCCCACCCGACCTGGAAGGCCACGCCTACCTCGAAATCCCCACCCCCGACGACATCCGCGACCTGCACACACCACCCGGAGTCCAGGTGCACTGGCTCCCCCGCACCGACCCCCACACCATCCCCGGACGACTCGCCCTACACACCGTCAGCACCACCCCACTCCCCCCGGGCCGCCCCTACTGCTTCCTCGCCGGAGAGAACGCCCTGCCCACCGGACTACGCCGCACCCTCGTCCGCGACCACGCCGTCCCCAAGGACGACATCACCTTCATCGGCTACTGGCGCCACGGCGTGCAGGCCTACCCCTGACCCTCCGGCCGGGTGTGAGGATCGCCACCACCGGGTCCTCGCCGGCCACGACGGCGAAAGGAGAAGCGCGGCGAAGCCCGGGTCCCGCGCACCCCGGTCACCGTGCGGTCATCTCCGCCAACGTTGGGCGCGCTTGCGGAGCAACGTCCCTTTCGTCCACCATGTCCTTTGCTTAGGCAAGGCTAAGCTGATCCTTCCGACCGAATGAGGCCCCATGAACCGCGGTCCGCTGACCCGCGGCGGCTCGATCGCCGCCGGCGCGCTCTCCCTCCTGCTGCTCGCCGCCTGCGGCGGCCCGGCCTCCGACCCGGGTGCGGACGAGGCGGGCGGCGGGACCGCCGAGGGCTACCCGGTCACCGTCGAGACACTCTTCGGCGACGTGGAGATCGAGGACCGGCCCGTCAACGTCGTCGCCCTGGGCTGGTCCGACGCCGAGACCGCGCTCGCCCTGGGCGTGCAGCCGGTGGGCGTGGCCGACTGGCAGGCCTACGGCGGCACGGGCGTGGGCCCCTGGGCCTCGGACCTGTTCGACGAGGAGCCGACCGAGGTGGGCACCATGGAGCCCAACCTGGAGGCCATCGCCTCGCTGAACCCCGACGTCATCCTCGACACCCGCTCCGACAACAGCCAGGAGCGCCACGACCTGCTCGCGCCGGTGGCCCCGGTGGTCGGCCCCCCGCCCGGCGTGGAGGTCACCTACGGCACCACCTGGCAGCAGCAGACCCGTCAGGTCGCCCAGGTCTTCAACGAGCAGGAGCGCGGCGAGGAGATCATCCGGGAGCTGGAGGACCGCTTCGCCCGGATCCGCGAGGACAACCCCGGCTTCGCCGACAAGACCATCGCCGTGGGCGCCTACTTCGACGGCCAGTACGGCGCCTACGTACCCGGTGACACCCGTGTGGACCTGCTCCAGGAGCTGGGCTTCCAGTACGAGCCCGAGGTCCTGGAGATGGCCGGGGACACCTTCTACATCGACCTGAGCCCCGAGCGGCTGGAGGTCATGGACGCCGACCTGACGGTCATGTTCCCGCTCGGGGACACCGCGGACTTCCTGCGCGAGGACCCGGTGCTCCAGGGCATCCCCTCCGCCAAGGACGGGCGTCTGATCATCGTGGACGACCTGGAGCTGGCCAACGCCTTCTCCAGCGGTTCGGCCCTGGGCGTCTCCCACGTGCTGGACGAGCTGGTCCCGCTGATCCAGGAGACCCTGGAGGGCTGAGCCCGCCCCACGCCACGGGTCCCGCGGAGCGTGCGCCCCGCGGGACCCGACGCGTTCCGGATCAGGGCCGGAAGACCACCTTGAACACGCCGTCCTCCTTCTTCTGGAACTTGGCGTAGGCGCGCGGCGCCTCGTCCAGGGGGACGTGGTGGGTGGCGAAGTCCTGCGCGCCGAGCCGGTCGGCGTCGTCCAGCAGCGGCAGGATCTCCGGTGCCCAGCGGCGCACGTTGGCCTGCCCCATGCGCAGCTGGATCTGCTTGTCGAAGAGCGTCAGCATCGGCATCGGGTCGGCCATGCCGCCGTAGACGCCGATCAGGGAGATGGTCCCGCCGCGCCGCACCAGGTCGATGGCGGTCTGCAGGGCGCTCAACCGGTCCACCCCGGCCGTCTCCATCATCCTGGCCGCGACCCCCTTGGGCAGGAACGCGGCCATGCGCTGGGCGAACTTGGCCGTTCCGTGCCCCTCCGCCTCCATGCCGACCGCGTCGATGACCGCGTCGGGGCCGCGGCCCTCAGTTCGCTCGCGGATCTGCTCGACCGCGTCGCCACCGGAGGGGTCGAACACCTCCGTGCCCCGGGCGGCCGCACGCGCGCGCCGCTCGGGCACCGGGTCCACGCCGAACACCCGCCCCGCACCCAGGTGGTGGGCGACCCGGCAGCACATGTCGCCGATCGGCCCCAGGCCCAGCACCGCGACCGACCCGCCCTCGGGCACGTCGGCGTAGCGCACGGCCTGCCAGGCGGTCGGCAGCACGTCGGACAGGAACACGTACCGGTCGTCGGGCCCCTCGGGGGGCACGACGATCGCGTTGTGGTCGGCCCGCCGCACCCGCAGGTACTCGGCCTGCGCCCCGGGCACGGAGCCGTAGAGCGAGCTGTAGCCGTAGATGGCCGCGCCCATGCCCTGTTCCCTCATCTGGGTGTTCTCGCACTGGGTCTGCAGGCCGCCGCGGCACATGAAGCACTCGCCGCAGGAGATCTGGAAGGGGATGACGACCCGCTGCCCGGGGACGAGGGAGGTGACCCCGGGGCCGACCTCCTCGACCACGCCCATGGGCTCGTGTCCGAGGATGTCCCCCTCGTGCATGAAGGGGCCGAGCACCTCGTACAGGTGCAGGTCCGAGCCGCACAGACCCGAACTGGTGACCCGGATGACCGCGTCCCCGGGCTCCTCGATCCGCGGATCGGGGACCTCGGCGACAGCGACGTCCCTCGTTCCGTTCCACACCACTGCCTTCATGCTTCCCCCTGGTCTCGTGCCGGTCGTGGTCGGCCGGTCCCCGAGGGCGCGCCGCCCTCCGGGGGCCGCTCCCGCCCCATCTACCCGGGCCCGGGACCCGAAAACGGTCGCCGTGCGGAGGGAGCGGTCCGCGCAGACCAAGGTTGCTCCCCCTGAGCCCCACGACCCGGCCGACGGTGCCACAATGCCCCTGTGAGACACCAGAACCCCGAGAAGCCGGACCCCCCGCAGGACTCCCCCGCGGTCGGCCCGCCCAAGGCCAGCGCGGCGGGGCTCCCGGCGGTCCTCAGCAGCCTCCGCCACCTGGGAGAGCACACCGGGGTGCGGCGCGGCCTGCCCGCGATGCTCGCGGTCAACCAGAAGCGCGGCTTCGACTGCCCCGGCTGCGCCTGGCCCGAGGGCGACAAGCGGCACCGCGCCGAGTTCTGCGAGAACGGCGCCAAGGCCGTCGCCGAGGAGGCCACCGCCACGGCGCTGACCGCCGGCTTCTTCGCCGCGCACCCCGTGGCCGACCTGGCCGGGCGCTCCGGTTACTGGCTGGGGCGGCAGGGCCGTCTCACCGAGCCGATGTACCTGGCCGAGGGCGCCGCCCACTACACGCCGGTCTCCTGGGACCGGGCCCTGGACCTGGTCGCCGAGGAGCTGCGGACGCTGGACTCCCCCGACGAGGCTGTCTTCTACACCTCCGGGCGCACCAGCAACGAGGCGGCCTTCTGCTACCAGCTCTTCGCCCGGGCGCTGGGCACGAACAACCTGCCCGACTGCTCGAACATGTGCCACGAGTCCTCGGGGTCGGCGCTGACCGAGACCCTGGGCGTGGGCAAGGGCAGCGTCTCCCTGGAGGACCTGCGCGAGGCCGACCTCATCATCGTGGCGGGGCAGAACCCGGGCACCAACCACCCCCGGATGCTCACCGCGCTGGAAGGCGCCAAGCGGGCCGGAACGCGCGTCGTCACCGTCAACCCGCTGCCGGAGGCGGGCATGCGCGAGTTCCGCAACCCGCAGCGCCCGGACGGCCTGCTGGGGCGCGGCACCGAGCTGACCGACCTGTTCGCGCAAGTGCGCCTGGGCGGCGACCTCGCGCTGTTCAGCGCCCTGAACCGCCTGCTGCTGGAGGCCGACCAGCGCGGTGAGCCGGTGCTGGACCGGGAGTTCGTGGCCGCCCGCACCCACGGCTTCGAGGAGTTCGCCAAGGCCCTGCTCGCCGAACCCGGGGAGGAGTTCTGGGCGCGCACCGAGCGGGCCACCGGGCTGGATCGGGAGCTCATCGAGCGGATCGCGGAGATGGTCACCGCCTCCGAGCGCATCGTGGTGTGCTGGGCGATGGGCCTGACCCAGCACCGGCACTCGGTGCCCACCATCCGCGAGGTGGTCAACTTCCTGCTGCTGCGCGGCAACGTGGGCCGCCCGGGCGCGGGCGTGTGCCCGGTGCGCGGGCACTCCAACGTCCAGGGCGACCGCACGATGGGGATCTTCGAGCGCCCCGCGCCCGCCTTCCTGGACGCGCTGGAGGCGGAGTTCGGCTTCGCCCCGCCGCGCGAGCACGGGTACGACACCGTCAACGCCATCCGCGCCATGGCGCGCGGCGACGTGCGGGTGTTCTTCGCGATGGGCGGCAACTTCGTGGCGGCCACCCCCGACACCGGGGTCACCGAGGAGGCCATGCGCAGAGTGGGGCTGACGGTGCACGTGTCCACCAAGCTGAACCGCTCGCACGTGGTCACCGGGACCCGCGCGCTCATCCTGCCCGCGCTGGGGCGCAGCGACCGCGACCTGCGCGACGGGCGGGCCCGCTGGGTGACGGTGGAGGACTCCATGGGCAGGGTGCACGCCTCCCACGGGGTGCTGCCGCCGCTCTCGCCGGGAATGCGCTCGGAGGTGGACATCATCTGCGACCTGGCCGGGCGCGTACTGGGCGAGACGCCCGTGCGGTGGTCGGAGCTGACGGACTACGACCGGGTGCGCGACCGCGTGGCGGCGGTCGTGCCGGGCTTCGCCGACTTCAACGAGCGCGCCCGGCGGCCCGGCGGGTTCACCCTGCCGCACGCCCCGCGCGACGACCGGCGCTTCCCCACCGCGACCGGGCTGGCCAACTTCACCGTGAACGGCTTCCACGCCCCGGAGGTCCCCGAGGGGCGGCTCCTCCTGCAGACGCTGCGCTCGCACGACCAGTACAACACCACCGTGTACGGCTTGGACGACCGCTACCGGGGCATCACCGGCGGCCGCCGAGTGGTCCTGGTCAACCCCGAGGACGCCCGTGGGCTGGGCCTGGCCGAGGGCGCCTTCACCGACATCGTCAGCGAGTGGCCCGACGGCCGTGAGCGGCGCGCCGCGCACTTCCGCGTGGTGCGCTACCCGACCGCGCGCGGGTGCGCCGCCGCCTACTTCCCCGAGACCAACGTGCTGGTGCCGCTGGACTCCACCGCCGAGATCAGCAACACCCCCACGTCCAAGTCGGTGGTCGTGCGCTTCGAACCCGACTCGGGGGCGCCCTGACCCCGGACGGCGGGTCAGGGCTTGCGGGCGACCCCGCAGTACTGGTCGGCCTCGGCGACCGTGCCCACCTCGGCCGGGGCGGGCCGCCACAGGGGTGCCGAGACCACGCCCGGCTCCAGCAGTTCCAGGCCCTCGAAGAAGCCCGCGATCTCCTCGGGGCTGCGCAGGTGGTAGGGCAGCGGGGCGGTCTCGTTCCAGCGGCGGGCCGCCTCGATCATCGGCTCGCTGGTGTTGGTGCCGTCGCACATGGCCAGGAAGCTGCCCGAGGGCAGCGCGTCCACGTAGGCGCGCACCGTGGCGTAGGCCCGCTCGTTGTCGGGGGTGTGCCCCATGGTGCCCAGGATGGTCAGACCGATGGGCCGGGAGAAGTCCAGGTGTTCGGCGGCCGCCGCCAGGACCTTCTCCGGCTCGTGCAGGTTGGCGTCGACGTAGTGGACGTCGCCCGTCTTCTCCCCCACGAGCAGCGCCCGGGCGTGGGTGAGCACCAGCGGGTCGTTGTCGACGTAGACCACGCGCGAGCCGGGCGCGACCGCCTGGGCGACCTCGTGGGTGTTGTTGTGCGTGGGCAGTCCGGTGCCCACGTCCAGGAACTGTCGGATCCCCTCCTCCGCGGCCAGGTGGGTGACCGCGCGGATGAGGAACTCCCGGTCGGCGCGGGCCGCGGTGACCATCTCCGGGTAGGCCTGGAGCACGTAGTCGCCCACCTCGCGGTCGGCCGGGTAGTTGTCCTTGCCTCCCAGCCAGTAGTTCCACACCCGGGCGGAGTGCGCCACGGTGGTGTCGATGGGGGGTGTGTCCGTCATGGGAGCCCTCTCGGCGGGAAGCGTCGTTCGCCCCCGTATTGTGCTGCTCGCGAGGACCCCCGCGCAACCGGCGGTCCCTGCGGCCGCGGGTCTCCCGACGCTGGCCCGGGCGCCCCGGCGACCCCGCCGCGCGGACGCGCGCGGGCCCGGTCCTACTCTGGTGCGATGCCAGCTATCTATCTGATCCGCCACGGCAAGGCCTCTCCGGAGGCGGAGGACTACGACGAACTGAGCCCGACCGGCTACGAACAGGCCCGCCTGCTGGGCGCCGAGCTCAAACGGCGGGAGCTGCGCGTGGGCCGGGTGGTCACCGGCCTGCTGCGCCGCCAGCGCCAGACGGCGGCCGCGGCCCTGGCCGAAGCGGGCCTGGACCGGGAACCGGAGGGCGACGCGCGCTGGAACGAGTACGACCACCTGGGCCTGCTGGGCGCGCACGCGGCGGACGGGGGCTCCCTGCAGGAGCGGCTCGACGCCTCCCTGACCGCCTGGATCGAGGCCGGGGGCAGCGGCCCGGGCACGTGGGAGGGCTTCCGATCCGGGGGCCGGCAGGCCCTGGACGACGTGGCCGCCGGGCTGGACCGGGGCCGGACCGCGCTGGTGTTCACCTCCGCCGGGGTCATCGCGGCGGTGTGCTCCTCGCTCCTGGGCGCCTCCCCGGCCGGATTCCTGGCCATGAACCGGGTGGTGGTCAACGGCTCGGTCACCAAGCTGGCGCACGGGCGAGGCGGCACACAGCTGCTCTCCTTCAACGACCACGCCCACCTGGAACAGGGCGGTCCCGCGCTGATGACCTACCGCTGAACCCGTGCCCCACACAAACCGACCAGTCGGTACCTCAGGGTCGGGGGACGGGCCCGCCGCGTTCCGGCGGGCCCCGCTCCCCTACCCGGCGTCGGCGCCGCGGCGCTCGGCGGCGCGTTGGAGCACCGCGCGCAGGGCCAGCTCGTAGCCGAAGACCCCGCACCCGGCGACGTAGCCCGCCGCCACCGGCGCGGTCACCGAGGTGTGCCGGAACTCCTCGCGCGCGTACACGTTGGAGATGTGCACCTCCACCACGGGCGCCTCGATCGCGTCGACCGCGTCTCGCAGGGCGATGCTGTAGTGCGCGTAGGCACCGGGGTTGAGCACCACGCCCGCCCAGTCCCGGGCGGCGTGGACCCGGTCCACCAGGGCGCCCTCGCTGTTGCTCTGCGCGCACACCACCTCCACGCCCAGCTCCCCGCCCAGCGCGGTCACCCGCGCCTCGACCTCGGCCAGGGTGGTGGTGCCGTACTGTGCGGGGTCACGGGTCCCCAACAGGTTGAGGTTGGGGCCGTTGAGCAGCAGAACGGTACGGGACGGGTCGGACACAGCGGACATGCGGGTCAGCGCTCCTTCTCGGGTCGGTCCCGCCAGCTTAGGACCCGGCGGCCCTGGCCGCCTCCCGCGTACACGGACCAGGTAGCATACCGACCAGTCGGTTCACGATCCCTAGGAGGCGACCCGTGGCGTCCACCCTGCTGTCCACGCGCGACCTGCACTTCCTGCTCCACGAGTGGCTCGACACCGAGGCGCTCACCCGACGCCCCCGGTACGCCGACCACTCCCGCGAGACCTTCGACGCCGCCCTGGAGCTGGCCGAGCGCGTGGCCACCGACCACTTCGCGCCGCACAACAAGGCCAACGACGCCAACGAGCCGCGCTTCGACGGCGAACGCGTCCACGTCATCCCCGAGGTGAAGAAGGCCCTGGAGGCCTACGCCGAGACCGGCCTGGCCGCCGCCGGGATGCCCGCCTCGGTGGGCGGCGGCCAGCTCCCGCACGTGGTCACCAGCGCCTGCGGCGCCTATTTCCAGGCCGCCAACCTGGGCACCTCCGCCTACCCCTTCCTCACCTCGGGCAACGCGCGCCTGCTCCTGGCGCACGGCAGCCCCGAGCAGATCGACACCTTCGTCCGCCCCATGGTCGAGGGGCGCTTCACCGGCACCATGTGCCTGTCCGAGCCGCAGGCGGGCAGCTCCCTCGCCGACATCACCACCCGCGCCGAGGCCGACCCGGACGGCACCTACCGCCTGTTCGGCAACAAGATGTGGATCTCGGCCGGGGACCACGAGCTGACCGAGAACATCGTGCACCTGGTGCTGGCCAAGATCCCCGGCGGCCCGCCCGGGGTCAAGGGCATCTCCCTGTTCGTCGTGCCCAAGTACCTGGTGGCGGACGACGGCTCGATCGGCGAGCGCAACGACGTCGTGCCCGCCGGGCTCAACCACAAGATGGGCTACCGGGGCACGGTCAACGCGCTGCTCAACTTCGGCGAGGGCCGCCACACCCCCGGGGGCCGGCCGGGCGCGGTGGGCTACCTGGTCGGCGAGCCCCACCAGGGCCTGAGGTACATGTTCCACATGATGAACGGCGCCCGCATCGGCGTGGGCGCGGGCGCCGCCGCCGTCGGCTACACCGGCTACCTCAAGTCGCTGGCCTACGCCCGCGAGCGCCTCCAGGGCCGTCCCCTGGGCGCCAAGGACCCCTCCCGGCCGCAGGTGCCCATCATCGAGCACACCGACGTGCGCCGGATGCTGCTCGCCCAGAAGAGCTACGTCGAGGGCGCGCTCGCCCTGGTGCTGTACTGCGCGCGCCTGGTGGACGAGACCGCCAGCGCCGAGGACGGGGCCGCCCGCGAGCGCGCCGACCTGCTGCTGGACGTGCTCACCCCGATCGCCAAGAGCTGGCCCTCCCAGTGGTGCGTGGAGGCCAACAGCCTGGCCATCCAGGTGCACGGCGGCTACGGGTACACCCGCGAGTACGACGTGGAGCAGCACTACCGCGACAACCGGCTCAACCCGATCCACGAGGGCACCCACGGCGTCCAGGCCCTGGACCTGCTGGGGCGCAAGGCGGTGCTCGACGGCGGCTCACGGCTGTCGCTGCTGGTGGAGACGGCCCGCGCGACCGTCGAACGGGCCCGGGAGCTGGGCGGCCGGGAGGCCGAGTACGCCGGCCTGCTCTCGGCGGCCCTGGACCGGACCACGGAGACGGCCGCCGCGGCCTGGGCCGAGGGCGACCCGGCCGTGGCCCTGGCCAACGCCACCCCGTACCTGGAGGCGGTCGGCCACGTCGTGGTGGCGTGGCTGTGGCTGGAACAGCTGGTGGCCGCGCACGGCCGCGAGGGGGGCTTCTACGAGGGCAAGCGCGCAGCGGCGGCCTACTTCTTCCGGCACGAACTGCCGCGCACCGGCCCACAGTTCGACCTGGTGGCCTCCCGCGACCGCACGGTCCTGGACGTCTCCCCCGACGTGCTCTGAATCAGGAGGGGGCGGGGCGCCGGCACTCGTCGGCGGCGCGCACAATGGAGGCATCCTCCTTTTTCGGACCAGCCCGCCAGGGCGGACACGAGTACCCGGAGAACATCCCGGCCGCGCGCCGGGGCGGGTGCCGTCCGTGCGCCCCTCCGCGCGAGGACGCCTGGCGGACAACCCCTCCCGTGCACCCGGACCCTCTGAGGAACACCGTGAAGAACGACCTCCGTGTCCCCGTCGCCGTGGGCCACCACGCCGAGCGGGCCGTCCCCTGGACCGTGCTCCTGGCGGTGCCGGGACTGTGGATCCCCGGCCTGCCCGCCTGGGCCCTGGCCCTGGCCTTCGTGCCGATGTACGCGGCCATGGCCCTGCACTGGGCGGCCCACCGCGGCAGGCTGTGCGAGCTGTGCGTGGCCGAGATGCCCCTGCACGGATCCGAGGTCGCCGACCGGTGGCGGCGCCCCCTGCGCACCTTCCACTGGGTGGTCGACCGCATGGGCCGCACCGCCCTGGTCGCCGCCGCGGCGATGATCGGGCTCGGCCTCCTCCTCCCCGCCGCTGGGATCTCCCTGTTCTTCGTGCTCGTCTCGACGGGACTGCTGTGGGCCATGCGGCACACGCGCGTCGCGGTGTGGTGCCCCTGGTGCCGCGGTGGCGGCGGCGAGGAGGAGGAGTCGCCGGTGGTGCCGACCCTGCCCACGGTCAACGCCTGACCCGGTCGGCCCCTGGGTCAGCCCACGTAGCGCCGGGCCCCGGACTCGCGCCGGGGGGCCTCCAGGGCGCGCAGCCCCCGTTCCACGCGCGGCGGGACCGGTGCGCGCTCGCGCAGCACCCAGGGCAGCCCGGCCAGGGCCTCGGCCACGGCCAGGGCGCTGGTGCCGTCGCGCGGCACCGACCTCAGGGTCTGCCACGTGTGCCGCCACGCGCCGTCCAGGGGACGGCGCAGCCACGCGGTCCACAGGGTGTTGCGGATCCCGAGGCGGCGACGCCGGGAGGGATCGCGCACCGGGGAGGCGGCGTGGTGGGCCACCGTCCTCTCGTCCCAGCACATCCACCACCCGGCGGCGGCCAGGTCCAGCGCCAGCAGCTCCTCCTCCCCGCCCATCCACAGGCGCCGGGAGAACCCGCCCGCCTGCTCGAAGGCGCGCACGCGGAACACCGTGACCCCGGCCAGCACCCCCAGCAGGGCGGGCCCGGGCAGCCAGTCTGGCCCGGGGACCGGGGAGTGGCGCAGTTCGGGGGTGAGGGGGTCCTCGTGCCCGCCGGGCTCCACGAGCAGGCGCGCCGTCACCGAGCCCAGGCGGGGGTGGGCGTCCAGCAGGTCGGCGGCCCGCTCCAGGGCGCCGGGCTCCCACCAGGTGTCGTCGTCGCAGAAGGCGACGTAGGGCGTGTCCAGGGCCTCCACCCCGATGTTGCGGCCCACCGACCCCAGGTTGGTCCCGGCCCGGACCAGGCGGACCCAGGGGTGGTGCTCGTCCACGGCCGCGGCGGTGCCGTCGGCGGAGGCGTTGTCCACCACGACGGTCGGCGGCGGTCCCGGCAGCTCCGCCAGGCGGTCCAGGGTGCGCAGCAGCTCCTGCCTGCGGTCGCGGGTGATGACCACGACCCCGACGCGGGCGCCCTCGCTCATGCCTCCTCCAACAGGGACAGATCGCGTTCCAGCCGCGCGGGCACCGGGCGGCGCCGCGCCATCGCCGCGGGCAGCACCCGCAGCGCCCCGGTCAGCGCACCGCGCGAGACCGGGTCGCGCAGCGCGCGCCCGGCCAGCCGCGCCGTGCGGGCCAGGGCCAGGGCCGGGCGGCGGCGCAGCCAGACGGTCAGCAGCGCGTTGCGCTCCTCCAGGGTCCGCCGCCACCGTCCGGGCGGGCGGGTGGAGGAGGGGTGGTGGTGCACGCGCACGTGTTCCAGGTGGCACAGCTCCCAGCCGCGGGCGGCCAGGTCCTGGGCCAGCAGCGCCTCCTCCCCGGCGAAGAACAGCAGGGAGCTGAAACCGCCCGCCTCCTCGAAGGCCCGGCGCCGCACCACCGCCGCGCAGGCCAGGAACCCCAGGATCCGCGGCCCGGGCAGGTCGCCCTCCGCCGGCAGCGGGCTGCGCGCCAGCGCCTCGTTGACCGGGTCGGGGCGCTCCTGCTCGCCGACGAACACGGAGGCGGCGACCAGCCCCAGGCGCGGGTGGGCGTCCAGGGCGTCGGCCGCCGCCTCCAGGGCCCCCGGAGCCCACCAGGAGTCGTCGTCGCAGAAGGCGACGTAGGGCGTCGTGGCGCAGAACACTCCGGTGTTGCGGGCCGCGCACCCGGTGTTGCGGGACTGGCGCACGAGCCGCACGCGCGGGAACTCCGCGCGCACGGCCGCGGCGGTGCCGTCGGCGGAGGCGTTGTCCACCACCACCACGGGCGGCCGGGGCTCCAGCGCCTCCACGTGCCGCAGAGTGCGCAGCAGCTCCTCGCGGCGGTCGCGAGTGGCCACCACCACGGTGACCCTCGGGTGCTCCGGGTGTTCCACGTCGCTCCTTCCTCGTGCGCCCCGTCTCCCCTTCGGCCGGGCCCGTCAGTTGGCGGGCGTGGCCCCCTCGGTCAGACCGTCGTAGCGCGAGCGCTGCTCGACGAAGTAGGCGATGGTGCGGCGCAGCCCCTCCTCCAGGCGCACGCGCGGCCGCCAGCCCAGGACCTCCTCGGCCAGGCGGATGTCCGGGCGGCGGAAGTGCGGGTCGTCCTCGGGGCGCTCCACGAAGGTGATCTCCGAGCGCGACCCGGTCACGTTGAGCACGACGCGGGCCAGGCTCAGCACCGACAGCTCCTCGTCGCTGCCGATGTTGACCGGCCCGGTGGTCGCGCTGTCGGCCAGGGCGAGCAGGCCCCGCACGGTGTCCTCCACGAAGCACAGCGACCGGGTCTGGTGGCCGTCCCCGGCCACGGTCAGGGGCCTGCCCTCCAGCGCCTGGTTGACGAAGGTCGGCACCATGCGGCCGTCGTCGGCGCGCATGCGCGGCCCGTAGCAGTTGAAGATGCGGGCGATCCCGACGTCGGTGCCGCGCGCCCGGTGGTGGGCCATGGTCAGCGACTCGGCGTAGCGCTTGGCCTCGTCGTAGACGCTGCGCGGGCCGATCGGGTTGACGTTGCCCCAGTAGGTCTCCCGCTGCGGGTACTCCAGCGGGTCGCCGTACACCTCGCTGGTGGAGGCCAGCACCAGGCGCGCGCCGTGCTCACCGGCCAGTTCCAGGACGTTGCGCGTGCCCAGGCTGCCCACCTCCAGCGTCTCCACGGGCAGACGCAGGTAGTCGGGCGGGGACGCGGCCGAGGCCAGGTGGAAGACCGTGTCCACGGGGTCGTCCAGCGTGAACGGTTCGGTGAGGTCGGCCTCCCTCAGCTCGAACCGCGGGTGCCCGGCCAGGTGCCCCACGTTCTCCGCTCGCCCGGTGGCGAAGTTGTCCAGGCACACCACGCGTGCGCCCCTCTCCAGCAGCCGTTCGCACAGATGGGAGCCGATGAATCCGGCACCCCCGGTGACCAGGGCCGTTCCTCTTGCCGCGGGTTCTGTCATGTCGCCCACCTTCCGGATCTCGCCGCCCAGGCGGCGCTTCTCGGGCAGAGCTCTTCGGGGCCTCGGCCCCCTGCACTCCCGGTTACCCGTCTTCCGGGCCTCAGGGCCAGGAGGTCTCCTGGGAGGGGCAGATGACCAGTTCGCGCACCTCGCAGCCGGGGGGCTGGCGCAGCGCGAACACCACCGCGCGGGCCACGTCCTCGGGCGCGTTGAGCTTGGCGTCGGGTCCGGGCTTGTACTGCTCGGGGCGGCCGTCGAAGAAGGACGTGCTCATCCCCCCGGGGACCAGGAGCGTCACCCCGACCTGGCCGGCGAGTTCGGCGGCCAGCGCCCGGGTGAAGCCCACGACTCCGAACTTGGAGGCGCAGTAGGCGGTGGCGTCGCTGAGCGCGCGCAGGCCCAGCGTGGAGGCGCAGTTGACGACCGTGCCCCGGGAGGCGCGCAGGTGGGGCAGGGCCGCGCGGGTGACGGAGGCGGTGCCGATGAGGTTGACCTGGATGACCCGTTCCCAGTCGTCGGCGGACACGTCGGTGAGGGTGCCGCAGGCGTCAGTCCCGGCCGCGTTGACCAGGGCGTCGATCCTGCCGTGTTCGATGCTGACCCGGTGCACGGCGCGTTCGACCGCCTCGCGGTCGGCCAGGTCGACCTGTTCGAAGGGCAGGTCGCTGCCCGGGTGCTGGCGGTCCAGGAGGATGGGGTGCCCGCCCTCGGCGGCCACGGCCTCGGCGGTGGCCGCTCCCAGGCCGGAGGCCCCTCCGGTGATCAGCGTGTTCCCCAGTGGACGCATCTCTTTCCCCGTTTCCTCGTTCCTCGGTGACCGGCTCGGGGCCGGTCGTTCGTTCCGGCGGCCTGGCCCTGGCGGGCGCGGCGGCCGCTACCGGGCGGGCACGCCGTCGCGGCCCCGGCCCCGAATGCGGGTGATCAGCCCGGTGGTGGAGTGGCCGGGAACCAGCGGCACGGTGACCACCTCTCCCCCGGCCCGGCGCACCACGGGCGTCTCCGGCAGTTCCTCCACGTCGTAGTCGCCGCCCTTGACCCACACGTCCGGCCGCAGCCGCTCCAGGGCGCGCACCGGAGTGGTCTCGCCGAACACGACGACCTCGTCCACGCAGTCCAGGGCGGAGAGCACGCGGGCGCGGTCGCGCTCGCCGACCACGGGCCGGCCGCTGCCCTTGAGCGCCCGCACCGAGGCGTCGCTGTTGAGCAGCACCACGAGGCGGTCGCCCAGGGCGCGGGCCCGGCGCAGCAGGTCGACGTGGCCCGCGTGCAGCACGTCGAAGCAGCCGCCGGTGGCCACGAGCCGTCCCGGCCGCCCGGGCGCACCGCCCGCCGCCGCGTCGGCCGCGCGCGGGTCGGGCACGGCCGCCCCGGGACGGGGCCGGGTGTGCGCCGAGGCGCCGCCCCCGGCCACGAACTCCGAGGCGGAGGCCACCCCCCGCCGGACGGCGTCGGGGACGCGCGCCCCCTCGGCCAGCGCCACGGCGCACGCCGCGGCGAAGGCGTCCCCGGCCCCGCAGGTGTCCGCGGGCGACTCCACGGGGCGGCCGGGGACCAGGGCGCGCCCGCCCGAGCGGTCGGACCAGGCGGCCCCGCGGGCGCCCAGGGTGACGGCCACCGAGCGCACGTCCCACACCCCGGCCAGCTCACCGGCCCGGCGCAGGGCCCGCTCCTCCTCGCCCTCGGGGACCTCGGCCTCGGCCGCGTTGGGCGTGACCAACCGCGCCCCGGGCAGCGGCACCGCGCCGCGCGGGTGCGGGTCCCACACCAGCGGGACCCGGCGGGCGCGGGCCGCCAGGGCCTCGCGTACCGGGGCCTGCCGGGTGAGCCCGTGCCCGTAGTCGGCCACGAGCACGGCCGAGGCCCCGTCCAGGGCCCGGGCCACGTCCTCGGCGCGGGCCTCGCGCTCCACCCCGTCGCACCCCTCGTCCAGGCGGGCCACGGTGCGCCCGTTGGCCTGCACCCGGGTCTTGGTGGGGGTGCGCTCCATCAACGGTAGTCCCACCAGCCGCACGCTTCCCCTGAGCAGCTCGGCCAGGTCCTCGGCGGCGGGGTCGCCGCCCAGCGCGGTCACCAGGACCACCTCGCGCCCGCCCGCACCGGCGCACAGCGCGGCCAGGGCCGCGCCGCCCGGTCGATACCAGGCCTCGGTCCCCTCCAGGACGGGCGCGGGCGCGTCGGGGCAGTCCCGCCGGGACACCCCGCGCAGGTCCACGTCCAGCAGTGCGTCGCCGAGCACCACCACGGGTCCGTCGCTCACGTGGCGGCCCTCCTCCGCGGGACGAACGCCCCGTGCTCGCGGGCGGCCAACTCCCGGTCCACCGCGGCGCAGAACACGTGGACCAGCGCCAGGTGCACCTCCTGCACGGTCGAGGTGCGCGGCGCGGGGACCGCCACCGTCTCGTCGCTGAGCGACTCCAGGGCGCTGGGCCCGGGTCCGGTCATGGACCAGCAGGTGACGTCCAGCTCCTGCGCGGCCTTGGCCGCGGCCACGACGTTCTCGCTGTTGCCGCTGGTGGACATGCACACCAGCAGGTCGCCCGGGCGGGCGTGCGCGCGCAGCTGGCGGGCGTAGACCTGGTGGTAGCCGTAGTCGTTGGCGATGGCGGTGACGCTGGAGGTCTCCGCGTGCAGCGCGATCGCCGACAGGGGCGCTCGCTCGTCCTCGAAGCGTCCGGTGAGCTCGGCCGTCAGGTGCTGGGCCTCGGCCGCGCTGCCGCCGTTGCCGCAGGCGAACAGGCGCTGCCCGGTGCCCAGTGCGCGGGCCGCGCGGGCCCCCCACCGTTCCACGCGGGCCGCGTCGATGTCGTCGAGGGCCCGGCTGAGCTGGAGCAGGTGCGCGTGCATCACTCCTCGCCTCCCGTGACCGTGGTGCCGACCGGCGTGCTGCGGACGGCGCGGGGAGCCGGGACCCCCGTGGCGGACGTGCCGGTCACGTGCAGGTAGCACTCCTCGGTGCGCCGGGCCACCTCCGCCCAGGAGTAGTGGTCGCGGGCGCGCTCGGCCGCCGCCTCGCCGAAACCGGCCCGGGTCGACTCGTCCGAGAGCAGCCAGCGCACGGCGCGGCCCAGCCGTTTGGGCGAGCGGGGCGGCACGAGCAGGCCGGTCTCCCCGTGCACGACGGTGTCCACGTGGCCGCCCACCCGGGAGGCGACCACGGGGACACCGCAGGCCATCGCCTCGACGGTGGAGATGCCGAAGGGCTCGTACCAGGGCACGTTGACCGCGACGTCGATCGACCGCAGCAGCGCGGGCACCTCGTGGCGGTCCACACAGCCCAGGAAGGCGACCCGGTCGGCCACGCCCACGCGCTCGGCCACCATGCGCAGCCGCACCGCCTCGGGTTGGGTCCACAGGCGTTCGCGGTCGGCTCCCCCGGCGATGACCAGTTCGGCCTCGGGCACCTCGGCGAGCGCGCGGATCACGGTGTCCACGCCCTTGCGCTTGACCAGGCGGCCCAGGCTGAGCAGGCGCGGCCGGTCGCCGCGCGGGGCGGCCGGACCCTTCGGGGCGAAGCGTGCGGTGTCCACCCCGCAGGGCACGACCGCCACACGCCCGGGCGGGACGCCCCACTCGGCCAGCTCGCGGCGCTCCTCGGTGGAGGTGGCCACGACCATGTCGCACTGGCTGGCCACGGCGCGCTCGGTCGGGATGCGCTCGACGGGGCTGGTGTCCTCCGACCCCTGGTGGCGGTGCTTGACGGTGCCCAGGGCGTGGAAGGTCTGCAGGACCGGCAGGTCCAGGCCGTTGGCCGCGCGCAGCGAGGCGAAGCCGCTCATCCAGAAGTGGGCGTGGACGACGTCGGGCCGGTGGATGCGCCAGGCGGCCCGTAGCCGCTGGGCGAACTCGGGCATGTACCGGGGCATTTCGTCCTTGCTGATGGGTGCCGCCGGCCCGGCCCGTACGTGTTCCACCCGCACCCCCGGCCCCAGGGACACGGTGTCGGGCCGCTCGGTGTCGGTGCGGCGCGTGTAGACGGCGACCTCGTGTCCTCGCGCGGCGAGCGCCGCGGCCAGCTCGGCCACATGCACGTTCTGTCCGCCCGCGTCCTCTCCGCTGATCACGGCCAGCGGGCTGGCGTGTTCGGAGACCATGGCGATTCTCATGACGTCACCTCCTGTAGCACCCGGTCCCAGTCGTCGAGGAAACGGGTGAGCCCGTAGCGGCGCAGAGCCGCGGCGCGGGCGGCCGTGCCGGTGCGGAGGGCCAGGTCGCGGTCCTGTCGGAACGCGTGCAGCGCCTCCGCGAGTACGCGGGGATCGGTGGAGACGGTTCCCGCCTCCGGTGGTACGGCCTCGTGCGCCTCGGTGGTGCCGAGGACGGCGACGGGGAGGCCGAGCATCATGGCCTCGATGAGGGACAGCCCCAGCGAGGTCCAGCGCAGCGGGTGGACGTAGGCGCGGCGGCGGGCGAGCTGCTCGTGCATCGCCGCCTGCGGCAGGTCCTCGTAGGCGCGCAGCCGCGAGGGCGGCAGCCCGAAGCGGTCGGGTACCCCGGCCACGTCCATCCCGAACAGGTCCAGCGGCACCTTCTCGGCCAGCCCCGGGAGCAGGTCGGTGCCGGTGAAGCGCCAGCGGCGCAGGGGTTCGTTGAGCACCACGCCCACGCGGTCCACCTCGCCGGTGTAGCGGTGGCCGGGGTCGGGCACCCCGTGCTCGACCACGTACGTGGGGGCGCGCCCGCAGTCCCAGAACAGGTCGTTGAAGTAGGTCACGTGCACGACGGGGATGTCGCTGCGGTCGGCCACGGGGTGGCGGGTGAGCGGCACGTCCTGGCGCGGGGTGTTGTGCTCGACGTACAGGGCGGGCACGTCCCGGCCCAGGGAGCGGCCCAGCAGCCGCGCGGCCAGTTCGAGCTCGTGCGGGCGCTGGAGGATGACCAGGTCGGGTTCGCTGTCGCGCACCGCGTCCCAGGGGACCTCCTCGGCGTTGGCGGGCCAGTCCCAGGTGCGCGCCCGGCCCCGCCCGTCGGGCCCCCGGTCCGGGGTCACCGGCAGCAGGCAGGTGTGCCCGCCGTGGACGAACGCGGTCGTCCACGAGCCGTGCACGTGCCAGAGCAGGATCCGCAGGACGCGCGCGGGCGTCCTGGCCCGGCCCTGGGCCATGCCGGCCGGGGCGGTGGGCACCGGTTGCTGGAGCGTCATCGTTCCCCCAGGAGTTCGTCGACTGCGGTCAGGACGTCGTCGGAGGACACCGACGCCAGGCACGGGTGGCCCGGGACCGGGCAGACCCGGGCGCGCGTGTCGGCGCAGGGCGCCCGCTGGTCGCCCAGGACCCGCACCGGGGTGCCGTAGGGCGCCCAGGCCGAGGCGGGCACGACGGGCGCGAAGAGCGAGACCACGGGTGTGCCGACCGCGGCGGCCAGGTGGGCGGGGCCGGTGTTGCCCGAGACCAGGACGGCGGCGCGGTCGAGCACGTCGGCGAGTTCGGCCAGGCCGGTGCGCCCGGCCAGGCTGGTGCCGCCGTGCGCGGCCACCTCCGCGGCCTGGTCTGCCTCGCCCGCCGCACCGGTGACCAGCACCCGGTGCCCGCGCTCGGCGAGCGCGGCGACGGTCTTGGCGGCCAGGTCGGGCGGCAGCTCCCGGGAGGGGGCGTCCGCGCCGACGTGCACCACCGCGTACCCGTCCGGTCCGGTCAGGGCGCGGGTGTCGGGCAGCGGTCGGCGCACGGCCAAGCGCCCGGTCTCCCCCGCGGGCGGCGGGTACCCGGCGGCCTCGGCCACCGAGAGCATCCGCTCGGCCTCGGGGACGCCGAACTCCACGTGGTGGCGCACGTCCAGCAGGCTGCCCGGGTAGTCCTCGCTGACCGCCGAGATCCGGGGCACCCCGGCCATGCGCAGGAGCAGGGCCAGCGGCAGGGGCGACTGGTGGAAGGAGGTCAGCAGCACGGCGGCCTGCGCGCCCAGTCGGGACAGGCGGTCGACCAGCGCGGTGACGTCGGCGCGGTCCACGGGCGGCGGGTCGGCGGCGATCCAGGGCGCGCACCAGGTCAGGACCCGGTCCACGCCGGGCAGCAGCGCGGCGGCCTCGGCGCCCCGGGGCCCGGCGAGGTAGACCACCCGTTCGGCGTGGTGGGCGACGGCGCGCACGGCGGGTCCGGACAGCAGGACGTCGCCCATGCTGTCCAGCCGTGCCACCAGTACGGTGCCTTCGCTCACGGGGTGCACCCTCCCAGAAGGCGGAGGACGGCCGCCTCCAGGTCGGGGGCGGTCTCGGGCGCGTCCCGGACCTCGGCGTCCAGGGTCGCGGCGGTGGGAACGAGCACCCCGCGCGCGCCCGCGGCCCGGGCGGCCTCCACGTCGGAGCCGATGTCGCCGACGAGGGCGCACTGGGCGGGGAGCAGGCCGCGTTCCGCGGCCGCGGAGCGGACCATGCCGGGCCGGGGCTTGCGGCAGCCGCAGCCGTCCCGTTCGCCGTGCGGGCACACCCGCCACAGGTCGAAGGGGCCCAGGAGCTCCTCCACGCGCCGGTTGACCGCGTCCACCTGTGCGCGGGTGAGCAGTCCGCGGGCGATCCCGGACTGGTTGGTGACCACGCCCACGGCGAGTCCGGCGCGGCGGGCCAGGTCCAGGGCCCGCGCCGCCGAGGCCGTGGGGCGCACCTTGTCGGGGTCGCCGTTGTAGGGCACGTCCTCGACCAGGGTGCCGTCCCGGTCGAACAGGATCACGCGCACCCCCGGGGCGGGGCGGGCCCCGGCGTGGCGCAGTTCACCGCGCAACCGGTGCCAGCAGGCCAGCGGCGGGATGAGCGCGCTGGTCACCACCATGTCGGTGACCTCGGCGGCGGTGCCGGGCCCGCCGCGCAGGCGCCGCCGGGCGAAGGCGGCCGTGCGCGCCGCCCACAGGGCGCGTGCGGCGTCCGGGGGTAGTCTCCGGCTGCGCTGACAAGGATGTTCGGAGCTCCCATCCGTTCATGCACGCGTGCGTACAACTCCGCTGGTGCGGTGGGTGAACGCAGGTCCGCTTCGAAGACC
>NZ_VWVV01000035.1 GCF_009830945.1 Nocardiopsis sp. FR4 | reverse complement strand
GAGCGCCAGGCGGCCAATCTCCTTCAGCCACGACAGCGGCAAAGCCATGACAGCCATACCTGGCGCTCCTGGGGTCCTCCCGACCCTACAGACGGTCAGGAACGAACCCCATGAAGAAAGGTAAGGAGCTATGAGCGACCTTATCAGTCGTGCGCTGTCCGCGTTCGCGGCAACGCTGCTTGCCCTTGCCTACCCGGGCGTCTCTGTAGAGGCCCTGACAGCCTCTCAGGAGGCTTCCGAGAGGGAAGACCCTCCCCCGGTCTTCCCGGCGCCCCAGGGGGCCTCTGAGTGCCCCTCTTGCGCTGTCCGGAAGAGGTCTACCCGGGTACGTGGCTACTCCCGGCCTGTAAGGGCTCCCTACGCCTTCGGCTCTGCTGAGTGGTGGGAAGCGCACAACGCTTCCAAGCATCCCCGGGCGTTCATCATCAACGACCGGCCTTATCGGCAATACATCTCATAACCTCATGGCATGAGATAGGCCCCGACAGTTGGCGCTGTTGGGGCCTCTCTATGGGGGTAGATGGTTGAGTAGCGAATGGAACCAATGAAACACTCCAAGTACCCGGAACGGAGTGAGGATACTTGGAGATGTGAAATTGGAGGTTCCATAGTACGGCCATCCATTAAGGGGATGGCCTAGTTGCCAGGACTCGGAGACCTCAAGTCGAAGAGTCCATGAAAAATAAACACGGCCAGGGTTCGAAACCCTGGCCGTATATTTTTAATAGAATAGTCTTATTTAGCGCTTGGAGCTTGAGGCTCCAAGCTAAAACATTCTGACTTATACCTTCCTTCTTAGACACCGCTACACGGTGGACTCCTTAATCCACGCGCAACCCCAGCAGGTACAACCTTCCTCATATGTGCACTCATCACGGCCGGGATCTACCTCTTCCGAGCTTTCTTCAACCTGTTGAGCTGCAAGCGCTTTCCTGAGTGGTGCATCCCCGAGGTCAACCACGTCAACGACTTCCGGGGCTAGCGAGCCCGTAAGTGCCCGGAAACCATCGTTCTTCGTCCCTGCAAGATCATTCACAAGAACACATGGAACCGAGAGTGCCAACCTTGGTGCACGACCCTTCTTCCCTCTCTGTGTCAGCACTCCAGACTCTAGAAGGATGTCGAGTTGTTCATAGAGATTGTGCCCGTTTCCACTGAACCCTAGATCTTGGGCGATTCTGGTGATCCCGACTTGGGATAGATTAGTTCTCCCGTTGATGTGCCATGAAACCGCAGTGCTCACGTGAAGTGCGTTACGCATGCATGCTTCCCCATTGAGCAACCCTCTTGGCTTCTTGAACTCTTGGAATACCATCCTCTGCCAGAGGATGACCGCATCTGCATACGCTCTATCTAGAATCCTTCTTGGCTGTGCTTTCATAAATTTCCTCCCCTAGTAGCTCACTCGATTGGCCTCTAGCCAGTTCTCAATATCGCGCTCTCTGAATCGAAGGTGTTTTCCGACCTGGAAGCCAGGGAGTTCCCACTTCCGCCACTCGCTGTAGACGGTCCGCTTGGGGACGTTCAGGTGATTTGCCAGGTCCTCCACGCTCATGAGTGCGTTGGGAGTCTTGGTCTGCATGGGTCTCCGTCTCGGTAGTTCCATCGTGGTACACGGTAGCTTCCAGCCTGTGTGTGCCCCCCGACTCTAGATTGACACATGGCGTACGTCAAGTGCTGTGTGCTACTGTGCTCCGTATGAACCGAGATGAACTTGATCCAAGTGCCTACGGCTGGGAGCTTCCGGAAGGTTGGCGGCTCTACGCCTACGAAGAGGGCGGGGAACCCGCCATCCTCGAAGCGACCTTCGATGTGGGAGAGGGCTGTTACGCCCTGGTGGAGGCGCACGTACACGCGCCGTTCAACGGACCCACCCGTGTGACCGTCGTCGCTGAGACCACCGAAGCCGCCAACCAGAGTGACGGCGTCACGGTCGAGATGATGCGAGGTGTCCCGCTAGGGGAGGCAAGGCGGGTGATCACGGAATGGGTGCATCGCATCCGTGCTGAGGTCTCTCCCGAAGACGCTCCCGCTCCTCTCCCCGCAAGGGTGGAGTCTCCCAGGGACTACGCCATGGTCGCCAGGGAGTACGTCCGTCTGATGGGAGCGGGTGAACGTCGTCCCATTGAGGTCATGGCCCAAGCGTGGGGAATCTCCCGGAACACGGCCAGCGCACGTGTCCGGCGTGCGCGGAGTAGAGGACTGCTCATGCAGACGGGGCACACCACGGGACGACTCAGCGCAAAGCTCACAGAAGCGGCTGAGGATTTGCTGAGAGAAGACGAGTAGCCCCCACCCGGAAAGCTGAGCACTCACAAGAGACGAAGGAGTGTTGTGTCTCGCAAGAGATCGAACGGTGACGGAAGCGTCGCCCCTCGGACCCTCAAGAGCGGCAAGACCGTCTATGACGTGTGGGTCTCGTACACCAATCCCGTCACGGGGTTGAAAGAGCGGTACATCAAGAAGGGGTTCAAGACCAAGACGGAGGCTGAGAAGCACCGTCGCGAGAAGGTGGCCGAAGCCCAGCGTCAGGCGCTGGTCAACCCGTCAGACCAGAAGCTGAGTGTCTACCTGGACACCTGGTTGGAAGGCCACCGGATCAAGCAGCAGACCAAGGCAGGCTATGAGCGCAAGATCCGCCTCCACGTCAAACCCCATGTGGGGGAGGTGAAGCTAGGGAGGCTCACAGGGATCATGCTCACGAAGCTCTACAGGACCCTGGAGGAGAAGGGGAGTCCCTATCCGGCAAAGGGCCCTCTGAGCGCTCGGAGCGTCCGAGAGGTTCACACGATTCTCTCTGCGGCTCTCAACCAGGCCGTGAAGGATGGCCTCCTGGTGGTGAACCCCGCTGTCCAGGCGAAGCCCCCGACGACGAAGGAAGCGGCTCCCCCGGAGTTCTCCGTCTGGTCGGGGGAGGAGTTGAGGGCCTTCCTCCACGCGGAGAGGGACACGGCTCACCACCCGGTATGGCACTTCATCGCATCGACAGGGGTACGGCGTGGCGAAGCCCTGGGGCTTCGGTGGCAGGACATCGACCTTGAGGCCAAGACGGCGGTGATCCGTCAGACGGTCGGTGTGATCGAAGGCAGGATCATTCGGGAACCGCTCCCGAAGAGCAGCAAGCCCCGTGTGATCGACCTGGATGAGAAGACGGTCAAGGTCCTCAAGCGGCACAGGGTCACTCAGGCCAAGGAGCGCTTGGAACTCGGGTCACGGTGGTTGGATGAGGGCCTGGTCTTCGCCAAGGGTTCCTACCGCCTGAGGAAGGGCACCTTCGCGGGTGGTCCCATGCATCCCGACAGGGTGTCGAGAGTGTTCGATGCCCGTATCCACAAGCACGGGCTCAAGGACATCCGGCTTCACGATCTGAGGCACACGTGGGCGACGCTGGCTCTCAAGGCCGGGGTTCCCGTCAAGGTGGTTCAGGAGAGGTTGGGTCACGCCAACCCGTCCATCACGATGAACATCTACGCTCACGCGCTCCCGGGCATGCAGGCCCACGCGGCTGAGCAGGTGGCAGCCCTCTTCGGCTGACACGATCCCGTTGCACCCTCCGTTGCAACCCGGGCATGAAAAAAGGCCCTGTCACCAGGGCCTTTCATTGTGTCCGAGGGGGGACTTGAACCCCCACAGCCTTAACGGCCACTAGCACCTCAAGCTAGCGCGTCTACCTATTCCGCCACCCGGACTGGGCATATCCGGCGCTCCGCTCCGGACAGATCAACCATAGCAAAGGTCTGAGGTGGCACGAACCAGGTTTTCCGTCGGCCGGGACCGTGGCAGGGTCGGGGAGGACAGTAGGGCAGAAGGTGCGGCTGGACGGGAGCGTCACATGGCAGAGCCAGACAGGGACCTGAGCGCGGCCGAGGTCGAGGTGGTCGACCTGTGCCGGGAGCTCATCGAGTTCGACACCTCCAACTACGGCGACCACTCGGGGCCCGGTGAGCGTAAGGCCGCCGAGTACGTCGCCGGCAAGCTCGACGAGGTCGGCGTCGAGTCGCGGATCTACGAGAAGCACCCGGGACGCAGCAACCTCGTGGCGCGGATCACGGGGGAGGACCCCGGCCGTCCCCCGCTGCTCATCCACGGCCACCTCGACGTCGTTCCGGCGGCCCCGGAGGACTGGACCCGCCACCCCTTCTCGGGGGAGGTGGCCGACGACTGCGTGTGGGGGCGCGGCGCGGTCGACATGAAGGACATGAACGCGATGGTCCTGGCGATGCTGCGCCAGCGCCTGCGCGAGGGGCGCCGCCCCCCGCGCGACATCGTGCTGGCCTTCCTCGCCGACGAGGAGGCCGGGGGCGCCTGGGGCGCCCAGTACATGGTGAACGAGCACCCCGAGCTGTTCGCGGACTGCGACGCGGCGATCAGCGAGGTCGGCGGCTTCTCGTTCACCGTCGCGGAGAACCGCCGCCTCTACCTGGTGGAGACCGCGGAGAAGGGCATCGCCTGGATGAAGCTGACCGCGCGCGGCACCGCCGGGCACGGTTCGATGGTCAACACCGACAACGCCGTCACCGAGCTGGCCGCGGCCGTCGCCCGCCTGGGCGAGCACCGCTTCCCCGTCCAGCTCACGCCGACCGTGCGGACCTTCCTGGAGGAGATCTGCGAGGAGTTCGGCATCCCCTTCGACGAGGGGGACGTGGAGGCCACGGTCGCCCGGCTGGGGCCCATCGCCCGCATGATCGGGGCCACCCTGCGCAACACCCTCAACCCCACGGTCCTGGGCGGCGGCTACAAGGCCAACGTCATCCCGGGCGAGGCGACCGCCCAGGTGGACGGCCGGTTCCTGCCGGGCACCGAGGAGACGTACTTCGCCGAGATCGACCGCCTGCTGGGCCCCAAGGTCAGCCGCGAGTTCATCCACCACCTGCCCGCGGTGGAGACCTCCTTCGACGGGGGACTGGTCAGCGCCATGTCGGAATCCCTCCTGGCCGAGGACCCCGGGGCCAAGGCCGTGCCCTACTGCCTCTCCGGCGGCACGGACGCCAAGAGCTTCTCCCGCCTCGGCATCCGCAACTACGGTTTCGCCCCGCTGAAGCTGCCCCCGGAGCTGGACTTCGCGGGCATGTTCCACGGGGTGGACGAGCGCGTGCCGGTCGACGGTCTCCGGTTCGGCGTCCGGGTGCTGGACCGTTTCGTCGGGTTGAGCTGACCTCGCGCCGTTTTGCGGCGTCCCGGCTGGTGAACCGCGTCGAGAACTTTCTCGACGTGGTCACCAAACTGTCGTGTAGTAACCGAGAGTGGTGCTACGGTTGCGTTGAGTTCGACGGTGTCGTGGTTCTCCGCCCGCCTCAGCGGGTGTTCCACACGACGCCATCGTGCGACCGTGACGGAACAGCCGCACGGGACCGTCCAGCGGCAGCGAAACGAGGGGGCATCCATGGTGCTCACGGGTAAGGAGTGGCTGTTGACCAGCCGCGCCGCCCGTGTGTCCCGCAGGACCTGCGCCCGGCTGCTGCTCCTGGCCGGCATCGTCACCGTCGCGTGGCTGGCCGGGGGCATCGGTGTCGCCAGCGGCGAGACCGCCCCCGGGCCCGGCGACCTGGTGGACCGCGTCCTGGAGGTCGGCGACGGCGCCGAGCGCGCGGGGCGGTCCACGGCGCAGGAGATCCGCGGGGCGCGTCTGCCCGACGCCACGGCTCGCGCCGCCTCCGCCACCGAGTCGCTCACCGAGACCGTCGTTCCGCAGGCCGCGGCACTGCCCGGGCAGGCGCTGGACGACACCGGTGTCACCGCCAGGCTCGACGAGTCCAGGACCGGTGCCGCCACCAACAGGGTGGTCGACGACATCACCCAGGCGGTCGACGGGACGGCCCGCGGCGCGGGCGACCTCGTCGGAGGCCTGGCCCGCCACGGACACGCCGTCGTGGAGTCCACTGACGGGTCCCTGCGCGACAGCCGCCTGGTGGGCGCGGTCGCCGAGGGGCTGGACGACTCCGCGCGCGCCGTCCGGGGCGGTATCGGCGGAGCCGTCAGCGGCGGTGCCCCGCTCGACCTCCCGGTCCTGGGCCTCGCCGACGAACCCGCCGTCACCCCGCCCGCGCCGTCGGTCAAGCGCACCGCTGACACCGACGAACGCGGTTCCGGGTCGCCTCGGTCCCGCGCCGGCGTCCCCGCGGCCGTCCACGCTCTCGTGGATCCGGCCGTGTGGAACCCGGCCGCAGCCGAGGACCCGGCCGCCGACGAGGACCCCGGGGAGCGCATCCGCCTCATCGCGGGCGGGGCGCACCACCCCGCCGGGACGGACGCCACCGGTGCCACCGCACCGTCCTTCCCCGCTCCCGGTGCCGCCGGTTTCCTCATGGCCCGGGCCAACCACCTGGTTCCCCGGGTCCAGCGGGTCGCCCTCCCCGGCGACCCCACCCTGGTCGTCCGCGACGCTGCGGACGACCCCACCTTCTCGCCTGACTAGCCGCCGTCACACGACCGCGGCCGGTCCGTGCGCTCCTTCGCGCAACCGCCCCACAGGGGTGCGTCTTCTGGCCTTCCCGGAGCACGAAGCTCTCCGTCCGCGGTCGACGAGTAGCTGACTGGCAGAAACTCTCGCTGACCAAAGGACATGCGATGACCTATGACACGCACGCCCGGATCGCCGCGCTACTGGCTGCGGGCCTGCTCGCCACCACCTGCGGAATGGCCCACGCCGACATCGTGACCAGCGGAAACGGATCCATCGCGGGCGGCAACCAGTTCGTGGCCGACCTCGACGTTCCCGTCAACGCCTGCGGCAACGCCGTCTCCGTCCTCGGGGTGGCCGGGGCCAACTGCGCGGGTGGTGACGCGGTGGTCGTGGACCACCCCGATGACAGCTCCGTCAGCAAGCCGCGGCCGCCGGAGAAGCCCGCGGAGCCGGAGCCGCCCAAGAAGCCGGAGGACCCCGGCTACGGCGAGGAGCCCGGGAAGCCGGAGAAGCCCGCGGAGCCGGAGCCGCCCAAGAAGCCGGAGGACCCCGGCTACGGCGAGGAGCCCGGGAAGCCGGACAAGCCCGCGGAGCCGGAGCCGCCCAAGAAGCCCGAGCCCCCCAAGGAGCCCGAGCAGCCCGGCTACGAGGAGCCCGGTGACGAGGGGCCGGACCACGACAAGCCGGGGGACGGCGGCCCCGGCGGTCCCGGGGAGGTGCCGCCCCCGCCGGGCCAGGTCGCCCCGCCCGCCAACGAGGTTCCGGCTCCTGAGCTCCCGGTCACCGGGACGGACGGCGGTGCCCTGTCCGGCCTGGTCGCCGCCGCCGTCGCCGCCGTCGCGGCCGGCGCCGGACTGATCCTGGCCGGGGCGCGCCGCCGCGTCCGGGCCTGAGGTCGGCCTCCCGGGCCGCTCGCGGCCCGGGGGCTGACGCGAGTCCCGTAGCACCGGCCAAGGCCATGTGCGCGGGGTTCACGTCAGCTGCCGCCCCGCGGGGGCGGAGCTGGCCAACGGGGCGCGCGCGTCCGCCCGCAACCGGCGGAGCCCGGACGTGGCGCACTTCCCAGAACCGGCGACACGCACCGACCAGGTGTGAGGCCGACCGGATGATCCCCGGCCTTGGCCGAAGGCCCGCACCCCACCCAGGGGCGTGGAACGGCCTGTGGCCCAAGCACACACCTTCTCATCGACAGTTTCCGAAAGGACCTCCCACATGCGTAAGTGGGCCAGCACCTCAGCGAAGTCCGTGCTGCTGACAGCGGGCTTCGTCGCGCTGGGCAGCGGCGTGGCCTTCGCTGACAGCGACGTCGCCACCAGCGGCAACGGATCGATCCTCGGCGGCAACCAGGCCGTGGTCAACGGGGACATCCCCGTCAACGTCTCGGGCAACGCCATCGGCGCCGTGCTCGGCGTGGCCGGGGCCAGCAGCACCGACAGCGACGCCCTGGTACTCGAGGGCCACGGACACAAGCACGGCCACGGCCACAAGGGCGGCCACGGCCACCGTCACCACCACCACGGCCCGGACGTGGCCACCAGCGGCAACGGCTCGATCCTGGGCGGCAACCAGCTGGTCGTGGACCTGGACGTGCCCGTGAACGTGGCGGGCAACGCGATCGCCGCCGTGGGCAGTGTCGCGGGCGCGGCGGCCACCGACACCGACGCCCTGGTGCACGACGGCCACAAGGGCGGCCACGGCCACAAGGGCGGCCACGGCCAGCGCGAGCACTCCTCCGCACCCGCCGAGTACACGGCCATGGACCTGCTGCACGAGGCCGCCGAGAACGCCACCATCATGCCGCTGCCGGACACCTCCGGCGTCGACGCGGGCCTCCTGCGCCAGTCGGCCCCCCGCGAGCACCAGTCCGCCGGGCACGGCCACCACGGCCACGGGGGGATCGTCACCTCGGGCAACGGCTCGCTGATCGGCGGAAACCAGGGCGTGATCGCCCTGGACGTCCCGGTGAACGTGGCGGGCAACGCGGTCGGCGCCGTCGGCGGCGTGGCCGGTGCCGCCTCGACCGACACCGGGGCCCTGGTCCTGGAGGACGAGGAGTACATCGCCACCTCCGGCAACGGCTCGATCCTGGGCGGCAACCAGCTGGTCGCCGATGGCGACATCCCGATCAACGTCACCGGCAACGCCGTGGCCGCGGTCGTGGGCGTGGCCGGGGCCAGCAGCACCGACAACGCCGCCGCCGTCGTGCACCAGAGCGCCACCGAGCCCCAGGCCAGCGCGCTGGACTCGATGCCCCTGGTCCAGGAGCTGCCCGAGGTCCCGGTCTCGGATCTGCTGCCCGCCGAGTACCAGGTGAGCGAGAGCACCCACCAGGCCGTGCGGGAGCACGCTCCCGAGCAGGCCGACCAGCTGCCCGAGTCCGCGCCGTACGAGCTGGCCGACCCCGTCGGCGGGCTGCTCGGCGCCGCGGGCGTGGGCCTGTAGCGACAGGACACGTGACCGTGCCCGCGGCCACGCCGCCCTGAGGGGAACGGCACCTCGTTCCGTGAGGAACGCGGTGGACTGCGAGGTGCCGAACACCACGGGGCGGCGGTGGCCCGGGGCGGGGTCACGCAGCGGCACCCCGAGTGCCGCGCGCGTCGGCCGGGCTGGACCGCTTGCCTCCGCTCTTCCCGTTCCGTGAGGAACGCGGTGGACTGCGGGGAGTGTGGAGGCGAGGGTTGCCAGTCGGGCCGGGGACGTAAGCCGAGTCCTCCCGGGAATATCCGGGAGGACTCGCCGCATTCTGGGGGGAGTGGGCACGGACGGCGGACACGCCGACGGCGCGCTCGGCTCCCGGAGCAGCCTGTCGGCCCCGGGTCGGAGCCGTCGGACGGGTCGTGTCGTCCGAGAGAGCCTGGTGTCCGCGGGAGCGGACCGCCGCGTCCGGGACACCCTGTCCGGGAACGGGGCGACCCGGTCTCCCCCGTGTGAGCAAAGTCACTACGGGGAAGCGTTATGGGTGCTCGTCAGAGGCCGTGACCACCAACCGGCGCGCGTTGCCGGGACGGCTCACGTACGCTACGGACCGATACCGGTGCGGGGAACGCTTATTCTGCGGATGCCGGTGGGCATGAGCCGGGTCCGGCCCCAAGCGACGGTGCCCCCGCCCGAAACGAAGAGGGACGGCCGCTCACCCACCGACGGGGGAGTGCCCGGAGCTTCGGTTAACGTCGGTTCCCACGGGACGCCGACGGACCGTGGCCGGACAGATCACGAAGGCTAGACGTAGGGGAAGAGCGTGCCACCCACGAAGGGCAGCGCCGGCAAGAACGGCTCGAAGGACAGCGGACGACCGGGGACGGGTACCGCCCTCGTCATCGTCGAGTCGCCCGCCAAGGCGAAGACCATCGCCGGTTACCTGGGGCGCGGCTACGTCGTGGAGTCCAGCATCGGCCACATCCGTGACATGCCCACCAAGGCCGCCGAGATCCCCGCCAAGTACAAGGGGCAGCCCTGGGCCAGGCTGGGCGTGGACGTCGAGGGCGACTTCGAGCCGCTCTACGTCGTCAACGCGGACAAGAAGTCGCACGTCAAGAAGCTCAAGGAGCTCATGGCGGACGCCGACGAACTCCTCCTGGCCACGGATGAGGACCGCGAGGGCGAGGCGATCGCCTGGCACCTCATGGAGGAGCTCAAGCCCAAGATCCCCGTGCGCCGCATGGTGTTCAACGAGATCACCAAGGAGGCCATCCAGCGCGCGGCCCGCAACACCCGCGACCTCAACACACGCCTGGTCAGCGCCCAGGAGACCCGGCGCATCCTGGACCGCCTCTACGGCTACGAGGTTTCGCCCGTGCTGTGGAAGAAGGTCATGCCCAAGCTCTCGGCGGGCCGCGTGCAGTCCGTGGCCACCCGCCTGGTGGTCGAGCGCGAGCGCGAGCGCATGGCCTTCACCTCGGCCGAGTACTGGGACCTCAAGGCGCTCTTCGACGTTCCCGGCACCTCGGCGGCGGCCGCGGACGCTCCCGCCTTCCCCGCCACCCTGGTCGCGGTGGACGGAACCCGCGTCGCCGTCGGCCGCGACTTCACCGCGCGGGGCGTACTGCGCTCGGACCGCGACGTGCGCCAGCTGGACGAGGCCGCCGCGCGCGGCCTGGCCGAGCGCCTGGCGGGCGCGGGCTTCTCCGTGCGCTCGGTGGAGCGCAAGCCCTACCGCCGCTCCCCCTACGCACCGTTCCGCACCACCACCCTCCAGCAGGAGGCCTCACGTAAGCTCGGGCTGTCCGCCAAGCAGACCATGCAGGTCGCCCAGCGGCTGTACGAGAACGGCTACATCACCTACATGCGTACCGACAGCACCACGCTGTCGGACAGTGCGGTCAACGCCGCCCGCTCCCAGGTGCGCGAGCTCTACGGCGCCGACTACCTGCCCGACAAGCCGCGCGTGTACGCCAAGAAGGTCAAGAACGCGCAGGAGGCGCACGAGGCGATCCGCCCCACCGGCGACACCTTCCGCACCCCCGCCTCCACCGGTCTGTCCGGCCCCGAGTTCCGGCTCTACGAGCTGGTCTGGAAGCGCACCGTCGCCTCGCAGATGAAGGACGCGGTCGGCGAGTCCGTCACCGTGCGCATCGAGGGCACCTCCTCCGACGGCGAGGTCGCCGAGTTCAGCGCGACCGGCAAGATCATCACCTTCCACGGCTTCCTCAAGGCCTACGTGGAGGGCTCCGACGACCCGGCCGCCGACCTCGACGACCGCGAGCGCCGCCTGCCCGCGGTGGCGGAGGGCGACCCCCTCAAGGCCCAGCACCTGGAGCCGGAGGGGCACAGCACACGGCCGCCCGCGCGCTACACCGAGGCCACCCTGGTCAAGGAGCTGGAGGAGCGCGAGATCGGCCGCCCCTCCACCTACGCCTCCATCCTCGGCACCATCCTGGACCGCGGCTACGTGTTCAAGAAGGGCACCGCGCTCGTGCCCTCCTTCCTGGCCTTCGCCGTGGTGCAGCTGCTGGAGCGGCACTTCGGCAACCTGGTGGACTACGAGTTCACCGCCCGCATGGAGGACGTGCTCGACGACATCGCCCGCGGCGAGGCCGAGAGCCTGCCGTGGCTGCGCCGCTTCTACTTCGGCGGCGAGGACCCCGAGGGGCACCGGGAGACCGGGCTCAAGGAGCTGGTGGACGACCACCTCGCCGACATCGACCCCCGGGAGATCAGCTCCCTGCCGCTGCCCGGCACCGACATCGTGCTGCGGGTCGGCCGCTACGGCCCCTACCTGGACCGCGACGGCGAACGGGTCAACGTGCCCGAGGACCTGGCCCCGGACGAGCTCACCAAGGAGAAGGCCGAGGAGCTGTTCGCCCAGCCCAGCGGCGACCGCGAGCTGGGCACGGACCCCGAGACCGGGCGTGTGATCGTGGCCAAGTCCGGGCGGTTCGGCCCCTACGTCACCGAGGTGATCGAGGAGCCGGAGGAGGAGGCCAAGGGCACGGCCAAGGCAAGGAAGGCCGCCAAGCCCAAGCCACGGACCAGCTCCCTGCTCAAGTCCATGAGCCTGGACACCGTGACCCTGGAGGACGCCCTGCGGCTGCTGTCGCTGCCCCGCGAGGTCGGCGAGCTCGACGGCGAGGTGGTGACCGCGCAGAACGGACGCTTCGGGCCCTACCTGAAGAAGGGCACCGACAGCCGCTCCCTGGAGACCGAGGAGCAGATGTTCACGGTCACCCTGGAGCAGGCCCGGGAGCTGTTCGCCAAGCCCAAGCAGCGCGGGCGCCGCGCGGCCGCCCCGCCGCTGCGCGAGCTGGGCAAGGACCCCGTGTCCGGCGCCACGATGCTGGTCAAGGACGGCCGCTTCGGTCCCTACGTCACCGACGGGGAGGTCAACGCCTCCCTGCGCAAGGGCGACGAGGTCGAGTCGATCACCGACGAGCGGGCCGCCGAGCTGCTGGCCGAGCGGCGGGCCAAGGCCCCCGCCAAGAAGCCCGCGGCCAAGAAGCCCGCCGCGAAGAAGACCGCCGCCACCAAGACGGCGGCGAAGAAGGCTCCGGCCAAGAAGACCGGTACGCCCAGATCCGCGGCCCAGGAGTAGCGGGCGCGGCCGGGCCGCGCCGGCGCCGTCTCCCGCCCGTTCACCCCGGGCACCCCTCCCCGGGGTGCCCGGGGAAGTACTATCGTCCGTGTTCACCCGGGACCGCCGCGCCTCCACCCCTGTCCGGAAGGCCTGTTCCGTACTACGCTTGGTGGGACTGACGGGGACGCGGAAACGAGTGTGACCCCCGAGGTAACCACCGAATTCCAGGCGGGCCGCAGGTCCGTCTTTCCCCTTCCCCCTCACCGATAATCTTGAGCGCTATGAGCAGATCTGCACCCCTGGGAGCGCCGGCCGAGGCGCGCCACGTCCTCGCGATCACACCCTTCCGAAGGCTGTGGATCTCGCTTTCCCTGTCCAGTCTGGGCGACTGGCTGAGCCTGCTGGCGCTGATGTCCCTGGCGGCCATCTTCACCGCCGACAGCTCCCAGCTCGTCCAGTACCTGGCCGTCAGCGGCGTGGTGGTGATCAAGCTCGCCCCGTCGATCCTGCTGAGCCCGCTCGCCGGGGTGGTCGCCGACCGCCTCGACCGCCGGTGGACCATGGTGGTCGGGGACGTCCTGCGCGGCCTGCTGTACGTCTCCATCCCCCTCGTGGGGCTCTTCTTCGCCGATTTCGCCCTGGAGTGGCTGCTCATCGCCAACCTCCTGGCCGAGATCGTCGCCCTGTTCTGGGCCCCCGCCAAGGACGCCACGGTCCCCAACCTGGTTCCCCGCAGGTTCCTGGAGCAGGCCAACCAGCTGAGCCTGCTCACGACGTACGGCACCGCGCCCGTCGCGGCCCTGCTGTTCGCCGCGCTGGCCTCCCTCAGCAACGTGCTCGGCGCCCTGCTGCCCTCGATGGCCAGCCCCGAGGCGGACGCCGCCCTCTACCTCAACGGCCTCACCTTCTTCGTCGCGGCGATCGTCGTCGCCGGACTGCCGATCCCCAAGCACCGCCCCTCCAAGGACAGCGAGAGCGACACCCGCGACAGCGGCATCCTGCGCGCGGTGTGGACCGGCTGGCGCTACGCGGGCGGCACGCCGCTCGTGCGCGGCCTGGTCCTGGGCATGATCGGCGCCTTCGCGGCCGGAGGCGCCGTCATCGGCGTCGGCCGCCTCCACGTGGAGGGCCTGGGCGCGGGCAACGCCGGTTTCGGCGTCGTCTTCGCCGCGGTCTTCGCGGGCATGGCCCTGGGCATGCTCGCCGGCCCCCGCGTGCTCAAGCAGTTCAGCCGCAGGCGCCTGTTCGGCCTCAGCATCGGCTTGGCCGGGCTGGCCCTGCTGTTCGCCGGGGCCGTCGCCGACATGGTGCTCACCGCGGTCCTCACCGCCCTGCTCGGCGTGGGAGCCGGTATCGCCTGGGTGATCGGCCTGACCATGCTCGGCCACGAGGTCGAGGACGAGTACCGGGGCCGCACCTTCGCCTTCCTGCACGGAGCCGCGCGCATCGCCCTGGTCGCCGCGACCGCGCTGGCGCCGCTGGCGGCCGGGTTCGTCGGCAGCTACGCCATCCCGGTCGGCCCGCTCACCTACGACCTGCGCGGCAGCGGCGTCGTGCTCATGGCCTCCGGCCTGCTGGCCCTGGTCGTCGCCCTGGTCTGCTACCGCCAGATGAACCGCGCCGACGACCCCGACGCGGGTCCCGGCCTGGTGCCCGAACTGGTCGCGGCGCTGCGCGGCGTGGCCCTCAGGGACGAGGAGGACGAGGCGGACAGGCCCGCCGGCGCGTTCATCGTCGTCGAGGGCGGCGAGGGCGCGGGCAAGTCCACCCAGGTGCGCGAGCTGACGGTGTGGCTGCGCGACCAGGGCTTCGAGGTGGTCGGAACCCGCCAGCCGGGCGCGACCAAGCTCGGCATGCGCCTGCGCGGCCTGCTGCTGGACCGGGAGAACTCCCACATCACCCCGCGCGCGGAGGTGCTGCTGTACGCGGCCGACAAGGCCGACCACGTCCAGCAGGAGATCCTGCCCGCCCTGCAGCGCGGCGCCGTGGTGATCAGCGACCGCTACGTGGACTCCCTGCTCGCCTACCAGGGCGCGGGCCGCGAGCTGTCGGTGGACGACATCCGCGGCATCAGCGACTGGGCCACCCAGGGCCTGGTGCCGGACCTGACGGTGCTGCTGGACGTGCGGCCCGAGGACGGCCTGTCCCGCCTGGGCGGCCCGGCCGACCGCATCGAGGGCGAGTCGGCGGAGTTCCACGCCCGCGTGCGCAAGGGCTTCCTGGACCTGGCCAAGGCCCACCCCGAGCGGTACCTGGTCCTGGACGCCCGCGAGCCCCGGGAGAAGATCACCCGCGAGATCCAGCGCCGGGTGCGCTCCCTGCTGCCCGACCCCGTGCCGAGCAGCGCGGAGGCGGTCACCGGCATGATCCCGGTGATCAGGAACGACTGACGCGCGGGAGCCTCCGGGAAGGGCGCGGGAGGCCGCGCCCCCGACGCGTCGGCGCCCGCGCGCACCCCGTCCGCCCCCGCCGGCCTCCCAGGGCCGACCGCTCCCGGCGAACGCGCCCTGTGGACAACGCCCCGCGCGTCGTCGGCGGCTCCTATCCTGAAGGTCCGATGTCAGCGGTGGCTCCAGGGGGAAGCGTGACGGTCTTCGACGACCTCGTCGGCCAGCGGGCCGCGGTGGCCCAGCTCCAGCGGGCCGTTCGCGGCGCCGCCGACCTCGTGGCGGGAGGTCGGGGCACCGGGATGACCCACGCCTGGCTCTTCACCGGGCCGCCCGGCTCGGGCCGGGAGGAGGCCGCCCGCGCCTTCGCCGCGGCCCTGCAGTGCGCCGACGGCGGCTGCGGGCACTGCGACTCCTGTCACCAGACCATGGCCGGCACCCACCCCGACCTGCTGTACGTGCGGCCCAGCGGGCTGAGCTTCGGTGTGGCGGCCACCCGTGAGCTGGTGCTGCGCGCGGGCTCCAAGCCCTCGGGCGGGCGGTTCCGGATCGTGCTGTTCGAGGACGCCGACCGCGCCACCGAGGCCGCCTCCAACGCCCTGCTCAAGGCCGTGGAGGAGCCCTCCCCGCGGACGGTGTGGTTGCTGTGCACACCCACCCCCGACGACCTGCTCGTCACCATCCGCTCCCGCTGCCGCCTGGTCACCCTCGCCACCCCGGGCACCGAGGAGCTGGCGGAGGCCCTGGTGCGGCGGGACGGGATCGACGCCGACACCGCGCGCGCCGCCGCCGTCGCCTCGGCCGGGCGGATCGACCGGGCCCGCCAGCTGGCCACCGACCCCGAGGCCCGCAGACGCCGGGAGGAGGTGCTGTCCATCCCCGCCCGCCTCGACGGCCTCGGCGCGTGCGTCAGCTCCGCCGCGCGGCTCTACGAGATCGCGGAGGAGGAGTCCAGGGCCCTCACCGCGGCGCTCGACGACAGGGAGCGCGAGGAGCTGCGGGCCGCGTTCGGCGAGGGGTCCACGGGCAAGGGCGTGGCCAAGGCGGTACGCGGTTCCGCGGGCGCCATGAAGGACCTGGAGGAGCGGCAGAAGCGCCGGGCCACCCGGACCAAGCGCGATTCCTACGACCGCGCCCTGCTGGATCTGGCGGCCTTCTACCGGGACGTGCTCACACTCCAGCTGGGCGCCCGGGTGCAGCTGTCCACGGCCGAGCGCTCCGGCGACCTGGAGCGGGTGGCGCGCTCCAGCACCCCCGAGTCCACCCTGCGCCGGATCGACGCCATCATGGAGTGCCGCGAGCGCATCGCGGCCAACGTGCACCCCCAGATCGCCATGGAGGCCATGACCTCCGCACTCCTGGCCGGCTGAGACCGGGACCCGTCCACCCCCGCCGGCGGTCGCCCTCCCGCCCCGGGGGACACCACCACGACACCCGTACCCTCCCCTCCCGCGCCCTTCCGGCTCCGGAGACGGCAGGGACCGAACCCCCCGAAGGAGACGGACACCAGTGACGAGGTTTCGCGGGACGTGTGCGCTCGCCGCGGCGGTACTGCTGGCGACGGCGTGCACGGCGGGCCAGGGGGAGCAGCTCCGGGAGGGCGGCCTCCCCGAGCCCTCGGAGGAGCTGGCCGACTTCGCCGGTCAGGAGCTGGTCTGGGGGGAGTGCGACAGCGGTGTCCCGGGCACCGAGTGCGCCACCTACGAGGTCCCCCTGGACTACGGGGACCCCGACGGCGAGCGCGTCGAGATCGCGGTCAAGCGGTTCCCCGCCGCCGGCGAGGCCGTCGGCTCCCTGGTGGTCAACCCCGGCGGTCCGGGGGGCTCGGGGTACGACTTCGTCGACAGCGCCGCCTACGTCGTCAGCGAGGCGGTGCGCGAGAGCTTCGACGTGGTCGGGTTCGACCCGCGCGGGGTCGGGCGCAGCTCGCCGCTGACCTGTCTGGACACCGAGGAGCTCGACGAGTTCCTCGCCGGGGTGGACGGCGACATGTCCGAGGTGACCGACGCGGAGCTGGCCGAGCTGGAGGCCGACAGCCGCGGCTTCGTCGAGGCCTGCCGGGCCAACGCCCCCGAGCTCATGATGCACGTGGGCACCGCCGACGTGGCCCGCGACATGGACGTCCTGCGGGCCCTGCTCGGCGACGAACAGCTCACCTACCTGGGCTTCTCCTACGGCACCCACATCGGCGCCCAGTACGCCGAGCAGTTCCCCGAGCGGGTGCGCGCCCTGGTGCTCGACGGAGCCATGGACCCCTCCCAGGGCCAGCTCGACCTCAGCGTGCAGCAGGCCACCGGCTTCGAGACCGCGCTGCGCGCCTTCGTGGACGACTGTCTGGACCGGCCGGACTGCCCCCTGGACGGGAACGGCGTGGAGGAGGGAGTCGCGTCGCTGACCGCCTTCCTGGCCGAGGCCGACGAGGAGCCGCTGTCCAACAGCATGGACGACCGCGAGGTCAACCGGGCCCGCGCCGAGTTGGGCGTGCTCGCCGCCCTGTACAGCGAGAACTGGTGGCCGCGCGTGCGCGGGGCGCTCACCGACGGCATGGAGAACGGCGACGGCACCGCGCTGATGCGGCTCGCCGACGACCTGTACGGGCGGGAGGACCCCGCGGCCTATGAGAACTCCACGGCGGCGCTCATCGCGGTCAACTGCTCCGACTCGCCCAGCCCGCGCTCCCCGGAGGCCTACGCCGAGGCGGCGGCCGAGGCCGGGGAGGAGTCGCCGGTCTTCGGTCCCATGCTGGCGTGGGGCGCGCTGCCGTGCGCCTACTGGCCCGAGGAGGCGGTCGCCCCCATGACGGAACTCGACGCGCGCGGAGCCGCCCCCATCATGGTCCTGGGCACCACCCGCGACTCGGCCACCCCCTACGCCTGGTCCGAGGCGCTGGCCGAGCAGCTGGACCCGGGCTTCCTGCTGACCCGGGACGGCGACGGCCACACCGGCTACGGCCAGGGCGACCGGTGCATCGACGCGATCGTGGACGCCTACCTCCTCGACCTGGAGGTGCCCGAGGACGGAATGGCCTGCGCCTGAGGGTACGGGGCACTCCCGGGAGACGCTAAACTGGTGAGCGCTGCGCCGCCTTAGCTCAGTCGGTAGAGCGATTCACTCGTAATGAATAGGTCGTCGGTTCGATTCCGACAGGCGGCTCCGAACACCAGGGCCCGTCCGGCTTCGCCGGACGGGCCCTCGGCGTGCGCGCCCTCGGCGACTCTTCGGGCCCCGTGTGTCGGGACCGGGCCGTGGGTAGGCCCAGCGACATGAGTCTGATGTTCATGTTGTTCGCGTTGTCGGGGGCCCTCCTCGTGCTCGGCGGCGGTTCCTACGCACTGCGCTGGATCCTCCTCCGCACACAGGACAGGGCCGTGGTGCCGGAGCGGCCCGCGGAGCCGGATCCGGGAAGAGGCGGTTACGTTCCCGCCTTCGAGGAGCTTCCCGGGGATCGCTGACCCCGGCTCAGGTGCGCTGCCGGTTCTGGAACCACCCCCACACCGCGGTGGCCACGAACAGAACGGCGCCGATGAGGGCGAGCCAGAGGAGCCCCTCGATGATGGTGCCGAGGATGGCCAGGACCAGCCACACCGCCAGCAGTACCAGGATCACGTAGACCATGCGTCCCCCTCAAAAAGACGTGCTTCGGGTCAGGAGACCTACCCGTTCCGCCACGGGACGCACACCCTCAGGGCCAGGTACCGTCCACCACGGCCCCGGGCTTGTCGCGGTTCAGCCACTCCTGGCGGTTGCGGGCGTGGACCAGGGCCCAGTCGACCTGGCGCCGGTGCAGCTCGTCCAGCCCCACCGAGGCCAGCTCCGGGTGCCGGGCGCCGATCTCCTCGGCCAGGGCCAGCGCGGCGGCGGCGTCGGCGGACGCGGTGTGGGCGTCGGTGAGCGGCACCCCGTAGTAGGCGCACATGGCGCCCAGGTTGCGCTTGCCCCTGCGGTAGGGCTCCACGCCGCGGTCGATGACCAGGGGGTCCACCACGGGCGCCGGGGGTCCGCCCAGGCGCTCGGCCAGGGAGGCCAGCCCGTGCCGCTCCAGCTCACGGGAGAGCACGCGCAGGTCGTAGGGGGCGTTGAAGACCACCAGCCCCCGACCGGCGGCGAGGTGGTCGGCCACGGCCCGGCCGATCTCCTCCAGGCACTCGGCGGCCGGGCGGCCCTCGGCGCGGGCCCGTTCCGTGCTGATCCCGTGCACGGCCACGGCGTCCGCCGGGATCTCCCGGGCGCCGGGGTCCACAAGCCAGGTGCGCGCCCCGCCGTCCCGGTCCACCAGCGCCGCCGACACGAGGAAGGCGGTGTCGGGGTCGCGCGAGGAGGTCTCGGAGTCGAAGCCCAGCAGGGGGGTGGTGTGCCAGCCCGGGTGGTCGCCGCGGGCCGGAGGCGTCGGGTGCGGTTCGTGCTCGGCGCAGTAGGTACGCCAGCGGCCGTTCTCCCTGAGGACGACGCCCTCACCGGTGCCGACGGCGGCCCGGCAGTCGGTGCATGTGCCGGGGTAGCGGTTGCGCATGGGTTCCTCTCGGCCATGAACTGCGGCGATGCGGGAACATCGTAGGACGGGGCACTGACAGGACGTGTGGTATCCGTGTGTGCAAGTGCCAACTTGTAGGGAAAGGGAGTGACATGAGTCTGGAAGAGGCATCACGTCAACTGGAAGCCGCCATCCACGACGCCCGGGTCTCCTTCGACTGCATCCTGCTGGAGGAGCTGGACCGGGCGCACACCAACGCCATCACCGCGCGCGCCGCCGTGGACGCCGCGGAACAGGCCATCCGGGTGGAGCTGGAGAGACGGCAGTCCGCGGAGGGATCCGAGCCCTCGGAGACCGCTGACTGATCGAACGGGTTTTCGAACCCGGGGTATGCTGGGGCCATGCCCGATCAGTCGCTGACGCCGGACTGGCCCGCGAGCGTGCACCCTCCCGGGTCGGACTCCTTCGAGCAGACGGCCCTGGTGTGGCTGTTCGACCGCGTGCCCGCCGACTACCGGCTGCACGGGGTGCTGCGCCGTCATCCCGTCGCCCTCTCCCGACTGGCCCTCCAGTACGTCTCCGCGGCACTGGAGGCCGCTCGGGAGGGGTACCGCACGGCCAGGGTCGACCTGCGTGACCACATGCCCCCGCACGCCCTGGACCAGGTGATGAACGCCTACCTCGCCGAGGGGCAGCGCATGGCGGCGGAGCTGCGGGCGATCGAGGCGGTCGACGCCGCCCTGCGCGCGGCCAGCGCGGAACGGGGCGCCGGTGACTGAGTTCGGCTCAGGCGCTCACGCGGACCACCACGGCCACCGCGTCACCGGTGTTCACGAGGTACTGGTCGCGGTCCTCGGCGGTCCCCACCACCCGGACCCGGCCCGCGGCGAGCTCGGAGGCCGAGCGCATCTGCCCGTCGGGGCCCGAGGCGATGAGGTGGGCGCGTCCGCTGACCAGGTACAGCACCTCCATGCCCTGCGGAGCGGGGTCGGGGACGAAGCTGTTGGGCTCGAGGGCCACGGTGGTCACCCGCATCCGGCCGCTCGCGAGGCGGCGGGCGGAGCGGGGGGCCAGTTGCCAGTGCCCGCGCCGGGCCGGCCACAGGGTCGGCCTGCCCAGGGCGGCGGCGGCGCCCCTGGCGGCGGACACCAGCCGTCCGACGGTCGGCTGGTGGCGTTCGCTCAGGTGCGCGTAGCCGGAGCGGCGTCCGGCGTCCACCACGTCACCGATCCCCTCCAGGGAGACGGGAGCTACCGCGGTGGTGGAGAGAGTCTGCTGGGGCATCGTGAGAGGATCCTTCACGTGCGCGCGTTCCGTGACGGGGGAACACGCGGATGTCGTCTGTGGACCCCGGCGCACCGGGGTGGCGGGTGCGGCTCCGGCCACGGAGACCAGGGGCACCCTGGGGCGTGTGCCTCGCGGCGGGGTCACGCGCTGGGGCGGACGGCGCGGAAGGGCACACGGTCGAACGGCGGCGTCATGCCTACTCGGTACGACGTCAGTGACGACAACACGGACACGCGGCGCGGGCCATGCGGCGGGAGGCCACGAGGGCCGTACGAGCCATGGCGTCGGTGCGCGTGAGCGGATGCATGGAAGTAAGGAGATCAGCAAAGACCCGGGGGAGTCAAGCTGTGGCCCGGCTTCTCCCGGACGTGTTGCGGGCGACACTCCGCGGTGGTGACATGTGGAACCCGGCACGCGAACGCGTCGGAATTACCACCATCCCCCCAGTCGTAGTGACAGGAGCGGCCGTTATGGCATCCGTCCCCAGAAGGCGCAGTTGAGCCCGGAGTCACCGGGGCTGTGGGCGCGCGTACTGGTGCGCGCGCTCGTGGTCGCGGCAGCCGGGGTGATGGCGCTCGGCTTCCTCGGTCCGGGGGAGGCCGCGCTGGTCGCTGCCCTGACCGCGCTCAGCTTCGTGCTGCTGTGGCTGCGCTCGCGTCCCCGGGGGCCGGTGGAGGCGCCTCCGCACCGCCCCCCGAGGACGGACTGAACGGCACGGCCCGGCGGGAGGAACTCCCACCGGGCCGTCACGTAGGCGTCGGAACGGCGCCTACTTGTCTTCCTTGACGTCGATGTGCGAGGAGTCGCCGTGCATCCCGGCCTCCTCGGCGCGCTTGACCGAGGCGATGATCTCCTGCTCGGCCTCGTGGCGGCCGACCCAGGTGGCGCCCTCGACCGACTTGCCCGGCTCCAGGTCCTTGTAGACCGTGAAGAAGTGCTCGATCTCCAGGCGCTCGAACTCGTTCACGTGGTGAATGTCACGCAGGTGCTCCTGGCGCGGGTCCGTGGCGGGGACGCAGAGCAGCTTGTCGTCGCCCCCGGCCTCGTCGCGCATACGGAACATGCCGATGGCACGGGCCCGGATGAGGCAGCCCGGGAAGGTCGGGGCCTTGAGCAGGACGAGGGCGTCCAGGGGGTCGCCGTCCTCACCGAGGGTTCCCTCGACGAAACCGTAGTCCGCGGGGTAGGTCGTGGAGGTGAACAGCATGCGGTCGAGACGGATACGACCGGTCTCGTGGTCCACCTCGTACTTGTTGCGCTCCCCCTTGGGGATCTCGATCGTAACGTCGAATTCCATGCTGATCTCGGCTCCCAATGCGACTAATGTCGCCGTATAACTACAACGTCAGGCCACGACACCGACGGAAGGGCGGGTGCCCCGGGTGCGACGGGTACGAGGCGAGGCGCTCCTCGCGCTGGCCCTGCTCAACATATTCGTGCTGATTGCCGGGTTCGTCGCCCTCGACGTGATCAGGGCCCGACCGCTTCCCGCGGTGCCCAACCCGGTCACGAACGCCGAGGGCGTGGCGGCGGCGCACACCGCGGCCTCGACGCCGGCGGACCCGGAACGGATCGCGGACATCCTCGATGATCCCATGGCGGCCTCCGGGCTGGACGAGGGCCTCTCCGGTTTCGTCGTGGACGGGTCCACGGGGGAGACGCTCTTCGAGCTGGACGCCGACACGGCGGTGACCCCGGCCTCCACCACGAAGATCGCCACGGCCGTGGCCGCGCTGGACGCGGTCGGCCCGGACCACGTGCTGCGCACCGAGACCTACCTCGACGGCGACCGGGTGGTGCTGCGCGGCGCGGGCGACGCGACCCTCACCTCGACCGCCGACTCCGCAGCCTACCCGCAGGTAGCCACGCTGGAGACGCTGGCAGAGCGCACCGCGGACGCGCTCGCCGTGCGGGGGGTCGACACGGTCTCCCTGGGCTACGACGACTCCCTGTTCACCGGTCCGGACACGGGCCCCGGCTGGAAGCCCACCTACGTCACCGAGGGCAGCACCGCCACCGTCCACGCGCTGCTCATCGACTCCGGACGCCACACCCCCGACGCCAGCGGCTACGGTTCCCGGGTGCCCGACCCGCCGCTGGCCGCCGCCGAGGCCTTCGCCGAACGGCTGGAGGAGGCGGGCGTCACGGTCGAGGGCGCCCCCGCGCCCGCCGCCGCGGCCGGCGAGCCGGTCGCGCACGTGGACTCCCCGCCGGTGTCGGCCCTGGTCGAGTTCATGATGCTGGCCAGCGACAACAACATGGCCGAGTCGCTGGGCCGGATCGCCGCGATCGAGATGGGCGAGGAGCCCTCCTTCGGGGGCGCCGCCGCGGCCACCCACCGGGTCATGGCCGACCTGGGAGTGACCGGGGTGGAGCTGTCCGACAACAGCGGTCTGAGCCCGCGGAACCGGATCACCCCCCGCGCGCTCGTGGAGCTGCTGGACCTGGCGTCCAGCGGCGAGCGCCCCGACCTGAACTCCGCCGTCACCGGGCTGCCCACCGCCAACTCCACCGGCACCCTGGCCAAGGGGGGCCGCTACTCGGAGTACTCCAACGCGCACGAGGGCGCGGGCGCGGTGCGCGGCAAGACCGGAACCCTCAACGGGGTGAGCACCCTGGCCGGAACCGTGCACGACCGGGAGGGCAACCTGTACCTGTTCGCCTTCATGGCCAACCACCCGGCCGCCGAGGGCCACCGCCTGGACCCGCTCGCCGCCGCCCTCAGCCGGTGCGGCTGCTCCTGACCGGCTCCGCCGACCGGGAGCGGCCCCGGCCCGGTACCGGGGGCGGCGCGCGCCCACCCGGATTCGGGTGTTCTCAGGGGTATCCCTGGAAGCACCCGGAATTGCCTCCCTGATCCCGGTGCCGTCCGGCGCCCCGTGGGTAGGCTGGCGACTGTGACTGTGATCGACTGGGACGTAGCCGTCAACACCGGTGTCCGTCTTGTGCGCCCCGGGCCGCAGGTGGACCTGTCCGACGCACGGCAGGCCGTGGCGCAGTTGCGCGAGCTCTCCACCGTGGCGGCCGGGCACGTGCGCGACTTCACCGGTATGAACCCCCTCGAACCAGCGGGCCCCGCGACCATCGTGGACCGTCCCGGGTGGATTCGAGCCAACGTCGACGGGTTTCGCGTGGTCATCGAACCCGTACTCGAGCAGATGGGCGCTGACCGGCTCAACAACGGCCCCGCCGGGAGCCTGACCACCGCGGTCGGCTCCCGCGTCACCGGGATGCAGCTCGGGGCCGTGCTGTCCTACCTGGCGGGGAAGGTCCTGGGCCAGTACGAGCTGTTCCTGCCGCCGGACCCCGACGGCAACCTGCCGACCGGCCGCCTGACCCTGGTGGCCCCCAACATCGTCAACGCCGAACGCGAGATGGACGTCGACGCCCGGGACTTCCGGCTGTGGGTGTGCCTGCACGAGGAGACCCACCGCATGCAGTTCACGGCCACGCCGTGGCTGCGCGGCTACGTCCAGGAGCTGATGCAGGAGCTGCTGCTGTCCTCGGAGATGGACGCGGGCGACCTCATCGACCGGCTGCGCGCCGCGGGTGAGGCCGTCGCCGACGCCGTGCGCGGCGGCGAGGGCAACCTCATCACCGCCATCCAGAGCCCCGAGCAGCGCGAGATCATGGACCGCGTCACGGCGGTCATGAGCCTGGCCGAGGGCCACGGCGACTTCGTCATGGACGAGGTCGGCCCCGAGGTGGTGCCCACCGTGGCCACCATCCGGGCCCGGTTCCAGAAGCGCCGCGAGGCGGCCAACCCGGTGGACCGGATCCTGCGCCAGCTGCTGGGCATGGACATGAAGATGCGCCAGTACCAGGAGGGCGCCGCCTTCGTCAGCGCCGTGGTGGGCCAGGTCGGGATGAGCGAGTTCAACAGGGTCTGGACCTCGCGCGAGACACTGCCCACCCTGGCGGAGATCCGCAACCCCACGGCTTGGATCGACCGGGTCGTGCGCCCGGCCGCCCTTCCGGAGTGAGCGGTCCCCACCCCGCCGTGGCCGCCGTGCGCTCGGCGGTGCGGCGGGCGCTGTCCGCCCTGCCCGCCGACACGACGGCGCTGGTGGCGTGCAGCGGCGGCGCCGACTCCCTGGCCCTGGCCGGGGCGGTGGCCTTCGAGGCGCCGAGGGCGGGCCGCCGCGCCGGGGCGGTCACCGTCGACCACGGCCTCCAGGAGGGCTCCGCCGAACGGGCCGAGGGGGTGGCCAAGGCCCTGACCGGGCTCGGCCTGGACCCGGTCCTGGTCCGCGCCGTGCGTGTGGACGGCCCGGGTGGTCCCGAGGCGGCGGCCCGGCGCGCCCGCTACGCGGCACTGGAGGGCGCGGTGGCCGACCACGCCCCGGCGGTGGTGCTGCTGGGCCACACGCTCGACGACCAGGCCGAGACGGTCCTGCTCGGCCTCGCCCGGGGCTCGGGGGCCCGCTCCCTGGCCGGGATGGCCCCGCGCGCGGGCCACTACCTGCGCCCCCTGCTCGACCTGGACCGCGCCACCGTGCGCCGGGCGTGCGAGAGGATGGGCCTGGACCCCTGGGAGGACCCGCACAACCTCGACCCCCGCTTCGCCCGGGCCCGCGTGCGCCACGAGGCGCTGCCCGCCCTGGAACGGGCGCTGGGTCCGGGGATCGCCGCGGCCCTGGCCCGTACGGCCGGGATGCTGCGCGCCGACGCCGACACCCTGGACCGGCTCGCCGACGACCTGCACGCCCGGGCCGGGGCGCCGGGCGGACCGGAACTGCTGGTGGCCCCGCTGGAGGCGGCCCCCGGCTCCCTGCGCACCCGGGTCCTGCGCCGCGTCGCGCTGGCCGCGGGCTGCCCGGCCAGCGCGCTCACCGCCCGTCACGTGCGCGAACTCGACCGGCTCGTCACCGACTGGCGTGGCCAGTCCCACATCGACCTGCCCGGGGGCGTGCGCGGCCGCCGCACCTCCGGGCGCATCCGGTTCGAGCGCTGAGCCCCGGCGTGTTCCCGGGCCCGGGGCGGATTCACGCCGCGGAGGGCGTCGTCCGGCGCCCCCGCCGTGTTCGGCACGTTTATCCTGGTTGCCGCAAACGGGGAAACCACCAGCGAGGACATTGAGCGTGGACGCTAAGGACATGGGCCAGGATCTGGAGAAGATCCTGGTCACCGAAGAAGAGATCAGGACGCGCCTGGAGGAGATGGGCGCCCGGATCGACGCGGACTACGCGGGCAAGGACCTGCTCATCGTCGGTGTGCTCAAGGGCGCGGTCATGGTCATGGCCGACCTCGCGCGGGTGCTGCACACCCCCGTCTCCATGGACTGGATGGCCGTCTCGTCCTACGGCGCCGGAACCACCTCCTCGGGCGTGGTCCGCATCCTCAAGGACCTGGAGACCGACATCAAGGACCGCGACGTCCTGATCGTCGAGGACGTCATCGACTCCGGCCTGACCCTGTCCTGGCTCATCGGCAACCTGCGCTCGCGCGGTCCCCGCTCGGTCGAGGTGTGCACCATGGTCCGCAAGCCGCTGGCCTTCGACGTCGACCTCGAGGTCAAGTACATCGGCTTCGACCTGCCCAACGAGTTCATCATCGGCTACGGCCTCGACTACGCCGAGAAGTACCGCAACCTGCCCTTCATCGGCACCCTCGCCCCGCACGTCTACGAGAAGTAGCCCGGGCCGCGCCGGGGGCGGGAGGGGAGCCGTCCCGGGAACAACACGGGCGGGTGCCGTCGTTGCCATCATGACGGTCCCCACCCGTCCCCGTGCGGTGCGCCCGCCCGACGGGGCGCGGTGTACCGTCGAAACTCCCGGCGGTTTCGCGGGGAGCCGTGTCCGTTAGGTCCTGCTTCGGAAAGTCCTCTGGGGCGGGCGGCCTGGTCAGGAGGGACGGACCCGACAGGGTTTCGCTCACATGAATCTGAAGCGCTTTTTCCGCGGCCCGTGGATCTGGATCCTGGCCGTCGGCCTCATGCTCATCATCGGTTTCCGCGTGTTCGACGTCGGCGGCGGTCCCCAGCCGGAAGAGGCCGACATCTCGACCATCCACCAGCTCATCGAGCGGGACCGGGTGGTCGACGCCGAGATCGTCGACCGGGACCAGCGCATCGTGCTGACCACCGTCGACGACGAGATCTACGAGGCGTACTGGGTCGAGGGCCAGGGGCTGCAGCTGGCGGACATGCTCCAGGCCTCCCTGGACAGTGAGGACACCAACCTCGACTCCTACCAGGTCTCGGTGGCCACGACGCCGATCTGGACCACCGCCCTGTTCAGCCTGCTGCCGCTGATCATCATCATCGTCATCTTCTGGTTCATCTTCAGCCAGATGCAGGGCGGCGGCTCGCGGGTGATGAACTTCGGCAAGTCCAAGGCCAAGCTCATCACCAAGGACACGCCCAAGAACACCTTCGCCGACGTGGCCGGGGCCGACGAGGCCATCGAGGAGCTCCACGAGATCAAGGAGTTCCTGGAGAACCCGGCCAAGTTCCAGACGATGGGCGCCAAGATCCCCAAGGGCGTGCTGCTGTTCGGCCCGCCCGGAACCGGTAAGACCCTGCTGGCCCGCGCCGTCGCCGGTGAGGCCGGGGTCCCGTTCTACTCCATCTCCGGCTCGGACTTCGTCGAGATGTTCGTCGGTGTGGGCGCCTCCCGGGTGCGCGACCTGTTCGAGCAGGCCAAGGCCAACGCCCCCGCCATCATCTTCATCGACGAGATCGACGCCGTCGGCCGCCACCGCGGCGCCGGCATGGGCGGCGGGCACGACGAGCGCGAGCAGACCCTCAACCAGATGCTGGTCGAGATGGACGGCTTCGACGTCAAGGGCGGCGTCATCCTCATCGCCGCCACCAACCGGCCCGACATCCTCGACCCGGCCCTGCTGCGCCCGGGCCGCTTCGACCGGCAGATCGTCGTGGACCGCCCCGACATGGACGGCCGCCGCGACATCCTCAAGGTGCACGCCAAGGGCAAGCCCATGGCCGACGACGTCGACTTCAACGTCATCGCCCGCCAGACCGCCGGAATGACCGGCGCCGACCTGGCCAACGTCATCAACGAGGGCGCGCTGCTGTCCGCCCGGGCCGACAGCAAGGTCATCACCCACGCGGTCCTGGAGGAGGCCATCGAGCGGGTCATGGCCGGACCCGAGCGCAAGACCCGGGTGATGTCCGACGAGGAGAAGAAGGTCATCGCCTACCACGAGGGCGGCCACGCCCTGGTGGGCCACGCGCTGCCCAACGCCGACCCGGTGCACAAGATCACCATCCTGCCGCGCGGCCGCGCCCTGGGCTACACGATGTCGGTGCCCACCGAGGACAAGTTCCTCACGTCCCGCTCGCAGATGATGGACCAGCTCGCCATGATGCTCGGCGGCCGGGCCGCCGAGGAGCTCGTCTTCCACGAGCCCACCACCGGCGCGGGCAACGACATCGACAAGGCCACCACCCTGGCCCGCAACATGGTCACCGAGTACGGCATGAGCGAGCGCCTGGGCGCCCGCAAGTTCGGCTCCTCCAGCACCGAGCCCTTCCTGGGCCGGGAGATGGCGCACGCGCGCGAGTACTCCGAGGAGATCGCCTCCATCATCGACGAGGAGGTGCGCCGCCTCATCGAGTCCGCCCACGACGAGGCCTACGAGGTCCTCGTGGAGTACCGGGACGTGCTCGACGACCTGGTCGTGGCGCTGCTGGAGAAGGAGACCCTGACCAAGGACCAGGTGCTGGAGATCTTCGCGCCCGTGCGCAAGCGCCCCTCCCGCGGCTCCTACACCGGCTACGGCAAGCGCCAGCCCTCCACGCGGCCCCCGGTGCGCTCGAAGAAGGAGCTCGCCCGGCTCAACGGCGCCGAGTACCCGGCCCCCGCCGGGCAGCTCGGCTCGTCCGCCAGAACCGAGGGGGACGACGCGTGAACGGTGCCGAGGAACTGCCGCACAGACCCGCCAACCCGGACGAGCTGCCGCCCAGGTCCGTGGACCGGCGGCGCATCGAGCGGGCCGTCCGCGAGATCCTGCTCGCCATCGGCGAGGATCCCGACCGCGACGGCCTGATCAAGACCCCCGAGCGGGTCGCCCGTGCCTACGAGGAGCAGTTCGCCGGACTGGGGCAGAAGCCCGGGGACGTGCTCACCACGGTGTTCGAGGCCGACCACGAGGAGATGGTCATGGTCAAGGACATCGAGCTCTACTCCACCTGCGAGCACCACCTGGTGCCCTTCTACGGGGTGGCGCACGTGGGCTACATCCCCGGTGCCGACGGTCGCATCACCGGCCTGAGCAAGCTCGCCCGCCTGGTGGACGTGTACGCCCGCCGCCCGCAGGTGCAGGAGCGCCTCACGGGCCAGGTGTCCGACGCGATCATGGAGTACCTTCAGCCGCGCGGCGTGATCGTGGTGGTCGAGGCCGAGCACCTGTGCATGACCATGCGCGGTGTGCGCAAGCCGGGGGCCAAGACGGTCACCTCCGCGGTGCGGGGGATCTTCCGCAGCAGCGACCGCACCCGCGCCGAGGCGATGAGCCTCATCCTGGACCGCCGCTAGGCCGTGCTCCCCCTGGGCCTCCGCTTCGCTTCGTTCTGAGCGCGCATGGGCGGGGCGGAGCACGCCCGGGGCCCGTCACACGTGCCCCCTCGTCGGTGTCTGGTGCCCGAGGCCCTCAGGACGGGAGCCGCCACGGCGCCGAGGGGACACCCCCGTCCACAGGCTGTGGACGGGTGGCGTCGCGAACACTCCCGACCGCGGCCGGGGGACACGCCCTCCGGCTCCGCGGCATACGCGTAGGGTGAGCCTTATGGGGCCGAAACACACACTTCCGGGCCTGCCCGACCTCGGGCGCTGCCTGGTCATGGGGGTCGTCAACGTCACCCCCGACTCCTTCTCCGACGGCGGTGCCTGGTTCGATCCCGACCGGGCGGTCGAGCACGGCGTCCGCCTGGTCGAGGAGGGCGCCGACATCGTCGACGTGGGCGGTGAGTCCACCCGTCCCGGCGCCCAGCGCGTCGCCGCGGACGAGGAGCTGCGCAGGGTCGAGCCGGTCGTACGCGGACTCGCCGCGCGCGGGATCGCGGTCAGCGTGGACACCATGCGCGCCGAGGTGGCCGAGAGGGCGGTGGAGGCGGGCGCGGTGCTCGTCAACGACGTCAGCGGCGGCCTGGCCGACCCCGCCATGGCCCGGCTCGTGGCCTCTTCCGGCGTTGCCTATGTGTTGATGCACTGGCGTGGGCATAGTCATGACATGCAGAGCCGTGCCGTGTACACGGATGTCGTCCAGGAGGTCATCGATGAGCTCCGCGATCGTATGGAGGCCATGATCAGTGCAGGCGTCGACCCCGGGCAGATCGTTCTGGACCCCGGGCTGGGATTCTCCAAGCGCCCCGAACAGGCGCACAACTGGGCCCTCCTCCACCACCTGGAGCGCTTCCACGAACTCGGCCGCCCGGTGCTGGTGGCCGGCTCCCGCAAGCGGTTCCTGAGCCGCCTACTCGGCGACCCCAAGGGCGAGGACCGCCCCTTCGTCGAGTGCGACGCCGCCACAGCGGCCGTCACCACACTGTCCGCGGATCGGGGCGCGTGGGCGGTGCGGGTGCACGACGTGCGCCCCAGCGCCGACGCCGTGCGGGTGGCCGCGGCCTGGTCCGACGGAGGCGCCAGCCTGGACCAGGGGCGCGCCGAGCCGGTGGACCGGGGCGGCCTGTGAAGCCGCGCCAGGAGGTCATGGAGCGCGTTGCCGAGGTCAACGCGCAGTTCTACAGTGCGATCGAGAACGGTGACATCGACCTGATGCGCACCGTGTGGGCGGAGGAGCACGAGGCCCCCGACCTGGTGTGCGTCAACCCCAGCTGGCCGCTGCTGCGCGGACGCACCGAGATCATGCGCGCCTGGTCGCTGATCATGGCCAACGTCACCTACATCCAGTACGTGCTCACCGAGACCCACATCGGTATCGGCGGTGACATCGCCATGGTGACCTGTGAGGAGAACGTGCTGACCGCCGAGGACGACAGCCCCGGCTTCGTCGCGGGCGGCCGGGTGGTCACCACCAACCTCTTCATCAACACCGACCAGGGGTGGCGGCTGTGGTCGCACCACGCCTCACCCGTGATGCTGGGCGAGGACGACGAGGAAGAGGTCGAGGACTGATGCGCGACCGCGTCGCGCTGCGCGGCCTGCGGGCGCGCGGCCACCACGGCGTGTTCGACTTCGAGCGCCGCGAGGGCCAGGACTTCGTCGTCGACGCGGTGCTCCACCTGGACACCGCCCCGGCGGCGGCCTCCGACGACGTGGCCGACACCGTGCACTACGGCCTGCTCGCCGACCGCCTGGTCGCCGTCGTGACGGGGGAGCCGGTCAACCTGATCGAGACCCTCGCCGAGCGGCTGGCCCGGGAGTGCCTGTCCGAGCCGCTCGTCGAGCGGGCGGAGGTGACGGTGCACAAGCCGTCGGCGCCCATCGGGCACGAGTTCGCCGACGTCGCGGTCACCGTGGTCCGGGACCGGGCCGCGGGCGCCCGGGGGCGTCTGCGGCGCGAACCCGGGGACCTCGGCGACGTCAGGGACCCGGGCGGCCCGGCCGACCCGGGCGGCTCCGGGGCGAGGGGGGAGCGGACGTGACCCGCGCCGTCCTCTCCCTCGGCTCCAACCTCGGCGACCGGATGGCGACCCTCCAGGGCGCCGTGGACGCGCTGCTGGCCGGGCCGGACGCACCGCGCCCGGTGGCGGTGTCCCCCGTCTACGAGACCGCGCCCGTGGGCGGACCCGAACAGGGCGCCTTCCTCAACGCGGTGCTCGTCGTGGACACCCGGGACACGCCCCGGGCGCTGCTGGAGCGCGCCCGGGCGGCCGAGCGGGACTTCGACCGGGTCCGTGAGGTCCGATGGGGCCCGCGCACGCTCGACGTGGACGTCATCGCCTTCGGCGACGTGCGCGACGACGACCCGGAACTGACCCTGCCGCACCCGCGCGCGCACCTGCGGGCGTTCGTGCTCCAGCCGTGGCTGGACACCGACCCCCTGGCCCAGCTGCCCGGCCGCGGCCCGGTCGCCGACCTGCTGGCGGAGGTGCTGGCCTCCGACAGCGGGGGCGAACAGCGGCTGCGCCAGCGCACCGACCTGCGGCTGCGCCTGCCGGAGGAGGACCGGAGCTGATGCCCCAGGACGAGGAGGGAAGGCTGCGTCCCACGGGCTGGCGGGTTCCGGCGGTGCTAGCGGTGGCCGGGGGCCTGGTGGGCGTGCTGGTCACCAACGCGCTGCCGGGCCTGCCGCCGCTGCCGTGGTCGGCGATCCCGACCCTGCTGCTGCTCGCGCTGGCGGAGTTCCTCACCGCCGGGCGGACCCGGCGGCGGATCCGCCGGGAGCCGGGCACCGAGCCCATGCAGCCGCTCAGCGCCGCCCGCCTGGTCGCCCTGGCCAAGGCCAGCGCCCTGTTCGCCGCGCTGGCCATGGGCTTCTTCGCGGGGATGGCGCTGTCGGTGTCGGACACCCTGGTCCTGCCCATGCACTGGAGCGTGTTCCTCACGGCGCTGGGCACGGCGCTGTCGGCCGGTCTGCTCCTGGCCAGCGCCCTCTACCTGGAGTTCGCCTGCCGGGTGCCCGAGGACGACCACGGGGACGATCCGCCCGGCGCCGCCTGAGCTCGGCCGGGGCCGACCGGTTCCACACGCGGGGTCCGAAACGGCGGCAAAGCAATCCTTTGCCGGATTTCGGCGCTGAGCCGAGCCGCTCCGGCGCGAGCGTGTCCCCGGATGGTTGACTGGCTCCGTGGACACCAGCGACCCGACACCGCCGCCGAACCCGACCCCGCCGGAGGGGCGGGACCCGGGAGCGCTCCGGGAGGGCGAACGGCCCCCGGCCGACGAACGGCCGTTCGAGGCCGCCTTCGCCCCGCCCGGGGACGCCCCGTGGAGCCGTGTGTCACCCGCCCTGGCCTGGTACCGCAGGATCGTGGTCGGAGCGCTCTGCCTCGCGGTCGGGGTCGCGGGAGCCGTCCTGCTCCTCCTGTGGGCCTCCTGGCCCTGGGCCGTGGCCTGGGCGGTGCTCGCCCTGCTCGGCCTCGTCGCGGGCTGGGTCCTGGCCGGGCTCTTCCACCGCTCGTGGGGGTACGCGGAGGCGGCCGAGGAGCTCTACCTCACCTACGGGGTGTTCGTCCGGCAGCTGGTGGTCGTCCCCTACGGTCGCATGCAGGTCGTGGACGTCACCGCCGACCTCCTCGAACAGGCGCTGGGAATCGCCACCGTGCGGGTGCGCACCGCCGCGAGCACCGCCGACACCAGGGTGGTGGGGCTCCCGCTGACCGATGCCGTCCGGATGCGCGACCGACTCGCGGAGCGCAGCGAGAGCTTCTCGACGGGGTTGTAAGTGCACGGACCAGCTCATCCGCCACAGGGCCCGCACGGCGCCCCGCGACCGCCCTCCGGCCCGCCGGGGCCGCCGCCCGGCCGCCCCCCGGGGCCTCCTCCGGGGCCGCCAGGACCGCCGCCGGGGGCGCCCCCCGGTCCTCCGGGGCCGCCGCAGGCGCCCGTGCTCCTGCCCCCGTCCGTCGGCTGGCGTCCGCCGCCGGTCCCGCGCGCGCGGCCCGAGGACGACGTCACCACGGGCGTGTACCGCTCGCACTGGATGATCGTCCCCATACAGGTCACCGCGGTGACCCTGGTGTTCGTGGCGCTGGTCGGCCCGATCCTCAACACCTTCGGCTTCGGCTGGGTGGTGATGATGGCGGTGGCCGTCGTCTTCGGCACCCTGGCCTACGCCCTGCCCTCGTGGTGGTACGGCACCTTCGGGCTGCGCGAGGACCACCTGGTGGTCCACGGCGGCCTGGTCATGCGCAGCTCGCGCGAGGTCCCGCTCAGCCGCCTCCAGGCGGTGGACGTGGTCCAGCCGCTGCTCATGCAGGTCTTCGGCATGGCCGAGCTGCGGATCGAGATGGCGGGTGGCGACGCCACCGCCGTGCGCCTGCGCTGCCTGCCACGCGGCCTGGCCGAGCGGCTGAGGGTGGCCGTCCTCGCGCACGCCGCCGGACTCCCGGGGCGCTCGCCGGAGGCGCCGGAGTGGCCGTTCTACCGGCTGCCGTTCATCCTGCTTCTGGGCGCGCTCACCTTCCGCGTGCCGGTGCTGCTCTCCTTCATCCTGCTGCTCATGCTCGCCACGGCCGGAGCCGTCTTCACCGAGTACGGCGTGATCGGCGCGCTGCTGCCGCTCACCTTGGGGCTCCTGCGCTACTTCTGGGGACCCCTGGCCCGCTACACCGACTACTACGCCTCCCTGTCCTCCGACGGCCTGCGGCTGCGCTACGGCATGTTCCAGCGGCGCATGCAGACCGTCCCGCCGGGCCGGGTCCAGGCGGTCCGGGTGGTCGAGCCCCTGCTCTGGCGGGCCCTGGGCGTGGCGCGGGTGGAGGCCAACGTCGCCGGGTACGCGGGCGAGCGCCAGGGCGACTCGGCCACCCTGCTGCCCGTGGCCCCCAGGCGCCGGGCCTTCGCCCTGGTCAACGAACTCTTCCCGGAGAGCGAGGCGGCGCACGTGCCGCTGGTGCCCAACCGCGGTCCGGTGCCCAGTCTGGTGGGTGTGGACGAACGCCTGTTCGTCAGTAGCCGCGGCCTGTTCTGCCTGGTCACCGAGATCGTCCCGGTCGAGCGGGTGCAGACGGTGCGGCTGGTGGCGGGTCCGCTGGCGCGGCTCACCGGCCGGGCGGCGGTGGACGTGGACACGCCTCCGGGCCCGGTGCGCGCCCGGGCCGCGGGCCGCGAGGCGGGGGAGGCCCGCCGCTTCCTGGACGCGCTGGTGGAGTACGGACGCCGGGCCCGGGTGCCCGCGGCAGGTACCGAGCGCTGGGCGACGCGCTCCACCCTGTCCCGGCGGCCCTCCGGGCGCCCCCCGCGCGGGGAGGCCGGAGCGGACACCGCGAGCCCGGAAGTCGGGGGACCGGGGACCGGGAGTCCGGGATCCGGGGAGCCGGAGACCGGGAAAACCGGCACGCCGGACACTCCGGACGAGCGGGGCGCATCCGAGGCGGACGACACCCCCGGGCGCTGATATGGCGTGCATCACATCGGGTGGCCGAGTGCCTTCCGCTTGTGGCTCACATGTCGGACATGGAGCCTCACGGATGGTGGTACTTCCAACGTGGCGGTCCGAACGGCTTCGCGAATCCGGCCGCGCGGAGCGACTGAGTATGGCTAAATGGTGACCGAACACGAGGTGTGTTCACTGTCATACGCATCGTCAACGTTATCGGCCGGTTGGTACCCCCAGTCCTCCGGTCTGACAGGAGTAACCACATGCTGAAGAAGACCTTCGCTGCCAGCGCCATCGTCGCCGCCGCCGCGGGCGTGCTGTTCACCGGCGCTCCGGCCATGGCCAACAGCAACGTTTTCACCTCGGGCAACGGCTCCATCCTCGGTGGCAACCAGCTCGTGGTCGACGCCGACGTGCCGATCAACGTCTGCGGCAACGCCATCGCCGTCCTCGGCGTCGCCGGCGCCAACTGCGTCGACTCCAACGCCATCGTCAAGAACTGACAGAGACCGAGGGCCCCGTCCGGCCGGGCGGGGGTGTCCGGCCGGACGTGCTCCGGTCGAACCGCTGCGGCCGCGACTCCGGGCCTTCCCCACCAGGCGCCATCCCGTGACGACGGGGTGGCGCCTTTCGCGTGTACGCGGACCCGTGTGCGCCCGGACCCGCGTGGACCCGAACCCGCCGCACACGCCTCCCCGCCGCCCCACCCGTCCCGGTCGGCCGTAACCCCCGTTGGTACCGGACTGGAGCTCCTCCGGCCCGTGACGCTGTGCTCCCAGGGGCGCCGCCGGCGTGCGGACCTTTGCCCCGATCGGCACCGAAAAGCCCCGGCATGGAGTGTGAACATACCGCGCCTTCTCGTTATAAGCGCAGCTCAAAGCTGTCGAATCAGGTTTCGTCGGGGGTAGCTTCTTGCTCGGTGTCGCAGGGTGCCGGCCAACCACCACCAGTCCGGCGGTCCCCCCGACCGGAGACAGAAGGAGAAGCGCAGTGCTCAAGAAGACGCTCGCCACCGCTGCCGTGACCCTCGCCTCCGCCGGGGTCCTCCTCACCGCGGCACCGGCGTCGGCGCACGTCGACACCTGGACCTCCAACCACGGATCCGACGTCAGCGGGAACCTGGCCTACATCAACGGCACCGAGAACGCCAACGACGGCTGCGGCAACTCCAACGCCGTCCTGGGCCAGTCCCTCGCCTCCTGCTTCAACTCCGGGGCGCTCATCCAGGGCTGACCCCGTCCCCCCGTGAGGGGTGACCGAGGGGACCACGGCGTGGGGGCGGGCAGACGTGTCCGCCCCCACGTGCGTGTCCGGGGGCGGGGCGGCAGGTCACCGGACCGGGAGGGCTATCGTGTGCTCAGGCGTCACGGCGCGGCGGGACCGCGAAGCGCCGGACGCACCGGAACACGAGGGGGCACGCACATGGAGACGACACAGGGGCGCCCCGCCCGCCTGCGGGTCGGCGTCATCGGACCGGGCAGGGTCGGCTCCGTCCTCGGCCAGGCCCTCGGCCGCGCCGGACACAAGGTGGTGGCCGCCTCCGCGGTGTCGGAGGCCTCCAAGGAGCGCGTCGCCGAGCGCCTGCCCACCGCCCGCGTCCTGGAACCGGCCCGGGTCGCCGAGGCCAGCGACCTCGTCCTGCTCACCGTCCCCGACGACGCCCTCCCCGAACTCGCCGAGGGGCTCGCCTCCACCGGCACCGACCTCCGCGGCAAGATCGTGGTCCACGCCAGCGGCGCCCACGGGTACGGCGTCCTCGCCCCCGCGACCGTCGCCGGAGCCCTCCCGCTCGCGCTGCACCCGGCCATGACCTTCACCGGCCGCGACGAGGACGTCGACCGGCTCGCCAACTGCTCGTTCGGCGTCACCGCGCCCGAACAGCTGCGCCCCATCGCCGAGGCCCTCGTGGTCGAGATGGGCGCCGAACCCGTGTGGATCCCCGAGGACAAGCGCACGCTCTACCACGCGGCCCTGGCCGGAGGCGCCAACCACCTGGTCACCCTGGTCGCCGACAGCGCCTCCCTGCTGGCCTCCGCCGGGGTCCCCGAACCGGGCCGCGTGCTCGCCCCCATGCTCAGCGCGGCCCTGGACAACGCCCTGCGCCTGGGGATCCACGGACTCAGCGGACCGGTCCTGCGCGGCGACGCCGGAACCGTCGCCGGGCACATCGAACAGCTGCGCTCCACCGCCCCCGAGAGTGTGGCCAGTTACGTCGAACTCGCCCGGCTCACCGCCGACCGCGCCATCAACGCCGGAATGCTCAAGCCCGAGGACGCCGCGCGCCTGCTCGACGTCCTGCGCCGCTGAGGCCCCGCCGCGCCAGGACACCGCACCGCGCCCCCACACCACCACGGGAACACACTGATGACCGAACCCACCCAGCGGCCCGCGCCCACCGGCGGGCCCCTCCTCACGCACACCGCCGACGAGCTGCGCGCCGCCCTCGCCGACGCCGGACGGGTCGCCCTCGTCCCCACGATGGGCGCCCTGCACGAAGGGCACCGCAGCCTCATGCGGCTGGCCCGCGCCCGGGCCGACACCGTGGTGGTCAGCGTCTTCGTCAACCCGCTCCAGTTCGGCCCCGACGAGGACTTCGACCGCTACCCGCGCACCCTGGACACCGACACCGACGTGTGCGCCCAGGAGGGCGTGGACGTGGTCTTCGCCCCCTCGGTCCGGACCATGTACCCCGTCGAGCAGATGGTCACCGTCTCGGCCGGGGCCATGGGCGACCGCCTGGAGGGCGCCTCCCGGCCCGGGTTCTTCACCGGCGTGCTCACCGTCGTCAGCAAGCTCCTGCACCTGGTCCGGCCCGACGTCGCGGTGTTCGGGCGCAAGGACGCCCAGCAGCTCGCCGTGGTCCGCCGCATGGTCGCCGACCTCAACATGGGCGTGGAGATCGTCGGCGCCCCCACCCTGCGCGACCCCGACGGCCTGGCCACCTCCAGCCGCAACGTCTACCTCTCCGCCGAGGAGCGCGCCAGCGCGCTGGCGCTGTCCCGCGCCCTGGATGCGGGCCGCGGCGCCGCGGCCGGGGGGCCCGACGCCGTACGGGCCGCCGCCGGGGCCGTCCTGGACGAGGCCGCCAAGGCGGAGCCCCCCGTCGAACTCGACTACCTCGCGCTGGTCGACCCCGAGACCTTCGCCGACGCCCCCGCCGACCACACGGGCGAGGCCGTCCTCGCCGTCGCCGCCCGCGTGGGCACGACCCGGCTCATCGACAACGTGTCGGTCACCCTGTAGCCGTGCCCCCCGAGGAGAGAACCCAGATGAGCACACCCGCCCAGACACGGCTCGACGCCCCCGAACCCGGGTGGACCGTCGAGGCCGACGTCGCGGTCGTCGGTTCGGGTATCGCGGGCCTGAGCACGGCGCTGCGCTACGTCCAGCGCACCGAGCGGGGCCGGGTCGTCCTCGTCACCAAGGACCGGCTCTCCACCGGGTCCACCGCCTACGCCCAGGGCGGGATCGCCGCCGCCATGGCCCCCGAGGACGGCCCCGTCGCCCACATGGTCGACACCCACCTGGCGGGGGCGGGCCTGTCCGACCCCCTCGCGGTCCACATCCTGGCCACCGAGGGGCCCGACGCCCTGCGCTGGCTCATCGGCCTGGGCGCCGAGTTCGACCTCGCCGACGACGGCCGCCTGGCCCTGACCCGCGAGGGCGGACACCGCGCCGACCGGGTCGCCCACGCGGGCGGGGACGCCACCGGGGCCGAGATCCAGCGCGCCCTCGTCGCGGCGGTGCTCGCCGAGGAGCGCGTCGAGACCATCGAGCGCGCCATCGCCCTGGACGCCCTGCGCGACCCCGGTACCGGGGCCGTGTGCGGCGCCACCCTGCACGTCATGGGGAAGGGGGCCCGCGACGGGGTGGGCGCCGTCCTGGCCCCCGCCGTGGTCCTGGCCACCGGCGGCATGGGGCAGGTCTTCGCCGCCACCACCAACCCGCCCGTGTCCACCGGCGACGGCCTCGCCCTGGCCGCCCGCGCCGGAGCGCGCCTGCGCGACCTGGAGTTCATCCAGTTCCACCCCACCGTGCTCTGGCTGGGCCCCGAGGCGCGCGGCCGCCAGCCCCTGGTCTCGGAGGCCCTGCGCGGCGAGGGCGCCTACCTCGTCGACGCCGAGGGGAACCGGATCATGGCGGGCGTGCACGAGCTGGCCGACCTCGCCCCCCGCGACGTGGTGGCGCGCACCATCGCCCGCACCATGGCCGAGCAGGGTGTGGACCACGTGTACCTGGAGACCCGCCACTTCGGCCGCCAGACCTGGGAGCGGCGCTTCCCGACCATCCTGGCCTCCTGCCGCGAGCACGGCATCGACCCCCTCAGCGAACCCGTCCCGGTCGCCCCGGCCGCCCACTACGCCTCCGGCGGCGCCGAGGTCGACATCGACGGCCGCACCTCGGTCCCCGGCCTGTGGGCCGTCGGCGAGGTCGCCCGCACGGGGGTGCACGGCGCCAACCGGCTCGCCTCCAACTCCCTTCTGGAGGGGCTGGTCTACGCCGACCGGATCGCCGCCCGCCTGGCCGGGGAGCCCGCCCCCCGGGCCGCGCGCGGTACCACCGACGCGAGCGTCACCCCGCTCGTGCCGCCCGCCACCGCCGCCCGGGTGCGCACGCTGATGTCGCGCCACGCCGGAGTGCGCCGCACCGGCGAGGGCCTGGCCGCGCTGGTCCGTGAACTGGACGATCTGGCCCGGCCCGAGGTCCCGGCCGTCCCCGACGTCGCCGCCTGGGAGGCGGCCAACCTGCTCACCGTGGCCCGACTCGTGGCCGCCGCCGCCCTGCACCGGACCGAGAGCCGGGGCTCGCACCAGCGGGCCGACCACCCCGAGCCGCGTCCGGAGGCACGGATCCGGCCCGTCGTCGTCCGCCTGGAAGGGAACGCCATCGTGACCACCGACGAGGACTGGACCCCCTCGCTGCCGCCCGCGCTCGTCGCGGAGCTGGACACCATCGCCCTCCCGCTGGCCGTCCCCGGACGGGACGACCCGGAGGAGCGCGCGGAGTTCACCCTGCCCCACACCGCCTCCTGGCGGTCGCACGCCGACCTGGTCCGCCGGGCCCTGTCCGAGGACCTCACCGCGCCCCCGGGGATCGACGTCACCACCGTGGCCACCATCCCGGCCGACCAGGTGCGCACCGCCCACGTGGTGGCCCGCGCCGACGGCACGGTCAGCGGTCTCCCGGTGGCCGAACTCGTCTTCTGGCTGGTCTGCGACGGCGCCCTGGAGGCGCACCGGACCGTGGAGGACGGCGCCGCGGTCAAGCGCGGGGACGTGCTGATGTCCGTCACCGCCCGCACACGCGACCTGCTCACCGCCGAGCGGACCGCCCTGAACTTCCTTACCCACCTGTCCGGAATCGCCACCGCCACCCGCGCGTGGGTGGACACGGTGTCCGGTACCGGCGCCCGGATCCGGGACAGTCGCAAGACCCGCCCCGGGCTGCGCGCCCTGGAGAAGTACGCGGTGCGCTGCGGCGGCGGCGTCAACCACCGCTACGGCCTCAGCGACGCCGGACTGGTCAAGGACAACCACGTGGTCGCCGCCGGGGGCGTGGGCGCGGCGGTCCGCGCCATCCGGGCCCGCTTCCCCGACCTGCCCCTGGAGGTGGAGGTGGACCGGATCGACCAGATCGAGGAGGCCATCGCCGCGGGGGCCGAGGAGATCCTGCTCGACAACTTCACCGTGGAGCGGCTGCGCGAGGCCGTCGCCCTGGTGGCGGGCCGCGCGCGGCTGGAGTCCTCCGGCGGCCTGACCCTGGACGTGGCCGCCGACGTGGCCGCGACCGGTGTGGACTACCTGGCGGTCGGTGCCCTCACCCACTCCAGTCCGGCGCTGGATATCGCACTCGACCTGTTGTGAGTGTCCCGGGTGGTGGAAGATTCCTTGGGAACACACCACTTCGACCACGGATGAGGCCCCCAGCATGCTGCTCGCGATCGACGTCGGCAACTCCGAGACGGTGTTCGGGCTCTTCGACTCCGACGACCTTCTCGAACACTGGAGGGTGGGCACCGACACGCGCCGCACCGCCGACGAGTGGGCCGTCGTGCTCAGAGGACTGGTCGAGGGCAGCAGCATGAACGGCCCCGAGGACATCGACGGGATCGCCATGTGCTGCTCGGTGCCCTCGGTGCAGCACGAGATGCGCGACATGTTCCGCCGCCACTTCGGCGACGTCCCCGCGGTGATCGTCGAGCCCGGCGTCAAGACCGGCGTGCCGATCCGGATGGACAACCCCAAGGAGGTGGGCAGCGACCGGATCATCAACGCGCTGGCCGCCAACCACCTCTACGGGGGGCCGGCCGTGGTGGTGGACTTCGGCACCGCCACCACCTTCGACGCGGTCAGCTCCAGGGGGGAGTACGTGGGCGGCGCCATCGCCCCGGGCATCGACATCTCCGTGGACGCCCTGTCCCGGCGCGGCGCGCAGCTGCACATGGTGGAGATCGTCAAGCCGCGCTCGGCCATCGCCAAGAACACCACCGAGGCGTTGCGCTCGGGCATCGTGTTCGGTTTCGCGGGCCAGGTGGACGGGATCGTGGACCGCATGGTCGCCGAGCTCACCGACACACCCGACGACGTCACCGTCGTGGCGACCGGGGGGCTGGCCTCCACGGTCGTGGGGGAGTGCGAGACCGTCGACCTGCACGAGCCCTGGCTGACCCTCATCGGCCTGCGCCTGGTCTTCGAGCGCAACGTCTCCTGACCCCCTCCCGGGCGGGGAGGCGCTCCGCCCCGGCCGACCCCAGCTCTGGGCGTGCCGCCGGGCGCGCAGCCGCGGGAGCACCTCGGCGAGGTGGCCGGCATGCACCTGGGGCCGTCGGGCAGGGCTGATCCCCTGGGGCCGTCCCTCCCCCCGGGCTGCGGCCCCTGGCCGGGGCGGGGGGTCGGCGCCGGTAGGATCGGGCGCGTGAATGACGCGCACGACGACACCTACGACGACCTGCCCGAGCAGATGCGGGTCCGGCGGCAGAAGCTGGACCGGCTGCGGGAGGAGGGCATCGACCCCTTCCCCGTGACCTTCCCGCGGACGACGTCGATCGGGGCCGTGCGCGACAAACATGAGGGACTGGAACCGGACACCCACACGGGTGCCGAGGTCGCGATCGCGGGCAGGGTCATGCTCTACCGCACCGGCGGCAAGCTGTGCTTCGCGACGCTGCGCGACGAGACCGGCGACCTCCAGATCATGCTGTCGCTGGACCAGGTCGGCCAGGAGCGCCTGAACGCCTGGAAGTCCGACGTCGACCTCGGCGACCACGTGGGCGTGGAGGGCGAGGTCATCACCTCCCGCCGCGGCGAGCTGTCCGTGCTGGTCCGCTCCTGGACCCTCACGGCCAAGTGCCTGCGCCCGCTGCCGGAGAAGCACAAGGGCCTGACCGACCCCGAGGCCCGCGTGCGCCAGCGCTACGTCGACCTCATCGTCAACCCCGAGTCCCAGCAGATGGTGCGCCGCCGCTCGGCCGCCATCCGCGCGATCCGGGAGGCGCTCAGCTCCCGCGACTTCGTCGAGGTCGAGACGCCCATGCTGATGCGGGTTCACGGCGGCGCCACGGCGCGTCCGTTCACCACCCACATCAACGCCTACGACATGGACCTGTACCTGCGCATCGCCCCCGAGCTGGCGCTCAAGCGCCTGGTCGTGGGCGGCCTGGAGCGGGTGTTCGAGATCAACCGCAACTTCCGCAACGAGGGCGCGGACTCCACGCACAACCCCGAGTTCACGATGCTGGAGTTCTACCAGGCCTACGCCGACTACAACGACATGGCGGACCTGACGCGCTCCCTCATCCAGGAGGCGGCGCGCGCCGTGTTCGGCTCGACGGAGGTCGAGCGGGACGGGAAGGTCTACGACCTGGGCGGCGAGTGGCCGCAGACCACCCTGTACGGCGCGGTCTCCGAGGCGCTGGGCACCGAGATCGACCCGCGCACCCCCGTCGAGGAGGTGCGCCGCCTGGCCGGGACCCGGGGTGTGGAGTACGCCCCCGACTGGGGGCAGGGCAAGCTCGTCGAGCACCTCTTCGAGGAGCTGGTGGAGCACACCCTCATCCAGCCGACCTTCGTGCGGGACTTCCCGGTGGAGACGAGCCCGCTCACCCGCCAGCACCGCGAGGACCCGCTGCTCACCGAGAAGTGGGACCTCATCGGCTTCGGCATGGAGATGGGCACCGGCTACTCGGAGCTGGTCGACCCGGTCGAGCAGCGCGAGCGCCTCACCCGGCAGTCGCTGATGGCGGCCCAGGGCGACCCCGAGGCCATGCAGCTGGACGAGGACTTCCTGCGGGCGCTGGAGTACGGCATGCCGCCGACCGGCGGCGTGGGGGTCGGTATCGACCGCCTGCTCATGGCCTTTACGGGCAAGAACATCCGGGAAACTGTCCTTTTCCCCATCGTGAAGCCCTCGGGGAGTTGAGCCCCTGTTCTTGACCTCGCTTTGGCGGGGGACGTAACAGGCTCAGCAGATGTCCGAAAGTCAGGACGGGGTCGTCGCGCCCGGAGCGCGGCGGCCCCGTCGGGCGTTCGGTGATGTGGTGTGGACCACGTCGGATCCGCTGTCGAAAGCACAAAGGGAACAGAGCCGCAGCCGGGCGCGGCTGGTCTCTCCGACAGGACCCGGTTTTTACCATGAGGGCTCCTTCCGGGGCGGCTCCCTTCTTCCGGAGATTGTTTACGCAGGTCAACGCGGATGGCGAATTTTCTCTTCTGTTACCTTGTCACTGCGGGGGCTTGTGTGGTTACGCATGGTGATTTATCAGGCCTTGACGGTACCCTCTGGGCGGCCTAGCGTGCTGAGAGCGGGCTTCGGTCCGCGAGTTCGCCGAAGTGGATCGAGAACGACGGTGAGCGGGGACGAGGGCCCCTTCGGTGGCCCGAGCGCCCCGCGCGCGTGTGTGCCCTCGGTGGAGTCTGTCCGTCCCAGACCCAGCGAACCGGCCCCCGCCACCCGCGTACCCGTCCCCCCGGGCCCTGTGCCAGAGGGTTTCCTCGGGGGTGACCGCTGTGCGCGGGGTGCTCCGTCGCGTCGGTGTCGGGGGTAGGACCCCCCGATCCGGTGTGCTCGTGTTCACCAGGTGACGAGTTGATGTTCCGCACTCACATGGATGAGGGAGGACGGAGTGGAACAGGCCACACTCGTACGACGCACCGTTGAGGACCAGGGCACTCTCCAGGGCCGGGAGCACCGGGAGAACGTGGTTCCCCTGCAGGCCCGCCCGCGTGAGACGGCTGTGAACAGCCCGTACGCGCCGGTGGAACTGAGCCACGAGGAGCTCGAACTGCTCGCCGAGATCGCCACCGGGGTCACCACCGAGGTGGCCGCGCGGCACCTGGAGCTCAGCGCACGGACCCTGCGCCGCCGCATTCGCAACATCTGCGACGTGCTCGGCGTGAACACGCCCATCGAGGCGGTCGTCTGGGCGGCGCGGCGCCAGCTCATCTGAGCCGGCCTCCGCGCCCGCGGACCGCCGCGGCGTACGGCAGCCGCCGGAGGAGGAGTGCTCCGGCAGGCGTACCCGCGCGCCCCGAACCGACACGGCACCCACCGGCCCCCATCCGGTGGGTGCCGTCGCGTTCTCCGCGCCCGCGCGGCGCCCCATGGGCATAGTCTGGTCCGGTTATGCCCGTTCGCCACGTTCACGTGCGCCGCGCCAGGACGCGCGACGTCGCCCACATCCGCCGCCTGGTCGACACCTACACCGCCGACCGGCGTGTCCTCTCCAAGAGCACCGTCAACCTCTACGAGGACGTCCAGGAGTTCTGGGTGGCCGAGGCGGAGACCACCCCCGAGGCCGGGGCCCCTCCGGGGGTTTCCGAACCCGAGTACCGCGTGGTGGGCTGCGGCGCCCTGCACGTGCTCTGGGAGGACCTGGCCGAGGTGCGCACCGTCGCGGTCGACCCCTCCCTGCGCGGTTTCGGCGTCGGGCACCGCATCGTGACGGCGCTGCTCGACACCGCGCGCGAGTTGGGGGTGCGCCGTGTGTTCTGTCTGACATTCGAGACCGGTTTCTTCGCCAAACACGGCTTTGCCCCGATCCAGGGCACCCCCGTCTCCTCCCGTGTGTACGAGGAACTTCTGCGTTCCTATGACGAGGGCGTCGCCGAATTCCTCGACCTGGAGCGGGTTAAGCCCAACACCCTCGGGAACACCCGGATGCTTGTGTACCTCGACGAGGCGGCGCGAACCGCCCATGCCTAAAGGCTTTCCACCCCACTCGGCACGGAGTTCCCGGTGCGGGCCCCAAGCCGGGTCGGCCCGGGGGCGCTTATACACAACCGGATGCGGGACGGGTGGAAGCGTGCGGGTAATGTGTCCCTGCGGGGAGGGCCTCCGTGCGCAGAAGTGACGGTGACCAAGGGTTGTGATTCCCTCCGGACGCCGTGTTCCCCCAGGCCCGACGGGGACGCCGAACGCACGGCCGGACATTGGCCACCATCTGGTTTGCCAGGGGGTGCTTGGGTGCGTCCGGTGTCAAACCGGGGGCAAACGATGTCTATGATGTCGGGTATACGTTTGCCCCGGTGCCCGGCGAGCCATCCCCAGGGCCGACCCGACACTGAGTCGGGTATTTGCTGCAATAAGTAACAACCAGGAAGGGTGGACCGCTGCGATGGGGAACTTTATGTCCTCGGTGCTTCCCCCCGGACTGATCGACGTATTGTCGGCGCTGATCCCGCCGGTGGTTGTCGGGGGCGTCTTCTGCGCCTTCGTCATCCAACTGTTGCGCAGGGAGATGGCGCCTCGGCGGATGGACGGCAGCCTGGTCAGCGAGGACGAGGCCACCAACAGTGACAGTGCTGACGGTGACGACGCCCAAGCGTCCGGACAGACCGGACCCGTGAACGGCACGCCGATTGTCCGGGGCGGGGAACGCCCCGAATCCGAGGGTCGTTGATACGGTACTCGACCGACCCCGGGCCTCGCGGGGCCCGACAGGTCGGCTTCACGCGTGCGCGGACCATCTCGCCGCCGCCGCGCTGCTCAAGCGAGCTCCGAAACCATCGGCGGGCCCCGTGATTTCGGGCACGCCGGGAATTGTCTTCTGCCTTCCCGCGAGATAGCTTTATATTCAGGTGTGGAGACACTGCTCTTCTGAAAGGTTTGAATCCATGGCACAGAAGGTCCAGGTTTTCCTGGTCGACGACCTCGACGGCGGCGAGGCCGAGGAGACGGTGACGTTCGGTCTCGACGGCTCCGTGTACGAAATCGACCTCAGCGCGGGTAATGCGGCCAAGCTCCGCGAGGCCCTTACTCCCTTCGTCGAAGCCGCCCGCAAGGCTCCGTCCAAGGCGTCGCGCGGCCCGGCCCGCAGGGGCACCCGGAATGCTCCCAGCCGGGAGCGCAGCGCCGAGATTCGCGCGTGGGCCAAGGCCGCCGGGAAGCCCGTCAATGAGCGCGGCCGTATCCCCGCGGCGATCGTCGCCGAATATGAGGCCATCAAGGGTTAGGTTTGCCGTCGGCCTCCGGTTCGCCGAAATGTTGTCAGGTCTTGATCGAATGACGATCTGTGCCCGCTGGGACACACCCGAGCCCGGCAGCCCCCGGGCCACGGCCCGGTGACAGGGGCCACGAGGGGATATGACGGATCCGCCTACCGCGGTGACGGGCGCACCACCGGCCCGCGCCGACGGCAGTTGGGTCTCCGCCGCCACACCCACGGGGTGGGCCGGACGGCGAGGCCCGGCGGAACCGCCCGCCGAACCGCAGGGGCCGAGGGCCGGGCAGCCGCACGGGGCAGCCGCGCGTTCCCCGTTCCCGCGTAGGGCGTGCTTTCCGCGGAACACGCCCCGAGGCCGTCTCCGGTGGTCCTGCGGCCCGCTGAGCCGCGGGACCCGGGGACCGTGCGCTCCCGCCCGGTGCGATGACGCGCATTTCCGCTTTCCCGCCGGACGCGACAAGAACACACGGTCCTGTTCGCTCAGAGCCGATTATCCGCTTCAGCGCACGCGGCCCGGGCACTTCCGCTGTACGGGAGGTACCCGGGCCGTTCGCCTTCGGCGTACAGGGAAATCTCGCGCCGCAATTGGTAGTTGGATGTTGGGTGAACGCCCTATCGTCGGGGAAAGTCTCTGGAACGGGCGGCCTCGGTCGGCCGTACGGAGACGTCCGTCAGGGTCGGCAGCCAGTCGGCCGTCCGGACGGGTGCGACAGTGCTCCCCAGGGCGGTTCATCCCTGTGGGGCCGATATGCGGAAGAGTTGGGTCGGAGTGAACCGTCCCTGCCTGACCGCTCTGTAGAGGAGCGACGAGACATGTTCGAGAGGTTTACCGACCGCGCGCGGCGAGTGGTGGTTCTGGCCCAGGAAGAGGCCAGGATGCTCAACCACAACTACATCGGTACGGAGCACATCCTGCTCGGCCTCATCCACGAGGGTGAGGGCGTCGCCGCCAAGGCCCTGGAGAGTCTTGGTATCAGCCTCGAAGCGGTTCGGCAGCAGGTTGAGGAGATCATCGGCCAGGGCCAGCAGGCCCCGTCGGGACACATTCCCTTCACACCGCGGGCCAAGAAGGTCCTGGAGCTGTCGCTGCGCGAGGCCCTCCAGCTGGGCCACAACTACATCGGGACCGAGCACATCCTGCTCGGCCTGATCCGTGAGGGCGAGGGCGTGGCCGCCCAGGTGCTGGTCAAGCTCGGCGCCGACCTGAACCGCGTGCGCCAGCAGGTCATCCAGCTGCTGCACGGCTACCAGGGCAAGGAGCCGCAGGCCACCGGCGCCTCGTCGGAGTCCACCCCCTCCACCTCCCTGGTGCTGGACCAGTTCGGCCGCAACCTGACCCAGGCCGCCCGCGAGTCCAAGCTCGACCCGGTCATCGGGCGGGACAAGGAGATCGAGCGGGTCATGCAGGTCCTGTCCCGCAGGACCAAGAACAACCCGGTCCTGATCGGTGAGCCCGGCGTCGGTAAGACCGCCGTGGTCGAGGGCCTGGCCCAGAAGATCGTCAAGGGCGAGATCCCCGAGACGCTCAAGGACAAGCAGCTGTACACGTTGGACCTGGGCGCGCTGGTGGCGGGCAGCCGCTACCGCGGTGACTTCGAGGAACGCCTCAAGAAGGTGCTCAAGGAGATCCGCACCCGGGGCGACATCATCCTCTTCATCGACGAGCTGCACACGCTGGTCGGCGCGGGCGCGGCGGAGGGCGCCATAGACGCCGCCTCCATCCTCAAGCCCATGCTGGCCCGGGGTGAGCTGCAGACCATCGGTGCGACCACGCTGGACGAGTACCGCAAGTACCTGGAGAAGGACGCCGCGCTGGAGCGGCGCTTCCAGCCCATCCAGGTGGACGAGCCCACGATCAAGCACGCCATCGAGATCCTCAAGGGCCTGCGCGACCGTTACGAGGCCCACCACCGGGTCTCCATCACCGACGGCGCACTGGTGGCCGCCGCGCAGCTGGCCGACCGCTACATCAGCGACCGCTTCCTGCCGGACAAGGCCATCGACCTCATCGACGAGGCGGGCTCGCGGATGCGCATCCGCCGGATGACCGCTCCGCCGGACCTGCGCGAGTTCGACGAGAAGATCGCCGCGGTGCGCCGCGACAAGGAGTCCGCGATCGACGCGCAGGACTTCGAGAAGGCCGCTTCGCTGCGCGACGACGAGAAGCAGCTGCTGAACAAGAAGGCGCAGCGGGAGAAGGAGTGGAAGGCCGGCGACATGGACGTCGTGGCCGAGGTGGACGAGGAGCTCATCGCCGAGGTCCTGGCCGCCTCCACCGGAATCCCGGTCTTCAAGCTCACCGAGGAGGAGTCCTCCCGGCTGCTGCGCATGGAGGACGAGCTGCACCGGCGCGTCATCGGCCAGGAGGACGCCATCAAGGCGCTCTCCCAGGCGATCCGCCGTACCCGCGCCGGTCTGAAGGACCCCAAGCGCCCGGGTGGTTCGTTCATCTTCGCCGGTCCGTCCGGCGTGGGTAAGACCGAGCTGTCCAAGACCCTGGCCGAGTTCCTGTTCGGGGACGAGGACGCGCTGATCCAGCTGGACATGTCCGAGTTCATGGAGAAGCACACGGTCTCGCGGCTGTTCGGCTCCCCGCCCGGGTACGTCGGCTACGAGGAGGGCGGCCAGCTCACCGAGAAGGTGCGCCGCAAGCCGTTCTCCGTGGTCCTGTTCGACGAGATCGAGAAGGCCCACAACGACATCTTCAACTCCCTGCTCCAGGTGTTGGAGGAGGGCCGTCTCACCGACGCCCAGGGTCGCATCGTCGACTTCAAGAACACGGTCATCATCATGACCACCAACCTGGGCACCCGGGACATCTCCAAGGGCGTGGCCATGGGCTTCGCCAAGGAGGACGACGCCCAGACCAACTACGAGCGGATGAAGGCCAAGGTCAGCGAGGAGCTCAAGACCAACTTCCGGCCCGAGTTCCTCAACCGTGTGGACGACATCATCGTCTTCCACCAGCTGACCGAGAAGGAGATCTTCCAGATCGTCGACCTGATGATCACCGGGCTGGACACCCGTCTCAAGGAGCGGGACATGGGGATCGAGCTGCGCCCGGCCGCCAAGAAGATCCTGGCGGAGCGCGGGTTCGACCCGGTGCTGGGCGCCCGGCCGCTGCGCCGCACGATCCAGCGCGAGATCGAGGACCAGCTGTCGGAGAAGATCCTGTTCGGCGACCTCAAGGCCGGTCAGATCGTCGTGATCGACGCCGAGGGCCAGGGCACGGACGCCAAGTTCACCTTCAAGGGTGTGCCCAAGCCGGCCGCGGTGCCGGACACTCCCGAGGTCGAGCAGTCGGCCGCGGGCAAGCGCGAGTGACCCGCGGGCGCGGATGAGCGCCGCGTAGGACCACGAGGGGGCGTCCCGTTCGGGGCGCCCCCTCCGGCGTGCCCGGAGCGCGGCTCGGGGAGCGCAACCACGGCGGGGTGCGCATCCGCCCGACACGTCCTAGGGTGCGGGTGTGACCCAACCAGATCCCCGCCAGCACGGGCAGTGGCCGCCTCAGGGCCCCCAGCCCGGTCCCGTCCAGCCCCCGCAGGGGCCTCCTCCGCCGGGTTACCAGGGCGGCCACCAGGGCGCGGTTCCGCCCGGCGCGCAGCCTTCCCCCGGCGCCCACCCGGGCGGTCCGCCGCCCGGCCCGTACCAGACACCGCCCCCGGGCTCGCCGCCCCCGGGCTCGCCGCCTCCGGGCGGGGCGCCCCCACCGGGATACGACGGGCCCCACCCGCCGCAGCCGCCCCGTCGCGGGAACGGTCTGGCCGTCGGCCTCATCGTCGGCGCGGTGGCCCTGGTCCTCGTCCTCATGGCGGGCGCCGGGTTCGTGGCCCTCCGGCTGATGCCCGCCGGGGACTCCGGCGGCGGAGGCGGCACGGCCTCCTCCGGAGGCGGGCTCGACGGCGTCCTCTACTACGAGGACCTGCCCGCCGACCACGTCGAGGTGGGCGAGACCGTCGAGTACGAGATGTTCCCGCCCGCGGGCGGACCGCACTACCCGGCCTGGCAGGACTGCGGTGTCTACGAGGAGCCGCTGCGTACCGAGCACGTCGTTCACTCCCAGGAGCACGGCGCCGTGTGGATCACCTACGACCCCGGGCTTCCGGACGAGCGGGTCCAGGCCCTGCACGCCCTCTACGCGCCCGGCGACTACCTGGTGATCAGCCCGATGGAGGGCCTGCCCAGCCCGGTGGTGGCGTCGGCCTGGGGTTCGCAGATCCTCCTGGAGGGCGCCGAGGACCCCCGTCTGCCCGAGTACCTCATCACGTTCGTGCAGGCGGACAGCGCACCCGAGCCGGGCGCGCCGTGCAGCGGCGGTTGGAGCGGGACCGAGGCCGACTTCGCCGCGGAGTCGGCCACCGACGCCAGGACGGCCACCGACTGAGGACGCCGCCCCGTCCGGGGCCGCGCCCCCTCAGCCGGGCAGGGCGTAGCGGCCGTCGTCGAGCGGGTCCACCAGCCCGTCGGAGACCAGCGCGTCCAGGGCCCGCTCGCGCTGCACGTGGTCGTCCCAGACCACGTCCAGCGCGTCCTTGGGCACCGGGTGGGCGGAGTCGCGCAGCACCGCGAGCAGCCGTCCCCGCACCTGCCGGTCGGTGCCCGCGTAGGTCTGGCCGCGCCGGGGCGGGCCGTCGTAGGCGGGCTTGCCCGCCAGCCTCCAGGCGCACTGGGCCGCGATCGGGCAGTCGGCGCACGCGGGGGAGCGGGCCGTGCACACCAGGGCGCCCAGCTCCATCACGGCCACGCCCCAGCGGGCGGCGACCGAGGGGAGGGGCGGCAGCAGCGACTCGGCCAGGGCGGTCTCCGCCTTGGTCTGGGTTTTCGGTGGGTACTGGACACCCGTTTCGGCTCTAGCCAGGACACGCCGAACATTGGTGTCCAGAATGGCGTGCCGTTGTCCGAAAGCGAAGCTCGCCACCGCCGCCGCAGTGTAGGAGCCGATCCCCGGCAGGGACAGCAGGGTGGCGTGGTCGTCGGGTACCTCGCCGCCGTGCTCCTCGGTGATGGCCACCGCGCAGGCGTGCAGGCGCAGCGCGCGGCGCGGGTAGCCGAGCCGGTTCCACATGCGCACGGCCTCACCCGAGGGCTCTTCGGCCAGGTCGGCGGGGGTGGGCCACCGTTCCATCCAGGCCCGCCAGGCGGGCAGGACCCGCACCACGGGAGTCTGCTGGAGCATGATCTCGCTGACCAGGATCGACCAGGGGGAGGCCTCCGGCCGTCGCCAGGGCAGGTCGCGGGCGTGGGTTTCGTACCAGGCCAGAACAGCGGTGCTGTAAGGGTTATCGCTCATCTTTAACTGGGAATCGGCGGGTTGAGTAGGTGGGGTCAGCGCAAAACCGCAATACTACGGCGCATGGCGTCAAGTACCGGACATCCAGGAGCCGTCAGCCGCGAGACCTACTGGAAGCGTCGTGCCTTCGTGCTGGCCGGGGCCCTGTTGCTGCTCGCGATCATCGCGTACGCCTGCCGTCCCGACGGCGGTGAGAGCGGCGATCCGAGCCGGTCCGACGCCGGTCTGGGCGAGCAGGCCTCTCCCAGTGTCGCACCCACCGAGCCCTCCGCGGCCGAAAGTGGGGAACCCGAGGACGGAGCGTCCGAGGGGGCGGGTGAGAGTGCTGAGCCCTCCGAGGGCGACGAGGAGGCCGGTGCGGGTTCGTCCGGTTCCGGCTCCGGCGGCGGTTCCGGCGGTGGTTCCGGCGGCAACGCGGGCGGAGAGGTGCCCGCGCCCGAGCGGCCCGAGGACCCCTGCCGCTCCCAGGACGTCGTGGTCACCTTCGAGTTCGCCGAGAAGGACCAGGAGATCTACGGTGCGGGCGCCCAGCCCGGGTTCAGGATCACCATCGTCAACACCGGTGAGCAGCCCTGCACCGTGGACGTGGGCGGTGAGGCCCTGGAGGTGCGCATCCACTCCGGAGACGACCGGATCTTCTCCACCGCCGACTGCGTGGAGGGCGAGGGCGGCGAGAAGCGCCAGCTCAACCGGGGCGTTCCCTACGAGCACGTCGTGGAGTGGGGGCGCGAGCGCTCCTTCACCGACTGCCGGGACAGCAACGCCACCGCCCAGCCCGGCTGGTACCGCGCCAACCTGCACGGGAACTACGCGGGCAACCAGCCCCAACTGGCCTTCCAGCTGAAGGCCTGACGGACGGGGCGCCGCCGCGGGGCCGGGAGCACCCTGGGGGGTGCCGTCGGCCCCGCGGCGCGTCCGGGACCGGGACCCCCCTTTACGGGATCCGTGTTCGGAGTTAGGCTGCTCCGCGTTGGGAGCGCTCCCAAGCGGGTGCTCCCTTCGGGAGTACCCGCTCTCAGCGCAAGGAGTCGCCCCATGAGGAACCGGTTCCTGCGGGCTGCGGCGCACGTCGTCGCCGGTCTCGCCCTGACCGCGGCCGCGGTGGCGGCTCCCCAGCTCCCCGCCCGCGCCGACGCGGGCGGGGAGCTGGCGGCGGAGGACACGGTGCGGATCATGCCGCTGGGCGATTCGATCACCGGCTCGCCCGGGTGCTGGCGCGCGCTGCTGTGGGCCGACCTGAGTGAGGCGGGCCGCACGGACGCGGACTTCGTGGGCACCCGCCCCGGGGACGGCTGCGGTTTCGAGTACGACGGCGACAACGAGGGCCACGGCGGCTTCCTGGTCACCGACGTCGCCCGGCGCGGACTGCTGGTGGACTGGTTGGACCGGACCGACCCGGACGTGGTCATGATGCACTTCGGGACCAACGACGTCTGGAGCGCGGTCCCCACCGGGCAGGTGCTGGAGGCCTACGGCACGCTGGTCTCGCAGATGCGGGCCCACAACCCCCGCATGAGGATCCTCGTCGCCCAGATCATCCCCATGGACCCCGATCGCAGCTGCGCCGAGTGCGGCGAGCGCGTGCGCGACCTCAACGCCGCGATCCCCGGCTGGGCCGCGGGCCTGAGCACGCGCCGGTCGCCGGTGACCGTGGTCGACCAGTGGACCGGCTTCGACACCGACACCGACACCTACGACGGGGTGCACCCCTCGGCCAGCGGTGACCGCCGGATCGCCGACCGCTGGCGCGAGGCCCTGCTGCCACTACTCTGCTGACCCACGGAGCCGGTTCGGGAGGAGGACGCGACGATGCGCTACCGGGGCCCGAGGGAGATCGCCGCGGTCCGCCACGGCCAGAGCGCGTTCAACGCGCTCCCGGCCGGGGCCGGCAGCGGCGGCGGCCGTCCCGACCTGCCCGCGCGCAACGCGGACGTGGACCTCACGCCGCTGGGCGAGCACCAGGCCCGCGCGGTGGGCTCGGTCTGGCTCGCGGGCCTGCCCGGGTACCGCGGTCCCGACGCCGTGTTCTCCTCCACCTACCTGCGGGCCCGACGCACGGCCGAGCTGGCGCTGCGGGCCTCCGGGACCACCCTGCCGGTCGACCCGGACGAGCGGCTGCGCGACCACGACACCGGACCGTTCGCCCTCATGACCCCGGAGATGGCGGACGAGTACGACCCGCGCGAGCGGTCCCGGCGGCTGGCCGACCGCATGCACCACCGCCCCGAACGAGGGGAGTCCCTCGCCGACGTCCTGCTGCGCCTGCGCTCCTTCCTGCGGGACCTGTGCGCCGGGCACCCGGGGGAGCGGGTGCTGCTGTTCACCCACGAACCGGTCGTGGTCCTGCTCCGGGCCGCGCTGGAGGGTTTGTCCGAGGAGGAGGTGTGGAGGGTGGCCCGCGAGGAACCGGTGGGAGCCGCCTCGGTCAGCCGATGGACCGCCGACGGCGCGGGCGACCTGCGGCCCGACGGCTACGGGATGGTGGCGCACCTGTCCGGGCTGGAGGAGGGGCCGCGGGACACGGCGGTTCCGGACATTCCGCCCTCCCGGGGCTGACCACCCGGCATTCGGACCCGGCCGGAACCGGGGCGCACCTCGATTTCGGCGATTCTTCGGAAAAACGGAAGCTCTGAGTGTCGTTTCGATTACCATCCGTGGTGACCTGTCGTCCCGCACTTCCTGGAGCCGTCGTGAAGCACACCGCCCTGGCCCTGGTGGCCGCCCCCGCCCTCGTCCTGGCGCTCGGCGCGCCCGTCCAGGCCGCTCCGTTCGCCGCCGAGCAGCGCCACGTCCTCTTCGTGCAGAAGGAGTCCGAGGACTGGGCGCGGCAGGCGATCCTGGAGTGCGGCCCCGCCGGGGGCACCCACCCCAGAGCCGAGGATGCCTGCGCCGCCATCGCCGAGGCGGGTTCGATCGCCGACATCAGAAGCACGCAGAGGCTCTGCCCGCTGGTCTACGACCCCGTCATCGCCACGGCCTACGGCGACGACGGGATCTACCACGAGACGTTCGCCAACCAGTGCGTGCTCCTCAGCGAGAAGGGACCGGTCTTCGACTTCTGACCCGCCTACTCCTCCTCGGCCCCGGCGGCGGGCCGCCGCGCCCGTCGGGACCGCCGGGCCACCCGGCTCAGGGCCTCGCTCAGCTCCTCGACCTCGTGGACGCGGATGCCCGGGACGGGGTCGCCGAAGTGCCTGGGCACGACCGCCTCGGTGAACCCGAGCCGCTGTGCCTCGGCCACCCGGCGCCGCACACCGCTCACGGCGCGCACGTCGCCGGCCAGGCCCACCTCGCCGATGGCGATGAAGCCCGCGGGCAGCGCCACGTCGTTGTTGGAGCTGGCCGCGGCCATGGCCAGCGCCAGGTCCACGGCGGGCTCGGTGAGCTTCACGCCGCCCACCGTGGACGCGTACACGTCCATGTTGGCCAGCCGCATGCCCGTTCGCTTCTCCAGGACCGCCAGGATCATGTTCACCCGGGAGGTGTCCAGGCCGGAGGTGGCCCGGCGGGGCGCGGGCAGCGGGCTGGCCGCCACCAGGGCCTGCACCTCGGTGATCAGCGGGCGCCGCCCCTCCAGGGTGACGGTGACGCACGTGCCCGGTACCGGGTCGGTGCGCTCGGTGAGGAAGAGGCCGCTGGGGTCGGGCAGGCCGACGATGCCGGTCTCGGTCAGCTCGAAGCAGCCGATCTCGTCGGTGGGCCCGTAGCGGTTCTTGACCGCGCGCAGCAGCCGCAGCTGGGAGTGGCGCTCGCCCTCGAAGTGCAGCACCACGTCCACCAGGTGCTCCAGCAGGCGCGGACCGGCGATGGAGCCGTCCTTGGTCACGTGGCCGACCAGCACGGTGGCGATCCCGCGCTCCTTGGCGATCTGGATCAGGGCGCCGGTCACCTGCCGGACCTGGGTGACGCCGCCCGGCACGCCCGCGACGTCGGGGGAGACCATGGTCTGCACCGAGTCCACGATGAGCAGCCGCGGGCCGACCGCGTCCACGTGGCTGACCAGGGAGGCGATCGAGGTCTCCGCGGCCAGGTAGAGCTTGTCCGAGAGCGCGTCCAGGCGTTCGGCGCGCAGCCGCACCTGGCCGGCCGACTCCTCGCCGGTCACGTACAGCACCGGCCCCTCCGCCGCGCGCATCGCGGCGACCTCCAGGAGCAGGGTGGACTTGCCCACGCCGGGCTCGCCCGCCAGCAGCACCACGCCACCCGGGACCGCGCCGCCGCCCAGCACCCGGTCGAGCTCGTCGACGCCGGTGGGGACCGCCTCGGCGCTCTCCACGCTGATCTCGGTGATGGGACGGGCCCGGGAGGTGACGGGCGCGGCGGCGACGGCCGCGGGCGCGGGGGCGCCGGCCTCCTCCACCGTCCCCCAGGCCTGGCACTCGCCGCAGCGGCCCACCCACTTGAGGGTGCTCCATCCGCACTCCGAGCACCGGAACGTGGTCTTCGCTGCCTTTGCCATGGTGGCAACGCTAACGGCTCCCGGGGACAGCCCCGGTCGGAGGCGGGAGGGGCGGGTGGGACACATGAAAGTTACCTACGAGTTAGAAGCCTTTTCTCGTAGGCCGTGTTAAAGAATTCCTAGGGTCCGTAACTTCACGCCCCCGCTCCTTGGAGAGGAAACCCGCGTGCCCCGTACATCCGACGTGTCCCCGTCCCGAGTCCTGCGCCGTGTGCTGGCCCCCCTGGCCGCCGCCGTGCTGGGCCTGTCCCTGGCCTCCGCGCCCGCCGCCGCCGAGACGGCGCAGGCCGCCCCCTACCAGCACTACGTCTCCCTGGGAGACTCCTTCGTGGCCGGTCCGCTCATCCGCGAGGAGAGGGTCCAGGCCCAGATGCCCCTGCTGGGATGCATGCGCACCTCCAACAACTACCCGACCATGCTCGCCCAGCGGCTGGGCGTCGCGGAGTTCACCGACGCCAGCTGCTCGGGAGCGGTGATCAACGACCTCTACGAGCCGCAGTTCAGCGACACCCGCCCGCAACTCGACGCCCTCACGCCCGAGACCGACCTGGTCACGGTCGGCATCGCGGGCAACGACTTCGGCTTCTCCGAGATCCTGGTCGAGTGCGCCAAGCGCAGTCTGACCAACCCGCTGGGCAGCCCGTGCGCCAGGCACTACGGCGACGAGCTGGACCAGCGGATCGAGAACCTGCGCCCGGCCGTCGCCCAGGTGTACGCCGACATCGCCGAGCGCAGCCCCAACGCCACGGTCCTGGCCGTGGGTTACCTGCAGATCCTGCCCGAGAGCAGGGGCTGCTGGCCCAGCACGCCCATCGCGCGCGGCGACGTGCCCTACCTGGACCGCGCCCAGACGGCCCTGAACGCGATGATCGCCGAGGAGGCCGAGGCCCAGGGAGCCGTCTTCGTGGACGTCTTCGAACGCGGCCACGACGTGTGCCAGCCCTCCAGCACCCGCTGGGTGGAGGGGCTGCTCCCCGAGAACGGGGCCCCGGTGCACCCCAACTACCGCGGCATGGTGGCCACGGCCGACTTCGTGGGGGCCCGGCTCGGTCTCCCGGTGGACGAGGCGGCGTAGCCGAGAGTGACCGGAAGCCGAAGAGATGAGTCCGATTAACCGGCTCATGACCGTTTTATCCCCCTGGGTCAAGGACTCTTTACCTTCTTTGGTCACCAGTAGCGCTACGGAGAGTGACATATCGCGTTTTCTGTGTGACGAATGGTGAGGACGTCGCGGCGGAGAGATCCACGTCACAGTGGCGTGGGCGTCGTGACGCGCAGGGGGAACCACCGTCATGCGGATACCGCGCCACCACGAGCAAACGCAGGCCTGCCGCCCCACGGACCCGGGGCGGCGGGCCGTGTCCGTTCACACGCGACGCAGAGGGCCGCGCGCGCTCGCCGTCGCCGGGCTGACCGCGGTCGTGCTGGCCGCCGGAACGCCGCCCGCCCCGGCCCGGACCGCCCAGCCCGCACCGGCCGGACCGGTCGGGCCGACCGCCGTGGGGGAGGCCGGGGGGCCCGCCCGGGTCCACCAGCTGTCCTCCTCGAAGGTGGAGGAGGCGATCAGCGCGGCCGAGTCCCAGAAGGGCACCCCCTACGGCTGGGGGGGTACCGGGCCGCACAGGTTCGACTGCTCGGGCCTGGTCCAGTGGTCCTTCAAGCAGGCCGGGATGAGCCTGCCCCGCGTGGCCCACGACCAGGTCAGGTCCGGGACCCGCGTCTCCTATTCCGACGCCCGCAGGGGGGACATCCTCTACTGGGCCGACAGCGGAGGGTACGCCTACCACGTCGCCATCTACCTGGGCGACGGCCGCATGATCGACGCCCCGCGTTCGGGGGACCACGTCCGCGAGCGGGCGGTGCACCGCCACAACCTCAGAGGAGCGGTCCGGCTGTGACGCCGGGCGGGCCTCGCGCACGGCGCTGACGGCCCTCCTCCACGCCCCGGGCGCGCAGCCCGGCCAACACGCCCCGAGAGCACCCCGGACCCGGTGCTCACCACCGCCTCCGCCGCGGATCCGCCGTCCCGGACGCCAACGGATCCGAGGGCCCGGGTGGACAGCGGGCGGGGCACCCGACATCCACCGGCGCCGCGAGGACGCGGCGGCCGGAACCACGTACCAGGACCCGCGGCCGTACCCGCGGGCCGGCCGTTCCACGGTGTACGGACCGTGGAACGGCCCGGAACGCCCGGGAGCGGCGCGCCGCCCCGTCGCACCCTCCCGCCGCCCTCCGTCGCGGAGAACGCCACGCCGCGTTCACGCGGGCGGGAGGCGAGAGGAGGACGAAAGCACATAGTCTGTGTGCCGTGAGCCCTATCCAGGTCCCAGACGCGCCCGTCGTCCTGTCGTCGGCGTCGGTCTACCCGGAGAAGACCCCGGCCGCCTTCGAGATCGCGGCGAAGCTGGGGTATGACGGCGTGGAGGTGCTCGTCTCCTCCGACCCCGCCAGTCAGGACATCGAACTCCTCCGGCGCCTCTCGGACTACCACCAGATGCCCGTCACCGCCGTCCACGCTCCCTGCCTGGTCCTCACCCAGCGTGTGTGGGGCCGGGAGCCCTGGCACAAGCTCGTCCGCTCCAAGGAGATGGCCGAGGCCCTGGGGGCCACGACCGTCGTGGTGCACCCCGCCTTCCGCTGGCAGCGCGAGTACGCCCGCGACTTCGAGGCCGGTGTCGCCCGGATGCAGGACGAGACCGACGTCGTCTTCGCGGTCGAGAACATGTATCCGGTGCGGGTGCGCGACCGCGAGGTCGTCCCCTACGCGCCGAGCTGGAACCCGCTGGACCGCGACTACCCCGACGTCACCCTCGACATGTCGCACACCGCCATGTCCGGGTCCGACGCCCTGGACATGGCCAAGCGCCTGGGCGACCGCCTCTCCCACGTCCACGTGGCCGACGGCCTCGGCGGCCAGAACCTCGACGAGCACCTCATCCCCGGGCGCGGCCGACAGCGGGTCGGGGAGGTCCTGGAGTACCTCGCCGAGGGCGGCTTCGAGGGCCAGCTGGTCCTGGAGGTGAGCACCCGCAAGGCCCCCGACCGCCAGGCGCGCATGCGCGAGCTGGCCGAGGCGCTGGCTTTCACCCGGCTGCACTTCGCCCGGCCCGCCGCCTCCCCGGACCAGCCGCGTGACCGGCGCGAGCGCATCGCCCTGCTGCGCCGCCAGCCCGGCCCGCCGCCGCACCGCTTCGCGGTGGACGCCAGCGGCACCGCCGACGACGAGGGCACGGTCGAGCCGGGCCGCGAGTGAGCCCGCCGCCCCGAGCGCGGCCGCTGGCCGGGGCCGCCGTCCGCTGCGGTTCCCGGATGCGGCTAGCGTGGGAGGTCTCCGCAGGAAGGACCCTTCATGATCGCGATCATCGGCGCCGGAAAGATGGGCGAGGCGCTGCTCGCCGGGATGCTGGCCAAGGGACACGCGCCCGGGGACGTGCTCGTCACCGAGCCGCGTGAGGAGCACGCCCGGGAGCTGCGCGAACGCTACGGGGTCGAGGTGGTCCCCGCCGCGGAGGCCGCCAAGCGCGCCGACACGCTGCTGCTCGCGCTCAAGCCCCAGGACATGGTGGCGCTGCTGGACGACCTGTCCGCGCACCTGGGCTCCGACCGCCTGGTGATCTCCGTCGCGGCGGGGATCACCACCGCCGTGCTGGAGGCCCACCTGCCCGCGGGCACGCCCGTGGTCCGGGCCATGCCCAACACCCCCGCGCTCATGGGGCAGGGGATGACCGCCCTGGCGGGCGGCGCCCACACCGCGACGGCCCACCTGGAGCGCGCCGAGGCCCTGCTCGGCACGGTCGGCGAGGTGATCCGCGTGGCCGAGCAGCACATGGACACCGTCACCGCCATCTCCGGAAGCGGTCCCGCCTACTTCTACTTCATCGCCGAGACGATGATCGAGGCCGGTGTGGCGATGGGCATGCCGCGCGCCACCGCCCAGAAGCTGGTCGGCCAGACCATCACGGGGGCCGCCGCCATGCTCAACGACTCGGGCGAGCACCCCGTCGTGCTGCGCGAGGCCGTGACCTCGCCGGGAGGCACCACGGCGGCCGCGCTGCGGGAGCTGGAACGGCACGGCGTGCGCACGGCCTTCACGGACGCGATCGAAGCCGCCCGGGACCGCAGCGGGGCTCTCTCCGGCAGCTGACGGGCACGGGTGGCCGGAAGCGGTCCGTCCTGGGAGCGACGGCGTCATCACGCATGGGTAATGTGCTTAGGGAAGGGCTGACTTGAGCCCTTTCGCTCCCGCCGTGCGCGGCTTTTCCCCGTCTCCCGAACCCAGGGTCCCCCATGACTGCTCCTCCCCCTCCCCCTCCCTCTGATTCCTCGCGGCCGCCCGGAGGAGGTGTACCGCCCTCGGGCGGTACACCCCCCGGAGCCCAGCCCCAGCGGACGCCCCCCGGCGGTACGCCCGCGGGCGGCGTGCCCCACGGTCCGACCGGCGGCCAGCCGGGTGTGGGCCACCCCGGCGGCGCTCACCCGACCGGTGGCCAGCCGGGCGGCCACCCCACCGGCGGCACCCCCGCCGCCGGGATGTACGCGGCCGGAAGGCAGGGCCCGCCCCCGGGCGGAATGCCGCCTGGCGGAATGCCGCCCCCCGGCGGAATGCCCCCCGGCGGAATGCCCCCCGGTGGAATGCCGCCGGGCGGTCCGCCTCCCGGAGGGATGCCCCCCGGTGGCCCGCCTCCGGGCGGAATGCCCCAGTTCGGCGGTCCGCCCCCGCAGCCGCCCAAGCGCCCCCGCCTGGGCCTGCTCTCCTCGCCGTCGGCGGTGCGCGCCGCGCTGCTGAACCTCTCCGGCACCGGCGCCGGGTACTTCTACCTGCGCCAGTGGCCGTTCTTCGCCGTCGCGGCGGTCCTCACCCTCGGCCTGCTGGTGGCGGCCGCGATCGTCGGCGCCACCGACAACGTCCTGCTCTGGGCGCTGGTCTTCGCCGCCTGGTTCGCCGCCGCGGCGGTGCACGGCCTCTTCGCCGGGCGCTCCCGTGACGAGCGCGCCCTCGGCCGGGGGGAACAGCCCGCCAAGGGCAGGATGCCGTTCGTCGTGGCCGCCGTGCTGGTGGTCGCCCTGGTCGTCTCGGTCACCGGCGTGTGGCAAGCGGGTGAGTGGCGGCTGCGCACGGCCGACGCCGCCCACGCGCGCGGCGAGTGCGCTCCGGGCGAGGCCGTGGCCGCCTACGAGGGCGTGGAGAACCTCTTCCAGCTCTCCTTCTCCCCGTCGCTGATGGAACGCGCCCGGGCGGGCGCCGAGGCCTGCGTGCTGCTGGACCGCGCCCAGGCCGACGTGGACTCCGGGGACTACGAGCGGGCGCTGGAATCCTACGCCTCCTACTTCAACCACCCCGCCTCCCGCTGGGAGGACACCGACGGTGAGATCGCCGACATCCACCTGTCCTACGCGGCCGACCTGGTGTCGACGGCGCGGGAGGGCTACCGCGGCGAGGTCACCGAGGACTACCGCGAGAGCATGCGCCAGGCCCACGAGGTCTACAGCGTGATCCCCGTGGACTACGAGGGCACCGAGGCGGCCGGGCAGGTGCCCACCGCGCTCGCCGAGATGTACGAGACCGGCACCGGCGAGTACGCCGACGAGCGCTGGTGCGCGGGCTTCGACCAGATCGACGTGTTCGCCGACCTGGACTGGTCGGCCGTTCCCGAGGTCGCCGAGCGCATCGCCACCGAGCGCCCGGACGCCGCGCTCCGGTGCGGCTGGGAGCACGTCGACGCGGGCCGCTTCTCCCCGGCCGAGGACATGGTGGACCTCCTGGAGTCGGAGTACCCCGACCACGAGGCCGCCGACGTCGAGAAGATGACGGTCCACATCGGCGCCGGGAAGATCGAGGAGGAGATGGACACCCTCACCATCCTCGGCGAGAGCGACTTCAACTCCACTCCGACCAGCAGCTCCGGCAGCGGCAAGGCCGTTCTGGAGGTCACCAACAACACCCCGTTCGAGATGCGGTTCCTCTACGTCGGGCCGGACAAGGTCCACGACGAGATCATCACGGCCGCCTGTGAGAACTGCGAGGTCTACACCTCTCCGCCCACGGGCAACTCCTGCTTCGACGACGGCGACGTGATGCGGGTGGAGTTCGACCCGGGCAAGTACCGGGTCCTGCTCACCTCGTCCGAGTCGCTCTTCGACAAGCCGCTGCACGGCAACATCACCTTCGAGGCGGGCGACAAGCACCAGGTCTGCTACTACAAGATGGAGCAGTAGCCCCGCGGCCCGGGGCCGGAGCGCGAAGGGACCCCGCGCTCCGGTCCCGGGGCCGTCCGCGTTGAGCCGCCGGTCCCCGCACGTTCACGTCGGACGCCCGCACGGGTCCGGGGCGCGTCCGGCACCGGACCCGCCCCGACGCCCACGACCGTTCCCCGGTCCGGCGTCCCGCGCCTGCCCCGGGCCTCGGCCGGATAAGGTGTGGCGCGGCGCGCGTACGGCCCCTCCGGCCATCGCGCGCCCGACCTCCCCCCGCCTCTCCCCGCTCAGGTCCCCCCATGACTCCTCCCCCTTCCGCGTCCGGCCCCGTCCAGCCGGGGACCGCTCCGTCCCCGGACACGCCTCCGGACGGAACGCCCCGGTCCGGCGGCTCGCAGCCGCGGCCGCGCAGGGGACGGGTGCCCTTCGCCCTGGCCGCCGTGCTGGTGGTCGCCCTGGTCGTCTCGGTCACCGGCGTGTGGCAGGCGGGTGAGTGGCGGCTGCGCACGGCCGACGCCGCCCACGCGCGCGGTGAGTGCGCTCCGGATGGGGCCGCGGCCGCCTATGAGAGCGCGCGGAGCCTCTCCCGGCTCTCCCTCTCCTCGTCGCTGACGGAGCGGGCCCTCTCCGGGGCCGAGGCCTGCGCGCTCCTCGAGAGCGCGCGGGCCGGTGCCGTGGCCGGGGAGTACGGTCAGGCCCTGGACTCCTACGGCGCCTACTCCGCCCATCCCGCCTCCCGCTGGGAGGGCACGGACGGTGAGCTCGCCGCGCTGTACGAGGCGGGCACCGGCGGGTACGCCGACGAGCGCTGGTGCGCGGGCTTCGACCAGATCGAGGTGTTCGCCCACGCGGACTGGGAGGCCGTTCCCGAGGTCGCCGAGCGCATCGCCGCCGAGCACCCGGACGCCGCGTTCCGCTGCGCCCGGGAGAGCCTCGACGAGGGGGATCTCGGTACCGCCGAGGACGTCATCGACCTCCTGGAGTCGGAGTACCCCGACCACGAGACCGACGAGGTCGGGAGGATGGCCGCCCGCGTCGGCGCCGAGCGCCTCGGGCAGAGGATGGACGCCATAGCCAGCTTCGGGGAGGAGGAACTGACGATGCCCCCCACCCGGAGCTCCGGCGCCGGCGGGAGCGTCCTGGAGATCAGCAACGGTGTTCCGTACCCGATGCGCCTGTTCTACGTGGGTCCGGACGCCGTCCACGGCGAGATCACCGCTCCCGCGTGCGAGGGGTGCGGGACCTATGACACGTGGGAGCAGGACGTCCCCTGCTCCGGACCCGTCCTGCGCGCGGAACTGGAACCGGGGGAGTACCGGCTGCTGCTCACCTGGGACGGTGACACCGGCCACCCGTGGCACGGCACCGCCGACATCGCCGTCGGCGGTCTGCACGAGGCCTGCTTCGTCTACTACAGGGAGTAGCCCGCCCGTCCCGGTTCCGGCCCCGGGACGGTCGCACCCGCACCCCCGGGTTTCGGTCCGGTACCCGTTTGTGCGTACTGTGTGCTTCGGAGCACGTACACGTGGAACGGGGGTCACCATGGGAGGGCGCACGTCCTGCTCGCTTCGGGTGGCATGGGACGACGGACTCACCGCCTACGACTTCGGCCCCCAGCACCCGCTGGCACCGGTCCGCGTCGAGCTGACCATGGCGCTCAGCCGCGAGCTCGGCGTCCTGGACGCGCCCGGGGTCGGCCTGCTGGACGTCGAACCGGCCTCGGACGAACTCCTCGGCCTGGTGCACGACCGCGCCTACATCGAGGCGGTCAAGCGCGCGGGCCGGACCCTGGAGCCCGACGACGCCCACATGCTGGGCACCTCGGACAACCCCGTCTTCAAGGACATGCACGACGCCGCCGCGCTCATCTCGGGGGCCTCCGTGGCCGCCGCCCGGGCCGTGTGGTCGGGGGAGACCGCGCACGCCGCCAACGTCGCGGGCGGCCTGCACCACGCCATGCGCAGCAACGCGTGGGGCTTCTGCGTCTACAACGACCCCGCCCTGGCCATCGCGTGGCTGCTGGAGCAGGGCGCCAAGCGCATCGCCTACGTGGACGTGGACGTCCACCACGGGGACGGCGTCCAGAGCGCCTTCTACAACGATCCGCGGGTGCTCACCATCAGCCTCCACGAGTCGCCGGCGACCCTCTTCCCCGGCACCGGCCAGGCCAGCGAGACCGGCGGTCCGGACGCCGAGGGGTACGCGGTCAACGTCGCCCTCCCCGCCGGGACCGGCGACAGCGGCTGGCACCGCGCCTTCGACGCCGTCGTGCCGCCGCTGCTGCACGAGTTCCAGCCCGAGATCCTGGTGACCCAGCAGGGCTGCGACACCCACGCCCTGGACCCGCTGGCCAACCTCACCCTGAGCCTGGACGGCCAGCGCCGCGCCTACACCGAACTGCACCGCCTCGCGCAGAAGACGGCGGGCGGCCGGTGGCTTCTGTTCGGCGGCGGCGGATACGGCCTCGTGCAGGTGGTCCCCCGGGCCTGGACCCACCTGCTGGGCGAGGCCGCGGGCCGCCCGATCGACCCGGAGACCGAGACCCCGCAGGGCTGGCGCGACTTCGTGCGCCAGCGCACCGGGGAGCTGGCACCGCTGTACATGACCGACGGCCGCGAGGTGGCCTTCGAGCCCTTCGAGGACGGCTACGACCCCGGCGACCCGGTGGACCGCGCGATCCACGCCACCCGCACCGCCGTCTTCCCCAGCCACGGCATCGACCCGAGTCTGTAACCGCTCCTCCGCCGGAGATAACACCCCGGTGTCGACCGGGCGAATTCCGCGACCCCCGCGCGTGGCACGCCCGAAGCGGGTAGGACAGAGGTTGAATACCGGGCGAACAGGAGCAGGCGTCGTGGTGGCCGCAGGGCGTGGCGCACGCTCGCTGCGCAGACGAGGAAGGGGAACGCCAGGTGACGCCGCCGACACGCGCTGAACTGATCACCTATCTGGTGCGCACGGGGATCGCCGGACACGTCGACACCCCACGCCAGAACAACCTTCGGCACTACCGGCGGCTCGTCCAGAAGGACCCCTACCACCAGTTCGGCCTCACCTTCTCCCACGACTGGACCTACGAGGAGGTCCTGTCCCTGATGAGCAAGCGCTGCGGGGTGGTGGCCGACGAGGAGTACGTCTGGGGGATCGACACCATCGACCCCGACCTGACCATCGACGCCCTGGAGGCGGTCGCCGACCGCCTCGCCCTGGCCGCCGAGCGCCGCGAGCGCGTCATGTTCGCCACCGGACACCCCCGCAACCTCCGGGAGACCTACCGCGCGTGGAAGGACTCCCTCGTCGCTCAGGGGTGCCCGGTTGTTACCGCAGGGGCCGGCTACTCCTACGAAGTGACCACGGAACGGCCGCCCAACCGCCGGATCGTGGTCTGGGAGGATGAGGTGGCCCTCGTGACGGATACCCGCCTCGCACGCCACAGCCATCACCCCTTCGCCATGCGTGCCATCCTGGCGGACCTCGCGGAGCGGCAGGCGCCGTGGCCGCAGTTGGTCATCGCCGACCACGGGTTCGCGGGTGCGGCGGGGGAGGCGGGAGTGCCCACGATCGGCTTCGCCGACTGCAACGACCCGGCCCTCTTCCTCGCCGAGGCGGAGGGGAAACTCCTGGTCACCGTACCTCTGGACGACGGATACCTACCCGAGGACTACGCGCCGCTGCGCGATTACGTCCTCGCCCGCGCCGGTCTGTTGTGACCGGGGGCGACCATTTATACCCACGGCTAAACCTCATCTGACCCGTCATCAACGCATATCGCCAAAGACAGCAGAAACGGCCTTTCGCCGGAGGGAACTCGGCTCTACCCTGAAAACGGACGTGTCAGTAGTGACAGCATGACACGCTGGCGTGGCGTGTGGTCGGGTACATCGGGGTCGCCGCCGTACACCGCGCCGGGCTGAAGGATAGACAATGCTCACGTCCGGGAATGAGGGCGTCGGAAGATGAACGGGAGCAAGCCTCCTCTCGAAGAGGTCAGGTTCTTGACCGTGGCGGAGGTCGCCACGATCATGCGTGTGTCCAAGATGACCGTTTACCGAATGGTGCACTCGGGAGTTCTCCCCGCGATCCGCGTGGGGCGTTCCTACCGGGTTCCCGAGCGGGCCGTGCACGACTACCTCCGCGAGGCCTTCGTCGAGGCTGGTTGATCCAGGGCCGGGCCGACCGGGGCTGCCCCCAGCCACCGGTCAGCCGACCACCACGGGGGCGGTGTCCTGCGGCCATCGCCCCCGCTCCTCCCTCTCCCTCCCGCGCACCCCCTCCACGGGTCCGCGTCCCCCTCCGCGGTTCCCGGAGGTCCCCTCCGCGTTGTGCCGGGGCGGCGGAGTCGTGTCCAGGGCATCTACTACACTTTGTCGTTGTTGTAGTCGCCCTGTTCACACCCCGTTCGCGAGGTCACCTCGATGCCCAGCACCAGCGCCGGTAGGCACCGGAGCCGCGCCGTGCCGCGCCTGGCGGCGACCGCCCTCGCCGCCGCCCTCGCCCTCACCGGCTGCGCCGGGGGTACCGAGATCCAGAGCGGCGACGAGGACAGCCGCTTCGTCTCGGGGGACGGCAGCGCCACCTCCTTCGCCGCCGACGAGCGGGTCGGGGCCCCCGACGTCACCGGGACCACCCTGGGCGGCGACGAGGTCTCCCTCCGCGACTACGAGGGCGGGATCCTCGTCCTCAACGTGTGGGCGAGCTGGTGCGGCCCCTGCCGGGCCGAGCAGCCCGTGCTCGACGAGGTCCACACCGAGTACGCCGACCTGGGCGTGGACTTCCTCGGCGTGAACATCAAGGACGACGAGACCGCCGCCCGGGCCTACGCGGACAACAAGGGCGTCGCCTACCCGAGCCTGTACGACCAGCCCGGCGAGGTGCCGCAGGCCTTCCGCGACACCGTTCCGCCCCGGTCCATCCCCAGCACGCTCGTCATCGACCCCGAGGGCCGCATCGCCGCGCGCGTCATCGGCCCGACCACCTACAACCAGCTGACCGGCCTGCTCGACCCGCTCGTGGTCGAGTTCGGCCTCGGCGACCCGGAGGAGCGCCCGCGCGTCGCGGAGCAGGAGACCGGGCGGGCCGGGGAGAGCGAGCGGCCGGAGGAACCCGGTCAGGAGGCCGGCGCGGAGACCTCCGGGGACGGCGCGGACGAGGAGCCCGAGGCGGGCTCCGGGGACGGCGGCTGATGGACCCGATCGGTACCACCGTCCTGTCCGGCTCCCTGCTCGCCGCGGTCCCGCTCGCCCTGGCCGCCGGGCTGGTGTCCTTCCTGTCCCCCTGCGTGCTCCCGCTCGTGCCCGGCTACCTGTCCTACGTGACCGGCATGAGCGGCACCCAGACGCGCGAGAGCGCGGGCGCCGCCGGGGGCGGGTCGGGCGGCACCGCCACGGCGACCGCCACGGCGACGGCCGCCGAGGCCGACGCCGCCCTGGCCGCGCGCCGCTGGACCATGGTCACCGGCAGCGTCCTGTTCATCGCCGGGTTCACCCTCGTCTTCGTGGCCGTCGGCGGCTTCGTCGGCTGGCTCGGTGAGGTCCTCATGGACTACACCGACCCCATCACCCGGGTCCTCGGCGTCCTCACCGTCGTCCTCGGGCTGGCCTTCATGGGCCTGCTGCCGGGCTTCGGCCGCGAGTTCCGCTTCCACCGCCTGCCCCGGGCCGGGCTGGCGGGCGCGCCCCTGCTCGGCGTCCTGTTCGGCCTGGGCTGGACCCCCTGCATCGGCCCGACCCTGGCCGCCGTGCAGACCCTGGCCTTCGTCGAGGGCGGGGCCGGGCGCGGCATGCTGCTGTCCCTGGCCTACTGCGTCGGGCTCGGACTGCCGTTCGTGCTGGCCTCGCTGCTGTACCGGCGCGCGCTGACCGCCTTCGGCTGGCTCAAGCGCCGCACCCGCCTGGTCACCGTGATCGGCGGGGCCATGCTCGTCCTGGTCGGCCTGGCGATGGTGACCGGGCTGTGGACGCACCTGACCATCGCCATGCAGGGCTGGGCCGCCGACTTCCAGACGGTGATCTGATGAGCACGACCACGAACGACACCGAGGCCGGGACGGACAACGCGTCCGGGAGCGGGCCCAGGGGGCTGGGCCCGGCCGGCTGGCTGCGCTGGGCCTGGCGGATCCTCACCTCCATGCGCACCGCGCTGATCCTGCTGTTCCTGCTGGCGGTCGGCGCCATCCCCGGCTCGATCCTGCCGCAGAACGTCGTCAGCGTCGACCAGGTGAACTCCTACTTCCAGGACCACCCCGACCTCGCGCCCTGGCTGGACCGGCTCTATCTCTTCGACGTCTTCTCCTCGCCCTGGTACGCGGCGATCTACCTGCTGCTGTTCGTCTCCCTGGCGGGCTGCGTCATCCCGCGCGCGGTCGCGCACGCCCGCGCGATCCGGGCCCGCCCCGTGCGGACCCCCCGCCACCTGGGCCGCATGCCCTACGCGGCCCGGTTCACCACGGACGCCGCGCCGGAGACCGTCCTGGACCAGGCCCGCGCGGTCCTGAAGGGCTACCGCACCGAGCGCTACGGCGACTCGGTCTCGGCCGAGACCGGCTACCTGCGCGAGGCGGGCAACGTACTGTTCCACCTGGCGCTGCTGGGCCTGCTGCTGGCCCTGGCCGCCGGGGCCTTCTTCGGCTACCGCGGCAACCTGCTGCTGGTGGAGGGTGACGGCTTCGCCAACACCCTGCCCTCCTACGACGCCATCTACCCCGGGCACTGGACCGACACCGACGACCTGGAGCCCTTCACCCTCCACCTGGACGACTTCGAGGCCACCTTCATCGAGGAAGGCAACCTCAGCGGCCAGGCCGAGTCCTACGTCGCGGACGTGACCTACCGGGAGTCCCCGGAGGCGGAGGAGGGCCGGCACCGGCTGGAGGTCAACCACCCGCTGAGCGTGAACGGCGTGCAGGTCTACCTGCTCGGCCACGGCTACGCGCCCGAGTTCGAGGTCCGCAACGCCGAGGGGGAGGTGGTCTTCGACCAGGCCGTCCCCTTCATCCACCGCGACACCCGCTCCTTCACCTCCGACGGCGTCGTCAAGGTGCCCGACACCGGCGGCGAGGAGCTGGGCTTCGTGGGCGTGTTCCTGCCCAGCGCCGTGGAGACCGAGGGCGGCGAGCTGGTCTCGGACTTCCCCGACGCGCGCGATCCCCGCGTTACCCTGGAGGGCTACCAGGGCGATCTGGGGCTGGTCGACCCGCAGTCGGTCTACCAGCTGCGCACCACCGGCATGGAGCCGCTCGGGAGTTCGCCCGTCATGGAGATCGGCGACACCTGGGAGCTCCCCGACGGTGCCGGGTCGATCACCTTCTCGGGCTACCGGGAGTACGTCAGCCTCCAGACCAACCGGGACGGCGCCCGGCTGCCCGCGCTGACCGCGGCCTCTCTGGCCGTGCTCGGCCTCGTCATCACCCTGTTCGTCCGCCCGCGCCGCGTGTGGGTGCGCGCGGAGCGGACCGGGGACGGCCGCACCAGGGTGGAGCTGGCCGGACTCGGCAAGACCGAGGTGGCCGGGAACAACGCCGAGTTCCACGAACTGACCACGGACCTCGCCCGACGGCTCCGCAGCGGGCCCGGCGGCACCCCGCCTTCCCCCGGGCCCGACGAGGGGTCCGGACCCCATTCACCAACCGACCCGCCAGAGTCGACGACAACGAGGGAGTGACCGGTGACGTACACACTCGCCGGAACGGTGGACGAGACGATGGCGTCGGCCAGTGACTCACTGATCATCGCGATGATCGTCACGTACGCGGCCGCCCTGTTCCTCTTCGCCATCGAGGCCGCCTACGGACGGCGCACCAAGCTGAAGGCCGGCAGGCTCATGCCGGTCGGCGCCGGCGCGGCCGAGGACGGCGCCGACGACGCGATCGAGGTCAACGTCCGCACCGCCGAGGGCGAGGCACGGGCCTCCCAGAGCGTCCTGGGCACGATCGCCCTGGGCGTGACCGGACTCGGGTTCGCCATGGGCGTGGCCCAAATCGTCACCCGGGGCCTGGCCGCCGGGCGGTGGCCGTGGGGCAACATGTTCGAGTTCGTCGTGGCCCTGTGCCTGGTCGCGGTGGGCGGCCTGCTCTACGCCTCGCTGCGCTACCAGGCCCGCTTCCTCGGCGCGTTCGTGCTGGTCCCCGTGCTGATCCTGCTCGGCATCGGCGTCCGGTGGCTGTACGTGGACCCGGGCCCGCTGATCCCGGCACTGCACTCCTACTGGGTGCCCATCCACGTGACCGCGGCCATCCTCGCGGGCGGCGCGTTCATGGTCTCCGGCGCGGCGGGCGTCACCTACCTGGTCTCCCACCGGGCCGAGGCCAGGCGCGCGCTGGGCGAGAGGGTCACCGGCGTCGCGGGCCGCCTGCCCAGCCCCGAGCTGCTGGACCGCATCTCCCACCGCTTCATCCTCTTCGCCTTCCCGCTGTGGACCTTCGGCATCATCGCCGGTTCCATCTGGGCCGACGAGGCCTGGGGACGCTTCTGGGGCTGGGACCCCAAGGAGGTCTGGTCGTTCATCTCCTGGGTGATCTACGCGGCCTACCTGCACGCCCGGGCCACCGGCGGCTGGCGCGGGCCCAAGGCCACCTGGATCAACGTGGTGGGCTTCGCGACCATCCTGTTCAACTTCTTCGCGGTCAACTACATGTTCAGCGGCCTGCACTCCTACGCCTGAACCGCCGCCGGAACGAGGGGTCCCGCCGGGTGCGGGGCCCCTCGCCGTATCCGGGCCCCGGGGGGTCAGCCCGCGGGGGGAGCGGTGGACCCGCGCACGATCAGCCGGGTGTCCAGGGTGACGGTGCCCGGGGCGTCCCCGCTGGTGATCCGGCGCAGCAGGAGGTCGATGGCGGCCCGCCCGGCGGCGGCGGTGGGCATGTCGACCGTGGTGAGGTCGCAGTGGCGGGCGGTGTCGGTGTTGTCCACGCCCACCACGCTGAGGTCGTCCGGCACGGCCAGGCCGCGCGAGCGCAGCTCCCCCACCAGGCCGAGGGCGACCAGGTCGTTGTAGGCCAGGGCGGCGGTGGCCCCGGTGGCGAGCAGGTCCGGCGCGGCGGCGGCCCCGCCCTCCTCGGTGGGCTGGTTGGGGCCCAGGCGGTGCAGGCGCACTCCGTGCCGCTCGGCCTCCTCGGCGGCGGCGCGCTCCAGGTTCTGGTTGGTCCAGGAGGCGCGGGGGCCGGAGAGCAGGGCGACCTCGCGGTGCCCGAGGCCGGCGAGGTGCTCCACCGCCTGGCGGGCTCCGGAGGCCACGTCCATCAGGACGGCGGGCAGGCCCGGGGGGCGGCGGTTGACGACGACGAAGGGGACGTCGGCGCTGAGTTCGTTGATCACGCGGTTGCTCAGGCGGGACGCGACCAGCAGGGCACCGTCGACCTGGGTGGCCATGGAGCGGATCAGCTCCTCCTCCACACGGGCCTGCTCGTCGGTGTCGGCGACGAAGACGTGGTGGTCGCTCGCGCGGGCGTGCGCCTGGGCCGCCTTGATCAGCGGCGGGAAGAAGGGGTTGGCGATGTCGGCGACGATCAGCCCCAGGTTGCCGGTGCGGCGCGTGGACAGGGCGCGGGCGGCCCGGTTGGGCCGGTAGCCGAGCTGGTGGGCGGCGGCGAGCACGCGGGCGCGGGTCTCGGCGTTGACCAGGTGCGCGGCGGAGAAGGTCCGGGAGACGGTGGAGACGTGGACGCCGCTCGCGTGGGCGACGTCCTTGATGGTCACGGCCACCCGTGGCCTCCTTTGCGTTGGTATGGACAGAGACTAACGGCAATCGGTTGTGGTTGGCCACTGCGTGCTTTGGTGGTTGGTGCCCGGTTTTCCGCAGTTTTCCCGGGTCAAGGGGTTGACGGAAACACGGGCGATAAGAGATGTTCATGCAACCGTTTGCAAATTCCCCCCTGAGGAGAAGAACCATGCGCAAGCTCGCACTTCCTCTGAGCGCGGTGTTGGTGATGACCGCCGTGGCACCCGTCCAGGCCGCCCCCGACATCGGCAGGCAGGTTCTGGCGGAGGGCGACGGCTGGGGCTCGGCCGGTGCCGGCACCACCGGAGGCTCGCAGGCCGCCGCGGAAAGCGTCTTCCGCGTCTCCACCGCCGAGGAGTTCCGCCAGGCGGTACGCGGTGACCAGCCCAAGATCGTCTACGTGGAGGGCCTGATCGACGCCAACACGGCGCCGGACGGCACCCCCCTGTCCTGCGAGGACTACGCGGTGGACGGCTACACCCTGGAGGACTACCTGGCCGCCTACGACCCCGAGGTGTGGGGTTGGAAGGACCCCAGCGGCCCGCTGGAGGAGGCCCGCGAGGCGTCCTACCGGGTGCAGGCCGAGCGGGTCCGGGTGAACGTCGGCTCGAACACCACCATCGTGGGCGCCGGGGACGACGCCGAGCTGACCGGCATGCACCTGCGGGTCACCGACGTCGAGAACGTCATCCTCCGCAACCTGACCTTCTCCGACGCGCACGACTGCTTCCCCGGCTGGGACCCGAACGACAGCGGCAGCGGCAACTGGAACTCCGAGTACGACCAGCTGGAGGTCTCGGGTTCCACCAACGTCTGGATCGACCACAACACCTTCGACGACGGCGACAACCCGGGCGCCGAGCTGCCGGAGTACTTCGGGCGCAAGTACGAGGTGCACGACGGCCTGCTCGACATCGTGCGCGAGGCCGACCTGGTGACAGTGTCGTACAACCACTTCGACGGCCGCGACAAGGCCATCCTCATCGGCAACAGCAACAGCCGGACCACCGACCGCGGCAAGCTGCGCACGACCTTCCACCACAACCACTTCGACGGTCTGGGCCAGCGCGCGCCGCGCCTGCGCTTCGGTCAGGTTCACGTGTACAACAACTACTACACGCTGGCCGGGGACCTGTACCAGTACAGCCTGGGCGCGGGCAAGGAGTCGCACCTGTACGTGGAGAACAACCTGTTCGACCTGCGCGACGGCATCGGCGCCGAGCAGATCATCGAGAACTGGGGCGGCACCGACGTCGCGGGGCACGGCAACGCGGTGCTGCACGAGGGCCGCGGGCGCCTGGGCTTCGTCGACCTCGTCCAGGCCTACAACGACGCCAACCCCGACAAGGCCCTGGGGACCGAGCAGACCTGGACCCCGGAGTACGCCGGGAAGGTGCAGCCGGTGCACGCGCTGCGCGGCCTGCCCCGTAGGACGGGCGCCGGGCACCTGTAACCTCGGGACTCGCGCTTCGCTTCGGCCCGGTCGCGAGCAGGCCGGGGGCGGACAGCGGTGGGGCCGCGCCCTTTCGGGCGCGGCCCCACCGTCGTCAGCTCAGTCTGTCAGTGCGTCGTCGCGATCACTCGTCCGGGTCGATGCGGCGGTTGAGCCGTCTGAGGAACTCGGGGTCGTCATCCGGCCCCAGCGGATGCGTGCTCCCCGAGGGTTTTGCGAAGTCGGACGGGTCGAGGTCGTCGGCCGAGGAGAGGCCCGCTGCCGGGGAGGGCGCGCTCCCGGCGACGGCGTCCTGGCGCGGGCGGCCGAGGAAGAGCCACAGGATCGAACCGACCGGCATGAACAGCGCGATGACCACCACCCACAAGACCTTCGGCAGGTTGCGCACCTCAGCGGACGGGGTGGTGAGCGCATCGAAGAACGCGTACACCCAGAGAACGATCGATACGAGCGTGATCAGGCCACCAAGCCACACCATGGTTCCAGCCTAACTCTTGCTGTCCACTCCTCACGGTCGGCACACCTGCCCAGGGCCGCGGGAGGCCCTCGGAGCGCTCACACCGTGGACGGAGCGGCCAGGGGATACAGGCGTACCCCGGGTATACCCGCTCTCGGAGAGGCCTTCGTTCAGGGGGTGCTCTCGCTCGGTTCCCCGAGCAGGAGCGCGCGCACCTCGGACTCTCTGAAGCGGCGGTGGCCGCCCGGGGTCCGGATGCTGCTGATCCGCCCGGAGGCGGCCCAGCGGGTCACGGTCTTGGGATCAACCCGGAAGAGTGATGCCACTTCCCCGGGGGTCAACAGGCGTTCGCTTGCTCGTTCCACCTTCACATTCCCCCAATCATGCCCGCCTCGGACTGCGGGGGCGGCGGGCGTTTGATCCCCTAGTGTGCACGAGTTGGTCCGTTTCCTCCCTAGTTTTCGGAGAAATTGCGGTGTTGGGGGGAGGAGTACGGGATATGTGACCGGAACGTGATGTTCGGGCCCTGCTGTCGGGATTGGAAACATCCCATGACGCTGTGAATCGGGTCCGTATACGTTCCGACCGCCTGTGCGGAGGGCGACACACCGCCCCGCCGCCCGGTGCACCGGGCACGCCCTTAACCTGGAGACAAGGACATGCGAGACCCACCCGCCCGACCCCGTGCAGGGGTCGGAGGCGCCACGGACCACGGTCGCGGACCGGTCGCCTGCGCGTCGCCGGTGGGCATGGCGACCAATCTAGTCCAGGTAAACGTCTGTTGTGAGGCTTTTGGATGCGTAGCTTGCTGACCTACACCGTCGCCCGCCTGGGCCTGTTCGCGGCGGCCTTCGGAGTGGTCTACCTTTTCGGCGCCCGTGAGTGGATCGCGCTCATCCTCGCCTGGCTGATCAGCGGACTGGCCTCCTACGTCCTGCTGTCCACGCTGCGGGACCAGATCTCCACCAGCGCCGTGCGGCGGATCGAGAGCCGCCGCGGCGCCAACGTGGGCGACCGCCTCTCCGGCGGGGCCGCACGGGAGGACGGCCTCCAGGAGGAGGCCCCCGCCGCCCCGTCGGCCGCCGACGGCCGGGACGCTGGCGATGAGGCCCCGGCGGCCCGCGAGTCCTGAGCGGACCGGCCGGCCCGGTCACCCCGGCGGGCCCTGCCCGGGGGCCCGGACCCGGCCGGGGCCCGGGGCCGAGAGCCCCGGCGCGGCTCTGCCCACCACCGGGGCCAGGGCCGCGACCAGGTAGACGGCCGCGCAGGCCACGAGCACCGGCGCCACTCCTGCCAGCACGACCGCCGCCCCCGCCACGGGCGCGCCGAGCGGGGCCGCAAGCCGGGCCAGCGCGCCGATCATCGCGGTACCGCGCCCCACGGCGCGGCGGGGCAGGCGCTCGAACAGCACCGCGCCCAGGATCGGGTTGAGCACGCCGCCGCCCAGCCCCGAGACACCCCACACCACCAGCACCGCCCACAGCGGAACGTCCAGCGCCAGCACCAGCAGGCGGGGCGGTCCGGCCACCACCAGCGCGACGAGGAACACCGCCCGCCGGGGCAGCAGGTGCCCCACGGCCGCGGCCGCCAGCGAGCCGGCCACGGAGGCGGCCCCGAGCACGCCGCCGACCGCGCCGACCACCGCCGGGCCCATGCCGTTCTCCCTGACCCACACCGGCAGCAGCACCGAGGTCACGGACATGTCGATCATGTTGGTCACCGCCAGCACGACCACCAGCGCCCGCAGCGTGGGGTCGTGCCAGACCACCCGCCACCCGGTGCGCAGCCGGGCCAGGTAGCCCGCCTCCGCCTCGGGGTCTCCCGCCGGGTCCGGGCGGTCCGCGGGCTGGGTGGCGGCCAGCACCCCCGCCGCGGCCAGGAGCAGGGCGGCGTTGGCGTACAGGGCGGGCAGTTCGCCCGCCAGGGACACGAACCCGCCCGCGGCGAACGGCCCCACCGTCATGGAGAGCCGGTCCACGGTCCCGGTGAGCCCGGTGACCCGCTCCATCCGCAGACCGCCGCGCTCGGCCACGGCCGGGGCCAGGGACACCTTGGCCGCCTCGGCCGGGCCCGTGGCCAGGCCGATCACGGTGACCAGGACCAGGAGCACCGGGAGGGGGAGCAGCCCGGCCGTGTGCAGGACCGGTACGCACGCCACCGCCCCCGCCGCGACCAGGTCGGCGCGTACGCTCACCGCGCGCTGGCCGATCCGGTCGAGCACGGGGCCGGCCAGCAGCCGGGCCAGGGTGTAGGAGCCGATCTCGCAGAGGGCCACCACGCCCATGGCGGTGGGGCTTCCGGTGCTCTCCAGCACGAACCAGGGGATGGCGATCATGGCCACCCGGGTGGCGGTGTAGCAGAGGGTCTGGGCGGTGAGCAGGCCTGCCAGGCCCCTCACGTGGCGTCCCCCGCGTCAGCACCGTGCTCCCCGGGGTCGGGGAAGGCGGCGAACTGGATGTGCACCGGGCGGCTGCCGGGGGCGCCGGTCTCGCGCGTGTAGCGGTCGAAGAGCGCGCGGACCTCCCGTCGGAACTCGGCGAGCTCCTCCAGGGTGAGCCGGGTGCGCCGCCCGGACATCACCTGGGCCTCACGCCAGCCCTCGGGCTGGGCCGCCCACAGGTCGACGGCGGCGGCCAGCTCCTCGCTCCAGCTGGCGGCCAGCGCCAGGCGCACGGCGGTGCTCAGCTCGGGTTCGTCGGTGTCCAGGTGCTCGGGGAAGCGGAAGCCCTCATGCCGGGCCCGCCACCAGCGCTCCCGGGAGGTGCCGAGGTCGGGGTCCTCCTCGATGAACCCGTGGGTCTCCAACTGCCTCAGGTGGTAGCTGGCCGAGGCCGAGGAGGCGCCGACCCACTCCGCGACGGTCTTGCCGGTGGCGGGGCCGCGGTCCTGGAGCAGGGTGAGGATGCGTACGCGCAGGGGGTGGGCCAGCCCGCGCAGGGAGCGGGCGTCGAGGGTCGTGGCCCGGGCGAAGGGGTCGGGAAGGCGGGGGGTGCTGTCGCTCATGCCGTTACGGTAAATAACCAAAATTCCTTGGCCAAGGAGTCTTGGCCAACCATTCTTGGCCATATGCGGACACGGTGTCGCGACGGGATACCGAAAAGCGGAAAAGGCACAGGTGACGGGGGCCCGCATGGTATTCGTCGAACCGGAGAGCAACGGGAGGACGTGATGACCGAATACACCGTGACCGTGGTCTGGGACGAGGGCCTGTGGTCCGTCGCCGTCGACGGTCTGCCGAGGCACGCCGCCGGGCTCGCCGACCACAGGCACCTCTCCGAGCTCAGGGACGAGGTCCCCGAGGCCATCGCCGACCTGACCGACAGCGACCCCGAGGACTTCACGATCACCTGGCGCTACGAGCTCGGGGGCCGGGACGTCACAGAGGAACTCCTCCTCTACCTGGCGGCGGAGGAGCGGTTCCGCGCGTCCCAGCGCGAGCGGGACAGGACCCGGGACCGGATCCTGGAGTCCCTGCGTGACGCGGGCCTGTCCCCGGGGCAGATGGCGGACATCGTCGGCATCCCGCACCAGCGCGTCCACCAACTCCTCCACCGGGTGGACGCGCCGGTGCGCGGCGGCCGCGGGGCCGCGGTCTGAGGGTCAGGACAGCGGGAACATCCCCAGGCGGGCGTGGTACTCCCCGGCGAGCCGGTCGGTGTCGCTGCCCACGTAGAGCCCGTCGGAGGTGGCGTGCAGCGCCTCCACGCCGTGCCCGCGCGTGCGTCCGGGGTTCCACTCCAGGGCCTTGCCGGTGCGCGGGTCCACGGCGGCGATGCCCTCCCGGGCCACCGACCCGGGTCCGGGGTTGAGCGCGCCCTCGGGGTTGTCCATCCAGCGCTGGTGCCCGCCCACGTACACCGCTTGGGAGGTGACCTCCACCGCGTACAGCGAGTCGCCGCCGGTCTTGTTGCTCCAGGTGGGCTCCATACCGGGCGCGTCGGTGTTCTCGAAGCGGGACACGGACTTGCACAGGCCCGGCTTGACCTCGGGGCCGCCCGCGGTCACCACGGCGAAGTAGGAGCCGTCCGGGGCGAAGGCCATCTGCCGCATGTAGGTGTGGATCCGGGAGTAGTCGCACTCCGGCTCGTAGGCCCTGGTGGACCACGCCGTGGGCGTGCCGCCGGCGGTGTCGAGCATGGCGATCTGGTAGCGGTCCTTGCCGTTCACCTTCGTGAACGTGCCGTTGACCACCAGCCGCCGCCCGTCCGGGCTCAGCGCCATGTCCTGGACCTTGAGGGCGCCCCGGCGGGGCTCGGACACGCGCGGCGCGAAGCCCGGGTCCACCTTCCCGGTGCGGGCGTCGAGGCGGGCCAGAGCGGCCTGCCCGCCCCCGTTGACCCCGGAGAAGGTGCCGCCGACGTAGAGGTTGTCGCCGTCCCCGGCGATCCGGGTGGCGTGGCCGCCGTCGAGGGCGGCGCGGAACTCCGGCACCGCCCGGCCGTCGCGCAGCGACAGGCGGGTCAGCCCCCGGGACGGCCTGCCGTTGACGGTCTGGAACTCGCCGCCCGCGATCACCGTCCCCTCCGGGCCCTCGGCCAGGGAGGTGACGGTGCCGTCCACGCGCGGCTCGAAGCCGCGCAGCAGCCGACCGGTGCCGTGCTCGAACGCGAACAGGTTGCGTATGTCGCGGGCGCGGCCCCCGTCGGCCTCGGCCACCTGGTTGAACTTCCCGGCGACCACCACGGTGTCCCCGATGAGCAGGATGTCCTTGACCGTCCCGTCCAGGACGTGCGGGGTCCACGGCGCGGGCTTCTCGCTCACCACGCGCGCGTGGTCGACGGGTGGCGCGGCCGGTGCCGCTGCGGCGGTGCCGGTGGGCATCAGGAGGAACGCGCCCACGAGGGCGAGGAACGGACGGGTGGAATTCACGGAGGACTCTCCTTGGTCGTACGGCCGGGGCCCGGGGCCTGGTGTCGACCGTATTCTTGCAAAGAGTGGCCGTAAAATCACAAAGAGTGACTGGCTTTGCGGTGTGTGTCCGTGAATCCGCCGCCGGAGAGCGGCGGTCCGCTGACGCCGTCGAAGCGTACGCCGTCCCCGCCCCACCGGGCCGGAGGCCGCCCGGCCTGCGCCGAGCGTCCACACGCCGACCTGGTCCGGTGAACCGTCGGGCCCGGCAGCCGCCCCCCGCGGGGCCTGCCTGTGGCGCCGTACTCCCAAGCGGACCGGGGCGGCGCGGTGGTCGTCCGCCCGGGCCGAGCCCGCCCCGGCCCGGTCCCGGGGCGGGCTCGGCCCGGTCCTCCGCCACCGACGTTGGGGTGTCCCAGGGGAGGACCGGGTCGCCGAGCCGCCTTCACCGACGAGCGGCCAGCACAGCCGAGAGGCCCTCGCGCAGGTCCTCGACGAAGTACTCGGGAACCTCCAGCGAGGGGAAGTGCCCCCCGGTCTCGGGCGACCTCCACCGGACGATCTGCCGGTACCGCTCCCGC
>NZ_VWVV01000034.1 GCF_009830945.1 Nocardiopsis sp. FR4 | reverse complement strand
CGAAACCCACCTGGCCATCGCCGGCCTGGTCTCCGACCGCACAGCTATGCGGTAATCACCCACCAGCCGACTCGCTGGGCCAGCACGCCCCAACCTCAATCGCGCACCACGTCGTAAGCTCCGGTGCCCATCGCGGGGTCGATCGTGGTCACCGATGGGGAAAGGTAGCCTTGCTCGGCGTCCAACCGGGTGGTGAGGATGTCATCGGTCAGGCGCACCATGTTCCGCACGACCTCGATCGGGGTGTAGTAGACCCCCGACTGGCGACGCAGGTCCGGGTCGTACACCGATAGGAACGACTCGTACAGGTGGATGTAGGCGTCTTCTCGCTGGGCCCAGATGGGTTCCCACTGCACGGCACCGACTACTCGGCGGAGTAGATCGATGGTGATCTCGAAGGAAGCAACCGCGCTGCTGGCCAGCAGTCTGAGCGCCTGCGACATCAGAGCGTGTGGCTTACCTGCACCGAGCTTGTGGGCGATCTGCCCGGTGTGCAGGTCAGCGACGTTGATGCCTTCGGTCCGGGCCAGCAGGAAGGCGAAAGTGACCGTCTGGGCGTACCCGTCGGCGAAGACATCATCGGTCGCGCTCGGGAACAGCAGATCCCTCCACCGCTCCGCGAGCAGAGTGAAGGGCAGGTCATAAATCTCCGCGCCGGCCTTGCGAGCCTTCGCCTCCGCAGCCAACTGATCCAGAACCGAGTCGCGCAGCAGGCGGCACAGCGGCGCGACGGCCTCAACGAGCTGCTTGACCGTCGTGATCGGAGGCGGTGACCACTTTAGGAAGGTACGAAAGAAGGTCTCGGTTGCCAGGTCGTGGCTGCTCAGACCCGATCCGGAGGAATGAAGATCCCCCTCGAACTCGACCTGCGCCTGGAGCTCTCCGCGCCGGTAGAGGCGCCACTCGGTGCCGTTGGTGTACAGCAGGTTCGGCAGATCCTTCAGCCGTTCCCACTGCTTCTTGTTGTGCCCCTTAAACTTGGAGGGATCCAGGTTCTCCTTCGGCTTCTTCAGCTCGATGTGTCCGGTGATCGCGCCGTCCACGCGCACGGCGAAGTCCGGGCGAGCACCAGCATCCTTTAGGTGGGCTTCGTCGTGGACGACGACCTTCAGGCCATCGGACAGCCCGATCTTGGTAAGGAGTCCCTCCACCGGACCGCGGATTGCTGCCTCGGGCTGGCCAACACCGTCTTGCAGTTTGTTCGCGCACTCTTGGCCGTACTCGGCGATCGCTGTGCTCAGCCAGTCCTCAAGCAATCCGGGGGCTCCGATCCTCACGATGCGGTTGGGGTAGCCCATTCATACCAACTCGTGAGGACACAGGTCACCGACCGCAGCTCCGCCTGTGGAAGCTCGGAGCCCGGAACGAACAGGTGCTCTGGTCAGCTCTCGTACAGGTCAACAGGTGGCCGAGCAGCTCAGGCATGTAGGTCTCGGTGGGGCCGTCTGGGCGCAGTTGTGGGTCAACCAGTACGGGAGCGCCTTAAGTGTGTTCCGTGAAGACACAGGGCTCGGGTCACGCGGCGTCCCTGAAATCACCCGCTCGGACCAGCTCCCTCGGTACGGTCGAACCCTCACGCCGAGCGCACACCGGAGGCCGCATGCAGCCCTTGTCCCTCGCCCAGATCGCCGCCGTCACCGGCGGCCACGTCACCGCCGCCGATCCCGCGACCCAGGTGACGGGGGTCGCTTTCGACTCCCGCAAGGTGAGCCCCGGGGACCTGTTCGTCGCACTCCAGGGAGAGGAGGGCCGGGACGGGCACGACTTCGCCCCGTCTGCGGTCAAGGCGGGGGCGGTCGCGGTGCTGGCCACCCGCGCGCTAGACGTGCCCGCGATCGTGGTGGACGACCCGCTGACCGCGTTGGGCGGTTGGGCCCGCACCCACGTCGAGGCGCTGGCGGACCTGGACGTGGTCGCGCTCACAGGCTCCTCAGGGAAGACCTCGACCAAGGACCTCATCGCCCAGGTCCTCCAGCGCGCCGGAGCCACCGTGTTCACGCAGGGGTCGTTCAACAACGAGATCGGCCTCCCGCTTACCGCTCTGGAGGCCACCGCCGACACCCGCCACCTGGTGGTGGAGATGGGCGCACGCGGGCAGGGCCACATCACCTACCTCACCCAGATCACCCCGCCCCGGATCGGGGCGGTGCTCAACGTCGGCACCGCGCACGCCGGGGAGTTCGGCGGCCCGGAGACGACCGCGAAGGCCAAGGGCGAGCTGGTCGAAGCACTCCCCTCGGAAGCGGAGGGCGGGGTGGCGGTGCTCAACGCCGACGATGCGCGGGTGGTCGCGATGTCCGCGCGCACCAAGGCGCAGGTGGTCACCTTCGGAGTGGAGCGCAGCGCTGATGTGTACGCCACCGAGGTCACCCTCGACGGGCAGGGCAGGGCGTCGTTCACCCTGCACACCCCGACCGGGGACGCTTCGGTGCGTCTCCAGGTAGTGGGGGAGCACCAGGTGCCCAATGCGCTCGCCGCCGCCGCGGTGGCCGGGGCGGCGGGGATGGACGTGGCCCAGATCGGTAGGGCGCTCACCGCGGCGGAGTCGTTGTCGGAGGGGCGGATGCGCGTCACCGAACGCTCTGACGGGGTGACGGTGGTCAACGACGCCTACAACGCCAACACCGACTCCACGAGCGCGGCGCTGCGCGCGCTGGCGCACCTGGGCCAGGGGCGCGAGGGGCGCACGATCGCCCTGCTCGGGGAGATGCGCGAGCTCGGTCACACCTCTGCGGAGGAGCACCGCAAGATCGGAGCGCTCGCCGCAGTCCTGGGCATCGACGTGCTCGTCGCGGTGGGCGAGGACGACGCGCGTGTGCTGGCCACCGAGTACGGTCCCGATGGGCAGGTGGTTCCGACGAAGGCAGCTGCTGGGGAGTGGCTGAGCAAGTACGGGTTCTCGTCGGGGGACGTGGTGCTCGTCAAGGGCGCGAACTCGCTGCGGCTCGGAGAGCTGGCCGAAGCGCTCGCGGCTCGGTGAGTCACTGCCGGGCGGGGTCCACGATCACACCCCGCCCGGCGAAGAACTCCCCGAAACGCTCGGCCGGGAGCGTCGCGGAGACGGCGTCCGGACGGTGCCCGGACGGATTACGGAAGTGCACCATCCCGCCGTGGTGGCCGATGACGAGCACCAGGTGTCCGCCCCGGCCCGGTGCCGGGCGGTCCGGTCGGCGGATCTCCTTGTGCACCGAGGCCAGCACCATCCTCCCCTGGTTCAGCTCTTGGAGCAGAGCGGTGGTGTCCAGGTCGGTGCGCACCCGGGCGTCCAGGCGGTGGGTGTCACGCACGTACTCCACGAACGGCGCGTAGATCAACCCCTTCACCGACCCGTCCGGCTGTTCGACGTACCCACCCGCCTTGCGGACCCCGTGCAGGAGTTCAAGCAGCGGCGGTGCGTCGCCGTCGCGGTGAATGAGCACCATACGCAGGCACGCCATCCCACAGGAGTGACGGCACCACGTGCTGTACTCCTCCCGGGAGGCGGCCCCCGACACCGCCCACGCGGGGTCGGCGCCGGGGTCGTGTCCTTCATACGCGATCGCGCTGATCAGCTCGGGAGAGGCGTACTGGGTGATCGCCTCCACCGGCTCATGCAGCGTGCTCGTGTTCTCGCAGGCCCCGCACCGGGTTGCCACCGGATTCTCCTACCAACCGGACGAACGTTTCCCGGGAGACGTTACCGCCCGAGAGCACCACCCCGACTGGCCCCTCGCCGATCTCGCCCCACCGGGCGGACAGCGCGGCCAGAGCAGTCGCCCCGGACGGCTCGACCACCAGGCGCAAGTGCTCGAAGCACCACGACATCGCGGTCGCGATGTCGGCCTCGGACACGGTGACGATTCCGGCCAGCAGGCGCTGGTTCACCTCGAAGGAGCCCGGCGGTGGGGTGGTGTGGCGCAACCCGTCCGCGCACGTGGTGGGCACGTCGATACGCACCCGCTCCCCGACCAGCAGCGAGGCGGCGGTGTCGGCCGCGTCCTCGGGTTCCACCCCGATGCCCCGCACGTGCGGGGCAGCCTCCGCGAGCCAGGTGGCGCACCCGGCAGCCAGACCACCCCCGCCCACCGGCACGAGCACGGTCCGCACGTCGGGCACCTGGGAGAGCAGTTCCACAGCGACGGTGCCGGCCCCGGCCATCACGGCGGGGTGGTCGGCCGAGGGCACGATCGTGTACCCGTGTTCGGCAGCCAGCTCCGCCACGAGCGCGTCCCGGTCCTGGGTGTGCCTGTCGTAGGACACCACCTGCGCCCCCAGGACGCGGGCCCGGTCGGCTTTCACCGCGGGCACGTCGGAGGGCAGGACCACGGTCACGGGCACTCCGAGTTCGTGTCCGGCCAAGGCCAACGCGCCGCCGTGATTGCCCGAGGACGCTCCGACCACACCCCGCTTCCGTTGGGTGTCGGACAGTCCGAGCAGGGCGTGCAGTGCCCCCCGGTACTTGAACGCCCCGGTGTGCTGGAGATTCTCGGTCTTGCACACCACCGGCACCCCGACCTCGCGGGTCAGAGCCGGGGAGGACACCACGGGGGTGCGCACGACTGCGCCGTCCAGGCGGCGGGCCGCCGCGTCCACGTCACTGGCTGACAGCACTGGCGGCCTCCTTCTTCTGGGTGCGGGCCAGGGCGGGGCGCAGGATGTGCGCGATGAGCTGGTCGTAGTCGATGCCTGCGGCCTGGGCCATGGCGGCCAGGTTCCCGGTCGGGGACAGGCCCGGCAGGGTGTTGATCTCCAGCCACACGACCGTGCCGTCCTCGCTGACCATGAAGTCGGACCGGGAGTAGGTGACGCAGCCGAGCGCGCGGTGGGCGTCCCTGGCGTACCAGCCCAGATGCGTGGTGACCTGGTGCGGGAGGTCGGCCGGGCAGATGTAAGTGTGCAGGTCGGGGTTGCGTTTGGCCTCGTAGGAGTAGAAGTCGGTGGTAGTGCGGGCCTCCAGCGGCGGCAGTGCCGTGAGCGTGCCGTCCGCGGACTCCAGCACGCCCACGGTCACGGCCTGGCCCGGGTGCAGGCGCTCCACCAACAAGTCCTCGGCGCTGGCCTCGACGATCGCCGCCAGCTCGGCTTCGGTGTGGGCGATGGCCATCCCCACCGAACCGCCTTCGGAGGTGGGCTTGACGATGACCGGCCACCCCAGGTCCTCCCACTCGAAGGACGTGTTGCCTGCGGAGACGAGCTCGCCATCTGCGACGGGCACCCCCTCGGCGGCGACCAGGATCTTCGCGGTGGGTTTGTGCATGCCGACGGCGCTGGCCATCACTCCCGACCCGGTGTAGGGGATGCCGAGGGAATCGAGCACGCCCTGGAGGCCGCCGTCCTCAGCGCCCTGCCCGGCGATCGCGAGGAAGGCCGCAGCCGCGCCCCGGAGCTGGCCGGGCAGATCGGGTCCGGCCGGGTCCACCAGGTAGTGGGGGATGCCCTGCCGGGTGAGGGAGGTGGCGACCGCGGCTCCGGAGAGCAGGGAGCGGTCGCGTTCGCGGCTGGTGCCGCCGGTGATCACCGCGATCGGGCCGGGGATCTCATCAGGAGTCAAGGGAGAGATGTGCATGATGGTCCTTGTCCTTGAGGGGTATTCGTGGGCCCGCACGGCCAGGCGGGATACAAGGGGTCGGAGCCCGACCGTGCGGGGGTCTTGTTAGCGCAGGGCGGTGGTGACCAGCCGGTGGTCGGTGACCATCGGGCCCTGGGGCCGGTGGACGAGGGTCTCCTCGGGGATCACGGTTTTGGCCAGTACAGGGCTGAGCAGGATGTGGTCGATCGTCATCCCGCCGCCCGGATCAACGTTGTCGTTGACGGTGGCGGGGAACGGCTCGTTTGGTCGGCCGAGCTTCTCCCAGACGGCCTCCAGGGCGGTGCTCCACCCTGTGCCGCCCACGCGGGTGCGGGTGGTGGGATCCCACGCTCCGATGAGGTGGTCCAAGGGCGCGGTGTGCGGCACCCACGGACCCGTCGGCCCGTCCGGCTGCCAGCCCTTGTGGTGGCACTGGTGTTCGGGCATCTGGGTGAAGTCGGTGACGGGCCACAAGCGCCGGTCACCGGATGGGGAGCAGTTGCAGTCGCCAGCCAGGATCGCCCGGTGCAGCGGACCTAGCAATCCGGAGGCGATCCGAGCCGCCTGCATGCGCTCGTCGCGGTCCCAGGGGTGCCAGTGCATCGCCAGGATGGTGAGCGGGTCCTCCCACCACGAGGTTTGGAACACTCCTCGGTTCCACACGTTCGCGTTGTCCGGGGTGGTCTCAGGGGTGTCCCACCGCAGTAGGGCGAGCTGGTCCGGATCCCACAGGATCGCGGGTGGGACGGGCGCGCGGCGCAGGTGACCGATGCGGATCTGGTAGCGGGGACCGAAACGGTCGGACAAGACCCTGGCAGCCCGCAGCCCGAGGCGCGAGCCGTCCTTGGCCCAGTCGCGGGCCTCGTTGACCACGATCAGGCTCGGTGCGGCCTCGACGGTCGCGAACACCTCCGGCAACACCTGGTCGAGGCCGCCCGGGTGGCGCAGACCGCCGTTCTGAACGTTGATCAGGGCGAGCCGGAACGGCGTAGGACTGTCGGTCATGTGGTTGCCTTCCACGGCGCGGGTCACAGAGGGAAGAGGATGAAGACGAAGGCGGGCTGGTAGATAGCGCCGCTGATCCAGGAGGCCCACGCCGCGACCGCGGTCTGGGCCAGGGCGGCGACGACGTGCGCGGCGATGATCGGCGTTAGGAGGTGGGTGCGCCGGTAGAGCCACACCGTGCCCACGGCAACGGGGACCAGGAGCAGCAGCTCCCACCCGACCGTGGCACCGAAGGCCGTCCGGGCGACGGTCGAGAGCAGGTAGACCTCCCAGGCCGGGAAGCGCGCGGCCTCAGCCAAGGTGACGACCACACCGAGGAGCACCAGCTCCATGGCGATGGCGACGGCGATCTGTGCGGGGCCGATCGTCCACAGGGTGCGCAGGTGGTGGCCTGTGGCGTCGGTGGGCACGTCGAGGGTGAGCATCCCCGGCAGGAAAGTCACCGAGTAGGGCACCAGGAACAGGGCCAAGGCCCCGCCGAAGACCAGCAGGCCCTGGTACTGGAAGTCCATGCGGGCCAGCAGCCCCGGCTGCCGTGTCCAGGTGGGGGCTAGGCCCAAGTCGCGCACGCTGATGCCCAGTAGGTGGGTCACCCGCCAGGTGGTGGCCAGAGCCAGGGCCAGCGTCAGGGTCGCGACCCCGGCCCAGTGCCACGCGCTCCCCGGCCCGGTCTCTGGGAGCAGGGCCGACAGGGCCAGTGGTGGGACGAACACCACCGCAAGGGCCCCGGCGACGAGGGTGTAGGCGGTGACGGTCGAGATCGGCGCGGGGCGGCGGCGCGGCCTGCTCACGCAGCCTCCTGGAGGTGGTTGAGGGTCGCGGCGGTGCGGCACAGGTGTTTCATCTGCTCGCACAGGTGGGTGGCGAGGTCGGGATCAACGATCCGGATCGCGCCGTCGCGGCGGCCGAGGCGGGTGTAGGTGTGCAGGTACACCACGGCGGCCTCGTACACCGTCACCTCCGGCAGAGGCTCCTCGGCTTCCATGTGTCGCACCTGGTCAGAGCTGCCCACGCGCACGCGCTGACCGGCCCGATGAGCTTGGGCAAGGACCGCTCGGGTGTAGCGCCCATAGGAGGTGAGGGGCAGGGTGGGAATCCACAAGGTCGTCAGGGGAAGTCCGTAGGCGGCGAACTCGGCGCGCTCGATGGCTCGGCGTTCGCGCTCCTGGCCCAGGAGGTGTTCGGCCAGTGTGGTCCTGCCCTGATACCAGGCGCTCCAGGCCGGATCGGTGGGCACCACATGGTCGCGGCGCACAAGCCGGTAACACCGTGCTCTCCTCGCCTGGAGATCCCTGCGGTTTCGGGTGGTGGCCTCGTCCACGGCCAGTGCGTCGTCAGTCAGGCGCTGGCCGCCGTCCGCGGCGGAGCGCACCACGTCGAAGAGGGAGAAGGGCTGCCTCCTGCGACGCATCAACCGGAGCAGGGAGGCCGTGGAGAATCGGGTGTATCCCTTGCCGGAGTACTCGGCCTGGACGACGTTGTCCAACGCCAAGCGCGTCAGCTCCGCGCCGGTCCAGCCGGTGAGGTGGCGTGCCTCGTCGCGGGTGAGGTGGGTTCGGTGAGCTTTCTCGGCCAGCAGGTCAGATCGGGTGCGGATCGCCGTGAGGTCGAATGAGGTGGATGCGGGCACAGGTTTCCTCAGTTCCTGATCAGGTGGACCGTCGCAGAGGTAGGCCTCAAGTTGGGGTGCACGCGGTCACGAGGGGTAGTTGAGAAAGGCACGGACTTCACCGAGGTCGTAAAGGAGCACGGTGTCTCCGTCGAGCGAGGTGAGGGTGTAGACCGCCCCGACTAGTCGCCGGGCCCGGGAAAGCACGAACCCTTGCTGAGCGGCCTGCCAACGGACCTCCTGGAAAGCCGCGCGGCGTAGTCGAGGCTTCCGGGCGGTCAGGACGCTCATGGGGAGGGTCATCGAGGGTCCTTCGACTCGGATGCGGTCAGAGCGGATCGCTTAGGAACAGTCAGGGCAAACCATGCGGTTGCTCCACCCGGGGCGCTGGTCACGCCCCAGGGGATGTTGCGGTTGATGACCAGGCACGGACCGTCTGGGGTGGAAACGAAGGCGACGTCGGTGGTGTCCTGCGTGTCCCTCACCCACACGTGGATAGGGACAGGACTGGTGATGACCACGCACGGCAACTCCGGGGCGGCCTGGGGGTCGGCCAGGGGCAAGGGCTCGTCGTCGTCGGGCAGGCGCCACCGCGTGCCGTCCGAGACTCCCGGCGCTCCCAGACCTGCCAAAGCGGTGACGGCGCGGCTGATGCTGGAAACGTGCGCGCCGGCCTCCAGACGCGAGATCATCGCCTGCGACAGGCCGCACAGGCTGGCCAGAGCCGACTGGGACAGGTGTCTGGTCGCGGAGTGGCGGCGCAGGCACCGGATGACCTCGGCCAGGTTCAGGGTGCGTACAGCCTGGGCCAGGTCCGGGGACCGCCATACCTCGGCGGGGATGCAGGTGCAGCGGTAGGCCGCTGCTCCTCCCTCGCGTGGTTTGCCGCAGTACCCGCACAGCAAGGCCGTCACGCCCTCTTCTCCTTTCGCTTACGGGGGTTTTGTTGGTGAGGGGCCACCGGTCCCTTCTTTCATCCAGCCCGGTGGCCCCGGTTCCTGGTGGCGTCCCACCAGGGGAAGCCGCCCCTGATCTCCCGGCAGGGGCAGCGTTGTGGTGTGGGGCCCGGGCCCCGGCTGGGTCAAGAGCCAGGGCCCGGGTGTGGTGCGGCGCGGAAACCTCCCGACGAGGGGACGGGGGCACGTCATCGCCGCACCGGCTCATGGGGGTGCTGGTGTGCAAGCCCCCGTCATCGGAGCACCTCCGCGAAGACACCGCGGCCGTTCGTCAGGCGTCCCCACGAGGAGGCGAGCGCGTTGACCAGGATCAGGCCGCGTCCGTGCTCGGCCAGAAGCTCGGGAGCGGAGGGGTGGAGGGGGTGCGTGTTCTCGAAGGGGCCGCCGTCACGGACCTCGACGCGAACGCGGTCGCTGTAGACGAGGGTCCTGACCGCGAACTGTCCGCCAGCGTTTCCGCTGCGGGTGTGGGAGATGGCGTTGGTCGCCAGCTCGGAGAGCACGAGGATGAGGCCTTCGGGCGGTTCTATGCCCTGGTCGGTGAACCTTGCTGTCACCCATGTGCGAGCAGCTCCAACGGACTCAGGAATCCCGGGGAAGCTGGTCCGGCCCTTCCAGATGAGGGTCTGGTCGTGCGAGAGGGCAAGCATCAGTTGCCTCCCACAGTGATGGGCGTCGGCCTGGCGTCACCCCGTATCTGAAGGGTTCGGGCAAGAAATCCGGACGCCGTGTGGAGGTTACGGCGGGCTTTCCGGGAACGCTGGGGTGTTTTGATCCTGCGTTGTGTGGTTCCGTAGGCGGAGGGATCGGTATGCTGCTGCATGTCTCACCTCAGGTCATTTCAGGTCAGGTGGGGCGTCACGCCCTGGAGCCGCCGCGAACGGCGCCGGGGCGTTCTCTTGTTGCGGTGGTTGCCGCTGGACAGCGGGGCCACTTGCCTCTTCGGAGAGGGTTGCCGGAGTGTTGCTGTTGGCCCCTTGAGAGCTGGGGTGTTCGGGAAAACCCCACTCCTACGGCCTAGCTCCGACCCAGCACCTGTCTCGATGGTCATAAGATTCCACCGAGAGGTCGCTCTTTAAAGAGGACCGCATGACATGACCACTACTGAATACCTCGAAGCAACTTATGACAACTTCCCGTAGACAGAAAGCAACTCCCCTGGTTGAATAAACGCCATGGAAGAGATGGATGACCGAAATGTCTCAGACGTGCGCTTTGGCCAGGCCCTGGTCAGATCGCGCAAGAGGGCAGGGAAGACGCAAACGGCTCTAGCCGGACACCTGAGGTGCAGCAAAGGGCATGTGTCCCACATTGAAAATGGCCGCAGAAGGCTCAACGAAGCGGAAGTAGACGGTGTTGACGGCTTCCTCAAGTCAGGCGGGCGCCTGGCGCGTCTGTACAGCGAACTGTATGAGCCTGAGCACGTCGACTGGCTAGGGCAACTCCATGAGCTACAAGCAGAAGCGGCAGTGATCCGCGAGTATCACAACAGCCTGGTCCCCGGGGTGCTCCAGGCCGAGCCCTACACAGCAGCCGTTTTCCACTCAGGAGCGCCCTGGCTGAGCGAAGCCGAGATCCGCGAGCGAACCCGCATACGCACTGAGCGGTCCAAGGACGTCCTACGCAAGGACGGCCCGCAGTACCACGTGGTCTTGGACGATGTCGTGGTGCGACGACCGATCGGTCCGAATGCGGTCATGAAAGCCCAGATCGACGCCATGGTGCAGTTGGCCGAGTCGGGGCGCATCATGCTCCAGATGCACGCGTGGGGGCAGCTCCCACACGCAGGACTAGATGGTCCTTTCTCGCTGCTGGCCTCGCCCTCAGCGCCAGAGTTGGTACACGTAGAGTCCATCTATCGCGGACAGACCACAGATGTGCCGACGGAGGTACGGCAGTTCGGGGTGCTGTTCAGTAGATTGCAGGCGAACGCCCGGACGCCAACCGCGTCCGTGGCCTTCCTCAAGGAGATGAGCAAGGAATATGCAGGTTGAGCAGGGCTGGCACAAGTCCAGTTACAGTGCGGGCGCGCAGAACTGCGTCGAGGTCTCCGAAGGCAAGCAGACCCTGGTTCGGGACACCCAGAACCGCGGCCTAGCCCACCTCGGGTTCGAAGCTGGGGAGTGGGCCACCTTGGTTGCCGTCCTCGGCAAGTAGAAGGCACGTCACCAAGACGTGATCGACCCCCGCCAGCGAAGGAGGCGGGGGTCGATTCGTGTTCAGCGGGATCAGGCTACCCCGGGGCAAGACATATCACTAGGACCAAAGACCTCATCACCCCCGGAGTTGCCGGTACCACGCCTTCGCAGCGTCGAGCATGGCCTCCAGCCACTTCTCTCCTGGGCGCAACCGTGTGTAGTGCCGGTGCATGCGAACCTGCGCACGAGCGAACAACACGAGCACCTCCCGGTCGAGCCGCCCCCACACCTCGGACCTCGCCAGCAGCTTCTCCACGTCGGCCGGGTCCTGCTCCGCCGACACCAACTGCACCGCCAGACACGACGGCGTCACCACCGCGGAGGCCCGTGTCGGCCACGCCCAGTCGATCACCCACAACCGGTCGGCCCGATCGATGACGACGTTGTGCGGATGCAGGTCAGCGTGGGTCAAGTGGTCACCCCGGACTGCTTCGATCTCGTCACCGGTCAGGGCCCTGTCCCACCGCGTCTCCACCCACGGGCGAGCCACATCTGGCAGCGGCAGCCCGATGATCCTGTCCATCGCCTCGGCCACACGCGACAGGTCCGCCGACCCCGGGGCGTAATCGGTGGGTCGGGCGTCGATGACCTCGAACCCGAGCGCAAACCACCCGTTTCCCCTGGCCTGCCACAGCAGCTCCGGTGCCAACCCGCCCAGGTGGGGGTTGATTAGGCTCTCGCGTTCGACCTCTTCCAGCAGGCCACCGGGGCGGTCGGGAACGGCCTTGACGAAAACTCGGCCGTGTTCGCCGGTGACCACGGCGGTGGTCGCGGTGCTGTGCCCTGCGGTCGGCTCCACGTGGTCGATGCGGCCGGTGTGCAGGGTGATGAGGTGGGTGAGCTGCTCGTGCATCGGTCTTCCGCTAGTTGCGAGGGGGGCACTTGGACGGCGGTACCCCGGGTGTGCAGCCGTCATCGTCGGGGCCGCACGGGATGAAGATGTGGCCGTCGTCCTCGTCGTCGTCCTTGCGACCGGCGCTGATCTCGTTGCGTGCTCGGGTCATGCCGGGGCCGGTCAGGATATCGGCCAGCCCTTCCGTGTGGACGTTTCCCGTGCGCATCCAGGTGGAGAACACGCACGGGGACACCGACCCGTCCGGGGCGACCGAGGCCCGGTTGTCTCCGCAGGCCCCGCACAGGCCCGAGCAGTCCGGGGCCTCGCCTTGCGCGCCGCGCCCGTAGGGGCGGACGTGGTCCACGCCGATACGGGTGACGCCGAGGGCTTGGAGTTCGACCCGGGTCTCCTCCACACCCTTGCCGGTGCTGGTGATGATGCTCGCCCGCGTCGGGATGCCCAGGTTCAGGGCTTTGACGAGGTTGCGACGAGTGTGCCGGTGGGAGGACGGACGGCCGGTCATGGCGTTGTGCTGATCGGGGTCGGCCGAGTAGTACGACGTGGCGAGCGACATGCCGGGGCGCTGGAGGAGGGCCCACCAGGCATCCGTGACATGGACGAGATTGCTGTACGCCTCCACGTTCATCCCGGCGGCCAAGGCGTGGGCGGCGATCTCCAGGGCATCGGGGTGCAGGGTCGGCTCGCCGCCGATGAGCTGGACGTGACGGACTCCTGCCGCGGCGGCCTGGTCGATGGTGCGCAGCCAGTCGGTGCGGGTCATGGTGCCGTGGTCGCCGTCAGGCCCGGAGTTGTTGTAGCAGTGGGCGCATTCGAGCTGGCAGACGCGGGTGAGGTCGAGCCAGATCATGCCGGGGGCGGTGATCGGCCGTTCGGGGGTGATAGTCACGTGTCTCCTCTGTCGGGGGAAGAGGTTTCCTGTGCCGTCGGGCCCGGAAGCCCACCACGGACAGTAACCCGGGGTGGTTGGGGTGTCACTGGTTTGGCTGAATGTGGCCGTCGCCGGTCTTCAAGCCCTCTCAGAGCACGTAGACGACCCGGGCCAGTTGCTCTCAGGGGAAGAACAGGTGGGCGCTGCGGCCTCGGCCTCCTGCCAGGTCGGGCAGAATCGGCCGATAATTAACACGCCTCTCCTGGGGTGACGTGGATGCCGATGTCCTCGCTGGGCTGTCTTCCCACTGTGCGCAGCACGGGAGATCCCACATCCCCATGACAGGGATACCCGTCATGGGTAGGGTCGTGGCCGCTGATCAGCTCATGAGAGGGGTTGGTCCTGTCCACGGGGTCCTCCCAAGGCGAGGGTGAGCACGGTCAGGGTGGAGCGTTCTGCGGATGTGGTGGCGAAGGAGCGCCACCAGCGGGCGAAGGTCGGTTCGTCGTTGGGCCAGCCGAGGCCCGGGGCGGCCTGAGTGGCGTACTTGCGCACCGCCATGTCGCCGTAGGGGTAGAGGGAGAAGTCGCCGGTGATGTCGGCGGCGGCGGCTCCCGCCGTCCACGGGCCGATGCGGGGAACGGATTGGACCTCGACCACCAAGTCTTGGGGCGGCAGTTCGGACCATTTCGTTCCCAGGGCGAGGAACGCCTCCGCGGCGGCGAGCAGGGGACGGCGCTTGAACGCCATGCCCAGCGTCGCGAAGTCGTCCTCGTGTAGGGCGAGTACGGTTTCGGCCCGGGGGAAGGCCCGGGGGCCGGCGAGAGTCGGTGTGCCGTGGGCGTCACAGAAGCGGTGGTACATCAAGCGGGCCTGGTCGGCGCGGATGACCTGCCGAATGATGCCCGTGGCCAAGGCGTCCCACAGGTCCGGGTTACGCAACCGCCGCACCAGCCCTTGCCTGTCGAGGACTGCGCGAAGGACGGTGGGCACGTTCTCGCCCAGGCTCTTCGGGTCGTACACATCCACGTGGGGAGCCGGATCGGTGCCCTCCCCGTGACGGGTGATGGCAAGGCTCGGGTCCGCGTTGACGTGCCAGGCACTCGTGGCGGTTCGCACCGTGCGGATACGCCCGTGTGCGGTTGTCTTCCATCCGGGGTGGTCACAGAGCAGCATGGGAGCCTTTCGGAGTGGGTTGATTGGCTGCCACTATCCCAGCTCCGTCCGGACGCGCCCCGGGGTTCGGTGCCTTCCCTCGTTGAAGCACGTTCAGCACCTTTTGGAGGTGGTGTCGAGGAAAGAACACGTGGGCGCTGTCGGCGGTGCGGCCCCGGCCTCCCACCAGGTCGGGCAGGATCGGCCGCGTCCACACCCACGACTCCGCCATCCCCCACTGCGACATGGCCAGGCGCAGTTCACCGTCCCGGCTGAGCCGACCTGCCAGATCCTCGGCGTGTGCGGCGTCCATCTCCACCCAGACGCGGCCGGTGTAGAAGTCCACCCACCGCTGATCGCCCACCGGCAGGCCGGGGGCTGTCATCGCTAACAAGGCTCCGTAGTCCTGGCAGCTCGATCGTGTGCGCACGCCCGACTCCCACAGGAGTCGGAGCAGATCCACGAGGTCCTCGTCAACGGGGACGGTCGTTCCCTGGGGTGTGCGCACCGGTCGGGACGGGTGGACCTGGGCGGGTGTGGTCATCGTGCTCCCTGTTCGTGTGGAGGTCGCGCATCACGGCGATGGCCCACATGCGCACGGCGTCGATGTGCTCGCGTTGGAGGCCCCGGTAGGGGTCGGGTTGGATGAGCAGGGTGGGCACTCCGTCCACCGCGCGCTGCTTCGCCCAGTCGTGGTCGGGTTGGGCGAAGTCGTCGTCGATCCACACCAGCGGTTCGTTCCCCGCCCAGGCGGCCACGGGTTCGCGTTTCCACAGGTGTCCGTTGGGGTGTCGGGTCAGGACGTCGGCAGGTGTGCCGAGGTCGATGTGGCCGAGCGTGCCCAGGCCGAGCCGGGGGCTGATGAGCCGGTCGGCCTCGCCCAGCCAGCTCGTGGCCCACACCGGCCGGACCAGATTCATGGAGTGCAGGGCGTTGAGCCAGATGCCGTGGTCGGGGTGGAGCCACACGGGCACGTTCGGGTTGCCGTTGTAGGTGACCCGGTGGGGTCGGTGCTCGGGTGGGAGCGATCCGCTGGGGCCGGGGAAGGGGTTGAGGACGCCGTCGACGTCCAACAGCAAGTACGGGGGACGCGTCTCCATCGCTGGCCCTTTCGGGGTTCACACGTGCAGGAGCTGGACCGCCTCGGCGGTGTGGGCGCGCACCACACGCTCATAGGTCGGGTCGTCGGCGGGGTCGGCGATCCACTGGGCGGCCTGGGACAAGTACCACTCCACGATCCACACGCGGTGCCAGCCCAGAGCCCACTCCTGCGCGGTCAGGCCGCCCCGGTCGTGCAGGGCCTCGGCCGGTCCTCCCGCATGCACGTAGCGTTCGAGGAAGGCGCGGGCACGGCCGGGGTCGGCGGGGGTGATGGTGCCGTGCCAGGAGACCAGATCCAGCAGTCCGGGGCCGCGGAAGGCGCGGGCGAGGTCGCACACGTACACGCGCTCGCGGGTGATGAGCAGGCTCGTGGGGTGAAACTCCGAGTGCACCCACCCGTAGGGGCGCAGCATCGTGCCCTCGGCGCGCGCGGGTGCCGCCTGGGCGATCGTGCGCAGCATCGTGGCGATGTCGCCAGCACCCTCCCACCGCCCCTGCTGTTGGAGTACGTCCAGGGTGCGCAGGGCCCTGTGGGGCAGTGAGGCCAGCCAGGCGGTGTCGCCGGGGGCGAGGAAGTCGGGCACCGCGGCGGAGTGCAGGTGCACCGCCGCGACGGCTCCGTCCTCCTCGTCCGGGTCCCGCACGGAACGGCCCAGGTCCTGCATGAGCATGCCCAGGGTGGTCGCGCCCCGGGCAGAGGTGAGCAGGCGGGGGACGTTCATTCCGGCCTGCCAGGCGCTGGTCAGGGCGTCGTCCTCGTGGGTGAAGGGTTCGCGCGCGGCCTTGAAGACCACCGTGGTGTTGTCGGGCAGGGTCAGGCGCTCCACGTGGGACAGGGCCCAACTGTGCAGTACCTCCACCGAAGCGGGAGCCAGGCCCGTCTTGGCAGTGACCTCTTCGCGAAGCCGGTCGATTTCGAGTGGGTCCACGGTTTCCTCCTGGGAAGGGGCACGGGGCCCTCCGTGTGAGGGCCCCGGCAGGGGAAAGGTCAGGCGCCGAAGCCGCGCACGTCACTGATCCAGGCGTCGCGGAACTCGGCCAGTTCGTCGCGGAAGCGGTCCATGGGGGTTCCGTAGGGGGCGACGACTCCGCCCTTCTGCGAGGGAGCGGACTGGCAGCCGTGGACGAGGCGACCGCCCAGGGCGGTGTGTGCCTTGACGGACTCGATGCGGCGGTTCTCGTTGAACAGGCCGCCGTGAAAGACCTCGTCCAGGTTCTGGACGGTGGTCTCGTCCAGGTCGTAGACGACGCGGGCGGTATCCCCGAAGAACCAGGCCGGGCCGACGATGCTGATGCGCCCGTCCGGGTCCACCTTGTTCAGCGCGGTCAGGGTGGAGATCTCCGCCAGGATCTTGAGGTGCTCGGCGGTGATGCCGTCCACGTCCAGGGTCGGCAGGTGCTCCTCACGGAACAGGTAGCTGTACACCTGCCAGGCCACGCCCACCACCTCGGCCGGGTCGTGGGTGGTGCGGGCGTTGTCCTCGATGAACCGCAGGGCCTGCTGCTCCAGGGCCTCGTCCGAGGTCTCCTGTGCGGGCAGCATCTGGGCGGCGACGGTCTCCCAGTCGATGATCCGCCAGCCGGTGGACTCCAGGCGGAAGAAGTAGTCCTGGGGGTGGATGTGCAGGGAGTCACCGTCCACGGTCAGGCCGGGGATGCGGTTCCAGCCGGGGTTGAACGTGTGGTCGGGCAACCGCACGGTAAACGGGGCGAGCGTGACTGACATGTCCCCTCCTGGGGTGACGTGGATGCCGGTGCCCTCGCTGGGCTGCCTCCCACTGTGCGCAGCGCGAGAGAATCGCACATCCCCCTGACGGGGATACCCATCATGGGTAGGGTCGTGGCCACGATCCGTACTCGCAGGTGCGCCAGGGACCCCCATGACCACGTACCGACCGCCGACCGCTCTACCCCCGGGTTTTCTCCTTCGCCAGGACGTGAAGACCGCTCTCGCCCGCCATGACTTCGGTGCCGTGTTCCGTCTGGCGCACACCGAGGTGCCGCTCAGCTACGCCCAGCTCGCGCAGGCATGCGGGATCAAACCGGAGCGGGTGGGTCTACTCGCCCGGGGGCGGGGCAGAATCACCTCGTTCGAGAAGATCACCGCCATCGCGGACGCCCTACGCATCCCCGGCCACATGGTCGGCCTGGCTCCGCGCTCGTGGGAGAACACGGACGGAGACGACGTGCGCCGACGAGAGTTCCTCACCGCTTCGGCGAGTGCCGGACTCGCCGTTGCCCTCACCGTCCCCCAGCTACCAGGGAAGCGGCTCGGCAGCCGCCTCCCCGATCAGCTACGTGAGCGCACCGCCCGGCTTCGCCGCCTGGACGATGTCCTCGGCGGAGGCGACACCCGCCGCGTATACCTCGGGGAGTACCAGGCCACCAAGCGTCTGCTGCGGGAGGGCACCTACACCGAGAGCACTGGCCGCGACCTGCTGTCGGTGCTGGCCGAGCAGGCGCAGCAGGCAGGGTGGGCCGCCTTCGACGCCGGTCACCACGACGACGCGCGCGGCCTGTACGAGGACAGCCACCACGCGGCGACCACAGCGGGCGACCCTGTTCTGGCCGCGAACGCGCTGGCCTTTCTCGCCTACCAGGAACGCGACCCTCACGCGGCCGTGCACATCGCCCTCCAGTCCTGCCACACCGCAGGATCCGACGCGCCGCCCAGTGCACGTGCCCTCCTGCATGAGCGGCGTGCCTGGGCGCACGCGCTCGCTGGGGAGTCTGGTCAAACTGAACGTGCTTTGGAGGCCGCAGCGAGCGCGCTCGCCGAACGTGCGGACGATCCGCAGCCGGACTGGGCGGCCTGGGTCGATCACACCGAGCTGGGGATCATGACGGGGCGGTGCTGGGCCGAGCTCGGCCGGCCGTTGCGGGCCGTTCCCGTCCTGGAGCAGGCACTCGCTGGATTCGATGACGCGCACGCCCGTGACAAGGCCCTGTACACGACCTGGCTGGCGTCGGCCTACATGTCAGCAGGGGAGGTCGAACAGGCGGCGGCGAGCGCCACCAGGGTGTTGACCCTTTCAGCGGGTGTGGCGTCCGTGCGGCCACGCCAGAGACTCATCCCGGTGCTCGACCGACTCGCCCAACACCGCAGCCTGCTCGAGGTCGCCGACGTGCTGGAGCTGGCTCGTACCGTCTAGGTGTGGTCGGGAGCCGTGGTGGTCCCGATCCACCGCAGGTAGTCCGGGGAGCCTTCCACGATCGCGGTTGCGACGACCTCCGGGTTCGTCCACGGGTGGTGCTCAATCAGGTGTGCCTGAATCTGCGGGTACCGGTCGGCGCGCGCTTTCAGGAGAAGCTGCCACTCCTGGCCGGTCCCGAACTCGCCCAGGTGCCAGAACACCGAGGTCACCGGCCCAACGATCTGCGCGCCCGCTGCGAGCTTGGCCTCTACTGCTGTCTTCGCCAGTTCGACCGCTTGCTCGCGGGTCTCGGTCGCCGTGGACACCTGGAGGTAGTCGGTCATGGAGGGGTCCGTTCTGTCGCTGGTGTTCTCCGGGGAGCATAGACCAACAGACACCGGAAGTGAGGGCCCCGCTCAAGGTCGGAGAGATCACCGGATTCCTGCCGGATCCTGGGACCACCTCATCCCCTCAGTGGTCACTGTCGGTGATCATCAAGAGGTTGTACGAGCCAGCCCCTCAGCCCGCTCAGGCCCCAAAAAAGTGTTAACACCCTGCTAACACGGGGCCCGGAAGCAACCGGCACGAAGAGGGGCCGACCGGAGAGTCCGGTCGGCCCCTCAAAGCGCTCTCAGTGTGCGTTTCTACAGGTACTGGCCGGTGTTGGGCACCGTGTCGATGCTCCGCCCGGAGTCCGCGCCCTTCTTGCCGGTGACCAGGGTCCGGATGTAGACGATGCGCTCGCCCTTCTTACCGGAGATGCGCGCCCAGTCGTCGGGGTTGGTGGTGTTGGGCAGGTCCTCGTTCTCGCTGAACTCGTCGACGCAGGCCTGCAGCAGGTGCGAGACCCGGATGCCCTTGGACTTGTGGTCGATGAAGTCCTTGATGGCCATCTTCTTGGCCCGCGAGACGATGTTCTCGATCATCGCGCCGGAGTTGAAGTCCTTGAAGTACAGGACCTCCTTGTCCCCGTTGGCGTAGGTGACCTCCAGGAAGCGGTTCTCCTCGCCCTCGGTGTACATCCGCTCCACGACCCGCTGGATCATGGCGTCCACCGTGGCCTGGGCCGAACCGCCGTGCTCGGCCAGGTCCTCCTCGTTCAGCGGCAGGTCGGTGGTGATGTACTTGCCGAAGATGTCGCGGGCCGCCTCGGCGTCGGGCCGCTCGATCTTGATCTTGACGTCCAGGCGGCCGGGCCGCAGGATCGCCGGGTCGATCATGTCCTCGCGGTTGGAGGCGCCGATGACGATGACGTTCTCCAGGCCCTCCACACCGTCGATCTCGCTGAGCAGCTGGGGCACGATCGTGTTCTCCACGTCGGAGGACACACCCGAACCGCGGGTCCGGAAGATCGAGTCCATCTCGTCGAAGAAGACGATGACCGGGGTGCCCTCGGAGGCCTTCTCCCGGGCACGCTGGAAGACCAGCCGGATGTGGCGCTCGGTCTCACCCACGTACTTGTTGAGCAGCTCCGGGCCCTTGATGTTGAGGAAGAAGCTCTTGCCGACGTCACGGCCGGTGCGCTCGGCGACCTGCTTGGCCAGCGAGTTGGCGACCGCCTTGGCGATGAGCGTCTTACCGCACCCGGGAGGGCCGTAGAGCAGCACGCCCTTGGGCGGGCGCAGCTGGTGCTCGTAGAACAGGTCCTTGTACAGGTAGGGCAGCTCGACCGCGTCGCGGATCATCTCGATCTGCCCGGACAGCCCGCCGATGTCGGTGTAGGCGATGTCGGGGACCTCCTCGAGGATGAGCTCCTCGACCTCCGACTTGGGGATGCGCTCGTAGACGTACCCCGACCGCGGCTCCAGCAGCAGGGAGTCCCCCGGCCGGATCGGCTCGTCGCGCAGCGGCTCGGCCAGCCGCACGATCCGCTCCTCGTCGTGGTGCGAGATCACCAGGGCCCGCTCGCCGTCCTCAAGGATCTCCTTGAGCATGACGACCTCGCCCACCGTCTCGAAGGACTCCACCTCCACGACGTTGAACGCCTCGTTGAGCATGACCTCCTGGCCGGGGCGCAGGTTGTCCAGGTCCACCGAGGGGCTCACGTTGACCCGCATCTTGCGGCCGTTGGTGAAGATCTCGACGGTCTCGTCCTCGCGTGAACCGAGGTAGATCCCGAAGCCGGACGGCGGCTGGGCCAGCCGGTCGACCTCTTCCTTGAGCGCGACGATCTGCTCGCGCGCTTCCTTCAAAGTGGAGACAAGTCGTTCGTTCTGACCGTTGGCGGCGGCGAGATTGGCCTGTGCCTCCCGCAGCCGCTCTTCCAGTAGGCGTACATGCCGGGGCGAGTCGGCGAGCTTACGCCGTACCACGCCGAGTTCCTTTTCCATGTAGGAGACCTGGGCCCTGAGTTCTGCGACTTCACGGTCCCGGTCGCTTTGACGCTCGTCGTCGCGCTCGGCCACGTCCGCCACCTCCCTATGAGGAACTACATCGGAGCCTACCTACCCTCGCCCGATTCCTAACCTCCGAGGAGCGGCGAGTGTCGTAGGCCTCATTCGCGGGTCTTGCGTCTTCACAGGTCAGAGTGCTACCGGATGACCCGACGTAATGAGAAAGTAACCTCCGGGTCCCCCCTCGGGCAAGGGAGTTCCGCGTCTGTGTACGACCTCCACGCACGTCAGCGCGCCCTCCGGACGCACGACGGGCCCGCCCGGAACCCCGGACGGGCCTGCACGGAGGGTGCACGCGGCGGCCGACGCGCACGGCGCCGGGAGCGCCCCGGCGTCAGGGGGTGTCGGCGGGCACCTCCGGCGAGGGGGAGGCCGCCCCCTCGGCCGCCGCGGGCTCGGCGGGGGCCGCGCCCCGCTCCCTGTCCCGCGCCGCCTCGAAGTCCTTGCCGTAGGCGCCCTTGGCCGGACGGCGGCGGCGCTCGGGGGCCTCGGCCCCGTCGGCCAGACGGCGCGCCACCACCAGGAAACCGGTGTGCCCGATCATCCGGTGGTCCGGGCGCACGGCCAGGCCCTCCACGTGCCAGGTGCGCAGCATGGTCTCCCACGAGCGCGGCTCGTAGAAGCGCGGGTCCTCACGCAGCTCCTCCACCACACGCGAGAGCTGGGTCGTGGTGGCCACGTAACAGCAGACCAGGCCGCCCGGGATCAGCGCCCGCGCCACCGCGTCCAGGCACTCCCAGGGGGCGAGCATGTCCAGGAAGACACGGTCCACGTCCGTCTCGTCCAGCTCCTCCACCAGGTCGCCCACGGTCAGCCTCCACGCCGGGTGCGGGCCCCCGTGGAAGCGCTCCACGTTCTTGCGGGCGATCTCGGCGAAGTCGGCGCGGCGCTCGTAGGAGTGCACCATGCCCTGCTCGCCGACCGCGCGCAGCAGCCAGTTGGACATGGCGCCCGACCCCGCCCCGGCCTCCACCACGCGCGCGCCCGGGAAGATGTCCGCCTCCACCAGGACCTGGGCGGCGTCCTTGGGGTAGACGATGGTCGCCCCGCGCTTCATCGACAGGGTGTAGTCGATCAGCAGGGGCCGCAGGGCCACGTAGGCCGTGCCGCTGTTGGAACGGACCACACTGCCCTCGGGCCGGCCGATGAGGTCGTCGTGGTCGACCTTGCCCTTGTGCGAGTGGAAGGCGCCGCCTTCGCGCAGGGTGATCGTGTGCATCCGACCCTTGGGGTCGGTCAACTGCACGGTGTCGCCGTCGGTGAAGGGGCCGCGGCGGCCATGGATACCGGTCAACGTCGCTCTCGTCTTCCCACGTCGCTATTGGTTGGCAGGGCGATCGCCCAGGGTATCGGCCCCTCGGGGCCGCGGCGAACGGGCGCCGGCCCCGAGGAGCCGCCGAAAGCGGTCCCCGAACCCCCGGAGGCGGGCGGGCGGTCCCGATAGCGTGGGTGCCGACGGAAGCGGGACGCCCCGCCCCGCCACCGGGGCCGGACCGGCCCGCGGACCGCGACGACACCCATGTACGGCTCCACCGTACGAGGACCACGGGAGACAACGACGCATGTCACAGCTGACCACGGGGCTGGGAATCGACATCGGCGGCAGCGGGATCAAGGGCGCGCCGGTGGACCTGAGCACCGGTGAGTTCCTCAAGGAACGAAAGAAGGTCCTCACCCCCGAGCACTCCACCCCCGCCGCGGTGGCCCGGATCGTGGGCGAGATCGCCGCGCACTTCCCCGAGGCCGCCGGAGCTCCCGTGGGCGTCACCTTCCCCGGCGTGGTCCAGCAGGGGGTGGTGCGCACCGCGGCCAACCTGGACAAGGCCTGGATCGGCACGGACGCCCGGGAGCTGTTCACCCGGGCCACCGGCCAGCCGGTGCGCGTCCTCAACGACGCCGACGCCGCGGCCGTGGCCGAGACCCGCTACGGCGCCGCCGCGGGGGTGACGGGGGTGGTCCTGCTGACCACCCTGGGCACCGGGATCGGCAGCGCCCTGGTCGTGAACGGGCGCCTGGTGCCCAACACCGAGTTCGGGCACTTGGAGATCGACGGCCACGACGCCGAGACCCGCGCCTCCTCCGCCGTCAAGGACGCCGAGGGGCTGTCCTACCACGAGTGGGCGACCCAGCGGCTGCAGCGCTACTACCGCGTCGTGGAGGACCTGCTGTGGCCGGACCTGATCGTGGTCGGCGGCGGGGTCAGCCGCAAGGCCGACAGGTTCCTCCCCCTGCTGGACATCCGCACCCCCGTCGTGGCCGCCGAGCTGCGCAACACGGCGGGCATCGTCGGCGCCGCCCTGGCCGCCGCCGCGACCGAGACCGTCTGACGCCCCGGCCCCCGGACCCGCCGGGGGCCGGGCCCCTCACGGGTGCAGGCGCAACCCCTTGAACACCTTGTCGACGTCCCCCCGCGGACCGTAGACGGCCAGGCCCACCAGGTCCAGGTCCTCTGCGGCCACGGCCAGCACCGCGGCCCGGTTGTCGTCGTCGTTGTCGGTGGCGAACAGCTCCCGGGTGTACAACGCGGTGGACAGGTCCCGCGAGCGGGCGCGGGCCAGCGTGCGGGCCAGGGACCGCGAGTCCGCCGCGTAGACCATCACGGGCTCGCGGAACATCGGCAGGTAGGCGTGGGAGGAGGCGTCCTCGTAGGGCTTGCCCACCGCCCCCGGGTGGGCGGAGGCCACGCCGCTGCTGAGGAAGGCGGTCACGTTCAGCTTCTGCCAGACGGCCAGGTCCTCGTGCACCGCCACGGCGATCTTGGTGTCGAAACGCATGTCCCGAGGATGGCCGGTCCCGGGCCCGGCGGTCTTGAACGCTGGTGCGCGGACCCGGGCGGGCCGGGCCACAATGGTTCCGTGAGCGAGGACTGGGCCAGGTACTGGAGATCGCCGGAACGGCCGCTGGAGGCGATGCACGCCCACTTCCGCGGCCACGCCTACCACCGGCACAGCCACGACTCCTACTCCTTCGGGGTGACCGAGTCGGGGGTGCAGGCCTTCCACTGCCGGGGCGGTACGCACGCCAGCGTGGCCGGAACCGTGCTGGCCTTCAACCCCGACGACCCCCACGACGGACACTCCGGCGCCGAGGCCGGGTTCACCTACCGGATCGTGCACATCGGGCCGGACCTGGTGCGCGAGGTCCTCACCGACGCCGCCGAGGGACCCGCGGGCCTGCCGCTGTTCGCCGAACCCCTCGTCCACGACCCCGCGCTGGCCGCGGCGCTGGGCCGGCTGCACGGGGAGCTGACCCGCGGCGGCTCCCGGCTGGCGCTGGACGAGGCCCTGCGCGGCACGGTGCTGTCCATGGCCCGCCGCGGGGCGACCCGGCCCGCGGCGGTGGCGGCGGTCTCCGACCCCGACGCCGCGGCGGTGGCGGCGCGGGCGGCCGCCGTGCTGCGCGAGCGCCTCGCCGAGGACGTGGGCGCCTCGGAGCTGGCCGCGGCGGCGGGCCGGAGCCGGTTCGCCGTCTACCGGGCCTTCCGCGCGGTGTGGGGCATGGCACCCAGCGACTACCAGCGCCAGCTGCGGCTGCGCCGGGCCCGGGACCTCATCGCGGCCGGGGTCGGGCTGGCGGAGGTCTCCGCCCGGGTGGGGTTCGCCGACCAGAGCCACCTGACCCGCTGGTTCTGCCGCTACTACGGGATCACCCCCGGAGCGTTCCGCGAGGCGGTGCCGGGGCCCTGACCCCGGTCGGCGAACAGGACGACCACAACGGCCACGGGTCCGCCGGGGACGGCCCCGGCCCGGACGCGACGCCCCGCGCGCTCAGAGCTCGGCGGACAGGGACAGCGCCCCCGCGATCCGCCGCGCGGCCTCGGTGGTACGCGTGACGGGCGAGATCGGGATCCCGGCCATCGCCGCGGGCACCCCCTCCTGGAGCGGCCAGCGCATCCACCACCACAGACCGCCCCGGTGGGGGCGCAGCAGGGCGCGCTGGGGCCGGGACCGGGGACCGGCGTCGACGGCGCCGCAGGCCCCGTCCTCACGCACCTCCACCCCCCGCGAACGCAACTCGGCGGCCAGCCCGCGCAACGCCAGTCCGGTCGACTCCGCCCGGTTCACCGCTTCCGCCGGTCCGTCCTCACATCTGAGGCTCGGATTTCCCGCAGGCGAGGTCTCAACGGTCACGGGGCTTCCCCTCCCAGGCACTACCGGGACCAACGACCCTTGCACTGTGCCCTATCGGGGGCGTGAGCGGATGGACCTATGCGGATCACGCATGGGGCCTTCTTTTTCCCACATAGCCACCAAGGACGTCCGGAATCCCTAATCTAAGCTCATGCCCCAACCAGACGGCGTTCTTCCACCGGACCTGTGGACACGGCCCCGCATGGCCAGGGCCCTGGCCACCTGTGACATGGCCGCGGTCCTCGAAGGCGTGCGCACGGCCCGCGGGTGGTCCCAGGGCGACCTCGCCCGCGCGATCGACTACTCCCAGAGCTGGGTCTCGCGCGTGGTCAACGGCCAACAGTCCCTGACCATCAGCCAGGTGCACGACCTCGCGCGGCGCCTGGGCATCCCGTTGCACCTGCTGCGCTTCGGAGGCGACCCCAACCAGTCCGGTCCCGTAGAGAAGGGGGTGAACACCACGAAACGCCGTGACTTCGGACGTGTGGTCGCCGCGAGCGCCCTGCTCACCACCGCCGCCGTCCCCGCCGAACCCGCTCCGCCCACCGGCGACCACCACACCGTCAACGAGACCACCGCACCCGCCCTGCGCGCCATCACCGGGGGCCAGCGCCGCATGGAAGCCACCTCCCCTGCCCGCCACCTGCTGCCCAGCGCGTCCGCGCACGTGCATCTGACCGAGCAGATGCTTACGCAGGCGCACGGGACACCGTTTCATCCGGAACTCAGCGCCGCCGCCAGCGAAGCCTCCGGCTTCGCCGCCTGGCTCCACGCCGACCGGGGCGACATGGGCTCGGCCCGCGCCCACTACCGCACGGCCGTCACCCGCGCCCGCCAGGCCGACATGCGTCTGCTCGACGCCTACATGCTCGGCTCACTGGCCGCCTTCGAGGCCGACACCGCCGAGGACCCCCACCTGGGCCTGGACCTGGTCCGTGAGGCCGAACACATCCTCGGCCCCCAGGCCCACCCCACCGCCCGCGCCTGGATCTCCTGCGTCGGGGCACTCGCCCACGCCGCGGCCGGGGACAGCCACGCCGCCGCCCGCGCCCTGGGGCAGGCCGACCATGAGGTGGCCCGCTCGGTCAACACCGACCCGCCCTGGCCCTGGGTGTTCGCCTTCAACGAGGCCAAGGTCGCCGGGTACCGGGCCCTGGTGTACGTCCGGCTGTGCCGGCCCCACGACGCCCGGCGCGCCTTCACCGAGGCCTTCACCCCCGGCACCGGCAGCGCCAAACAGGCCGCCGTCCTCCAGGTGGAACTGGCCACGGCCCACGCCGAGGCCGGCGACGTGGACGAGGCCTTCCGGCTCGCCCAGCAGGCCCTCACCACCGGAATCCGCTTCGAGTCCGAACGCGTCATCGGCCGGGTCCGCTCCTTCCGGCGCCGCTACTCCGGACCCCGGGCACGCTGCGTCAGCGACCTCGACGATCGACTCCTGTCACTGGTTACCGGTATGACCGCTTCCGGGTACTAAAGCCGCGAAGCGAGCACCAAGGAGGTTTCGTGATCCGTATCGGAGTCACCGGCCACCGGGCCCTGACCCCGCAGGTGAGCGACGACGTCACCCACCTCATCACCACCCACCTGGCCCCCCACGGCCCCCACATGACCGGCGTGTCCTGCCTCGCCGACGGCGCCGACACCCTCTTCGCCCAGGCGGTTCTGGCCGCGGGCGCCCGCCTGGAGGCGATCATCCCCGCCCGGGGCTACCGCGAGGCCCTGCCCCCCGAACACCACCCCGTCTACGACCGGCTCCTGGCCCGGGCCGCACGCGTCCGCGAGTTACCCCACACCGAGTCCACCTCCAGGGCGCACATGGCGGCCGGACGCCTGCTCGTCGAACACTGCGACCACCTCGTAGCCGTCTGGGACGGCAAACCCGCACGCGGCCCCGGCGGCACCGCCGACGTCGTCGCCTACGCCCGCGCTCTCTCCCGCCCCGTCACCGTGCTCTGGCCCGAGGGCACCAGCCGCTGAGGCCACGCCCGCGCACCGCCCCGGGCACCCCCGCGACGCCACCGACCGCGCGCTCAGACCCCGCGCGACATCGCCGCGTTGACGTCCGCGGCCCGCAGCACCCCGCACACCTCACCGTCCTCCCCCACCACCAGGTACTCCGGCAGCGGATGACCCGTGAGCGCGTTCAACAACTCCTCACCCCGCAACCCCACCGACACCCGGGAGTGCTCGGTCACCGCCCGGGACACACTCGACACCGGCACCCAGGCCCGGCGCCGCTCCGGAATCGCCCCCGCCGCCTCCGGGTGCACGATGGAGGTGGCCGTACCGTCGGCATCGGTCACCACGATCTCCGCCGCGCCCGCCTCCCGGGCCCGGCGCTCGGCCTCCGCCAGCGGGGTGTCGGCCAGCACCGTCACCGCCCGCCGCAGCAGGTCACGGACGCTCAACGCCGGAATCCGCTCCCGCACCCGGGCCGCGCGCAACGCCTCCGTCGCCCCCGTCCACATGAAACCGCCCAGGACCAGACCCCACACGACCGCCCACGGGCTCAACCGGCCACCCGCCGACCAGGCCAGCAGGAACGGCATCGCCACGACCCCCAGCGCCAGCACCCGGCCTCCCCAGGCCGCGGCCACACTGCCCGCGAAGGGGCGGCCCGTCGCCTTCCACACCGCCGCCCGCAGCAGGCGCCCCCCGTCCAGGGGCAGCCCCGGCAACAGGTTGAACACCCCCACCAGCAGGTTGGCGATCCACAACTGGAACAACAACTCACCGACGACACTGCGCGGATCCGAGAACAGGTACAGGCCGAACCCGCCCACCGCCAACAGCAGCGAGAACAACGGCCCCGCGAAGGCGATCCAGAACTCCCGCCCGGGCGTGGGCGCCTCACGCTCGATCTCCGAGACTCCGCCCAGCACGTACAGCACGATGCGCCGCACCGGCAGCCCGTACCCGCGCGCCACCACCGAGTGCGCCAACTCGTGCACCAGGACCGACGCGTACAACAGCACCGCGAAGACGAACGCCAGCAGGTAGGCCGAGGCCCCCAGCCCCAGACGCCCCTGGACGACCCCCCCGTACACCAGCGTGATCAGCACCGCCACGATCCACCACGAGGAGGTCACGTAGACGGGGATGCCGAAGGGACGGCCGATCAACAGCCCCGGCCGGGAACGGACACGGGAACGGGACGCGGAGGGCTCACTACCGGTGGTCACGCCCCCAGCCTACGGGCACCGCGCCCGGATCCGCCCGCCGTCCACAGCCGCATCCACACCCTCCCCGACCGTCACGTCCTTCTCATAGGCTCGTACCATGACCACCGCGCCCCTGCCGTCCGCCCTCTCCCCCTCCCGGGCCTCCGACTTCCTGCAGTGCCCCCTGCTGTTCCGCTTCCGCACCATCGACCGCCTCCCCGAGGCGCCCAGCGCGGCGGCACTGCGCGGCACCCTCGTCCACGCCTGCCTGGAACGCCTCTACGAACTCCCCGCCGAGTCCCGCACCCCCCGCAACGCCCTCAGCCTCGTCGAACCTGAGTGGAAACGCCTGCGCGAACGCACCCCCGAGGTCGAGGACCTCTTCGGCGACGAGACCGCGCGCGACGCCTGGCTGGAGTCGGCCCGCGCCCTGGTCCGCCGCTACTTCGACCTGGAGAACCCCGCCGCGCTCGAACCCCGCGACCGCGAACTGCGCCTGGAGGTCGCCCTCCCCACCGGGCTGCGCCTGCGCGGATACGTCGACCGCATCGACGTCGCCCCCTCCGGCCAGATCCGCGTCGTCGACTACAAGACCGGCAAGTCACCCCACCCCCGTTTCGAGGACAAGGCCCGCTTCCAGATCTTCTTCTACGCCGTCATGATCTGGCGCGACCTCGGCGTCGTCCCCACCCGCCTGCAACTCGTCTACCTCGGCGGCGACGGCGCGGTGCGCTGGTACGAACCCACCGAGGACGAACTCCGCGTCGCCGAGACCGAGATCTCCGACATCTGGGCCCGCATCGAGGCCGCCGGACGCGCCGGGGTGTGGGAGCCCAGGAAGAGCAGGCTCTGCGGGTGGTGCGAGCACCAGGCCCTGTGCCCCGCCTTCGGCGGCACCCCGCCGCCCCTGCCCGCCCCGACACCGCACACCCCCGACACCACCGCCGGCGGATGACCCGCGCCCTCCCGCGTACGGCACAATTCCCCCTGTGCCCGTCTCAGTCCTGCTGGTCGACGACCAGCCCCTCATCCGCGCCGGCTTCCGCATGATCCTGGAGTCGGCTCCGCACGTGTCGGTGGTGGGCGAGGCCTCCGACGGACGCGAGGCGGTGAGCGCGACCCGATGCCTGCTCCCCGACGTCGTCCTCATGGACGTACGCATGCCCGGCACGGACGGCGTCGAGGCCACCGCGCAGATCACCTCCTGGGCCCGCCAGGGCGGCCACCGCGTGCGGGTCCTGGCCCTGACCACCTTCGACCTGGACGAGTACGCCGTCGGAGTCCTGCGCGCGGGCGCCGCCGGCTTCCTCCTCAAGGACACCCCGCCCGCCGAACTCCTCACCGCCGTGCAGGTGGTCGCCGACGGGGCCGCCGTCATCTCCCCGCCCGTCCTCGGCCGCCTGCTGGAACGCTTCGCGCCCCTGCTCCCCCCGCCCCGGGAGCACACCGGCCAGGACCCGCTCAGCACCCGCGAACACCAGGTCCTGCGGCTGCTCGCCCGCGGGTGGTCCAATGCCGAGATCGCCGAGCACCTCGTCCTGGGCGAGACCACCGTCAAGTCCCACGTCGGCAGCATCCTCACCAAACTGGGCCTGCGCGACCGCCTCCAGGCGGTGGTCCACGCCTACGAACACGGCCTGGTCCGCCCCGGGGAGAGCGACACCGATCCCCCGCGCTGACCCCGACCCCGCCCCCGCACGGCCCCGGCGCGTCGCTGTCGGAGGACCGCGGGCCTTGACAGGATTGGCCCGGTGACCGAACTCACCGGCGACCACCCCCGCCCCGGGCGAACCCGGCCCCCGTGGACCGCGTCCCCTCAAGGGTTTGATCATCGCGCCGACCACCACGGGGTACAGGCGAGGAGGGAACGGAGACAGGGATGCCAAGCAAGCGGGAACGGCCCGTGCCCCCCGGCGAGGACCGCCTGCTCAGCAGGATGCGGGACTGGCGGGCCGCACACGAGAGCGAACTGACCCCCGACGGCCTCGACGAGGACGAGGAGGTCGCACTCCCCGACGCGCGCGCCATCGACCTGGTGCTGCGCGTGGGAGAACTCATGCTGGCCAGCGGCGAGGGCACCGAGGCGGTCAGCGAGGCCATGCTCAGCCTCTCCGTCGCCTTCGACCTGCCCCGCTCCGAGGTCTCGGTCACCTTCACCACCATCACCCTGTCCACCCACCCCGGCGGCGACCACCCCCCGATCACCGGCGAACGCGTGGTCCGCCGCCGCACCCTGGACTACTTCCGTGTCGGCGAACTGCACGCCCTGGTCCAGGAGGCCGCGCTGGGCCTGCTGGAACTGGAGGACGCCACCGCCCGCCTGGCCCGCATCCGCCGCGCCCGCATGCCCTACCCCAACTGGCTCATCGCCGTCGGATTCGGCCTGATCGCCTCCAGTGCGAGCATGATGATGGGCGGCGGCGTGATCGTGGCCACCGTGGCCTTCCTCGCCACCGTGCTCGGCGACCGCACCGCCGTGTTCCTGGCCAAGCGCGGCGTCGCGGAGTTCTACCAGATGGCCGCCGCGGCCGTGGTCGCCGCGACCATCGGCGTGGCCCTGCTCTGGGTGAGCAACACCCTGGAGCTGGGCCTGCAGGCCGGAGCCATCATCACCGGCAACATCATGGCCCTGCTCCCCGGACGCCCCCTGGTCTCCAGCCTCCAGGACGGCATCAGCGGCACCTACGTCTCGGCGGCGGCCCGCCTGCTGGAGACCTTCTTCATCCTGGGCGCGATCGTCTCGGGCGTGGCCGCCGTCGCCTACACCGCCCAGCGCCTGGGTGTGCAGATCGACCTGGACACCCTGCCCTCGGCGGGCACCTCCACAGAGCCCCAGGTCCTCATCGGCGCGGCCGGGATCGCGATGGCCTTCGCCATCTCCCTCGCCGTGCCGCCCCGGATGCTGCCGATGATCGGCGCCCTGGGCGTGATGATCTGGCTCATCTACGCCAACCTGCGCGACCTGCTCCAGGTGGCCCCGGTGGTGGGCACACTCGCGGGCGCGGTCGCGGTCGGCGTGGTCGGCCACTGGCTGGCCCGGCGCACCCGCAGACCGGTCCTGCCCTACCTCGTGCCCTCGATCGCGCCGCTGCTGCCGGGAAGCATCCTCTACCGGGGCCTGATCGAGATCACCCAGGGCAACGCGGTGCTGGGCCTGCTCGGCCTGGCCGAGGCCGTCACGGTCGCCCTGGCGCTGGGCGCCGGGGTCAACCTGGGCGGCGAACTCGTCCGGGTCTTCCAGCACGGTGGCCTGGCGGGGGCGGGCATGCGCAGCCGCCCGGCGGCACGCCGTACGCGCGGCGGGTACTGAGGGCCCGCGCCCGGACCGAGGAGGCGAGAACCTCCGCCCGACCGGGAGCGTCTCACCGGACGCGAGCGGACGACAACGACACGGCCACCACATCCGCCCCAAACCACAACACACATGTGATGTGAGCCACTATTCTTGGCGTCAGCTCAACGACGAGCCCTTTGGACCGAAAGGCCTGTCCCATGTGCAGCCACGAACCTCCCTGTCCGTCCTTCGAGGACACCGACCGCGAGGCCGCCCGCGTCGTCTCCAGCCACCCCGAGCAGGGATGGAGCCTGCTCTGCAACGGTGTCGTCCTCTTCGAGGACACCGGTGAGCTGCTCCCCGACGGGGCGGTCGTCGCCCCGCACCGGCCCCGCGTGGCCGCCTGAACGCCCCCGGGATCCGCCCGGCCGGGGCGCCTCAGCCCCGGTCGGGCCAGCCCTCGGGCAGCACGTCCCGGCCACCCATCGCCTCACTCAGCCGACGCCGGAAGTCGGCGTGCACGTCCGGGCCCCATACCAGCTCGCTCGGGGTGCGCAGGGCCTGCTCCATCGCGGCCCGCAGCACCGCCGGGCGCGACTCCCCCTCCACCACCGGCACCGCCAGCAGAGCGTGCATCTGGGTGACCACCGCGAACAGCTCCCCCGCCAGCGCGGGCGCGCTCGCGCTGGCCGCGGCCTCCTCCAGGTAGGGCTCCCACCACGGACCCCGCCCGTCCTCCTCCTCGGGCGAGGCGAACCCCCGGTGCAGCCGCCCGCGCACCCGGTCCGCGGTCTCGGGGCCGGAGGCCTCCAGGCCCAGTCGCCAGACCCGTTCGGCCTCGGCGGGGTCCCCTCTCAGCGCGAACAGGCCCGCCAGGACCTCCACCGCGGCGGCCGAGGTCTCCGGCTCCGGCGCCTCCCCGTCCTCCCTCCCGGCGCGCTCGACCACCGCGCCGGCGTCGGCGATGGCGTGTTCGAGGTGGGCGGCGGCGCGCAGCAGGCGCAGCCGGGGGTCGTCGGCCACCGCCAGGCCGCGCTCGACGGCCGCCGCGGCGGCGCCGGGCAGCCCCCGGGCCAGCAGGCGCTCGGCCAGGTCCCGGGCCGCGTCGACCACCGTGGCCGCGTGCAGGCGGCTGATCTCCCGAGAACCGGCCGGAAGGGTCAGGGCCGCCTCCCAGTGCTCCTCGGCCCCGCCGGTGTCACCGCGCTCCTCGGCGGCGCGGGCCAGCCCGTAGCGGGCCACGGCGGCATAGGCGGCCCCGCCCAGGTCCAGCAGCCCGCGCCAGACGCGTTCCGCCTCCTCGGCCTGCCCGTCCTCCTCCAGGGACAGCGCCAGGTGGTAGGCGGCGCGCGGGGCGTGGCGCGCGTCCCCGGTCTCCAGGGCCGCGCGGGCCGCCTCCCGGGCGGCGGGAAGGTCGCCGCCGCGGTCCCGGACCACGGCCAGGCCCAGGAGGGCGCGGGCCCGCGTGCCCGGGTGCGGGGCGGCGGCGGCCTGCTGGTAGAGCGCGGCGGCGCGGGCGAGGTGGCCGCTCTCGGCGAGGTCCTGGGCCTGGTCGCACAGGTCCTCGGCGTCCCCGTCGGGGACCGCGGCCGCCTCCTCGGTGTCCCGGGGGTCGGTGGCCTGGGGCGGTTCGGCGGAACCGGAGCGCGGGGAGGGTCCGGACGTCGTGGTCATGGTCGAGCTTTCCATGGGGGCGTCGGTTCGCGTGGTGGGAACGCGACCCGTGTCGCCGCAACTCTAACGCGGAAGGGGTCGCTGGCCGGGTCGGGATCCGCCCGGGTGTTCCCTCCCTTTCCCCTGCCCTCCGGAAGGGTTCGTCAACACGAGCTCTGCTTTACGATGTAGATTCGCAATTGGGCGCAGGCGGGGCGCCGACCCGGAGGCCGACGCCCCTGCCGTGTCCCGCTCCCGTGCCCTAGAGCTCGAAGGCCTCCGGCGGCGGGCAGGAGCAGACCAGGTTGCGGTCACCGTAGGCCTGGTCGATCCGGCCGACCGGCGGCCAGTACTTGTCCGTGCGCAGCGAGGCCAGCGGGTAGGCCGCCTCCGCGCGCGTGTAACCGTGCTCCCACACGTCGGCGGTCACGGCCTCGGCGGTGTGCGGAGCGTTGCGCAGCGGGTTGTCCTCGGCGTCCCACTCCCCCGACACGACGCGGTCGATCTCGCCGCGGATGGCGATCATCGCCTCCACGAACCGGTCCAGCTCGGCGAGGTTCTCGCTCTCGGTCGGCTCCACCATCAGGGTGCCGTTGACCGGGAAGGACATGGTCGGCGCGTGGAAACCGTAGTCCATGAGCCGCTTGGCCACGTCCTCGTTGCTGATGCCGCTGGCCTTCTGCAGCGGGCGGATGTCGATCACGCACTCGTGCGCGACCAGCCCGTTGGCGCCGGTGTAGAGCACCGGGAAGTACGGCTCCAGCCGCCGGGCCAGGTAGTTGGCCGAGAGCACTGCGACCTCGGTGGCCGAGCGCAGGCCCTCCTCGCCCATCATCCGGATGTAGGCCCAGGAGATGGGCAGGATGCCCGCCGACCCGAACGGGGCCGCCGAGACCGGTCCCACGCCCGTGTGCGGGCCCGCCTCGGGCTGGCCCGGGTGGTTGGGCAGGAACCCGGCCAGGTGCGAGCGGACCGCGACCGGGCCCACACCCGGACCGCCGCCGCCGTGCGGGATGCAGAAGGTCTTGTGCAGGTTCAGGTGGCTGACGTCGGCGCCGAACTCGCCCGGCTTGGCCCAGCCCAGCAGCGCGTTGAGGTTGGCGCCGTCCACGTAGACCTGGCCGCCCGCCTCGTGCACCAGGCGGCACACCTCGGTGATCGTGTCCTCGTAGACCCCGTGCGTGGAGGGGTAGGTGACCATGATGGCCGCCAGGTCCGCGGCGTGCTCGGCGGTCTTGGCGCGCAGGTCGGCCAGGTCCACGTTGCCGTTGTCGTCGCAGGCCACGACGGCCACCCGCATACCGGCCATGACCGCGCTGGCGGCGTTGGTGCCGTGCGCGGAGCTGGGGATCAGGCACACGTCGCGGTGGGCCTCCCCCCGCGAGCGGTGGTAGCCGCGGATGGCCAGCAGGCCGGCGAGCTCGCCCTGGGAGCCCGCGTTGGGCTGCAGGGACACCGCGTCGTAGCCGGTGACCTCGGTCAGCCAGGCCTCCAGGTCGCGGATCAGGGCCACGCTCCCGGCGGCCTGCTCCAGGGGCGCGAACGGGTGCAGGCCCGCGAACTCCGGCCAGGTGACCGGCTCCATCTCGGTGGTGGAGTTGAGCTTCATGGTGCACGAGCCCAGCGGGATCATCGTGCGGTCCAGGGCCAGGTCGCGGTCGGACAGGCGGCGCATGTAGCGCAGCAGCGAGGTCTCGCTGCGGTGGGTGGTGAACACCGGGTGGGTGAGGTAGTCGACCTCGCGGACCAGGGCGGCGGGCAGGCGGTCGGCCTCCCCGTCCACGCTCAGCCGCACCCGGGAGGAGCCGCGCTCGGCCTCGCCGAAGGCCGCCAGGACCCGCTCCAGGTCGGCCGGGGTGGTGGTCTCGTCCACGCTCACGCCCACCGTGCCCTGGTCGACGGCCAGCAGGTTGTACCCGGCCGCCAGGGCGGACTCCACGACGCGCGCGGCGCTGGGCACGCGCACGCGCAGGGTGTCGAAGTAGGCGGAGTGGACCAGCTCGAAGCCGCGCTCGGTCAGGGCGTCGGCCAGGGCCGCGGTGCGGGTGTGCACCTGGCGGGCGATCGCGCGCAGGCCGTGGGGGCCGTGGTAGACGGCGTACATCCCGGCCATCACGGCGAGCAGGACCTGGGCGGTGCAGATGTTGCTGGTGGCCTTCTCCCGGCGGATGTGCTGCTCGCGGGTCTGCAGCGCCAGCCGGTAGGCGGGCTTGCCCGCGTTGTCCACCGAGACGCCGACCAGGCGGCCGGGCAGCTGGCGGCGCAGCTTCTCTCCGACGGCCATGTACCCGGCGTGCGGACCGCCGAAGCCGAGCGGGACGCCGAAGCGCTGGGTGGAGCCGACCGCGATGTCGGCTCCCAGGTCGCCGGGGCTGCGCAGCAGGGTCAGGGCGAGGATGTCGGCGGCCACCACCGCCAGGGCGCCGCGCTCGTGCGCCTGCGCGATGAGGTCGCCCGGGTCTCGGACGAGACCGCTGGAGGCGGGGTACTGCACCAGGACGCCGAAGGCCTCGCCCTCGGGCAGGCCCCGGGACAGGTCGGCGACCACCACCTCGATGCCCAGGGGTTCGGCCCGGGTGCACAGCACCTGCAGGGTCTGCGGGAAGACGTCGGAGTCCACGACGAAGACGTCGGCCCTGCTCCGGGAGGCGCGGCGGGCCAGGGTCATGGCCTCGGCGGCGGCGGTGGCCTCGTCCAGCAGCGAGGCGCCGGAGACGGGCAGGCCGGTCAGGTCGGCGACCATCGTCTGGAAGTTGAGCAGGGCCTCCAGGCGGCCCTGGGAGATCTCGGGCTGGTAGGGCGTGTAGGCCGTGTACCAGGCCGGGTTCTCCATGATGTTGCGCAGGATGACCGGCGGGGTGAAGGTGCCGTAGTAGCCCTGTCCGATCAGGGAGGTGCGCACGTCGTTGCGCGCGGCCAGGTCGCGCAGTTCGGCCAGGGCCTCCTCCTCGCCGATCGCCGCGGGCAGGTTCAGCGGTGCGCTGCGGCCGGGGCCGGTGAGGATCGACTCCGGCACGGCGTCGGACATGAGTTCGGCGGTGGAGCCGTAGCCGACGGTCTTGAGCATCTCCTGGGTCTCGGCCGGGGTCGGGCCGATGTGGCGGTCGGCGAAGACCCGGGCGGGCGCCCCCGGGGTGTGCACGGGCTGATCTGGCACGGAGACCTCCTGGTGACAGGGCCGATGGTCGGCGGTGTTCCTGACGGTCTCCCCCTCTGTCACCGGGCACGGCGGTGCCCAGGCTCCAGAGCGGCCTCCTCCACACGATCCGTGGTGCCTGAGAGGTTACTGGGGAGTATTGCCCCGTCGGCGCCCCGTTCCCGGGGTCTCTCTCGCGCGGTATCGACAGCCAACTCACAGTCTGTACATGTGTACAAGCAGGGTGAATGTCGGTTTTCATCCCTGTTGTGACTACGACCGTACTCGATCGCCGACACGGACACCGCCTCCGGGCAGGCGTTTCCCCGGACCGGCCCCACCGGTATGGCGGATCGCACGAACACGCGCTGGTCCCAGGGCCCGGCACGGTGTGCGCGACCCGCAGCGGTGCGGAGGGCTCAGCCGGTGCGCCGCTCCCTGCGGCGCCTGGCGAGCTCGTCCACGGGTTGGGGGGCGGCGGCGGGCAGGTCGGCCCGCTCCTCGGCCGGGACCACGCCCAGCGCCTCCTCCAGCTCGCGCCAGACGTTGGCCAGGGCCAGGCCGAACATGCCCTGGCCGCGCTGCATGAGGTCGACGACCTCCTCGGGCGAGGTGCACTCGTAGACGCTGACGCCGTCGCTCATCAGGGTGATGCGGGCCAGGTCGGGGGCAGCGCGTCCGCGCAGATGGTCGACGGCGGTACGGATCTGCTGCAGGGAGATGCCGGTGTCCAGGAGTCGTTTGGCCACCTTGAGCAGCAGGATGTCCGGAAGGCTGTACAGGGGGGCGTTGTGGGCTCCGGCGCGCACGCTCGGCTCCACCAGGCCCGTTCTGGCCCAGTAGTCGAGCTGGCGGTAGCTGATCCCGGCGGCCGTACACGCCGCGGGGCCCCGATACCCGACGTCCATAGGCAGCGCCACCACGTCCTCTTCGCACAGTAGGCCCTGCTGCCCCGCTAGCCGCAGCGCGGACCGCCTGTCATGGGGATCCCGCTTGCCGCCCGCTACCGCCACGCCGACCTCCGGCTCCTCGTCCCACGGCGGTCTTGACAGGGGATGTCCACTCAGGGATGGGGTGCGCCGCGGGTTCTACTGCACTGACGGTAGGACGGCCGACCGGCAGCGTCAACGACACCGCACGGCGCGTCGCCAAGTGCGCGCGGCGGCGGAGCCGCGGAGCCGCCCCGGAGGCGGGCGAGGAGCCCGCCGGGGGTTCGGCCCGGACCGTTACGGCCATTCCCGCTCCCAACCTATCACCGGCCATCAAGGAGAAGCCGCAGGTCACAGCATGCCACCCGCGGCCGTGCCCGAACACCGCACACGCGCCTGGGACCCGCCGTCCGCACGGGTCCCGCGTACGACAGCCCGCACGGGCGCCTACTCGGTACGTCTGCCGAAGTCCTCGGGCGAGATGTTGTCCAGGAACTCCCGGAAGGCCTCGACCTGGTCCTCCTGCTCGTCCGGAATGGGCATCCCCGCCTCGGCGATCACGTCCTCGTGCGCGTAGATCGGCGTTCCGGTGCGCAACGCCAGCGCGATCGAGTCGGAGGGCCGCGCACTGACCTCCACACCGTTGCTGAAGACCAGTTCGGCGTAGAAGATGCCGTCGCTGAGGCCGGTGATGTTCACCGTGGTGAGCGCGGTGTCCAGGGCGTTGAGCACGTCCCGGAACAGGTCGTGCGTGAGCGGCCTGGCTGGTGCGACACCCTGCTGGGCCAGCGCGATCGCGGTCGCCTCCACACCGCCGATCCAGATCGGCAGGTAGCGGTCCCCATCGGATTCCTTGAGCAGGACTATCGGCTGGTTCGAGGGCATCTCAACCCGGACGCCGACGACCTCCATGTGCTTCACAGCGTCTCCGTCCCACGAGTCATCATGCCGGATGGGCGCTCGTCCCTGCTCACCCCGTGGATCAGGACCCGAGGGCGAAATCGGCACCCTTCGTTACAAAGTTCTCCGGCGGCGGGGGGCCGCAAACCTCTTCGGCCCGCCCGCCGCTCCCGCTCGAGGCCGTCCGCTCCTCAGCGGCGCGGCTTGGTCAGCAGGACCATGCGGAACTTACCGATCTGGATCTCGTCCCCGCCGCCGAGCTGGGCCTCGTCGACCGGCTCGCGGTTGACGTAGGTGCCGTTGAGGCTGCCCACGTCGCGGACGCCGAACCCGTCGCCGCGGCGGAAGAACTCCACGTGGCGCCGGGAGACGGTGACGTCGTCCAGGAAGATGTCGCTGTTGGGGTGGCGGCCGGCGGTGGTCACGTCACTGTCCAGCAGGAAGCGGCTCCCGACGTTGGGGCCGCGCTTGACCACGAGCAGCGCCGTACCCGGCGGCAGCGCGTCGGGGTTGGCGGGGTCGTCGCCGCCCAGCTCCTCACCGGACTCCTCCTCCTCCAGGGCCTGTATGCCCGAGAGGGAGATCGTGGAAGTGACGTCTCCGCCGGACTCCCCGCCAGCGCCGGGTCGGGGGCCCTGCTGTTCGGCCCTGCGGAGGGGGGTTCCACAGTGGGAGCAGAAACGGGCATCATCCGCAACGGCGTGACCGCACTGCGTGCAGTAAACGCTCGACATAGGTCGGCTCGGCCTCCTACCGCACGGGGCGGTGCTTGATTCGGCTGATCGGTGACACGTGCCGGGCACCACGCGGGCGCTGGGCCCGCCCACCGCCCGGAACGCGGCGAGACGTTCCGCTGTCGTGCCAGCGGTGCGCCTCGCACGGTCGGTCGCTAGGTCTCATCCCCCGCGTCGTCCTCCTTGTCACCCCCGGTGAGGGTATCCGCCGTTGCCGGGACACCCGATCCGGTGGGCCACGAGGCCTCCGGGGAACACTCGACTTTAAACCATATCCCTGTCCAGGAAGGGTTTCGCTCCTCCTCGGCCTGCCGTGGACACCCCACCGCGAACGCGCCGGACGACGGCGGATCCGGCATCCCGGAGCACTACCGGGTGTCGGGGTCCGACCACGTGGGGGAGCGATACCCACCCTGGTGGTGATGCCCCGCGGAGGAGTTTGGTTCTACGCGGATCGCCGCGGATTCGCATCGCCTTCACCGAACCGCCACGACCTGCGTGTATGTCCATTTTATCCGCTAAGTCGGGCTCGCGGGGAGTTCGCGACCGGACACGTGGAGCGACCGGGCGAGCGCCCGAGGTGCGGGCGCGGACGGTCCCCCGCCCGCGCCCGCACCCCCGGACTCAGCCCTCGGCGCGCTCCACGACGGCCGCCCACTCGTCCAACAGCCGGTGCGCGGTGTCGGAGTCGGGACCTTCGGCCCAAAGATGGGTCACGGCCTCCGCGGTGTCGGGGAGGACCAGGGCCCAGCTTCCGTCCGGCTCGATCACCCGGACGCCGTCGGTGGTGTCGAGCTCGCGGCCGCCAGCCGCCTCCACGACCGCGCGCATCACGCTCCCCTTGACCGCCCACGGGGTGGGCACCGAACGGCGCAGCAGGTGCGCCTGGGGGATCGTGCGGTCGATCTGGCTGAGCGACCGGCGGGTCCGGGCCACCAGGGCCAGCAGCCGCACGAAGGCGGCGATGGCGTCACTGGTGGGGCTGAAGCGCGGCACGACGAACCCGCCGCGGCCGTCAGCGGCGAAGACGATGTCCTCGTCGGCGCGGACCGCCTTGGTCAGCTCGTCGGTGGCCGTGGCCGTCCAGCGCACCTTGACCCCGTGCGAGGCGGCCACCGTCTCGGCGACCCGGGTGGTGGTCACCGGCAGGGCGACCGTGCCGCCGCCGTACTCGGCGCAGACCAGTTCCAGGACGACCAGCAGGGCGCGCTGGTTCTCCACCAGCGCACCGTTCTCGTCCACGATGGACAGCCGCTCGGCCACCGGGTCGAACCGGACCCCGAAGTCGGCTCCCGACCCCGAGACCAGCTCGCCCAGCCGCTCCAGGTCCCGGTTCTGCTTGGCGACGGTGTCGGTGGGCGAGGCCTCGTCCAGCCTGTTGTTGACGGTGAGCACGTCCACGCCGATCCGGCCCAGCAGGGAGGGCAGGATCAGCGAGCCGCTGCCGCCCGCGCAGTCGACCACGACCTTGAGCTCGGCCTCGGCCACGCCGGAGGTGTCCACCCTGCGCAGCAGCTCGTGCGAGTAGCTCTCCACGTTGCGCGAGGGGAAGGTCAGCTCGCCGATCTCCCCCGGGAAGGCCCGGCGGTACTCGGCGCGGGAGAAGACCCGGTCGAGCTTGCGCTGGGCGGCCGGCGACAGGTCGGCCCCGTCGCCGTCCAGGAACAGGATGTCCACCGACTCCGGGTCGCCCGGGCTGGTGCGCACCGTGATGCCGCCGCTGACCCCGCTCTGGGAGGTGTGGAAGCGGGCCACCGGCAGCGGCACCACCTCCAGGTCGCGGACCTCGATGGCGGCGGCGGTGAGCGCGCTGATGATGGCGCGCTTGAGCGTGCGGGCGGCGCGCGAGACGTCACGCGAGGTGGTGACGATCGCGCCCTTCTTCAGGGTGGTGGCGTAGGCGTTGGCCAGGCGCACCGCCAGTTCGGGGGTGATCTCGACGTTGATCAGGCCCGACACGCCCCGGGGGCCGAAGAGCGAGCGCTGCCCGCGCGACTCCCAGATGACGTTGGTGCTGACCACCGCCCCGGCCTCGATGGTCTTGAACGGGTAGACCTTGACGTCGTTGTGCAGGTAGGCCTCGGACTCGATGACGCAGTCCTCGCCCACGACCGCGCCCTCCTCGATCCGGGCGGCGGCCATGACGTCGGTGTTCTTGCCGACCACGGCGCCGCGCAGGTTGGCGCCGCGCCCGATGAAGACGTTGTCGTGCAGGACGGTGCGGTGGGCGAAGGCCTCGGCGCGCACCACGGCGTTGCTGCCCACCACGGTGAACTCGCGCAGTTCTGCGCCCGCCTCGACCTTGGCGTAGTCGCCGATGTAGAGCGGGCCCTTGAGGACGGCCTCGGGGTGGACCTGGGCGCCCTCGCCGACCCACACGCCCGGGGAGACCTCGAAGCCGTCGATGTCCACGTCGACCTTGCCCGAGAGCACGTCGGCCTGGGCGCTGAGGTAGCTCTCGTGGGTGCCCACGTCCTCCCAGTAGCCCTCGGCGATGTAGCCGTAGATGGGCTCGCCGTCCTTGAGCAGCTGCGGGAAGACGTCACCGGACCAGTCGACCACCTCGCCCTCGGCGACGCGCTCCAGGACCTCCGGCTCCATGATGTAGATGCCGGTGTTGACGGTGTCGGAGAAGACCTGGCCCCAGGTGGGCTTCTCCAGGAAGCGCTGGACGCGGCCCTGCTCGTCGACGATGATGATGCCGAACTCGAGCGGGTTCTCCACCCGCTTGAGGCCGATGGTGACCTTGGCGCCGCTCTCGCGGTGGAAGCGCACCATGTCGGTCAGGTCGATGTCGGTGAGCGCGTCACCGGAGATGACGATGAAGGGTTCGCCGCGAAGGTGCTCCTCGGCGTTCTTGACGCTGCCCGCGGTCCCCAGCGGGACCTCCTCGGCGACGTAGTGGAGCTTCATGCCCAGCTCCTCGCCGTCACCGAAGTAGTTGCGGATGAGGGTGGCCAGGAACTGGACGGTGACCACGGTCTCGGTGAAGCCGTGCTTGCGCAGCAGGCGCAGGACGTGCTCCATGATGGGCTTGTTGACCACCGGCAGGAGCGGTTTGGGCTGGTTGGCCGTCATCGGGCGCAGGCGGGTGCCCTCGCCGCCCGCCATGACGACGGCCTTCATGGGAGGCGCGGTGTCCTCCGGTGCGGCGCCTTCGGTCTGGCTCATCGCCGGTACCTCCGTACGGCCGCGTCGCCGGGGAGGGCGGTGGCGGAATGCTGTGCGGCGAGCGCGCGGTGGCCCGCGGTGGGACATGTTCTCATGCGGAGACGACACTCCCTTTCGATCCGACAGGACTCACGGTGAGCCGGTCCGCCGGGGGATCAGGGGCCGGTTCGTCCCTGGTCCGGGCGGCTCGACCGGTCCGAGCTCTCGGCGACCGCGCCGGGGTCCCCCTCAGCGGTCGCCGGTGTGGCTGGATCGGGTCGATCCGTGGTGCCCCCGCGCACGGGGTCGCTGTCCCCGACGGCCCGCTGGCCTCCGGTGTGATCAGCGCGTTCGGCGCGGCGGGTCTGGGCGATCAGGCGCAGTCCCTGTACGGCGTAGAGCAGTCCGGCCCACCAGTACAGAGCCGTTCCCCAGAGTGCGAACGCCCAACCTATAATTCTCGCCACATCCGCGACGATCGAGGCGTAACCGGCGATGAACAGCAGGGGGAACGAGTAGAGAAGGCAGAGGGTGGCGGCCTTCCCGGCGAAGTTGACCGGCAGGGGTCCGTAGCCGTAGTGGCGCAGCAGCGGGATCGCGCCCAGGATGAGGACGTCGCGCAGGACCAGGATGGCCATCAGCCACCAGGGCACGATGCCGCGCACCACCAGGCCGAGCAGGGCCGCGAAGATGTAGAGGCGGTCGGCGAGCGGGTCCAGGACCGTGCCCAGGCGCGAGGTCTGGTTCCAGGCGCGGGCGATCTTGCCGTCGAGCCAGTCGCTGAGCCCGGCCAGGGCCAGCACGAGCAGGGCCCACCAGTCGGCCTCGGGCACCAGGACGAGCCACAGGAACAGCGGCACACCCACCAGGCGGAGCATGCTCAGTAGGTTGGGAACCGTCCAGATGCGGTCACTGACCGCCGGGCTGGCCACATCGCCCCCCGCCGTGAGTCTGCCGTCTTCCCCGGATCGCCCCATGGCGCCAACGATAACGGGCGGGAGCGTCGGTTCCCGCCATCCAGGGGCCCACCTGCCCTGACGTGGTCGAAGGGCGGTCGCGGGTCGATCGTACCCCGCACGTTCTCCCGTTCCGCACCGCGCGCGCCCTCCTCCGACGTCGTCCTTCTCACGGTCCGACGTCGGAGGGCGCCCCAGGGTTCCCGGGGCGCCCGGGGGCCGCCCGGAGGGTCTGGCGCGCCGCCGGTGGTCAGTCCCGGGGCGGCGCGAGGTGGGCGACCAGGCGGCGCAGGCGTTCGGGGCCGGTGGGCTCGGTGTCCTGGAGCGGGATCTCCACGGTGCCCAGGGAGGCGAAGCGCTCGCGGGTGGCGGCCAGCGCCTCGGCGGTGTCGGGCCCGGCGGCGTCCGCGGGCGGGATCTGGTTGACCACCACGGGGGCGAGCCGGAACCCGGCCTCGGTGAGCTGTTCCACGGCCCGGGCGGTCTCGGCCAGCACCATGCGGCGGGGCAGTGTCACCAGACGCACGACGGCGTCCCGGCGCATCCGGTCGGCGGCGCGCTCCAGGCGGTGGCGCCGGGCGTGCAGGCGCTCGGTGAGCGGATCGGCCTCTTCTCCGTCCCCTCCGACCACGTCGGCGAAGGCCTCGGCGCGCCGGGCCCGTTCGCGCTGGCGGGTCAGGCCCTCCACCCAGGGCGTCAGGAGCGTGGGCAGGTGGAGCAGACGCAGCAGGTGGCCGGTGGGCGCGCTGTCCACGACCAGGGCGTCCCACTCCGCGCCGACCTGCTCCATGCGGTCCACGAGCAGGTCGGCCAGCGCGGACTCGGCCATGCCGGGGCTGGAACCCGCCTGTTGGAGGTGGCGGCGCACGGCGGGCATGACCTCGGGCGGAACCGCCCGGTAGGCGTCCTCGACCACCTGGTCGACGCGGCGGCGCACGGCGGCGTCGGCGTCGGGTTCGGCCGCCCACAGGTTCGGGGCGACCCGGACCGGCTCGTCCTTGAGCGGGGTCTCCAGGGCGTCGCCCAGCGAGTGGGCGGGGTCGGTGGAGAGGACCAGCACCCGGTGTCCGGCTTCGGCCAGGGCCAGGGCGTGGGCGGCGGCCAGCGTGGTCTTGCCGACCCCGCCCTTGCCGCCGACGAAGGTGATCGCGGGGCTGGGGGCGGCGCCGGCGGCGGGCTCGGTCAACAGCAGCCTCCGGGTGCTCCGAAGTCCCTGCGGCCCATTCTGCGGTGCCACTCGTGCAGGTCGGCGACCATGTACGGGATCAGGTCCAGGGTCTCGTAGGCGACGGGGTTGTCCACCCCCAGGGTCTCCAGCATGAGCAGGGCCCGCAGCGTGTCCTGCTGGGTGCGGGCCTCGCGTCTGCGCGCGTGGCCCCAGCGCGCGTCGAAGACCGCCTGGTGGAAGTCCTCGAAACGGCGCCAGGCGGCGACGGCGCGCCGCCAGGCCCGTCCCAGCTGGGCGGGCCCGGCGGCCTTGCGGTGGTCGTCGTGCATCGGTCCGGACAGACTAGCCGTCCTCGCCGCCCTCGGCGGTCTTCGCGGCGGGGGCCTCCTCGGCGGAGGGGGTTCCCGCCTTACGGGCGGCGAAGGCCGCGCGCAGGGCCAGGAAGGCCTCCACCGTCATCCAGACGGCCAGGACGAAGATGAGCACGTCCAGCGGCGCCAGCACGTAGGTCTGCATGGCGTCGCCCGACTGCACGAACTTCAGCAGCTGGGTGATGAGCGCCCAGGAGGTCATCGCGACCAGGAAGACCAGCGGGACGAGGATCGCGATGGGGTTGCGGCCGCGCTTGGTCACCCAGACCGCGATCACCGAGAGCGCCAGGCCGGCGGTGAGCTGGTTGGTGGTGCCGAAGAGCTGCCAGAGGGTTCCGGCGGCGAAGTTGCCCGGCACCATGGCCAGGGCGAAGGGCACGCCCACCGCGATCAGGGTGGCGACGGTGATGTTGCGGGACAGGAAGACGAAGACCCGGTTGACCGCGCCGCCCTCGGACGCCTTCTCCGCCGCGATGGTGCTGATCTCCTGGATCGTGTAGCGCTGCAGGCGCACCGCTGTGTCCAGGCTGGTGGCGGCGAAGCTGACCACGACCACGGTGGCGAAGACCAGGCCGACGCTCTCGGGGATGCCGATGTTGCCGGCGAACCCGGCCACGCCCTGGACGAAGGTGCCCGCGGGGCTGGCCCCGGCGGTGGCCCAGTCGGCGTACAGGTCGGTCCAGGCGGCGTTCTCGTTGGCGGAGAAGACCATGATCCCGGCGGTGCAGGCCAGGATCGAGCAGACGGCCAGCGTGCCCTCGCCCAGCGAGCTGAGGTAGCCCACGTACCGGGCGTCGGTCTCCTTGTCCAGCTGCTTGGAGGTGGTGCCCGAGGCGACCAGGCTGTGGAAGCCGGACACCGCGCCGCAGGCGATGGTGATGAACAGCAGCGGGAAGATCGAGGGCGAGCCCTCGGGCAGGTCGCCGCGGAAGGCCGGGGCCTCGATGGTGTTCATGCCCACGACGATGCCGACCATGATGATGAGCAGGCCCAGCACCATCTGCTGCTGGTTGATGTAGTCGCGGGGCTGCAGGAGCATCCACACGGGCAGGCGCGAGGTGAAGAAGGTGTAGGTGAAGATCAGCACCAGCCACACCATCGCGGGCTCCACGCCCAGCGCCCCGGCGATCGGGTCGACGGTGATGGGCAGCATCTGCCCCAGCGGGATGCAGGCGTAGACGATGGCCAGGGAGACCAGCGAGGGCACCAGGGCGGCGGTGCGGCGGCGGTAGATGAGCTGTCCGACGCCGATCGCCAGCGGGATCGTGACCAGGGTGGGCAGGACCGCCTCGGGGTTGGCGATGAACAGGCCCGCGATGATGACCGCGAACACCGCGTTGACCATCGTCACCAGGAAGAAGATGATCAGCAGGAACAGGATCCTGGCCCGGGTGCTGATGACGTCGCTGGCCAGCGCGCCGATGCTCTTGCCCTTGTGCCGGACCGAGACCACGATCGAGCCGAAGTCGTGGGCGCCCGAGGCGAAGATCGTCCCCAGCACGACCCACAGCAGCGCGGGGCCCCATCCCCAGAAGACCGCGATGGCCGGACCGACGATCGGCGCGGCCCCGGCCACCGAGATGAAGTGGTGCGCGAAAACGATGTGCTTGTTGGTCGGGACGAAGTCCACGCCGTCCTTGTAGGTGTGCGCGGGCGTGACGAAGGCCGGGTCCAGCGCGTACACGCGCTTGGCCAGATAGGCCGAGTAGAAGCGGTAGCCGAGCGCGAACAGCGCCAGGGCCCCGAGGAGGACGGCTACGGCAGGCATGGGGATTCCTTCACTCTAAGCACCTCTGGGGGATATCGCGGCTGGTGGGGTGCTGCGTGCGGTCTTGGAGTACAGTCCCGAGAAATTAACATGAGGCGTACATCACGGAAAAGGATGAATGTGAACGATTTGGCCACAGCCTGGCGCGGCGCCTCCACGGGTGAACTGTGCTGGCTGACCGCCGACGGGCCCGCCGCCGTACCGGTGGTACCCCTGATGGTGGACCAGCCCTGCCTCGCCCTGCCGCTGGCCCACCTGTCCGCGGTCGACTCGCTGCCCGGCCGCGCCGCCTTCTGCGTGAGCGCCCCGGCCGGTCCGGACGGGCCGACCCTGGTGGCCACGGGAACGATCAGCGTGCGCCTGGACGTGCGGGGCGAGGAGTTCGGCGGGGACCTGGTGGAGCAGGAGGTGCTCAAGCACCCCCCGAGCCGGTTGCGGGTGGGCAGCCTGATGGCCCGCAAGGAGAACTGGTGGTGGATGGCGCGCGCCCTGGTGAGTCTGGTGGAGGTCGACGAGGTGCGCGCGCTGCCCGCGCGCACCCGCGCCCAGGACGCCGTGCTGGTGCGCGAGGAGGCCTCCGACGCGCGGGTGGACGTGGTGACGGCCGAGGACTGGTCGGCCGGGCCGGGCCGGGAGGTCGAACTGTGGCCGCGCGACGGCGGCGACCTGGCCGGGGACGGCGGCCGGGCGCTGGTGATGGGCCACCAGGCCAGCCCCGACCTCGAGCGCTGGGAGCGCTGGACGCGCACCGGGACGCTGTGGGGCCAGACCCTGCGGGTGGAGGCGGCCGACGGCGCCCCCGACCCGGACCCGCGCCCGTACCGCCTGCTGGAGCGGCTGCGCAACCACCGTGAGGTGGAGCGCGCCTGCAAGGCGGGCGTGGCGGCGGTGGAGCGGCGCCTGGGGCGCTGACCCGCGCGGCGGACCGCCGCGACCTCAGAGCGTGAGGATGCGGTCGGCCTCCCGCAGCCCCGACAGCATGGCGCCGTGGACGGTTGCCGTGTGCTCGATCTCGGTGGCCTCCCCCCCGAAGAACACCCGCTCGCCGATCGGGGCGCCCAGAGCCACCCGGTCGCCGTCCCCCGAGCCCACGGCCGTGTAGGAGAAGCCGCCCCGGGCGAAGGGGTCGTCCATCCAGCGCGTGACGTAGTGGCCGACCGGATCGGGCGCCTTGCGGAACACGCCGCGCAGCGAGGCCATCGCGTGCTCGACCACGTCGGCGTCGTCCATCCCGGCCAGGAACCGGGCCGGGCGGCCGCCGTTGCGGCTGACCAGGATCGGCGCGCCCAGGACACGCTGCCCGGCGTACCAGTGGAACCAGGCCCCCTCCTCGGTGCCCAGGTGGACGAGCACCTCGGCGTCCCCCCAGAACACCTCGTCGAAGCGCAGGAACAGCTTCTCCAGGCGCCCGCTGCCCAGACGCCGCACCGCCTCTGCCTTGTCCTCGGGCAGGGGCGGGTCGAACTCCACCTCTCCGGCCTTGAGCACGCCCAGCGGCAGGGTCACCAGGACGCGGTCGGCGACCAGGGTGTCCTCACCCCGGGGTGTGTCCACGCGCACGCGGACACCGTCCTCGTCGTGGGCCACGGCCAGCACCACGTGTTCCAGGCGCACGTCCAGCCCCCGGGCCAGGTGGTCGGTGAGCTGGCCCATGCCGTCGGGGAAGACGACGTCGTCGCCGCTGAACTCGTGCAGGGCGCCCACGGCGGAGAAGGCCACCTCCTCGGCGTCGGCGCCGTGGTCGGCCTCCACCAGGCGGTGCACGATCTCGTTGGCGTCGCGCGCCCGGGCCCGGACCAGGTTGGCGTCGTAGAGGGCCTGCTTGATGCCGTCCTCCATCGACTGCTGCTCTCCGGCGCCGACCTTGTCCCAGTACATGTGCTCGTTCAGGAGGTGGACGTCCTCCATGTTGCGACGGTGGCGGTCGAAGAGCAGCCGCCTGCCCTTGGGGTCGTAGGCGGTCTCGGTGGAGCGGTTGAACACGGCCGTGCGCACGCCGGCCTCGCGGACCAGCCGGGCGAGCGGGTTGTTCTCCTCGCCGCGCATCCAGGAGGCGCCCGCGTCCAGGGTGACCCCGTCGTCCCAGTCGCGTACCGAGTGGATGCGACCGCCCAAGCGGTCGCGGCCCTCCACGACGGTGACGCGCTCACCCGCCTCGGCGAGCCGGTCGGCCGCGGCCAGCCCGGCCATGCCGGCGCCCACCACGACGGTGTGCCCGCGTCCGGGCGCGGCCTCGCGCCCTCGGGGTCCGGGCTCCGGGGTCTGGGGCGCGTTCTCCTCGTCGGACTCGGTCTGCTGGCTGAGGCCCTCCGGGTCACTCATGTGCGCCTTCCCCTCTGTTTCGGTGACCGGCAGTGCGACCCTAAGCGCCGCGCGCGGCCCTGCCCTGGAAGGACACCCCGTCCGCGCGGGCGGGGTGCTCCACCGGCGGGGTCCGCCCGCGCCGACCGGCGCGGGCGGACCCCGCCGGACCGCTCGGGAGCGGTCCGGCGCCGGGTGTCAGACGCTCCGGGGCGGGTCGCCCTCGTCGTCCTCCAGCTCGATCCGCTCGCGGCGGCGCTCACCCTGGACGTGCTCCTCGCGGGTGACGTCGCGCTTGCGCACGTGCACCTCCTCCACGGGGACCTGCTCCTTGGAGACCACCGGCCGCTCCTCGTAGAGCGTGAAGGTCTCCTCCTCCTCGCCCATCTCCCCGGTGTCGCGCACCGCGTCGGGGTCCTCGATGCGGCGGCGCTCCACCTGGAGCTCGTCGTGGTGCAGCGGGACCGACTCGTCGAACTGCTCGGACTCGACGTACTTGTGCAGCCGGGCCCGGCCCGCCTCGCGCCGTTCCACGCCGATGTCCACGCGCTCCTCCGAGCGCGTCACCGCCGCCTCGTCGGCCAGGTCGTCGTCACTGGTCATGTCGGGGCGCCCGGTGGTCTGCGGGCCCGGGCCCTGACCGGGAACGGCCCCCTGGGCCATGGGGCCCCGTGCCGGGCGTAGTACTCGCGGACGGTCTGCTCCTCCTCGGGGGAGATGTGCCGGTCCGCGTCGATGTGCGGCGCGTCCTTGACGGTGTCCTTGTCATAGGGGATGCGGATGTCCTCCTCCGCGGGCTGGGAGCCCTGGAGCGGGACGAGGGTCTCGTGCCTGCCGAAGAGGCCGGTGTTCACCGAGACCCAGCTCGGCTGGTCCGTGTTGTCGTCCAGGTAGACCTGGTTGATCTTGCCGACGTTGTTGCCGTCCCGGTCCAGGACGTGGTGTCCGATCAGGTCCGCGGGTGTGCGTTCACGTGCCACGGTCTCCCCCTTGGTGCTTGGGTGCGTAGGGGGCGCCCGAGCGCCCCAGCGCTGTCCGCCCACTGGCCTACCCGCCATGAACTGGGAGGACAACGGCTCAGGGCAGGCGCTAACCGGCCGTGGGCGAGTGTTGACGGGGTTTTTCCGCCGGGGTGCGCCCGTTGGGGCGGGCCTTGCTCGGCGTTGGCCTCGCGTGGAGACCACGCCGCGAACGCGAACACTTTCGGTCATTATCCGGAAGCCCGCGGTGACGGACTTGCGCCCCGAGGGGCCGGGGCCCGGCCGAGGGGTGCCGGGCCCCGGGTCGGGGGCGGGGTCAGCAGGTGTTGTCGCGGCTGTTCTGGAAGGTCACGTTGCGGACCACGGTGTTGACCGCGCACGGGTTCTCGGTGAGCGCGGTGTTGACCAGGGTCAGGTTCTGGAACGTGATGCCCGAGGTGTTGGCGAACTCGCTGCGGGCGGCGATGCGGACGTCGCCGGGACCCGCGATCGTGCCGCCCTGCTGGGCGATGGTGACGTTGTGGCAGTTCTCGATCAGTACGGCGTTGTTGCCGGTCTGGGCGATGTCCACCCGCTCGATCACCGCGCCGCCGCTCTCGGAGACGCAGAAGATCCCCCGGCCGCCGCCCCGGGCCCGCACCTCGCCGACCCGGATGTTGGTCGGGTAGCCGCTGCCGACGCGGCCGTTGCGGTTGGCCATGCGGAAGGCGGCGTACCCGGTTCCGGTTCCGGCGCCCTCGGCGTCCACCCGGCCCACCGTGGCGTTGACGGTGTCGTTGAGCAGCAGGCCGGAGTAGCCGGTGTCGCGGGCGGTGACGGTGCCGATGGTCAGCCCGTCCACGCCGTAGGTCTCCACACCGTGGTTGCTGGTGCCGGACACGTACACGTCGTCGATGCTGATGTTGCGGGCCTCGCGGACGGCGTCGTTGTCGCGGCTGTCGATGCGCATGCCCAGGCCGCCGGACAGGCGCAGGTCGATCTGGCCGAAGTGGACGTTCTGCGAGGTACGCACGTAGACGCCGAAGTAGGGCGCCCCGGTGACGCGCAGGTGGGGCACGGAGACGTTGGTGGCGTGCCGGATGCGCACGGGGGCGTTGCTCCCGCTCGCGGATCCGGTGACGTTGATGGTGCCGCACACCTCCAGCGAGGTGTGGCTGGGCAGGTCCAGGGAGGCGTTGCCCGGCATCGATCCGGAGCCGCGAACGACCACGCGCTCCTGGGCGGTGCGGCCCGGGGACAGGCTGTTCACGGCCGCGCGCATGGCGGCGAGCATGTCACCGCCGGTGTAGACGGTGCTGTTGCCGTTGCGCGCGGTCCAGGTTCCGCCGTTCTGGACGGCCTCGGCGTGGTAGGAGCCGCCGCCGCACTCGTCGGAGGAGTCGCCGCCGTCCACGCGGACCAGGTCCCAGACCTGGTTGGCGCCGCCCAGGGAGTCGTACTGGGACAGGCGTCCGCCCGCGGCGGAGTTCCACTCCCACACCTCCAGGGCCTTGCCGCTGTTGCGGTTGATCAACTGGACGCCCGAGCCGGTGTCGACGGGGCTCCACTGCTGGTTGGCCGAGCCGTGGTCGGTGTACTGGCGGATCTCGGCGCCGTTGGCGGTGGAGTGCTCCCACACGTCGATGGCCTTGCCGCTGTTGCGGTTGACGATGCGGTAGTAGCCGTCCCCGGCGGGGACGAAGCGGAACTGCTGCCAGGCGCCGTCACTGCGGTTCCACTGGATGAGCTGGGCGCCGTCGGCGGTGGAGGCGTTCTCCACGTCGGCGACCAGGCCGCTGTGCTGGTTGCGCAGGACGTAGTAGGCGCCGGTGTCGATGTCGGCGGCCCGCGCGGAGGTCACCGCGGCGGCGGACAGGCCGCCCGTGCACAGGACCACGGTCAGCGCGGCGTACAGGAGGCGCCTCAGGCCGAGGGGCCGGGCGCGGCGGGGTCGCGGCGCGGCCGTGGCCGTGCCGTCCGGGGGGTTGATGGGCACTGCTGCTCCTCATGTGCGATTTCCGGACAGCGGTGTCCGGAAGGACGGGGGGTTAGGGAGCGCTCCCATGCCACCGGAAGTTAACACAAAAAACGTTTTTACGGTAGCCGTGCGACTACGGACGGAAAGGTACCGGGTGCCGGTGGAACCTCCCTCCCGTCGTCCGCGCAGGTGAACCGCACTCGGGCTCCGCGCCTCCTCAGCGACCGTGCGGTGAACGGCCCGGCCCTCCCCCGCGCGGAGGGCCGGAACTGGAAAACCGTTTTCCCCGACGGCGTGCCCGAAACCGGGCAGCCCGGAAGGCGTCAGCAGGAGTTGTCCTGGCTGTTGTTCCAGGTGATCTCGCGGACGACGGTGTCCACGGCGCACGGGTTCTCGTTGAGCGCCGTGTCGGTCAGGGTGAGGTTCTCGAACGTGACACCCGAGGTGTTGGCGAACTCGTCGCGGGCGGCGACACGGACGTCGCCGGGACCCGTGATCGTGCCGCCCTCCTCGCCGATGGTGACGTTGTGGCAGTTCTCCACCAGTACGGCGTTGTTGCCGGTCTCGGCGATGTCCACCCGCTCGATCACCGCGCCGCCGCTCTCGGAGACGCAGAAGATCCCCCGGCCGCCGCCGCGGGCGCGGACCTCGCCCACCCGGATGTTGGTCGGGTAGCCGCTGCCGACGCGGCCGTTGCGGTTGGCCATGCGGAAGGCGGCGTACCCGGTCCCCGTACCCGCCCCCTCGGCGTCCACCAGGTCGACCGTGGCGTTGACGGTGTCGTTGAGCAGCAGACCGGCGTTACCGGTGTCGCGGGCGGTGACGGTGCCGATGGTCAGCCCGTCCACGCCGTAGGTCTCCACACCGTGGCCGCTGGTGCCGGACACGTACACGTCGTCGATGCTGATGTCGCGCGCCCCGCGCACGGAGTCGTCGTCGCGGCTGTCGATGCGCATGCCCAGACCGCCGGACAGGCGCAGGTCGATCTGGCCGAGGTGCACGTTCTGCGAGGTACGCACGTAGACGCCGAAGTAGGGGGTGCCCGTCACCGACAGGTGGGGCACGGAGACGTTGGTGGCGTGCCGGATGCGCACGGGGGCGTGGGCGCTGGGGGAGCCGCCCGTCACGTCGATCGTCCCGCACACCTCCAGCGAGGTGTGGCTGGGCAGGTCCAGGGAGGTGTCGGCGGCCATGGAGCCGGACCCGCGAACGACCACGCGCTCCTGGGCGGTGCGGCCCGGGGAGAGGCTGTCGACCGCCGCGCGCATCGCGGCGAGCATGTCAGCACCCTCGTAGAGGACGTCCTCCCCGTTGCGCGAGGTCCAGGTGGAGCCGTCCTTGACGGCCTCGGCGTGGAAGTCGCCCTCACCGCAGGCGTCCGCCGCGGCCTCGGGGTCGATGACCAGGAGGCCCTCCTCGCGCTGGATGTCGGAGGAGTCCACCTGCCCCGACAGCTGCGCGCCGGCGGCCGTACCCAGGCCCAACGCGGCGGCGAGCGACGCGGCCACCAGGGCGTAGCGCGAACGCCGACGCGCCCTCGCCGGATCCCGGCCGGTGTCATGCTCTGCGGAACTCACGCTCACTCCTTCGGGGCAACCCCGGGACGGGGCCCCGGGGACGGACGCGGGCCCTTGTGAGCGTTCACAAGGGCCCCGGAGCCTGAAAAGCTAGCATGTGTCAGGTTTTCCGCTACCGGCGGGTTACCCGCCGGTAGCATCAGCGGCCTCAGGCCGAGCGCGCGGTCTCCGCCGGGACCGGCCGCACCCCCCGGACCACCAGCCACAGGGCCAGGAGCAGTTCGGAGAATCCCAACATCGCGAGCACGGGGGACGCGTTCGCCTGGAGCACGGGCCAGGCGAAGAGCAGCACGCCGTCCAGCACGTAGGCCAGACCGCCCAGGCCCACCAGCACGCCCAGGAGCGCGGGGACCAGACCCGAACGCCGCAGCAGCGGGCCCAGCAGCACGAGGTGGACGCCGAAGAACACCAGCGCCGCGCCGAAGCCGAGGGAGAACACGTCGAGGTGGAACGAGACGAGGGCGTGCGCCTGGTCGGGCCCGAGCGCCGACAGGTGGTCCTCCCCCTCCAGCAGGAGGGCGGCCTGCGCGTAGTGCAGTAGGAAGGCGCTGACCACGGCGGTGTAGACCAGCCGGAAGCTCGCGGCCAGCAGGGCCCAGGTTCGGTTCACCGGCCGCAGCAGCACGTAGAGGAGCACCGCGACCGGCACGTCGCACAGGAAGGCGAGGAGGTAGCCGAGGAAGCCGAACCGGAACAGCTCCGGCGAGGCCTGGATCCGCTCGGCGGTGGCGAGCGCGTCGCCCGGGACCACCAGGCTGGAGCGGATCGCCTCGGCGCACAGGGCGCTCACGGCCATCACCAGCAGCAGGGCGCCGGTGGCGCGGGCCAGGCGCGGGGCCGCGGTGTCCGGGGCTGACACCGTCATGAGGCGTCCTCCCGCCGCTGGGCGTGCGCGAGCGCCGAGGGCGTGTCTCGGCCGACGATCGCCGGGGCCTCATGGACCAGCGTGTCGTCGGTGATCGCCTCCACCATGAACAGCGCGAAGTCGGTGCGCCGGGTGATGTTGCTGGCCAGCACCGGGGCGCCGACGTGCCTGCTCCACACGGGCAGGCCCTGGCTCTCCCCCTCCTCCAGGTCGCTGCCACGCACGACCGTCCACCGCGTGCGGCTCTCGAAGATCCGGCGGCACGCCTCCACCTGGTCGTCGACGTCGGCGACGCGGACCAGCCGCAGCAGCACGGTCAGCGCTCTGCCGGACGCGAGGAACCAACGCGAGTACACGTCCTTGCCGTCGCGGGTGATGTGCCAGCCGCAGGAGAACACCAGCCGCGCCCCCTCGGGCGCCAGGTCCATTACCGCCTGGGCCGTTCCGGAGGAGTAGCCGCGCACGCCCCACGGGACCAGGACGGTGAGCACCGCGTCGCATCCGGCGACCGCGCGCCCGATGACCTCGCGGTCGTCCGTCTGGCCTGGGACCACGGTGATGCGGTCGCCGAAGTCGGCCAGCTTCGCCACGCTCTTCTCCCGGCACACGCCCACGACCTCGTAGTCGCGGTCCAGGGCGTGCTGGACCATGTACCGGCCCAGCTTGCCGGAGGCCCCGACGACACAGACCCGCAACCGGCGCCCGCCTCCCTCTCTTCCCTGCCCCGTGTCCATAGTCCGTCCCCTTTCCACCGCGAGTCGCCGCCTTACACTTGTAAGGCTGCACATGGAGGCTAACCTTACGGATGTAAGGCCGTCAAGGAGAGGCGGCGGAGCACCGACGTAGTTTCCGGAGCGTTCACGTGGCACCAACCCCAGAACGGCAGCGCCCCTCGCTGAGCCGGGAGCGCGTCCTCCAGGCGGCCGTGAGTGTGGCCGACGAGCGCGGCGTGGCCTCGGTGAGCATGCGCAAGGTGGCCGAGCACCTGGGGGTGGAGGCGATGTCGCTGTACCACCACGTGGCCAACAAGGACGAGATCCTGGACGGGATCGTCGACCTGGTCTTTCGCGAGATCGAACTGCCGGACGAGGCGGCCGACTGGCGCGGCGCCATGCGCGTGCGCGCGTTCTCGGCCCGCGCGGCGCTCTCGCGGCACACCTGGGCGCTGGGGCTGATGGACTCGCGGCGCAACGCCGGTCCGGCCACGCTGCGCCACCACGACCGGGTGATCGGGTGCCTGCGGCGGGCGGGTTTCTCCATCGCGATGGCGGCCCAGGCGTTCTCGACCCTGGACAGCTACGTCTACGGGTTCGTCCTCCAGGAGTCGAGCCTGCCGTTCCAGACGTCCGAGGAACTGGAGGACGTGGCGGACGCGCTCCGCCGGAGCTTCCCGGCCGACCAGTACCCCCACCTCACCGAGATGATGGTCGACCACGCCCTGCGCCCGGGCTACGCCTACGCCGACGAGTTCGAACTCGGCCTGGACCTGATCCTCGACGGCCTGGAGAGGGCTCTCTCCGACCCCGCCTCGCCGTGACCGCTGGCCATGCCCTGGAGGCGAACGCGGCTCCGGTGCACGCGTAAGCCCCGGGAACCGAGCGGTTTCCGGGGCTTCGTGGTCAGTTGAGGTGGAAGGAGGGAGGAAGGTCAGGACTCGGAGCGGGCCGCCTTCAGCGAGGAGGGGAAGGGGCCTCGTGCCGGGCGCGAGGGAGGCTCTCAACCCCGGGAGGGAGGCATGCCAGAACCGAGGTAGGCCAGCACCGTGCGGTACCCGCCCCCGGGCCGGAGATCGAAGCGGTCGGCCCGGCTGGCCATGCCCCGCGGCGGCAGCCAGGCCGCCAGCGGCTCCGGGCCGGTCGTCGCCCGGTAGGCCGCCTCGGCGCGGGCCCGGACGGCCCTGCTGGCGCGGTCGGTGCGCAGCGGCCGGAAAGGCGCGCCCCACCCTGGCGTTCTGCGCGTGACCTTGTGCTTGTAGCGGGTTCGGGCGCCCGGACTCGCTGTGAGTAGAAGGTCAACGGGTCAGGTGGCCCGCGGCCATCCAGAGCGCGACGCTTCCCCCTCCGGCGCCCACTTCGAGGCAGCGCCAGCCGGGGGCGATTCCGGCCTGCTCCAGGCGCCGGGTGGTCATGGGGGCGTAGGCGGCGGCCAGGAGGCGGTGCTGGTCGCCGGCGTGCTCGCTGTGGTTGTCGAAGACGTAGCGCGAGCCCGGGGTCCGGGTGGCGGTCACGGGTTCCTCCTTCGCGGGTTGGCTCGGACCGACGGCCCGGGCGGCGACGCGGGTCAGGGTGGCGGTGCACACCTTGCCGGTCGGGCCGAGCGGCAGTTCGGGCAGGACGAGGACGTGTTCGGGGAGCGCGCGGATGCCCGAACCGCGTACGCGCAGGAAGGCGATCAGCTCCCCGGGGTCGGGCGGGGCGGAGTCGGGGGCGGGGACCACGCAGGCGCACATGCGCTCGCCCAGGTCGGGGTCGGGCACGGGCACGCAGTGCGCCTCGACGAGGCGGGGGTGCGCGCTGAGGGCGCGCTCCACCTCGGCCGGGTAGAGGTTGACCCCGCCGCGGATCACCGTGCGGCGCAGGCGGTCCACCACGTTCAGGGCGCCGTCGGGGTCCAGGCGGCCCAGGTCGCCGGTGCGCACCCACCCGCCGGGGGCGCGCCGACGGGCGTCCAGGTGGGGGCGGCGACGTGGCACAGGGGGGTCATTCGGGCCCCGGGCCCAGATCTCACCGGTCTCGCCGGGTGGAACCGGAACGCCCCGAAGACCGCGGACGCTGATCTCGGCCACGTCGGGGGCGGGGTGTCCGGCCAGGCCCGGTTCCCAGGCGTGCGGGGCGCGGGCGGTGTGGCAGTTGACCCCGTCGGTGGACCCGTACACGTTGACCACCGGTTGGCCGAAGCGGGTGGCGCAGGCGTGGTGGACCTCCCGGTGCAGCGGTGCCCCGCTGGCCACCACCAGGCGCAGTGAGGAGGTGTCCGCGGTTCCGGGGTGCTGGGCGATGCGCCGCAGCATGGTGGGCACCCCGATGAGGTGGGTGGGGCGGTGGCGTTCGATCGCGTCCAGTGCGGCGGCCGGGTCGAACCGGGGCAGCAGCACCAGGGTTCCGCCGTGCCGGGCCAGGGTCACCACGCCGAGGGAGCCGAAGGAGGAGGCCAGGGAGACCAGCAGGAGGTTGCGCATGGGGTCGGCCCCGGCGCGCAGCGCGCCCAGGTAGTTGCCCCGGCCGCCCGCCATGGCGTTGTGGGAGTAGGCGACCATCGACGGGACGCCCTCGGTGCCGGAGGAGATGAGGATGCGGGCCGGGGACTCCGGGTCGGCGGGGGTGGCGGTCCAGGTCGGCGGGGTCGGCCGGCGCGTGGCGCACCGTGTGGAAGCCCGGGTCCGCGGCGGCGCGGGCGTAGCGTTCCTGGGCCTGGCGCAGGAGCGGCGGGGCGGCGCCCGGTCCGGTCTCCAGGGGGCCCGCGGTGGGCAGGTCCAGCAGGCGCAGCAGCAGGACGTGGTCCTCGGTGCTCAGTGCGGCGCCGAGGGCGGGGCGGCGGAGTCGGCGGCATCGGACCCCCTTCCTGGGGTGAGGGGCGGAGGCCGCGGGCCAGAGGTCCTCCAGGAGGCGTTCCAGGGTGCGGCCGTAGGTGACGAATGCGGCCGGGTCACCGCGGCCGGGGTCGGCCCCCTCGGCCAGCAGGTGCGGTCGCAGGTGCAGGTGGGGCTCGATGGACAGTGCCCCGGTGTAACCGTGCGCGGCGAGCAGGCGCAGGCTGTCGGCCACCACGGCCACGCCGGTCCCGGGGAGCACGTAGCCGACCCGGCCGCCGGGTCCGGTCACCGCGTCCTTGACGTGCACGTGGACCACGTGGTCGAGGAGGTCGGGCAGCAGGTCCGGGGCGTGGTAGCCGTGGGCGGGGCGGGACCAGTTCCCGATCACGGAGGCCACGGCGACCACGTCGGTCCCGCTGGCGCGGAGGCGCTCCGCGACCGCGGCGAAGGCCCGGTCCTCCAGCGCGGCGACGGGGACGCCGTCCACCGAGCGCAGTTCCAGGCGGTTCCAGCCGAGCGCGGCCAGGGCCCCCAGCTGCGTGCCGAGGCCGGGCGCGGCCTCGTCCCCGATGCCGGCCAGCGGAGGTCGCTCAGGCGCCGACGGCACTGTCCACCTCCCGGTTCCGGACGGAAGCCGCGCACAGGCTCTTGGCTTCGGTGAGCAGGCGGACCACCTCGACCTGGGCGGGGAGCGTGCCGGGCGGGCGCGGCGGTCGCGGGCGTAGGCCGAGCGCAGGAACGCGGGGAGCGCGTCGTCGTCGAAGACCGAGCGGGTCGGTCGGCGGCCGAGGGCGTCCACCGTCAGCTGGGCGGTGTGGTCGGCCCCGCTGCACGGGTAGTGGCCGGTGACCAGGACGCGGTCGAACTCCAGCGTGATGCGGCGCTCGCGTACGGGCGGGGCAGGTCCGAGTCGATGCGGCTGCGCACCCCGCAGTGGTGCGCCGAGTCCAGCCGGGCGCGGCCCATCCGGGGCAGCCGGATCCGGTCGGTGACCGTGTCCTCCAGGGCTGCCGAGGCGATGTCGGCGCCTCCGGCGAGGGAGACCACCACGGCCAGCGCGTGGGGCAGCTCGACGTCGAAGGCGGTGGGGCGGCCCGGCACCCGCTCGGTGCGGGTGAAGCGGGGCTTGTGCTTCAGGACGGTGACCGAGCGCAGCTCGCCGAAGATCCGGCCCCGCCGGGCGGCGCGCAGCCGCCGGGTGAGCGCGCTGTCCAGCCACTGGGTGGTGACGGTGATGTCCGGGCCCCAGCGCCGCCGCAGCCGGGCCACGGCCGCCAGTCCGACCAGGTCCGGGGCGAGCGGCTTCTCCACGATGAACCGGCGGTAGCCCGGCCGCGCCAGGCGCTCCAGGGGACCCGAGCGCAGGCGCGGGGGCGTGCACAGGTGGACGACGGTGCTCGCGGGCGGCGCGTGGCGCACCGCCTCCTCCGGGGAGTCGACCGTGAGCACCCCCTCGACCGGGTCCCGGAACGGGTCGAACCCCACCACCGGTCCCGGTGCGAACAGGGCGGGGTCCTGGGCCCGCGCCGTGGCGAGCGAGGGCAGGTGCAGCCCCTCCCCCGATCTGCCCAGACCGACGACGAAGGTGTGCAGCATACGAACGAACACCTTTCCGGTTCTTTCCCCTCGACACGCGGCGGACCCCCTCGGACACACCGCCAGCGTGTTTCCCGCCCAGCGTCGGCCACCCCGCCAGAAGCGCCAAAAAAGAGAACAAGTCCCCGCAACCAAAACCACGGAAATGGACAGGATGAGGACCGTGGGCAAGCAGGAGAAATATCAAGTACATCCACTATGCGGCTTTTGCCGCCCGACGCGCCGGGCGGGACCGCACGCCGAGAGGTCCCGCGACCGACGGGGGGCAGGCGCGGGACCTGACCGGTCAGTCCACCGAGAAGCTGAACTGCCCGCTGGGCGGGGCGTGCCAGCCCCGGTCGGGCGGCACCGCGGCCGAGGGCCCGAAGCAGACCCGACCGGCGTACATACGCACATTCGAGTCGGTCAGGTTCACCAGCACGTGCGCGGTCACCGGCAGCGTGTGGCAACTGCCCGACGCCGGGTCCCGGTAGCGGTCCAGGTCCTCGAACCCGGTCTTGAACACCACGACCTCCCCGGTCGCCGCGTACGCCGGAACGGCCCCCCAGCACGGTCGCGCCCACCGTGAACGCGAGCGCCGCCGCGGCGTACGCCAGAGCCCTCATGCCCATTGCCCTCGTTTCCCTTTCGTGGTTCTCACACCAGTCCGACCCGCCAGCATCACCGACACAGCGGGGCATCCGAAGTAATCCTTGCGCCAACCGGCCACAAAGACCACCCCCCAGAACAAGCGGGCAGGGAATTTCGGAACGCCTCTACTACGGACATATCGAAGAAAAGAACGAAAAAGGGTAAGATTAGAAAATATAATTTCCCGGGGGAAAGTCCTGTTTTGGAAACACGCGAGAAACCCTAGGGGGCGTGGGAGGACACGCCCCGCCTCCCGTACGCGCGGAGGGGCGGAGGAGGTCCTCGTGGCCTCCCCCGCCCCTCCGGGGCCGTCGGCTCAGGGGTTCACGAAGTCGCGCACCTGAACGTAGACGGTCGCGTCCGTGGTCAGCGCCGTATGGGACAGGCAGGTGGTCCGCGTGTTCTGCGCCCCCCTGAGCACGGTGCTGTCGTCGGGGTTGATGAACGTGTCGCACGGCGACCACCAGGTCCCGTAGCGGGGAGGGCCGGGCGTCTCGTCACCGGAGTTCAGGGCGGTGAGGAAATCCGACCCGGGCCGCATCTCCGTGCAGGAGGTGTCGAGACAGGAGTTCGCCGCGGTGGTGCCGTGGTCGGGGCCTCCCAGGGAGACCCACGCATCGATCCGGTCGTCGCCGTCGAGGGTTCCTGGCGTAGTAGCGCGACGACAGACCGCCCATGGAGTGGGACACCACGGCCACGCGGGAGGCAGCGGTCTGGCCCAGCAGCCGGTCCACCTCCTGTGAGAGTTGTCGCGCGGTGATCGCGTTGGACTGCCGGTAGTCGTAACTCCACTGGTCGAGGTGGGTCGTGGGCCACCCGTCGGCCCCGAAGCGGGCCGCCATCGTGTTCCACACCGATCCGTCGGAGGAGCAGCCGTGGACGAGGAGGACCGGGTTGCTGGTGGGGCCGAAGGCCGAGCCGCCCTGGGCGTGCGCGAGACCGCCGGGTGGTGCGACGAGGAGGAGGGTCAGGAACGCGGCGAGGGCGTTCGTCCTCTTCACGGGGACTCTCGTTGGGGGGACGCCCCCGGTCGCCGACGCGGCCGGGGGTGCGGGGGAGACTCGAACTCCGACCGCGGGCGGGGTGGGACGCGGTCGTTCGAGGAAGGCTCCGGTACCTGGGAGGAAGGGGCGCCGCGATTATTACTGGCCGGTAAAAACCTGTCAAGGTCCCCGTGGCGGGCCCGGAACCGGGCTGGAGCACAGCCGTCCAGACCGGGGTGGGCCGTCGGGCGCCGGGCGGAACGGGGCCGGGTGCGGCCGCGGACACCAGGGCGCCCGCCCCGAGGGGGCGGGCGCCGGTACCCGAGGAGGTCAGACCTTGCGCCAGCGCGGAACCCAGGCGCCGTCCTGGACCTCGTAGTCGCCGAAGAGCGCCGGGGCCTCCTCCTGGAGCGTCCGGCCGATGAGGTCGAACAGCAGGCGGATCTCCTCCTCCGCGCCGGGCGCGGTGCGGGCCTCCAGGGTGTGGCGCAGGGTGCGCACGTTCGCGGTCCACACCAGGCCGGTCGCCACGCCCTCGGGGGCGAAGCGGCGCATGAACGAGGTCCGGTGCTTCTTCTCGGCGAACTTCACGCCCTCGTCGTCGAGGCCGAAGTGGTCCGCCATCCAGAGCTGGAACTCCTCCATCTGCTGGAGCATCGCCTCGGCGCGCTCCATCAGCTCGGGGTCCTTCTCCGCCCACTCGGGGAACCAGAACGGCAGGTCGGTCAGGCGCACGAAGCGCAGCGACTCCTGGGAGACGGCCACGCCCGGGCGGTGCCGAATCAGTTCGTGGGTCAGCACTCTTGACACATTGTGCAGTACAAAACTGAAGCTGATGTGCTCCAGGACCGAGCCGTGCAGGCTGGCCAGGATGTTGCCGAGGTAGGCGTCCTGGTCCGTGCGCACCCGGGTGACGTTGGGGTTCAGGCCCGGTTCCCAGGAGCGGTAGCACAGCCGCCCGGCGAACTCGGCGAGGTTCTGCGGGTCGTTGAGGTGGGCGTCGAGCTCACCGCGGTCGAACCGCTCCAGCCAGGCCTGTCCCCCGACCTCCTCGAGGTAGTCGGCGACGGCGTCGTAGTCCACCTGCGGACGCGCCACCAGACGTACCTGCGGCTCGACCCTCTTCACAGCATGCCTCCCGTTCGTGTGTCCCCGGCTCCCCGGCGCACGCCTGAGGGCCGTGACCAGGGGGTGTCCGGGCCACGGGGGCGTGGGAGGGGGCGGGGGGCTGACCAGCCCTCCCCGAGGGTACACGGGGCCGACACCGGGCGGCGGGGGCGAGCGGGCGCGCCCCGGTCGGCGAGTGCGTCCGGAGCGGCGGACACGTCAGCACGGCGGAAGGGCCGGGGGCCCGACCGGGGTGACCCGGCGGGCGCCCGGCCCGTAGTCCGTCGTACTCGCGCTCGGTCGTGCTCGTTGTCCGCGGTTCTCCGGAGGGGTCAGCCTCCACGGGCTAGAAGCCGTAGAAGTAGCCGGGCGCGATGAAGAGTCCGACGACGATGGCGATGATGCCCCAGAGGAGCTGTCCGCGCAGCACTCCGAGGACGCCGGCGACGATGAGAATGATCCCGAGGATTGTAAGTAGAATACCCATACACAACCACTGTCCCGTAACGGGTTGATCAAACTTTCTGATTGGCCGTGTTTTGGGAAAAGGGCCTTTTGCACAGGTCAGTAACCGTATGGGGTCCTCATTTGGTACACCCGGATCCGCACACTCCGGGCGGAACGCACGGATCCGGGTAAAGAAGGGGCCTGGGTACCAGGTGCCTCAGCCGCGGGCCAGGCGCAGGGCCCGGGCCACGACGCCCTCGCCGACGCTCGCGGTGAGGATGGACTCGGGGTGGAACTGCACCGCGTACCACCGCGCGGCGGGGTCCTCGATCGCCATGACGACGGGCTCCTCCCCCGCCTCGCCGTCCAGCACCGCGGTGACCTCGAAGTGCTTGACCAGATCGGGCACGGTGTAGGTGGAGTGGTAGCGGGCCGCCTGGAAGGTGCCCTCCTCCACGCCGTCGAGCAGCGCCCCGCCCCTGACGCGCACCCGGCCGGGCTTGCCGTGCACCGGGTGCTCCAGGGTGCGCAGCTCCCCGCCCGCGTGCTCCACCATCGCCTGAAGCCCGAGGCAGACCCCGAACACCGGCAGGCGCCGGGCGGCGAGCTCGTCCAGCAGCGCCGACATCGCGAAGTCCACGGGCAGGCCGGGTCCGGGCGAGAGCACGACCAGGTCGGGGGCCGTCCGGTCCAGCAGCGCGGGGTCGAACCCGTAGCGGACGGTGGTGACCTCGGCGCCGTGGCGGCGCACGTAGTCGGCCAGGGTGTTGACGAAGGAGTCCTCGTGGTCCACGAGCAGCACCCGCATACCCGCACCCGGCGGTTCGGCGGGACCGGCGGCCTCGGCGGCGCTCTCCGGGACCGGCTCCCCGGAGGCCTCCTCGCCCAGCGCGAGGGTCTCCAGCAGGGCGCGCGCCTTGAGGAAGGTCTCGCGCTCCTCGGCCTCGGGGTCGGAGTCGTAGAGCAGGGTGGCTCCCGCGCGCACCGCGGCCACGCCGTTCTGGATGTGGGCGGTGCGCAGGGTCAGTCCGGTGTTCATGGAGCCGTCGAAGTTGAGCACGCCCACGGCACCGCCGTACCAGCGGCGGGGGCTGGTCTCGTTCTGCTCGATGAACCGCATCGCCCAGGTCTTGGGCGCGCCGGTGACGGTGACCGCCCACATGTGGGTGAGGAAGGCGTCCAGGGCGTCGAACTCGCGGCGCAGGGTGCCCTCGATGTGGTCGACGGTGTGGATCAGGCGGGAGTACATCTCGATCTGGCGGCGGCCGATCACGCGGACGCTGCCCGGTTCGCACACCCGGGACTTGTCGTTGCGGTCCACGTCGGTGCACATGGTCAGCTCGGACTTCTCCTTGACCGAGGAGAGCAGCTCCTGGATGTTCTCGGCGTCGCCCAGGGCGTCCTCGCCGCGGCGGATGGTGCCCGAGATCGGGCAGGTCTCCACCCGCTGGCCGGTGCCGGGCTCGCCGGAGACGCGCACGAACATCTCCGGGGAGGCGCCGACCAGGTACTCGCCCTCGCCGAGGTTGAAGAAGAACTCGTAGGGGGCGGGGTTGCGCTCGCGCAGCAGCTCGTAGAAGCGGGCGGGCGAGGAGCAGCGGGCGTAGGTGCGGTGTCCGGGCACGACCTCGAACAGGTCGCCGCGCCGGAACTTCTCCTTCGCCTTGGCCACGATCCTGGCGTAGGAGCCGGGCTCGGGCCCCTCGGGCACCTCGGCGGCCACCACCGGCGGGGTGGGTTCGGTGCGGCGCTCCAGCCCGAGGGTGGTGGCCTCGGCGCGGCCGGCGTCGGCGGGGACGGTGAAGTCGTAGGTGTAGCGCACGCAGGTCTCGCGCTTGCGGTCGCGCACGACGAGGGCGTCGGGCAGGTGCAGCACCAGGTCGCGGTCGCCGGGGTCGCGTGCGATGTGCGGCTCGACGGGCTCGAACTGGAAGGCGAGGTCGTAGCCGAAGGCGCCGTACAGGCCCAGGTTGGCGTCCTCGGGGCTGCTCAGGGCGGCGATGACGGCGCGCAGGGCGGTGAAGACGCTGGGACGGCGGCTGCGCTCCTCCTCGGGGAAGAACTCGTCCGGATCGGGCTCGGGGACGGTGACGCGGACACTGCCGCGGCTCACCTCGTCCAGCGTGCTGTCGGGGTCGGGGACCCCCGCGGAGTACAGCGCCTCGGCTACGACCGGGAGCAGGACGCGCCCGCGTTCGTTGAGGGCGGTGGCGGCGACGCGGCGGCCGCGCGTGGTGATCTCCAGGCACGGGTCCACGTAGCCCAGGTGCCAGCGGTCGTAGCGGCCCGGATACTCCATGCCGGAGGAGAGGACGCCGCCCCGGCGGTCCTCGACCGAGCGGACGAGGTCGGTGAGGACCTCGGGGTCGCAGGGGGTGGCGCTGCGGTGGACGGTCACGCCGCCCTGGGTGCGGTAGGTGGTCTGTGCGTCGCTGGAGTTCACGGCCGGTCCTTTGGCGCTGCGTCGGTCGGGGTGGGCCACACCTCGGCCGGGGCCGTGAAACGCAGGAACGACCGCCGGTCCGGGGCGGTCGTTGCGTGGGTATGCGCACTCGGAGCACCGCCTAGAGGCGGCGCCACCACTGGGCCTGGGTGCTCGTGTGTCGCATGGGCACGAGTGTAGCGGGTGTCGGGGGCGCTGGGGAGCCCGACGCGGAGGTTTCCCGTGACCGGTCCGTGCGGGGGCCTGTCCGCACCGGGAGCGCTCGGAGCCGTTCACCCCGACCAGTGGTAGCGCCGCTCCGGGCGTCCGGCGGTGCCGTAGCGCAACCGCACCTCCACACGGCCGGACTCGGCGAAGTACTCCAGGTAGCGGCGGGCGCTGACCCGGGAGACCCCGGTGGCCTCGGCGCACTCGGTCGCCGACAGGTCCTCGGACCCCTCTCCCCCGCCCCGGGCGGCGTGGTCGCGCAGCGCCCGCTCCACGAGTTCGGCGGTCTGCCGGGTCAGCCCCTTGGGCATCGCCCCGCCGGTGCGGGCCACGGGGCGTACCGCGCCGAAGGCCCGGTCGACGGCGTCCTGGTCGGCGGTGCGGTCGGCCTCCAGGGCGCGGCGCAGCCGGACGTAGTCGCGCAGCCGCTCGGTCAGGGCCGCGGGTTCGAACGGCTTGATGAGGTACTGCACGGCGCCGCCGCGCAGGGCGCGGCGCACGGTCGCGCTGTCCCGCGCCGCGGTGATGACCAGGACGTCCACCTCTGGCGGCTCCTCGCCCTCCCGGGGCCCGCGCAGCGCCCGCAGCACGTCGATTCCGTTGATGTCGGGCAGGTAGATGTCCAGCAGGACCAGGTCGGGGCGCAGCCGGGCGACCATCTCCAGGGCCTCGGCCCCGGTCCCGGCCTCGCCCACGACGGTGAAGCCGGGAACGCGTTCGACCAGGCCCCGGTGCACCCGGGCGACCATGAAGTCATCGTCGATGATCAGGGTCCTGACCTGCGGCGCCGTGTCCTGTACGGGGGCGGGCTCTGGCGCGTTCAACGGGTACCTCCGGTGTGGTCCTCTGGGGTGCGGCCTCGGGTCATCGGCGGTCCTCCTCAGCGGCGGGCGGGCTCTCGTACAGGACGGCGGTGAACCGCGAGCCGGTGACGGTGGCCGTTCCGCCCCGGCGCGCGCAGACCAGGCCGACGATGGCCAGGCCCAGGCCGCGCTTGCGCCCGGCGCCGCCCTTGGTGGTGTAGCCGTGCTGGAACACCTCTCCGGCGAGTTCGCTGGGCACCCCGGGGCCGGAGTCGCGCACGGTCACCTCGACCGGCGCGCCCCCGCCACCGACCACCCCGACCTCCACCCAGGGGCGTTCGGGGCCCGCGGCGGCCGGGGCGACCGCGTCCAGGGCGTTGTCGACCAGGTTGCCCACGACCGTGACCAGGTCGTCGGAGAGCTCCTCGGAGACCGGTTCCAGGCGGGTGTCGGGGCAGACCCGCAGGTGGGTGCGCTGTTCCTCGGCCAGGCTGGTCTTGGCGATGAGCAGAGCGGCCAGCGAGGGGTCCTCGACCCGGGCCGTGACGTCGGCGCTGAGCTGGGCCCGGGCCCCGCCGACCTGGCTGACGTACTTGGCGGCCTCGTCGTACTCGCGCAGTTCCAGCAGTCCGGAGATGACGTGCAGCCGGTTGCTGAACTCGTGGGCCTGGGCGCGCAGGGTCTCGGTGGTGGTCTGGCTGGTGTCCAGTTCGTGCTGGAGCTCGACCAGGTCGGTGCGGTCGCGCATGGTCGTCACCGAACCGGCCGGCCGTCCCCCGGTCTCCAGGGGCATCCGGTTGAGGGCGACCAGGCGGTCGCCCAGGGCGACGACGGTGTCGCGGCCCCGGACCGTGCCCAGGAGCACGTCCCTGAGCTCCCCGCCCACGCCCAGGTCGGCCAGGGTGGCGCCGACGCTGTCGGTCGGCAGGCCCAGCAGGCGCACGGCGGTGTCGTTGACCAGGGTGACGCGGTGGTCGGCGTCCAGGCCCAGGACGCCCTCCTTGATGCCGTGCAGCATGGCCTCGCGGTGCTCCACGAGCCGGGTGATCTGGTCGGGCTCCAGGCCCAGGGTCTGGCGCTTGACACGGCGCGAGAGCAGCAGGGACCCGGCCACGCCGATCACGCTGGCGATGCCCAGGTAGACGAGGAGGTTCGGGGTGGCCAGGACCAGGAGCTCCCCGGTCCCGGGGTAGTCCATGGCGGCGACCACCACGCCGAGGATGGTTCCGCCCTCGCCGATGACGGGGACGGCCGCGGCCACCGCGCGCTCTCCCCCGACCCGGGCCACCCCGGTCCAGGAGCGGCCCCCCAGGGCGGAGGAGACGCCGGGTTCGCCCTGGGCGCCGGTGGAGGCGGGGCCGGGGTCCAGGGTCAGGGCCCGGCCGTCGCGGTCGTGGATCACCAGGTGGTCGGCGCCGGAGAGCACGCGCACACCCTCCGCCGTGGGTGCGAGCACCTCCGGGCTGCCGAAGGTCTCCAGTCCGGCCCGGACGGTGTCGCGCGCGGCCGTGCTCTCGGCGACCGAGAGCATCCGGCGGCTCTCGGTCTGGCGCAGGCGCGCGTCGGACTGGGCCAGGGACACCGCGGCGACCATGACCAGCACGGTGACGACGATGGCCAGCTGCAGGGCGAGGAACTGCCCGGCCAGCGTGGTGCGCGGGGCCGCGAACCTCATGCGCGTCCCGTTCCCGGACCGGCCGTGAACACTACGACCACAACCTTCCTTACCACCATTGCCCGCACAAAAGACACAACACTTCCCACGCGTGTTTCCTTCTGTTTGCCTGTGCGTTGCATCACAAGCCAACCGGAACATACCCGGACGTATCCCCTACGGAGAAATCATGCTCCGCGTGACGAAGACGCACGTCAGTCCCAGTGTCCCCGCTCCGGGCGCCTTCCGCCGCCTCCCCGGCGTCCGCGCGGCCGCCGCCGGCGCGGCCCTGCCGCTCCTGCTCGCCGCCTGCGGAACCGCCGAGGGCGGCACGGCCGAGGACGGCACCTGGACGCCGACCAAGCCGATCGAGATCACCGCCCCGGCCGCCACCGGCGGCGGCTGGGACACGCTGGCCCGCACCAGCGCCCGCCTCCTGGAGGAGGAGGAACTGGTCGACCAGTCCGTCCAGGTTGTCAACAAGCCGGGCGCGGGCGGTGCGATCGGCTGGGCCTACGTGGCGGGCCACGCGGGCGACCCGCACAAGCTGTTCGTGACCAGCCCGCCCATCCTGCTGGTGCCGATGGCCGGGGACTCCGACCACGACCACGACGACTTCACCCCGATCGCCCGCCTGGCCACCGACTACATGGTCTACCTCGTGGCCGCCGACTCCCCGGTGGAGACCTTCGAGGACCTGGCCGCCGAGGCCGGGTCCGGCGGCTACAGCGTCGGCGGCGGCTCCGGTCCGGGCAGTATGGACCACGTCGCGCTGGCCGGGGCGCTGGAGGCGTCCGGGGCCGATGCCACCCGGGCCAACTACATCCCCTTCGACGGCGGCGGCGAGGCCATGACCGCGCTGCTGGGCGGCCACGTGGACGCGGCCGTGGTGGGCGTGGGCGAGGCCCTGGGCATGCTGGAGTCGGGCGACATGCGCGCGGTGGCCGTCTCCTCGCCCGAGCGCGTGGACGCCGTCGCGGACGTGCCGACCCTGGTCGAGCAGGACGTGGACTTCACCTTCGACATCTGGCGCGGCGTCATGGCCCCGGCGGACCTGGAGGAGGCCCAGGTGGCCTACTACGAGGAGCTGTTCGCGGACCTGATGGAGACGCGGGCCTGGCAGGAGGAGTCCGCCCGCCTCGGCTGGACCGACGCCTACCTGGACAGCGAGGAGTTCGGGGCGTTCCTGGACGACACCCGCGAGGAGTTCTCCGCGATCCTGACCGAGGTCGGTCTCCAGTGAGCGGGCCGACGACGGAGCACCCGGGCGGCGCTCCCTCCGGGGGGAGCGCCCGGCGGGCACGCCGCTGGAACCCGCTCTCCCCGGTCGCGCCGGAACGGGCGTTCCGGTTCTCCCCGCGCACCCTGGGCGTCGCGATCGGGCTGTTCGCGCTCGGCTACCTCGCGCTGGCCTTCCAGATGCCCGACTACACGGCGGTGAGCGTCCCGGTCCAGCCCTCCACCCTGCCGCGCTGGCTGGGCGTGGCGCTGCTGATCCTGGCGGTGCTGCTGTTCTTCCAGCGCGCACCGGAGGAGGAGGCACCGGCCGGCCCCGCCGCCGGGACGGCGCCCGGCTCCGGCGACGCGTCCCCGGCTCCCTCCGAGGCCGCCGACGGCGGCGCGCCCGGGGAGGAGGGGGCCCGGCTGGGCCGCCTGGAGGACCCGCGGCTGGAGACGGGCCTGTTCGTGGCCGCCCTGTGCGTCTACGTCGCGCTGTTCGAACCCCTCGGGTTCGTGCTCTCCACCGCCCTCTACCTCGGGTCGATGACCTGGTACCTCGGCTACCGCCGCCACCTGGCCACCGCGGCCGTCGCCCTCGGGCTGCCCTTCGCGCTGTACGCGGGCATGACCTGGGGCCTGGGTGTGGTGCTGCCGAGCGGCCCGCTTCCGTTCTGAGACCAAGGATCCCTTCCTCATGGGCATGCTCGACCAACTCCTGCACGGGTTCAGCATCGCGCTGACCCCGCAGAACCTGCTCTTCGTCTTCGTCGGCGTCCTGGCCGGGACGATCATCGGCATCCTGCCCGGCCTGGGGCCGATGAGCGCGATCGCGCTGATGATCCCCATCGCCTACGGCATGGAGCCCACCTCCGCGATCATCATGCTGGCGGGGGTGTACTACGGGGCGATCTTCGGCGGGTCGACCTCCTCCATCCTGCTCAACGCGCCCGGGGTGGCCGGGACCGTGGCCACCTCCTTCGACGGCTACCCGATGGCCCTGCGCGGCAAGGCGGGCAAGGCGCTGGCGATCGCGGCGATCTCCTCCTTCGTCGGCGGCACGATCGGCGTCGTGGGCCTGATGGCGATCGCGCCAAGCCTGGCCTCCTTCGCGGTCAGCTTCGGCCCCACGGAGTACTTCGCGCTGATGGTGCTCGGCCTGACCGCCGTGGTCTCCCTGGGCGGGCGCAACCTCGTCAAGGGCCTGGTCGCGGCGGTGATCGGCGTGATGGTCGCCCTGGTGGGCATCGACTCCCAGACGGCCATCGTCCGCTTCACCTTCGACCTGCCCGAGCTGTACGAGGGCGTGGAGTTCCTCATCGTTGCGCTGGGCGTGTTCGCGCTGGCCGAGGTGCTGGTGATGCTCAACCGGCGCGGCCGGGGCGGTGCCCGCGGCGGCGTGACCTCGCTGCGGCTGTCCGGCGGCGAACTGCGCCGGATCACCCCGCCCACGCTGCGCTCCTCGGTGCTGGGCTTCTTCACCGGCGTGCTGCCGGGGGCCGGGGCCACCGTGGCCTCGTTCCTGTCCTACTCCATGGAGAAGAAGCTGGCCCGCGACGGCGACACCTTCGGCCAGGGCAACCCCAAGGGCGTGGCCGCGCCCGAGGCGGCCAACAACGCCGCCGCCGTGGGGTCGTTCGTGCCCCTGATGACGCTGGGCGTGCCGGGCTCGGGCACGACCGCGATCCTGCTGGGCGCGCTGCTGGTGCTCGGTGTGCAGCCGGGACCGATGATGCTCACGGACAACCCCGACATGTTCTGGGGCGTGGTCGCGTCGATGTACGTGGGCAGCCTGGTGCTGCTGATCCTCAACCTGCCGCTGATCCCGGTGTTCGCCAAGGTGCTCAACACCCCCAAGGCGGTGCTGGTCCCGCTGGTCGTCGTATTCTGCGTGGTGGGGGTGTACGGGCTCAGCTTCAGCGTGTTCGACCTGGGCCTGCTGGCCGCGTTCGGCGCGATCGGGTTCCTCATGCGGCGCAACGACTTCCCGGCCGCGCCGCTCATCCTGGGGCTGATCCTGGGCGGACTCATGGAGACGTCGATGCGCCGGGCGCTGCAGATCTCCGGCGGCGAGTGGTCGGTGTTCGTCACCGAGCCGATCTCGGCCGGGCTGCTGGCGGTGGCGGTGCTGTCCCTGCTGCCGGCCGTGGTGCGCGCGCTGCGCGGACGGCGCCGCCCCGGCCCGGCGGCCCCGGCGCCCGCCGCCGAGGAGGAGGCGCGCGACCGGGCCCCGACGCCGCGGGGCTGAGCGGGAACGGGACCGACCGGAGAACACGGGGAGGTGACGGACGGGTGGACGGGTACGGCACGGCGGCACGGACGGGGGGTCCGAGCCGCCGTGCCGTTCTGGCCTGCGGACTGGCCCTGGCCCTGGCGGGCTGCCAGGGGAGGGAGGGCCGGGACGCGCTGCGGATCATGGTGCCCACCCCGCCCGGGGGCGGGTTCGACCACACCGCGCGTACCGTGGCCGCCGTGATCGAGGAGATCGGCGCGGTCCCCGACGTCACCGTCTTCAACCTGCCGGGGAGCACGGGCACCGCCGCGCTGGCCCGTCTGGTGTACGAGCGGGGCGCGGCAGACCTGCTGTTGCAGATGGGGTTGGGTCTGGTCGCCAACACCCACGTGGGCTCCGCCTCCGGTCCGGTCACCGACGCCACCGCCCTGGCCCGGCTGTTCGAGGAGCCCGAGGCCCTGCTCGTCCCGGCGGACTCGGAATGGCGGAGCGTGGACGACCTGGTGGACGCGTGGCGGCGGGACCCGGGGGCGATGCGGATCGCGGGCGGCTCCACCCCGGCCGGACCGGACCACCTGGTGACCATGCTGCTGGCGGAGGAGCTGGGCATCGGGGTGGCCGACGTCAACTACCGCTCCTACGACGGGGGCGGGCCGGTGCAGGCCGCGCTGCTGGACGACCAGGTGGACTTCGCCGCCGCGGGGCCGAGCGAGCAGCGCTCGGCGATCGACTCCGGCCAGCTGCGGGTGCTGGCCGTGACGGGCCCCGAGCGGGACCCGGGGATCGACGCGCCCACCCTGGTGGAGGCGGGGATCGGCCTGGAGTTCATGAACTGGCGCGGGCTGGTGGCCCCGCCCGGGCTGGCCGGGGAGGACCTGGCGTGGCTGCTGGACCTGGTGGAGCGGGTGCACGCCTCGCCGGAGTGGGCCGAACGGCTGGCCCGCAACCGGTGGCGGGACGCCTACCTGGCCGGGGAGGAGTTCGGCGCGTTCCTGGCCGAGGAGGACGAGCGCACCGGACGCACCCTGGAGCGGCTCGGACTGTCGTAGGCGGCCCGGGCCCGGCGGGCGGAGCCCGCGGATGCGCCCGCACGGGAGGAAGGGGAACCCGCGAAGGGGCTCGCCCGGGAGCGAAGGGCTGTGCTAGGCTACGGAACTCGTTAATTTCAGCATTAGCATAAAAAACCCCTACACTACGGAGCTTAGCAAGCTGATGGAGTTCTGTCAAGCGGACGCCGCTGAGGCGTCATCAGCCGCCCTGGACGCGGAGCAGGTCCGGGTCAGCGAGATGTACGAGCGCCTGGACACCCTGCGGGAGCGGACCGCCCAGCAGCTCGCCGCCGCCCACCTCCAGGAGCGCGCGGGGTTCGCGGCCTCCGTGGAACGCGAGACGCGCTCCTACGAGCAGGCCCGCCGCCGGGCCCAGCTCGGCTCGGTCGAGGAGGGGCTGTGCTTCGGCCGGATCGACCTGGCCCCGGACGGGGGGACCGGTCCCGGGGACGGGCACGAGACCCGTTACGTGGGCCGGATCGGCCTGCGCGACGCCGAGTACGAGACCATCCTGGTGGACTGGCGGGCACCGGCCGCCCGGCCCTTCTACGCCGCCACCCCCGGCGACCCGAACGGCGTCGCCCGCCGCCGCCACCTGCGGGTGCGCCGCCGCCGGGTGGTCGGGCTCGACGACGAGGTGTTCGACCCCGACTCCCTGACCGAGGGCGACCGCCGCCAGCTGGTCGGCGAGGCCGCCCTGCTCGACTCCCTGCGCCGGGGGCGGACCGGGCGGATGGGCGACATCGTGGCCACCATCCAGACCGAGCAGGACCGCGTCATCCGCGCCCGGCTGGCCGGAGTGCTCGTGGTCCAGGGCGGGCCGGGCACCGGCAAGACCGTGGCCGCCCTGCACCGCGCCGCCTACCTGCTCTACACCCACCGCTCCGTGCTGGAGCGGCGCGGGGTGCTCGTGGTCGGGCCCAATCCGGCGTTCCTGCGCTACGTCGGCGACGTGCTGCCCTCCCTGGGGGAGACCGACGTGGTCATGCGCACGGTCGGAGAGCTGTTCCCGGGGGTGGCGGCCACCGCGCACGACGCGCACGGGGTCGCCGGGGTGAAGGGCTGCCCGGGCATGGCCGACCTCGTGCACGCCGCCGTGGCCGACCGGCAGCGCACACCCGCGGAGGCCTTCGGCGCCGAGGACCTGCGCGTGGAGACCGACGCCGGGGTGCTCCGGGTGTCCGGCGCGCTGTGCGAGCACGTGGTTCGCACCGCGCGCTCCCTGCGCCTGCCGCACAACACCGCGCGCAAGTACGTGGTGCACCACCTGCTCGCGGAACTGGCCCGGGCCGAGTCCGCGCTGCTGGGCCGGGCCGTGGACGAGGAGGACCTGCCCTTCGTGAGCGAACGCCTCTGGCACGAGGACCCGGTGCGGCTGGCCCTGGACGGGCTGTGGCCGCACCTGACCCCGCGTCGGCTGCTGCGCGAGCTGTTCGCCGACCCCGGGGCGCTGCGGCGGGTCGGTGAACGGGCCGGGCTCGACGCCCGGGCGTGCGCGGCCCTGGCCCGCTCCCCCGAGTCGCCTTGGACCGTGGAGGACGTGCCGCTGCTGGACGAGGCCGCCGAGCTGCTGGGGCACGACGACGGGGCCGAACGTGCGCGCGAGCGCCGCGCCGAGGCCGAACGCGCCGAGGAGGAGCGGTACGCGCGCGGCGTGCTGGAGCTCGGCGGCCTGTTCGACGACCAGTTGTTGCAGGCCGACGCGGTGGACGTCGCCGCGATGGCGGCCCGGCACCGCGACACCGGGCCGGCCCGCACCACCGCCGACCGGGCGGGCGGGGACCGGGAGTGGACGTACGGGCACGTGATCGTGGACGAGGCCCAGGAGCTGTCGCCCATGGCCTGGCGCACGGTGATGCGCAGGGTGCCCACGCGGTCGCTGACCGTGGTGGGCGACGTGGCGCAGAGCGGCAGCGCGGCGGGGACCCGGTCGTGGCTGACCGCTCTGGAGCCCTATGCCAGGGGCAAGGTGCACGTGGAGCGGCTGCGGGTGAACTACCGCACGCCCGCGCCGATCATGGAGGTGGCCGCCGACGTGCTGCGCGCGGCGGCTCCCGGCGAGGAGCCGCCGGAGTCGGTGCGCGAGGAGGGCGACCCGCCGCGCGCGGTTCGGCTGCCGTCGCTGGCGGAAGGACTGCCCGCCCTGGTGGCCGAGGAGGCCGCCGCGATCGGCGAGGGCAGGGTCGCGGTCGTCACCGCCGACCGGGACGCGGACGCGGTGGCGAGGGCGCTGCCGACGGCCGCCCGGGCGGGCTCCGGCGGTTCCGGGCGGGGCCGGGACGCCCTGCGGGAGGGGGTGGTGGTGCTGACCGCGGCCGAGTCCAAGGGGCTGGAGTTCGACGCGGTGGTGGTCGTGGAGCCGGACGCGCTCCTGGCCCAGCCGCGCGGCGCCAACGACCTGTACGTGGCGCTCACCCGGGCCACGCGCCGGTTGGCGGTGGCCCACACCGGCCCGCTGCCGGAGGTGCTGGACCGTCTCGCCGAGGGTTCCGGGGCCCGGCCGAGGGGGTGACGGCCTGCCCGCGGACGTGTCCGGTGCGGCGCGAGGGGTTCGGTCCCCGATGGTCCCGTACCCGCGGCGGGTCCCGGGCGCCGAGCTCCGCCACGGGTACGGGACCGTGCGTGGAGCGCCGGACCGGCGGGCCTTCCCCGGCCCGCCTCAGGCCCGGCCGGGGGGACGCGGGAACCCCTCGCCCGGCTCCGCCGGTCCGCGCGGCCTCCGGCTCAGGGGGTCCGGCCCAGCAGGGCGCCGAGGAGGTCCGTGGTCCCCCAGCCGAAGCGGGCTCCCGCCTCCAGGCCGGTGGCCAGGAAGGCGACCAGGAGGACGAGGACCAGGACGCGGGCGGGCCAGCGGCGGGGACGCCGCTCGGGGGGAGGCTCCTCGTCCGCGCCCGGCCCCTCCAGCCAGGAGCGGTCCAGGCGGGCGACCTCGCGCCGCAGGTCCTGGACCTCGGCGTGGTAGCGGTCGCGCTCCTCCCGGACGCGTTGGAGTTCGGCGCGCTCGGCCCGCACGGCGGCGCGCGCGTCGGCGATGTCGGCGCGCGCGCCCTCGGGTCCGCGCCTGGCGTGCCAGCGCTCCAGCCGGGACAGGGGCAGGTCGACGTACTGGGTGGGCCAGTTGTCGCTGTCGTCGGTCCCGGCGGGGGCCTCGTCGGGCCGGGTCTCGACCGCGTAGTCCGGTTGCTCGCCCGGCGGGACGGGGACCGACGGGGCGTCGGCCGCGCTGTCGGGCGCCACCGGCAGGGGCGGGGCGTCGGCGGGCGTGCGGTCGTCGGGGCCGTCGGTGAGGTCGGGCCCCGGCGCGGGTTCCGTGTCGCCCTCCGCCCGGTCCGGGCGGGGGGAGGCGGAGATGGTCCACTCCTCCCCGGGTAGCGGCGGCTCCTCGGGTTCAAGGGACTCGGGGGGCGGTTCGGGCTCCGCGCCCACCCGGACCGGCCCGCCCGTGCCGAAGGTGTCCTGCGAGGGCGCGGGCGGCACCTCGTCGGGGGCCCCCTCCGGGGAGGCGTCCCCGGGTTCGGCGGGAAGGGGTTCGGCACGGGTGTCCGGTACCGGTTCGTCCGGCGGGGTCCGGGGCTCCTCGTGCGGGGGCTCCTCCTCCGGGGGGAGGTCGGCGACGATGCGGGGCCTGCGGGGGTCGCGGTGGGGTTCGGGCGCGGCGAAGATCCCGGAGGGGGCGGGGGTGCGCGGCGTCTCCTCCGGTGCGCCCGGTTCCGGCAGGGGTTCGGGCCACAGCGCCTCACGGCCCCTCTCCCCCGCCTGGCGCGTCGGCGCGGCGGCCGCGCCCGGGTCGGTGCCGGGGTCCCCGCCGCCGCGGCCCGGCTCCCCGTCCGTGTCCGGAGGCCACTCGGTGACGCCCTTCAGGGAGGGTTGGCCGCCGGGAACCGCGCCCGGCGTCCGGGGGGCCGGGCGCACGGGGGGCAGCGGCCCGGTCTCCTCCTCCCCCGGGGTTTCGGCCTCGGGCAGGTCGTCCAGCGGCTCGGCGGCCTCCGGGAGGGGGTCGGGGACGGGAACGTCGCGGGCGGACCCGCGGGTGCGGCGGGGCACGGGGGCGAGCCAGTCGTGCAGCAGGTCGCGACGGTCGGCGAAGGTGGGGGCCTCGGGTACGCCGCGTTCGCCCAGATGGGCGGCGAGGGCGTCCCCTCCCTCCTCGCGCAGCACGGCCACGAGCCCCTCGGCGACGCGGCGGTGGTCAGGGGGTGGGGGGTTGAGGAAGGGGGCGGCTCCCGGGGTCGGCGGGCCGAAGGCGAGGTGCTGTCCCTCGGCGGCGCCCAGGACCGGGTCGTAGGTGGAGAAGGACCAGTTCCATCCGGCCGCGGGAATCGCGCGGGGCGGGGTGAGCACGTCGTGGAGGATGCGGTGCATGCCCCACAGGAAGCGCAGCTGCACCGCCTGCCACAGGTCGGCGCGTTCGGGGACCAGGGCGATGTGGACCGGCAGGTCGGGGCGGTCCAGGGCGGCGGCCACCGCGCCGATCAGGATCGGCTCGTCCCCGACGGTGGTCTCGGCCGCCCGGCGGTCACGGGTGCGCACGGCCCCGGGGGCGGCGGTGCTCTCCCAGGGCTCGGGTACGGGCAGGGTCCGCATGGTCGACCAGCCGGGCGCCGGCGGGCGGCGCTCGGCCGGACGGGTGTGCGGGTTCTCGTGCAGGGACAGCACCCGGGGCAGGGTGAGGCCGTAGGCCGGTCCCACGATGGCCCAGGCGTGCGCGGAGCGCACGTCGCCGGGCCACCGGTAGACCAGGGCGGCCTGGCCGTCGGGGTAGGCACGGGCCCAGAGGGTCTCGGGATAGTCCGCGGGGTCGGTGCCGGGCAGCGCGGAGCGGTAGTCGGCGGTGAGCGCGGGGAGGAGGCGGTCACGCCAGGAGCGCAGGACGGGCTGTTCCGCCTCGGGAAGGGAGGAGGCGGCCGGGCCCGGGCCGACGCGGCCGAGGAGGGTGGGTTCGGCCCAGGCGAAGTGGATCTGGTGGTACGTGCTGTCCGGCAAGTCGCCCCTCCCACGGGTTCGCGGACCGAGGCGGCGCGGCCGTCCCGCCGCCACTAGGAAGGTATCCGGTCAAAGGATGGTGAAAACCGTGCATGCCCATATATGGGGCACTACACGTGCTTTGTCCGGATTCGCTGTCCGACCCCGGCCATCCTCCCCCGCCGGGTCACCCCGCCTCGGCCAGGCGCGTCCACTGGTCCCGGGTGAGTTCGAGGTCGGTGGCCTCGATCGCCTCGTCGAGCTGCTCCAGGGAGCTCACCCCCACCAGCGGCACCACGGCGGGGTCGCTGTCCAGCAGCCAGGCGAGCACGACCTGGTTGCGGGTGGCGCCGGTTTCCCGGACGACCTCGTCCAGGACGGCCAGGCGGGCGGGCGTGCCGGGGTGGTCGTAGACCGGGTCGAGCGCGGCGGCCTTCTCCGGACGGGTGTAGGCGCCCCACAGCAGCGGTGTGTAGGCCACCAGCGTGGAGGGGCGGCCCTCGGCGGCCTCCGAGCGGACGAAGTCGAGCAGCTCGGGGGTGACGTGCATGTGTCCCCCGGCCTGGAGCGGTCGGTCGAAGCGGGGCTGCAGGTAGCTGTAGCGGTACTGGAGCACGCGCGGACGCGGCCAGCCGTTGGCCTCGGTGACGGCGCGGGCCCGCTCCAGCTTCCAGGTGCGGTGGTTGCTCAGGCCGACGTACTCGGCGTGGCCCTCGGCGACGAGCTTGGCGAAGGCGCCCAGGGTCTCCGGCAGCGGGGTCGCACGGTCCTCCTGGTGGGCGTAGAGCACGTCCAGGCGGTCCACGCCCAGGCGCTCGCGGCTGCGCTCGGCGGCCATGGCCACGGTCGCGGCGGACAGGCCCTCCTTGGTCTCCAGGCCGGTGCCGGGGACGGTGGGCTGGGCGCCGAGCTTGGTGGCGATGACGACCTCGTCGGTGATCCCCCGCTCGCGGCGCCACCGGCCGAGGAAGGTCTCGCTCTCGTGGCCCTCGAAGCCCTCCACCCAGAACTGGTAGCAGTCGGCGGTGTCCACGAAGGTGCCCCCGGCCTCGACGAAGCGGTCGAGCAGGGCGGCGGAGGTGGCGTCGTCGGTCTCGCTGCCGAACTTCATGGCGCCCAGGCACAGGGCGCTGACCCTGCGGTCGCCGATGGCGGTGTAGCGCATCAGGGGGTCTCCTTGAGGGGGTCGGGGGAGCTCTCGGCGAGCACGCCCAGGTAGTAGTCGATCTTGTGCTCGATCACCGCCTGGCACGCGCGCATCTCGGCGATGCGCTCGTTCAGCCGCTCCTGGTGGCTCTGGAGCATGCGCAGGCGGTCGGGGACGGTGTGGTCGCCCTCGCGGATGAGCTCGGCGAACTCGCGCAGCCGGGCGATGGGCATGTCGGTGTCGCGCAGGCACCGGATCATGTTGAGCAGCTCGACGTCGTCGGAGCGGTAGCGGCGGTGCCCGCTGGGCGACCGGTCCACCCGGCGCAGCAGGCCCGCCTTCTCGTAGTAGCGCAGGGTGTCCAGGGTGAGGTCGAAGCGCTCGGCGACCTCACCCGGCGTGTAGTAGTTCCTCATAGACAGCAAGCATGGGACCTGGAGCGCGCTCCAGGTCAAGCGGGAACGGAAAAAGCCCTCAGGCCCCGCTGCCGCGGATGGCGCCGACCACCGCGTCGGTGAGGTCGTCGATGATCTCCTCCTCGCCGACCTCGGGGTGTTCCAGCCACCACTCCCCCGCCGCCTGCACCATGCCCACCACGGCGTGCGCGACGATCTGGGAGCGCAGGCGGTCGCGGATGCCCAGCTCGCTGACGAGCTGGTCGGCGAGCTCCTCGCCCAGGCGGCGCACCATCATGCCCAGGTCGGCGCGGGTGCGCGAGTCCTCCGAGGTGGCCCGGTCCATGAGGAACCGGTAGAGGTTGAGGTTCTGCGAGATCATCGACAGGTAGGCGCCGACCGTGGCGCGGGCGCGCACCTCGAAGCCCGTGTGCTGGTGCAGCTCGGCACGGATGCGCTCGATGAGCGGGTCGACGTGGCGGCGGGCCAGCGCCCGGTACAGGCCGCCCTTGTCCCCGAAGTGCCGGTACAGGATCGGCTTGCTGATCCCGGCCTCGGCCGCGATGGCCAGCATCGAGGCGTCCGGGCCGTCGCGCTGGATCACCCGGTCGGCGGCGTCCAGGATGGCGCGGCGCCGTTCGGGGTCGCGTCCGCGTCCGCTCCGTCCGCCGCGGGAGGGGGAACCCTCCGGCACGGCCGTGCCGGAGGGTTCTCGGCTGGTGTCCATGGGCGCGGTCGACCGCGTGTGTTCGAGTGCCACAAGGGATCACCGTAGCGGTTCGGAGCGGTCCGGGGGCGCCGTTCCGGGACGGTGATCAGCCCTTGAGCGCGATCCAGGTGGCGTGGGCTCGGGCCAGGAGGCGGCCCTGGGAGTCGTGGACGGCGCTGCCGGTGTGGATCTTGCGCCCGTCGACCGCGGCCAGGTGGCCCATCACCACGTGGGGCTCGCCGACCCGGGGCGCGTGGTCGACGCGTACGGTGATCCGTCCCAGGACCGCGGGGCGGCCGGAGACGTCGCTGGACCAGCCTCCGGGGCAGTCCAGTGCGGCCCAGACCTGGGCCAGGCCGACCGTGCCCGCGCCCTCGTCCAGCACGGGGTGCGGGGTCCAGGCGCAGGCGACGGTGTTGCCGGCCCCGTCGGGGCCGCTGCCCGGGCGCACGGACCCGGCGAACAGGCGCAGGCCCTCGCCCTCGGCTCGCTCGGGACCGCAGCTGTAGCAGCGCGGGAAGGGGTGCGCGGCCAGGCCCGGGTAGCGGCCCTGGGCCTCCTCGGCCTCGGGCAGGCTGACCGGCCCCCCGGGCACGGCCGGGGTGTCGGGGAGTTCGGTGACGGCTGCCTCGGCCACCAGCCGCGAGCCCTCCGGCGCGTCGGGGTCGGTCAGGGTCAGCGGGCCCCCGGGGTCTCCCTCCACCGTGAGCGGGTGGTCCAGGGGCGGCGGAACGCGCAGGGTGACCTGGACCGCCGGTCCGCCGACGGAGGTGAGCCGGGCGGCGAGCAGGCCCGCGGTGTAGCCGCCGTTGCCCGAGCCGTCGGGCCCGTTGTACCGCGCGGGGATGGTGAGGGTGGGGGCGCCGTTGCCCGTGGTGGTGTTCATGGGGCCAGGGTAGATCCCGTGCCCTCGGGCCGACCAGTTCCGCCCCCGCCGCTCGGGGTCGCGGAGCGCCCCGGGGGCCGCCCGCCTCCCCCGGTCACCGCCGCGGCCAGGCTGCGCAGCAGGCGCGTGCGCGCGCTCCAGCGGGCGGGGGCGCGCACGGTTCCGGTGAGCTCGTGTTCGGCCCGGTCCAGCGCGTCCTCCAGCAGGGCGTCGTGCAGGGGGCGGAAGAGCAGCGGCCAGGTCAGCAGGGCGGGGCCGCGGGTGCGCATGGCCAGCAGGTGGCGCAGGACCGTGCCGCCGTCGGGGCCGGGGTGGACGGTGAGCTCGTGGAAGCCGTCGAAGCCGCGCGGGGCCCGGAAGCGGAAGCGCACCCGGCGGCCCGGGGCGTGGTCCTCCACCGTGTAGCGGACGGGCCCGTGCCCGCCCGAGGCGCCTTCGGCCAGGGGGCCGTCCAGGCGCATGGCGGGCCAGCGGTGGTGCGGCCAGAGCCGGTCATCCCCGCCGGACAGGGTGTCGATCAGTGCTCCCACGCGCTCCGGTCCGACCGGGAAGCGGCGTTCGTGGAGGCTGTACACGTCCATGCCCACTCCTTTTAGAGAGGTGTCTCTAAAATCCAGTGGAGCATACGACGTGGTGCGCGATAGCTGACATCCCGGCCTGAGCATGCGAACGGCCGTGCGGGACGATCATGATTGTGACGTCAAAATGGGCCCGCACGGCCTTGAGCCATCGTATCTGCACCG
>NZ_VWVV01000033.1 GCF_009830945.1 Nocardiopsis sp. FR4 | reverse complement strand
ACAGCAGACGCGACACGCCGCCTACGAGCTCTTTACGCCCAATAATTCCGGACAACGCTCGGACCCTACGTATTACCGCGGCTGCTGGCACGTAGTTAGCCGGTCCTTATTCCCCACCTACCGTCAAAAATCGGGTCGCTACCTTCGGCTCCAAGAGCGCCTGCACATCGCCGATCGGCTCCGCGACAAGGCCTCGATCCGTACTATCGCCTCAGAGCTTGGCCGGTTCCCTTCCACCATCAGCCGCGAGGTGCGCCGGAATCGCTCCTACTACTCGAAGGCGAAGATCTACCGGTACGGTCCGCACGTCGCCCACGACCGCGCTGTAGCCCGCCGCGCACGTCCCAAGCCCGGCAAGATCGCGCAGAGCCCGCGGCTGCGCGACTACATCCAACGTCGGCTCAAGCAGCGTTGGAGCCCGGAACAGATCGCTCACCAGATGCGCCGCGACTTTCCCGAAGATGCGGAGATGCGCGTGACCCACGAGACGATCTACCAGGCGCTCTACGTTCAAGGGCGCGGTGAACTGCGCAGAGAATTGACCCGGTCCCTGCGCTCGGGGCGGGCTCGTCGCCGACCACACCGGCAAGCCCACAGTCGCCAGCCCCGTTACACCCACCCCATGGTCATGATCAGCGAGCGGCCGGCAGAGGTATCCGATCGAGCCGTTCCCGGCCACTGGGAGGGTGACCTGATCGTGGGCGGCCGCGGTGAGAAGTACAGTGCGATCGGCACGTTGGTCGAACGCTCGACCCGGTTCGTGATGTTGATGCATCTGCCTGACGGGCAGCATCAAGCAGACCGCTTCCACCAGGCCCTCACTGACTCCCTCGGGAGCCTGCCTCCGTTGCTGAAACGGTCGCTGACTTGGGATCAAGGCAACGAGCTGGCAAACCATCACCGGTTCACCCTGGCCACCGATATCCCGGTCTACTTCTGCGACCCGGCCAGCCCATGGCAGCGAGGCTCCAACGAGAACACCAACGGTCTACTCAGGCAGTACTTCCCCAAGGGCACGGATCTGTCGGTGCACTCCGCCGAGGACCTGGACGCGGTCACTGCCGAGCTCAACTCGCGGCCACGAAAGACGCTTGGCTGGGATACCCCCGCAGAACGGCTTGCCCAGCTCCTGACCTCCTCGTCCGGCTGACGCTCGCGTTCGTCACGCTCGTCTGCCTTTGGAGATCTGGTCGACCCGTGCGGGGCTGAGGTCAAGCTCGGCGGCCAGGGCGCGGACTGTGTAGCCCTGAGTGCGGAGTTCAGCGACGGCCGGTCGCCGGACCTCCTTGAGTTCGTCTTCGAGCTTGCCCAGCTCGGCGATGACCTCGCCGACGCCGTGGGCTCGGGCGAGGGGGTCGGCCTCGTCGGCCAGGGCGGCGGGCAGGGTGGCGCGGAGTTCACGCAGGTGGGCGAGGGCTTCGTTGATGTTCATGCCTGTCAGTATAGGCGTCTGAACATTTTTGTCCAGGCGGGTTGACATGTTTGTATAGGCGCCTATACGATAAGGGCATGACGAAGACGAGCACCGCCACCGCCGCCCAGATCGCCAAGGTCACCGCCCGCACCATCCGCCGCTGGATCGCCACCGGCAAGGTCATCGCCACCAAGGTCGCCCGCCGGTGGGTCATCGACGCCGCCAGCCTCCGCGCCCACGTCGCCCGCCGCGAAGGCCACACCACCACCGCCACCATGAACCTCACCCTCAACCAGGCCCGCGCGAAAGGCTTCCGCCCTCAGACCTGGGCCGCCGGAGAGCTCATCGACCTGACGGGGAGCACGGGCGAGATCACGGTCTACGAGTCCGCTGGCACCGTGCAGGGGATCGGCGAGGTGTTCTTCTACACCCGGCTCCGCCGCAACGACAGCACTGGCCGTGTCGACGGGATCAGCAGCGAAGGCGTCAAGGTCGTTTCCTACTCCCGCGACTATCGCCTCCGCATCCTCGTCAGCTAGAACGAGGCCCGGCCGGAATGCCCCGGCCGGGCCTCGTTACGCTACTGACCACAGGTGTTGCGACGATCCCTAGAATTCGCCTCCGGGGGAGGCGGGGCCCTGCCCGTGTCGGTACCGTTCCCCCCGCCCGCGGCCGGGGCCACACCTGGGACGCCGACCCGCTGGTAGGGCATACTCGTTGACACGCCCGGCCATCGGCAGCGCCCCTTTGATTACTCTTTGTAATCTATCGTGTCTTCTGTGTAGGTGTCGTACGTTGCGTCACCCCGCGCGGAGAGGACGGCAGACCGATGCATGAGGAAAGAAGAGACGAGTCGGGCCGGTACGTACAGGTGGACCGCAGGACGCTCCTGCGCGGAACCGCCCTCGTCGCCGGGGGAGTCCTCCTCGGCGGCATGACGGGGATCCCCACGGCGGACGAGGCCTCGGCGTCCGCCAAGCCCAAGGTGTACACGCGCGCCGACTGGGGGGCCCGCAACCCGAAGAACAAGATCGAGGTGCTGGCCAAGGCGCCCACCCACATCGTCGTGCACCACACCGCCACGGCGAACGTGTCCGACACGTCGACCTCCCACGCCGCCGCGCTCTCCCGTGCCATCCAGCGCCACCACATGGACAACCACGGGTGGAGCGACACCGGCCAGCAGATCACCATCAGCCGCGGCGGTCACGTCATGGAGGGCCGGGACCAGACCCTGCGGGCGATCGGAGCCGGGCACCACGTCGTCGGCGCCCACACGGCCAACCACAACAGCCACGCGATCGGGATCGAGAACGAGGGGACCTACGCCTCGGCGGCCCCGCCCGCCGCGCTGCTGGCGTCCCTGGTGGACACCTGCAGCTGGCTGTGCCTGGTGTACCGCCTGAACCCGGACAAGGCCATCGTCGGACACCGGGACTACAACACCACGGGCTGCCCCGGCGACAAGCTCTACTCGCTGCTGCCCACGCTGCGCTCCGACGTGAAGGCCAAGCTGCGTGAGCAGCTCAGCCACCTCAGCGAGATCGCGGGTACCGAACTGACCCTGGAGGATCTGCCCACCTACCCGGCGGTCCCGGAGGCGGAGCGGGCGGCCGCCTTCTACCACGGCCCCACGCTCGGCGAGCGCGACACCTCCCGCTGAGGCCGCCACCGCTCCGGGCCCGCCGGGGCGCGCCCCGGCGGGCCCGGGGACGGAAGGGGCCGTGACGGCCCCGGCCGCTCCCGGGTGCGAGACACGGGCGGCGGTGTGATCCGAGGACGCTGGCTCCCGGTGATCCCGCCCCTGGTGATACCGTCAGCGGCCGAGAGCGCCGCTGGGAGCAGGGTCGTCCGGACGGGTGCGTCCCGGTACGCCCTTCCGGTCACCGCGTCAGGGGCGGTGCGCCCCGGTCACCAGCCACGCCGTGCTCCGGGCCCGGAGCCCCAGGGTGAGCGCGCGGGCCAGGATCCACACGGCGAAGGCGGTCCACAGCCCCACCAGGCTGCCCACCGCGCCGGTCGCCAGGTACGGCAGCACCAGGGCGAACGGCAGGAAGGCCAGCATCGTCCACAGCGAGGCCCACGCCAGGTAGCGCTGGTCCCCGGCGCCCATCAGCACACCGTCCAGCACCATGGTCACGCCGCTCAGCGGCTGCATGAGCGCGACCACCACCAGGGAGGCCGTGATGAGCAGGCGCACCTCCGGGTCCGAGGTGAAGGGCACCCACGCCCACGGCAGCGCCAGGAACACCACCACCAGGAACACCAGGCCCAGCATCACGCCCCACTCCACCATGCGCCGCGTGGCTTCCCGGGTGCCCCGCACATCCCCCGCGCCCAGGTAGCGGCCCACGATCGACTGCCCGGCGATGGCGATCGCGTCCATGGCGAACACCAGCAGTCCCCAGATGTTGTAGCTCACCTGGTGCGCGGCGATCGGGGCGTCCCCCAGCCGGGCCGCCACCGCCGTGGTCACCAGCGCGACCACGCGCATCGACACACTGCGCAGGAACAGTGCGAACCCGGCCGAGGCCGAGGACCGCAGGCCCGCCGAGGTGGGTGCGAGGGACACGCCCTCGCGCCGGGCGGCCCGGGTGATCATCGCCGCGTACCAGAACGCTCCCGCGCCCTGGGCGATCACGGTCGACCAGGCCGAGCCCGCGATGCCCCAGTCCAGGACCAGCACGAACACCGCGCACAGCGCCGCGTTGCCCACGTAGGAGGCCACCGCCACCACCAGCGGGGTCCGGGCGTCCTGGAGCCCGCGCAGAACACCGGTGCCCGCCATGACCAGAAGCAGGAACGGGGTGCTCAGCAGGCTGATCCGCAGGTAGGTCAGGGCGTACGGAGCCACCTCCGGTGAGGCGCCCAGCGCCTCCACCAGGACCGGCCCCAGGGGCCAGCCGATCGCGACGGCCCCCGCGCCCAGCAGGACCGCGAGCCACATGCCGTCCACGCCGTCGCGGATCCCTCCGGCGATGTCCCCCGCGCCGAACTTGCGTGCCACCGCCGCGGTGGTGCCGTAGGCCAGGAAGATGCAGACGGCCACCAGCGTGAGCAGGACCTGGCCGGCCACACCGAGCCCGCCCAGGGCCGGGGTGCCCAGGGTGCCGACGATCGCGGAGTCGGTGAGCAGGAACAGCGGTTCGCTGATGAGGGCGAAGAAGGAGGGGACGGCCAGGGCGAAGATCTCGCGGTCGTGGCGGTGCCGGAAAGGAGCGGCCGAAAGGAGTTTTGGCATGACTCAGCCACAGTATCGGACAGGCGTTCTACGGAGGTGTGGAGTTATCCACACCCCGCCGCGAGCCTGTGGATAACTTGTGGAAACACGTCCTGTGAGACATCTTGCACGCCCTGCCCGCGTACTGTGTTTTCGCAGGTCAAACACCCTAATTGGAGGTGGTCGCAAAGTTATCCACAGGTGATGTGCATAACCTATGTGCGCAATGCCCCACGGGAGGCCGGGTGCGGTGGTAGGGGACATGTCCACAACCTTCGGCCGCGGCGTCCCCAGCGTCGGCCATGGGGCATCCTGGAAGGGTCGGTCCGCGCCCGGTCCGTCGAAGCACCGTCCTGGGGAGAGCGTTCGTGAGTGTCGCTGAGCAGCCACCTGAAGAAGGCGGATACGAGCGCACCCCACCCCACGACATCCAGGCCGAGCAGAGCGTGCTCGGCGGAATGCTCCTGTCCAAGGACGCCATCAGCCAGGTCGTGGAGATCATCCGCTCCGCGGACTTCTACCGGCCAGCGCACCAGATCATCTACGACAGCATCGTCGACCTCTTCTCCCGCGGCGAGCCGGTGGACGCCATCTCGGTCAACGCCGAGCTGACCAAGCGCGGCGAGGCCGCCCGGGTGGGCGGGGCGCTGTACCTGCACACCCTCACCGAGGCCATCCCGACCGCGGCCAACGCGGGCTACTACGCCAAGATCGTCTCCGACCGCGCGGTCCTGCGGCGCCTGGTCGAGGCGGGCACCCGCATCGCGCAGATCGGCTACTCCGGCGACGGTGAGGTGGACGACCTCGTCGACCACGCCCAGGCCGAGATCTACAAGGTCGCCGAGAAACGCACCGGCGAGGACTACGTGATCCTCGGCGACATCATGCCGGGCGCCCTGGACGAGATCGAGGCCATCGGCACCAGTGACGGCAGCACCGGCGTGCCCACCGGCTTCGCCGACTTCGACGCCCTCACCAACGGCCTGCACCCCGGTCAGATGATCATCATCGCCGCCCGGCCGGCCGTGGGCAAGGCACTGGCCCTGGACACCCCGTTGCCGACCCCCGACGGCTGGACCACCATGGGGGAGGTCGAGGTAGGCACCGAGCTGATCGCCGCCGACGGTACCCCCACCCGGGTGGTCGCCGCCACCGACGTGATGACGGACCGGCCGTGTTTCGAGGTGGTCTTCGACGACGGGACCACCGTGGTCGCGGACGCCGAGCACCAGTGGCTGACCCGTACACGCGCCTCCGGGCGCGCCGCCCGGGCGGCGGGAGCCCGGGGCACCGCCCCCGAGGCACCGCCCCGGTTGCGGACCACCCGGGAGATCGCACGGACCCTGCGCCCGGAGACCGCCGACCGCCGGTCGAACCACTCCGTCGCCAACACCGCACCCATCGAGCTGCCCGAACGGGATCTGCCGCTGCCGCCGTACTTCCTCGGCGCCTGGCTCGGCGGCGGCGCGCCGGACACGGCACGGGTCACCGGCGAGGACCCCGAGGTCCTGGCCAACATCGAGGCCGAGGGCCTGGTCACCAAACCCGTCTGTGCGACGGGGACGGCCCACGGAGTCTTCCTCCCGGAGGAGAGCGCCGCCCCCTCCGCCCGTGAGTGCGCGGTGTGCGGGTCCGTGCCCGTCCCGCCCCGCGTGCGCGGCCAGTCGCGGTGCCGCGAGTGCCCGAATCGCGGCGGCGGCGTCCAGGCGCGGTTGCGCGGCCTCGGCGTCCTGGGGAACAAGCACGTTCCCCGGGAGTACCTGCGCGCCTCGGTCCTTCAGCGGAAGGCGCTCCTGGCGGGACTCCTGGACACGGACGGGACGGTGGACGCCGACGGTTCGGTCCAGTTCTCCGTCACCGGCACGCGCCTGGCGCGGGACTTCCGGGAGCTGGCACACAGCCTGGGCTATCGCACGGAGATGTCCACCAGCCGGGTCAGGGGACGGAAGGAGGCCCCCTCGACCCGTTACACGGTCACCCTCGGCTCCGCCCGGGAAGTCTTCCGGACCTCCCGCAAACAGCGGGCGCACGGTGAACGGGGCGCCGGGCGCGGTCACGCCGGGACCGGCTCCAGGTTCGTCACCGACGTGCGGCCGGTGGAGAGCGTTCCGGTCCGCTGCGTCCAGGTGGACCACCCGGACCACCTCTACCTGGCGACCCGGTCCATGATCCCCACCCACAACTCCACCCTGGCCCTGGACTTCGCCCGGGCGGCCTCGATCAAGCACGAGATGACCTCGGTCTTCTTCAGCCTGGAGATGGGGCGCAACGAGATCGTCATGCGCCTGCTGTCGGCGGAGGCGCGGGTGCCCCTGCACACCATGCGTTCGGGCCTGATGACCGACGAGGACTGGGCCCGGCTGGCCAGACGCATGGGCGAGGTGGCCAACGCGCCCCTGTTCATCGACGACTCCCCGAACATGTCGATGATGGAGATCCGGGCCAAGTGCCGGCGGCTCAAGCAGCAGCACGACCTCAAGCTGGTCATCGTCGACTACCTCCAGCTGATGAGCTCGCCCGGGCGGGTGGAGAGCCGTCAGCAGGAGGTCTCGGAGATGTCCCGGTCCCTCAAGCTCCTGGCCAAGGAGCTCGAGGTCCCGGTCGTAGCGCTCTCCCAGCTCAACCGCGGTCCCGAGCAGCGCACCGACAAGCGCCCGCAGGTCTCCGACCTGCGCGAGTCGGGGTGCCTCACCTCGGAGACCCGGATCCTGCGCGCGGACACCGGAGCTGAGGTGACCATGGGCGAACTCTTCCGGAGCGGAGAACGCGATGTCCCGGTCTGGTCCCTCGACGAACGGCTTCGCCTGGTCCCGCGCACGCTGACGCATGTCTTCTCCAGCGGTGTGAAGGAGGTGTTCCGGCTGAGGCTCGCTTCCGGGCGGGAGGTCACCGCCTCAGGGAATCACCCGTTCCTCACCATCGACGGGTGGCAGGCCCTGGAGAGCCTCCGCCGGGGCGACAAGGTCGCCGTCGCCCGAAGCGTGCCGGAACCCGAGCGTCGTGCCGAGTGGCCTGAGGCCGAGGTCGTTCTGCTCGCCCACCTCATCGGCGACGGCTCCTTCGTGCGCCGTCAGCCGATCCGGTACGCCAGCACCGACGAGGCCAACCTCTCCGTAGTGGAGAAAGCCGCTCTGCACTTCGATGTCACGGCCGTCCGGGACGAGTACACCGCCGCGCGCACGACGACGCTGAGACTGCCCGCACCTTTCAAGCTGACTCACGGGAAACGCAATCCCATAGCTGCCTGGCTCGACGGGTTGGGGCTGTTCGGCCTGCGTAGCCACGAGAAGTTCGTTCCCGAAGGGGTTTTCTCCCTTTCTGACCGTCAGATCGCACTGTTCCTGCGGCACCTCTGGGCAACCGACGGGTGCGTGTACTGGAACCAGCAAGGTCACCAGGCCAGGATCTACTACACGTCGACGAGCCGCCGTCTGATCGACGATGTCGCCAGACTGCTCGCGAGGCTCGACATCATGACCCGGATCAAGCAGCACAGGAAGGGCGCCTACCGGCTCTGTTACACCCTGGACGTCTACGGAATCGGCAACCAGCAGCGATTCGCTGAGACGGTGGGGTGCCACGGAGCACGGGCGGAGCAGCTTTCCCGTTGCCTGCGCGGGCTGGCGGAGCGAAAGGCCAACACGAACCTGGACACCGTTCCGGTCCAGGTGTGGGACAGGGTCCGAGCGGGCATCGCGGAGCGGGGGATGTCCCACCGGGAGTTCGCGTCTGCGATGGGAACGAAGTTCTGCGGGAGCACCCTGTGGAAGCACGCCCCCAGCAGAAGCCGCCTTTCCCGGGTGGCCGACGTGCTTGAGGACGCGGACCTGGAGTTGTTGGCCACCAACGATGTCTTCTGGGACGAGATCGTGGAGATCGAGCCACTGGGAGAGCGTGAGGTCTTCGACGCCACGGTCGAGGGCACGCACAACTTCGTGGCCAACGGGATCAACGTTCACAACTCGATCGAGCAGGATGCCGACATGGTCATCCTGCTCTACCGCGAGGACGTGCACGACAAGGAGTCGCCGCGCGCGGGCGAGGCGGACATCATCGTGGCCAAGCACCGCAACGGTCCCACCGCCGACGTGACCGTGGCCTTCCAGGGCCACTACAGCCGGTTCGTCGACATGGCCCCCGGATAGGCCGGCACCCCGGGGACCCGCGCTCCGGCGCGGATGCCGACATGCCCTCTCGTCGACCCGCCGACATGTCCTCGGGCGCGGGCCGGGGAGGCGGGCGGCCGTGCCTCCGGGGTCCGTCCCGGACGGAAACGGACCCATATCGGTCAGTCCTCTTAGCTATTTGTGGTCAAGCCGATTTGTCGACAAATCGCTGTGCTCCGACTGCGCGGAGTCACGAACCACCCTTCCCTCCCGGAGTTCGAGGTGGCGGCCCCTGAAGCGTTCGCGGGTTCTCCGGTCGTGGCTCACGACCACCAAAGCCCCCTCGAAGTGCGCCAACGCCTCCTCCAGCTCCTCCACGAGGCCGGGGGAGAGGTGGTTGGTCGGCTCGTCGAGCAACAACAGGTCGTACACGCCCGAGGTCAGCCGGGCCAGCTCGATCCTGCGCCGCTGGCCGACCGAAAGGGCCTCCACTGGCCGGTCCAGATCCCGGAGCCGGAACAGGCCGAGCGAGCCCAGCTCGTCCCGGTACTCCTCCGGGACACCGGGGCGCCCGGCGGCGTAGGCCCCGAGCACGGTCCGCCCGGGCGCCACGGGAGCCTCCTCCTGCCGGAGGCGGCCGACCCTCGCGGGCAGGCGGACGCGCCCGGAGTCGGGGACCTCCTCCCCGGACAGGACGCGGAGCAGGGTGGTCTTCCCGGCCCCGTTGGGGCCGGTGACCAGGACGCGCCCGCCCCGGGCCAGTTCCAACCGGGGGACGTGCAGGCGCCGTCCGACCCGCACCCCCTCCAGGGAGGCCGCCGCTCCGGACTCCTCACCGGCCCCGGTGAACGCCGCCGTCATCCGCAGCGGCACCGGGGGCGGCGGCACCGGGTTCGCGCTCAGCCGCCGCACCTGCTCCTTGGCCTGGCGGACCCGGCTCATGGCGCCGTGCGCGGCCCCCCGCATCCTGAACGCCCCGTGGCCGAACGCGGCCTTCTCCATCCTGCGCGGGATCGCGTCCACGCGCTGGACGTTGTTCTCCGCGAGCCGACGCTGACGGGCCAGGTCGGCCCGCCACTCCTCGTACTCGCGGATCCACCGGGCCCGGGCCGCGGCCTTCGCGGCGAGGAACCCGTCGTACCCGTTGCCGTACCGGCGGACCCGGCGCAGGTCGTGGTCGACCTCCAGTACGGTGTCGGTCACCGCGTCCAGGAAGGCCCGGTCGTGGGTGACGGCGACGACCGTGCCCCGGTGCCCGCGGAGCCGCTCCTCCAGCCAGGCGGCCGCGCGGTCGTCCAGGTCGTTGGTCGGCTCGTCCAACAGCAGGAGCTCGGGTGAGGCCGCCAGGGTCGCGGCCAGGGCCAGCCGTGACCGCTCCCCGCCGGAGAGCGTGCGCAGCGGCCGGTCGCGGTCCAGCCCCGGCAGGCCGAGGCCGTGCAGGCCCGCGTCCACCCGTGCGTCGGAGCCGTAGCCGTCGCGGGCCTCGAACTCGGCGAGCAGGTCGCCGTAGGCCGTCAGCTCCCCGGGCCCGGCCGAGCCCAGACAGGCCTCCGCCCGGCGCAGGCGCGACTCCAGGTCGCGCAGGACGGCCAGGGCGGAGTCGATCGCGTCGCCGACGGTACCGGTCCGCACGTCGGCCAGCGGTGTCTGCGGCAGGTAGCCCGTGCCGCCTGGTGCCCGGACGGTGACCTCCCCGTTCGAGGGTTCCTCCTCTCCGGCGAGCAGGCGCAGCAGTGTGCTCTTGCCCGAGCCGTTGTCCCCGAGGACGCCGACGCGTTCTCCGGGTCTGATGGTGAGGCTGACGCGGTCGAGGACGGTGTGGTCCCCGTAGCGGTGGGTGATTTCGGTGAGGGTGATCTGGGACTGTGCTCGTACGCGGGCAGTGAGCATGGACGCACCTCCTGGTCTGCGACGGGGAAAGGGCTCGGACCGACGGCGGAGCGCCTTCCCGGGTTTCGGACAGGGCACGGGGTCGGCGCGGGTCCGAAGAGGGGGCGATGTCCGCCGTGGGATCGGCCGGGGACGGCCGCGGAGCGGTCACCGGGGGCGCGTGGCGCCGCCGGTGGCGTGTGGTGCTCGACGCGGGGTCCGGATCGGGATTACAGGGAGTGGTACATCCTCATGAACGAGACGATACGTCTCGTTCAGTTAGAGCGTCAAGCGGGGTTCTGTGAGACGCACATCACGGATGGCGAGGGCGGAGTGCGGGAGTTAGAGGAAACCTATATCGCTCTTTATGGGCAAGCCGATTTGTCGACAAAGCGAGAGCGGTGTGGGCGCGGGGGCGGAGGGGAACGGGAGGCGGACATGGAAAAGGGCCGCCCCTCGGGGCGGCCCCTCCTGCTCGTCGCGTCCTCGTCGCGTCCGAACCCGTGGCTTTCCGGGCGTCGCGCCAGGGAGCGGAAGGCCGGGAGAGCCTCCGCCGCCATGGCGGAGAACCTCTCGGGAAACCGTTCCGGCTAGAGCCAGCGGGCCTCGGGGCGGCGCCGACCGTTCTCGTCGGTGACCAGTACCCAGTGCATGATCGGATGTCCTGACGTGATGGCGTCGGCGTCCTCGCGCGGCTGGGGGACCTGCACGGGCTCCGGCGCGAGGCCGGAGAGGCGGCGGGCCCTGGTCGCGGAACGGACGGTCCGACGGGTCGTGAGGGAGCGAGCGGGTTGTGGTGCACGATCCGTCCTGCGCGCCATGTGACCCTCCTCGTTTCCGTATCAGATGACCCAAGTTAACCCTATGTTCACCTTAGAGTCAATTCGTGTGGCCTTGGAGGGCTTGACGCGTCGGGCGTCCGAGCCGCGGAATCAGGCCTGTATCGAATCTGCCCAGGATGGGCGGTTCTCATGCCTGGAGGGTGTGCACTCTCCGCCAGGGCTCGCCTACGCGATTCGCGGGAGGTCGGTCCTTCTTCCCCCCAAAGTGAACAAGAAGTGAACTCAAGAGGAAGTGGTACCCTCCGGGCGGTGGGTCGGACACCCCGGGCACGTGAAAAGGCACCCGCCGTGACGGCGGGTGCCCCAGTCCCCGGGTCGGAGGCCCTGCGGTGCGCTCACTCCTTGAAGATCAGCCCCACGACCTCCAGGTAGAGCTGCTCCGGGTACGGAATGAACGAGATCTTGCTCAACGCCTGGTCCTGACCGGCGGATTCCATGACGAAGGTTCCGTAGCCGAGGAAGCGGCCCATCAGGGTGCGCTCGAACCTCATGTCGGTGACCTTGCCCAGCGGCATCATGTTGACCTGCCGGGTGATCAGACCCGTGGTCAACAGCAGCCTCGCCGACGTGATGACGAAGTAGTCCACCGACCACTCGGCGACCTGCCAGACGAACCACACCAGCACCAACAGCCACAGCCACCAGATGATCGCCAGGGCCGCGGCGCTGTCCGCGATCGAGGTGTTGCTCAGGATCCCCGCGACGATCAACGCGACGAGAACCGCTCCGACCGGCCCGATCAGTACCGCCGGGTGTCGGCGGATGGTCACCACGTCCTGCTCGTGTGGCAGGAGGTAGCGGTTGACCGATGCTGGAGCGCTGTTACTCGACGCTACGAGCCGCATGGCAGCCGACCATCCCCACTACGGCAGAAGTGCGTTGACGAAGCGGGACATCGACTCCGCGCCACCCATCAGACCGCCCAGCGCGCTCTGGATCACCCCGGCGGCGCTTTCCGGTTGCGTGAGCAGATAGAACGCCACGAAACCGATGAGCGCGTATCCGCCCCATTTCTTCAACTTCGCCACGACTGACTCCCTTTGGAATCCACCTGACCCACCGACCCAGCAGTGATTGTCGCACCGACCATCATGCCCGTAAAGCCTCGGGCCCACCCTCGGCGTGGCGGTATGTCAGGCGTTCCCTGCTTGCGGACTGTGTCCGGTTCCGGTGGGGTTGGTAACCCAGTGATTGATGGGCCGTAATACCGTCAGTCCCATCGCAGGTCAGGGCATTTGGGACATAAGCCAATATAAGCATTGAAATTCGCTGTCCCACCCGTCGGGGCCTGAGACGGACAGGCCGAAAACAGGGGTGGGACCCGCGCGGATCCGCTATCTCTGCTCGGCGAAGGCCAGCGCGAGCACCTGGAGGTGCTGTCGGGCGATCCGCTCCACGAGGTCGGGGGTGGCCCGCCCGGTGACGTCCTCCGCTCCGTGTCGCGCGGCGTCCACGCACCTGGTGATCGTGGAGGTGTGGTGCACGCCGGAGAACTCCTCGGCCAGCCGGTCCAGAACCGGTTCGAAGCGAGAGTCGCGGGCGTTCGAGGGGGAGGGGGTCTCGGGCATCTCACTCCTTGGGGGCTACGTTGGTCGCGCTGCGTGTTCGATTGGGGTCTTTCGGTAGCCGCTGGAGGGTGGCGGAGTACCACGCCGGAAAGAGCGCGGGGGCGTCAGCGGGCTCAACCCCGGTGGGGGGTGGTTTCGGGCCGTCGTGTCTTCCCAGTTACGGGTGGTCGGGAACCATCATCACTTCTGTCTGTTACGTTACCGTCTCAAATTGAATTCGGCTGGTGCAAAGCCAGGTTCCGGCCGACTCGGTCCTCGGCTGCCACCAGAGCTGACACAGGGGACACGCTTGTCGTGCCCGCTTTTCGGGCTTTCATTCACCCTGTCCGAAAAAGAACCGAAAAAGCGCCCAACCGGAGACCCGGCGGGCGCTCTGTCGGGCCGGGCTCAGGCGCAGCCGTACAGACGGTCGCCCGCGTCGCCCAGGCCGGGAAGGATGAAGCCGTGCTCGTTCAGCCGCTCGTCCACCGCGGCCGTGACCACGCGCAGGGTCGCACCGTGGTCCGGGTCCAGGGTTTCGGTCAGCTTGTGCTCCACCGCGCTCAGCCCCTCGGGGGCGGCGAGGAGGCAGATCGCCGTGATGTGGTCGGCGCCCCGCTCCACGAGCAGCGTGAGCGCCGCGGCCAGGGTGCCGCCCGTGGCCAGCATCGGGTCGAGCACGTAGCACTGGCGGCCGGACAGGTCCTGCGGCAGCCGGTCGGCGTAGGTGGCGGGCCGCAGCGTGGTCTCGTCGCGGGCCATGCCCAGGAACCCGACCTCCGCGGTGGGCAGCAGGCGGGTCATCCCGTCGAGCATCCCCAGGCCGGCGCGCAGGATCGGCACCACCAGCGGTGTGGGGCGCGACAGCTGCGTTCCGGTGGTCCCCACGAGCGGCGTCTCGATGGTGACGTCCGTCACTCGGACGTCCCTGGTCGCCTCGTAGGCGAGCAGGGTCACCAGCTCGTCGGTCAGGCGCCGGAAGGTCGGGGAGTCGGTCCGCACGTCGCGCAGGGTGGTCAGCTTGTGCGCGACCAGGGGGTGGTCGACGACCAGGGTTTCCAAAGCGTTCTCCGGTTGAGCTGGGATAACGGGACGGTGGCTGGGGAGGTGGCCAGCCCGAGTGTAGTCGCGCGAACCCACCGGAACCGGGTCGCGCGGCTCGGGGCGGCTGCGGTCCGCCACCTCCCGCACGGACCCGGGGCGCCCTTCCGCGCCTCCGGGGGGAGCGGGAACCCGGTTCTCATGAGAGCGTGGTCCGGACCGACGCGGACCAAGGGCCACGGCTGTGCCGGAGTGATCGTTACCATGGCACTCGCACGGGCGATCCGAAGTTCCTTCGTCCGCACCGATACACCGGCCGGGTTGGGGTGACGATGACAGTGCTCGATCATGGTGACGACGACTCGGGCGACTTCGCGGCCATCGCGTACAGGGAAGAGGAGTACTGGGACGTCGACCTGCTCCCCGCGACCCTGACGCACGACCTCAAGGGCCTGATCCACGCGCTGCGCCAGCAACCGAGCATCAGCGGCTCCCTCGGGCTGGTCTCCGTGGGCGACGACTTCTTCATCATCGTGCGCGTCTACGGCGGTGAGGTCTCCGTCTTCCTCTCGGACGTGACCGCCTCCGTGGACTGGCAGGTGGCCCGCGACGTCCTGGACTACCTGGACATCGACCTGCCGGACGACGACGACCTGGACCAGGTCCTGCCCGCGGGCGACCTGTCCATCGTGGCCGACCTGGGGCTGGACGAGATGGAGCTGGGCGCCCTGGCGGGTGACCTCGACCTGTATCCGGACGAGGTGCTGGCCAGTGTGTCCGAACGCCTGGGATTCGCGCAGCCCTTCCAGCGTGTACTGGACGGTATGGGGTAAGGACCTGCAGGAGGAACAGCATCCCGGTGAACAGGAGAGCACGCGGTGTCGATCTTCGCAGCTGTCTTCGCTCCCAACGGGAAGACATGGCGGGGTACCGAGGTCGATCTCGGGGGCGCGGACGTCATCGACGACGTCACCGACCTGATGCTCGACTTCTCCTCCGAGCTGGGGAGTGACACGGCCCTCCTCCTGGTCGAGGCCGACGACGAGTGGTTCGCCCTCGTACGCGCCGGCGACGACGGCGACGAGCCGCGCGTCTACCTCTCCGACGCCCGCGCGGTGCACGACCACCCGCTGGCCTCCGTGCTGTCCGAGGCCGGGGGCCTGGGCGCGCCCCAGCCCTCCGAGAGCGCGGGGGCCCGGCCCAACCCGGTGCCCGACGGCGACGGCGACCTGCTCACCGACCTCGGGACGACCGAGGACGAGCTGCGCTCCCTCTCCGTGGGCGGCGGGGTCCTGCCCGGCGACGTCCTCGCCCTGGTGGCCGAGCGCGCGGGCTTCGGCGAGCTCCTCGACGCCATGAGAACGGTGTGAGACCGTGAACGGCGCCCTCGACGGCGCCCTGCGCGAGGCGATCGCCGAGGCCGAGCGCGCCCTGGAGACGGACGACGTCCCGGTGGGCGCCGTGGTCCTGGACCCCGACGGCGCCGTCCTGGCCGCGGGGCGCAACGAGCGCGAGGCGACCGGGGACCCCACCGCGCACGCCGAGGTCCTCGCGCTGCGGGCCGCGGCCCGGGCCCGCGGCGAGTGGCGGCTGAGCGGCTGCACCCTGGTGGTGACCCTCGAACCCTGCACGATGTGTGCGGGCGCGGCGGTGCTCTCCCGGGTGGACCGGCTCGTCTACGGGGCCCGCGACGCCAAGGCGGGCGCGGTCGGATCGGTGTGGGACCTGGTGCGCGACCCTCGCCTGAACCACCGCCCGGAGGTGGTCCCGCCCGACCTGCTTCCGGTGGAACTCGCCGCCCGCTGCGCGGAACTCCTCAACCGGTTTTTCGCACAGCGCCGCATCCGGTAGAGTGGCTCGCGGTGGAGTCGCCTAGTGGCCGATGGCGCCCGCCTCGAAAGCGGGTAAGGGGCAACCCTTCGAGGGTTCAAATCCCTCCTCCACCGCCACCAGCCGCCCCCGGGTACGCCCGGGGGCGGCTTCGCGTCCTCGGGGTTCCGCGTCGGTCCGGACCGGCGATACGTCGGCTTCCGGTCTCCCCGTCGACGGGACGCCTTGTCGACGGGAAGACCTGTCGACATGTCGGCCCCGCGTCCGCCCGAGGGGTCAGGGCCGTGCGTCGGCGGGCGCCGGGCCGGTGCTGCCGCGCGGCACGAGGTGCGCGGTGGGCGACCACCGCTCCCGCACGGCCCGACCGTCGGCGCACTCCAGCGCCGACTCGGCCACCGAGACGCCGTACCGGTACACGTCCACGCTCAGGGTGGTCAGCGCGGGTGTGGCCAGGCGGCACAGGGTCGAGTCGTCCCAGGCCACCAGGCTCAGCCGTTCCGGAACGGGCACGCCGAGCCCGCGCGCGGCGTCCAGTCCGGCCACCGCCATGACGTCGTTGTCGTACAGGACCGCCGTCGGCGGGGCCACCTGGCGCAGCAGCTCGGCCGTGAGCCGCTCCCCGGCCTCGGCGGAGTAGTCGCCCTCCGCCAGGACCGGGTCGGCCAGCCCGGCCGCGCGGCAGCCCTCCACGAGGGCCTCCGTGCGGACGCGGGTGTGCACCAGGTGCGCGGGGCCGGTCACCCGGGCGATCCGGCGGTGGCCCAGGTCCAGCAGGCGGGTCAGCGCCTCCCGGACCGGGGACACGTGGTCGGTGCGCACGGTGGGCGTGGCGGGGTCCGGCTCGGGGGCTCCGGCGATCACGGCGGGCAGGCCGAGGTCGCGCAGCACACGCGGGCGCGCGTCCCCCTCCGCCGGGTTGACCACCACGACCGCGTCCACCAGGCGCCGCTCCGCCCACCGGCGGTAGGCGGCCAGTTCGGCCTCCGGGCCGGTCACCAGGTGGAGCAGCACCGACATGTCGCGGTCGGCCAGCCGCTCCTCGATCCCGGCGATGAACTCCATGAAGAAGGGTTCGGCGCTGAGCAGACGGCGCGGCCGGGCCAGAACCAGCCCGACCGCGCCCGCGGTCTCGCGTTCGCCCATCAGGCCCGTCTCGCCCGCGCGTGCAGGGAGTTGGCCGAGCGCAGCACGGGGGCCGCGGTCAGCGCGACCGGGTCCACCTCGGCCTTGGTGCGCACCATGAAGGTGTGCGTCTCCCCGGCCAGCAGGTCCACGAGCATGTCGTCCACCTCGGCGTCCGGGGCCAGGCGGTCGGCCAGTACCGCGACGTCCCTGGCGAAGGAGGAGGCGCGCACCTCGACCCGGTAGCCGCCCTCGACGGGCGCGGCGACGGCGGTCAGCGCGCCGGGGTCGTAGGCCAGGTGCACGTCCTCGCGGAAGGGACGGACCACGCGGGCGTCCTCGGTGGTGGCCACGAACACCTCCTTCGTGGTGTCGCCGGCCGCGAGCGACTCCCGCGCCAGCGCCAGTTCCGCGACGGACCGGGGCGGTACGGCCAGGTCGATCCTATCGGTGTGCAGCACCTCGCCCCCGAAGGTCTGTCGCTCGGCCCGCACCGGCGCGGACCAGGCCTCGTCGGTGTCGTTGACCGCCACCAGGACCAGGCGCCCGTCCCGGGGCTGCACGGTCAGCAGGCGCGGCGCGTAGGCGCGGCGCAGCCCGTACCAGAGGGGTTTGGGCCGCTCGTCGCCGTCCACGGCGGCCCAGGAGGTGACCGGCCAGCAGTCGTTGATCTGCCAGACCAGGGAGCCCGCGGTGCGCGGCCACCAGGACCGGAAGTGCTCGACGCCGAAGGCGACCGCGCGGGCCTGGTTGAGCTGGGTGGCCCAGTGCCAGTCCTCGAAGCCGCGGGGCGTCGGCAGGTGCGCGGACAGGCCCCGGTCGAGCTTGCCGTTGCCGTCCTCGGCCTTCTGGTGCAGCAGGAAGGCGGCCCCGGTGGGGGTGAGCGGCTCGTCGTGCACCCAGTCGGTCAGGGTGGCCCAGGTGGGCGGCCCCTGGAAGCCGAACTCGGAGCAGAACCGGGGCACGTGGTCCTGGTAGGCGCGGTAGTCGGTCTGGTTCCACACGACCCACTCGTGGCGGGTGCCGTGCGCCTCGTCGTTGGGGTGGACCTCGTCCAGGGCGAACCGGGGGGTGTAGGGGCTGCCGTCGGAGTAGAAGCGGGTGGGGTCGAGTTCGGCGACGATCCGGGGGAAGAGTTCGGTGTAGTAGCCGTGGCCCCAGGTGCGGCCCTGCAACTGCTCCTGCCAGCCCCAGTCCATGAAGCCCCAGAGGTTCTCGTTGCCCCCGTTCCACAGGGCCAGCGAGGCGTGCGAGGACAGGCGGGCGACGTTCTCCCGGGCCTCGGCCTCGAACTCGCTCCGCAGCGGCTCCTCCTCGGGGTAGGCGGCGCAGGCCAGGAGGAAGTCCTGCCACACGAGGACGCCGCGCTCGTCGCAGACGTCGTAGAAGTCCTCGCTCTCGTAGATGCCGCCGCCCCACACGCGCAGCATGTTCATGTGCGCGTCCACGGCCTGGTCGACGCGCCGGGCCAGGCGCTCGCGGGTGATCCGGGTGAGGAAGTGGTCGTCGGGGATCCAGTTGGCGCCCTTGACGAAGATCGGCTTGCCGTTGACCACGACGGTGAAGGGGGTGCCGTGCTCGTCGGGCTCGGTGTCCACGGTGACGGTCCGGAAGCCGATGCGGCGGGAGGCGGAGTCCAGCTCTTCGTCGTCCCCGCCCAGACTGACGTCCAGGTCGTACAGGGGCTGGTCGCCGTGGCCCGCGGGCCACCAGAGGTTCGCGTCGGGCACCTCGACCACGACCACGGGGTCCGGGGATCCGGGGGCCACGGTGGCGCTGGCCCTGTGCCCGCCGACCTCGGCGGTCAGGAGGACCGGGTCCTCCCCCGCCCACTCGACGCCGGCGTGCACCTCGACCCGGCCGGTGCCGTCCTCGCCGACCGTGACCAGCGGTCGCACCCCGGCCAGGCGCGCGGTCCGCCAGCGCTCCAGGCGCACGGGCTTCCAGATCCCGGCGGTCTGGAAGTCGGGCCCCCAGTCCCAGCCGAAGGAGCAGGCCATCTTGCGGACCATGTTGTACGGGTGGGTGTTGACGTGCGGCCGGGCGCCGAGCCTGTCGCGGAGTTCCTCGGCGTACTCCAGCGCGGGGCGGAAGGAGACCACGAGCTCGTTGGTTCCGGCGCGCAGGGTGTCGCGCACGTCGAAGCGGTACCCGCGGTGCATGTTGGCGGTGGTGCCGAGCTCGACCCCGTTGAGCTCGACGGTCGCCACCGTGTCCAGGCCGTCGAAGGCCAGGTCGACGCGCTCGCCGGGTTCGGCGGCCTCGGCCTCGAAGGTGAGGGAGTACCGCCAGTGGACGCGGTGCGCCCAGGCCAGTTCGGTCTCGTTGGTGTCCAGGTAGGGCTCGGGGATCAGCCCGGCGGCCAGCAGGTCCAGGTGGGTGCTCCCGGGGACCCGGGCGGGGACGGAGCGGCCCGCTACGTGCTCGGGAACGGGTCCGCTCGTGGCGGTCAGCTCCCAGCCGTCGTGAAGGGTGTGGCGGATCATCGTGCCTCTCCGGGTCGGGGCTCGCTCGGGAGGCCGCCGGTCGGGGCGGTCCTCGTGCGCGAAAACTCTTGTGCTGAGGATTCTTACTTTGATGAACTAAGTAAGTCAACCAGTCGGTGGCGACGAAGGAGACGGCACCGTGCGCCCGGCCCCGCGGCTCCGGCCTCAGGCCAGGGCGTCCAGGACGGTGCCGGTGAAGTCGGTGACCAGGCGGTTCCAGGTGCGCCAGCGCAGCATGGCGTGCACGTCCAGCGGCACACGGACGAACTCGGCCGAGGCGGCCACCTTGGCGATCCGCTCGGTGTGCGGGGCCGAGGCCCGGGGGCTGGTCCTCAGGTCGCGGCTCCCGTGGGCCACGAGCACGCGCCGCCCGCGCAGCTGCTCCACCGGTTCCCCCTCGGGGAGCCAGGGGGCCAGCGCCGCGACGCCGCGCACCGGGGGCAGCCCGCCCGTGCGCAGCGCGACGCGTCCGCCCAGGGAGTGGCCCACCGGCACGACCGGAACGTCGCCCAGCTGGCGGCCCGCCTCGTTGACCGTGCGCCCGTCGTCCTCCAGGGCCTGGCGCCCGTCGCCCCGGTGACCCGTCCGCCGTGCGGGACGATCGCCACCGCGGTCATCGGGACCAGCGGCTCCCAGCGGGTCACCCAGGGACCGCTCGGTGAGAGGGCGCGCTCGACGAGTGTCGGACGTGACGGCGGGGAAGCCCGCATACCCGTGTTCTCCTCCCGTTCGGACCGCGCGCTCCGGTGCCGCGGCGGTCGTGCTCCCTGTGTCTTCGGTGCCGGACTTCTGGGCGGATTGCCCGCCTCCGGGCCCGCCCGGCGCCTCCGCCCGGTACGGACGGTTCCGTGCCCCGGGGCGTTTGACCGTAGCTTCTCAGGCGGCGTGACACGGGATACCCGAAACCGGGAATCGGTACGCGGGCAGCGGGACGGAGCGGCGGACGAGGACGGTGGGTGACCGGGGTTCCCGGAGGCGGGAGAGGCGCCCGGGGCCGCCTCCGCCGGGGCGGCGGTACGCTGATACGCGCTCTCGCGCGGCGGCGTGCACCGCGGGGCGCCACGCCACACGAGCGGTGGAGGTAGCTTTGGGCGGTCCAGCACGGGCCATTCCGCACACGACGAGCCGGGCGGCCGTCCTGGACGTCATCCGCGCGGCGGGCACCATCAGCCGGGTCGGCCTGGTCGAGGCCACCGGCTTCACCGGGGCCACGATCTCCACCGTCGTCCGCAAGCTCATCGACGACGGCCTGGTCCGCGAGACCGGCCGCGCCGAGTCCACCGGCGGCAAGCCCCGGGTGCTGCTCCAGCTCAACCAGGAGTCCCGCTACGCCGTCGGCGTGCACATCGACCCGGTCGGCATCACCTACGCCCTCACCGACCTCACCGGTGCCGTGGTGTCCCGGCTGACCCGCGCCGGGGTGGGACCGGAGGACCCCGCCGAGATCACCGTCCGCATGTCCCGGCAGGTGGACGCCCTCGTGGCGGGGGCGGGGATCGACCGCGGCCGGGTGCTGGGCGTCGGGATCGTGACCCCGACCGGGGGCCTGCACCGCCAGCCCGCCCTGCGCCACTGGGCCGACTTCCCCGTGGCCGACGAACTCGGCGACGCCGTGGGCCTGCCCGTGGTCCCGGGCAACGACGCCACCGCCGCCGCCCTCGGCGAGTACTGGTCCGGGGTGGTCAACGGCTCGTCCATCTTCGCCGCCGTGTACATGGGCACCGGGGTGGGCGCCGGGGTGCTGGTCAACGGCATCCCCTACCACGGGGCCAGCGGCAACGCCGGGGAGATCGGGCACGTGTGCCTGGACGTGGACGGGCCGCCGTGCTGGTGCGGCGGTCGGGGCTGCACCGAGGCGATCGCCGGGCCCGCCGCCGTGGTGGCCGCCGCCCGGGCCGACGAGGCGCTCGCGCGCGGCGCCGACCTGGCCCGCGAGGGCGGCCGGACCTGGCCGTCGGTGGCGGCGGAGTTCACCGCCGTGGTCCGCGCCGCCCGCCGGGGCGAGCCCACGGCCCGCGCCCTGCTGGAGCGCTCGGCCCGCCACCTGGCCGTGGCGGTGCGCACCCTGGCCAACGTGATGGACCTGGACCTGCTGGTGCTGACCGGCTCCAGCCTGGCCGTGGCGGGGTCGGTCTACCTGCCCGCCATCCGGCGCGAGCTGGACCGGGCGTTCTTCGCCCGCGCCACCCATCCGGTCGAGGTGCGCCTGTCCACCTCGGCCTCCACGGCCCCGGCGATCGGCGCGGCCACCATGGTGCTGCAGAGCCAGCTGGTGCCGCTGCGCCCCGGGTCGCGGCTGCCCGGAAACCTCTCCGAGTCCGAGGCCGTCCAGGGCTGAGCGGGGTCCCGTTTCCCCGAACCCCCTGGCGCCCCCGGCGCGTCCTAGAGACGATGGCGGTCGGTCCGGAGGCGGCGGAGGCCGGGATTGCGGTGGGGTTCGGGGCGTCTGTTCGTCTTCCTGGCGCTGATCAGGAGACACGACGCGGACCCCGCCTGATCAGTCCGCCTTCTCCAGCTCCTCGATGGCGCGGGACAGCCACGACACCCACCCGGCCTCCATGTCGATCCCGCCGAGCAGCACCAGACGCTGCACGCGCTCCTGCTCGCTGCGCGGCCCGTCCGGGTAGTCCCGCCGCTCGAACCCCCGGTACTCCTCCAGCCTGAGCAGGTGCAGGTCGCGGTGGCGGCGCAGCTCCGGCACCAGGCCGCGCACCCCCACCACCCCGGCGGCGCGCAGCCGCAGCGGCAGGGGATCCCGGGCCACCTTGGGGTCCTCGCGGGTGTCCACCCACCGCTCCAGCTCCTCGCGCCCCGCGGGCAGCACCTCGTACTCCTTGCGCTGCCCGCGGGTGGGCGCGTCGGTCGGCCGCTCCCGGATGAGCCCGTCCCGCTCCAGCTTCCCCAGCTCCCGGTAGATCTGCTGGTGGCTGGCCGACCAGAAGTACCCGATCGAGCGGTCGAAGCGCCGGGCCAGCTCCAGTCCGGAGGACGGCTTCTCCAGCAGGGCGGTCAGGATGGCGTGGGGCAGGGACATGTGCGCATTCTAGGGAGCCCGCTCACTCCTCGGGTGCGCGCAGGCGCACCCGCACCCGGCCGCCCGCCACGGAGGTCTCCATGGCCTCCAGCGCCGCGGTCGCGGGCCCGTGCGCGACCGCGCCGTCGTCCAGGCGGAACTCGCTGCCGTGCCAGGGACAGCGCACGCACCCGTCCACGCGCTCACCCTCGGCCAGGGGAGCGCCCATGTGCGGGCAGGTCCCCAGGAACGCGGTCACGGAGTCGCCGGTGCGCGCCACCACCACCGGGACGCCGTCCACGTCGCCGCCGCCGATCCCGCCGTCGGGGAACCCGTCCAGCGGGCCGAGGTCGTGCCAGCCCCCGGGCACCAGGTCGGCGAGGTAGTCGGCGCTGTTGGCTCCCGCCGCGCGGTAGTAGGCCATGTGGCCGCCCAGGGAGCCGCTGAACCCGACCAGGCCCATCCCGGCAAGGGCCCAGAACCTCCCCCAGCCGTGGCTGCCGCGCGCCCGGGCCAGCGAGGAGGCGCCGAACAGCAGGGCGCCCGCCCCGTTGGCCGCGGCGTGCACCACGCCCACGCGCTGCTGGCGCTCGTGCTGCTGCGCCCAGTCCGCCAGGCCGCTCAGCGCCGCGGGCAGGCTGGAGAGCAGCCCGGCGTTGACCAGCGCGTGCGCGCTGCGGCGGTGGTCCCCGGGCAGCATGTCCAGCAGGACCGCCGCCATCCACGTGCCGATGGGCAGCTGCACCAGGATCGGGTGCGCGGGATGGCCGAGCTGCACGCCGTGCAGCAGGTCGCGGACCGTGCCGGCCGGGATGCGTCCGGCCAGGTTCTTCAATGTGGAGACCGCCGGGTCGAGTCGCTCGTCCCGTTCGATCACGCGAACGTCTTCACCGAATCTCATGGTGGACCGGCTACCCCGGGCAGCCGGTCGTCACTCGTGCGTGACCGGGCTCCGCGCAACCTTGAACCGGTCTTGACGGCCGGTCACAGCGTCGCGGCCAGGCGGGTGCCCTGGTCGATGGCGCGCTTGGCGTCCAGCTCGGCGGCCTCGTCGGCGCCACCGATCAGGTGGGCCCCGCGGCCCAGGGCGGCGAGTTCCTCGGCCAGGTCCCGGCGCGGCTCCTGGCCCGCGCACAGTACGACCGTGTCCACGTCGAGTACGCGATTCTCACCGTCCACCGTCAGGTGCAGGCCCTCGTCGTCGATGCGGTCGTAGGTCGCGCCCGCGACCGTCTCCACCTGGCGGTGGCGCAGCTCCAGGCGGTGGATCCACCCGGTGGTCTTGCCCAGGCCCGCGCCGACCTTGCCGCTCCGGCGCTGGAGCAGGTGCACCGCGCGCGGCGGTGCCGGGCGCTGGGGGGCGCGCAGGCCGCCCGCCGAGGCGGGGTCGGTGTCCACGCCCCAGGCGCGCAGGAAGCCCTCGACGCCGTCGTGGTCCTCCCCGTGGGTGAGGAAGGCGGCGACGTCGAAGCCGATGCCGCCCGCGCCGATGATCGCCACCCGCTCGCCGACCTCGGCCCGGCCGCTGAGCACGTCCGTGTAGCCGACCACAGTGGGGTGGTCCGTTCCGGGGATGCCGGGCACGCGCGGGGTGACGCCGGTGGCGAGCACGACCTCGTCGTAGTCCGCCAGGTCGGCGGCGGTCACCGTGGTGTCCAGGCGCAGGTCCACGCCGTGCTTGTCGAGCTGGACCCGGAAGTAGCGCAGGGTCTCGTCGAACTCCTGCTTGCCGGGGACCCGGCGGGCCAGGTTGAGCTGTCCGCCGATCTCGTCGGCGGAGTCGAACAGGGTGACGGAGTGCCCTCGCTCGGCGGCGGACACCGAGCAGGCGAGTCCGGCGGGCCCGGCGCCGACCACGGCCACCCGCTTGCGCAGGCGGGTGGGGGAGAGCACGAGTTCGGTCTCGTGGCAGGCGCGCGGGTTGACCAGGCAGGAGGTGATCTTGAGGCTGAACGTGTGGTCCAGGCAGGCCTGGTTGCAGCCGATGCAGGTGTTGATCTCCTCGGGGGTGCCCGCGGCGGCCTTGGCGACGAAGTCGGGGTCGGCCAGGAAGGGGCGGGCCAGGGAGACCATGTCCGCGTCGCCCCCGGCCAGGACCGCCTCGGCGACCTCGGGGGTGTTGATCCGGTTGACCGCGACCAGCGGCACCGAGACCTTGCCCCTGAGCCTGCGGGTGACCCAGGTGTAGGCGCCGCGCGGAACCGAGGTGGCGATGGTGGGTACGCGGGCCTCGTGCCAGCCGATGCCGGTGTTGATGATGGTGGCCCCGGCCTCCTCGACGGCCTGGGCCAGCTGGACCACCTCGTCGAAGGTGGAGCCGCCGGGCACCAGGTCGAGCATGGACAGCCGGTAGACCAGGATGAAGTCCTCGCCGACGCGTTCGCGCACGCGGCGCACGATCTCCACGGGGAAGCGCATCCGGTTCTCGTAGGAGCCGCCCCAGCGGTCCTCGCGCCTGTTGGTGGCCGAGGCGATGAACTGGTTGATCAGGTAGCCCTCGGAGCCCATGACCTCCACACCGTCGTATCCGGCGTGCTTGGCCAGTTCGGCGGCGCGGGCGAAGTCCTCGATGGTCCGCTCGACCTCGTCGCCGGTGAGCGCGCGGGGGGTGAAGGCGCTGATCGGGGCCTGGAGGGCGCTGGGGGCGACGGCGTCCTCGTTGAAGGCGTAGCGGCCGGTGTGCAGGATCTGCATGGCGATGCGCCCGCCCTCGCGGTGCACGGCCTCGGTGATCTGGCGGTGCTCCTCGGCCTCCGCCTCTGTGGTCATCTTGGCCGCGCCCCTGAAGGTGGCGCCCTCGGGGTTGGGGGCGATGCCGCCGGTGACGATGAGGCCGACACCGCCCCGGGCGCGCTCGGCGTAGAAGGCGGCCATCCGCGCGAAACCGCCGGGCACCTCCTCCAGGCCGACGTGCATGGAGCCCATGACCACGCGGTTGCGCAGGGTGGTGAAGCCCAGGTCCAGCGGTTCCAGCAGGTGGGGGTAGTCGGCCATGTCGTCTCCTCGCGCGGTGCCTCGCGGGCCGGTGTCCGGCCGACCCGACACTCATTATGCAACAAGTTGCAAAAGGAGGCGAGGGCGGTCCGCTCAGGCGCTGTCCAGGCTCCGGCCGTCCTCCCACGGGAGCAGGGCCGGCCGCTTGGCCGTACGGCCGTCGCCGGAGGAGCGTCCGTACAGGCGCCGCACCGCCCACGGGCCCAGGAAGGCGCCCAGCCAGCGGACCTCCTCGGCCACCGTGCGCAGGACGCCGGTCCGGGGCAGCGGGGGCAGCGGCGCGGACCAGGACTCGTCGGCGCCGGGCAGTGCGAGCGCCGACGCCAGCGCGTCAGCGATCCGCTCGTGCCCCAGCGGGGTGCAGTGCAGCCGGTCAGGGGCCCACAGGCGCCGGTCGGTGGAGACCTCGTGCCTGGCGACGTCGGCCACCACCACGCCGTGCCGGGCGGCCGCGGCGCGCAGGCGCTCGTTGAAGTCCAGCACGCGCGGCACCAGGGGCCGGGTCAGCGGGGCCACCTTGGCCATGTTGGGAAAGGTCAGGGTCGCCACCCGGGCGCCGGCCGCGGTCAGCTCCGCGAACATCACCTCCATGTGGCCGATCACCGCGTCGGCGTCGTACCCGGAGCGGATGACGTCGTTGACCCCGGCGAACACGGTGGCCAGGTCGGGGCGCATCTCCAGGGCGGGGGCCAGCTGTTCCGCGCGCACCTGGGCGGCCTGGCGGCCCCGGACGGCGAGGTTGGCGTACTCCACCCGCGCGCCCCCGGCGGCGAGGCGGGCGGCCAGCCGGTCAGCCCAGCCGCGCAGCCCGGTGGCGTCGTCGCCGTCCCCGACCCCCTCGGTGTGGCTGTCGCCCAGCGCCACGTAGCGCACGACCCCGTCGGTTCCCATGCCTTCTCCCCACGTCACGGACACACCGAAAAGATACTCCACAAGGTGACTATGCACCTTGTGGAGTAGGGCGTGTCCGGAGCCGGGATGGCAACGCCTCCCCCCCCCGGGGCCGGGGGACGGGTCGGCCGGTGGCATCCGGCCCCTACGCCTGAGCCGGGTCCAGGCGTAGGGTTTTCACGCCGCACCTCAGCGGAGGAAGTCCTCCAGGGCCTCGATCACGGCCGCGGGCTGCTCCTCTGGAATGTAGTGGCCGCAGTCGTCCACCCTGAGCACCCGCACGTCGGTTCCCTTGGCCGGAAGCACTCCGCTCAGAGACGCGTGGTTGCTCAGGTCGCCGCCCAGGGCGAGGAGCGGTGCCCGGAGCGGACCGTAGGTCCGCTCGTCGGCGATGTCGGTGGTGAACGCCCGGTACCAGCTGTTGCCCGCGCGGATCGCGTCGGCCGTGGAGTAGGCGCGGGCGTAGACCTCGCGGGAACGTTCGTCGAGGGACTCGGGGTCCTTGGCGAGGTACTCGGCGAGCCAGTCGACCAGGAGCCGGAAGCGCCCCTCCAACAGCTTCTCGGGAAGTCCGCCGACCTGGTTGAAGGCGAACCACCACAGGAAGGCGCGGTCCCCGTCCTCGATCACCGTGTTCACGTGCTGGTCCGGGCCGGGGAGCAGCCGCAGGTCGGACCACGTCCCGTCCGGGTGCGGTACGTCCAGCAAGCAGATCCGCCGCGTCGCCTCCGGATGGTTGGCGGCGTACGCGTAGGCGACCATGGCGCCGATGTCGTGCCCGGCGATGTCGACGGATTCCAGGCCCAGGTGGCGGACGAGCGCGCGGATGTCGTCCGCCATCGTCCTCTTGTCATAGCCGCCGGCGGGCTTGGCCGAGGAGCCCATGCCGCGCAGGTCCACGCTGATCACCCGGCGGCGGCGCGCCAGCGCGGGCATGACCTTGTGCCACTGCCACCAGGTCTGCGGCCAGCCGCCCAGCAGCAGCAACGGGTCTCCGGCGCCGCCCTCGACGTAGTGCAGGCGGACGCCGTTGACGTCGGCGTGGTGGCTGGAGAAGGAGCCGTCGAGCGAGCGCGCCAGTTCGGCGTCGCTCAGGGGGTCCGTTCGGGACGCGGTCATAGGGGTGGTGCCTCGCCGTCTAGTCGTACGCGGGGGAGCGAATTGTCCTAATGTACGAATTCATCGTACTAACGGACATGGCGGGGTCAAGCCTCATCGGTGACTGAGTACGTGGTCCGCGTACAGTGGTGCCATGCCCGTGCTGCACCATCCCGACGCCGCCGACATCGAACTCGTCGACGTCCTGGCCGCCTTGGGGCATCCCGTCCGCCTGGAGGTCGCGCGGGCGCTGTCCAGCGGGGCGGAGCGGTTCTGCGGGGAGGTGCTGACCGACGTGCCCAAGTCGAGCATGACGCACCACTGGCGGGTCCTGAGGGAGAGCGGTGTGATCCGCCAGCGCCGGGTCGGGCGCAGGCTCTACCTCACACTGCGCCGCGACGACCTCGACGCCCGCTTCCCGGGCCTGTTGGACCTGGTCCTGTCGGACGAAGGGGCCCGAGCGTCCTGACCGGCGCCCGCGCCGACGGGCCCTTGGCACGGAACGGCCGACTGAGACTAGGTACGACGAAGGCCCCGACCGGTGTCCGGTCGGGGCCTTTCGTTTCGGCTGCTAGCCGCCGCGGAGGATAGGGGATTCGAACCCCTGAGGCGTTGCCACCAACACGCTTTCCAAGCGTGCGCCCTAGGCCACTAGGCGAATCCTCCGCGAACAACTCTACATGCCGTCACGGGGTGCTCTGAACAGGTTTTCGCGGGCCGCCGTTCAGGAGACGCGGCTGGACCGCACGCCGCGGATCGCGTTGTTGCGGAAGGCGTCCACGAACAGCGAGTGGTCCGCCCGCGCCTGGGCCGCGTAGCGGTGGGCGAAGTCCGCGCACCACCGGGTGAACTCCTCCTCGTGGCCGTCGAGCACCTCCATGACCGCCTCCTCGGTCTCCCCGCTGACCAGGGTGGCGTCCGCGTGCGAGTCCGAGACGCAGTGCGCCTTGGCGGTGGCGCGGCCCAGGTAGTCCAGCACCGGGGCGATCTCCGCGGGCTCGGTCAGCCCGTCCCAGTCCAGGTCGTTGGTGTAGGGGGAGACCTCGCTCACCACGAAGCCCACGCCGTCGATCTCGGTGTGGCCCAGCAGCGGGTCGGCGTGCGCCTGGAGCGCGCGCTGGGACACGGCGGTGCGGTGCCCGTGGTGCTTGAAGTACTCCATGATCCCGCGGTCGGTCACCACGCGGGAGGGCGCGGCCACGTTGCCCTGCTTCACCGACAGCACGACGTCGTTGTCCCAGGCCTCGGACTGGCCCTCGATGAGCACGCTGTAGGCCGGGAGCCCGGCCGAGCCGATCCCGAAGCCGCCGCTGCCCACCACGTCCTTGACCCCGTAGTTCAAAGACGCGAACCGCTGGTCCTCGGGGATGGTTCCCAGGTAGGTCTCGAAGGCGGCCAGTACCTTGTCCCGCTCCCCGTCCTCCAGGCGGCGTGCCCGGGGGCCCTCGCGGAACCGGCGGCTGTACCCGTCCCGGTAGGTCATGGACAGCAGCATGTCGGCGCGGCTGTTGAGGCGGGCCTGCTGGAGCACGTCGTGCACCGTGCCGTCGGTGTTGTCCAGCTTCAGGGAGAACTCGGAGTCGCCGCCCCGGGTGGCGAACTGGCGCACCTGGTCCACGTAGGCGCCGACGTAGCGGGGCACGAGCGCGCTGATGTCCTCGTCGGAGAGGGCCTTCTGCCAGCCCATGAGGGCGATGCTGGCCACGAACCTGAGCACGTCCCAGGTGAAGTGGCCGAGGTAGGCCTCGTCGAAGTCGTTGACGTCGAACACCAGGCGGCCGGTGGAGTCCATGTAGGTGCCGAAGTTCTCCGCGTGCAGGTCGCCCTGGATCCACACCCGCGAGGTGCGCTCGTTGGCCCAGGGGTCGTCCATGGCGGCGACGTCGGTGTAGAAGAGGGCGGCGCTTCCCCGGTAGAAGGCGAAGGGGTTCGCGGCCATCTTGCGGAACTTGACCCGGAAGGCGGCCGGGTCGGCGGCCATCAGGTCCGAGAAGGCGTTCTCCAGGGTGTCCACGATGAGGTCGCGGCGCGCCGGGGAGCTGTCTGTGGAGTCCAGGGGGTTGAGCATGGAGTCCATCATGTCGAAGGTGCGCGGCTTGTCCAAGCAGTCGGTTTCGCCGGTTGCCGGACAGGGCGCCGACGGGTTGCCCGAGCGGTCCCGGGGTCGGATACACTCGGGTGCAGACCCCTCGTGCGGCGTCACCCTATGAACCTCCCCAGGGCCGGAAGGCAGCAAGGATAAGTAGGCTCTGGCGGGTGCGCGGGGGGTCCTTTCTCTTTCTCCGGCCCGGTCGAACCCCTCCCGGTCTGCGCCAACCGTCGCGAGCTGTCACCGCCCGCGGGTTGAATGGACACGTGGCAGGGACCAGGGGAGTGATCACACCGTGAGCATCGCGCTGTACCGCAAGTACCGGCCCGCGACGTTCGGGGAGGTGCGCGGCCAGGAGCACGTGACCGACCCGCTGCGCCAGGCGCTGCGCAGCGGACGGATCAACCACGCCTACCTGTTCAGCGGGCCGCGCGGCTGCGGCAAGACCACCAGCGCCCGCATCCTGGCCCGCTCGCTCAACTGCGCCGAGGGCCCCACCCCCGACCCGTGCGGCGCCTGCGACTCGTGCGTGGCGCTGGCCCCCGACGGCGGCGGCAGCATCGACGTCATCGAGATCGACGCCGCCTCCCACGGTGGTGTGGACGACGCCCGCGACCTGCGCGAACGCGCCTTCTTCTCCCCGGTCAGCTCGCGCTACAAGATCTACATCATCGACGAGGCGCACATGGTGACCCGTGAGGGTTTCAACGCGCTCCTCAAGCTGGTGGAGGAACCCCCGCCGCACCTGAAGTTCGTGTTCGCCACCACCGAGCCCGAGAAGGTCATCGGCACGATCCGCTCACGGACCCACCACTACCCCTTCCGCCTCATCCCGCCGAGCACCCTCAGGGAGCTCATGGAGGACCTGCTCAAGGAGGAGGGGGTCCCCTACGACCCGGCCGCGCTGCCGCTGGTCGTGCGCGCGGGCGCGGGCTCGGCGCGGGACACGCTCTCGGTGCTGGACCAGCTCATCGCCGGTTCCGACGAGGGCGGCATCACCCGTGAGGGCGCCGTCTCGCTGCTGGGCTACACCGACTCCAGCCTGCTGGGCGAGATGGTCGACGCGCTCGGCGCCCGCGACGGCGCCGCGGTGTTCGGCCTGATCGACCGCGTGGTGGAGGGCGGACAGGACCCGCGCCGGTTCACCACCGACCTGCTGGAGCGCTTCCGCGACCTCGTCGTGCTGGCCGCCGTCCCCGACGCCCTGGACAAGGGCCTGGTCAACGTGGCCGCCGAGGCCGCCGAGCAGATGCGGGGACAGGCCGGCCGCCTGGGCCCGGCCGAGCTCTCCCGCGCCGCCGACATCCTCAACCAGGGGCTCACCGAGATGCGCGGGTCCACCGCGCCCCGGATGATGCTGGAGCTCATGTGCTCCCGGATCCTGCTGCCGGGAACCGACGGAAACCAGGGTGCGGCCCTGCTGGCCCGCCTGGAGCAGCTGGAACGCCAGGTCGCCTCCGGCGCGGTGGCGCCCGCCGCCCCTCCGGCCGCGCCCCCGTCCGGCCCGGCCGAGCCCGTCCGGGCCGCCGCGGCCCCGGCCCCCGCCCTCCGGCGCGAACCCGCCCCGCGCCCCGACTCCCCGCCCGCACCGGCGCCCGCCGAGCGGCGCTCCGAGCCCGAGGGCTGGGACGCCCCGCCCCCCGCCGCCGGAGCGCCCGTGCGGGGAGCGGCGCCCGCGCAGGCCGGAGGCGCCCTCGACCTGGGCCGGGTGCAGGGCGCCTGGAACCAGATCCTGGAAGCGGTCAAGGGCCGCCGCCGGTTCACCTGGATGGTGCTGAGCGGCAGCGACGTCCGTCCCGTGGCGGTGGAGGGCAACGCCGTCCTGCTCGGCTTCTCCCGGCCCAACGAGGCCAAGGGGTTCAGCAACAGCGGCAGCGACCAGGTGGTCGCCGCCGCGATCCAGCAGGTGCTCGGAATCGAGGCGCGCGTCGCCGCCGCGGGTTCCGCGGCGGCCCCCTCGCCCGCGCGCAGGCGCGAGCCCGCGCCCCAGGCGGCCGAGCCCGCCGGGTGGGACGCCCCCGGGCCCGCGGCGCCCGAACCCGAGCCCCGGCCGGCACAGGCCGACGCGCCCGAGCCCGCCGCGGAGCCCGCGGCCCCCGCCGGACCGCCGCCGGACCGGATCGTCACCGGTCTGCAGGAGCCGCCGCCCGACCCCTACGAGGACGCCGCCGCGGCCCCGCCCCCGGAGCACTCCGACCCCGCGCCCGCTCCGGCCGCGCCTCCGGCACCCGAGCCCGCCCCGTCCCGGCCGGAGCCTCCGGCCGGCACCGGGGCCCCCTCGGAGCCCGCCGTGCCCACGGGGAGCGGCGCCTCGCTCGTCGAGTCGGTCCTCGGGGGCCGGATGATCGAGGAGATCGAGCACGAGGCGCAGGACCCCTCGCTTTAGTCCCGGGCCTTCCGGTTCCGGGGACGCAGGGCCCGCAGCACCGTGTCCACCAGCGCGTCCGCGTACGCGTGGGTCAGCGGCGCGGTGCGCAGCAGCCAGCGGTGGTGGAGAGCCCCGTTGATCAGGTCCGCGGCCAGTTCCAGGTCGGCCTCCGGGTCCAGTTCGCCCGCGGCCGCGGCCGAGCGCAGACGGTCCTTGAGCGCCTCGGTGTTGGGCCGGACCAACCGCTCGTTCACGGCCTCGGCCAGGTCCGGGTCGCCCTGCATCTCGGCGGTGAACGCCCGCATGGTCCGGTCCATCGCCGGGACGGCGAACTCGTCCACCGTGGCGCGCAGCACCGTCCGCAGGTCCGCGGTCAGGTCGCCGGTGTCGGGGAAGGGCTCCCCGGCGGCCGATCCGGTCAGCGCCGTGAACACGTCGAAGACCACCGCGGCCTTGGAGGGCCACCAGCGGTAGATCGTCTGCTTGCCGACGCCCGCCCGGGCGGCGATCGCCTCCACCGTCAGCCTGGCGTAGCCGACCTCGCCGAGCAGTTCGGCGGCGGCGTCCAGGACGGCGCGCCGCGCGCGCTCGCTGCGGCGCCGGGGGTTGGGGCCGCGGCGGGCCCGGGTCTCTTCCTGTGCGGTGCTCTGTGCCATACCTGTCACGGTAGCCGCTGAAAAAGGACGAGACGTATCGTCTTGCGAGGGGTATCCTTCGGAGGTCAGGTTTGATCGCGGCGGGGCCCGGCTGGCCCGCCCGGAGGGAAAGGAGGTCCGCGTGGCCAGGAACAGCGACAACCTTCTCGGCATGGGCGGACAGCGCACCACAGTCTCCCGCTCCGCGCTCCGCGGGGGCAAGGGCGGCATGAAGGGTGGTCCCAGCGCTGACGCCGTACAGCGCAAACAGGACCTCCTGCGCAAGCTGCGGGAGCGCAACGCCCCCGAGACCGAGAGCACGGAAAGCGCCGACAAGGCGAAGTGAGCCCGCGGCGGCGGCCCCGGCCGGGGCCGCCGGTGCTCACACCGGCCAGTTCCGGCCGTCGGGGGAGTCCAGCCACACCCGGTGCGCGCCGTCGGGCTCCACCGACAGCCCGAACCGGTCCGGCTGCGGCTCGCCCAGCTCCCCCCACAGGCGCAGGGCCTCCTCGAACTCGTCCCAGATGCTGCGGGGACCGCCCTGCTCGATCATCCACGAGGTGCCGTAGGGGTACACGCGCACCCAGGAGAGGCCCTCCGCGTCGCACACCCACACGCCCGAACCGGTTCCGATCCACCGCCGCCGCACCCGCCAGTCCGGGACCATGACCGACAGCGCGAAGGCCGACGGGAAGGCCAGCAGCGGCGCCACCGGGTCCTCCTGGGTGAGCCGGTACTCGTCGGGCTGCTGCCCCGCGTCGCGCACCGGCTCGGTCGTCCGGCCGGGCACGCGCAGCGGCACGAACCCCACCCCGCCGTGGAAGCCGCCCCGCGCCGAACCGTCCCCGGGGCACTCCAGGCGCGCGAGCACCCCGGCGCCCTCCAGCAGCCCCCACGGGCAGACCACCAGGCCGTCCGGGCGCAGCTGCTCCAGCCACGCGGGCGGCAGCCGCCGCAGCCCGCAGGCGGAGACGACCCGGTCGTAGGGCGCGTCGGGCGGATAGCCCCCGTACCCGTCGGCCACGTGCACCGCGGGGGAGTAGCCCTCCGTGCGGAGGGCCTCCCGGGCGGCACCGGCCACGTGGGGTTCGATCTCCAGCGAGGTGACGGCCCCGTCGCCCAGCCGGTGCGCCAGCAGCGCCGTGTTCCACCCGGTGCCGGTGCCCACCTCCAGTACCCGCTGTCCGTTGGCCAGGTCGGCCAACTCCAGCAGCCGGGCCAGGACCGTGGGAGCCGAGCTGCACGAGGTCACGCCCTCCGCCCGGGCCGCCTCGGCCCGGGGCTCGGGGGAGCGGTGGCCGAGGGCGCCGGGGGCCTCGACCTGGGTGACGATGGCGTTGTCGGCGTAGATGGCCGCGAGCCACCGCTCCGGGTTGCTGTTGGCGTTGAGGGCGGTTCCGTAGGAGGTCAGCGCACCGGTCTCGGGGATGAAGCGGTGCCGGGGGACCGAGCGGAACGTGGTGATGAGGGCGGCGTCGGTTAGTGTGCCGTCCGCGATCATCGCCTCGACCAGCGCCGAGTGGCGCTCTCTGGCGGTCAACACGTCCTCAGTCCCCCGTGGCTCTCAGCGGTTGCGGCAGCACCCGAGGGCACTACCGGGACTTTTGTGCCCCGCGGAACACCATTTCAACCGAGAGCGACGTTAACGGCACCGTTGGCCTTCTTCCTGGTCACGGGCCCCGTCCGGGGCGTCGTGGCGCGGGTAGTCCACGTAGCCCCGGGGGCCGGAGGTGTAGTGGAAGTTCCGCTCGCGGATCGGCGCCCACGGCACCCCGGCGGCGATCCGCTCGACCGCGTCCGGGTTGGAGATGTAGGGGCGCCCCACCGACACCAGGTCCGCGAGGCCGTCCGACACCAGCCGGGCGGCGGTCAGGGGGGTGGTCTCCTCGTGCTCGCCGGTGTTGCCGACCAGGGTTCCGCTCCAGCGCGGGCGCAGATCCGCCAGGGCCGGGTAGACCGGATTGTCGGTCACGTGCAGGTAGGCCAGGCCCAGCGGGTCCAGCGCGGCCAGCAGCCGCCGGTAGACGGGCGCCGGGTCGCGCTCGACCATCCCGCCCTCCGGGTTGCCCGGTGCGATGCGCAGCCCCACCCTCTCGGCGCCGACCGCGTCGGCCACCGCCTCGGTGACCTCGACGGCGAACCGGATCCGCCCGACCGCGTCGCCGCCGTAGCGGTCCGTGCGCAGGTTGGTGTTGTCGGCGAGGAACTGGTGCGGCAGGTAGCTGTTGGCGCCGTGGACCTCCACCCCGTCGAAGCCCGCCCGCAGCGCGGCGCGCGCCGCGTCGGCGTGGTCGGCGACCGCCTGGCGGACCTCGGCGAGGGTCATCGCGCGCGGGAGCACGGTCTCCACCTTGCGGTCGAGGGTGTGCAGCAGTCCGGGGGCGCGTACCGCCGAGGGAGCCAGGGGCGTACTGCCGTCCAGCCGGTTGGCCGGGTGGCTGTTGCGTCCGGCGTGCATGATCTGGGCGAAGATCCGGCCTCCCGCGGCGTGCACGGCGCGGGTGACCCGGCGCCAGGCCGCGACCTGCTCCTCGGTGAACAGCCCGGGCTGGGTGAGGTGCTGCTGTCCGGCCACGCTCGGGGCGATGCCCTCGGAGATGATCAGTCCGGCCCCGGCGCGTTGGGCGTAGTACTCGGCCATCACCGGCTGGGGGACGGCCCGGCGGTCCGCGCGCAGGCGGGTCAGGGGGGCCATGACGACCCGGTTGGGCAGGGTCAGGGCGGGCAGGGCGTAGCCGTCGAGCAGGACGTTCGCCGGTGCGGTGGAGGCGGTGTACGCGGTGCTTGTCGTGTTCATGGGCCGAGCGTAAAATCTGACATCCATGTCAGTTTCAAGTCCTTGTGGTACACGTCACGGGAGGTGCGGTGCGCATCGGTGAGCTGTCGCGGCGGACCGGGGTCAGCACCCGTTCACTGCGCTACTACGAGGAGCAGGGGCTGCTGTCCTCGACCCGCACCGCGGGCGGGCACCGCGAGTACGGGGAGGAGGCCCCCGAACGGGTCGATCGCATCCAGTGCCTGTTCTCGGCGGGCCTCAACAGCGACACGGTGCGCGAGCTCCTGCCGTGCATGTACGCCCAGGAGCGCGGCGACCCCGCGCCCGACCTGCTGGACTGGCTCCGGGCCGAGCGGGAGCGCGTCGACGACGCCGTCCGTCAGATGGAGCGGACCCGGGACGCGTTGGACGCGGTGATCCGCGATGCCGGCGCCCGCGGCACCGGTACCCGCGACGCCGCTCCTCCCGGGGCGCCCGCACGTGTGCCGATGACCGGTTACGCTCACAGAAACAGCGACACGACACCGAGAACCAGCACCACGAGTGCGGCGAGGAGACGGCCGTGAACCCTGGCGGAATGGACATGCAGGCCCTGCTCCAGCAGGCCCAGCAGATGCAGCAGCAGCTCGCGCAGGCCCAGCAGGCGCTGGAGGAGGCCGAGGTCGAGGGCACCTCCGGCGGGGGCCTGGTCAAGGTCAAACTGAGCGGGCGCGGGCAGGTGGAGGACATCACCGTGGACGCCCGGGCCATCGACACCAGCGATGCCGAGGAGAGCGCCCAGACCGTCGCCGACCTGGTCCTGGCGGCTATCCGCGACGCCGAGGCTCAGGTGGAGCGGCTCCAGCAGGAGAAGATGGGCCCGCTCGCCGAGGGTCTGGGCGGCGGGATGCCCGGCGGCCTCCCCGGCTTCTAGACCCACGCCTCCTCCCCGCATCCGGCCCCGCCGCCCGCGGCGCGGCACGCGGTCGCGGACCCGCCGGTCCGGGCGCCCTCCGGGGCGCTCCGGGCCGGTCCCGATTCCGGAACCGGTGTACCGTGCGGGTCGCCGCTGCGGATACGGTGGGGTCATGGGGAGACGGACCGCCCCGACAACCGGTCCGACCTGGTGGGTAGGCGATGTACGAAGGCGCGGTGCAGAATCTGATCGACGAGCTCGGGCGGCTGCCCGGCGTCGGTCCGAAAAGTGCGCAGCGCATCGCCTTCCACCTGCTGTCCGCCGAGCACGCGGACGTCAAACGCCTCGTCAACGCGCTGGTCGAGGTCAAGGAGAAGGTGCGCTTCTGCGAGGTCTGCGGCAACGTCGCCGAGGAGGAGCGCTGCCGCATCTGCCGCGACGCCCGCCGCGACCCCGCCGTCATCTGCGTGGTCGAGGAGTCCAAGGACGTCGTCGCCATCGAGCGCACCCGCGAGTTCCGGGGCCGCTACCACGTCCTGGGCGGCGCCATCAGCCCCATCGAGGGTGTGGGCCCCGACGACCTGCGCATCAAGGAACTCATGACCCGTCTGGCCGACGGCCAGGTCACGGAGCTGATCCTGGCCACGGACCCCAACCTGGAGGGGGAGGCCACCGCGACCTATCTGGCGCGGCTGGTCAAACCCATGGGGTTGAAGGTGACCCGTCTGGCCAGCGGCCTGCCCGTGGGCGGCGACCTGGAGTACGCCGACGAGGTCACCCTCGGCCGCGCCTTCGAGGGGCGCCGCAGCCTGGAGTTCTAGCTCACATTCGCCGTTGATCTCGGCGAAACATGAGTAACCTCCGTCTGACCGGGTAAGCCCGAGCGCTGGTGTGTCAAGACGCCACGCCCTCCCGCCGCAGGTTGGACGGGGTCGACGAGGACGTCGCTGGCTACACTCCATTTCATTGTCTTGATCCCAACTCCTCAGGAGCATCGATCGTGGCCCTAATCGTGCAGAAGTACGGTGGGTCTTCCGTGGCCGACGCGGAAGCCATCAAGCGAGTAGCCCAGCGGATCGTCGCTCAGAAAAAGGCGGGATATGACGTCGTCGTCGTGGTCTCGGCCATGGGCGACACCACCGACGAACTACTCGACCTCGCCGAGCAGGTGTCCCCGTTGCCGCCCGCGCGCGAACTCGACATGCTGCTCACCGCGGGTGAGCGCATGTCCATGGCCCTGGTGGCCATGGCCATCGAGAACCTCGGGTTCGAGGCCCGGTCCTTCACCGGCTCCCAGGCCGGTGTCATCACCACGTCGCTGCACGGCAACGCCAAGATCATCGACGTGACCCCGGGCCGCATCCAGGAGGCCGTGGACGAAGGTGCCATCTGCATCGTCGCCGGCTTCCAGGGCGTCTCCCAGGACAGCAAGGACATCACCACCCTGGGCCGCGGCGGCTCGGACACCACCGCCGTGGCGCTGGCCGCCGCCCTGGAGGCGGAGGCCTGCGAGATCTACAGCGACGTCGACGGTGTGTTCACCGCCGACCCGCGCATCGTGCCCAGCGCTCGGCGCATCCCCCAGATCTCCTACGAGGAGATGCTGGAGATGGCGGCGTGCGGGACCAAGATCCTGCACCTGCGCTGCGTCGAGTACGCGCGTCAGTACAACATCCCCCTGCACGTCCGCTCATCTTTCAGCCAGAAGCCCGGGACCTGGGTCGTCCCAGAAGTCGAGGAAAGCGAAGGCATGGAACAGCCGATCATCTCCGGTGTCTCTCACGACCGGAGCGAAGCCAAGATCACCGTCGTCGGAGTGCCCGACAAGATCGGTGAGGCCGCGACGATCTTCCGGGCCCTGGCCGAAGCCGAGATCAACATCGACATGATCGTCCAGAACGTGTCGGCGGTCTCCACCTCGCGTACCGACATCTCCTTCACGGTCCCCAAGGACTTCGGCAAGGAGGCGGTCGCCGCGCTGAAGAAGGTGCAGGAGAAGGTCGGTTTCGAGTCCCTGCGCTACGACGACAAGATCGGCAAGGTGTCGCTGATCGGCGCGGGCATGCGCTCCTACCCGGGTGTCACCGCCCGCTTCTTCGACGCCATCGCCGCCTCCGGCACCAACGTCGAGATGATCTCCACCTCGGAGATCCGCATCTCGGTGATCGTCGAGGAGGACCAGATCGACGCGGCCGTGCGCGCCGCCCACAGCGAGTTCAAGCTCGACGCCGACCAGGTCGAGGCCGTCGTGTACGGAGGTACCGGACGATGAGCAACCGTCTTCCCACCCTGGCCGTCGTCGGCGCCACCGGCGCCGTCGGCACCGTGATGCTGGACATCCTGACCCAGCGCGAGAACGTCTGGGGCGAGATCCGCCTCGTGGCCTCCCCGCGCAGCGCGGGCAAGGTCCTGCGCGTGCGCGGCGAGGACGTGGTGGTCCAGGCCCTGGCGCCTGAGGTCTTCGACGGCGTCGACGTCGCCATGTTCGACGTCCCCGACGAGGTCTCCAAGGAGTGGGCCCCGGTCGCCGCCGCCCGCGGCGCGGTGGCCGTCGACAACTCCGGCGCCTTCCGCATGGACCCCGACGTTCCGCTCGTGGTGCCCGAGGTCAACGCGGACCAGGTCCGCAACCGCCCGCGCGGTATCATCAGCAACCCCAACTGCACCACCCTGTCGATGATCGTGGCCATCGGTGCCCTGCACCGCGCCTACGGCGTCACCGACCTGGTGGTCTCCTCCTACCAGGCCGCCTCCGGCGCCGGCCAGGAGGGCATCGACACCCTGCGCGACCAGATGGCCAAGGCCGGCGCCGACCGCAGCCTCGGCGACAAGGCGGGCGACGTGCGCGCCGCCGTCGGTGAGCTGGGCCCGTTCCCGGCTCCGCTGGCCTACAACGTCGTGCCGTGGGCGGGCTCGCTCAAGGACGGCGGCTGGTCCTCCGAGGAGCTGAAGGTCCGCAACGAGTCCCGCAAGATCCTGGGCCTGCCCGACCTGCGCGTCTCGGCCACCTGCGTCCGCGTTCCGGTGATCACCACCCACGCGCTGGCCGTGCACGCGACCTTCGCCGAGGAGGTGACCGCCGACGCCGCCCGCCAGCTGCTCGGTTCCGCCGAGGGCGTCGTGGTCCAGGACGATCCGGCCAACGGCGAGTTCCCGACCCCGGCCGACGTCGTGGGCACCGACCCGACCTGGGTCGGCCGCATCCGCCAGTCGCTGGACGACCCGAGGTCGCTGGACCTGTTCCTGTGCGGGGACAACCTGCGCAAGGGCGCCGCGCTGAACACCGCCCAGATCGCCGAGGTCGTGGCCCGGGAGTTCACCCAGGCCTGACCCCGTGACCGGAGGGGGAGGCGGCCGCCTCCCCCTCCGCGTTCAGCACCGCCGCGGGTCGCCGGGCCGCCGGGGCCGGGCCAGGGTCAGTTTGTAGAGAAAGCGACACTGCTCGGTCGACCCGATGAGGTCGGAGGTCTCCACCGGCCGGTTCCCGCTGTAGTGGGTCCGCTCCACCACCAGCACGGGTACGCCGGGAGCCGAGCCGAGCAGGGAGGCCTCGCAGTCGCGCAGGGCCCGCACTCCCACCTCCTCCACCACCCGGTCCACCGGGTGGCCAGCGGCGCTGAGGCGTTCGAGCAGCCCGGTCCCGGGCGAGCTGTCGAACGGGGTGCGCAGTGTGCCCACCGTCAGGGCGGCGGGCTCCCAGGACCGGTGCAGGGTGACGGGCCGCTCCGCGGACATGCCGCGCGAGGTGGTGAGGTACACCGGGTCGCCCTCGCGCAGCCGCAGCCGCGAGGTCAGCGGCTGGGTGCACTGCTCCTGCTCGGTGCGGACCTCCTCCCGCCGGAGTCTGCCGAGGCCGGAGCCGGAGGAGGCGTCGGTCCGGCAGAGCCGGAAGATCTCGGGGACCTTGCGCACGAAGTAGCCCGATCCGGGCCGCGACTCCACCAGCCCCTCGGTGACCAGCAGGCGCAGCGCGGTACGGGAGATCTGCTCGCTGACCCCGTGGTTGCGCGCCAGCCGGGTCCGGGAGGGCAGCCGCGTGCCGGGCGGCATCTCCCCGTTCAGGATCGGTTTGCGCAGCTGGTCGGCCAGCCAGAGGTATCGGGGTTGCCTGCTCATGGTCACCGGGCTCCGGCCGCGACGCCTCCCGTGCCGTGCCCGCCTCTGGAGGCCCAGGGGGGAGCGATGGTGCGTACGGAGAGGAGGTCGGGGGTGCCACCGCCGCCGGTGGGGACCCCGGGAGGGAGGGGGTGAGGGAACCTGCCAGATCGCCGAAGCTCGCCCATGGTTCCCAGTAAAGCAGTGAAAAGCGCTGGTAGGGGGCTTACTCGATAGTAGGGGGCGGTATCGCGAGCGGTCCGTGGAATCGGAACTCAGGGCGGAGGCTGGTGGAAACGCCCGAAAACCACGTGATGGCGGGAACGTGATACCGAAATGATTACCCTGCGTCACAACGGGAGTGGAGACTGCTGGGGGGATGTCATGATCACGAGTCTCGCGGACCGTGCGGAGACGGCCGTCACCTGGATGGGCGGGACTACGGGGGTGGTCCTGGCGCTCGCCGCCGTGGCCCTGGCGGTACTGGTGGTGGCCGCGATCATCTCGGCCCTGGCCGACCGGAACACGTCCGGGGGCGGCAAGCTGCTGTGGATCATCTTCGTGCTCTGGTTCCCGCTGTTCGGGGCGGTGGCCTGGTTCGTCGTCGGCAGGAAGGGGCACCTCAACCGCTTCCTCGGCATCGACAAGGGGCGGGCCCGCCACTCGGTCCCGGTCAGCGTGGGCCAGCACAGCGACGCGGCGGCCAGGAACGGCGGCAGCCTGCGCCACGCCTGAACCGCGCGTCCCAGAGGAGGGGCCGGACGGCACGGCCCGGGAGCCCCGGAGCGGGGGAAGGGGGCGCTCCGGGGCTCCCGCGCGTCCGACTCTCCGTAATTGATTACTTTGCGTGACTATTCCTCGCTCGGGGGCGCGTCGTCACCGACCCGGCCGGGTACCGGTCCGGTGACGGACACAGGTGACGGACACACCGGAAGGAGGGCGGCGGAGATGGCCGAGCAGACCGAGGTCGCCCGCGCCGTGGTGGAGGAGGCCGGACGGACCCTCGCCGCCGAGGCCGGGATCAGGATGGCCGACGGGCCCGCGCCGCTGTGGCAGCTGCTGGTGCTGGTGAACCTCATGTCCGCGCGCATCTCCGCCGACATCGCGATGTCGGCCGCCCGCGAGCTCAACGGGGCGGGAGGCACCACACCCGACGGGATGGTCGCGCTGAGCTGGCAGGACCGCGTCGACGCGCTGGGCCGAGGCCGCTACGTCCGCTACGACGAGAGCACCGCCACCCGGCTCGGCCGGTGCGCCGACCGGGTGCGCGAGGAGTACCGGGGTGATCTGCGCCGTCTCGGGGAGGAGTCCGGGCGGCAGGTCGCGCGCCTGGAGTCCGCGCTCCGGGAGTTCCCCGGCATCGGCCCGGCGGGCGCGGCGATGTTCTGCCGCGAGGCGCAGGCGGTGTGGCCCTGGCTGCGCCCCTACACCGACGACCACGTGCTCTCCGGCGCCGCCGAGATCGGCCTGCCCGAGGACGGGGACGCCCTCGCGGAGCTGGTGAGGGGGGAGGACATGGCGCCCCTCGCGGCGGGGCTGGCCCGGATCTCCCGCGACGGCGACCTGGCCGAGCGGGTCCGCCGGAAGGCGGGTTGAGGTCAGTCCGGTAGGGCCTCGAAGTCGGCGAAGTCGAATCCGGGGGAGACGAAGCAGCTGACCAGGACCTCACCGGCGAGGGGGCGGGCGGTCTGCCAGGTGGCGGCTGGCACCACCGCCTGGAGGCGTTCGCCCCGTTCGATCCCCGGGCCCAGGGTCACCTGCCCGTCGGGCTCGGGAGCCGCGCCCGTACCGCCGTACTCCAGCAGCAGGGGACCGCCCCGGTTGAACACCCACACCTCGTCGGAGCGCACCCGGTGCCAGCGCGACTCCTCGCCGGGGCCCAGCAGGAAGTGGATGCCGGTGGCGGTGGACCGCGGCCCGGGGTAGCCCTCCGGGCGGACCGTGACCCCGCTGTGCCAGGTCCGCCGGTACCAGCCGCCCTCGGGGTGCGGAAGCAGGCCCAGGGCCTCGGCCGTCGCGGACCGCCCCTCGATCCCGGTGTAGCGGCCCGAGGGGTCGCGGCGCAGGTAGCGCACCCCGACCACGGCCGCGCGGGGGATCGGTCCGTAGACGTGCGGGAAGAGCACGTCCTCGCCCACGCCCGGCGGCGGGGCGGGGTCGGCCGCCTCCCAGCGCACCTCGGCGCCGACCGCGTCCGTGTCCACGGTGAGCGCCACCAGCTGCTCCTCGGCCCGCGCGTAGAGGGCGTTGGCCACCGCCAGCAGGGCGGCGTCGTCCGGTGAGGCGTGGACGAAGCCCCGGGTGCGCAGGGACGGGGCCTCGACGTCGCCGCCCGCCGCCCAGCGTTCCAGTTCGGTCAGGTGCAGTACGTGGGGCATGCCGCCGACCGTACCCCGGTTCACGGGGTGCCGACCACGCCCAGCCCGTGGTCGTGCACGACGTACTCCGCGCGGGAGCCGTCCCGGAACCCGATCTCGTCGGCGCGGTCGGTCAGGAACAGGTCCTGGGGGGAGCCGATGCGCAGGGCCTCGGCGGTTTCCAGGACCACCATGGCCAGGCGCACGCCGTTGACCTCGTCGTAGGGGGTGCCGCCGGTGTGGTAGGCGATGTCGTCGTCCAGGTGGTGCGGCTCCGTGGCGGGGGTCCAGCCCAGGGAGGGCAGGTCCAGGGCGTCCAGGTCCACGCCCTCGGCGACGGCCCCCTCGTCCAGGCCCAGCCGCATCGTCTCCCCGATGTCGAGGCGGAAGACCCACGGGCCGTACGTGCCGGGGATCATCCCGTGCAGGCCGAAGGAGCGCTCGACGCCCAGGGCGGTCAGCTCGGCGGGCAGGGTGCCCAGGGACCGCGACAGCAGCCGGGCGTACTCCCGCCAGTCGTCGTGCCGGTGCACCCCGGGCAGGGACAGCCCCCGGTTGCGGCGGGCCGGGACGCTGGCGACGAACCCGCTCAGGGTGCCGTTGCCGTGCTCGTAGGAGTGCGTGTACCAGTTCTCCAGCGGGGCGCCGGGCTGGAGGGCCAGGACGGGGCCGGTGTCCGTGGCGCGCAGTTCCAGGGAGGCCGGGCTGGTCCGCCAGCGCATGAAGGGGGCGCCCCACCGGGGGGAGTCGCGGTAGAAGGACCAGCGCGTGTCGTAGGCGCCCATGACGTCGGGGTCGCCGAGCGCGCCGCGTAGGTTCAGGGCGGCCCAGGAGAAGGCCTCGACGTGCTCGCGGGTGCCGCCCCGGATCCGCTCCAGGGGCTGGTGCAGGCCCAGGTACTCCTCCGCCGTGGTGTGGTCGGCCAGGAGTTCGTCCACCGGGCTGAGCCGGGCGTCCCCCGCCGGGTGCCCGGTGCGCAACCGCGGGCCGTCCCCGTCCGCGACCCACTCCCAGCCCTGGTCGGCCGCCGCGCGGCGCAGCTCCGCCTCGGTCCACTTGCCCGGGTTGAACCTCCGGAGCCTGCGTGCGAGCTCGCGTACCTCGTGCACCACGGTGTCCCTTCGTCTCGGTTCACGCTGATCCTGACAGACGAAGGTGACGCTGCGGAGTCCGACCCTCACACTCGCGGTCCGCTCCGGGGTCCTCCCCGGGGTCGGGCGGGGTTGTCCACAGGCTGTGGACAGCGGAGGCCCGCGCTCCGCCGGCGTGCGGCGCCGCCTCGCGGACACCGGGCGGTGAACGGCGGACGCCCCGGCCGCGCGCGGCCGGGGCGTCCGTGGGGAACGGGTGTCCCTAGGGGCGGAGCGTCACAGGATGATCCGCATCGGCTCCTCGAGGATCTCGGCGAGGTCCTTGAGGAACGCGGCTCCCACGGCGCCGTCCACCGCGCGGTGGTCCACCGACAGCTCCAGCGAGATGCGGTTGCGCACGACCACCTCGCCGTCCACGACCACCGGCTCCTGGCGCATGGCGCCGACCGCGAGGATGGCCGCCTCCGGCGGGTTGATCACGGCGGAGAAGCTGTCCACGCCGAACATGCCGAGGTTGGACACGCTGAACGTGCCGCCGCTCATCTCCTGCGGCTTGAGCTTGCCGTCCCGGGCCTTGCCCGCCAGCTCGCGCGTCCTGGTGGAGATCTCCGACAGCGTCGCCTTGTCGGTGTCGTGCAGCACGGGGACGACGAGACCGGCGTCCACGGCCACGGCCACGCCCACGTTGATCCGGTGGTGCTGGAGCAGCTTGTCGTCCACCCAGGAGGTGTTCACCGCCGGGTGCAGCTTGAGCGCCGTCGCGCTGGCCTTGACGATGAGGTCGTTGAAGCTGACCTTCACGCCCGTGCTGGACAGCTGCCCGTTGATCTGCGCGCGGAAGGCCTTGAGCGCCTCGGCGTCGATGGTGCGGCGCAGGTAGAAGTGCGGCACCGTCTGCTTGCTCTCGGTCAGGCGGCGCGCGATCACCTTGCGCACGTTGCTGATCTTGAGCTCCTCGGAGGCGCGGCCGTCGTCGAAGGCCGGAGCGCTCACGGCGCGCTCCGCGGAGGGCTTGGCCTCCTCCTTGGCCTCCACCTCGTGCGGGGTCTCCCGGGCGGCGCCCTCGCGCGCGGCCTCGATGTCGGCGCGCACGATCCGGCCCTTGGGACCCGAGCCCTTGATCCTGGTGATGTCCAGGCCGTACTCCCGGGCCAGCCTGCGGGCCAGCGGGGAGGTGCGCGGGCGCGGACCGTCCTCGGCCGGCGCGGGCTCCTCGGCCTGCTCGGCCTCCGACCCCTCGGCGGCCTCCTTGATCTCGTCCGCCTTCTCCGCCTGCTCCTCCTTGGCGGGTTCGGCGTGCCGGCCCTCGTCGGAACCGGCGTCGCCGGAGTCCTCGGGCACCGCGTCCGGGGAGTCGGCGATCACGCCGATGACCGCGCCGATCGGCACCGTCTCGCCCTCGGAGACGGACTGCTTGACCAGGTAGCCGTCCTCGTAGGCCTCGTACTCCATGACGGCCTTGTCGGTCTCGATCTCGACCAGGACGTCACCGGAGGCGACCTTGTCGCCCACGTTCTTGACCCACGTGCTGATGACGCCTTCCTCCATGGTGTCGGAGAGGCGCGGCATCTGGATCTCGCTCATGCTTGAAAACTCCCTCTACCCGACCCGTTTGCCGACGGCGCTCAGGGTCTCCTTGATGGCGGTGCTGATCGACTCGACCGACGGCAGGGCCGCCGTCTCCAGCGGCTTGGCGTAGGGCATCGGGACCTCCGCCATGGCGACCCGGCGGACCGGGGCGTCGAGGTAGTCGAAGGCGCCCTCCTGGATCGAGGCGGCGATCTCCGCGCCGATCCCGTAGGTGAGCCAGTCGTCCTCGCAGATCACCGCGGCGCCGGTCTTCTTGACCGAGTCCACGAAGGTCTGCCGGTCCAGCGGACGCAGGCTGCGCAGGTCCACGACCTCGACGTCGATGTCCTCCTCGGCCAGCTTCTCGGCGACCTGGGCGGCCACCATCGCCATCCGGGAGTAACCGATGAGGGTGATGTCGCCGCCCTCGCGGGTCACCTTGGCCCGGCCGATGGTGGCGACGGTGTCATTCGACGGCTCGGCGTAGTCGTCGGGGACCTCGCCCTTGGAGTTGTACAGGCCCAGGTTCTCCAGGAACAGCACCGGGTCGTCGTCGCGGATGGCCGCCCGCAGCATCGCCGAGGCCTCGGCCGGGGTGCTGGGAGCGAGCACCTTCAGGCCCGGGATGAAGGAGTAGAACAGCTCGATGTTCTGCGAGTGCGTGGCACCGAGCTGCTGGCCGCCGCCCCCGGGCGTGCGGATGACCATGGGCACGCTCGTCTGACCGCCGAACATGCCGTAGATCTTGGCGGCGTGGTTGATGATCTGGTCGATGGCGATCAGCGAGAAGTTGATCGTCATGAGCTCCACGACCGGGCGCAGGCCCAGCATGGCGGCGCCGATGGCCGCGCCGACGAAGCCCTCCTCGGCGATCGGGGTGTCCTTGACCCGGCGGGGACCGAACTCCTTGAGCAGGCCCTCGGTGATCTTGTAGGAGCCCTCGAAGACGCCGATCTCCTCGCCGATGACGAGGACGTTCTCGTCGCGGACCATCTCGGCGCGAAGGGTGTCCCGCAGAGCCTGGCGGTAAGTGATCACAGACATGTGGGTTCCTTCCCTACTCCGCGAACACCGGGTCGGCGGGCATGCGGGTGGACTCGTTGGGCACCGGGGTGGCGTAGGTGTAGTCGAACAGCGTCGACACCTCCGGGTGCGGGCTGTTCTCGGCGAAGTCCGCGGCCTCGGCGACCTCGGCCTTGACGGAGGCGGCGATCTCGTCGCGCAGCTCGTCGGTGAGCAGGCCCTCCTGGGCCAGGCGGGCGTCGAACAGGGCGATCGGGTCGTTCTCCTCCGACCGCGCCTCCTCGCGCTGCTCGTCGGTGCGGTACTTGGCCGGGTCGACCACGGAGTGGCCCTTCATCCGGTAGCTCCACGCCTCCAGCAGGAACGGCGTCTGCTCCTCGCGGGCGCGCTCGACCAGCCGGGCGGCGGTGTCGCGGACCGCGAGCACGTCGCGGCCGTCCACGCGCTCGCCCTCGATGCGGAAGGCGGCGCCGCGCTTGTACAGCTCGGGCTCGGCCGAGGACATCTCGACGGTGGTGCCCATGCCGGTGAAGTTGTTGATCACCACGAAGACGATCGGCAGGTTCCACAGCTTGGCGATGTTGAGCGACTCGTGCCAGGCGCCGATGTTGGTGGTGCCGTCGCCCATCTGGCACATGACGACCTCGTCGCCGCCGCGGTAGGAGATGGCCAGCGCGGCGCCGGTGGCCAGCGGCAGCTGCCCGCCGACGATGCCGTAGCCGCCGAGCATGCGGGTGGCGGTGTCGTACATGTGCATGGAGCCGCCCCAGCCCTTGGACACGCCGTCGCTGCGTCCGTAGAGCTCGGCCATGACCCGCTTGGGGTCCATGCCCTTGCCGATCGCGTACCCGTGGTCGCGGTAGTTCGTGAACAGGTAGTCGTCCTGGCGCAGGGCGGTCATCAGACCGACGACCGTGGCCTCCTCGCCGAGGTTGAGGTGGCAGTACCCGCCGATCCGGGCCTGCGTGTAGGCCTGGGCCGTGCGCTCCTCGAACCGCCGGATGAACAGCATCTGGCGGTAGTAGTCGAGCAGGGTGTCGGGTTTCTCGTCGGCGAGGCCGGGGGAGGTGTCCTTGCGGGTGCGTCGCCGGGTCCCGGTGGACCTGGTAGTACGCCCCTTCGGCTTGGCCGTGTCAGCCATGGTGTGCCTTTCTACGTGCGAGAAGGCCTGCCGCTCCGGTCTGTGGACCGGGGTGCCAGGCCCGCCGTGGCCACGCTGTCGGGCGCGACCGTGGCGTGCGACCGCCGCCGGGCTCATGCGGCGGCGGCGCTCTGTGGCTGTTGCGGGGCGCGTCCCGGGGAGCGTGGCTCGTCCTCCCCGGACGCGAAGCGCTGATGGGGTCTCGTGTGCAATTGTCCGCCGGACCCCTGCCGCATTGCTTTCCCGGTCTGCACTGGCCTATGCATCCCCGGGTGGCGGTCGCCCGGGTTCGTCCACCGGCCGGATGAACGACTCCGAGCGCCCGGAAGGGGCTCGCGCGCGTGTGACGTGCGTCGCGCACACTCTACGGTCTGATCGATGATCGATCAATACAACTGTACGGCAGAGATCGGCGGAGCACGGAAACGGGGCAGCTCAACGCGGCCGCGGAAGGCCGGGATCGGTGGAGCCGGGGGGAGCGGGACGGCTCAGCGCGCGCCCTCGTGCGACTTCAGCGCCGCCTCGACGTAGTTGAGCACGTGGTCGCTGAGCATCTGCCCGACCGCGGGGTCGCCCTCACGGAAGGCCCGGGTGATCTGGGCGTGGTCGGCTGCCTTGGCGTGCAGCTCCATGTTCAGCCAGCGCACGGACAGCGCGGTCCACACCTCCACGCCCAGCGACTCCCAGGTGTGCAGCAGCACGCTGTTGTCGGCGGCGCGCACGACCTCGCGGTGGAACTCCACGCTGTGCCGGATCTGCTCGGAGACGTCTCCCCGGGCGGTGGCCGCCTGGAGGGCCTCCACCTCGCGTTCCAGGGCGGAGGGGTCGGCCGCCAGGCGGGGCGCGGCCAGCTGGGCCGCGACCAGCTCCAGCCCGGCGCGGACCGGGTAGATCTCCGCCATGTCCTGGACCCCGAAGGCCCGGACCCGGGCGCCCTTGTTGGGGACCGTCTCGATCAGGCGCAGGGTCTCCAGTTCGCGCAGGGCCTCGCGGACCGGGGCCTGGCTCACCTTGAGCTCCGTGGCGATGCGGCGTTCCACGATCCGCTCCCCCGGCTGCCAACGCCCGGAGAGCAGGCCCTCGACCAGTACCTGCCGGATCTGCTCCCTCAGCGGCTCACGGGCCAGTTTCGAGGGATCATCCGGCAGCTGTGGCAGGTCGACCATCCAGGGCCCTTCCGTTCCGCGGCCAGCGCACGGCCATGCGCGGACCGGTCAGCTCAGCGTCGTACAAGCTCCTTGAAGGGTGCCACACACCCGCGGGTCAACCGGACAGCAGGCCGCGAATCGCTAACGGTCGGCTCACGAACGGGTCGCATGGCGGTGAACCGCCGTCGTCCGGTAGCGGGGCGTGGGGCAAAGTCCGAGGTGGAGGAGAGCGCATGTGGGTGACCACACCACCGATACGGGGAAGTGTCCGGGTAGGCTCATCTGTCGGCAATATTCACACAAAGCCATACGGAGCGTGACACACGCAACGGCGAGGAGGCCGATGACAGCGCCCTGAGCCGCGCGACCAAGCCACGGCTGCGCAGCGCGACGCAGACGCCCCGACCCCCTGTTCTCGGACGCCGAACCTGCCACAGGCTGGCCACGACGAGGTGGAAACCAGCCCGAAGGTTCGGCCGTCGAACGGAGTGGGTGGAAGAGCATCCGCCTTCCGCCGTCCACACCGAGTCGGCCCTGAGGACGTCAGATCAGTTCCGGTAACCACGGCTAGCCGTCCCCCACACTGCACCAGGTGCCACAGGCGAGCCCACGACGTGTGAGACAGCACTGAGCACATGACGCACTCTTCGAGGATCCGACGACACCCACGGGCCAGGCACTTGATCGAACCGTACGACAGGCAGGAGCGTAGGGCCCCCATGGGGGGACCCTACAGCGGACCCATCCCCGTGGTGCGTACCAAGGAGTACGACCCCGGGCCGCCGGTCGTGCGCGCGGTCGGCTGGCCGAGTGTGAGCGAGATCGCCTGGGGGCTGGCCTCGGACCGCGCGGCCATCATCCTGGCGGTGGCGCTGCTGGTCATGACCATGCTCGCCGCGGGGCCGCTGCACCCGGTGGACACCTTCCTGAACGAGCTTCCCCGACCCTACTGGGACTCGCTCCGTGACTTCCTCATCATGTGGCCGGACACGGTGGCCTCCCGTGCGGTCGCGCTGCCGGTCCTGGGCGTCACCGCGCTCCAGCTCGCCTACTGGCACCGCAGCTGGCGCCCGATAGTGCTGGGCGCGGTCGGGGTGGTCGGGATGATGTCCATGGTGTCGGTGATGAAGCTGGCGATCAACCGCGGACACGCCAAGAACTACGACCCGGACTTCTTCATGGGGCCGGGCAACGTGGCCTTCCCCTCCGGGCACGGCGCGAACGCGATCCTCATCTACGGCCTGGTGCTGTTCCTGATCATCCGCTTCGGCGCGGCCCGGCCGCACATCATCCGGCGGCTGGCGTACTGCATCGTCGGCATCGCCCTGCTCCAGGCCACGGTCTCGATCTACCTGCACTTCCACTGGTTCACGGACCTGGTGGCGGGGATGATCGCGGGCGGCTTCGCGCTGCGGGTGACGATCCGCCTGGACCGGATGTTCCCGCACGGGCGCACCGTGGAGTGGTGGCCCTGGTACGGCAGGCGGGAGGGGCCGCTCGCCGCACGGGAGTGAGCCGCCGCGACGGCCGCACCCAGCACCGCGCCCGCCGGAGGGCCTCCTCCGGCGGGCGCGGTGCGTCGGGCAGGGCGGGTATCAGCGCCCGGACTCCAGCAGGTCGCGCATCCGGGCCAGGCGCCTGAGGAACATCCGGTTCATGACGAACCGCAGAACCGTGCGGTCCACGACGGGACCGAAGGGGCCGGCGAACTCCACCCGGTCGGTGTAGGCGGTTCCGGTCCCGTCCGGCGCCACGCTGTGGGTGTGCCGGAAGTAGCGGAACAGGCCGCGCAGCTGGAGGTCGGTGAAGTGGTCGCCGTCCTCGAAGGAGTCGATCACGCCGACCCAGCGCACGGGCAGGATCCCGGCCAGGCGCCAGCGCATGACCAGCGTCTCACCCTCGGCGAAGCCGTGCTCGGGCCAGCGCAGGACCCGCACCGCGCCGGGCATGGAGTCCTCCAGGCCCGCGCTGGTGGTGCAGAAGGCGAACACCCGGTCCGGCGGGGCCGCGAAGCGGGCCGTGTAGACCGCGGTGCTGGTGGAGCGCGGGCGCTCGGTGGTGTGCGGTCCGCTGAGGAGCCCGCGTTCGTCGATCTCTGGTCCGGCCATGATCCCCCCGTGTCGAAGCCCGGTTGCGGCCTACCCGCTCCCCCCGAGGGGAACCCCGGGGGCACACGGGGCGCGTGCGGGCGCCTTGTCGACGTGCCGCTTCGGTGACGTGCGGCGGGGGTCTGCCGACAGGCCGGGTCCGGGTGCGGGTGCGGTGGGCGGCGGAGACCCGGGCCGCAGGGGTCGGGCGTGCCGGGGCGGTGCCCCGCCGGATCCGGGGAGGCCGTGCCCGAGGGACCCGAGCGCACCCGGGAGGCACCCCTTGATTAATACCCCTGAGGGGTATATGACTTGTAGGGAGACGCGCGAAGAGGGAAGTCCTCCGTCTTCTATATACCCCTCGGGGGTATATGAACGGGAAGGGAGAGTGGCATGGACGCACACCACCACGGCTCGCACCATCGAACCGGGGTTCGCGAGGACCACGGTGAGCACACCGACCACGGCGGGCACGCGGACCACACCGAAGCTCCCGGGCACGGCGAGCACGCCGGGCAGGGAGGCCAGGCGGGCCACTCAGGGCACGGGGGACACACGGGACACGGCGACCACGCCGCCATGTTCCGGACCCGCTTCTGGTGGAGCCTGATGCTCAGCCTGCCCGTGGTCTTCACCAGCCACATGGTCTCCGGCTGGCTCGGCTACCACGTGCCCTCGGCTCTGACCTGGGTGCCGCCGGCCCTGGGCACGGTGGTCTTCCTCTACGGCGGATGGCCGTTCCTGACCGGGGCGGTCGGTGAGCTGCGCGACCGCAGGCCCGGCATGATGACCCTGGTCGCCATGGCGATCACCGTCGCCTTCGGTTCCAGCGCGCTCGCCACGTTCGGCGTGGTGGGCATGGAGCTCGACTTCTGGTGGGAGCTGGTCCTGCTGGTGGTCGTGATGCTCCTGGGGCACTGGCTGGAGATGCGCGCCCTCGGGCAGGCCTCCGGGGCGCTGGAGGCCCTGGCCGCCCTCCTGCCCGACCGCGCCGAGAGGATCGGGGACGACGGGCAGGCCGAGCAGGTCCCCGTCACCGAGCTGCGCAACGGGGACACCGTCCTGGTCCGCTCGGGCGGGCGCGTTCCCGCCGACGGCACCGTGGTGCGCGGCGCCGCCGCCATGGACGAGTCCATGATCACCGGGGAGTCGCGCACGGTCACCCGCTCCGAGGGCGACCGGGTGGTGGCCGGAACCGTGGCCACCGACTCCGCGGTCCGGGTGCGGGTGGACGCCGTCGGCGAGGACACCGCCCTGGCCGGGATCCAGCGGCTCGTGAGCCAGGCCCAGGAGTCCCGCTCCCGCTCACAGGCGCTCGCGGACCGGGCGGCGGCCCTGCTGTTCTGGTTCGCTCTGGGCGCCGCCGTGGTCACCGCCACCGTGTGGTCCCTGCTCGGCGAGGCCACCGAGGCGGTCGAACGCACCGTCACCGTCCTGGTCATCTCCTGCCCGCACGCCCTGGGCCTGGCGATCCCCCTGGTCATCGCGATCTCCACGGCCGTGTCGGCGCGGAGCGGCATCCTGGTCAAGGACCGCTTGGCCCTGGAGCGCACACGCCTCGTGGACACCGTCCTCTTCGACAAGACCGGAACCCTGACCAAGGGCACTCCGGCCGTGACCGAAACCGCCGCGGCCTCCGGGTACACGTCCGAGCGGGTGCTGGCCCTGGCCGGGGCGGCCGAGTCCGACTCCGAGCACCCGCTGGCCCGCGCGATCGTCCGCTCCGCCGCCGGGGCGGGCGCGGTGCCCGGCGCCTCGGGATTCCGGTCGCTGACCGGGCGCGGGGTCGAGGCCTCGGTCGACGGTTCCACCGTGCACGTGGGCGGACCGGCCCTGCTGGAGTCGCTGGGACTCGCCGAGCCCGGCGACCTGGCCGGGCGCACCGCCCCCTGGCGCGAGCGCGGTGACACGGTGCTGCACGTGGTCGTGGACGGCGCGGTGGCCGGTGCCCTGGCCCTGGCCGACGAGGTCCGGCCGGAGTCGGCCGCGGCCGTCCGCCGGCTCCAGCGGCAGGGGATCCGGGTCGCGATGGTGACCGGGGACGCCCGGGCCGTGGCCGACGCCGTCGCCGGGAGGCTCGGCCTGGACGAGGTCTTCGCCCAGGTGCTGCCCGACCAGAAGGACGCGGTGGTCCGCGACCTCCAGGAGCGCGGCAACCGGGTGGCGATGGTGGGCGACGGGGTCAACGACGCCCCGGCGCTGGCCAGGGCGGACGTCGGCATCGCGATCGGTGCGGGCACCGACGTGGCCATCGAGTCGGCCGGGGTCGTACTGGCCTCGGACGACCCGCGCGGCGTGCTGGCGGTCCGGGAGCTGTCGCGGACCGGGTACCGCAAGATGGTGCAGAACCTCGTGTGGGCCGCCGGGTACAACGTGGTCGCCGTCCCGCTGGCCGCCGGTGTGCTGGCCCCGGTCGGGATCGTGCTCGCTCCGGCGGTGGGCGCGGTGCTGATGAGCCTGTCCACGATCATCGTGGCGCTCAACGCCCAGCTCCTGCGGCGGGTGGACCTGCGGCCCGAGGCGGAGTGAGTACGGCCGCCACCAGCGAGAAGACCCTTCTTCCGGGGCGCTCCCGATTTCCGGGGGCGCCCCGTTCGCGTGTCCGCGTTCCTTTGGGCAAACGCTTTCCTTCGGGAAGGCTCCTTTTTGGTGGAACTCGGTTCCATGGGACACGGCGCACTTTCTTGGCGTGGTTGTTTTCGGCCCCCCTTTCGCCTTTGTGGCCCCTTGCTGGGGCGATAGTCGTTTCGACGGGTGAAGGCGGTAGCGGGCGCGAAACTCGTTCGCTTTGGGGCGGTTGACACCCCATGTCGCCCGTCGTAACGTCCTCGACACGGAAAGCGCTTTCACTTTCCGGATCCGATGCGGTCCGCGGCCGCATCGGATCCGGGCAGCGCCCCGGGACCGAAACCCGGGGCCCGGCACCCCGCCGCCGGGCGGGGGCCGATCTCTTCGCCCCTCCAAGGAGAGCAATGCGCACCAGACAACGACGCAGGACCCGCCGCCCGGCCCTCGTGGTGATGGCCGCCGCCGCGGCCGCCGCGGGCGCCCTCACCCTGGGCGTCCTCACCGCCCCCAACGGCGCGAACAGCGCCGACACGGTCGCCGCTGCCGCCCCCGCTCCGGCAGCGGCGACCAGCCCCACGGGGTGGGCCTCGCAGAACGGCGGCACCACCGGTGGCGCGGGTGGGTCGACCACCACGGTCACCAGCGCCTCGGCGCTGACCTCGGCGATTCAGGGCACCACGGCCCAGGTCATCCAGGTCCGCGGCACGATCAACCTCAGCGGCATGAACCGGGTGGGGTCGAACAAGACCATCATCGGCGTGGGCTCGAACGCCCGGATCACCGGTGGCGGGTTCAACCTCAACGGCTCGCACAACGTCATCATCCGCAACATCGCCTTCTCCGGCTGGGGCGATGACGCGATCAACGTCCAGAGCGGGTCGACCAACATCTGGATCGACCACAACAGCTTCAGCAACGGGTACGACGGCGCGGTCGACGTCAAGCGCGAGTCCGACTTCGTGACGGTCTCGTGGAACCACGTGCGCGACCACCGCAAGTCGATGCTGCTGGGGCACTCCGACAGCCACACCGCCGACCGGGGGCACCTGCGGGTGACCTACCACCACAACTTCTTCGACGGCTCCTACAGCCGCCACCCCCGGGTGCGCTTCGGCAACCCGGTGCACGTGTTCAACAACTACTACACCGGTAACGACTACGGCGTGGCCTCGACCATGGGTGCCGGGGTGCTGGTGGAGAACAACTACTTCGACGCGGTCAAGAGCCCGACCCTGGTGGGCTACGGCTCCTCCGGTGACGGCAGCCTGGTCCAGCGGGGCAACGTCTTCGCCAACGGCTCGGGCAGCCCGGAGAGCAGCGGGAGCGTGGCCTCCATCCCCTACTCCTGCTCGCTGGACAACGCCCGGGACATCCCGTCCATCGTGCGTGCGGGAGCCGGGGCGGGGAAGATCTAGGACGTCGTGAGGTCCTTCAGATAGCGGGAGGGATCCCGCGACAGGCCACCGTCCCGATCGGATACGGGACGGTGGCCGCCCCCGGCCGGGGCTCCGCGGGAGGCCCGGCCGGAGGTAGGTCAGTCGAAGAGGTCCTCGGCGCGTTCGACCGCGGTGGAGCGGCGGACCCACCCGCGCAGGGTCTCCAGGTCGGTGCAGGACTCGACGCGCTGGCGGACCTCGTCCGACACGGTCAGCCCCCGCGCGTCGAGGAAGAGCAGGACGTTGTTGGCGGCCTCGGCGGCCCGGCCCTCCTCGCGCCCCTCTTCCCGGCCGAGGCCGACGTACTTGCGGGCGAAGTCGCTCTGCCACTTGTAGGTGTCCGCGGACATCAAGCCCTCCAGCTCCTTCCGGGCGGTCTCGTTGAGACCGGCCAGTACGTAGTCATAGTAGAACGTACGGTTCCTCGGATCGGTGGCGTCGAGCGCCTCCACCACGGCTTTCAGTGTGAGCGGCTCGGCGTCGCCGTGGGCGGACAACACCGCCAGCTCGGGCACCGCGCGGGCGCGCTCCACGTCGGTGATGACCGGTGTGTTGCCCGGACCGATCACCAGCGGGACCAGGTCGAAGCCGGGGTGGCCGATGCTGATGGGGCCGGCGCACCAGCGCGCGGTCGCCTCGTCCGGGCACAGAACCACGAGCACCGTCGGGCACTCCAGCCGTACGTGCAGGTTGACCAGGTAGGCGGGCCAGCTCGCTCGCTTGCCCCGGTCCGGTTTGTTCTGACGCTCCACGACGACCGCCAGAACGTTGCGGATGCCGTCCCGGAGCAGGGTGGCGCCGTCGGAGTTGAGCTCCTTGGGGTCGCAGTTGGTCAGGACCGAGGTGGTGGACAGGGCCTCGGTGTACGGGGGCACCTCGAACCCGAGGGACTCCCTCAGGAGTACCGCCGCGAGCGCAGGTTGGTTCTGGATGATCCGCAGCGGGATCTCGTGTTCTCGACTGGGCATACGGTTCCTTGACCGGGGTCGGAGGAGGGAAAGCCCGGGGAACCGGTCCCCGGGCCCGGAGTTCTCGGCGTCACGAGGTGAACCGGTAGGGGCGCAGGTCCGCCGGGGCCCCGCCGGGTGCCACGTCGAAGCAGGCCCACACGTGGGTGCCCAGGTCCGCCCAGGGGGCCAGGCGGAAGTGGCCCCACTCCCGGGAGAGGTCGCGCACGAGCAGCAGGCCGCGCTGGCCCTCGGCCCAGTCCCAGGCCTCCTCGTCGCGCTCGACCGGGATGCGCGGAACGCCCCCGCCGCCCCCGCAGTCGCTCACCGAGAACCGCAGCGTGCGGCGGTCGGGCATGGACAGCGCGCGCAGGACCTCGCCGCCCGCGCGGCCGGAGTCGGTGTACTTGACGGAGTTGGCGAACAGCTCGCTCGCGCACAGCCGGACGGTCTCCACGAGGCCCTCGTCGAATCCGGCCAGGTCGCGGGCCAGGTCGGAGCGCACGCGGGCCAGCTGGGCGAGCTCTCCCCGGTAGACGCGGTGCTCCCAGAACACCACCGGACGGGGTTCCCGGTTCATGCTGGGACCTCCCCTCGCCGCTGGCTGAGCCAGGTCCGGGTCAGACCGGCCAGCTCGTCCCACTCGCCGGGCCGGGCCCGGACGACGCCGAACCGGGGTGCGGGGCCGGAGAGGAGGTCGCCCTCCGGGTTCTCCGACCACTGGCGGACGATGGCGGCGGCGCGTTCCTGCACCTGGGCGAACGCGCGCTGTACCTCGTCGGGTTCGGGGCGCCGGTGCGCCGGAACCGGGCTCTCGGCCGCGCGAAGGCGCTCGTGGTCGGCGTAGTAGGGGCGGACCAGGGCGACCTCCTCGGCCGGAAGGGCCCGCGACGGCGGGGCCAGGGGCGGCGCGGCGACCCTGGCGGGCGCGGCGGCCGGGGGGATCGAGGAGGCGTAGCGGCGGACGCGGGCGGAGCGGCGTCGGCGACCGGCCACGGCCGAGTGGCGTCCGCAGGGGGGCGGAGAAGAAGGCGAGTACCGGGCCGAGGGAACGGCTGAGAAGGGCAGCGCTAAACTGGCGCACGCTGGCAATCCTTGTCTCTTAAGTGGTTGAGTTGCTGGCCACGGCCCCGGACGGCACCTACCGTCGCGGGGTCATTGTGTGGATGCAGTTGTGTGGACGCAGCCAGATTAGGGCATGGGTGTTCGAGGTAGAGCCGTTTTCTGGGGAGCGGGAGAAAAAAGTGCGACCGGGGTACGTCTTCCCAGTTCAGGGGCCGTGAAAAAGGGGTTGGCTGTTTCTGTGGGTGCTGCCCAAACAATCCCTGATGTCGGAATTGATTATTTTGCGATGCCTGCTGGGTGCGTAGTTTCCCCTGTTTTGCCTGTGCGCTGGTCTGCTTCGCCCAACGTCGGCTTCCTTCCCTGCGGTCTCACTGCCCGGCGCTGCCATGTGGTTCATGTCCACGCCTGGGGAACCCTTGCTGGAGGCGTTCGCGACGCTGTCGCACTGCCAGCGCGATGCCCGCATGGCCACGGACGCCGGATCGTGTTCCGTTCTGCACCGGAGAGGCAGGACCTTTCGTGAGCCGTGTCGTAACCGTGCACTACACGTTCGAGGAGGATCCGGAAGGCGGATTCTGTGCCTCGGCCAGCCTGCGCCCGGGGTCCATCGCAGTCGGTGAGGGGGAGACCAGAGAGGAGGCAGTGGACGATCTGAGAGCGGCTCTGGCCGCGCTCATCGAGGTCACCGGAGTTCCGGACGAACTCGCCGTGGAGGTGGCCTGATGCCTCCTCTGTCGCACTACCCGGCGGTGACTGGCCCGGCTTGTCCGGGCCCTGGAAAAGGTCGGGTTCGTTGCACAGGCGAAACGCGGCAAGGGAAGCCACGTCGTCCTGCTGCACCCGGACGGCCGTCAGGCGGTCATCCCCACACACGGCAGTCGTGACCTGAAGAGGATCACGGTCAAGTCGATTCTGGAGGGTCTCGGCATGGGACCGGAGGAGCTTAAGAAGCTGCTCTGAGGACCACAGAGGCCGAACGCGGAGGGTCCTCGCCCATGGCGGCGGGGCGGCGCCCCTGCCGGAACGCCACCCCGTGGTTTCCCGGTCAGCGGTGGTCCGTGGTGGAGCGGACGAGGGCCGTCCACTCGGTGCCGGGAAATGACAGATGGCCCAGGTCCCGGTTCTGGGTGTCCCGCACGAGGACCGCCTCGGGGGTCTCGTTGACCTCCACGCAGCTCTCACCGGTGGAGCTGTAGCTCGACTTGTGCCAGCCGTTCACAGTGCCCGCCTCATCTCTTCCAGCTTCCTCGCCGAGACGTCAGGGGGAAGCGCCCACGCCTGGAGATTGCTGAACACGGTCTCCAACTTCCGGGTTTCCTGCTCCTCGTCCGTGAGGTACTCCCCAACGGCGTGCTCCGCGCACAGGAGGGGCTGCTCACCTTCGATGTATACCAATCTGAAGGCTCCGCTGAGCCAGGCCAGATCGCTGATCCCCGAGGGAAGTACCTGGAGGGTGATCGTGGGCTTCTCGGCTTCCTGGATCAGACGGTCCAACTGTTCCCGCATGACCTCGGAGGTGACCGGCCTGGTGAGGGCCAGTTCGGTCACGATCACGTTGAGCACGAGGCCTTCGTCCGTGTCCAGGTCCGCGCGCCAGGACGCGCGCGTCCGGATGACCTTCTGGATGCGCTTCTCGGAGGCGGTGGGCACGGTGTGCGTGACGATGACCCGGGCGTAGTCGGCTGTCTGGAAGAACCCCGGAACCACCAGGGGGTGGAAGAAACGGATCTCATGGGCCCGTTTCTCATATCCCCGCGACTGCTCGTACCAGTCGAGTGCCGACTGGGCTCGGACCACGTCGCTCCAGGCCCGGAGCAGGGCGCCGTTTGTACGCAGTTCCCGGTCCAGGTCCCGCACAACGTCCGGGTTTGGGGCCCGCCTCGCGTTCTCCAGTTTCCCCAGATAGGTCGCGGACCACTCGGTTCTCGCCGCGAGCTTGTTGAGTGAAAGGCCCTGCCTGGTGCGCAGTCGCTTCAGGTGCAGGCCGAATTTGATCCACTCCTGTTTCTGGGGCTCGTCCATGGCGTACAGCTTGTCATCGAGCACATACGCGCCTATACGGAATCGACCAGTTCGCGGCCATCTCGTACAACCCCTTTCCCCGGCGTATCCGCAGGTGCGAAGGTCCACACAGGGAACTCGCTGCGGCAGTCCGATTCGACCTTTTCGGCCTGAGCAGCACAATGCCCCGGCGGACGCGCTCACGGCCCCGGGGCACGGTCCACGCCCGGCTTCTCACGACACAGGCACGAACATGAACGAGACTACTCCGGCCCGCTCCGGACCGGCCGCCGCGCCCGGCCGCCGGTCCGCCACCGTCGCGCCGCCCTGGCGGCTGCGCTTCGCCGCCCCCGACCGCTGCGGCATCGTCCTGGGCCCCGATCCCGGACACGTCGCCCTCGCCCGCACCTGGGCACGGCCCAACGCCCGGGACACCGCCCGCAACTCGCACGACCTCGTCCTGGCGGTGAGCATCCTGGTCACCAACGCGCTCGAGCACACGCGCTCCGGCGACCCTGGCGGCACCGTCCAGGTGGTCCTGTACCGCCGCCCGGCCACCTACACCCTCTCGGTCACCGACAACGGCCCCCGGCCCGGACCGTTCATCCCCGTCCCCCGGATGGAGGCCTCCACCAACCCCCTCAGCCCCACGGGCAACGGATTGCGCCTGCTCGACGCCCTCTGCGCCTACTGGGACTGGAGCGGCTCGGCCGGTGAACCCCTGACCGTGCGCGCCGTGCTCGACCGCACCACGTCACCCCGTTCCCCACGGGGCCCGGGGGCGGGCGGGCGTCCACGGAACACGCGGTAGCGGAGGCGGCCCCGGGGGCCGTCGTGGTCGGCGAGGGGGAGCATGAGGCCCCGACCCGCGATCGGTCGTCACGGGCAGGGCAGCGGCCAGCGCGGACCGCTCTCCGGGGAGGCGAACCACACGTGCTGGCCCTCGGGCGTGACGGTGGCGCCGAAGGCGCTCCAGTCCGGCCGGTCGTTGGCCAGCCACCAGCGGTGCGCCTCCTCCACCTGGTGCCACAGACGGCGCGGACCGCCCTGGACCACGGCGTGGCGGCCGTTGACCGCGTCCATGTCGATCTCGGCCCAGGCACCGTCAGCACCCTCCATGAACAGGAAGTCCGCCCCGGTGTCAGCCGTCCTGAGAACGGTGTCGGCGTCCGTCGTGGCCAGTTGGGCCAGGAACGCCATCGCCGGTTCCCCCCGCACGGTCGCGGGGTCCAGCGCGGTGGTACCGCGCTCTCCCTCACCGTCCACGCTGACGCGCCGACGGGGGGTGCTGCTGCGAGCGGGCATGAACCCCGCCCACCGCGGCACGAAGCGCCCCCGGGCGGTGCGGTCCCCGTGTACGCGGAGCTTGAGCATGGCGCCTCCGGTGCCTCCCGCGATGTTGACCAGGATGCTCCCGCCGGGATCCACCTGCGCGATCCAGTCCGGCGGCACGTGGGTGAAGGCCGTGGTGCTGACGATCCGGTCGTAGGGGGCGTGGTCGGGAAAGCCCCCGTGGCCGTCGTAGGAGGCCACGACGGGGGTGTAGCCCAGGGAGAAGAGGCGTCGGGTGGCGTCGCGGGCCAGCCGCGGCGAGATGTCGACGCTCGTCACCCGGTCCGATCCCAGCACCTCGCACAGGATCGCCGCGTTGTACCCCGAGCCGACCCCGATCTCCAGGACACGCGGTTCGTCGTCCAGGTCGAGCTGGTGGAGCATCCACGCCATGAGGCTGGGCATGGTGGAGGAGCTGGTCCACCGCCCCGTGCCCGTGCCCCCGGGCAGGGCGTCGACGACCGGTTTCCCGGCGATCTCGATGATCAGCGTCTCGTCGGCGTAGACGTGGCGGGCCCATTCCTCCCCCTGGCCGGGGTCGTCGCCGCGCACGAGCCGGTAGCGCACACCCCGGGCGGTGTGCTCGTGCAGGGCGAAGGCCGGGACGAACACACCCCGGTCCACGCGCCGGAACGCCTCGGTGAGAGGACCGCCGGACGCCAGTGCCCCCTCCTCGACCAGGCGGGCGGTGAGCCCGGACGAGAGTTCGCGAACAGCTCGGGTCACATCTGGCCTTTCTCCAGTAGCGCGGCGATGGCCTGTCCGATGGGCAGGTCGCAGCGGTCCGCCAGCCATCCCCATTCGCCGTTGGGGTTGACCTCCAGCAGGGTCCAGCTCCCGTCGGGTGAGACCACGAAGTCGGCGGCGCCGTAGACGAGCCCGAAGGAGCGCATGTAGCGCTCCAGGCCGGAGCGGACGCCCTCGGGGACCTCGACGACCTCGTACCGGTGGGCGGCGTAGTCGCTGCGCCAGTCGACGCGGGCTGCCTGGGAGCGGGCGTGGATCGCCACGGGGAACAGAGCCCGGCCCACGATCGTCAGGCGCACCTCGAAGGCCTTGTCCACCCACTCCTGGAAGCAGTGGGCGGTCAGGCCCACGGTGGGGTCGCGGAGTTCCTCGACGGCCGTGACCGCGTTGGCGTAGACGACGCGGGTGCGCCCCTGTTCGACGTGCAGGGCGCCGCCGACCGGCTTGTACACGACGGGTCCGGGGGTCGCGGCGGCCCAGTCCGCGGCGTGGTCGGGCACGTTCGTGATGATCGTGCGCGGCACCCTCAGACCGACCCCGGCCGCCGTCGCGAGCTGGACGGGTTTGTACTCGGCCGCGCTCATGCGCGAGGGCCGGTTGATCCACGGGCAGTCCAGCGCCAGCAGGACCCCGCCGAACCCCATGCGGGCCTCCCGGTAGGCCCACCGTTGTTCGGGGCCGGACATGCCTTCGGCCAACGTGAACTGTGAGGGGCGCCGGTAGTAGACGCCGCGCACCGAGCCCAGGTCCACTCCGCGAAAGGCGTCGCGGACCGTCCCCTCCCAGCGCCCGTCGAAGGCGGCTTCGACGGTCATGGAGGCGGGGAAGTCCCCGGGGTCCATGCGCACGACCGGCACACCGCGCTCCGACAGGTGGTGGACCACGGGGTCGGCGGTGCCGTCCTCGGTGCCGGTGAGGATGAGCACCGCCTTTCGTACGGTGGGGGAGGCCATCAGTCGGTGGTGGTCTCCTCGGCGGTCGGGCGGCTTCCGTCGGGATCGCCGGTGGTCTCCTTGGTGCCGCTGGAGCGCTTGCCGACCGCCGGTGCTCCGGTGACGCGGTCGGTTCCCCGCTGGGTCACGGGGTCGTAGACGAAACGGCCGACCGCCTCGGCCACCTCCGGGCGCAGCTTCGGAGTGACCGCGCGCCGCAGACCCCACGGGCGGACCGGGGTCGGGGCCTCGTCGCTGGACGCGAAGACGGCCGCGGAAGGGTCCAGGGGGAAGGCGTCGCCGGTCCTGCCGATGGTCGCCCTGGACTCACCGTCAGGTGACTCCAGAAGCGCGGAGGTGTTGTTGGGGGGCATGTGTAATTCCTTTTCTCGCTATACCCCACGCCGTGTCGGAGCGGGACTTCACCATTTCCGCTCGGACAGTGCACGGAGGACCCTTCTCTCCGGAGCGCTCCGACGGAAAGGGTCGCCGCGCGCGGGACATCCGCATACCCGGGTGGGAACCGGCGGTGCCAGCCCTTCTGATCAGGGTATTCGTGCTGGCTGCCAAGAACGCCGAAACCGCGGAGTAGCTCAAATCGTCGTCCGGGTGTGCCGCCCTTCATCACCTTTCACATTCTTTGTCTTTGGAGTCACCGGTTTCCCGGTCACCTGTTTCGGACGCGGTGGTGCGGCAGACGTCCCGGGCGGCTGGCCCGGACGCTCCGGATGCAGGGGGCGAGGTTTCACGTGAAACCTTGACCTGGGATTACGCCGGGTTTTGCCTAGCTCTCCCGGAGTGTCCGGCGCACCCGGGAGCAGGGCGGACACCGGTTCCCCGGCCGTGCCCCGTGCGGATGCCCGCTCGGCTCCGGGCCGGTGCCGCCGCGGGCGCCGGCGGCAGGGCGCCGTACCGCCGCGCGTGGTTCCGCGCCGACGAGATGGCGGGCACGCCGGGAAGACGCCCTGTGCGCCGGCCCCCGTTCCCGCTACCCGACCCCTTCGAGGACCCCGAGCTGGCGCATCAGGGACAGGTTGTCGCTGTAGTCGTGCTCGCGGTAGATCCTGCCGTCCCGGATCTCCATGACGTTGCAGTACGCCATCTCGACCGGCCTGCCCGTCGCCGGGACGCCCCGCAGGTCGTTGCTGTGCACGCCCCTGACGGTCGCCTCCATGAGGGCCACGTCGCCCAGGTCGAGCTGGCGGTGCTTCTCGAACGTGAAGCCGGGGAAGGCGTCGGTGTAGACCCGGATCTTGGCCAGGCTGCCCTCGATGCCGTGCCGGACGCCCTCCTCGTCGGTGAACTCGTAGTCCGGGTGGTACATCTCCCGGATACGGTCGAAGTCAGCGGCCATGATCGCGTCGAAGTACGCGTTCTGGATGTCGGTTGCCGCTCCCATGAGAATCCCCCCGATCGGAGCAGTGTCCGCGCAGAGCGGATCCGGGGCGTGTCACGGGCGTGCGGAGGGGAGCTCCGGTGTCGTTCGGCGCCGACGGATACCCGCCCTGAGGGACCGGATCCCTCCACGATCGCACAGGTCAGAGCCGGTGTGCAGGGGATTGGACCCCTGGTCGGCATCCTTTGCGCGCCACTACCGATTCGTGCCGCGGGATTGGCGGCGCGCCGCCCCGGGTTCCCCCTGAACCGGTGCCCCCATGCCCGTGGAACGGAGTTCACCGTTTGGGGGAGCGCACTCCTGAGAGCGGTGGAGGGAGGGGCGGTCAGCTGCCGGGGCGGGCGGACTCCGCGGGGCAGGGCTCCGGCGGCTCCAGGCAGGCGGCCATCGCCCGGTGCCACCGGTTGCCTCTTCTGTCCGGGTCCAGGGCGGCGACGGTCGCCCCGTACTTGGTGAACCCCGCCTCCCGGACCCCGAACTCGTGCAGCCTGCGCTCGGTCGCGGTGAGTCCGCCTCTGGTCTTGACCTCCAGCAGCACCACGTCCGGGCGCATCCGTACCGACCAGCCGTCGCGGTACCCGACCAGGTCGGTGTCCACCGTCACCCGCTCCGCGCCGGACAGGTCCACCACCGTGGTCCGGCGGTAGTCGTTGACCGCGCTCGCCACCAGGGCGTCCGGCGGCTCCACGCCGTAGGCGCGCAGGGCGTCGTCCAGGAACCGGCGGGTGGCGGGGGTGAGCCGGTCGGCCGGGCCGTCGTGGGCGGTCCGCACCTTGTCGGTGACCCCGCGGGCGCCCTTGAGCTTGACCTCGAACATGCGCGTCCCGGTGTCCACGTAGGTGCGGGTGCGGACCTTGAAGCGCACCCGCCGCCCCTGCCGGTGGTCGCGGAAGGCCCGCAGGCAGGGCGTGTCCAGGTACGTGGACGAGTACCGGAAGACGCGCAGGCCGTTGATGGACAGCGCCCCGAACCGGTTCCCCGCCCCCTGGAAGAGGGGGCCCAGCAGCTCGGCGGGCACGAGGTACTTGCGGCAGGACCGGGTGACCAGCGCGGCGCGCTCGTTGGCCTCGGCCAGCGACAGCGGGCGCAGCGCCGCCAGGGCGGCGCCGCTCACCGCCCGGCCATCCAGGTCGGCAGCGGTGACGCGCCGCGCTCGGCCGCGGGTTCGGTACGGGGCAGCTGGTAGCGCACGTCCACGACCATGAGGTCGCGCGCGTAGTCCACCTCGGTCACCTCGACCCCGCGCAACCGGGCGCGCAGCCGCGCCTCCAGGTCCTGGCGCAGCGCCACGGGATCCTCGTGCACCACGTCCAGGGTGACCACCCGACGCCCGTGCCGCGAGAGCAGCCGCGGGTGGTCGGCCGTGTACGGGCCGGTCAGCAGTAGCGCGTTGAGCCCCAGCATCACCCAGGGCGTCGGGGCGGCCACCGCGTTGACCAGGCCCAGGGCGATCGCGGTGAAGTAGTAGCCGATCTCGCCCTGGCTGATCAGGTCCGACCGCAGCCGCAGGATCGACAGCACGCCGAACAGGCCGAAGCCGACCGCCAGGCCCACCTCCTGGTTGGTGAGCATGGCCACCACCGCGAAGATCCCGGTGTTCAGCGCCACGTAGGCCAGCAGGAGGTCGCGCCGCCCGTGGCGGCGGAAGTAGAGGACGTAGGACAGGACCGTGATCGCGGCCGTGTTGACCGCCAGGGCGAACCAGAACATGGCGACCATCCTCTGGACGGGCGGTGAGGCGCCCATGAGCTCGGCATGAAAGAACGTTCATCTCTTGGTCATCCAGTTTTCACAGAGAGTAGCGGTGTGGATGCTGGCGACACCCCCGGGCGGTGCTCAACCGGTCAGCCGGTACCCCATGCCCCGCACGGTCACGATGCGGTCGGCGCCCACCTTGCGGCGCAGCGCCCGCACGAACACGTCCACCACGTTGGAACCGGGGTCGTAGTCGTAGCCCCACACGTGCGAGAGCATCTGCTGGCGGGTGAGCACCTGCCCCGGGTGCCGCATGAGGAGTTCCAGCAGGGCGAACTCCCGCGCGGTCAGGTCCACGGCGGCCCCCGCCACCGACACCCGGCGCGTGCGCAGGTCCAGGGCCAGCCCGCCCGCGCGCAGCACGGACAGGTCGGCGGGCCGCTCCCGGCGCATCCGCAGCCGCACCCGGGCCAGCAGCTCCTCGAACCGGAACGGCTTGGTGACGTAGTCGTCGGCCCCGGTCTCCAGCCCGGTCACCGTGTCCCGTACCCCGTCCCGGGCGGTCAGGATGACCACGGGGACGCCCACGCCCAGTGCGCGCATCCGGCGGAGCACGTCGAACCCGTCGGTGTCCGGCAGTCCCAGGTCCAGGAGGATGAGGTCGAAACCGCCGGTCACCGCGTAGTCCACGGCCTCGGCCCCGGTGCCCACCACGGTCGTGGTGAACCCGCTGGCGTCCAGGCCCTTGCGCACGAACGAGGCGATGCGCTCCTCGTCCTCGACGATGAGGATCCGGCTCACTGGTGCTCCCTTCCGACGGGCAGGACGAGGGTGAACGCGGACCCGGCGCCCGGCGCGGAGCGCAGGTCCACCCGGCCCCGGTGCGCCTCGGCGATGGCGCGGACGATGGCCAGGCCCAGGCCGGCGCCCCGGCGGTCGCCCCGGGCGGTGCCGGAGCCGCGCGAGAAGCGCTCGAAGATCCGGCCGTGCTCCTCGGCCGGGATGCCCGGCCCCTGGTCGGCCACCCAGAACAGCACGTCGCCGCCGCTGAGGGCGGACCCGGTCCGGATCACGGAACCGGGTTCGGTGTGGCGCACCGCGTTGGCGGCCAGCTGCACCACCGCCTGTGTCACCCGCTGCGGGTCCAGGCGGGCGCGGCCCTCGGCCACCGACTCCAGGCGCCAGTCGCGCTCGCCGAGCCTGCGCACGTTGGCGTCGATGTCGCTGGTCAGCTCGGCCAGGGACACCTCCTCCGGGCGCAGGAAGTCGGGCTGCTGGGCCTTGGCGAGCAGGAGGAGGTCCTCCACGATCCGGCCCATCCGGTCCAGCTCGTCGGTGACCAGGCGCACCACCTCGCGGCGCTCCCCGGGGTCGTCGCCCATGAGCTCCAGGTGGCCGCGCACGATGGTGATCGGCGTGCGCAGCTCGTGCCCGGCGTCGTCCACGAACCGGCGCTGGGCGGTGAAGGCGCCCTCCAGCCGGTCCAGCATGCTGTTGAACTGCTCGGCGAGCGCGGCGATGTCGTCGCGCCCGGACACCTCGATCCGCCGGGTCAGGTCCTCCTCGGTGATGTGCGCGGCGGTCTGGCGCACCAGGCGCACGGGTGCCAGGATGCGGCCCGCCACCCACCAGGCGGCGGTGCTCGCGACCAGCAGGCCGACCAGGCTGACCAGGGAGATCGTGCGCATGGTGGTCGCGACGGTGTCCTCGTCGGCGTCGGTGAAGTAGCCGATGACGAACCACCCCGGCGCGCCGCTACCGCCGTTCGGGGGCAGCACGCGGATCTTCTCCCACCGGACCGGGCCGGCGGGGGTGTCCAGGGTGCCCCGGGCGTCGGGGGACTCCAGGACCGCCGCCGCCATGTCCGGGTCGGCGGACACGTCGAAGGCCGGTTCCTGGCCCTGGCGGATGCGCCCGGAACCCGCCTCCCCCTCCACCCAGCCGAACAGGATCTCGGCCCGGTCGGGGTACTGGTGCCGCAGGTGGACCCGGATGAGGGCGGAGACGTCGGTGAACCTCTCCCCGGTGTCGGGGTCCCGGCCGGTCTGGGCGAACTCCTGGAACTCGCCGATCTCCTGGGACAGGGCGCGGTCGACGCGGTCCTCGTCCCCGGCGGTGAGCATGCTCCAGGTGATGACGTCGACCAGCACGAGGACCACCGCCATGAGCAGCACGACCCAGCCCGTGATGAGCAGCCGGGCCGGAACGCGGCGCCGCTGCGGCACCTCGGGCGGGGGGCCCTCCAGGACCACCGTGGGGTACAGGGCCGTGCGCCCGGCCGTTTCCCCGGCTTCGCCGAGGCCGGGGGAGCCGCACCGGTGCTCAGTCGTCATCGTCGTCCCCGTCGTCGCGGTCGTCGTCATCCCCAGTGTCGTCCCCGGAGACCAGGGCGGGTTCCGGGGACGGTTCGGCGGACGGGGCGGTGTGGTCGGGGTCCCGCGCGTCCGCGGTTCCGTCGGCGTCGTGGTCGGTGACCGGGGGAGGGGGAGCGACGACGTCCGTGTCGGGGGAGGGGGAGGGGTAGGTGGCAAAGCCGGGGGACTCGCCCACCACCACCTCCCCGGGGGGCCGGGAGTCCGGGGCCGGCCCGGGCACCGCCCACACCAGGGCGGCGCCCGTGAGCAGGACGGCCGCCGTGGCGGCCAGCAGCAGCGGCAGTGGTGATCTCATACCGCCGAGCCTGCCGGGCCGGGGACAAGCGCTGATGAAGGGAACATGAGGATCCCTTCATCAGCGCCCGGACCGCTACCCGGCCGCGGCCCGGCTCGGGCGCGTGCCGAGCACGGCGTCCACCACGAGGAAGGCCAGCAGCGAGATCCCGAACAGGGGCAGGAACAGGCCGACGACCAGCGCGCACGCGGCGACCAGGGCCAGGCACCACCACGGCAGCGCGCGCCAGGTCCCCCGGGCGGCGAGCGGACGCCCCACGGACAGCGCACGGTCACGGGTCGGACGGCGCAGCCACCACATCCGGTAGCCCCAGCACACGAGGGCGACCACGGACAGGGCGACCAGGGTGAGCAGGACCTGGTTGGCCGGGCCGAAGAGCAGCCCCATGTGGAAGGCGATCCCCCACGAGGTCAGCTTGGCCATGACCGGGTAGTCGTCGAACCGGAGCTCCTCGACCACCTCGCCGCTGGCGGAGTCCACCGCCACGGAGTCCTGCTGCACCGGCCACCGGCGCACGGTCTCCTTGACCGTGAACGGGGCGCCCTCCCCGGCCGGGACGGAGACCTCGACCGGGCCGTCCAGCCCCGCCGCGCGCGCGGACTCCAGCACCCGGTCCAGGTCCGCGCCCGGTTCGGAGGCGCCGTGTCCGGCGTGGCCGCCGCCGTGCCCCGCGTGCTCGGCGGGGGCGGGCGCCGACAGGGCCGGGGTGGTCCAGCCCAGGGACTCCCGCACCTGCCCGATGTTCTCCCCGGCGTACTGGGACCAGGTCAGCCCGGTGGCGGACAGCAGCAGGAGCCCGGCCAGGGCCCACAGGCCCGCCGATCCGTGCCAGGACAAAGTGCGGCCCCGCCCGGCCGGACCGCCCTCGGGCAGCAGGGTGCGGCGCAGGCGGCGCCGCGCGCGGCGCCGGCCCACCCACAGCACGGTCCCGCCGAGCGCGACCACCCACAGCCAGCTGGCGGCCAGCTCGCTGTAGGTCCGGCCGACGTCACCGAGGTGCAGGCTGCGGTGCAGCTCCGACAGCCACGAGCGCACGGGCAGGGAACCGCTGCTGCCGTAGCTGGTCAGGTCGCCGAGCGCCTCGCCGGTGTAGGGGTCGACGAAGACGGCGAGCCGGTGGCCCTCGGGGAGCCCGTCCGCGTCCAGCAGGACCCGGGTGCTCTCGTCGGGAGCGGTGGCCGGGCGCACGCCGCTCAGGGTGGCCCCGGGGTGGGCGGCGACGGCGGCGTCCACCTGGTCCTGGAGCGGCAGGGCGTCGGCGCCGGGGTCGACGCGGAGCTGGTCGGCGTAGAGGGCCTGTTCCATCTGGGGGGTGTAGACGTACAGCAGCCCGGTCAGCGCCGCGACGAGGACGAACGGCGCGACGAGGACTCCGGCGTAGAAGTGCAGGCGCAGCAGGAGTTGGCGCAGCGCGGGCCACGCGGGCCGGGGCGGCTGGGGAGGGGGAGCCGGTCGCGCCGCGGCGGACCGGTCGGGGGCGTGGGAGGTCATGGGCTCTCCTCGGTCTGGAGTCGTACGCGGCCCGGAACGCGGGCACGCGGAGGGCACCGACGTGTCGGTGTGGAGCCGGTCGGACCGGCGGGTGACGTCTCAGAACGCGAGGTCGGGCGGCCCGCGCAGCACGCGGACGTGCCGCAGGAACAGCAGCGGGGCGGGGCGGCGGGAGCCGGTGCGGGAGCGGACGCGCGCCCGGTGGGGCGCGGGAGCGGCCGGGGGCGGCGCCAGCAGGAGCAGCAGGCGGTGGAACAGGGAGCCCAGGAGGCCGGCGAGGGCGAAGACCGCGCGCTCGCCCTGGCGCAGCCACCAGGCGCAGACCACCCCGGCCGTCGCGTGGGCCAGGAGCATGTCCGCTCCGACCCCGGCTCCGGCCAGCGCCTCCGGCCCGGAGGCTCCGGCGGTGTGGGCTCCGGCGTGCGCCGCCGCCCCGCCCGGCGAGGTGACGGCGAAGATCAGGTGCAGCGCGGTCTGGCTCCACAGCGTCGTCGCCACCAGGGCGCCCAGCCGCTGTTCGGCGCGGGCGAGCCCGTGGGAGACGGCCAGGACCAGGGCCAGTCCCGCGGCCAGGCCCAGCGGCGGTACCGCGTGGCCGGAGGCCAGTACGTGCCCGGTCGCGGACACGCCCGTGCACACCGCGGCGAACACCGTGGCGCGCGGCAGACGGAGCGGGACCGTTCCAGCCATAACGGACAGTGTCCCGTACTTCCCCGCGCGTGCCCATACCCCCTTGGAAACGCTCCCATGGCAAGGTGGACCCCGTCCACGGGCCGGAGGCGGCGGGCGGTCGGGGCAGGCCCCGGCCTCGCCGGGTGAGCGCGGTGGAGGAGGCGCGTTCCGGGGTGACGAAACGACGCAACGAAACCGGAAACCGCGACAGAACGGATTTCGTCACCGCGAACGGAACGCAGGGACCGCTGACCGGACCGGCCCGGTGCCGACGGAAAGGCCGCCGGGGAGAGGCCGCCTCCCGGGCCTGGACCCATCCTCAGGGTTTTCCGGCCCCGGCCGCGTCGGGTGCCTTCGGGCGGTCACCCTCGACCGGAACGGTGAGCAGCCGGATCCCGTAGGCCGCCAGCAGCGCGCACGCCGCCGCCACCGCACCGCCGGTCCACCCGCCCGCGTAGCGCTCGCCCATGAAGGCCACGCCCACCACCGCCGCCGAGAGCGGGTTGGTGAGGGTGGTGATCCCCAGCGGGGCGCCCAGTTCCATGCCCTGGTAGGCAGCCTGGGCCAGGAACAGCCCCAGCACCGCGATGACCGGGGTGGACAGCGCGGACGTGTGCAGCAGGCCGATCGCGCCGCTCTCCCCGATCACCGCCACCGCCGTCTTGACCGTCGCCGAGGAGATCCCGAAGGCGACCCCCGCCGCGCCCGCCAGCAGGTAGCTGCGCCAGGCGGCCGACCGCAGCCGTCCCGCCAGCCACGCGGCTCCCAGCAGCAGCGCCGTCGTGCCGCCGCCGACCACCGCCGAAGCGGTGTCGCCGAGCACACCGCCCCCGCCGCCGGTCACCGTCACCGCCAGCAGCACGCCCAGCGCCACCGAGGTGAGCGCGGCGCCCCGCCACTCGGTCCGGCTGACCCGGCGCCCGCCCAGGCGGGCCGACCACGGGATGCCGAACACCAGCACCAGCACCCCGATCGGCTGCACCACGGTCAGCGGCGCGGAGCTCACCGCGGCGACCTGGAAACCGGCCCGGCCTCCGTTGAACAGCAGCGACACCCACCACAGCGGGTGCCGCAGCAGCGCGGCCAGCCGTCCGCCGCCGGTCAGCGGCCCGGCCGTCCGCACCGCGAGTCTGCGCTGGGCCACCGCCGCGGCCGTGTAGGCCGCACACGACAGGACCCCGAACACGATGCCCCACACCACGTCTGTGTCCACGAGGGGATGATCCTCCGGTGCCGGGGACCGTCCCCCACCGCCCCCGGCATACCCCGGTCAGGCCGAAACCCCCGCAGGTAGGGGGTTCGCGGCGAAGTACCGGTTCGCCGCGGGGGTGAGCGCCAGGGCCGCGGCCGCCGCCACCGCCGCCCATCACACCGGGACGGGAATCCTCGTCGCCATGGCTCCAGGGTCCTCCGCGCCGGAGGAGCCTCCAGGGTGCGCGTCCCCCTTCCGCGAGCGGTGCGCACGCCCCCGCGCACCCGTGTGCCCGGTCCCCCGCGCACCGGTGTGCTCCGCCCCCGGAGTCCTGGGGCGCTCGACGGAGACGGCTCCGGTCAGGGCGTCCGGTTCCCGGCGGCCTCCCCCCGGTAGAGCGCGGCCACCACCCCCTCGATGTCGGGTTCGCGCAGGGTCAGGTCGGCCACCTCGTGCCGGTCCGCCACCCGGGCGATCACCGCCGCCGGGTTGTCCGACAGCTCCAGCCACTGGCGGGGGCCCTCCACGCGCACGCACCGGGCGCCCTCCACCCGGACGGGACCGACGGGCGAGGCCAGGTCCACCACCAGCACGCGCGGGGCGGGCACGCTCGCCCGGAGCCCGTCCAGGCCGCCGTCGTAGGCCTTCCGGCCCCGGTCGATGACCACCACCCGCTCGCACAGGCGCTCCACGTCGCCCAGGTCGTGCGTGGTCAGCAGGATGGTCGTGCCCTCCTCGCCGTTGAGCCTCAGCAGGAACTCCCGGATGGTCGACTTGCTGACCACGTCCAGGCCGATGGTCGGCTCGTCCAGCACCAGCAGCCGGGGGCCGTGCAGCAGCGCGGCGGTCAGGTCGCCGCGCATCCGCTGGCCCAGGCTCAGCTGCCGCACCGGCGTGGCCAGGAACGGCCCCAGCTCCAGCAGTTCGGTCAGCTCGGCCAGGCGGCGGGCGTGGTCGGCGGCCGGGACCCGGTACAGGTGCCGGGTCAGGGCCAGGCTGTCGCGCAGCGGCAGGTCCCACCACAGGGTGGTGCGCTGGCCGAACACCACACCGATCCGTCCCGCCAGCCTCGTGCGCTGGCGGGACGGCTCCAGCCCGGCCACCCGCAGGTGCCCCCGGGTGGGGGTGAGGATGCCGGTGAGCATCTTCATCGTGCTGCTCTTCCCGGCGCCGTTGGGCCCCAGGTACCCGACGATCTCACCGGGCCGCACGGTCAGGGTCACGTCGCTCACGGCGCTGACCACGCGCCTGCGGCGCCGCAGGAACGGCCCCTCGGACAGCACGAAGTCGCGGCCCAGGCCGACGGCCTCGATGACGGGTCCCTCCCCGGCCCCGGAGGGGGGCGCGGACCCGGCGGACTCTCGGACGGAGGTCATGCTCAGCTCCCGGTGGATCGGTAGTGGCGCAGCCCGAACCGCCAGCAGGCGGCCGCGGCCAGGCACGAGACGACGGCGACGAGGGGGGTGGCGAAGCGCAGCCCGTCCGGCAGCCCGGTCGGGTCGGGGCGGTCGAGCAGGTACAGGGCGGGCTGCCAGGTGACGAAGGCCAGCGGCAGCACGAAGGTCGCCGCGCGCACGACGTCGCGGCCGAAGACCGCCAGCGGGTACTCGGTCAGCGCCTGCCCGCCGTAGGTGATCGAGTTGGCGGCCTCGCGGGCGCCGGTGACGAAGAACTGCAGGCACGCCCCGACCACCCAGACCGCGGAGCAGATCGCGGTCCCCGACACCAGCAGCACCGGCAGCATCAGGACGCGGCCAGGGGTCCAGTCGATGTCGCACAGCACCAGGGCCACGGCGATGATCACCGTGCCCGGGACGATCCGGCCCAGGCGGCGGGGCGCGAACCGGTCGGTGGCCAGCTGCACCAGCGGCGGTACCGGGCGCACCAGCATCACGTCGAGCGTGCCCGAGCGGATGTGCTCGCCCAGGTTCTCGACGTTGCCCAGGAGCATGTCGGCGCAGCCGAAGGCGGTGGCCGCCAGGCCCGCGACGAGCAGCCCCTCGGCCAGGCTGAAGCCCTCCAGGCGCCCGGCGTGGCCGAACACGATGAGCACGGCGCTGATCTCGGCGAACACCCCCAGCGAGGTGGCCAGCGTCATCATGACGAGGGAGGCCGGGTACTGGGCCAGCGCGCGGCACCAGGTGCCCGCCAGCAGCAGGTAGGCCCGGACGGGGCGGAACACGGGGACGCGGGCGTCAGCCACCCTGGACCACCACCCGGCGGGTGGCGCGGCCGGTCGCCCAGGCGCCGAGGGAGAGCAGCGCGGCGGCCCAGCACGCCTGGAGGGCCAGCCCGCCGAGCACGGTGCCGCCCGGCAGGCTGTCCTTGCCGAGGAAGACCTCGGCGGGGATCTGCACGATCGAGGCCCACGGCAGCACGCGCAGCACCTCGGCGAGCGCCGGGGGGAACAGCGGCAGCGGGAGCAGCGTTCCGGCGGCCACCGGTCCGAGCAGCCCGGCCACCGCCCAGATCCCCCGGGAGTCCAGGAGCCAGAACCCGGCCAGCTCGTACAGGTAGCGCAGGGCGAACGACACCAGCACGGCGAGCACGGTGGAGACCAGCGTGGCGGCCCACCGGAGCGGGTCGCCGGGCAGGACGAGGTCGAACAGGACCAGGCCGACGGCGAACGTGGGCACGGCGCGGAAGGCGAGGGAGAACGTGGCCCGGCCGAGGTCCTCGGCCAGCCACCAGCCCAGCAGAGACACCGGGCGCAGCAGGTCGGTGGCCACGTCCCCGGAGCGCACCCGCTCACCGAGTTCCAGGGGCGGGCCCATGACGGCGACCACGGCGAGGAGGGCCTGGCCGAGGAAGACCTGGGTGACGGCGTCCCCGGCGTCGTAGCCGTTGATGTGGGGGCGCGCCGCGAACAGGGCGAGCATGACGGTCGCGTTGATCGCGCCGAAGACGCAGTTGGTGAGGATCCCGGCCAGTGTGGCCGCGCGGTAGGTGGTGTGGCGGCGCAGTCCTCGGACGTACACCGCGCGGTGGACGCGCATGGGGAAGCGGCTCCCGGGGAGGTCGAGACGTGCTGGTGGTGACCGGTCCCGACGCCGGCGGCGGGGCCGCCGGGGAGACGCGGGGTCCGGCACGTCCCTGTCGCCCGCGGGGGCTCAGGTCCGGGTCGCCGCGAGTGGCGAACATAGCACGTTCGGCTGCGCGCGCGGAGGGGTTTTCCGCGACGGGCGGCAGACGGCGGGGGAAGCGACGGGGGCGGGGTCACGCCGGTGTCTCCCCAACCACCGGCGGACGCGCGCCGCCCCCGTCTCCCGCCCGACCCCCGCCCCCTCCCCTCAGGAGGGCGTGCGGATCAGGCGAGCCCTCGGCCCCCCGTACGCCCGGACACCGACATGCGCACCACCGCGGGCAGGCGTTCCGGTCGCGGGGAGGAGCGCAGCGGGTCGACCGCCCCGTCGCGGCGGCGCCACACGTCCACGGGATCGGCGTCCCCGGTCAGCACCGGGTCCAGCCACAGCCGCGGCTCCCGCTCGGGACCGGTGAACCGCGCCCTGCCGCGCACCACCCCGGGGGGAGGCGCGGAGCCCCGCCACCACCGCGTCCCCGGCGCCCGGCGACACCCCTGTGCGCCCCGCCGCCGTGTCCGCGCCCGCGAGCAGGCGGCGGGTGCGGGGGACGCGCCCCTGTACCAGCAGCCAGCGCACCGCCAGCACGGTCGCCAGCAGGGCGGCCGCGGCCGCGTACGGGGTTCCGGGCCAGGACAGGACCGGAGCCAGGGGACCGTTGCCCGGATCGGCCGGCGGAGCGGAGGCGGACCCCGGTCCTTTCGTGTCCAGGTAAACACACAGAGTAGTTGTACTCTGCGTGTGTACTGGGGAGGGACGGCCGCACCAACCGATGCACAGGGACACCGCACTTCCGCTGAGCGTGCTCGTGGAGCGCGCCCGGGACGGGGACGACCGGGCGTTCGAGGAACTCGTCCGCGGGCACCAGGACACCGTTGGCACCGGTGGAGGACGAGGAGCGGCTGTTGGCGCGCGAACCCGGGCCCGCAGCGGATCTGCTGGGTTCTGCGCGAAACGGAAGGATTGGGTTGTGAAGAGATAGCCGAGATCGTCAACACGACCCCGACCGCTGTGCGTGGACGCGTTCACCGCGCGCGCACCCGTCTCGTGGAGGCGCTGAAGTCATGGCGGTAGAACCGTCCGACGACCACGACCGACTGCCCTGCGGCAACACGGTGGACGCACTCCTCCGCCACATGACGTCCGGCGAACTCACCGGACACGAGAGGACCTGTGAGCACTGCCGGGCCCAGGCGGAGGAGCTGCGGCCCCTCGTCACCGCGGTGCGCCGGGACGGCGAGGAGGAGGTCACCGCGCCCTCCGGGCTGCTCACCGACGTCATGCGCGCGGTGCGCTCCGAGCGGCGCTCGGAGCGCACCATCGTGCTGGGCGGCACCGGGCCGGGCGGCACCGAGGTCAGGGAGTCGGCCGTGGCCGCCATGCTGCGCGCCTCCGTGGAGGCCGTACCCGGGGTCGTGGTCGGCCGCTGCCGGGTGGAGCAGACCGGTGAGGGGCTCTTCGTGCGGGTCACGGCGCGCGTCGCGGTCGGGCTGCCCATCCCCGACGCCGCCGGCGCCGCGCGGCGCGCCATGCGCTCCCTGGTCGAGCGGCGTCTGGGGCTGCCCGTCGCCCGGCTGGACATCGACGTCGTCGACCTGGACGACTCCGCCCGGGGGCGCTGAACCGCGCTCCGTGACCGGCGTCACGCTCCGTCGTTACCGTCTCGTCACGGAACGCAGCACGCGCGCAACGTCGGCCTGACACCGTCGCGGGCATGGACGTTTCCGAAGGCCACCACGGAACCCACGACCACCGACACGGATTCTTCGGCCGGGAGGTGCTCGAACTGGGCACACTGCTCCTCGCCGCCGGAGCGGCGCACCTGGTGGTGCTCTCCCTCGGGCACAGCGACGCCGGGGTCAGCCTCCTGATCGCCGTCGGCCTGTTCCTGCTCGCGGTCTCCGCGGCCCACCGGTGGCACCGCCACCGGACCGCCGTCCGCCGCCGTCGCGACTCCGCTTCCCACACCGCCCGGGACGGCGCTCCCACCGCTCCGGCCGCCGCCCCCGTGGTCGCGGCCTCGCCCGACGACCTGCTGTGGAGTGTCCGGGTCACGGTCTCCGACGTGCCCGGAGGACTGGCCGCGCTCACCACGCGGTTCGCCGCCCTGGGAGTCGACATCAGGCTCATGCAGGTGCACCCGACCGGGACCGACGCCATCGACGAGTTCTTCGTGAGCGCTCCCGCGCACCTGGGCGCGGGTGCCCTGCACACCGCCGTGCGGGAGGCGGGCGGGCGCGACGCCGCCGTGCGCCGCGCCGACGTGCACGAGCTCAGCGACACCACCAGCCGCACACTCACCCTGGTCAGTGCCCTGGTCGGCGGCTCCGCGACCCTGGAGCGCTCCCTGCTGCTGCTCGCGGCGGCACAGGACGTGCGCCGGACCCCCGGGCCCCCGGAGGGGATGGCCCGGGAGGAGCTGTCCGGGACGGCCATGACCCTTCCCGCTCCCGACGGCGCGGTCCTGACCGTCCGCAGGCACGATGTGCCCTTCACCCCGGTGGAGTTCGCCCGCTGCCGGGCCCTGGTCCACGTCGCGGCCTCGCTGCGCGCGGGCCCGCGCCCGGTCAGCGCTCCCTGAGTCCTCGGGGCCCCGGCGCGGTACCGGTGTCGCCCGGCGCCCGTCCGGCGCCGGGGTTCCCGTACTCCCCGTTCCGGGGGCGGACGGACACGCCGTCGGCGGGGCGTCGGCCGTCGGTGCGCAGCGCCAGCCAGTCCCCGCGTGCGGGGAGGAGGGCGATCACCAGCACGGACAGGCCCAGGGCCATGAGTACCGAGGTCGCGATCAGCATCTCCGGGCCCGCGTGGGCGCCGTCGTGGCCGTGGCTTGCGGCGCAGTCCCACACCCGGTTGTGCAGGGGGCTGCCCGCCAGGGTGGTGATGATCTCCGCCACCGCCACCGCCGCCACCACGGAGGCGACGATGATGCTGACCGTGAGGGCCGCGGGCTGCCGGGCGCGCAGGGTGCGTACCGCGCGCTCGGCGCCGTCCCCGCTCCGCCCCTCCCTCGTCTCGTTCGTGTACAGGCCGACGTTTTCCATGTGCTCCATGCGCTCGGTGATATGAGGGGATGTTGTGCGAAAAGTGTTGACGTAGGGAAGACACACGAAGTAGGCCCCGCCTCACGGTGTAACGCATGTGATGTGGGACACGTACCGAATGTCGTCGGGTAGCAAGTTTCGCGCTCTTCGCGGTTACTGTTTCACTCAGAGTGACCAATGGCCGCGGAGGTGGGTTCCGTCCGACCCGTGCTCGCTGACACCGAACTCCCGGAGACCGTGCTGGTCGAACGTGCCCAGGACGGGGACGAGCGCGCCTTCGAGATCCTCGTCCGCAGGTACCAGGACACCGTCTTCCGGTTCGCGCTGCGGATCGTGGCCGATCCCGCGGAAGCCCTGGACGTGGCCCAGGAGGCGCTGGTCACCGTCTGGCGCAAGCTGCCCGAACTCGACGAACCGCGCACCTTCGCGGCCTGGCTGTACCGCACGGTCGGGCGGCGCGCGCTCAACGCCGTGCGCGCCCGCAGGCGCGTCGAGCCCATCGGGGAACGGGAGCCGTTCGCCCGGGAGGCCGGGCCGGTGGAGCAGGCCCTGGCCCAGGGGCTGCGCGAGGCCCTCCTGCGCGCCCTGGCCGAGCTGCCGCCGCCGCAGCGCGTCTGCTGGGTGCTCCGGGAGATGGAGGGGCTGGGGTACGAGGAGATCGCCGAACTCGTGGGCGCCACCCCGGGCGCGGTCCGCGGCCGGATCCACCGCGCCCGCACCCATCTCGTGGAGGAGCTCCGACCATGGCGGTAGACCGACCGGGCGGCGGTTCCCCGGAGGAGGGCCGGGGCGACGGCGGCCGGAACGCGTAGAAGGCCGAGAGCCAGATCCGGGCACGAACCATGGAGAAGGAGGACCGGAGCGGCCGGGACGAGGAGTGCGGTGACGTCGGCAGCCTGCCCTGCGGGGCGCCGTTGGCGCCCTTCCTCGAATCCGGGGCCGACGCGGGCGCGGGCCCGACTGCCCGCACTGCCGGGAGGAGGCCGAGTCCTACCGCCCCGGCGGCACCCGCCTTGGCCCCCGCGCGGTGGCCGCCGCGCTGCGCGCCGCTGCGGACGCGGTCCCCGACATGGTGGTGGGGCACTGCGGGTCGAGCCGGAGGACGGGGGATCGCGGTTTCGGCCACCGCGTGGGCGCGGTCCGGCGCGCCCGTGCCCGAGTCCGCCGACCAGGTGCGCGCCGCGATGCGCGCGTGCGACCGGAGGCGGTTCGGCCTGGCCGTGCGCCGGGTGGACGTCGACGTCGTCGGGGTGATCGACGCCTGACGAGCCCTTCCTCCGGGGCGGTGGGCGAGATGTTGTCCACAGGCTGTGGAGAACGGGGAGAAGTGCGGGCGCGGTGGGTAAAGGAAGCGTATGGCAACCCCCCGAGTACTCCCCGTACGACAACTGACAGTCGCCCTGGCCGTGGCTCTGGTCTCGGTGTTCGCCCTGGTCGCGGCCCCGGTCGCGCACGCGGCGCCCGCCGCCTCGATCGGCGCCGGGCCCGAGCTGCGCCAGGGCAGCACCGGACCCGAGGTGTCCGCGGTCCAGGAGCGCCTCACCGAGCTGGGCTACTGGATCGACGGTGTGGACGGCCAGTTCGGCTTCCACACCGAGCAGGCCGTGGTGGCGCTGCAGAAGGCCGCCGGAATCGCCCGGGACGGCGTGGTGGGCCCCGACACCCGGGCCGCCCTCGCCGAGGGTGTGCGCCCCGGGGCCCGGACCTCCTCCGGGGACCTGGTGGAGATCGACCTGGACCGGCAACTGCTGCTGGTGGTCTCCGGCGGCGAGGTGGAGCGGATCGTCAACACCTCCACGGGCTCCGGCCAGCCCTACGAGGCCTCGGACGGCACCGAGCGGATCGCCACCACCCCCACCGGCACCTACACCGTCTTCCGCGAGGTGGACTCCTGGGACCCCGGGCCCTACGGGGCGCTGTACCGGCCCAAGTACTTCAACAGGGGCATCGCCGTGCACGGCTACCCGAGCGTGCCGCCCGAGCCCGCCTCCAAGGGGTGCGCCCGGGTGAGCCTGGCCGCCATGGACTGGCTCTGGGAGAGCGGCAGCCTGGACGTGCACACCACCGTCCTGGTGCGCTGACCCCGGGTACGGGCCCGCGGCGGACGGTCCGGTGGCCGTCCCCCGCGGGCCGCGTGCCGCCCCGCCTCAGCGCTCGAAGGCGCTGGGGAAGGGGAAGTAGTCGCGCAGGAACTCCGTCACCTCGCGCACGGCCTCCTCCTCCGGCTCACTGGTGTCGTTCACGCAGAAGGTGTCGAAGTTGCGGTGGGTCAGCAGGGCCTCGGTCCGTACCCGCACCGCCTCCGGATCGGCCAGGTTGAGGTAGGTGTAGCGCATCCCCCCGACCACCGCCCGGCCGGTGAGCAGCGCGTAGTAGTTGTGCAGCGAGGACGGGATGGAGTGGTCGTCCGGGTGGCGGAAGCGCGAGGCCGCCGTGCGCAGGAACACCTCGGGGAACTCCCGCTCCAGCTCCTCGAGCACCGAGCGGCGCTGCGGGATCGGCGTGTGCTTGAACTTGGCGGTGGGGACCCGGCCGAACCGCTCCCGCAACAGCTCGCTGTTGCGCTTGGCGGCGGCGTCCACGGGCTGGTCCTCCTCGCTCGGCTCCCCCAGGCCGAACCGGTAGGGCGACGGGTTGAGCTTCGCGATCCCGTTGGGGTGGAAGAACAGCGAGGGGTGCGCGGGGCGGCCGAAGAAGACGTCGTCGTTGAGGTAGAGGTAGTGCTCGGCCAGCCCCTCGATGTGGTGCAGCTGCGACTCGATGGCGTGCGAGTTGAACACCGGCAGCACCGAGGTGTCGTTGAAGATCTCCTTGTGGTCCACCACCCGGATCCGGGGGTGGGCCGTGGCCAGCCACGGCGGCGTCTGGCCGTCGGTGACGACGTAGACGTTGCGCACGAAGGGCGCGAACATCTCCAGTGAGCGCAGGGAGTAGCGCAGCTCGTCCCGGCTGGTGTAGCGCGAGTCCGAGGCGGCGTCCGGGTTGGACGGCGCCCCCTCACCCAGGTAGGCGTCCCGCTTGGCCCGCCAGACCGGGTCGGATCCGTCCACCCAGGTGTAGACGGCGTCGACCGGGAAGGTGAGGTCGGTGGCGAGGTCCCAGGTGAAGGCGTTCAGGGTGGGGTGGGGGCGCCCGCCGACCGTGATCCGGGCCCGGCGGCGCGCCTCGCCGGGGATCACCTCGCTGACCGGGTTGGGCTGCGGTGCCACGAGCGAGTCCCGCAGGACGTGCTCGGGTGCCACGACCCGCATCTCGTCGAGCCTCTCCTCGTGCCCGGGCCGCTCCAGGAACCGGCTGCCCTCCTCCCAGAACTCCACGGTCAGGCCGTGCGCCGGACCCACGACCACGGGGCCCCGGTCGCCGACCGCGTGCTCCCCGAGCCGGATCACCGGCGCCCGCCGGAAGCCGCGCAGCAGGCGGGGGGTCAGGGGGCGGTAGCCGTTGCGGGTCCGCGCATAGGTGCCGCGCAGGACGTAGTGCTCGGCCAGGAGGGAGATGACGGCGCCCCGGTCGTCCTCGGACACGCCCACCGCGTGGTGGTAGGCGCTGTCCGAGCGGACGATGAAGTAGCCGACACCGCGGTCGCGCAGGAGGTCGGCGAAGCGGTTCGTCTGCCGGTCGCTGAACTCCCCGACGCTGAAGGGCCCCCCGGTCCACCGCCGGGCGAGCACGGGTTCGCGCCGGTAGGCGGCCACGACGAGTTCCGGTTCCCGCCTCCGGTGCCGCCACGCGGCCGGGAGGAAGAAGGCCTTCTTGACCGGTAGGGGGACCATCCTCCTGGCGATGCGCCGGGCTCGTCGTACGTAGTAGGGGAGTTGTGGCATCGGGGGCCCATCCGCCTCTCGTCTGTCGCTCCTGGGGGGTTCTCCTGTGTGCGGGGCGGCTCTCCGGACACGGGGCAGGCCGCGCTCCCACGCAGTGGCGGCTGGCGCGGCATCGCCCGCATAAACGAAAAGTCGGATTGTGCCCCTACCCATCCGGGGTCCCGTTCCACATGTCCCAGGTGAGGCGGCCGCGGCGACCCGGGCGACGTACGGGCCCCGGGTCCGGGACCAACGTCCCCCCGGGGCCCCGACCTTCGGAGACTCCCGGCACTGAGCCGGGACACCCCCCTCTTGGTGGACTGGAGGGGAGACAGCAGGTCCCCCTCAGTCCCCGGACACCGCAGGAGAGAGGTCCCGCAGTGTCCCGTCGCGATCCGCGCACACGAACCCCCGAAGGCCGGGAGCCGGGCATGGGCGGCCCGGTCTCCGAGTCCCTGTTGAGAACCCGCCGCTTCCTCGCTCCCGACGAGGTCTCCGCGGACCTGCGCACCCCGCACCGCACCGGGGGACGCGGGGCCGACGCCTTCTACCGCGAGCGCTGGAGCCACGACAAGGAGGTCCGCTCCACGCACGGCGTCAACGGCACGGGCTCCTGCTCGTGGAAGGTCTACGTCAAGGACGGGATCATCACCTGGGGGCCAGCACACCGGCTACCCGTCGGTGGGCCCGGTCCGCGCGTGAACGGTCCCCGGGCCGGGAAGGTGGGGGGCGCGCCGCGCGGACGGTCCGCGCGGCGCCGAGGAGGGATCCGTGCCGTTCCTGATCGCCACCGACCCGGGGGACCCCGAGCGCCCCAACGAGGACTTCGCCGCGGCGACCGCGACCAGCGCGGTGGTCCTGGACGGGGCGACCGCGCCGCCGGGCGTGGACACCGGCTGCTCCCACGGGGTGGCCTGGTACACCCGGCGCCTCGGCGCCCTGCTACTGGCCGGGGCCGACGCCGGGCTCCCGCTGCGCGAGGCGCTGGCCGGGGCGATCGCCTCGGCCTCGGCGCTGCACGCCGACACCTGCGACCTGGAGAACCAGGAGTCCCCGTCGGCCACGGTCGTGGCGGTCCGCGCGGGGGAGGGGGAGCTGGAGTACCTGGTTCTGTCCGACTCCGTGCTGCTGGCGCCGGAGGGGGAGGGGGTGCGGGTGGTGGCCGACACCCGGCTCGACGACCTCCGGAACGCGCTGACCCGGCCCGACCGCCCTCCGGCCCCGGTCCGGACCCTGCGCAACGTGCCGGGGGGTTTCTGGACCGCGGGGGCGCGGGTGCGGGCCGCGGACGAGGCGCTGACCGGAACCCTGGCCGCCGACCGCTGCGTGGCCATGACCGACGGGGCGGGCCGGGCGGTCGAGGTGTTCGGGGACCTGGATTGGGGACAGGCATTCGCCCTGGTTTCGGACAAGGGGCCCCGGGCCCTGGTGGACCGGGTGCGGGACCTGGAGCGCGCGGACCCGGAGGGGCTGCGCCACCCGCGGGGCAAGGTGCGCGACGACGCCACGGTGCTGGCCTGGTCGGCGGAGACCTGATTTCGGTCAGCCTAAAGGGCTGTATTCGGATATCGTGGATTCGGAGCGCGGGGAAGCCCGGGGAAGGGTTGTGCAGGTCGCGGAGTTTTCGGCTTTCTCCGGCATCGAGGACGTTTCAGATGTGACTTCAGATGGCTTTTGTTGCTTTTTCAACGAGAAATCCCCGTGCCGGTGCGGCGGGGCGGAGAAGTCACACCTACGGGAGACGTACGCCTCTGTGACCGGGGGCTCCGGTCGCTTTCGTGTGTCGTGATCATCCGGTAGATTTTCTGGTAACCGAACAGTCGGTGTTCCCCCCGAGACGGTCGGTTTGCCGATCTTTCGGTGTTACTCGCCCTCGTTCTTCCGCGCATCCCCACGCGTACCTCCGTGAACAGGGTCTTTCCATGGTCCGACCGGTGACATAAGGAGATTCCCAATGAAGTTGTCAAGCCGGAGCGGTGACCGACCGTGAACGGTTCAGGCAGCCGTGGCCAGCTTCACTGGAGGCGCCGCCACGTAGGGACGCTCGTCGCGCAGCATCGCCCAGAGC
>NZ_ML776457.1:21972-85845 GCF_009830945.1 Nocardiopsis sp. FR4 | reverse complement strand
ACGTGCTCTGGGCGATGCTGCGCGACGAGCGTCCCTACGTGGCGGCGCCTCCAGTGAAGCTGGCCACGGCTGCCTGAACCGTTCACGGTCGGTCACCGCTCCGGCTTGACAACTTCATTGGGAATCTTCTTCCTGGTGATAGCAGGTTGAGAGTCAGGCCCCGGACTGGCGTTGGCGCGCCTACCGGGGCCGTTCTTTTGCGGTTGTCAGGGTCAGGGTACAGGCAAGGAAGCTTCCTCGGGAAGTCGCTTCCGGGGTCCATCTCTTTAACCACTCGCCTCTGTGAGAAGCTTGTAGACCTCCTTACGGGGAAACCTCCTGTGTCCTCCCGGGGTTTTGAAGCTCGGTATCTTCTGTTTGTTCGCCCACCTCACCACTGTCTTGGTATCCACCCTGAACAAGGCCGCGACTTCACATGGGAGAAGCGGACCTTCCCTGTCGTTGATCTTTTCCATTTCTCCTCTAACTACTGATCTTGAGGGGGCACGGGTGTTTCATGGGGTTAACGGAGGCGAAGGCACAGCCAGCAACCGGGCAGGTCCAGTTGTGAATAATGCTTTTCAACCTGGCTACGAAGCGCTTCACGGTTCACCCTTCACTTCACTGAGCCGGACAATGGGGTCTGTAGAAGCAAGGGGAGACAGATCACGGATGATCTGATCCACACAGTCACCAGGACGATTAGCAGGAACCTCAACCCAATTCCTTAAAGGGCCAAGGAACAGGTAGTTCCATCTGCACATGTTCACCGTGACGCCTCCCACGCTTGCATCACAGTGCAGGGTTGGCCCGTAATACTGATCAGCCGGAACGATGTAAGCTTCTATGCCGCGCTTCGACAGTTCAGCGCGCAACCACAAGAGCTGTTTCTCTCGGGGATCTTCCGACCTCATGTGCTCACCTCATTTAAGAGCCGCCTGCATTTGCCCGTGGGTGTTCTTCCCCGGTTGATTAGGCGAAGTTCACAGCAAAGGACATGGAACGAATGAGGGATACCGCTACGTCCTGATGTGCGGTTCCGAGAGATGCAGTCTCCAACACATGCCCGTTGGGCGTGGTCTTCTTGATGAAAAAACAGTCTTCCCGGATACGGGTACATGTGTTGTACGTGTAGACCACAGGGCTAGAGTCGAGTTCCAACCTGGAACCGGGAACCCTGTTCTCCCTAAGGGCCTTGTAGAGCCCTTCTAAGGCGCTCTGTCTGTCAGCTCTCATGAGGTGTTCACCGTCTGAATTACCAGCTCGACAGAGCGGGACAGGAAGGCCACGGGAGAGGCGCACTCTCCCCCGTCCGCACGATGCCACGTGTAACAACCGTCATCCCGAACACGGACCACCACGGGGGCCTCAGCCTCTCGCACGGTCACATGAAGCTGTGGGGCCTCTCCGGCCTCCCATGCCCCGGGGTTCCCGGACATGAGGGCCTGGAGGTCTGGGGCATGCACGGTCGCGGCTATCTGTCGAGAGCCAAGCCCCTTTTGCAACTCCCGCAACACCAGCAGGGCACTTCGTCGTGTTTCGCCCGAGATGACCATTTCCTCAGCACTCCTTGTACCGGACATGCTGTGAGGCTGCCATCAGCGAGGACAGCGTGAAAGGTGGGATACAAAGAGATCACGGATTGGCCTGAACAGTACATATGCGTACTGAGCCCATGACACGCTCGGTACATGATGGATCGAACGATTCCGGCATGGGTGGAGTTTGGGAAGCATCTACGGCGTTTGCGCAAGCAGCAGCGTCTATCTCTAGACCAGGTGGCGGCTCTGACGACGTACTCAGCTACCTACCACGGGAAGCTTGAGCGAGCCGTGAGGCCCCCCAATCACGCCATCGTGGAAGCCCTAGACCGTGAGTTCAGTACAAACGGGGCCTTGCTCAGGATGTGGCGCGATGTGGAACGCGCAGAGAGCGGGTCAGGTTGGTATGAGCAGTCCGAGGAGTATGAGAAGGAAGCGGATGAGATCCGCTTCTTCCATCCGTTCGTGATCCCTGGCTTCTTCCAGACCGAGGAATATTCACGGGTACTCATCTCTCACACTGTTCCCATGGCCAACGAAGCGCGAATTCAAAGAACCATCGCAGCACGTAAGTCATGGCGCGAACGTCTTCGGACTGAAGACACGCTTATGTTGAACGTGGTTATCCCTGAGTTGGTTCTTACTCAAAGGGTGGGTGGTTCGCATGTGATGCGAGAGCAACTAGAGTGCCTGGAGCAAGAGGCCGCAGCCGAGGGCATTACAATCCAGGTTCTGCCGTTGGGGTTGAGTGACTTCACGTGGACCGTGGGGGCCTTCCGACTGATCTACATTAACGACCGAAGTCCTCTAGTGTGCTCCGAGCACACGACAGGGGAACACATCACGGATGAGGCCCCACAAGTGCGGAGACTCGAAGTCGCGTATAATAAGCTGCAAACATGGGCACTACCCCCCGACGCCTCCCTAGAGAAAATGACCGGACTGAAGGAAGCACTGTGAACGAGTGGCACAAGTCCAGCTATAGCCAGGGCGAAACAAGCTGCGTGGAAGTAAAAGAAGGCCCTCACAGTGTCCTCATTCGGGATACTGAGAATAGAGAGCTTGGGCATCTGAGCTTCAAGAAGTCTGAGTGGTCTTCCTTCGTCCGAGACCTCAAGGGCGAAGCTATTTAGAGTAACGAAGCACCGACCGTGGGCCCTTCAGAAGATACACATCTTGAAGGGTCCATCATTTTTCCAATCTCAGACCTCTCAAAAAAGCGTACCCCTTTCTTTCGAGGTGTCAATCTCATAGTTGGTAAAAACCAAGTCAGAGCTTGTGCGCTTCGCTGCTTGAAGGTTGATGTCTCTCCGGGTAGCCATAGAAGAGACATTGAACCCTTCAAAGATCTCTCGTGTAAGAGGCGTCTCACTGTTCGTCATGGTCACGTAGACACCTCGCTTGCTTGCCTTATGCATAGCCTCTGCCAATCGAGCTTGGTCCTCCTCCCCGAACTGCCCTGAGGTGTACCTCTTGAAGTCAGAGTACTGACTGACGGGGATGTAAGGCGGGTCTAGATAAACCCAGTCTCCTTCTTGCGCTTCTTCCAAAGCTTCAGAGAAGTCCCTAAGAGATATATCCACACCTTGGAGTGCCTTGGACGCACTCAGTAGAGTTTTGCGGTTGTAGTAGGGGCGATCATACTCACCGTATGGAACATTGAACTTACCCTTTTTATTAACCCTCCACAGCCCTCGAAACCCTGTCTTGTTCAGATAGATGACTCGGGCTGCACGCTCGTTATCAGACAGCACATCGACTTCTTGTGCTCTGACCTCATTGAAGAACTCACGGTTATTTGGCATCTCGTCAAGGAGCGCCATCACCTTTTCAGGTTCAGCGGCCACCTGCCTAAAGCAGGCCACCAACTCTGGGTTTGCATCTGAGAGGGACGCTTTTTCTGGGCCAAGCTCAAAAAATACAGCTGCGCTTCCCATGAAAGGTTCGAAGTAGCGCCCAGCGAACGGGGGGGCAAGCGCCACAAGTTGGTCAGCGTACCGGGTCTTCCCTCCTGCCCACTTCAGGAAGGAGCGCCCTGCCCCCAAGCGATTGCTACTCATAGTCTGTAGACCTATCGTCGTCATAGGGGGCAGTCTACCTGACTTGTGGACGACCTTGCAGTTCTAGCTAGCTTTGGCCTTCGTGTAAGGCAGCTCCGGGAAGGGGCAGGGCTCTCGCAAGAGGCTCTAGCCGATCTGGCCCAGCTTCACCGTACCTATATAGGCGGTATTGAGCGGGGTGAGCGAAATGTCAGCCTGGTCAACATAACCAAAATTGCAAGTGCACTTGGTCGTCGTCCTAGTGAGCTACTGGAAACTATTGACGGGGGCCTTAGACATGAAGCGTGAAGAATCCTTTGCGGAACCTCGCTGGGATGACCCTTTTTGGCATGTTGTGAGGATGCTCGCAGACCAATTCACTCGGGGCAAGTATGCCGACAGCATTCCAGAAGATGAAATTATTCCCGCACTAAAGAAGGCGGGAACCCCCGCTGCAAGCGGATTGGTCGACTATCTTTCCGAAAGAAAAGAAATGCTTGGCACCCTGTCTCACTACTGGGCCAGGCGGCGCATCATTGCGAATGAAATGCTTTCCCTTATGCGCACAGAGGAAGAGGCAAAGGAAGACTTTTTCGCTCTCACTGGGCGGACTGTGGAAAACTATAACGAAGTCAAACTGGAGGGCTACCACAAGTCCCCTAAAGTTCTTGTCAGCACGGTAGATGCCGTAGTCGACAACGAATGTGCAAGTACCGCTACTCCGGTTGACAAAAATCCCCAGAGTCGGGCAGCGGTTATCTCCCGCGATCATATTTTGGTGACTCCGCGACGCCTAGACGGAGCAATCCCCTCGCTCTTTAATCCAGTGGCCCTCTGGGAAATTAAAGAATACTGGGGAAAAACCAAAGGCGGATCAAAAATGTCTGATGCGATCTATGAGATCCAGTTGGTCGGGACTGAGCTGCGCACTTTTGAAGATGAGTTTGGCATACATGTAAATCACTACGCAATCTTGGATGGCCGCCACCAGTGGTCCGCCAGGAAGTCAGACCTTCGCCGCTCAGTGGACTTGCTATACACGGGTTTGCTTGATGAGATCATCGTAGGCCGCGAGGTGCTAAAAGAGTGGCCCCGCATTGTCCGCGAGTGCTGCAATAGCCACCATGCATCCTCCCAGGAATAACCTTGAATTAGAGTTTTCTCACCCCACGTCCTGGCATTTCCCCTGTTCTCTAATGGGATATTCTCACCTGGCCCGAACTCCCAGACCCGTATACGGAGAGAGAACCCAGCCCCCGGCGGGGTCTGGTCGATTCTTCTGTGGGTATTACCCCAGGTATGCAACGGGGCTTTATTAGATATATCGCCTGCCCGAGTGCTTCATGGTGCATCCCTGAGCCTGACACCTTCTCTTTCATAGCTCCGAGGTGGCAAAGCAAAGAGCACCCTTCCAAGGGCCTCTTGGAACGCGTGGTGTTCTCCCTGAAGGTGCTTGTTTCCTGCATGGACAGGGCTTCTTGTGCCTGTCCTTCTCCTGAGGAGTGAACACGGATAGCTGGGTCTCCGAGAAGCCGCGTCAGAGCGTGGCTGTCGAGTGGAAGCACTCAAGGCAGCAAGGTCAACAGGGCTTGTGAGACGAAGCTCTGGGTTCGACAGGAGTCAGCAGAGAGCAAGCAACGGAGCAGTGTGAGCACCTGGACCAACAGGGCAACACTCACAGGGCGCCTTGTACAGGGCAGGGGCCTTACTAGAGGGGCCTTACTGGTGACAGCCTCACCATGTACGCCTGAGAGGCTATGAGAGCCACACAGAGGGCCTGACAGTGAGAGGGCCTTATCCCGAGACCAGCCCCACGGGAAGGGTGTCGCCCATAGGGCCTCTGTTGAGGTGGCTCCCCTGGACATAACAGAGGCCCTGCCCCTGGTGATGCGGGACAGGGCCTCTCTTCTCTGAGGTGCAACCGGGTTGCAACCCAACCCGAGAGAGCCCGATTCAACCGGTATGAACGGGGATTGACCTCTCCCCGTATCGCCTGCTCACACACGGTCTCACCTGCTCTTACTCTCCTTCCTGTCTTGAAAGAGCGTGGGGGTTCAAGTCCCCCCTCGGACACAAACAAAGGTCCTGGTCACAGGGCCTTTTCTGTTTCCCTGCCCGCAGCGGGGGTGCGACCGGGGCGGACCACCTGCAGAGGGGCCGCCACCTGCTCGGCGGCGTGGGCCCGCATGCCCGGGAGCGCGTGGGCGCAGACGTTCACCGCGACGGACGGGTTGGCGTGGCCCAACCTCTCCTGAACCACCTTCACCGGGACCCCAGCCTTGAGAGTCAGGGTCGCCCGGTGTGCCTCAGGCCGTGAAGCCGGATGTCCGTGGGCCCGCGTCCGTGGACACGGGCGTTGAACACTCTCGACACCCCCCGGGGCGCATGGGCCCACCTACGAACGCGCGCCCGTGTTCGCCCGGGTCACCGCCGCGCAGGGTGTCGGGTGTCGGGGCGTCCCCGCGCCGGTTCCGAGCTCCGCCCCCGGCTCTTCCTCCGTGCATTTCTCCGGGTTCACCGGGCAGGAGTAGTCTTTGTGGGCGCTTTCGGACAGCGGGCGCGGAGCAGGTGACCGGCCATCGAACGGCGGGGCCGACGGACACGGGGGCGGGAGGTGGGGCTGCGATGAGTAGCGAACCTCCCAGTCGGCCACCGCGCGGTACCGCCCGCCCGCCGCTCTGACGGCGGACGGCGAGCGGTGCGCGCGGTGTTCCCCGGACCCCTGACCGCACCGTTCGAAGGACCTTGCCATGCCTCAGAGCAACCCCGCCGAGGAGTTGTACCCGGAGTTCCCCGGCTCTCTGCGGGAGACCGTCGCGGACCGCAGGCTGGACGCCGCCCTGGAGTGGTTGGAGGCGCACCCGCCGCACGTGATCGCGGACGAACTGGCCCGGATGGACGGGGTCGACGCGGGTATCGCGTTCCGGCTGCTCGACAAGGAACGGGCGCTGGCCGTCTTCGAGGAGCTGGAGCCGGTCGACCAGCAGCAGATCCTGGCGGGCCTGCGCGACCACGCCTTCCTCGACCTCGTGGAGGGCATGGACCCCGACGACCGGGCCCGGATGCTGCGGGAGGCTCCGGCCAAGGTGGCCAAGCGGGTGCTGGAGGGGCTGAGCGCGAACGAGCGGCGGATGACCGCCGCGCTGCTCGGCTACCCGGAGGGGTCGGTCGGCCGGTACATGACCCCCGAGGTGCTCGCGCTGGACGGGGACCTGACCGTGGGGCAGGCCCTGGAGGTCGTCCTGGAGAGGGGCGCCCAGGCCGAGACGGTCTACACGCTCCCGGTCGTGGACCGGGGGCGCCGCCTCACCGGCGTCGTGGAGCTGCGCGATCTGGTGGTCAACCCGCCCCGGACCCTGGTCGGCGCGCTGGTCGAGGCGGAGCCGGTGTCCGTGCGGGCCACCGACGCGGCCGAGCAGGCGGCCCGGCTGATGCGCGAGACCAACCTGATGAACCTGCCGGTCGTGGACAGCGAGACGCGGCTCGTCGGTCTGCTCACCATCGACGACGCCGTCGAGATCATCGAGGCCGCCGACACCGAGGACGTGGCCCGGCAGTCCGGCTCCGCCCCCTGGGCCGGGCACTACATGGCCGCCACGGTGTGGCAGCTGGCCCGCTACCGGGCGCTGTGGCTGAGCCTGCTGCTGGTAGCGGCCACGCTGACGGTCAGCGTGACCCGGACCTTCGAGGGAACCCTGGAGCAGGCCGCCCAGCTGGCGCTGTTCATCCCGATGCTCATCGGCGCCGGGGGCAACGCGGGGGCCCAGGCCGCCACGGCCTGCGTGCGCGCGCTGGCCGTCGGCGAGGTGCGGGGGTCGGACCTGTTCCGGGTGATCTGGCGTGAGTGCCGGGTCGGCCTTGTCCTGGGCGGTCTGCTGGCGGTGCTGGGGATCGTCGTGGGCGTGCTGTTCGTGGGGGTGAAGATCGCCCTGGTGGTCGGGATCACGCTGGTGCTCATCTGCGGCTGGGCGGCCACCATCGGCGGCACCATGCCGCTGCTGGCCCGGCGGCTGCGGATCGACCCGGCGGTGGTCTCGGCGCCGATGGTCACCACCCTGGTCGACGCGACCGGCCTGATCATCTACTTCCTCACCGCGAAGGCCGTCCTGGGCATCTGAAGGCGGGGCCCGGCCCCCGGGCGCCCACCCGGCGGAGAAGGCCGCCCCGGTCCCGGTGCCGAGGTCGGACGGCTTCGGCACCGTGGGTAGCAACCATCGCTCAGGGTGGTGTTTCCGGAACGCCGCGGAGCGGCCTCCGCGCTCGCGGGCGGCTGCGACGCCTACGCCACCCGCTCCTGGCCTTCCTCGGGGCGCTGCCGACCAGGTGCGGGGACCCGGCGGGCGCCCTCGCGCCCCCTCGGCACCGCGCGCGACGGAGCAGGCCCTGGACGGCTCCGGCCCGGGTCCGGCCCGGACGCGCCGCGCGAGGCCGCCGGGCGAGCCCGGGCGGGCCTCCCTCACGCGTAGAGGGCGAGCACGGCGACCACGGCGGCGGTGTTCCACAGCGCGTGAGCGACGACGGTCGCGGTCAGGCGGCCGGTGGCCAGGAACAGGCCGGTGTAGACCAGCCCGGCGAGGAGGATGGCGGCGGCGTCGGGCGGCGAGGCCGGCAGGTGCAGGACGGCGAAGAGCACCACCGAGACCGCCGCCGCCCCGTACAGCGCCGCCCGGCGGCGGGCGAAGAGCCGGGGCACCGCACCCAGCAGGAACCCGCGGAAGTAGAGCTCCTCGGCCAGCCCTCCGCCGACGATCCCGAGCAGCAGCGTCGCCGTGAGCGCCGAGGCCCCGGCCGCGGCGGTGGAGAGTACCTCCTGCACCCCGGGGTTGAGGGCGCCCCCGGCGGCGGGGACCAGCACGCCGAACTCCAACAGCAGGCGCGGGGGAACGGTCGCGGCGCCCAGCAGGGTGTCGCGCCCCCACGAGCGGGACGTCAGTCCGACGGAGTCGGCGCCCAGCCCCCGGCGGCGCAGCCACCAGGACACCACCAGGGCGGCGAGGGCGAGTTCGACCAGGGCCAGGGCCACGAGGGCCGGCGGAGGGGGCGGCGCGGGGGCCAGGACCCCCACCGCCAGGGGCGGGGCCACGAAGCACAGGACGGTTCCGGCCAGGAGGACCGCGCAGGTGCGGACGGGAGCGGTGCCGCTCATCGGTGGATCTCGCCTACTCGGGGTCAGGGGTGGGGTCAGGCACCCGTACATATCGATTATCGATACAGTAGCCTTGATTTTATCGATTGTCGATAAGTCCGAGTCGGAGGAGGAACCGTGCCCGTCCTACGCCAACGATTCCCGGAGTGGGTCGCCCTCGCGGCCGGCGCCCTGGGGACGCTCCTGGCCTGCATCGCCGCCGTCGGCGCACTGGTGGCGGACAACATCCTGGTGCCCGTCACCGTTCCGGAGTCCTCCGTCGGGGACGTGGTCGGTCCGGTCACCGCCGCCCTGCGAATCGCGGAGCCGACCGCCGGGGAGCGGTTGTGGACGTTCGCGCCCTCGCTCGTCCTGGCCGTCCAGGTGGCCGTGGTCGGGCTGCTGCTCTTCCGCGTGGTGCGGTCCCTGCGTACCGGCGACCCCTTCGCCCCGGCCAACGCCCGGCGCGTCTGGGCCTGTGCGGTCGTGGTCCTGGTCGGCGGCCTGCTGGCGGCGGCGCTGCGGACGTTCGGGCACCGCTCCGCGGTGGCGGCCGCGGGCGCGCCGGACCTGGAGGCGGTGGTCGACCTCCCGGTGGTCGCCGCGGTGCTCGGCCTCGGGCTCGCGGCCGCGGCGGAGTTCCTGCGCCGCGGAGCGGCGCTGCGCGAGGACGTGCGGGGCCTGGTCTGAAGGGCCGGCCCCTCGGCGGCGGCCGACGCCGCCCCCGAGGCGGTTGACGGGACCGCGCCGGGCCACCAGGGTCTGACCTCCCCGGGCACCCGGAGGCCGCCGACGCGGACGGCGGTCCGCGCCGGCGGCCTCCGTGCGCGGGGGCACCGCACGTCCGGGAGCGCGGATCGGAATGGCTCCGATCACCGACCACTGAGGGGCTTGTCACAGACAGCGCTGTTTCCTAGCATGGTGCCCGCTCATCGAAGCGCTTCGATCCGCACACACCGCGTTGTCGAAGCGCTTCGACAACGGTCCGGAGGGGACGCGATGGGAACCACCGAGGAGGCCGCCGCGCGGACGGCGCCGGAGACGGCGGTGCCCCACGGGTACCGCGGGGCCCCCGGACGGCCGCGGCGCGGCGGACGCCGTCCGGGCTGACCCGGGAGCTCCCACCGCACCACGGCGCGGACCACCGCGCCCCACCCCTCCCGAAGAGGCCCCCCACATGCACCACCACCCCCCTCCCGCGCGCCACTCGGCGTGCGCGGCCGCCTGCGCGGCGGCGCTCGTCCTGGCGGGCGCCGGATGCGCGGCCGAACGCGACCCGAACGTGTACACGGTCATGAACTCCAGCACCGACGAGCCGTACCACACCTGGGACCAGGAGGCCATGGACTCCTGCGGGGAGCGGGTGGGCGTGGAGGTCCGCCAGCTCAGCGTGCCCGCCGACCAGCTCGTCCCCAAGGCCCTGCGGATGGCCTCCTCCAACGCGCTGCCCGACATCCTGTCCCTGGACGGCTCGGACCTGCCGCAGTTCGCGGCGGCCGGGGGCCTGGTCCCGCTGGAGGACCTCGGCCTGTCCACCGAGGACCTGTCCGAGGGCGCGCTGTCCATCGGCAGCCACGGGGGCGAGTACTACGGCGCCGCCCGCGCGGTGAACTCGCTCGGCCTCTTCTACGACGCCGACGCCCTGGCCGAGGCGGGCGTCGAACCGCCCCGGACCTGGGCGGAGCTGCGGACCGCCGCCGCCGAGCTGACCGGGGGCGGGCGCTACGGCCTGGCCATCAGCGCCCTGGCCACCGAGGACGGCGTCTACCAGTTCCTGCCGTGGCTGTGGTCCAACGGCGGCGACGAGCGGGAGCTGGACTCCCCGGAGTCGGTGGCGGCGCTGGAGTTCGTCGCCTCGCTGGTCGAGGAGGGCTCGGTGTCCTCCTCGGTGGTCAACTGGACGCAGGCCGACGTCAACGACCAGTTCGTCGCGGGCAACGCGGCCATGATGGTGAACGGCCCCTGGCAGCTGCCGGTCCTGCGGGAACACCCCGAGCTGGACTGGGCCGTGACGGAGATCCCCGTCCCCGGGGCCGGGGACACCTCGGTGGCGCCGATCGGCGGAACCACCTTCACCGTGCCCGTCAACGCGCAGGACCCGGGGCGCGAACGCGTCGCCGCCGAGATCGTGGCCTGCATGACCACCCCGGAGGCGCAGCTGGACTGGGCGACCAAGGGCAGCAACGTGCCGGTCGACCCGGAGGCGGCCGAGGGGTACCGCGCGGCGGTCCCGGAGCTGGCGCCGTTCGTGGACCAGGTGCGCACCGCGCGCAGCCGCACCGAGCACGCCGGAACGGAGTGGAGCACCTACTCCCAGGCCATCGGCACGGCGGTGCAGGCGGCGCTCACCGGTGCGGCGAGCCCGCGCGAGGCCATGGAGCGGGCCCAGGCCCGGGTCGAGGCGGAGCTGGAGGGCAGGTCATGACCACGGCGGCGACCGCGCCGAGGCGGCCCGGGGACCTCGCGAAGTGGCTGTTCGTCGCCCCCGCGGCGCTGTACATGCTGCTGTTCTTCGGGTACCCGCTGGTCCGCAACGTGGTGATGAGCTTCCAGGACTACACGTTCGCCACGTACTTCACCGGCGAAGCGCCGTTCAACGGGCTGGAGAACTGGCGGGCGGTCCTCGCCAACGAGCTGTTCGGCGCGTCCCTGTGGCACACCCTGCTGTTCACCGTGGGCTCGCTGGCCGGGCAGTTCGGCATCGGCATGGCGCTCGCGGTCTTCTTTCACCGCCGGTTCCCGCTGTCCGGGCTCATGCGCTCCCTGCTCCTGCTGCCGTGGCTGATCCCCATGGTGGTGGCCGGCACCGTCTGGCGCCGGATCCTGGACCAGGAGACCGGCGTGCTGAACGAGGCGCTCCAGGCGCTCCGGGTCACCTCGGCGGCCGTCCCCTGGCTGAGCAGCCCCGACGTCGCTCTGCTGTCGGTCGTGCTGGTCAACATCTGGATCGGGATCCCCTTCAACATGGTGATCCTCTACGGCGGCCTCCAGGAGATCCCCGCCGAGCTGCGCGAGGCGGCCGTGCTGGACGGCGCGGGCCCGCTGCGGAACTTCTTCTCGGTGACCCTGCCCCTGCTGCGGCCCGTGGTGACCGTGGTGCTGGTGCTGGGCTTCATGTCGACCGTGAAGATCCTGGACCTGATCCTGGCGCTCACCAACGGCGGCCCGGCGCACTCCACGGAGACCCTGGGCACCCTCACCTACCAGTTGTCCTTCCTCCAGCTCGACTTCGGCCAGGGCGCCGTCGTCGGCAACGTCCTGATCCTCGTCAGCATGGTGTTCGCGGTGGTCTACCTGCGCGCCAACCGTGGAGGTGTCGCCCGATGAGCGCCAGCAACACCGTCCCCCGGGCCGCGCCGACGGCCCCGGCCCCCCGGGCGCCGGCCGCCGCCCCGGGACCCCGGCGTCCGCGCCTGACCCGCCGGGCGCGGGGGGACGCGGCGAGCGTCGTGTTCGGGGTCCTCGTCCTGGCCGTCCTGCTGTTCCCGCTGTACTGGATGGTCAACACGGCGCTGCAGCCGGGTGCCGCGATGGCCGACCTGCGGTGGTTCCCGCGGACCCTGGACCTCGGCAACTTCCGGCGCGCCTGGGAGTCGCAGGCGGGCAACCTGCTCACCTCGGTCGTGGTGGCGCTCGGCGCGGTCGCGGTCTGCCTGGCCGTGGCCGCCCCGGCCGCCTACGCGCTGGCCCGGTTCCGGCTGCGCGGCGCGGACACGGTCGTGTTCGCCACCCTCATCACCCAGATGGTGCCGGGCATCGTCGTGGCGAACGCGCTGTACAACGCCTACGTCGAGCTGGGACTGGTCAACTCCTACCTCGGGCTGATCCTGGCCGACGCGTCCCTGGGCATCCCCTTCGCGATCGTCCTGCTGCGCGCGTTCATGGTGTCCATCCCCGAGGAGGTGCTGGAGGCGGCCACGCTCGACGGGGGCGGCCGCCTGCGCGTGCTGGTCTCGGTCGTGCTGCCGATGAGCCGCAACGCCCTGATCACCAGCGGCCTGTTCGCCTTCCTCTTCGCCTGGTCGGACTTCCTCTTCGCGCTGACCCTGAACACCACCGACGCGGTCAAGCCCGTGACGCTCGGCATCTACGAGTACATCGGCGCGCACGTCGGCGACTGGGGCGCGGTCATGGCCGTGGCCGCCCTCTCCTCGGTCCCCGCGGCCGTACTCCTGGTCGTCGCGCAGAGGTACGTGGCCGCCGGGATATCCGGGGGATCGATCAAGTGACCAGCCTTGCCCACCGGACCGAGACCACAACGAGAGGGGCGGGCCGCCCATGAGGTTCACTGACGGTTTCTGGCAGATGAGGGAGGGCGTGCGCGCGCACCGCGCGAGCGAGGCGCGCGACGTGCGGGTGCACGGGGACCGCCTCACCCTCTACGCCCCGGTGCGCCCGATCGGGCACCGCGGGGACACGCTCAACACACCGCTGATCACGGTGGACTGCTGGTCGCCCGCCCCCGGGGTGATCGGCGTCCGGACCACGCACCTGGCGGGTTCGGTCCGCCGGACGCCGGAGTTCGCGGTGCACGACGACCCCGGCGCCGCCCCCTCGGTGCGGCGGGAGGGGGCCGCGGTCGAGCTGACCAGCGGCGGGCTGACGCTGCGGGTGGCCACCGAGGGCCCCTGGCACATGGAGTTCCGCGCCGGGGACACCACGCTGGCCAGCGCCGACGGCAAGGGCACGGCCTTCGTCGAGGAGGCCGACGGCACCCACCACATGCTCGGGCAGCTGTCACTGGGCATCCGCGAGCTGGTGTACGGGATGGGCGAGCGGTTCACCCCGTTCACCCGCAACGGCCAGACCGTGGACATCTGGCAGGCCGACGGCGGCACGAGCAGCGAGCAGGCCTACAAGAACGTGCCGTTCTACCTGACCAACCGGGGCTACGGAGTGTTCGTGGCGCACCCGGGCCCGGTGTCCTTCGAGGTGGGCTCGGAGTCGGTGGGCCGCGTGCAGTTCAGCGTCCCCGACCACGCCCTGACCTACTACGTCATCCACGGGCCCACGCCCCGGGAGGTCCTGGCCCGCTACACCGCGCTCACCGGCCGCCCGGCGCTGCCGCCCCGGTGGTCGTTCGGGCTGTGGCTGTCCACCTCCTTCACCACCTCCTACGACGAGGACACCGTCACCCGCTTCATCGACGGGATGGCGGAGCGGGAGGTGCCGCTGAGCGTGTTCCACTTCGACTGCTTCTGGATGCGCGAGTTCCACTGGTGCGACTTCGAGTGGGACCCGGAGCTGTTCCCGGACCCGGTGGGGATGCTCTCCCGGCTCAAGGCGCGCGGGCTGCGCACCTGCGTGTGGATCAACCCCTACATCGCCCAGCGGTCGGCGCTGTTCGAGGAGGGCTCCCGGCTGGGGCACCTGGTCCGCCGACCGGACGGGACGGTGTGGCAGTGGGACATGTGGCAGGCGGGAATGGCGCTGGTCGACTTCACCTCCCCCGAGGCGCGCGCGTGGTACGCCGACAAGCTGCGGTCCCTGTTGGAGATGGGGGTGGACTGCTTCAAGACCGACTTCGGCGAGCGGATCCCGACCGACGTCGTGTGGGCGGACGGCTCCGACCCCGAGGGCATGCACAACTACTACACCCAGCTCTACAACGAGACGGTGTTCGACCTGCTGGTCCGGGAGCGCGGCGAGGGCGAGGCCGTCCTCTTCGCCCGCTCGGCCACGGCGGGCGGGCAGCGCCTGCCGGTGCACTGGGGCGGTGACTGCGCCTCCACCTTCGAGGCCATGGCGGAGAGCCTGCGCGGCGGGCTGTCCCTGGGACTGTCGGGGTTCGGGTTCTGGAGCCACGACATCGGCGGTTTCGAGGGCACCCCCGACCCCGCCGTGTTCAAGCGCTGGCTCGCCTTCGGCCTGCTGTCCTCGCACAGCAGGCTGCACGGCAGCCGCTCCTACCGGGTGCCGTGGGACTTCGACGAGGAGTCCACCGAGGTGGCCCGCCGGTTCACCCGGCTCAAGTGCCGGCTCATGCCCTACCTGTTCGGCGCGGCCGTCCAGGCCGTCCGGGAGGGGGTGCCCGTGATGCGCGCGATGCTGCTGGAGTTCCCCGACGACCCGACCTGCCACCACCTGGACACGCAGTACATGCTGGGCGACGACCTCCTGGTGGCCCCGGTCCTGAGCCGGGACGGCGCGGTGGAGTACTACGTGCCCGAGGGCGAGTGGACGCACCTGCTCACCGGTCAGACGGTGCGGGGTCCGGCCTGGCACCGCGAGACGCACGGCTTCGACTCCCTGCCCGTGCTGGTGCGGCCGCACGCGGTGCTGCCCGTCGGCGCGGTGGACGACCGCCCCGAGTACGACTACACCGAGGGGCTGACCCTGCGGGTGTACGGGGCCGCCGACCCGGCGCCCCGGGACGCGGTGACCACGGCCGTCCCGGCCGCCGACGGCTCCGCCGCCGCGGTCTTCCGGACCGAGCGCGCCGAGGACGGGATCACCGTGGGGGCTCAGGCCGCTCCGGCGCACGGGTGGCGGGTGCTCCTGGTGGGCGTGCCGGGGGCCGGGTGCGACGACCCCCGAGCGGAGGTCACCGCGACCGGGGAGGGGACCCTCGTGTCGGTTCCGGCCGGGACCCCCCGGGTCCGCCTGCGCCTGCCCTGATCCCACCGCCCCGGACCCGGGCGGAGCGGCGGTGCCGCCGCTCCGCCCGGGCGGAGCGGCGCGCCCGCTCCCGGCGGTCCGGGACCCATCGGGGAAACGACCCGTTCGCGCCCGACCCCCGTTGCCAGGGCGTGTACCGCGGCATACCTTCACGTGGCCAGGCGGCCGTGGCCGCGCCGGTACGAACGAAAGGCCGCACCGTGGCCCCGACAGCCCCCCGTCTCGCCCTGCTCACCGCCCTGGGGATCAGCGCCGCGCTCACCGCCCCGGCGGCCTCGGCCGCCGAACAGGCCCCGGTCCCCGTCCCCGTCCCCCGCGTGGAGGGCCCCCTGCCGGGCGGCCTGCCCGGGGACCCCGGCGCCGACGACGTCGAGGACACCTACCCCTTCTTCGCCACCACCGAGGACCTGGCGGCCCACGGCTACGTGGAGGAGGAGTTCGTCGTCTCCGGCACGGCCAACCGGTACTCCGACGGGGAGGCGGTCTCGGAGCACCCCTACCGGACCCGGCTGCTGGTCCGGCGCCCCGCGGACCCGCGCGACTCCAACGGGACCGCGCTCGCCGAGTGGCAGAACGTCACGGCGGGCAACGACCTCGACGCCCTGTGGGGGCCCAGCGCCGAGCACGTCATGCGCTCGGGCTACACCTGGGTGGGGGTGTCCGCGCAGCACGTGGGCGTGGACCACCTGACGCGGTGGAGCCCCGCCCGCTACGGGGACCTGGACGTCACGGACGGCGGCACGGTCGGCGACGACCAGCTCTCCTACGACGTCTTCGCCCAGGCGGCGCGGGCCCTGCGCTCCTCCGGGCGGCTCACCGGCGGGATCGGCGTCGACCAGGTGCTGGCGATCGGGGCCTCGCAGTCCGCGCGGCGCATGACCTCCTACTACGAGGAGGTCCTGCCGCACACCGAGCCGGTCTTCGACGGGTACGCCTTCGTGGTGGGACCGGCGCCCTCCCCCGCCGACAGGCCCGAACCGGTCTTCCAGGTGCTCTCGGAGACCGACGTCGCCGGAAGCCGGCCGGTGCCCGACACCGACGCCTTCCGGCGCTGGGAGGTGGCCGGGACCGCGCACTCGGGCTGGGCGGGCCGACAGGCGCGCCGGGAGATCGAGGAGCGCGACTTCGGCGGACAGGCCGAGTACGACTGCGCCCGGCCGCCGTTCAGCCGCGCGCCGCTGCACCACGTGCTCAACGCCTCCTACGACCACCTGAGCGCCTGGGCCATGGACGGGACCCCGCCGCCGAGCGCGGAGCCGATCGAACGCGACGCCCTGGGGCGCATCGCCCGCGACGCGGACGGGTTCGCCCTGGGCGGCATCCGGCTCTCCCAGGTGGAGGTGCCCCGGGCGCTGAACACCGGCGCCAACGCCCCGGCCGGCCCGGACAGCTACTTCTGCGCCCTGTTCGGCACCCACGTGCCCTTCGACGAGGCCGAGCTCGCCGAGCGCTACCCGAGCCGCGGCCGGTACGTGTCGGAGGTCAACCGGGTGGAGAGCGCCAACCTGCGCCAGGGCTACGTCACCCGCGCCGACTCCCTGGCCAACCGCCGCGAGGCCGCCCGCCCCTGACTCCCGGCGGCACGGAGAGCACCCGGCGGCGTCTCGGCCGAGACGCCGCCGGGTCGCGTCCGTCCGCTCCGCCTGGACCGCACCCGTCGCCGTCTCAGGCCAGGAGGCGGCGCGCCATCCAGCCCAGGGTCCTCGCCATGCGCTCGGTGCTCATTCCGACGGTGTCGCGCTGGTGGGCGAAGAGGTCGGGGTCGAGCGGGGCGAGCAGCTGGTCCACGAGGGCCTCACGGTCGGTCCCGGGCACCTGGGCGAGCAGGGTGCCCACGTGCGCGCGCCAGAAGGAGTAGGCGCCCGTGGTGAAGCGCCTGCGCCCGGTCTCGGCACCCAGCACGAGAGGGAGGTGGCGGTCCATGAGGTCGACGGCGGCGGCGTAGAAGGCGGCCAGGCGCTCGGCGGGCGGCGCCCCGGGCCCGAGCGGGGGCGGGCCGTGCAGGATCTCGCCTTGCAGGAGGCGTTCGTGCTCGTCGAGCAGGGCGACGGCCACGGCCCCCGTGTCGGGGTAGCGCCGGTAGAGGGTGGCGCGGCCGACACCGGCCGCCTTGGCGATCTCCCCCATGGTCACTTCGCGGGGGTCGTTCTCGGCGAAGAGGCGCTCGGCCGCGGCCAGGATGCGTGAACGGTTGCGCGCGGCGTCGGCGCGCTCCCGGGACGGGTCGGCCGGCGTGCCGGGGCGGGCGGTGACCTGGTGCAGGAGGTGGGTGTCGCCGTCTTCCATGACGCGATAGTAAAGCACTCCGAGAATATGTGGACACCATGTCCGTTTGCGTGCTACCCATAGAGCACAAGCGGACACAGTGTCCGGATCATCTTCGAGGAGAGCCATGCACACCGCACTGCTCGCGGCGGCGCTGCTGATCGGCTGCCTGCTGGCCGTCCAGGCCTCTGTGAACCAGCAGCTCAACAAGGCCGTCGGTACGCCCTACGGCGCGTCAACCCTGCAGCTCGCCCTGGCCACCGGGCTGCTCCTGATCCTGAGCGTGCTCGCGGGAGCGGTCACCGACCTGGCCGGAGTGGCCGAGGCGCGGTGGTGGCACCTGCTGGGCGGACTGGCCAGCCCCTTCTACATCACCAGTGGCATCCTGCTCATCCCGCGCCTGGGTGCGGTCACCACCGTCGGCCTGTTCGTGTCGGGGCAGATGGCCGCCTCCCTCGCCCTGGACCTGACCGGGGCCCTGGGTGTCGACCAGCGACCGCTCTCCGCGGGCATGGCGGTGGGCGGCTTGGCCGTGCTCGTCGGGATCAGCGTGATCGTGCGGGCGCAGAGCCGTGCCGCGGCACCCGTACCGGTGCCGGCGCCGACAGCGACAGGTGGCGGGGGCGTTTCCGTCGCCACGGGCGAGGACCCGCGCCTCTCGCCCGGACGTCTGGGCTGGCCGCTCCTGGGGCTGGTGGCGGGCGGGGTCCTCCCGGTGCAGGGAGCGGTCAACGCCCAGTTGCGCGGTGTCCTGGGCGACCCCCTGGCCGTGGCCTCGGTCAGTTTCATCGTGGCCACCCTGGCCATCACCGTGGCACTCGTGGTGCTCCTCTCCACCCACCGGACGCCCCGTCCCCGTGTGGAGCCGCTCCGCCACATGCCGTGGTGGGGCTGGCTGGGCGCCGCCTGCGCGGTCGGCTACGTCACCGGCACCTTCCTGCTCATCCCCGTGATCGGTGCCGCGGTGACCGTCGCCCTGACCGTCAGCGGCCAGCAGCTCACCTCGGCGGCCATCGACCAGTTCGGGCTCTTCCGTCTCCCCCGGCGCCCGCTGACCTCCGCACGGGTCACGGGTCTGGTCCTCCTCGTCGCCGGCGCCTTCGCCATCCAACTCCTCTAGGAGCCCCTGTGAGAGAGCCGTACCGGGTCGCCCCCGGAATCCACGCCCTACCCTCCGAGTTACCGATTCCGGGTCTGGGACTGCAGCCCGTCAACGCCTTCCTGGTCATGGCGGCGGAACCGATGCTGATCGACGCGGGGATGCCGGTCGACCGCGCGGCCTTCGAGCACTCCCTCCACTCCCTTGTCGACCCCTCCGACCTGCGATGGATCGTGGTCACGCACGACGACCGGGACCACACCGGACTGCTGCCGCGCTTGTTGGAGACCGCGCCCCAGGCGACCCTGGTCACCAGCCCGATCTCGGTGACACGCCTGTGCGAGGAGTTCCGCCTCCCGCAGGAACGGATCGTCACCGCGAACCCGGGCGGACGGCTCAGGACCGCCGACCGGGTTCTCAGCTTCCACCGCCCGCCGGTGTTCGACTCCCCGGGCACCCTCGCCGTCCACGACCACGCCTCGGGCACCCTGTACAGCTCGGACAGCTTCGGCACGGTGCTGCCGGAGATCGGCGACCACCTGCACGACCACGAGGAGCAGGAGTTCTTCGAGGGGTTCGCCGTGCTGAACCGCGCGATCGCTCCGTGGACGCGCCTGGTCGACCCGGTGAAGTTCCTGGAGCCGATCGCCGAGTTGCGCGACCTCCGCCCGGAGCGCCTGCTCAGCTCGCACGCCCCCGCCGTGGAAGGGAACCTGGACCCCCTCTTCGAAGCCATGGCCCGGGTTCCCGACCTCCCTCCCTGGCCGCCAGAGGCCGACCTCGAAGCCGCCCTGGACGCCCACGAGACCGCGCACTCCTCCTGACACCGGACTCCAGCCTTCCGCTCCCGTTCTCCGAGGACCACCATGACCACTGGGACCACAGACCTGACTCCGCCCCCGGGAACCATCATCGTCTTCTCCGATATCTGGTGCTCGTTCGCGCATGTGGCCGTCCACCGGCTGCACGCGGCCCGCAGCGCGCTCGGACTGGACGGTGAGGTCTCCTTCGACCACCGCGCCTTCCCCTTGGAGCTGCTCAACCACGCGCCGAGCCCGCGGTCGGGCACAGACAGCGAGGTGGGCCGCATCGCCGCCCTCGAACCAGACGCCGGCTGGCAGCTGTGGCAGGCACCGGACTGGCTGTACCCGTCGACGACGCTGCCCGCCCTGGAGGCGGTACAGGCGGCCAAGGAGCAGGGCCAACGCGCCTCCGAGCAACTCGACCTCGCCCTGCGCAGGGCCTTCTGGGCTGAGTCACGCTGCATCGCGAACCGGACGGTCATCCTGGAGGCCGCGGCCTCCACCGAGGACGTGGATCCCGACCACATCGCTGCCGCGCTCGACGACGGCCGCGCACGCCGGGCCCTGTCCGAGCAGGCCGCGATCTCGGCCACAGACCGCGTGAACTGCAGTCCCCACCTCTTCCTTCCCGACGGAAGCGACCACGCCAACCCCGGCATCGAGGTCACCTGGTCAGGGGACTACGGCACAGGTTGGCCGGTCGTCTCCTCGGACGACCCCAAGGTCTACGGGGAGCTCGTCCGACGCGCCGCGCCCTGACCCCCGCGGGAGGGGCCCTGCCCCGGGCCCCTCCCGCCACCAGCCGGTCCTCCGTTCCAGCGGAACAAAAGGAAACAAAAAACAAACAAAATTCACCGAACGGGTCAACGGATTCCACGAACGCGGAATGCGTTATCGTGCCGCCCCCCTTTTCCCTTTGGCCAGATTGTGCCAAATCGGGATAATTTCTTGAGTTTGCGTATTTCTTGGATGACTTTGTCGTTGTCCAGCCCGCCGCACCCCCTTCGTCGCCCTGCGACGGGTGCTGGCGAAACGACAGTGATCCATCGATCCAAGAATGCGGAGAACCCGCTGAAGAGAAGGGGACGAACGATGTCCGCAACTCCCACGGGCAACAAGACGGATACCACGGTTCGACCAGAACGCCCGGTCGACCTCACCCAGCACGAGATCCAGGCGCTGAAGACGCGTTACAACCTCGCGGACGCGCACACCCACCAGCGGCAGTCCGGAAGCCAGGACAAGATCGTGGAACGGCTTCCCGAACTCTGGCACGAATCCGAGGAGGGGCAGCAGGCCTACTTCGAGGAACGCTTCCTGTCAGCGTTCTTCCGCCTGCACAGACAGCCCACGGCGAGAGCCATGCGCCGCACCCTGCTCTCGTATTCGGCCAGTGTTTCGACAATGGTCTCCGGAATGTACTTCAAGCGACACGACATTTCCGTGTCACTGATCGAACCGTGCTTCGACAACCTCACCGACCTGCTGCGCAACATGCGGGTTCCGCTCTCCCCCGTGCCGGAGGACGCACTGGCCGATCCGGGGTGCATCTACGAGCGTCTGACCGAGACCTGCGAGGGTGACGCCCTCTATCTCGTCGATCCCAACAACCCCACCGGATTCACCCTTCTCGCGCAGGGCATGGACGGCTTCCGCGAGGTCGTGCGCTACTGCGTCGACAACGACAAGTTGCTGATGATCGACTTCTGCTTCGCCTCGTTCGCCCTGTGCGACGAGAACATCGGCCGAGTCGACGTGTACGAACTGTTGGAGGAGTTCGGCGTCACCTACATGGTGATCGAGGACACCGGGAAGACCTGGCCCATCCAGGATGCCAAGTGCGCCATGATCACCGCCAGCCGCGACATCCACACCGAGGTCTACGACCTCCACACCAGTGTCCTGCTGAACGTGCCCCCGTTCGTACTGAACATGGTCACGCACTATGTCGAGGATTCCATCGAGGACGGCTTCGCTTCGGTACGCCGGATCGTCGAGGAGAACACCTCCACCGTGCGCAACGCACTCTCCGGAACAATCCTGGAATGCCAGGAACCGGTGGTCTCGACGAGCGTCGCGTGGTTCCGCATCCTCCCCCAGGGCACCAGCGCCGAGGAGCTCCAGGCCGAACTGCCGCAGGAGGAAGTGTACGTACTGCCAGGCACCTACTTCTACTGGAACAACCCGGCCAGGGGTGAGCGCTTCGTGAGGATCGCTCTCGCCCGCGAACCGGAGATGTTCCGGTTGGCCATGGACCGTATGCGCAAGGTGCTGATGCGCTATGACCGCTGACGTCTTCGTCGACGCCGACGTGTTCATGGGAATGCACCACGAGAACGAGGCGCTCCGCCGGGGTTGCAAGGCCTTCTTCGTGGAGCGTCTGAAGGGGCGCGTAGCCATGAGCCTGGAACAGGTGGGGCGCTGCGACGACCTGGTCTGGCGCAGGCCGCGCGAACTCCAGGACGCCTACTACCCCTTCATGGACCCGGCTGCACACCGACATGGCGGTCAACCGCGTCGGGCTACGCCGAGCAGGACGTCCGCCGGGCATGGGAGGACCCCGTTCTGAACGGGCTTCCCCCCACCGACGGCTGGTGCTGGGACAGGTGCTCGCCCGGGGCGCGACCCTGCGGACCCTCGATCCGGCACTGGTCCGCGACGGACTACCGGTGGACATCGTTTCCGGCAGCGACGACGAGCCCATCTTCCCTGAGCCCTTGGAAAGCCTGTACCAGGAGTCTCTGGTCTTGCGCGTCTCTTCCGAGGACCTGTGAGAGGCGATGACATGTACTCAGGAACAATCGTCCCCCTGGTCACACCGTACGACGCCGAAGGCCGTGTCAGCGAGGAGAGCACCGCTCGTCTGTTCGAGTACCTGCAAGCCGACGTGACCGCCCTCATGCCCACGCTCAGCTCCGGCGAGGGTTGGAAGCTCAACGAGCAGCAGTGGACCGACATGGTCCGCTACACCGTGACACACAACCACGGTCTGCCGGTCCTGGCCGGCGTCCAGCTCCCGGACACGGAGGCGGTCCTGGAGCGGGCTCGCCTGGCCGAACGGTTGGGGGTCGACGCGATCGTCGTCACGTCCCCTTTCGGCTCCGACGTGACCCAGGACGACATCCGCACCCATTACCAGACCATCCGCTCGGCGACCAAGATCCCGCTCTTCCTCTACAACGAGGAGGCCCTCTCCGGTAACCGCATCGAGTACGAGACCCTGCTCGCGCTGTGCGAGCTGCCCGGTGTCGTCGGCGTCAAGGAGTCGAGCGGTTCGGCCGAGTTCACCACGAGGATCGCCACCGCCGGTACCGGAGTCCCGGTCTTCGAGGGCTGGGAGAACCTGCTCTCCTCGGTCACCGGCATCGACGGCTTCATCGGGCCCCTCGCCAATCTCCAGCCCGACCTGTGCAACGCGATGCTCGTCGATCCCACACGACAGGCTCAGGAGGTCCTCAACCTCGTCTGCGAGCAGTACGGGATCTTCCGTGACGACTGGTACACGCATGTGAAGCGGGAATTGGGGCGCCGCGGCGTCATCACCACCGAGCCGATCATGGAGGACGCATGACCACGCACGCTCCTTCGACCCTCGACACGACCACGGCCCGGGCGCGGGTGAGGGCCACTGACCAGCGGCGCCGCTACCACCTCTACCGCAGCGTGCCCACGGCGGAGGAGTACGGAGAACTGCTGGAGTTGGAGGACCGGTGGATAACACCGCTGGCCACCGCCTGCACCGCCTCAGCACCTCCCTTTCGTTCCCGCGCCGACCTGCTTCGGGCTCTGCGCGAACGGCTCGCCCTGGAGGAGGCCTCACCGTCACCGGAGGACCGTTTCCTCGCGGAGGAAGCGACGCTGGAGCAGTTCCGCACAGTCGTCGCGGAATTCGCCGTGGACGGGCTGACCGAGTCGGAGTACCTGCTGCCCGTGGTGCCGAGGCTGCCCTTCAGAGCGGGCATGGCGGTGTTTCGGGTCCTCATCGACGAGCTCGGCTCCGGCAACGACGAGCAGGCGCACTCCCATCTCTACCGGGAGCTGCTGACCGAGCTCGGCATGCCGCTGGATCTCGGATACTACGTCGAGCGGGCCTGCCCAGAGGCGCTGGCCTACGTCAACATGTTCCACTGGCTGGCAAGCCGTGCACCCTCACCCGAGTACTTCCTGGGCGGATACGCCTACTTCGAGTCCAGCGTGCTCTACGCCTTCCGCAGTTACCAGCGGGCCGCTGAGCGCCTGGGCATCAGGGCCCACGGGTACTACAGCGAGCACCTCTACATCGACAGCTTCCACAGCAGGCAGATGCGGACGGCGATCCGTGTCCTGGACGAGGAGAACAGCCTCGACCTCGCACGGGTATGGGCAGGGGTGGAGCTGACCAGCACGATAGCCGCCGCAGCCGTGGAGGGGGTCGTCGACAAGGCAGGAGGGACGGCATGACCACACCTCCGGAGTCCGCACCCCCCGCCCGTGGAAGCACAGCCGCGCCCCGGGTGGTGCAGGTGACCGACGACCTGGTGCTGATCGAGGTGGCGGGCAGGCGCCTGATCACCGAGGCGCGCTGTCCGCATCGCAAGGGCAGGCTGAGATTCGCCCACGTGGACGAGCAGACCCTACGGATCCGCTGCCAGTTACACTACTCAACGTTCGATCTGAGAAACGGAGAGATCGTCACCGGACCCGCGTGCACACCACTGCGTGTCGTCACGCACCTCGGGGACGCCGACGGCGACACCTCTGGCGCCACGGGGAGGGAGTGACCGCCGAAGGCTCCGTCCGGTCCTCCGTGCGTGCCGTACGGCACGCACGGAGGACCGTGGCGGTCCGCGGACGGCGGTCCCGTCCCGGGGTCAGGTGAGCAGGCCGCAGCGGTAGCCCTCGGACACCGCCGCGGCCCGGTCGCGCACGCCGAGCTTGTTGTACACGTGCTGGAGGTGGGTCTTGATGCTCGCCTCGCTGATGAACAGGCGCGCCGCCGCGGCCCGGTTGGAGGCCCCGTCGGCGACGAGCCGGAGCACCTCCAGCTCCCGGTCGCTCAGGGTCGGGCTGGCGGGCCTGCGGACCTGTCCCACCAGGTGCCGGACCGCGGTAGGCGCCAGGACGGACTCGCCCCGGTGCACCGCGCGCACGCCGCGCAGCAGTTCGTCGGGGGAGGCGTCCTTGAGCAGGTAGCCGGTGGCCCCGGCCTTGATGGCCGGGAGCACGTCGCTCTCGCTGTCGAACGTGGTGAGGACGAGGACGCGCACGCGCGGCGCCTCCCGGGCCAGGACGGTGATCGCCTCCACCCCCGAGAGCACCGGCATGCGCAGGTCCATGAGCACCACGTCCGCGGCCAGCTCGACCGCCCGCTCGGCCGCGTCGCGCCCGTTGGCCGCCTCACCCACCACCTCGATGTCGTCCTCCGCCGCGAAGGCGCCGCGCAGGCCGTCGCGGACCACGGGGTGGTCGTCGGCGATGAGGACCCGGATCACGGCGCTCCCACCGGGACGGCGGGCACGGTCGCGCTGACGGCCGTGCCCTCGCCCGCGCCGCTCTCGACCTCCACGGTTCCTCCGATCCCCCGTATGCGCTGCCTCATGCTGGTGAGCCCGAACCCCTGCCGGGGCGTGCCCGGAATGCCCCGGCCGTCGTCGCGCACGTCCAGCAGGACCACGTCGTCGGAGTAGGACAGGGTCACGCCCACCCGGGAGGCCCCGGCGTGCTTGGCGACGTTGGTCAGCGCCTCCTGGGCCACCCGGAACAGGGCCACCTCGATCGCGGGGCTCAGGGCGACGCGTTTGCCGGTGACGTCGAGTTCGGGGCGCACCCCGTGCTGCTCGGCCCACCGCCGGGTGAGCTCGCCCAGGGCCTCGGGCAGCTGGCTGTCGGCCAGCTGCCGGGGCGCCAGGGCCCGCACGGAGCGCCGCGCCTCGGTGAGGCTCTCGCGGGCCAGTCCGAGGGCGCGGTCCACGTGCGGTCGCGCCGTCCCGGGATCCTCCCACACCCGCTGCGCGGCCTGGATCTGGGTGATGATCCCGGTGAGGCCCTGGGCGAGGGTGTCGTGGATCTCCCGGGCCATGCGCTGGCGCTCGTCCAGCGCCCCGGCCTCCCGGGCCTGGGTGAGGAGCTGGGCGTGCAGCCCGGCGTTCTCCTCCAGGGCCGCCTCCAGTCTGGTCACCATCACCTGGCGCTCCCGGTGCTGCTCGGCGCTCTTGACCGCGACCATGAGTCCCCCTCCGACGGCCACGGTCTGGATCGTGATCACTCCGAGGTAGAGGAACAGGTGCTGGAGGAAGGGAGTTCCGGGGTCGGTGCCCGGGAAGCCCATGGTGTGCGTGTACAGCGCGATCGAGGTGGCCGCGACCCCGACGAGGGCCAGCGGCCAGGGCAGCGACATGGCCTGGAAGAACAGCGCGATCATGAACATCAGGAACATGAGGTCGTGCGCCATCATCACCGCGGCCAGCGCAAGGAGCCCGGCGAAGTGGACCAGGGCGGGCAGCGGACGGCCGCTGCCGTACCCGGGGGACAGCACGCGCCCGAGGAACAGCCACGCGGCGGCGAGCGCGGCCAGTCCGGCGGTGACCGCGTGCTCCCCCCAGCCCCGGTCCGGCTGGGCCAGGACCAGCGCGGCCGAGGGCAGCAGCAGGATCCAGGGGAGGACGTCGACGAACCGCTCCCACCAGCTGTCCCAGTCCCTGGCGGTGCTCTCTCCGGGCAGGTCCACGCGCCGCTCACTCCCATCGGAACAGCCGGGCCGCCAGAACGGCGGCCGCCACTGCGACCCCCGCCATTATCGCCAACTGCACCAGCTGTGACAGCCCCGAGGCGTCGGCCGTTCCGGACCAGCTCTCCAGCAGCAGCTGGACGCCGGGCGGCGTGAACTCGCCCATCCGCACGAGGACGTCGGGCAGGAAGACCCGAGGCAGGAACACCCCGCCCACGAGCATCAGGAACATGTACAGCACCATCGACATGCCGTTGGACGCGCTCGCGCTGGGCGCCACGGCGGCGACCAGGGTGCCCAGGGCGATGAGCGAGGCGGATCCGACCAGGAACGCGGCGGCGAACAGCAGCGGCTGCCGGGGCGGTTCGACGTCCAGGACCAGCCAGGCGGAGAGCACGAGGAGCAGCCCGGAGGCGACCGTGGCCGCGAACACCACGGCCAGCTGTGCGGCCAGGACCATCCCGGGGTGGACCGGGGTGGTCGACATCCGGCGCAGGACGCCGTTCTCGCGATAGGTGGCCAGGACCGACGGCAGGTGCTGGACGCACAGGATCCCCATGCCCAGGACGAGGGCGGTGGGGGCCCAGATCTCGACGAAGCGCAGACCGCCGAACTCCGGGCTGGGCTCGCGCGTCACCGGAATGGCGCCGATCCCCAGCAGGATCGCGGTGGGCAGCAGCATCCCGAGGCCGACCGACAGGGGTTCGCGCAGCAGCAGTCTGGCCTCGGTCACGACGAGGCGGTTCAGGGCGGGTGTGAGGGGCCTTCTTCCGGTTCCGGTGCTCATCGCAGGCTCCGTCCGGTCAGGGCGACGAACGCGTCGTCCAGGTTGGAGCGCTCCACGCGCAGGTCCTCGGCGAGGACGTGCTCGCGGGCCAGCACCGAGGTCACGGCGTGGAGCAGGTTGCCGCGGCCGGTCACCCGCAGCCGCCCCCCGTCGCGGTGCGCGGAGGAGACCTCGGGCAGGCCGGTGAGGAGGCGCTCGTCGAACCCGGCGGGGACGCGGAAGGTCACGCGCTGCTCCGGGTCGGCCCGGTCGACGAGTCCGGCGGGGGTGTCCAGGGCGGCGACGCGGCCTTGGTCGATCAGGGCGAGCCGGTCGCAGAGGCGTTCGGCCTCGTCCATGAAGTGGGTGACGAGCACGATGGTGACCCCCGAGTCGCGCACGCTCTCGACCAGGTCCCAGGTTTCGCGGCGGGCCTGGGGGTCCAGGCCCGTGGTCAGCTCGTCCAGGACGGCCACGGTCGGCCGCCCCACGAGGGCCAGGGCGATGGACACCCGCTGCTTCTGGCCCCCGGACAGCTTGCGGTAGGCGGTGTCGCGCTTGTCGGTGATGCGGAGCATCTCCATGAGCTGGTCGGGGTCGGCCGGGGAGCGGTAGAACGAGGCGTAGAGGCGCAGCGCCTCCCCGACCCGGATCCGGTCGGGCAGGCGTGCCTCCTGGAGCTGCACGCCCAGGCGCTCGCGGACCTCGTCCCGATGGAGGCGCGGGTCCCGGCCCAGCACGCTGACCGCTCCGCCGTCGACGGGGCGCAGCCCCGCGACGCACTCGACCGTGGTGGTCTTACCGGCGCCGTTGGGGCCGAGGATTCCGAAGATCTCCCCCTCCTCCACGGAGAAGGAGACGTCGTCGACGGCGACCTTCTCCCCGTAGCGCTTGTGCAGGTTTCGGACGTCGATGATCGGCATGCCCCGAGCCTCTCCCGCGGCCCCTCCCGTGCGGATCGCCCGCCCGGCCACGGGATCGGTGGATTTGCGGATCAACCGATCGGTTGACGCGGGGCCGCCGACCGGAGGGCCCGCCCGCCAAAGCCGCGGCCCCGGGCGGGACAATAGGTCCGATGACGAGAACACCCCGCGCCCGCACGCCCGTGTCCGCCCCGGTCGGAGGAGCGCGGTGAGGGCCGCGCGACAGGCCTCCCCCGTCCGGGTCGTGGTCGCCTCCGCGCTGGTCCTGGCCCTGAGCGGCCCGGGGCAGACGGCGGGGATATCCGTCTTCGTCGACCACGTCATCGCCGACCTGGACGTCAGCCGGTCCGCCGTCTCCCTGGCCTACATGGCGGGCACGCTGGCCGGGGCTCTCGCGCTGCCCTGGCTGGGCCGGGCCGTGGACAGGTTCGGGGTGCGGCCGGTGCTGGGCGGGGTGGCACTGGGCTTCGGCGGGTTCCTGGTACTCCTGGCGTGCGTGCAGGAACTGGTGGGGCTGACCGCGGGCTTCGTGGGCGTGCGGGCGCTGGGCCAGGGCGGGATGTCGCTGGTGGCCACCACGGCCGTCGCGATCTCGGTGACCCGCAACCGGGGGTTCCTGCTCGGGCTGACCACCTCGGCGGGAACGGCGGGGATCTCCCTGTTCCCGCTGTTCGCCGAGCGGCTGGTCGCCCTGCTGGGGTGGCGCCACACCCTCGCCGCCGAAGCCGTGCTCATCTGGGTGGTCGTGCTGCCGCTGGCCCTGTGGGGGCTGCGCGGGGTCGCCCGGGCCGCCGGGACCGCGCCCCGGTCCGGTCCCGGCCCCGAGGCCGATCCCGGACCCGAGGCGGAGAGCGGACCCGAGGCCGGGTCCGGGGAACCGGCGGCGCCCCCGGAGCCGCGGTGGCCGCTGCGGGACATCGTGCGCACGTCGGTCTTCTGGGCGATGGCGGGCGGGGTGGCCTGCAGCGGGCTCGTGGTCACGGCGGTGTTCTTCCACCAGATCGCCCTGCTGGGCGAGCAGGGGCTCACCCCGACGCAGGCGGCGGCCAACTTCCTGCCCCAGACCGTGGCGGGGCTGGGCGCGGCCCTGCTGTTCGGTTCGGCCGCCGACCGGTTCTCCCCCAAGGTGCTGATGTGCGCCGCCATGGCGCTGCAGGCGCTGGCCCTGGCCCTGCTCCCGCTGGTGGCACCGGGTCTGGGCGCGCTGCTCTACGGCATGGCCCTGGGCGCCGCGGCCTCGGGCGCCCGGGCGGTGGAGAACGCGGCGCTGCCCTTCTACTTCGGCACCGCCAACCTGGGCTCGCTGCGCGGGTTGACGCAGGCCGTCGCGGTCGCCTCCACCGCGGTGGGGCCCATCCTGCTGTCCCTGGCCCACGGCTGGGCGGGCTCCTACCGCCCCGGGGTGCTCGGGCTGGCCCTGATCTGCGCCCTGATGGCGGTGGCGGTGTGCTTCGCCCGGCGGCCGGTCCCGCCGGGCGACCGCGCGAACGCGACCGCGGCCGGGTGGCGCCGCGCCCGGAAGGGGTGAGGGGGCGACGGCGCCCGTGCCGACGGTTCGGGCACATCTGGCCGCGGACACGCCAAAGGGGCCGGTGACCTGCGAAATCTCACGCTACCGGCCAGTAACGTCCAAATACGTCCACACTTCTGTTACATTGCCACGGCAAACACAAGGAAGGAGACCGGGTTGCCCGAGCACCGTCGCCACCCTCTCCTCATGTGGTGTTCGTAGCCGTCCACCCCACGGACGGGTACTGATTCTCCGGAGGAAGACAGGCAGCGATGAGGGATCCCGCCCACCTCGGCACTGCCGGGAGAGCGGCCGATCCAGCCCCGTGACCGCGCCCCGACCGCCCGGGAGCCGCCGAGGCGGCGGCACCCAGGGGACGCGGCGCACCCGGATCCGACACGGCCCCGGGAGACCCCGGAGGCCGCACACGTTTCGTTCTCCAAGTGATCACGCAGGGTACCAGCGTGGTCCTGATGTGTGTGCCTCCCCTCCCGCCAACCCGATTGGAGGCTCCTTTGTCTCCCCGCTCCATCGACGAGGTCCCGCTCCCCGACCAGACCGTCATCGACGCGGTCCGGCGCTCCTGCGCCTCCTTACCTCCCGGTTCGACCCGCCTGTCCGACCGCTTCTACGAGAACCTCTTCGCCATGGTCCCCGAGGTGCGGTCGATGTTCCCCGCGAACATGCAGACCCAGAAGGAGCGCATGGCCTTCGCCCTGCTGGAGGTGGTCCGCTACCTCGACCAGCCCGACGAGGTGGCCGGGTACCTGCGCCAGCTGGGCGCCCAGCACAAGCGGCAGCTCGGCGTCAAGCCGGAGCACTACCCCTACGTGGGCCGCGCCCTGGTGCGCGCGGTCAGCGAGATCTCGCCGACCTGGTCCTCGTCCATGAGCTCGTCCTGGGTCATGGTCTACGAGTGGATCACCGCGAACATGCTCGCGGGCGCGCGCGAGGCGGAGGAGGGCGGGTCCGCGACCCGTCAGGCCGAGCCCGCTCCGCGACACGCTGCCCCGCCCGCGCCCCGGGCGGCACGCCGGCCGGGACCGATGTGGCGCGGTGAGCCGACCGACGCCTCCTCCCCGGTGCGCTGACCCGGCGGACCGCCCGCTCCCCGGGAGCGCCCTTACCGGCGGCCTCCGGCCCGGCCGCCCCGCACCACCCCACCCTTTCCCATCTCCCCGATGGGCGACTCCGGTCCCACAAACCCCATCAGCCCCACGAGAGGCAGTAATGCGCGAGACCTCCCCACGGCAACTCCCCGGCAGCGAGGGTGAACACCGCGTGCAGCGGATGACCGGTACGAGCGAGCGCGCCGAACGCTTCTACCGGGACCAGATGCTCGACCACCTGAACCCGCGGATGCGCGAGTTCGTCGCCCGCCAGGAGATGATGTTCATCGCCACCTCCGACAGCCGCGGCGAGTGCGACTCCAGCTTCCGCGCGGGACCGCCCGGGTTCGTGCACGTGATCGACGAGCACACCCTGGCCTACCCCGAGTTCCGGGGCAACGGCGTGTTCGCCAGCGTGGGCAACATCCTGGAGAACCCGCACGTGGGCCTGATGTTCCTGGACTTCACCCGGGAGCGCATCGGGCTGCACGTCAACGGCCGGACGACCCTGCTGGAGGACGCGGAGCTGCGCCGCCACGTCCACGGCCTCCCCCAGCCCGAGGTCCCGGGGCAGAAGGCGCTGCTGTGGACCGTGGTCCACGTGGAGGAGGCCTACATCCACTGCCGCAAGCACATCCCTCACCTGCGCAAGGTCGGCCGGGACGAGGCGTGGGGCACCGACGACACCGTGCGCAAGGGCGGCGACTTCTTCGGGGCCCGGGACACCCCCAAGCGCTGGAGCGAGCCCGCCGAGCCCGCCTACCCGGGCTGACCGCCGGGGTCGGTCGGGGGCGACCGGTCGGCCCGGAGCGCCCCCGACCGACCGTTAGGGTGCGGTGGGGCCCGGGAAGGGCCCCGGGACAGCACATCGACGGAAGAAGGGTTGGTGCCCGATGGCCAACCGCGCGTACGTGATCGCAGGCTCGGAGGCCACCGGCGGCGCCGGCATCCAGGCCGACCTCAAGGCCTTCCAGGAACTGGGCGTCTACGGCATGGGCACGATCACCTGCATCGTGTCCTTCGACCCGGGGAACGGGTGGGGGCACCGCTTCGTCCCGGTCGCCCCGCAGGTCATCGCCGACCAGATCGAGGCCGCGACCTCCTGCCACGACCTGGACGTGGTCAAGATCGGCATGCTCGGCACCCCGGACACCATCGACGCGGTCGCCGAGGGGCTGCGCCGCCAGCCGTGGCGGCACGTGGTCCTGGACCCGGTGCTGATCTGCAAGGGCCAGGAGCCGGGCGCCGCGCTGGACACGGACAAGGCGCTGACCGAACGGATCCTGCCCCTGGCCACCGTGATCACGCCCAACCACTTCGAGGCGCGCACGCTGGCGGGGATGGAGCGGATCGAGACGGTGGACGACCTCGTGGAGGCCGCCCGGCGCATCCGCGGGCTGGGTCCCCGGCACGTCGTGGTCAAGGGCGGTGTGGAGCTGCCCGGCCCGGACGCGGTGGACGTCCACTTCGACGGCGAGGAGACCACCGTCCTGAGCGCCCCCAAGATCGGCGACGAGCGGGTGAGCGGCGCGGGCTGCACCTTCGCCGCGGCGATCACCGCCGAGCTGGCCAAGGGCCAGGGCGTGGGCGAGGCCGTACAGGTGGCCAAGGAGATGGTGCGCGAGGGCATCGCGGGCCGGGTGGACACGCACGCCCCCTTCGCCTCGGTGGCCACCGTCGCCCCCTGATACCCCCGTTTCCCTGTCCGAACATGATTCGGTCGCTCCGAAACCGGTTAGGGGTCCTGGTAGGACCGAACACCGAGCCAGGAGGTGGGTATGTCCGATCGAGACCAGGCCAGCAACAAGGCCGAGGAGTTCAAGGGCAAGGCCAAGGAGAACCTGGGCAAGGCCACGGACAACGAACAGTGGCAGGCCGAGGGCAAGACCGAGCAGAAGACCTCGAAGTTCAAGCAGGCCGGGGAGAAGGTCAAGGACGCCCTGACCGGTGATGACAAGCACCGCAGGTCCTGAACCGGGCCCGGACTGACCGCGGGGGGGGCACCACGGGTGCCTCCCCGTCGGCGTGCGGGCCCCGGGCGCGCGGTATCGCGGGGCCGCGGCCCGTCACCGCTCCGGGAGGGTGTCCCCCAGCGAGAGCAGCAGCACCCGCAGCAGTTCCGCGAGCCGCTCGCGGTCCGCCCCGTCCATGCCGCCGAGCAGGCGCGCCTGGTTGGCCACGTGCCCCTCCACGACCCGGTCCACCAGCTCCAGCCCCTCCGGGGTCAGCGCCACGAGCGTGCGCCTGCGGTTGCCGGGGTCGGTCTCACGGGTGACCAGGCCGCGTCGGACCAGCCGGTCCACCCGGTGCGTCATCGCGGCGGAGCCCACCATGGTCATGGCGACCAGTTCCTTGGCGCTCAGGCAGTGCGGGTCGCCCGCCCGGCGCAGGGTGGCGAGCACGTCGAACTCCCAGGACTCCAGCCCCTCCCCGGACAGGTAGTCGTCGACGCCCCGGGCCATCAGACGGCTGGCGCGGGTGAGCCGGCCGTGGACCGCCATCGTCGACGTGTCCAGGTCGGGTCGCTCACGGGCCCACTGGCTGAGGAAGACATCCACGGCGTCGTTCATCCGGCCGATGATAGCGGCGCTCCCTTGACCCGGGGGACGATCCGAACCTAATCTTTCGATGTCGAATAGTTCGTCACCGAAAACTTAGGCATCGAATGAACATGCGTCTCCCCGCGGCCGTCCCCGATCCCGTTCCGCGTCCCCACCCCGCGCCGCACGGGACGGCGCTGACGTGAGCCGCGCACGCCTGGCCACGGACACCCTGGTCACCGCGCTGGCCCCGGCCGTGTGGGGCAGCACCTACCTGGTCACCACCGAGTTCCTGCCGCCCGACCGGCCCCTGCTCGCCGCCGCCGTGCGCGCCCTGCCCGCCGGCCTGGTACTGCTGGCCGTGACCCGCTCCCTGCCCTCGGGCGCGTGGTGGTGGCGCGCCGCGGTGCTGGGCACGCTCAATATCGGCGTCTTCCTCTACCTGCTCTTCGTCGCCGCCTACCTGCTGCCCGGCGGGGTGGCCGCCCTGGTGATGTCCGTGCAGCCCATGCTGGTCCTGGCCCTGGCCGCGCTGCTCCTCGGCGAGCGCGTCCGCCCCGTGCACGTGATCGCCACGCTGCTGGGCGCCGCGGGCGTGGCCCTGCTGGTGCTGGGCCCGCGGGCCGCCCTGGACCCGGTCGGGGTGCTGGCCGGGCTCGCCGCGGCGGCCTGCATGGCGACCGGCATCGTGCTCTCCAAGCGGTGGGGGCGGCCCCCCGGCACGGGCGTCCTGGCCCTGACCGGGTGGCAGCTGACCGCGGGCGGCCTCCTCCTGGCCCCCGCAGCCCTGCTGGTGGAGGGCCTGCCCGAACGGGTCACCGGGCCCAACCTCCTCGGCTTCGCCTACCTCGGCGTGGTCGGCGCCCTGGTCTCCTACGCGCTGTGGTTCCGCGGGGTGCAGCGCCTGCCCGCCCTGGCCGTGTCCTTCCTGTCCTTCGCCAGTCCGCTGACCGCCACCGCCCTGGGCTTCCTGGTGCTGGGCCAGACCCTCACCCCCGTGCAGGGGGCGGGGGCCCTGGCCGCGGCCGGTGCCGTGGTGCTGGTGCAGCTCACCGGGCACCGACCGCGCCCGGATCAGTCAGCCGCGGAGGCCGGGGAGAAGGCCAGGCGCAGCAGGTGGCGCCCGGCCTCCAGGCGGTGGGCGGGGAGCACCCCGGGCCCGCACGAGGCCGACCCGATCCCCTGGTGGGCCGCGTCCAGGTGCAGGTGGACGCGGTCGCCCGGCACCAGGTCGAAGGGATGGCGGGCCGCGTCGAGCTCCGCCGTGCCCCACCGGCGCGCGGAGAAGTCGAACACCGGGTCCCCCTCGACCCGCAGGCCCGTGCCGTCGGCCGCCCGCAGCACGGCCCACCGGACGTCCATGCGGTTGCCGTTCTCCTGGGGCCGCAGGTAGGGCGTCTGGAGTCCGTCGACCGTGCTGGTGAACCGGCCGACCCGCGCGGCCTGGGACACGTCCCGGTAGGCCTCGCCGGGTCCGCGCCCGAACCACTCCACCCGGTCCACCGCGGCGGGCAGAGCCGTGCGCACGCCCAGGCGCGGCAGCGGGCAGGGCCACTCGCCCCCGGCCTCGGCCTCCACCGTCAGCAGCAGGCGGCCCCCGGACCCGGACCAGCGGTGGGCCACGCCCATCCCGAAGTCCCGGGCGGGCGGGGCCAGACGGGTCCGGACGACGAACTCCTCCCCCTCCCAGCCGAGCGAGACCAGGCGGGAGGTGAGCAGGTCCAGGCCCGCCGCCCGCCACAGAGCGGCCACCGAGTCCCCGTGCGGGGCGATGTCGTTGTCGGTCGGGGCGCGCCACAGGTCCAGCACGAGCGGGTCCAGGTCCAGGCCGCCGACCGAGAGCAGCGCCCCGGTCCCCGCGTCCAGCAGGCCCGGACCGATCCGCACGGCGCCCTCCCCCACCGGGGCCGCCGTGGCGGACACGGACGGCCCGGACCTCCGCGCGGCGCCCCCCGGCCCCCGGACCCGGGCCTGCCCCCAGGCCAGCTCGTGCCCGGCCGGAGCCCAGGCCTCGTCCCCGGCCAGCCGGGCGGACACCGTCAGCCAGACCTCGCCCGTCCCCGGGGGCTCGGGGAGGGCGGGCAGCGCGGCCTCGGCGCGTCCGCCCGGGGCGAGCACCGGCACCTCCAGCTCCCCCTCGCCGAAGGGGATCCCCTCCTGTTCCACCCGCCAGGCGAAGACCAGCCCCGCGGTGTCCCGGAAGTCCCACGTGTTGGCCACGCCGACGGTTCCGGCCTCCGGGTCGGGGACCACCCGCACCGGTGCGACCGTCCTGGCGTAGGCCGCCAGCCCGGGGCTGGGCACGCGGTCCGGCAGGAGCAGGCCGTCGGCCACGAAGTTGCCGTCGTGCAGGGCCTCGCCGAAGTCGCCGCCGTAGGCGAACCACTCGGTGCCGTCCGCCCCACGGCGGCGGATGCCGTGGTCGATCCACTCCCAGACGAACCCGCCCTGGCAGCGGCCGTACTCCTCGAACAGGCGCTGGTACTCCTCCAGCCCGCCGGGCCCGGTGCCCATGGCGTGCGCGTACTCGCACAGGACGAAGGGCAGGCCGCGCCGGTGCGCGTCGGCCCCGGGGTCCCGGGTGGGCTCCTCCTCGCCCCGGCCGATCAGCGCCACCTCCTCGTGCGGCGCGTACATGCGCGAGTACACGTCGGCGTAGGAGCTGTCCCGGTCCCCCTCGTAGTGGACCGGCCGCGACGGGTCGTGCTCGCGCGTCCACGCGGCCATGGCCGCCAGGTTGCGCCCGGTCCCCGCCTCGTTGCCCAACGACCACAGGATGACGCTGGGGTGGTTGCGGTCGCGCGTCACCGTCCGGCGGATCCGGTCCAGGTAGGCCTCGCGCCAGCGCGGGTCGTCCGAGGGGTTGCCGCGCCACCCGACCAGCTCGAACCCGTGGGTCTCCAGGTCGCACTCGTCGATGACCCACAGGCCCAGTTCGTCGCACAGGTCGAGGAAGTCGGGGTGGGGAGGGTAGTGGCTGGTGCGCACCGCGTTGACGTTGTGCCGCTTCATCAGCAGCACGTCCTCCCGCATGGTCTCCCGGGGCACCGCGCGGCCGTGGTCGGGGTGCCATTCGTGCCGGTTCACCCCGCGCAGCAGCAGGGGGCGGCCGTTGACCCGCAGCCGTCCCCCGGAGACCTCCACGGTCCGGAAGCCGACCCGCACGCGGGCCTCCTCCCCCGGCGTGCGCACCCGTGCCTCGTACAGGCGGGGCACCTCGGCCGACCACGGCTCCACGGGGCCCACCGCGTGCTCCACCCCGGCCGCGACGTCGGCGAGCCCCAGCTCCGGAACACTGACCAGGGCGTCCTCCGCGCCCGCCACGTCCACCCGCAGGGTGCCCGTCCCGGCGGCGTGGTCGTAGGAGGCGTGCACGGTGAGGTCGTCGATCCCGCCCTCGGGACGGGCGAGCAGGGTGACGTCGCGGAAGATCCCGGACAGCCACCACATGTCCTGGTCCTCCAGGTAGCTGGCGGCCGACCACTGGTGGACGCGCACGGCCAGGGTGTTGCGCCCCGGGCGCAGCAGGTGGCCCGCGTCGAACTCGGCGGCCAGGCGGCTGCCCGTGGAGAAGCCCAGCTCGGTGCCGTTGAGCCAGACCCGGAAGCAGGAGTCGACCCCGTCGAAGCGCAGCACCGCCCCGCCGCCGGGCCACCCCTCCGGCAGGTCGAAGACCCTCCGGTAGTCGCCGGTGGGGTTGTCGTCGGGCACGTGCGGCGGGTCCACCGGGAAGGGGTAGGCGATGTTGGTGTAGGCGGGGGCGCCGTGGCCGTGCAGCTGCCAGTGCGCGGGCACCGGCAGGTCGGACCAGGCCGAGTCGTCGTACCCCCCGGCCTCGAACCCGTCGGTGTCGGCCGGGGCCCGGTCGAGCAGTCGGAAGCGCCACGTGCCGTTGAGGTCCAGGGAGGGCGCGTCGGAGGCGAAGCGGGCGCGGGGCGCGCGCGCCCCCTTCGAGGGGACGAAGTCCTCCAGGTAGGCGGGCTTGGTCATGGGCGGGTCAGACCTCTTTCAGGTGCAGGAGCAGGGCCTGGGACGGGTTGAGGTTGGGCAGCTGGATCCCGGAGCGGGCGAGCACCGAGCCCGGCGCGGTGGTCTCCCCCTCGGTGAACCACGCCGGGGGCAGCCGCTCCGTGGTGGAGGGCGGCCCGGCCTCCCCGCGCCGCACCAGGCGGTAGCGGCGGTCCGGGCGCAGGCCGGGCAGGCGGACGCGGCCGGGCAGGGCGCGTTCGGAGGTGGCCAGCCGGGCGTAGCGGAACACCGCCTCGCTCCCGTCCGGGGCGACCACGCCGTCGAGCTGTTCGGCGGGGTCGACGGGGTCGGCGTGCACGGCCTCCCCCGAGTGCAGCAGCGGGCGCAGCTCCTTGTACAGGCCGATCCAGGCGGCCAGCGTCCGCAGCTCGTCCCCGGTGCACCCGGTGATGTCCCACTCGATACCGGCGTGGGAGAACAGGCTGGTCAGACAGCGCAGGGACAGGTCGGCGGCGCGCCCGGTGGTGTGCGCGACGGGCCCGCCGACGTGGCTGCCCACCAGCTCGGGCGGCAGCAGCAGGGCGGTCCAGCGCTGGAGGGCCAGCCGCTCCAGCGGGTCGTTGGTGTCGGAGGCCCACACGCGGTCGGCGCGCTCCAGGATCCCCAGGTCCACCCGGCCGCCGCCGGAGGAGCAGGACTCGACCTCCAGGCCGGGGTGGCGCTCCCGGAGCCGGTCCAGCAGCGCGTACACGGCCAGGGTCTGCCGGTGCGTCCCCGCGCCGCCGGTGGGTGCGTGCACGGGTTCGAGCAGGTCGCGGTTGTGGTCCCACTTCAGGTAGTCCGGCCGGTACTCGGTGACCAGCGCGTCCAGGCGGTCGAACACGTACCGGAACGCCTCGGGGCGGGACAGGTCCAGGACCTGCTGGTGGCGGCTGGGCGGCGGGAGGTGCCCCTCCTCCGCCAGCACCCATTCCGGGTGTGCCCGCACCAGGTCGGAGTCGGGGTTGACCATTTCCGGCTCCACCCACAGCCCGACCTGCATCCCCCGGGCGCGGACGTGGTCGAAGAGCGGGTGCAGGCCTCCGGGCCACACCCGGGGGTCCACGGTCCAGTCGCCGAGTCCCGCGGTGTCGTCGCGGCGGCCCCGGAACCAGCCGTCGTCCAGGACGAACCGCTCCACGCCGATGTCGGCGGCGGTGTCGGCGAGCCGGGTGAGCGTGTCCAGGTCGTGGTCGAAGTAGACGGCCTCCCAGGTGTTGAGGACCACCGGCCGCGGGGAGGAGGGGTGCCCGGGCCGGGCGCGCAGCCAGCGGTGCAGGCGCGCGGACATGCCGTCGAGCCCCCGGTCGGACCAGGACAGCAGCACCCACGGCGTGGTGTACGACTCGCCCCGGGCCAGGCGGACCTCCCCGGGGTGGAGCAGCTCGCCGCCCGCGATCACGCCGTCGGCCTGCCCGGCGGCCTCGGGCAGGCGCTCGGCCAGGTGCACGTGGTCGCCGCTCCAGGCGGTGTGCACGCCCCAGACCTCGCCGTGGCGGAACCCGAACCCGGGGGTGCCGGCGGTGAGCAGCAGCGGCGCGTCGTGGCCGGTCCGGCCCCGGCGCGAGGCGCGCAGCCGGGTTCCCGTACCCGGGTCGTGCCGCTGGGGCGCGCGCTCGCGGCACCAGCGGCCGGTCAGGTCCAGCACCTCCCGCGCCTCCCGGGGCAGGGGGAGGGCGACCAGGAGGGAGTCCAGCGTCCAGGGGTCGGCGTCGGTGTTGGTGACGGTGTGGCGGGCGCGGACCAGGCCGGAGGCCTCCATGCGCAGTTCGCAGCGCAGTTCCAGGCCCGGGGAGTCGGCCAGGACGGTCAGGGACCCGCCGGTTCCGGGCTCGGTTCCCTCCAGGGGTGCCGCGGAGCACTCCCGGACGGTCCAGCGGGGGAAGGTGGTCCGGCCCTCGTGGTGCCCGGCGATCCCGGGGTGGCCGCGCCAGCCCTCGCCCTGGGTGGGCACCAGCGACACCCACCGGGGCTCGTCGAGTCCGTTGTGCGCGGCGCCGGGGGCCGCCGCGGCGGCCAGCCCGTCGGTGTCGGGCAGGTCGGCGCCCCAGTGCAGGACGTGCGGCAGCCCGTCCCCGGGGACGCCGAGGATTAGGGCGGTGCCCGCCGCGCGCAGGCTCACGGTGCGGTACGTCATCCCTTGCTCGCCCCCAGGGTCAGTCCGGCGACGAAGTGGCGCTGCAGTGCGAAGAACACGACCAGCGTCGGCAGGGCGACGAGGACCGAGCCCGCCGACAGCAGGTTGTAGTCGACGAAGAAGGCGCTCTGGAGGTTCTGCAGGGCGGTGGTGATGGGCAGCTTGTCCCCGCTGGAGAGCAGGGCCAGCGCCCAGAAGAAGTCGTTGTAGATCCACGTGACCAGCAGGGTGGCCAGAGCGGCCAGGCTCGGGCGGCACAGCGGGAGCACGACCCTCCAGTACTGCTGGAAGGCGCTGGCCCCGTCCACCCGGGCCGCCTCCAGCAGGGAGGCGGGCATGGCCTTCATGAAGTTGCTCAGCACGAAGGTGCAGAAGCCGATCTGGAAGGCGGTGTGGATGAGGATGATGCCCAGGTGGCTGTCGTAGAGGGAGCCGGACTCGCTGATCCAGTACGGCAGCGGAATGGAGTTGTAGAGCCGGAAGAGCGGGACGAGCAGCGCCTGGGGCGGCAGCAGGTTCGCGGCGAGGAACACCGCGAGCATGACCAGGTTGAACCGGCGTGAGTACTGGGAGAGCACGAACGCGGCGCACGAGGACAGGAACAGGGTCAGCAGCACGGCGGGGACCGTGATGACCAGCGAGTTGAGGAAGTAGCCCGGCAGTTCGCCCTGGGTCCAGGCCTCGGCGTAGTTGTCCAGGGTGAAGCCGCCCAGGGACAGGTAACCGTGCACGGCGGTGTACTCGTAGTCGCGGAAGGAGTTGACCACGGCCCACAGCACCGGGAAGAACCAGGCCAGCGCGGTGGTGAGGAGGAAGGCGTGCAGCAGGGCGCGGGCGGGCCGGATCCGGCGGCGCCGCGGGGCGGGCCGCGCGGACGACGCGGGGCGGGCGGACGAGGCGGGCGGAGCGGGTGGGACGGACGGGGTCGTGGCGGTCACCGGTAGGCCCCTCTCAGCATGGTGGACACGTAGACGGCGATGAACACCAGCGAGATCACCAGCATGACCACGGCCAGCGCGGAGCCGAAGCCCACCCGGCTGGCCTCGCCGATGACGTTGGAGGTCACCAGCGCGGAGATCAGCTCCAGGCCGTTGCGGCCCCGGTTGATGACCCACACGATGTCGAAGGCGCGCAGTGCGTCGATGACGGTCACGACGACCACGACCAGGTTGATCGGCAGCAGGGCGGGGAAGACGACCCGGGTGAACGTGCGCACCGGGCCGGCGCCGTCGATGGCGGCGGCCTCGCGCAGCGAGGGGTCGACGGCCTTCAATCCGGCCAGGTAGAGCAGCATGATGTAGCCGGTGTGCCGCCACCCGGCCGCGACCAGCACCGCGTACAGGTTGATGTCGGGGTCGCCGAACCAGTCCACGGGCGGGGCGTCGGCGGCCAGGGCGAGGAAGGCGTTGAGCAGCCCCTGGTCGCGGGAGTAGACGAGCTGCCAGATGAACCCGACCAGGGCCAGCGACAGCACGACCGGCATGTAGAACGCGCTCTGGTACAGGGATCCGCCGCGCAGTCGGCGGTCCAGCAGCACGGCCAGGAGCATGCCGAGGACGGTGGGGAAGGCGAACAGGACCACCAGCCACACGAGGTTGTTGCGCAGCGCCGGTTCGAACGGCGGGTAGATCGTGAACGCGTCCACGTAGTTCTGGGCACCGATCCACTCGATGGTCTCCGGGCCGCCGATGCCGTCCCAGCGGGTGAACGACAGGGCGACCGTGGCCAGGGCGGGCAGCCAGACCAGGCCGACCACGAGCAGTGCGGGCACGCCCAGCATGAGGGCCAGGGTGATCCGGTCCGCCCGGCCGTTGCGCAGGCTGGGGCGCCGGGGCCGGCCGGGGCGGCGGTCCGGCGGCCGGGGCAGGGTGCGCCCCTCCCGGGGCGGTGCGGGGGCGTTGGACACCACGCCTTCTCCCTTCTGGTTCAGCGGCCGAAGATGGAGACCTTCTGGCGCTGGATGCTGGCGGTCAGGTCGGCGAGGTCGTCGGGCTGGCGCAGGAAGCGCTGGAGGGCGGGGATCATGACGACGGAGGCGAAGTCGGGGCGGGTGTCGCGGTCCATGTACTGGGTGAGCGCCCCGGCGGCGTTGATCATGTCGCTGACGCGGGCGTCCAGTCCGGTGAACCCGCTGGTGTCGGCGTCCTGGTGGATGGGCAGCGCCTGCGGGTCGATCGCGGTGTAGAGCTCCTGGGCCTCCAGGGAGCCCAGGTGGCCGAGGAGTTCGTGGGAGCCCTCGGCATTGCGCGGGTCCCCCGACACCATGAACCCGTCGATGGGCGCCTCGACCGCGTCGGCGCCGATCTCGGGATCGAACTCGGGGAAGGGGAAGCAGTCCAGGTCCTCGCGGTCCTCCCCCTCGGGGAAGACGTGGGTGATGAACAGGCCGCAGAGCATCATCCCGGCCTCGCGCCGGACCAGGGCGGTCTGGGCCTCGTTGATCCCGCGGCCCAGGGGGTCGGGCTGGTGGTGGGGCAGCAGTTCGGCCCAGGCGCCGAAGACGCTCCGGACCTCGGGGGTGTCCCAGGAGTGGTCGCCGTTGAGGAGTTCCAGGTGGTACTCGGGGCCGTTGATCCGCAGGTTGAGGTGGTCGAACATGCCCATCGCGGGCCAGCCCTCGCGGATTCCCGAGGCCAGGGGTTCGAGCCCGTCCGCGCGCATGCGCTCGCAGAGTTCGACGAACTCCTCGCGGGTGGCGGGGACCTCGTACCCCCTCTCCTCGAACAGGCTCCTGCGGTAGAAGACCGCCCAGGGCGCGGTGGAGTCGGGGACCATGTACTGCCTGCCGTCGTCGGCGGTGCACAGGCTGCGGACCTGGTCGGTGAAGGCGCCCTGGAAGTGCCGTTCCCAGACCGGGGTGACGTCGCTGATCAGGCCGCGCTCGGCGAAGAAGCGCATCCGGTAGCCCGCGAACCAGGCGATGACGTCGTCCGGGGTGCCCTGGAGGTAGTTGTTGAGGCTCTCCTGGAACGAGGTGGAGTCGAAGGTGTTGATCTCCACGGTGCGCCCGGAGGCGGCCTCGAAGAGCCCGACGCTCTCGGCGACGGCCTCGCGCTGGGCGGGGTTGGCCCGGTTGGAGGCCATGGTGACCAGGTCGGGGTCCGTGCGGCGGCCCGCGCCGCACCCGCCCAGGCCCGGCAGGGCGAGCAGGGCCCCGGCTCCGGCCATCCCGCGCAGCAGGGAACGGCGGGCCGGGCCCGGTGGTCCGGGGGGTCTGTGGTGCATCGGGGGTCCTCCGAACATGTGTGAAGGCGGTCACACGAACGATGCACACATAGTCAGCACCCCTCGCCCGACTTGTCAACACTTGCCAACGTTTTCCAACATTTACCATCAGGGATTCCGCCGCCCGTTGACACCGATCCGGAACATGACACACTGTTTCCAACAAGAAGAAACATTTTCCACCACCCAGGGGGGCGGATGCTGGCCGCACAACGGCAGGAGCTGATCCTCGAACAGGTGCGGCGCGCCGGAGCCGTCCGGGTCGCCGACCTCGTCGAGAGCCTCGCGGTGTCGGACATGACCGTGCGGCGGGACCTGGACGCCCTGGAGAACCGGGGAGAGGTGCGCAAGGTGCACGGCGGCGCCGTCGCCCCGGAGAGCGCGCGCACCGAGGAGCCGGGCTTCGAGGCCAAGTCCACCCGCCAGGCGGACGAGAAGCACGCGATCGCCCGGGCGGTGGCCGAGCTGGTCGAACCGCACACCGCCGTGGGCCTGTCCGCGGGCACCACCACCGCCGCCGTCGCCGAGTACCTGGCCGACACCCCCGGCCTGACGGTGGTCACCAACTCCCTGCGGGTGGCCGAGGTGTTCCACCGCGCCGCCCGGCCCGACCAGACCGTGGCGCTCACCGGGGGCTTCCGCACCCCCTCCGACGCGCTCGTGGGCCCGCTCGCGCTCGCCTCCATCCGCGGCCTCAACCTGGACACCCTCGTCCTGGGGGTGCACGGCATGCAGGAGCGCGCCGGGTTCACCACCCCCAACCTCATGGAGTCCGAGACCAACCGTGCCCTGGTGGAGGCCGCCGCCCGCCTCGTCGTGGCCGCCGACCACAGCAAGTGGGGCACCGTGGGGATCAGCACCATCGCGCCGCTGGACCGCTGCGACGTGCTGGTCACGGACTCGGGCGCCGACCCGGCCGTGCGGGAGACCCTGTCCGAACACGTGGGCCGCCTGGTGGTCGCCGACGTCCCGCCCCGGGAGGAGGGGGAATGAGGAGGACCTCCGCGCGCCTGGCCGACGGGCGTGAGATCGTCTACTTCGACGAGGGCGACACCGTCCGGCGGCCCGTCCCCGACCAGCGCGGGCTGCCGCCGTCCGCGACCGGCTCGGAGATGCGCTTCGACCCGCTGCTGCGCGAGTGGGTGGTCGTGGCCTCCCACCGCCAGGGGCGCACCCACCTGCCCCCCAGCGACGACTGCCCGCTGTGCCCCTCGGCGGACGGGCGGCACACCGAGATCCCCGACCCCTCCTACGACGTGGTGGCCTTCGAGAACCGCTTCCCGTCGCTGGTCGCCGACGACGGGCGGGTCCTGTCCGACGTCGGCGAGCTGGAACCCTCCCGCCGGGTGGGCGCGGGCCGCTGCGAGGTCCTCGTCTTCGGCTCCGACCACAACGCCTCCTTCGCCGACCTGGGCCCCGAGCGGGCGGGCACGGTCATGGAGGCCTGGATCGACCGCACCCGCGCGCTGTCCGCGATGCCCGGCGTGGAGCAGGTGTACTGCTTCGAGAACCGGGGCCCGGAGATCGGGGTGACCCTGCACCACCCGCACGGGCAGATCTACGCGCTGCCCTTCGTGGCCCCGCGCACCCTGCGCATGCTCGACTCCGCCGAGGAGTACCGCGCGCGCACCGGGGGCGACCTGTTCGGCGACGTCCTGCGCGCCGAGCAGGAGGCCAAGACACGGGTGGTCGCGCGCACCGAGCACTGGACGGCGTTCGTCCCGGCCGCGGCGCGCTGGCCGGTGGAGGTGCACCTGTACCCGCACCGCCGGGTGCCCGACCTGCCCGCGCTCTCCGCCGCGGAGCGGAAGGACTTCGGCCGCCTGTACCTGGACGTGCTGCGCCGCTTCGACTCGCTCTACGACGCGCCGCTGCCCTACATCTCCGCCTGGCACCAGGCGCCCGTGCGCGAACGGCGCGACCTGGCCCGCCTGCACCTGGAGCTGTTCTCGGTGCGGCGCGCCGCGGACAAGCTCAAGTACCTGGCCGGAACCGAGTCCGGCATGGGCGTGTTCATCAGCGACGTCGCGCCCGAGACCATCGCCGAGCGCCTCCGGGAGGCCGCACCGTGAAACTGCTCGTCACCGGCGGCGCCGGGTACGTGGGCAGCGTGGTCACCGCGCTGCTGCTCAAGGAGGGGCACGAGGTGACCGTGCTCGACGACCTGTCGACCGGGCACCGCGACGCCGTACCCGACGGGGCCCGGCTGGTGGTCGCCGACCTGCACGAGGCCTCCGACGTCCTGGACCCGTCGGTGGAGGCCGTCCTGCACTTCGCCGGCAAGTCCCTGGTCAGCGAGTCGGTGCGGAGCCCCGGGCTGTACTGGCGCACCAACGTGTCGGGGACGCTGGCGCTGCTGGAGGCCGCGCTGTGCCACGGGGTGCGGCGGCTGGTGTTCTCCTCCAGCGCCGCCACCTACGGCGAGCCCGCCTCCCGCGCGCCGCTGCGCGAGACCGACCCGGCGGTGCCCACCAACCCCTACGGCGCCACCAAGCTGGCCGCCGACCACCTCCTGGAGTCGTGGTCGCAGGCCTACGGTCTGGGAGCGGTGAGCCTGCGCTACTTCAACGTGGCCGGGGCCTTCCTGGGTTTCGGCGAGCGGCACGAGACCGAGACGCACCTGGTGCCGAACCTGCTGAAGGTGGCCGCCGGGGAGAGCGAGCACGCGCGGGTGTTCGGCACCGACTACCCGACCCCGGACGGCACGGCGGTGCGCGACTACCTGCACGTGGCCGACCTGGCCGACGCGCACCTGCGCGCCCTGGAGCACGTGCGGCCGGGCGCCTTCCGCGTCCACAACCTGGGAACCGGCGGCGGGCACAGCGTGCGCGAGGTGATCGAGGCGGTCCGCCGGGTCACCGGCCGCCCGGTGCCCGTGGTCGACTCCCCCCGCCGTCCGGGCGACCCGGCCGTGCTGGTCGCCGCCAACGACCGGGCCCGGCGGGAGCTGGGCTGGGAACCCGTGCGCACGCTCGACCGGACCGTGGCCGACGCGTGGGAGTTCGCCCGCCGGGAGGAGCGGTGAGCGGGACGGAACGGCGGGTGGACGGCCTGGGCGACGCCTTCCGCGCGGCCTTCGGAGCCGGTCCCCGGGGGGTGTGGACCGCGCCGGGGCGAATCAACCTCATCGGCGAGCACACCGACTACAACGACGGGTTCGTGCTCCCCTTCGCCCTGCCGCACACGCTGACCGCCGCGGCCTCCGCGCGGTCGGACGGCACGGCGCGGCTGCGCTCCCGGCAGTCCCCCGAGGCGCACGATGTGGCGCTGGCCGACCTGGACCCCGGCCGGGTCCGGGGGTGGGCCGCCTACCCCTGCGGCGCCCTGTGGGTGCTGCACGAGGAGGGGTACCCGGTGACGGGGCTGGACCTGCTGGTGGACAGCACCATCCCGACCGGCGCGGGGCTGTCCTCCTCGGCCGCGCTCTCGTGCGCGACCGTCATGGCGGCGGCCGAGCTGCACGGCGCCGCTCTCGCGCCCGCGGAGGTGGCCCGGCTGGCCCAGCGGGTGGAGAACGACTTCGTGGGCATGCCCTGCGGCATCATGGACCAGTCCGCGTCCATGCTCTCGACCGAGGGCCACGCCCTGTTCATGGACACGCGGTCGCTGGAGGCCGTGCAGGTGCCCTTCGACCCCGCGGCGCGGGGACTGACCGTACTGGTGGTGGACACCCGCGCCCCGCACCGGCTGGTGGAGGGCCACTACGCCGACCGGCGCCGCTCCTGTGAGGCGGCCGCGCGTTCCCTGGGGGTGGCGGCCCTGCGCGACGTCGGGGACCTGGCGGCGGCGCTGGACGCCCTGCCCGACGAGGTGTCCCGTCGCCGGGTGCGCCATGTGGTGACCGAGAACGCGCGGGTGCTGCGCGCGGTGGACCTGCTGCGCGCGGGGGACCTGCGCGCGGTGGGGCCCCTGCTCACCGCCTCCCACGCCTCGCTGCGCGACGACTACGAGGTCAGCGTCGCGGAGGTGGACACCGCGGTGGAGGCCCTGCTGGCCGCGGGCGCCCTGGGGGCGCGGATCACCGGCGGCGGCTTCGGCGGGTGCGTGGTCGCCCTGGTGGAGTCCGACCGCGTGGAGGTGTGCGCGAAGGCGGTCCGGGAGGCCTACCGGGAGCGGGGCTTCTCCGCGCCGGAGGCGTTCGGGGCGCTGCCCTCAGCGGGGGCCCGGCGGCTGGCCTGACCGCCCCGGGGAGACGGGGCCACCCTCGGGGACCGGGGCCGCCTCCGTCCGTGGGAGCGTTTCCATGGAGAATGGCCGACAGCGGCGGCGCGGAGCGAAGGAGTATGGCATGGGCCTCAGGTTCGGACTGCTGGGCACGGGTTACTGGGCGGCGGAGACGCACGCCGCGGCACTGGACGCGCACCCCGGCGCCGCCCTGGCGGGGGTGTGGGGGCGCGACCCCGCCAAGGCCGCCGCGCTCGCGGAGCGGTACGGGACCCGCGCCCACACCGAGGTGGACGCACTCCTGGCGGAGGTGGACGCCGTGGCCGTCGCCCTGCCGCCGGACGTGCAGGCCGAACTCGCGCTGCGCGCGGCGCGGGCGGGCAGGCACCTGCTGCTGGACAAGCCGGTGGCGCTGACCACCGCCGCGGCCGACGCCCTGGCCGCCGAGGCGGGGCGGCGCGGCCTGGCCTCGGTGGTGTTCTTCACCAACCGCTTCTCCGACAACGTGACGGAGTTCCTGGACTCGGCCGCCGCCGAGGGGGGCTGGCACGGGGTGCGGGCGACGCTGTTCGCGTCGATCTTCGAGCCCGGCAACCCCTACGGCGCCTCCCCCTGGCGCAGGGAGAAGGGCGGCCTGTGGGATGTGGGCCCGCACGTGCTCTCCCAGGTGCTGCCGGTGCTCGGCCCCGTCACCAGGGTGAGCGCGCTCGCGGGGCCGAGGGGCACCACGCACATGCTCACCCGGCACGCGGGCGGCGCGGTCGGCTCCTTCGCGGTGACGCTGGACGCCGCTCCGGCGGAGCGGGCCTTCGAGGTGGTCCTGCACGGAGAGCGGGGCTGGGTCCCGGTCCCCAGCGGCGACCGGGGTCCCGTCGCGGCCTTCACCTCGGCGGTCGACCGGCTTCTGGCCCAGGTGGAGGGTACGGTCGGCGACCCGTGCGACGTGCGCTTCGGCCGGGACGTGGTGGCCGTGCTGGAGGCCGCCGAGTCCTCGCTGGCCACCGGGCGGACCGTGGACGTGGCCGCCGGATAGGCGGACAGGGCCGCCGGGAGGGCCCGGCGGCCCGGAGCGGGGCGGAGCGGGGCGGGGCGGGGCGGAACCGCTACGCGGTCCGGCCCTTGGCGCTCCTGGCGTAGAAGCCGTCCGCGAAGTAGACGATCGCGGCGGCCACCAGCACCTGCACGATGAGGACGAAGAGCCAGAACGACGTGAAGAAGCTGGCGATCCAGCCGCCCACGAAGGCGGCCACGATACCCAGGACCAGCGTCAGCCAGATCGGCAGGTGCTGCTTGCCCGGGACGACGAGGCGCCCCAGCGCGCCGATGATCAGACCGACGATGATCGCGGTGATGATTCCGGTGATCTCCATTGGGTTCCTCCGGATGTAGACGCAACCCCCTACTTCCCGCTGCGCCAGAGGGAAAACACGCCCGGGTCTCGCCGGGGCCGAACCTTCGACGCCGTTTGGCTGCCCCGCCCCTCTCCCCCGCCCCGGCGCGTTCCCTCCGGTGTGCGCCGGTGCCCGCCGGAGCCGCGGATCAGCGGATCAGCGGATCCAGGACCAGCCCGCCGGTTCCGCGTGCGCGCACGCGAACGTGTCGGACCGGGAGAAGACGCGGAGAGGGGGAACGGACACGGGGACCTCCGAGGAGAGCTATGGCTGGAGAACACCGGGGCATGCTCCGGGATCCCGGGGAGCCCGGGAGTACCAGCCGTGCGGGCAGAATACTGAGCAACACCACCTCATACCCGCCTTTCGGACATTTCCACGCGGGCATTCCCTCAGGCCCCTTCCGGCTGACACGTCGTCGGGAGGGCGCGCCCCTTCTGCCCTGCGCAGAAGACCCGCGGCCCCCTCCCCCTCCGGGCCCGCCCCGGCGTAGGCTCGCGGGCAAAGACCGCCAGACGGGAGGCCCCGATGACCGACGTCCTACGCTCCCTGGAGGAGGCCCGCACGGGTGGCCGGGAGCCGGAGGAGCCCCTCATGCGCGACCTCATCGGCGACCTGCTGCGGCGCACCCGGACCGAGCAGGGCCGGACCCTGCGCGAGGTGGCGGAGGAGGCCCAGGTGTCGCTGCCCTACCTGAGCGAGATCGAGCGGGGCCGCAAGGAGGCCTCCTCCGAGGTGCTCGCCGCGGTCTACCGCTCCCTCGGCCTGAGCATGTCCGACGTCCTGGGCGCCCTGTACGAGCGCAGCGTGCTGGGCGGCCCCCGGCGGACCGGCACCTCGCTGGGCGAGTACCGCCGGGCCGGTTCGCCCTCCGTCGCCGCTCCCGCGCCCCGGGCCCAGGCGCTGTCCCTGGCCGCCTGAGGCCCCCGGCCGCCCGCGCCGGGCGGGTCCGCGAGGGGTACGCCCCCCGCGGACCCGCCCGGGCCAAGGCGAAGCGGAGGCCCGGAGAACACCGTCAGGCCGCGCTCCGGGCCGCCGGGGCGACCTCCCGGGTGGTGATGATCCCGTCCACCAGGCCGTACTCCCTGGCCTGCTCGGCCGTGAAGATCTTGTCCCGGTCGGTGTCGGCGCGCAGCCGCTCCTGCGTCTGCCCGGTGTGCCGGGCCAGGATCTCCTCCACCTGGGCGCGGATCCGCATGATCTCCTCGGCCTGGATCTCCAGGTCGGCGGCGACCCCCTGCCCCTCGGCGGACGGCTGGTGCAGCAGCACCCGGGCGTGCTCCAGCGCCATGCGCTTGCCGGGCGCGCCCGCGGCGAGCAGCACCGCCGCCGCTGAGGCCGCCTGGCCCATGCACACCGTGGCCACGTCCGCGCGCACGAAGCGCATGGTGTCGTAGATCGCGGTCAGTGCGGTGGCCGAGCCGCCCGGGGAGTTGATGTAGAGCTGGATGTCGCTCTCGCTGGACTCGTAGTCCAGGTGGAGCATCTGGGCCATGACCACGTTGGCGACGTCGTCGTCGATCGGCGTCCCCAGGAACACGATCCGCTGCGAGAGCAGCCTGCTGAAGACGTCGAAGGACCGCTCGCCGTGCGGGGTGCGCTCCACCACCATCGGAACCGTGTAACGACCGCTCATCAGTGCTCTCCCCCCGCGCGCGTGGCGAACCCGGGCGCGCTGGCGCCCAGCCTCAGACCGCTGCCGTTCATCTCGGCGGCGGACGAGACGACGTGGTCCACGAACCCGTACTCCCTGGCCTCCTGGGCGGTGAACCAGGCGTCGCGGTGCTGGTCCCGCGCGATGGTCTCCTCGGACTGACCGGTGTGCCGCGCGATCAGCCGCACCATGGTCTGCTTGGTGTGCGCCAGGTTCTCGGCCTGGATGGCGATGTCCGCCGCGGTCCCGCCCAGCCCGCCCGAGGGCTGGTGCATCATGATCCGCGCGTGGGGCAGGCTGTACCTCTTGCCCGGGGCGCCGACGCAGGCCAGGAACTGGCCCATGCTCGCCGCGAAGCCCATGACCAGGGTGGACACGTCGTTGGGGACGAAGTTCATCGTGTCGTAGATGGCCAGCCCCGCCGAGATGACCCCGCCCGGGCTGTTGATCGCCAGCGTGATGTCCCTGCGCGGGTCCTCGTCGGCCAGCAGCAGGATCTGCGCGCACACGCGGTTGGCGCTGGTCTCGTCCACCTGCGTGCCCAGGAGCACGATGCGGCTGCGCAGCAGGCGCGCGGCCAGCTGGTCGTCGAAGGCGCCGCCGGGGCCCTCCTCCGCGAGCCGTTGTCTGATCGCCATGGAACCTCCCTCATCCGGCCACGGGGCGGGGCGTTCGCCCGCCCGGCCGGTGGTTCCAGCCTGCGGCGGCGGCCCCGGCGGGCGCCACGTTTTCGGCCCGGGGCAGATCTGCCCACGGCAGAGGGGCTCCGGGGCGGTCGCTCAGATCTCGTCCACGGCCTCGCGCAGGTCGCGCAGGAGGGTGATGAACAGGGGGCGCAGCGAGGGGTCGATGGCCTCGAAGAGCCGCCGCTGCTTGTGCTCGCGCTCCCGGCGCAGGCTGGCGAGGACCCGCTCGCCCTCCTCGGTGACGGCCACCACCGTGCTGCGTTCGTCACGTTCGGACCGACGGCGCGCCAACATGCCCTTGCGCTCCAGCTGTTGGATCATGCGTGTGGCGGAAGGAGAGGAAACACCGACAATCTGGGCGACCGCGCCGACGCTGGGCGCCTCCATCCCGCGCACGGCCTCCATGAGGAGCGTCTGCGTGAGGGTGAGCCCCTCGGCTCCCCGCGGGCCGTGGCCGCCGCGGAAACGGGCGTGGATCGCCGCGTTGATGAGTTCGGTCCAGGCGCGCTGGAACTCCTCAAGCTCGGCACCGTGCCGGTCGGCACGGGGTTCGTGGGTCTCGTCGGGCACGAAACGGTCCTCGCAGGCTGGGCTCGACGCACGGATTGTCGGCCGCGCAGTGGTTTGACGTTTGTGTAGCTTAACTATTAAATAGCTTGTACACGCAAGTTCACATGGTTCCCTGCCCCCTCAGGACCGCAGCGACACCCCGTCCACCGATCCGGTCGGAGGCTGGACGGACCGCCGCCGGGGGGCAGCGGACGTCCGTCCGGGGGTGGACGGGCCCGGACCGGTCCGGGAGGGCGTATTGACCACAGTGCTGATCGCGCATTTCGTCGCGGCTGCGATCGCGCCCTTACTCGTGCGCCAGTGGGGCCGGGGCGCCTTCCTCGCCCTGGCCGTGGTCCCCGGGCTGTCGACCGTGTGGGCCCTGTTCCAGCTGCCGGCCGTGCTGGGCGGCGAGGCGCTCTCCTCCTCCGCGGAGTGGGCCCCGGAGTTCTCGCTCCGGCTCGGCCTGCACATGGACGGCCTGGGCCTGGTCATGACGCTCATCGCCGCGGGCGTGGGCGCGGTGATCCTGGTCTACTGCGCCCGCTACTTCACCGACTCCGAGCCCGGCCTCGGGCGCTTCGCCGGGGTCTTCGTGGCCTTCGCCGGGGCCATGCTCGGCCTGGTGCTGGCCGACGACCTCATCCAGCTCTTCGTGTACTGGGAGCTGACCACGGTCTTCTCCTACCTGCTCATCGGACACAGCACCGAGGTCAAGGAGAGCAGGCGGGCGGCCATGACGGCCCTGACCGTCACCACCTTCGGCGGTCTGACGATGCTCGTGGGCATGATCCTGCTCGGTGAGGCCGCCGGGACCTACGTCATCTCCGAGATCACCGCCGCGCCGCCCGGCGGCACCGCGGTCGACGTCGCGCTCGCGTTGGTCATGGTCGGCGCGATGTCCAAGTCCGCGCTCCTGCCGTTCAGCCTGTGGCTGCCCGCGGCCATGCGCGCCCCCACGCCGGTCTCCGGCTACCTGCACGCCGCGGCCATGGTCAAGGCGGGCGTCTACCTGGTGGCCCGGCTCGCCCCCGCCTTCCACGACGCCGCCGTGTGGCACTACACGGCACTGTCCTTCGGCACGGTCACCATGGTCCTGGCCGGGTGGAAGGCGCTGCGCCAGTACGACCTCAAGCTCGTGCTGGCCTACGGCACCATCAGCCAGCTCGGCTTCCTCATCACCCTGTTCGGCGCGGGGACCCAGGCCGGTGCCGTCGCCGGGATCTCCATGCTCGTCGCGCACTCGCTGTTCAAGGCGCCGCTGTTCCTGGTGGTCGGCGTGATCGACCACAGCACCGGCACCCGCGACCTGCGTGAACTGTCCGGGCTGCGCACGTCCATGCCGGTGACCTTCTGGACGGCGGTCCTGGCGGCGGCCTCCATGGCGGGCCTGCCGCCCACCCTCGGGTTCGCCGCCAAGGAACTCGCCTTCGGCGCCTTCGAGCACGGCGGCGGCGCCGACACCGCGGTCCTGGCCGGCCTCGTGGTAGGCACGTGCTTCACGGTCGCCTACACCCTGCGCTTCCTGTGGGGCGCCTTCTCCGTCAAGGAGGGCGCCTCCCCCACCCCGGTGCACGAGCCCGGTCCGCTGTTCCAGGCGCCCGGCCTCCTGCTGGCCGGGCTCGGCCTCCTGGGCGGCCCCCTCTCCGGACTGCTCGACCCCCTCCTCGCCGTGTACGCCGACACCGTGCCCGTCGCCCCGGGCGAGAAGGCCGAGCACCTGGCGCTGTGGCACGGCCTGGGCCTGCCCCTGCTGCTGTCGGCGGTGTGCTGGGGCGGCGGCCTCGTGCTGTTCCTCCTCCGCCACCAGGTGGTGTGGCTGGGCAACCGCACGGCGCTGCCGGACGCCGACCGGGTCTACCGGCGCATGCTCGCCTGGCTGGAGGACGTGGCCCTCCAGGTGACCGGCCGCACCCAGCGCGGTTCGCTGCCCGTCTACCTCGGCACCATCCTCATCGCCCTGGTCGTGGCCGCCGGGTGGTGGATGGTCGGCGGACGGCTCTGGGAGGGCGACCACCCGCCGCCGCGCCCGTGGGACTCCCCGGTGCAGATCATCCCCGGCGTCGCCATCGTCGTCACCGCCCTGCTGACGCTCTTCGTGCGGCGGCGGCTGTTCGCGGTGGTCCTCGTCGGGACCGGCGGCTACGGCGTCGCCACCCTCTTCTACGTCATGGGCGCGCCCGACATCGCGCTCACCCAGTTCCTGGTGGAGACCGTCAGCCTGGTGGTCTTCGTCCTGGTGCTGCGCCGCTTCCCCCCGCGCTTCTCGGCACCCGCCCTGCGCGGCAGGCGGGTGTGGAACCTGGCGCTGGGCCTGGCCACCGGGGTCGTCGTGGCCTCTCTCACCTGGTTCGCCCTGGCGGGCCGCACGGAACCCTCGATCGCCGAGGACTACCCCGCCGCGGCCGAGGAGGCGGGCGGCTACAACATCGTCTCGGTCCTGCTCGTCGACGTCCGCGCCTGGGACACCATGGGCGAGATCTCCGTGCTCGCCGCGGCGGCGGCCGGTGTGGCCAGCCTGATGTTCGTGCGCCGCCGCGCGCAGCCGCGCAAGGCCCCGGGCGGGGTCATGGCCCTGTCGCTCACCACGGCACCGCAGCGCGGCGACGGCGACGTGGACCTGGGCGGGGTCCGGATCGCCCCGCGCAGCGCGCACATCCGGCCCCGGTGGCGGCACACATGGCTGCCCGGAGCCGACGCCCTGCCCACCGAGCGCAGGTCGGTCATCTTCGAGGTGGTCTCGCGCTTCCTCTTCCCCGTGGTCATGGTGATCTCGGTGTACCTGCTGCTGACCGGGCACGGCTCGGTCGGCGGCGGCTTCGCGGGCGGCATCGTCGCGGGGCTGGCGTTCATCGTCCGCTACCTGGCCGGGGGCCGCTTCGAGCTGTACGCCACCGCGTGGGTGCAGCCGGGAGCTCTGATCGGCGCCGGACTGGCCGTGGCCACCGGCACCGCGCTGGGCGGCGCCGTCTTCGGCACCGACGTCCTCGCGGGGGGCCACGCCTACATCGACCTGTGGATCCTGGGCGAGGCACACGTCACGGTCTCCCTGCTCTTCGACTTCGGCGTGTACCTGCTGGTCATCGGGCTGATCCTGGACATCCTGCGCAGCCTCGGCGCCCGCATCGACGAACAGATCGAACGGGACTCCGCGCGTGTAGGGGCACAGGGCGGGGCCGGGGCGTCCGAACGCGCCGAGGAGGTCATCTCGTGAGTGAGTCCCCCAGCCTGCTCATCGTCATCGTGGTCGGGGTCCTGGTCGCCGTGGGCGTCGTGCTCCTGCTGGAGCGCAGTCTGACCCGGGTCCTGCTCGGCTTCATCGTGCTGAGCAACGGCGTCAACCTCATGATCCTGGCGATGGCCGGCGAACCCGGCGGCCCGCCGGTCATGTGGCTGACGGACCCGGAGGAGATGACCGACCCGCTGCCGCAGGCGATGATCCTGACCGCGATCGTCATCACCCTCGGCGTCACCGCGTTCCTGCTGGCCATGGCCTACCGGAGCTGGCAGCTGGAGGGCAACGACGAGGTCCAGGACGACGTCGAGGACCTGCGGATCGCCCAGGACGAGGGGCGGCGCGCGGTGCGCCAGCGCTACCTCAAGGAACGGCGCAGGCTCCAGGCCGACATCCGCCGCCAGCGCGCGGAGCTGCAGGCCCGCATCGCCGTCGCCGACGCCCGTGAGCTGGCCGAGCAGGCCCGGATCAAGGCCGAGATCGCCCGGGCCCGGGCCGAGCTGGCCCGCTACGAGCTGGAGGCCGAGGACCACGACCCCGACGAGCGCTCCCAGGAGACCATGCGCCGCCTGAGCGACCGCGCCGAGAGCATGACCGTCCAGGTCCAGGAACTGCGCGCGCGGATCCGGCTGGGGCGCAAGCGGCTGCGCGAGCACCGCCGGGCCGACCGCGCCGCCGAGCGCGAGCTGTGGCGCGAGCTGCGCCGCCGGGTCCGCGCCCAGCGGCGCCGGGCGCGCCAGACCATGCGGGTCGAGCGCGAGCGCCTGGCCCGGGCGGAGGACAGCGACCTGCAAGGGAACGAGTGACCATGATCGTGGACTACCTCGCGGGCCTCCTGCACTACCTCATCCCCCTGCCGGTGGTGCTCCCGCTGTTCGCGGCCGGCGTGAAGCTCGCCATGGGCATCCGGTGGCCGCGCCTGCAGCAGGCGCTGAGCGTGATCGCCCTGGCCCTGGTGCTGGTCATCGGCTTCGCGCTGATGCTGGGCGCGCACGCGCACGGCCCGCAGGTCGTGCAGGTGGGCGGCTGGGAGGCGCCGATCGGCATCACCCTGGTCGCCGACCGGCTCTCCGCGCTGATGGTGACGGTGTCGGCGGCGATCACGCTGGCCGTGCTGGTGTACTCCATCGGCCAGGGCATGGCGGGCAAGGCCGAGGTGGCGCCCCTGTCGGTGTACCAGCCGACCTACCTCATCCTGGTGGCGGGCGTGTCCAACGCCTTCCTGGCCGGTGACCTGTTCAACCTGTACGTCGGGTTCGAGATCCTGCTGACCGCCAGCTACGTGCTGCTGACCCTGGGTGGCACCCAGGCCCGGATGCGGGCGGGGGCCACCTACGTGGTGGTGTCGCTGGTGTCCTCGGTGCTGTTCCTCATCGCCATCGCGCTGGTCTTCGGCGCCGCCGGAACGGTGAACATGGCCCAGCTCGGCGAGCGGCTGCCGGAGCTGTCCACCGAGTTGAAGGCGACCCTGCAGATCGTGCTGCTGTTCGCCTTCGGCATCAAGGCCGCGGTGTTCCCGCTGGCGGCCTGGCTGCCCGACTCCTACCCCACGGCGCCAGCGCCGGTCACCGCGGTCTTCGCGGGCCTGCTCACCAAGGTGGGCGTGTACGCGATCATCCGCACGCAGACGCTGCTCTTTCCCGGGGAACAGCTCAACGGCCTGCTGATGTGGGTGGCTCTGGCGACGATGATCATGGGCATCCTGGGCGCGGTCGCGCAGACCGACATCAAGCGTCTGCTGTCCTTCACCCTCATCAGCCACATCGGCTACATGGTCTTCGGCGTGGCCCTGGGCAGCGAGCAGGGCATGACGGGCGCGGTGTTCTACGTCGCGCACCACATCACGGTGCAGACCACGCTGTTCCTGGTCACCGGGCTGATCGAACGCCGGGGCGGCTCCACGTCCCTGGACCAGCTGGGCGGCCTGGGACGGATCGCGCCGGTGCTGGCGGTCCTGTTCTTCGTCCCGGCGATGAGCCTGGGCGGGATCCCGCCCCTGTCGGGCTTCCTCGGCAAGGTCGGCCTGCTCCAGGCGGGCGTGGCCGCGGGCACCCCGCTGGCCTACACCCTGGTGGGCGCGTCGGTGCTGACGAGCCTGCTCACGCTGTACGTCATCGCCCGGGTGTGGAGCTACGCGTTCTGGCGCTCGCCCTCGGAGGGCATTGTGGCCGAACCGGGCACCGTCCTGGAGGACGCCGACACCGACGAGCCCTCCACCGCGGCCCTGGGCCCCGGTGAGGCGGTCGGCCCCTCCTCCCGGCTGCGCTACTCCTCGACCGCGACCACCCCGGTGGTCACCTCGGTCGTCCTGCCCCGGACCATGGTCGGCGCCACGGTGGCGCTGGTGGTCCTCGGGCTCCTCCTGACGGTGTTCGCGGGACCGCTCATCGGGTACTCGTCGGAGGCGGCGGTGGAACTGCAGTCACGCACCCCCTACATCGACGCGGTTCTCGGAGGTCACCGGTGATCGACGCGCGGGACAGGAAGAGGATCGGCCTGACGGGGCTGCGGCGCCGCCTGGGCAAGGTCCAGCTGCCGATGGCACTCGGCATGACCCTGGTGTGGATGCTGCTCTTCGACGGCTTCCAGCTCCGGCGGGAGTCGCTGGGCCTACTGGTCCTGGGCTTTCTGGTGTCGGTGGTGATCATGGTGCTGTTCCCGCTGCCGCCCATCACTCCGGGGCCCCGTTTCCACCCGGTGCACCTCGTCCGGCTGATCGTGCACGTGCTCACCGAGATGGCCGTCGCCAGCTTCCAGGTCACCGTGCTGACCTTCCGCCCCGGACGGGTGCGCAGCTCGGTGGTGGCGGTGCGGATGCGCACCGACTCGGACCTGACCATGGTGGCCACGGCGATCGCCGCCTCGATCATCCCCGGCACCCTGATCGCGGAGATCAACCGGCCCGAGCGGATCCTGTACGTGCACATGCTGGGCGCGGACAGCGACCGGACCATCGAGAAGGGCCGCCGGGACGTGTGGACGCTGGAGGAGCGCTTCGTCATGGCTCTGGGCACCCACGAGGACATCGCCGCGCTGCGCGCGGGCGGACCCGAGGAGCTCGAACGAAAGGGGGGCGCGTGAACGTCCTGTGGATCGCCGTCGGCGTCATGCTGGGCGTGGCGGCGCTGGCGGGCGTGGCCCGGATGGTCATGGGTCCGAGCATCCTGGACCGGGCGCTGTCGGTGGACGTGCTGGTCGCCTCCGCGCTGACCGGAGCGGGGGCCTACGCGGCCTTCCACCGCGACCCCACCGTGCTGCCGACCCTGCTGGCGCTGTCCCTGCTGGGCTTCGTCAGCTCGGTCAGCATCGCCAAGTTCGTCGCCCGGCGCATGCAGCAGGAGCACATCGCCCCGCCCACCGACACGCATCCGACCTCGGCGACGCCCACCGACGCGGTACCCGGGTCCGAGCGGCCCGAGAGGGGGGAGGCCTCGTGAGCGAGCAGCTCATCGCCGTGCTGGACTGGGCGGCGCTCCTGTGCATCCTGGCCGGGGCCATGCTCTCCCTGGTGGCCGGGGTGGGGCTGATCCGCTTCCCCGACCTGCTCTCGCGCATGCACACGGCGGCCAAGCCGCAGATCCTGGGCCTGCTGCTGGTGCTGGTGGGGATCGGTCTGCGGCTGGTGCCGGTGGAGACCAACGTGTTCAGCGTCGGAACGCTGGTGCTGGTCGGGCTCTTCCAGATGGTCACCATCCCGGTGGCCGGGCACATCACCGCGCGGGTGGGCTACCGGACCGGGCGCATCGACGAGGAGTCCCTGGCCCGCGACGAGCTGGCCGAACGCCTGGAGGCCCGGCCCGCCGACGAGGAGCGCTAGGCCGTGCCCGCTTCGGGCCTCCGCTTCGCTCCGGTCCGCGTTCAGGCGCCTCGAAGCGCGGGAACCCCGCGGGCGCCCGAACGCCCCCATGGCTGAAGCCCGGCTCGCACAACAGGCCTCAGCCCGTTCCGGCCGCCGGGCCCGGGGGCCGCGGCGGCCGGAGGGGCTCACAGGTGCCCGGCCTCGTCGTCGGTCATGAGCCGGGAGCGGATGAGGAAGCGGTTGCCCGTGGGCGCCTCCAGGGAGAAGCCCGATCCGCGCCCGGGGACGACGTCGATGGTCAGGTGGGTGTGGCTCCACACCTCGAACTGCGCGCGGGACATCCACACCGGCACCGGTTCGGGAGCGCCGACGTCCAGGTCTCCCAGGTGGACGTCCGACCCGCCGGTGCGGAACTCCCCCGCCGGGTAGCACATCGGCGAGCTCCCGTCGCAGCACCCGCCGGACTGGTGGAACATGAGCGGCCCGTGTTCGGCCCGCAGGTCGCGCAGGAGGGCGGCCGCCGCCCCGGTGACGGCCACCCGTTCCGCCCGACCGCGGTCGGAGTCGTCCATCAGAACAGCCCCAGCGCCCTGTCGGAGTAGCTGACCAGCAGGTTCTTGGTCTGCTGGTAGTGGTCGAGCATCATCTTGTGGTTCTCCCGGCCGATCCCGGACTGCTTGTACCCGCCGAACGCGGCGTGCGCCGGGTAGGCGTGGTAGTTGTTCACCCACACGCGGCCCGCCTGGATGTCGCGGCCCGCCCGGTAGGCGGTGTTGCCGTCGCGCGACCACACGCCCGCGCCCAGCCCGTACAGGGTGTCGTTGGCGGTCCTGAGGGCGTCGTCGTAGTCGTCGAAGCGGGTCACCGAGACCACCGGGCCGAAGATCTCCTCCTGGAAGATCCGCATGCTGTTCCGGCCCTCGAAGACGGTCGGGGTGACGTAGTAGCCGCCGGACAGGTCGCCGCCGAGGTCGGCCCGCTCCCCGCCGGTGAGCACCTTCGCCCCCTCCTTCCGCCCGATGTCGATGTAGGACAGGATCTTCTCCAGCTGGTCGTTGCTGGCCTGGGCGCCGATCATGGTGGCGGTGTCCAGCGGGTTCCCCTGCCGGATCAGGCCCACCCGGTGCAGGGCGTCGCCCATGAAGCGGTCGTAGACGGCGTCCTGGACCAGCGCCCGGGAGGGGCAGGTGCACACCTCCCCCTGGTTGAGGGCGAAGAGGGCGAAGCCCTCCAGAGCCTTGTCGTAGAAGGCGTCGTTGGCGGCGGCCACGTCGGCGAAGAAGATGTTGGGGCTCTTGCCGCCCAGCTCCAGGGTGACCGGGATGAGGTTCTCCGACGCGTACTGCATGATGAGGCGCCCGGTGGTGGTCTCGCCGGTGAAGGCGACCTTGCGCACGCGGGAGCTGCTGGCCAGCGGCTTGCCCGCCTCCACGCCGAAGCCGTTGACGACGTTGACCACGCCGGGCGGCAGCAGGTCGGCGACCAGCTCCACGAGCAGCAGGATCGAGGCGGGGGTCTGCTCGGCGGGCTTGAGCACGACCGCGTTCCCGGCGGCCAGCGCGGGTGCGAGCTTCCAGGTGGCCATGAGCAGGGGGAAGTTCCAGGGGATGATCTGGACGACCACCCCCAGGGGCTCCTGGAAGTGGTAGGCGACCGTGTCGCCGTCGATTTGGGAGGTGTGCCCCTCCTGGGCCCGGATCGCCCCGGCGAAGTAGCGGAAGTGGTCCACGGCGAGCGGCAGGTCGGCGGCCAGGCACTCGCGGACGGGCTTGCCGTTCTCCCACGACTCGGCGACGGCGAGCCGCTCCAGGTTCTCCTCGATCCGGTCGGCGATCCGGTTGAGGACCAGGGCCCGCTCAGCGGCGGAGGTGCGGCCCCAGGCGGGGGCGGCGCCGTGCGCGGCGTCCAGGGCCAGCTCCACGTCCTCGGCGCCGCTGCGGGCGACCTCGGTGAAGGTGCGCCCGGTGACGGGGGTGGGGTTCTCGAAGTACCGCCCCCGGACCGGCCTCACCCACTCGCCGCCGATCCAGTTGTCGTAGCGGGGCGCGTACTCGACGACGCTGCCCGGCTGGCCAGGGGGTGCGTAGATCGCCATCGGGGTCTCCTCTCCTCGGCAGGGACAGGGGTGACGCTAGACACGGCGACGTTGCGACCACGTTGCGCGCGGGCGTCCTCACCCGCCGAGCCAGCGCAGCCTGGCGCGCAGGGCGGCGTGGCGCGGGGAGCCGGGGTCCAGGGCGCGCAGGGCCGCGGCCAGCGCCCGGGGGTCCTCGCGCCACTCGGGGTGCTCGACCCAGTCCAGGAGCACGTCCGGTGGAGCGCCCGCGCCGAGGACCTCGCACACCTCGGCCTGGAGGGCGTCGCGGACCTCGGCCACCCCGGGCGCCTCCGAGCGGGGCAGCACCGGCCCGGCGTAGGCCTCCAGGGCGCTCCGGTACCGGCCCCGGGCCAGGTGGCGGCACACCTCGTCGACGTCGGTCTCCAGCGGGCGGCACAGGCGGTAGGGGCGCGAGTCGAGCAGGCCGGGGCCCAGCAGGCGGCGCAGGCGCGAGACCTCGGCGCGGACGGTGACCGGGGCGGCGTCGCGCTCGTGCAGGCGGGCGCCGAGCGCCTCGCCGGTCAGCCCGCGCGGGGCGCGGGCGAGCAGGAGCAGGATCTCGGCGTGGCGGGCGCTCAGCTCCAGGTCCCGCCCGTCCAGGGTGAGGCGGGCGCCGTCGCGGCCCAGCACCCGCAGACGGGCGGGCGCCGCGTCGGAGCGCGGTGCGGTCGGCGCCTCCCCCCGCCGTCCGCGCGACGGCGGTCCGGGGACGGGCCCGCGGTCGCCGGCGCGCAGGGCGCGCAGTTCCATCTCGGCGGCGGTGGCGGCGGCGCGGACCAGGGCCAGCGCCTGCGGTGAGGCGAGGTGGTTGTCCCCGGTGATGTCGAGGACGCCGAGGAGGGCGCCGGTGCCGGGGTCGTGCAGGGGTGCCGCCGAGCAGCTCCAGGGCTGGGCGCACCGGGCGAAGTGCTCGCTGGCGAACACCTGCACCTCGTGGTCGAGGGCGAGCGCGACCCCGGGCGCGTTGGTCCCGGCCGAGCGCTCGTGCCAGTTGGCGCCCTCCACGAAGAGCATGTCCTCGGCGCCGCCGCGCAGCCGGGCGTCGCCCTCCACCCACAGCAGCCGCCCCGCCGCGTCGCCGACCGCGACGATCTGGGGGCCGGGCGCGGTGTCCAGGAGCAGGCGCCTCAGCAGCGGCATGACGGCGGCCAGCGGGTGCGCCTCGCGGTAGTCGCGCAGGGCGGACCCGGTGAGCTCGATCCGGGGCACGGTGGTGTCGGGGTCCACCCCGTGCAGGGCGCTGCGCTGCCAGGAGTCGCCCACGACGGGGCGGACCCGGCCGCTGACCCGGCCGGAGCCGGTGAAGCGCTCGTGGGCCACCGCCACGTCCCGGCGCACCGCCTCGGGGTCGGCGTCCCACGCCCACGCGTTCCAGGCCCCCGACATGCGCGCTCCCTCCGCCTCGCCGACGGCGGACCACGCGAGGAACCGCCAAACCCTGATTGAAACCGGACACGCCCCTCCTGACAAGGGGTTCTCCGTGTTCCGGCCGCCGGGAGGGCCCGCCGCTATCCCGCGGCGGTCAGGCCCAGGGGCCCGTCCGGGGCGGGGGCGAAGTGGCGGGCCACGTCCTCGTCGGTGACCGCCTCCAGGGTGTCCGGGACCCACTTGGGCGAGCGGTCCTTGTCGACCACCCGGGCCCGGACGCCCTCCACCAGGTCGGGCGAGGACAGGGCCGCGCAGGAGACCCGGTACTCCTGCTCCAGGACCTCGGCGAGCCCGGGCAGCTCCCGGGCCCGGCGCAGCGCGGCCAGGGTCACCTTGACCGAGGTCGGCGACTTTCCGGCGATGGCGCGGGCCGCCTTCGCGGCCTCGGGATCGCCGTGCTCGCGCAGCCGGGCCACGACCTCCTCCGCGGTGTCGGCGGCGTAGCAGGCGTCGATCCAGTGCCGGTGGGCCTCCAGCGCGGGGGCCGGGGCGGGCTCGGCGAACCGCTCCGCCGCCGCGGCGGCCTCGGCCGCGGTGGCGGCGCCGGTGAGCGCGCTCGTGAGGTCGGCGAGGCGTTCGGAGGGCACGAAGTGGTCGGCCAGGCCCAGGTACAGGGCGTCGCCCGCGCCGACCGGCTCGGCGGTGAGCGCCAGGTGGGTTCCGGTCTGGCCGGGAGCGCGGGACAGCAGGAAGGTGCCGCCCACGTCGGGCACGAACCCGATGGCGGTCTCGGGCATGGCGACCGCGGAGCGCTCAGTGACGATCCGGACCGAGCCGTGCGCGGACACGCCCACGCCGCCGCCCATGACCACGCCGTCCATGATGGCGACGTAGGGCTTGGGGTAGCGGGCCACGCGCGCGTTGAGGAGGTACTCGTCCCGCCAGAACGCCGCCGCCAGGCGTCCGCCCTCCCGGGCGCTGGCGCGGATGGCGCGGATGTCGCCGCCCGCGCACAGGCCGCGTTCCCCGGCCCCGTCGAGGAGGACCGCGGCGACCGCGTCGTCGTCCGCCCAGGCGTCCAGGGCCGCGCGCAGGCGGCGCACCATGGCGTGGTCGAGGGCGTTGGCGGCGCGCGGGCGGTTCAGGGTCAGGTGGCCGAGGCGGCCCCGGACCCTGGCCAGGACCGTGTCGCCGTCCCCGGACGCGGCGGCGGGCATCAGAGGTCCCCTCGGCGGACGGCGGCGGGGATCGGGTTCACGCTTTCCTCCCGGGGGTCGGGTCCGGCCGCGCGGTTCGGCGGTTCGGCGGTTCGGCGGTTCGGCGGTTCGGCGGTTCGGCGGTTCGGCGGTTCAGCGACGATCCTCCCAGGTCCCCGGCCCCGGCGGTCACGGCGCCCCGGCGGAAGCGCCGCCGACCCGGCGTGCGCGGGCAGGGGCGGAGGCGCGCCGGGCGCACCCGCGCCCGGCGCGTGGGTGGAGCGGGGGGACCGGGGCCTGGGTCAGGAGGCCGTCCGATCGCCGAGGGTGCGCAGCAGGCCGTGGGCCTCCTCCAGGCGGACGGGGAAGACCTCCGGGGTCTCCGCCAGACGCATGGCGGTGAGCTCGCAGGCCATCGCGGTGTGGGCGGCGAGCACGGCGACGTTCTCGGCGGTGTCCGCCTCCACCAGGGCGCCCGCGAGCCGGTTCGCCCGCTGCTGGCGGGTGAGCAGGTAACGCGAGCGCAGGTCGGCGCTCTCCCGGAGCAGGCGCGTGAGCACGGCGGAGTGCGCGGGTGAGAGCGCGGTGTGCGGTCTGACGGCGGCGCCCGCCCCCCGGAGGAGTTCGAGTGCGGCGGGCAGGTCCGCGCCCACCGGGCGGTCGGCGTTCTCCCTCACATGGGCGCACATGCGTTCGGTCTCGGCAGCGTCATCGGCGAACAGCACCTGTTGTTTGTCGCCGAAGTACCTGAAGAAGGTGGTCCGGCCGACCTCGGCACGTTCGGCGATCTGGGCGACCGTGACGTTGTCGAACCCGTGCTCCGCGAAGAGTTGGAAGGCGGCTGACACGATCATGGCCCGGGCCTTGCGGCGTTTGCGGGCGTGGAGCGTGTCCGGGGGGTGGTGCATGAGGCGACCCTATCGAGTGGGAACCCGGTTCTTTCTGGTACGCGGGACCATTGGGACGGTAGTCCTGAAACGCGCCGTGGAACCGGGAGAGCGGGAAGTCGTCTGTCCTGTTGGTGTGGGGATCACGACCGCGGGGCACAGGACGGGGCCCGTGCGGTCGTACCGGTTGGCCCGGAATTTTATTGCAGACCAGTCCGCGTCCGACAACCGCCTTCCGCTTCGGGGAGAACACCCACCAGGAATGGGTTCCCTCCCCACGACGGATATGCCTGGGGTCGGATACCCGTTTTCTGGTCATCTCTTATTGAACATCTTCCTGGAAATAGTTCAGTTTCTTGAGAGTTCAAGGGGTCGGCGCGGCGCCGAAAGCACGCCGGGCGCGCTTTCGGCGCCGCGCCGACGGCGGAATTCCCGCCCCCCCAGCCACACTTG
>NZ_ML776457.1:0-21962 GCF_009830945.1 Nocardiopsis sp. FR4 | reverse complement strand
TTTTTTTTTGTTTTTTTTTGGGGGGGGGGGCGGGGCCCCCCACCCCCGGGGGTCTGGTCGCACTTCGCCGCGCCGACGGCGGAATGCCGGCACCCCGTGCCACAGTTGAACCCTCGTTTCCTTCCTGGAGTAGGTCATGACATACCTCCTGGTCATCGGTACACGCAAGGGGCTCTTCACGGCGCGCAGCCAGGACCGGCGCGGATGGGAGGTGAGCGGTCCGCACCGCCTCGACGCAGCCGACTACGCCAGTATGGGCGCGGTGTACGCGGTCGGGATCGACCCGCACGGCGGACGGATCCTGGCCGGGGCGGAGAGCTCGCACTACGGACCGAGCGTCTGGCACAGCGACGACCTCGGCCGCACCTGGCACGAGCCGGCCTCGGTGCCCATCGCCTTCCCCGAGGACACCGGGGCCTCCCTCACCCGCGCCTGGCAGTTCGCCTTCGGCGAGGAGCCCGGCACCGTGTACGCGGGGGTCGAACCGCACGCGCTGTTCCGCTCCTCCGACGGCGGGACGCGCTTCGAGCTGGTCCGCTCCCTGTGGGACCACCCGCACCGCGAGAACTGGTTCCCCGGAGCGGGAGGGGGTGCGGTCCACACCGTCCTGCCCGGGCTCCTCGGCGCCGGAAACCGGGTTCCCGGCGCCCTGACGGTGGCGATGTCCACCGGCGGCGTCTACCAGTCCCGCGACGGCGGGGCGAGCTGGTCGCCCGCCAACCGGGGGATCTCGGCGGGATTCCTGCCCGACGAGGAACCCGAGTACGGGCAGTGCGTGCACAAGGTGGCCGCAGGGCCGGACGGCGTGCTCTTCGCGCAGAACCACCACGGCGTCTACCGCAGCGCGGACCCGGCCGGACAGGGGTGGACGGCCGTGGAGAAGGGACTGCCCACCGACTTCGGCTTCGCGGTGGTGGCCCACCCGCACCGGGCCGGGAGCGCGCTGAACTTCCCGGTGGTGAGCCAGGAGGTGCACCTGCCTCCGGAGCACCGGCTGGCGGTGTACCGGACCGACGACGGGGGCGGCGTCTGGCGCCCGTACACCGAGGGCCTGCCCGCGGACCCCTACTTCGGGATCGTACTGCGGGACGGCGCCTGTACCGACGGGGCGGACGTGCCCGGGTTCTACTTCGGCACCCGCGCCGGGGACGTCTACGCCGCCACCGACGACGACGGCGTCTGGCGTCCGGTGGCCGAGCACCTGCCCGACGTGCTCTGCGTCCGCGCGGCGGAGGTGTGAGATGCGGGTGACGGTACACCTGCCCGGACAGCTGCGGGCGGAGGCGGACGGCGCCGCGCACGTTCCGCTGGAGGTGGCCGGGGGCACCGCGCTGGCCGGGGTGCTGGACGCCCTCGTCGCCCGCCATCCCGGCCTGGACCGGCGGATCCGCGACGAGCAGGGGCGGCTGCGCCGCTACGTCAACGTGTTCGTGGACGAGGACGAGTGCCGGACCGTCGGCGGGCTGTCGGCCCCGGTCCGCGACGGGGCGGACGTGCGCGTCCTCCCGTCCGTGGCGGGTGGGTGAGGCCTCCGGACACGCCGCACACCGACGAATCCTCCGCCTCTTTGCCCCGCTCTGCCACTTTCCGAAATCCTGGAGCCGGATACTCGCCGAGAACCTCGCGTCCCGTCGTCCACCCCGCCCAGCTGTCATATTTTGTGGCGGTACACACCCCATCGACACATCCGCCACGGCTCAGACGGCGGCGGGCACCGAGGCGAGGATGGCCAACCAGATCAGCGCGCTCACGGAGTCCCTCCGGCACACGAGCGCCAGACACGACGTCCACGTCGACGCCGAGGAGGGGCGGATCGAGATCGTCGCGGCCCGCGACGCGCTGCGCGCGCTCTTCCGCCGGAGCCTGCGCTTCCAGGTCCTGCTGGACGAGCGCGTCGTCCGGTACGGCGGCGTGGGCGTCCCCTTCGACCGGGTCCGCCCGGAAAACCTGGTGGTGGAGGAGGGGCCGCGAACGACCGCTGTGCGCTTCCGCGGACACGGCATCGACACCGCCGTGGTCTCCGCGCCCTCCGGCGAACAGGACCGCCTGCGGGCGTTCCGTGAACGACTGTGGGACCTGCTCTCGGCCACCGACCCGACCGCCCTGGCCACCTACGGCAGCGACCTCACCCCCACCCAGTGGTGGCTCCTGGGTGCCTCCGCGGTCTTCGCCTCGGCCACCGGGACTCCCCCGGACAAGCTGGAGTGGCGCAACCCGCTGACGCGCCGGATGACCCGGCGGCTCCTGGAGGAGGGGTGGGACGTGCACTCCTGGCAGGAGGCGGCCGCACTGGTCGCGTGGCTGGTGGAGGCGGGCCACCGGCGCGACTTCACGCACGCGGCGAACGCGGCGGCCCTGCCCCCTCCGGCCCGGGCCGAGTACGAACGGCTGCTGGCCGCCGTGGGCGAACACCACGAGCGCGGCGACCTGCCCGACATCCCGGAAACCGACACCTCGGAGACCGACGCGCTGGTCCGGCGCCTGGTGTTCCTGCGCTGGGGCACGGCGGGCGGGCGGGCCGTCGACGCGCTGGACGCGATGCCGCACGCGGGACGCGTCCACCTGCCCGGGGGAGACCCGCTGATCGGTGACGTGTCCTGGTTCTCGTGGTCGCTGCGCACCGGTCCGAACTACTGGAGGGCGGAGCTGCACCGCGTCCGCCAGCTGACCGGGCGGCCCCCCGCGGAGGCGGCGGACACCCGTCTCTCGCACGACCACGCCTGGGCTTTGAGGCTGCTGCGGAGCTCCTACGGCCTGGGGTGGATCGAGGCGGAGGAGTGCTGGGAGCGCATGCTGCCGATCGCCCGGGCCGTCCAGGCCGCCTACTCCTCGTGGGAGGAGATGGCGCACTGTTTCCTGGAGTCGTACGAGCTGTGGGGCGGGCCGGACGCACCGCTCCTGGAGGGCTTCGCCGAGGCGGCCGACGAACTGCGCGCGTCGCCGAGGAGCCCCTGGCGGGCCGTGGCCTGGGAGCACCCCCTGCACCGCGACTGGTGAGGCGCCCGGGGTTCAGTCCCGCGCGCCGCGCCGGGCGGCCCGGTACCGCGACGGAGGGGTCCCGTAGTGCTCGGAGAACACCTGGCGCAGGGTCTCGGGGGAGCCGAACCCGCACCGGGCCGCCACCTCCGCCACCGGCAGCGAGGTGGCCGCCAGCAGGTCGGCCGCGGTCTCCAGGCGAACCCTGCGCACCAGCCGCCCGGGCGGGAGCCCCGTGTGGGCCCGGCAGAGCCTGCGCAGCTGGCGCTCGCTGACCCCGGCGACGCGGGCCAGGGCTGCGGGGCCGAGGTCCCCGGCCAGGTGGGCGTGGACGTGGTCCAGCACGCGGTGCACGAGGGCGTGGCCCGGGTCGGTCGCGGTGGCCGGGGAGCGCTGCGGCTGGTCCCCCGAGCGCCTGCGCTCGACGACCAGCACCCGCGCCACCAGCCCGGCCAGCTCCGGCCCGTGGTCCTGCTCCAGGAACTCCAGGGTCAGGTCCAGGGCGCTGGTGACCCCCGCCGACGTGGAGACCGGGCCGTCGTGGACGAAGATCGGCTCGGTGCGCACCGTGACCCGGGGGTACCTGGCCGCCAGCCAACCGGTGAGGTACCAGTGCGTGGTGGCGCTTCGGCCGTCGAGCAGCCCGGCGGCGGCCAGGAGGGTGGAGCCGGTGCACACGGAGGCGACCCGTCGGCTCTCCCGCGCCAGCCGGCGCAGGTGCGCGACGAGCAGCGGATGCGCGGCGGCGTTCTCGTGGCCCCAACCGCCGCTGACGACCAGGGTGTCGATCGGTCCGCGCATGGACTCGAGCGGGGCCTGGGCGACCAGGGTCAGTCCCGCGGAGGAGGAGAGCGGCCCGCCGCCGAGGGTGGCGAGCACGGTGTCGTAGGGGTCCCGGCCCCGGAGGATGTCGTTGGCCGCGGCCAGGGTGGACACCACCGACGCGATCTCCAGAAGCTCCGCGCCGTCGTATCCGACGACCACGACCCGGCGTGCTCGCATGCACCGATGCTAGACGGCCCCGGCGTCGCGGACCAGGTCCCCCGGGGTCCGGCCACGCGGTCCCCCGTCCCTGTCGGCCGGCGCCGGCCCGGGGCAGCGTGGGGGCATGACCCCGACACAGCCCTTCACCGCACCCGTCCCGCCGCCCCCCGCGCCGCCGGAGGCCGCGCGGGCCAGGCTCACCGCTCTGTGGCCCGCGCCGGTGGCGGCCACCGCGGCCGTCCTCACCGTCTCCGATGTGGCGGACGCCCGCTCGCTGGCCTACCTCCTGCTGTCCCTGCCCGTCATGTACCTGGCCATCGCGGTCACCCGCCGCGCCTGGACGAGCTGGCCCGTGGTGGTCGGCGTCCTGGTCGGCTACAACCTGCTGGAGGCCGTGGGCGTGGACCCGGTCCCCGTCCTGGTCGCGGCCGGGCTGGCGCTCGCCGTGTTCGGACTGGCGCACGGCTCCCTGCGCGGCCCCGGCCTGTTCGCGCTCCAGGCCCCGGCCCTTCCGGTCTTCGGCGGGGCGGCGGTGGCCGCCCTGTACGCGTCCCCCGGGGCGGCCCTGGTCATCGTCGCGCTCGGCCTGCTCGCACACGCGGCCTGGGACGCGTTCCACTGGTGGCGCGGCCAGGTCATCTCCACGTCCCTGGCGCAGTGGTGCATAGTCTTCGACACCGCCGTCGGCCTGGGCGTCCTCGTCCTGCTCTGAGGAGGCGCCCCCTACGGCGGCCGGCCTACCAGTCGGAGGGGGCGTAGTCCTTCAGGAAGCACCCGTGCAGGTCCTCCCCCAGCTCGCCCCGCACGATCGGGTCGTACACGCGCGCCGCCCCGTCCTCCAGGTCCAGCGGCGCGTGGAACCCCGCCTCGGCCAGCCGCTCCTTGTCCGGGTGCGGGCGCTCGTCGGTGATCCACCCGGTGTCCACGCTGGTCATGAGGATGCCGTCGGACTCCAGCATCTCCTGGGCGCTGGTGCGCGTGAGCATGTTCAGGGCCGCCTTGGCCATGTTGGTGTGCGGGTGCCCCGCGCCCTTGTAGCCGCGGCCGAAGACCCCCTCCATCGCCGACACGTTCACGATGTAGGTCCGGCGCGCCGGGGAGGCGGCCAGGGCGGGGCGCAGCCGGTCCACGAGCAGGAAGGGCGCGCTCACGTTGCACAGCTGCACCTCCAGCATCTCCACCGGGTCGATCTCACCGACCTTCCGCGTCCAGCTGTTCACCGGGGCCAGGTCGGGGACCAGGCCGCCCGCGTCGATCGCCGCCCCGGCGCGCACCCGCTCCATCGAGGCCGAACCGGTGGTGAGCGCCAGGGACGTGAGCATTTCCGGGGTGAAGGCGTGCCGGACCAGCGCGGACCCGCCGGGTTCGGCGTCGGACTCCTCCAGGACGCGCGGGCGCACGGCGCCCAGGACCAGCGGTTCCGGCAGCCCCTCGGCGAGCGGCTCGGCCTCGGCCTCGACCAGCGGCCCGTAGGACCCCGGCGGGCGGCGCACCGTCTGCGCCGCGTTGTTGATGAGGATGTCCAGGTGCCCCTGCCCGGCCACCGCGTCGGCCAGCCTGACCACCTGCGCGGGGTCGCGCAGGTCCACGCCCACCACGCGCAGCCGGTGCAGCCACTCGGCGCTGTCGGGCATCGCGGCGAACCGGCGCACGGCGTCGTTGGGGAAGCGCGTGGTGACCGTGGTGTGCGCGCCGTCGCGCAGCAGCCGCAGGGCGATGTACATGCCGATCTTCGCGCGCCCGCCGGTGAGCAGGGCGCGGCGCCCGGTCAGGTCGGCGCGGGCGGCGCGGCGCTCCCGGTTGAACGCCGCGCACGCCGGACACAGCTGGTGGTAGAAGGAGTCGACCTCGCGGTACTTCTCCTTGCAGATGTAGCAGGGCCGGGCCTTGCGCAGCACGCCCGCGAGGGCCCCGCCGCCCGCGGCGGTCAGGGCGCGGCCGCGGGTCTCGTCGTCGATACGGTCGGGGGCCGCGGTGGCGGTGGCGGCCAGCACGGCCGCGTCGTGCTCCCGGCGGGCGGCCTGGCGCTCCCTGCGCCGCTGTTCCTTGACTCTCTTGAACAGTCCGGCGGTGGCCCGCTGGAGCGCCACCGAGTCCGGGTGGTCGCTGGGCAGCCCGCCCGCCCGGGCGAGCACGTCCAGGCACAGGGCCAGCCGGTCCGGTTCGATGCCCTCCTGCGCCTCCGGGCCCGTGTTCGTCATCTGTGTTTCCGCTCCGCCGCCGCACCGGCTGCCGTTCCTCCTCGCCGCGGCGGCCGCCCCGCCACGACGGCCCCGCACCACCCGATACTCCCGGCTTGGGGCCATCAGGAACCTTATGCGCAGCCGCACACCACCGGGAGCACGAAGCGGTCGGGGTGAGAGGCGACCATGGGAGGGAAGACCGGTACCGGGGAGTACCGACACCGACATGTGGGACCTTCGGTTCCCACGGGCAGGGGGAGATTCGTGATCCAGCAGACGGCCGCGACGGAGGGGACCGTCCCCGAACGCGAGCTCGTGGTCCTGCTCGACGAGGACCACCGCCGCGTGGGGGTGGCCGACAAGGCCACCGTGCACACCGGGGACACCCCCCTGCACCTGGCCTTCTCCTGCTACGTCCTGGACGGGGAGGGCCGGGTGCTGATCACCCGCCGGGCCCTGGGCAAGACCACCTGGCCCGGGGTGTGGACGAACAGCTGCTGCGGCCACCCCGCCCCCGGCGAGGACGTCGAGGAGGCGGTGCGCCGCCGGGTCCGCCAGGAGCTGGGGATGGAGGTCACCGGTGTGCGGCCCGCGCTGCCCGACTTCCGGTACCGGGCGGTGTCGGCCGAGGGGATCGTGGAGAACGAGTTCTGCCCGGTGTTCTGGGCCCGCGCCCAGAGCGGGTCCGGGCCGCGCCCCGACCCCGGGGAGGTGGCCGAGTACGCGTGGACGGAGTGGTCGGACCTGGTGGCCGTGGCCGAGCGGACCCCCTGGCTGCTGAGCCCGTGGGCGGTCGAGCAGATCCCGCGCCTGGACGCCCTCTGAGCCCGGGGCCGCGGGCCGGTGGCACCGCGGGCCGCTCTGGGTAGGAACCCGTTGGCCGCCCCCGTCCCCTGGAGCTGAGCCCATGCCAGAACGCCCGCGCCCGGACGCGCTCGTCTTCGACGTCCTCGACACCCTCTTCCCGCTGGCTCCGCTGGAGTGGCGCTTCCGGGAGGCCGGGATCCCCCGCGTGCTCATGACGCGCTGGTCGGACCACCTGCTGCGCGACTCCTTCGCCCTGGCGCTGACCGGCGACGGCGGCTCCCCCGGGCCGGACCGCTCCTTCGGGGACGTGGTCCGCGGCGCGCTGCGGGACATCACCGGCCACCAGATCGCACCCTCCGCCGAGGACGCCATCCTCGACGGCATGGCCGGACTCGACCCCCGCCCCGAGGCGGCCGCCGCCCTGGGCGCCGCGCGAGCCGCCGGGCTGCGGGTGGCCACCCTGGGCAACCACGGCGACGCCCTGGCCCGCGGGCTGCTGGAGCGCGCCGGGCTGCTCGACCTGGTGGAGGAGGTGGTGGCCGCGGGCCCCGCCGCCCGGTGGAAGCCCGCCCCCGGGGCCTACCGCCTCGCCGAACAGGCCCTGGACACCCCTCCGGAGCGGTTGGCACTGGTCACCGCGCACGGCTGGGACACCGCGGGCGCCGGACGCGCCGGGTGGACCACCGGGTGGTCCGCCCATCTGGAGGGGCGCTTCCCCTCCGTCTTCGCCGAGCCGCACGTGCGCGGCCGCGACCTCACCGAGACGGTGGACGGGCTCCTGGCCCTCCCCTAGCGGCCGGGGAGGCCGCCGGTGCGCGCGGGGTCACCCGCCCCAGGAGTGGTCGTACTCCGGGTGGGTGCGGTAGACCGCCGCGAGGTACTTCACCGCCAGCCGCCAGGCCAGGAGCTCGGACCAGGGGTCGCCGCCGCGGTCGGCCCCCCGGAGGCGGGGGCGACCGGCCGGCGGGCCCGCGGCCAGCATCGGTTCGAGGGCGCGCATGCCCGCCCGGTGCGCCTCGACGTACCCGCGCAGGATCCCGCGTTTGGCGGCGACCTCCGCCAGCGCACGGTCACGGCCGCGGGCGCCCTCGGGGGCGGCCTTCGAGGCGCGCTCGTCCTCGTCCAGCCGCGCGTTCAGGAACTCGACGATGGTCACCGCGGACGACTCCTATCCTGCCCCGGCCGGCGTGCACAGGGCCCAGTATCGGCCATCCCCCCTGGTCTGGACAGCCCCCGAAGCGGCGGCCCCGTTCAGTCGCAGCCCTCGAACTGGGGCACGCTCGTCACGACCTGGAGGCCGGTCTCGCCGAACCACGTCTGCAGGAGGTCGCGGGCGGTGCCGTCCTGGTACATCTCACTGATGGCCTTGTTCACGGCCTCGCAGGCGCGCACGTCGCCGTGGGGCAGGCCGACTCCGTACTTCTCGTCGGTGAAGGGGTTGTTGACGAGGCGGAACGCGGAGGGCTCCTCCGCGAGGAAGCCCGCCAGGATGAGGTTGTCGGTCGACACGGCGTCCACGTCGCCCTCGCGCAGGGCGTCGATGCAGGCGCTGTAGCTGGGCGCCTCCATGGTCTGGACGTCGATGCCCAGGCCCTCGGTGATGCGCACAGCGGAGTAGGAGCCCTCTCCCTGGCAAACGCTGCGCCCCTCCAGGTCGCGCACCCCCCGGACGTCGGTGTCCTCGGCGCGCACCAGCACGTCCTGCTTGGCGACGTAGTAGGGGCCGCCGAAGGTCACCTGGGTCTTGCGGGCGGGGGTGATGGAGTAGGTGGCCACGACCATGTCCACCTCGCCGCTGATGAGCTTGTCCTCGCGCTCGGCGGAGGTGAGGCCGACGAACTCCACCTCCTCCGCCGGGACGCCGAGCCGTGCGGCGATGTAGAGGGCCACGTCCACGTCGAAGCCCTCGATGTTCCCGCTGCCGTCGTCCAGGCCCAGGCCGGGCTGATCGGCCTTGACCCCGACGGTCAGCGAGGTCGCGTCGACCAGTGACTGCTCCTCGCCCAGGGCCGCCAGGCAGGCGGACAGCCCGAGCGCCGCGGCGGCGGCCAGGGCGGCCGCGGCGGCGGTACGGCGGTGGCGAAACCTCATCGGACCGTTCCTTGTCTGTGCGGGGGGTGGGGGGTCGTCCGGTTCACCGGTACTCCGCGAGCCGGGGCCGGACCCCCAGCACGACCAGGGCCAGTAGCAGAGCGGCCACGGCGGGGAGCAGCCACGTCCACGGAGCGAGCACCGCGTCGCCGCGCCTGATGCCCTCGGCGAAGGCCCCCTCGTGCAGTTCGGTCAGGTCCGCCAGCGCGGCCTCGTAGGACTCGAAGGCCCCGTCCTCGGAGTCGGCGACGCCCATGCGGATGTCCACGGCCCCGGACAGGTCCCCCTCCTCCACGGCCGCGCGCAGCGCGCGGTCCTGGTCCTGCAGGGCGCTGTAGGACTCCAGGACCTCGGCGAGCGCGTCCTCCTGCCCGGGCAGCAGCGCGTCCTGGGCGTCCTGCCCCAGGTAGCCGAGCGTGCCGGGGTCCTCGGGGTCGGAGCCGTCCGACCCGGGCAGCACCGGGTAGGCGGCGACCACCCCGTCGACGGCCTCGTAGTAGGACTCCAGGTTCCGGGCGGGGCGGTACAGCACCTGCTGGGCCCGCTCCAGGTACACCTGCTGGTAGTTGTCGGCCAGGTCCCGGTCGAGCAGGTACCGGCTCTCGTCCGCCTGCATGTCGGTGGCGATCGCTCCGGCCCGGGACAGCGCCATGGCCGCGTCCAGGCCCTCCTCCTTGGCGTCGCGCTGGTGGCCGCCGCTGCTCACCAGGGCGGTGACCGCCCCGGCGACGAGCAGGAGCGTACCGGCCGTCGCGGCCAGCAGCGGGGCGTTGAACCTGCGCCGGAACCGCACGCGCAGGTACAGCTGGAGCGCGACCAGCGCGGCGACCGCCGCCGCGCCGAACGCGCCGACCCAGACCAGGCCGAGCGCGACGGCCGACTGACCCTCCTCGTGGTTGGCCCGCACGATCGCCGACGAGTCCAGGCCCAGGTTGAACGCCTTGGGCAGCAGTTCGGTGTGCATCAGCCGGGTGGCCCGGCGGTAGGAGTCCAGCGCGGCCCCGTCCACCCGGCCGGGCGGGGCCTCGGCCTCGTCGTTGAGCAGCCGGGCCTCGGTGGCCAGTTGCTCGTAGACGCCCATGCCGTCCAGGACCGCTTGGACGTTGAGCTCCTCCACGGTGTCGCCCTCGGTCAGGGAGGAGGCCTGGAGCAGGGCCTCGTTGGCCCGGGTCCGGCTGGCCTCGTAGCCGCGCAGGGCCTCCTCCCGGCCCGAACCCATGTCGTGGTCGGTGCCCATGAGCAGGACGTCGGCCGTGTGCGCGTCCATGTCGGCCAGCGCCAGGTACAGCTGGGTGGTCGCCATGGCCTGGGGGCCGGCGTCCCGGCCGAGCACGTGCAGGCCGTCACGGGCCTGGTTGAGCGCGGAGGTCGACGCCCCGAGCAGCCCGACCACGGTCACCACGCACAGCGAGGCCAGCAGCCACACCCGGGCCGGGGTGGTGCCCAGTCGGCCGCGGATCCGGGCCACCCGGTCGGACCGCCCCCTCCGGCCGCCGGGACCGGGGGGGACGGCGCCCCGGGGAGGCGCGCCGTGCGGTGCCCGCGGCGGCTCGGCGCGGGGGCGTCGCCGTGCCTGGTCGGAGCGGGGTGGTGTCAACGGGGTTCACCCCTTCTGGAGGATGATGACGGTCCATGCGCCGACGTAGATCCGGTCGCTGTCACAGAGGGGGACCTCCACGTTGGGGGTGACGGGGTTGCCGGTTCCGTTGATCGTGGTCCCGTTGGTCGATCCCGGGTCCAGCAGCGCCCAGGTGCCGCCGGGCCTGGCGAGGAGCACGGCGTGGATGTGGGAGATGGCGGGGTCCCCGCCGGGCCCGCCCAGGTCGATCTCGGGGGTGAAGCCGCGGGAGGCGCTGCGGCGGCCGATGTGCACGCGCTCGCCCCGCAGGGTCACGCGGCGCCGCGGGCCGCCCGCGGGGAAGCGGATCCGGTCGGGGTCGAGCATGCCCTGGTCGACCATGTACTGGTAGTAGGCGGGGTCGGCGGCCACCACGGCGCACCAGCGCGGTTCGTCCGGGGCGGAGCCCGCGCCGGAGCCGCCGCGGTGGCGGCTGCCGGACTGGGAGGCGAAGTCGAAGCCGCACTCCTCGCAGAACCGGCCCGCGCGGGAGGTGCCGCACTCGGGGCAGGGGCCGCCCCGGGGCGCGTCTGAGGGCCGGCGCGGCGCGGGCGGCCGTGCGGCGGCGCGGCCCGGTGCCAGCGGTGGTGTCGGCGGGGTCGGGTGGTGGTGTGCGGGGGGTCGGGGCGGCGGGGGGTGGGCCTGGAGGCGCAGTCCGCAGACGTCGCAGAAGTCGGTCGCCGTCGTTCGGTGCCCGGAGGGGCAACTCGGCATGGAATCCCTCCTACCCGGTTACGGGGGTGCCGCGGGTGCCCGGGCCGCTCCGTCTTGGCCGGGCCCGTGCGGTCCGGGCCGGGGCGGTGTCCTGGACCGTCCCGTCGGCCTCTTCGACGACGGGCCCGGGCCGGACGGTTCCGCTGACCGGGCCCTTCCGGGGTCCGGGGGCGTCCGCGCGGGCGTCCCACTCGCGTGTGTCAGGCACGGGGACCCCCTGCGGCCACCGGGATGACGACGACGGTGATGTTGTCCTTGCCGCCCGCCCGCAGGGCGAGGTCGACGTAGGTGCGGGCCGCCTCCCGGGGTCTGGCGCCCGCCTCGGGAACGGCGTCGGCCAGGTCCCGCGCCTCGGGGTAGTAGTTCCACAGGCCGTCGCTGCACAGCACGACGGCGCCGGGCCCGGTCGGGGTGACGGTGGAGATGTGCGCGTCGATCTCGCCGGAGTCGGCGCCCATCCAGGCGATGAGGGCGTGGGCGTTGGCCGAGCGCATGGCCTCCTCGCGGGAGAGCGCGCCCATCTGCACCATGGCCTCGCTCCAGGAGTCGTCCCGGGTCAGCAGGGCCGAGGCGCTGGCGCCCGGACCGCCGGAGAGCCAGTAGGCGCGGCTGTCGCCGACCCAGCCGACGGTGACGGCGCCCGTACCCGGGTCGACCACCGCGGACACGAAGGTGCAGGCGGGTGCGGAGCGCGGCGACTCGGCGATCGCGGCGACGGCCTCGGCCGCGCGGACCATGGCCGTCCCGGTGGCCTCGCGGGGGTCGGCGCCCCCGCGCAGCTGTTCGGCCAGGACGGTGGCGCCGGTCTCGGCGGTGATCCGGGAGGCCTCGTCCGAGCGCGGTGAGCTGGACACCCCGTCGCAGACCACGGCGCAGACCGTGCCGGGGGCGTGGGGGTCGTCGGCGCCGAGTACGCGCACGGCCATGGCGTCCTCGTTGCGTCTGTGCCGCAGCCCCCGGTCGCTGACCCCGGCGGCGGAGTGCGCGCGCACCTCGACGTGGTCGCGGCCGGTGGGCTGCAGGAGGCCGCACGTGTCGCAGTAGCCGTCGCTGACCCTGCCGGGGCACCAGGCGCACAGTCGGGGGTTGGTGGGCTGTACCGGGTTGCTGCCGCTGGCGGGCGGCGGCCAGTCCGGGATGTCCTCCGGGTCGTCGGACCGGACCGGCAGCGCGGGGACGTCACCGCGCCGGATCGGCTGGGTCGCCATGGGGTCGGTGCCGTTGCGCGGGCCGCGGGTGCGCGCCCGGGAGCCTCCGCCCGCGGCGTTCAGGCTCACCTGCGGGGCGGTCGGCGCGCCCTCGGCCGGGGCCAGGCCGGGGCGGCCGCCGCCGGCGGCCGCGTCGGGCGGCAGGGCACCGGCCAGGCTCACCTGCGGGGCCGTGGGCACCGAGTCGGGGTGCGCCTCCGCTCCGGTCGCGGTCTCCGCGGGGAGGGGGCTGCCGCACCCCTCGCAGAAGACGTCCTCAGCGGCCACCTTGTCCGAGCACGCGGGGCAGATCCGCACCTTGGTCATCGCCGTTCCCCCGTTCATCACAGCAGCGTCACCGGGCGCAGCGAGTTGGCCCTGTCGACGAGTTCGTAGCGTTCGGAGCGCACCGTGGCCCGCTGGGCCAGCGCACGGTAGCGGCGCTCCAGGTTGGTGCGCACCCCCTCCTCCGTGAGCGGGCCGCCGAGCAGCCGCTCGCCGGTCGGGGCGCGGCCTCCCGCGCCGAGCCAGGCCAGGGCCGACTCCAGGACCCGCGCCGCCAGGCGGTCGGCGGACTCCCGGTCCAGGCCGACGCGCTCCAGGCGCCGTCCGGCCCGCACGAAGTCGGCGGCCTCGCCCCCCTCTCGGGCGGCGAGCAGGGCGATCAGCGCGGTCTGGGCGTGCACGTGCAGGCTGGACAGCTCCGGAACGGTGTCCAGGACGGCGACGGCCTCGGCCCGGTTCCCCTGGGCCAGGCGGATGCGGGCCAGGCCGAACGCGGCGCTGACGAAGGAGTGGTCGGTGCTCCAGACCGTCCGGAAGTGGCGGGCGGCGGTGTCGTGGTCCCCGGTGCGCTCACAGGCCAGGGCCAGCCCCAGCTTGGGCGCGGCCTCCCCGGGCAGGTGGTCGTACAGCTCGTCGAAGTGGTCGCGGGCGTCGCGGAACTGGCCGATGCTGAGTTCGGCGACCGCCAGGTACCACATGGTGCGCCAGTCGCCGGGGACCGCCTGGCTGAACTGCTGCAGGGCGTCCATGGCCTCGCCGTGGCGGCCGACGGTGATGAGGGCGCGCGCCAGCATGAGCAGGGTCTCGGGGCTGGGCGCGGGCATGGTGCGCAGCGCGGGGACGAGCTCCTCGGGCGGGAGCGCCTGGAAGCCGCGCAGGTGCTGGGCGGCCGGGTCTCCCTGGTGGATGAGGGGGACGGGCAGCAGCGCGGCCGCGTCGGTGGGCGCGGGCGGGGCGAGCATGCGGTCGGCGTTGTGCACGCCGAGGTCGGGGCCGACGGTGACGTTCTCACCGCCGAAGAGGGTGGAGGCGGCCGGGTGCGGCACCCCCTCCAGGTCGGACAGGACCTCGCGCAGCACGCCGGTGAGCTGGTCGGCCATGTCGTCGGCGTCGTGGAAGCGCAGTTCCGGCTCGCGGTGCGTGGCGCGCCGCAGCAGCCGGTCGAAGGACTCGTGGCGCTGGAGCAGCGGCACCGTCTCCCTCGGCGGGATGCTGTGCGGGTACTCGCGCATGAAGCTGAAGCGGAAGCTGAGCACGGCCAGGGCGCGGCCCACCGAGTACAGGTCGGCGCTGACCGTGGGGCCGGGGTCGCGGAGCTCGTCCTCGGGCACCCGGTATCCGGGGGTGGTGTAGACGGGGCTGGCGGTGTCGTCCATGCGCCGCACGCCGCCCAGGTCGATGAGCTTGATCTGCTCCTCGCTCTGGATGACGTTGTCGGGCTTGAAGTCGCAGTAGAGCAGTCCCTTGGAGTGCAGGTATCCCAGGGCGCGCAGGACCTCCAGGCCGTAGGCGATGACCTGGTCCACCGGCAGGACGGCGTCGGAGTCGTCCCCGCGGCGCTCGACGAGCAGCTCGCGCAGGGACTTGCCGCCCACGTACTCCATGACGATGTGGCCGCCGGGGATGCCGGTCCGCGGGTCCGGGTGCTGGGAGAAGTTGATGATCTTGACGATGTTGGGGTGCTCGACCTCGGAGAGGAAGGCGCGCTCGGCCGCGGCGGCCTTGTGCGCCTCGGCGTCACCGGCGTTGAGCAGGCCCTTGAGTACCACCCAGCGGTCGTTGACGTTGCGGTCGCGGGCCAGGTAGATCCAGCCGAGGCCGCCGTGGGCCAGGCAGCCGAGCACCTCGTACTGGCCGCCGACCATGTCGCCCGGGGACAGCTTGGGGGTGAAGGAGAACTGGGTGCCGCACCTGCGGCAGAAGCCCTCGGTGCGGCCGGGCTGGCCGCCCCGGGAGCGACCGACCCGCTCGCCGCAGTTGCCGCAGAAGCGGTTCTTCTCCGAGACCACGGGGTTGTCCATGACCGCCTCGGCGGGGTCCCGGTAGGGGACGAGGGGCACCTCCACCATGCCCATGCCGAGCATGCCGCGGGAGGAGCGGCGGCTGCCGGGCCCCGAGCCGCTGCTGGAGGTGCCGGTCGTGGCGGCGATGCTGCCGGGCCCGGAGCGGCCGGAGAGCCTGACGTTGCCGGAGACGGGGTGGGAGTGCACGGGGTCGCCGCCGAGGGGGTCGGCGGAGGGGGCGGAGGACAGCCACTGGTCGAGGATCCCGCCCCGGGAGGCGGGGCCGGAGGAGCCTTGTGGCCCGGAGCCCTGGCGGGAGGGAGGGCCGTGGGAGCCCCGCGGCCCGGAGACCGGGGGCTCGGGCCGGGGGGCCGGGGGCTGGTAGGGCTGCGTCCGGACGGGGGCCAGTCCGCACACACCGCAGAGGCCGTCCTCGACCAGGCCCCGGCAGCCGGGGGCCGTGCATTGGGTCATCTGTTCACACCACCATCGCTCTCGCCGTCTGACGCGCCCGCGCCCGGTGTGGTTCTGTCCGACGGAAACCCGGTACCGCCGATTTCCTGGAGCGTGCGCTGGTACGAGGAGAGCGCCACGGTGGCCTCCCGCAGGTCGCACGGGGCGGCCCACAGTTCCCAGTGCGCCCTGCGGTACAGCCCGGCCAGCCGTTCGTCCTCGGCCAGGCCGAGCCGGGCCGCGTGGGCGCGGTAGGCGTCGAGGCGCCCGCGCAGCTCGGCGCGGCGCTCCAGGAGCCCGGTGAGGTTGGCCTCGCGCTCGCGCGCGTCGTCGGCGGCCTCGTGGATGGCGTGCTGTAGCTCGCCGAGGCAGGCGCCGAGTTCGCGCCAGCGGCCCTGGTCGCGCAGGAGGTCCATGCCGCCGACCCCGGCCAGCAGCAGCGGAACGGGGTCGGGCACCTCGACCGCCGCGGGCGAGGCGATCTTGGCGACCACCTGCTCGCGCAGTGCGCGGGCGCGGGCGAGCACCAGGCCCACGTCCGCGATGGCGTGGCGCAGCCGCTCGACGCTCTCGGCGTAGGAGTCGCGCATGCGCAGGGCGTCGCGGAGTTCACCGCGCACGCGCTCCAGCCGCAGGCGCAGCCCTTCGAGGGAGGAGGTGTCCACCCGTCCCCGCTCGACGAAGGCCAGGGGGTCGCGGCGGACCGTGGCGCCCACCGCCTCCAGGTCGGCGCGCAGGGACTCGTACTCTTCCTCCCCCAGCTCGACCATGTCGACGAGGGTGCCGACCTCCTGCCACATGGCGTCCAGCTCGGCCAGGCGCGGGTGGAGGGCGTCCCAGGCGGTCTCGACCGCCGAGATGACCTCGGTGGCCTCCTCGTAGTCGGCGGACATGCGCGCCACGGCTTCGGCGAGGGTGACGGACTCCCGGCCGGTGTACAGCGGCCCGCGGTCACGCAGCGGAACCTCCCGGGCGGGCAGCGCCACGGACGCCCCGTTGAGCAGGGCGGTCAGGTGCGCCTGGTCCCCCGGTCCGCCCGCCGACGCGCGCAGGTCCGCGATCCGGTCGACCACCCGGCGGAAGGCCTCGTAGACCGCCCGCAGGCGGTGGACGTGCCGGTCCGCGTGCTCCCAGCGCCGCCGGGTGCCCCCGACGAGGTCGGCGCCGCGGAGCAGCCGGTGCCCGACGTGGTTGTCCAGGTCGGTGAGGTTGAGGGCGATCCGGTCGGCCTCACCGCGCACGCGGTTCAGCGCGTGGTCGATGCCCTCCCAGCTCATGGGAGGCGTGCTCGCCCCTGACGCGCTGGTCACCTGCCGTGTTCCTTCCGGTGTTCCCGGTCGATGTCTCTTTACCTAGACAAGAGTCTGGCGCCGGCCCCCCGTAACCACAAGGGAGGGCGGCGTTTCCGACCGCGAACGGCCATCCGCCGCCGGGAGCGCTCCCGGCGGCGGTGCCGCCCGCGCGCGGTCCTACGCGGGGGCTGCGCCGGGTTCGCCGGACAGGGTGTCCAGAACGAAGCGCGCCCGCTCGGCGACCCCCGTGCGCGGGATCTCCACCAGCTCGTAGCCGCACCGCTCGTAGGCACGGACCATCGCCAGACAGGTGCGCTCGGCCTCCTCCGGTGACTGGTGGCGCTCGGTGTCGCCGACGAAGATCCGCGGCCACGGCGGGGCGACGAACACCTTGCGGTGGTAACGGAACAGGCGAGCCGCCTCGGTGACGTGCTCCGGGACGGCGAGGCCGCGCAGCAGTAAGTAGCCGACCATGTCGGGAACGCCCCGGTCGCAGAAGACCGGTCCGGGCAGGGCCGCGGACTCACGGTGTGAGCGCATGTCCCAGGAGAGCATGAGTTCGGCGAAGAGGGCGTCGTCGCGCCAGGCCAGGCCCCGGCCGCCGATCCGCCTCTGGTCCCGGATGATCGCCCGCCCGGCTTCGGTGGTGCGGGCGTACCCGAGCGAGGCCAGATGGTCGATCAGGGTCGTCTTACCCGCTCCGGGGCCTCCGGTGACGACGACGAGGTGGTCCATGCGTGCTCCGTTCGGTGCGGGCGGGCGCTCCCGTGCTCTTCGGAGGGCACACACGGGAGCACCGCTGTCGGATCCGGCCTAGGAGGGCAGCTCGGCCTCGACGAGGTCGGCCGCGTAGGAGGTGCCGCCCTTCCGGAGCCGGGCGCTGATGTCGGCGAGCCGGCGGGCGGCCTCCGGGTCGGAGGTCAGCTCCAGCAGCGCCGCGCGCAGCCGCGAGGGGGTGGCCTCCTCGGTGTCGAGGCGCCGGGCGACTCCCAGTTCGACCAGCCGGTCGGCGTTCTGGAACTGGTCGACCGCCTGCGGGACCGCGATCATGGGCACGCCGTGGTACAGGCCCTCGCTGCAGCCGCCCATACCGGCGTGCGTAACGAAGGCGTCGGCCTGGCTCAGGACGGACAGCTGCGGCACCCACGCACGGGTCTCGACGTTGTCCGGGATCCGGCCGAGGGCGGCCGGGTCCACGTACCTTCCGGTCTGGAGCACCACGTGCCACCCGGGCAGGTCGCCGAAGGCCTCCAGGCACGCCCGGTAGAACCCGGGCCGGTTGGTGTAGGCCGAGCCCAGGGACACCAGCAGCACCCTGTCCGCGTCCGCCGGGCGCCTCCACTCCCCCTGGTCGGCCCGCTCCCCCAGGCAGGGCCCGACGAAGGTGACCGTGTCGGCCACGGTGTCGGCGAACGGCTGCATCTCGCGCGGGATCAGCGCCAGGCACCGGTCCGGGCGACCGGGGAAGGAGGCGTGGTCCAGGTGGGTGACGCCGTTGTCGGCCAGCCAGGCGTCGAACCGGGCGAAGTACTCCGCGGCCCCGGGCAGGGAGCGCAGTCCCTCCATGGCGGTCCGCTCGTAGTCAGCCCAGGCCACGTAGGTGGGCGAGAGCTGAACGGAGGGGATGCCCCAGTCGAGCCCGAGGACCCGGGCGGGGTAGCCCGCGATGTCGTAGAGGAACAGGTCGGGCCGGTCGCCGTCGTAGGCGGCGCGCAGGACGGGCAGCTGCGCGACCGCCTCCCGCAGGAACACGTCCATCCCGCCGATCGGGTCGTCCGGCCACTCGCTGTCGTCCGCGGGCAGGGTCGTGGTGTAGGGCACGAGCTCGGCGCCGGTGCCGGTGACCGGGTCGGCCAGTACGGGGTCGTTGGCGTAGGTGACGCGGTGGCCGCGGTTCGCCAGTTCGCGGATGATCTCCAGGCTGGGCAGGGTGTGGCTGACGGCGGGCGTGCCGATCATGGCGATGTGGGCGCGACGGGTCATCGTTGCCTCCAGGAAGGGGTGTCCACGGGTAGGGGTGGGGAGCACCCGGCCCGGGAGGGGCGGGTGCGGCGCGGGACGCGCGCTCCTAGCCGTAGATCTGGAGGTGCACGGCCGCCATGCTAGCGGGGCCGGGGACGGTGCGCCGCTCCTTTTTCGCTCAGGGCTCCTCGGACCGGCGGGGGTGGTCCTCCCCGTCCGCGCCCGGTGCCCGGTGGCGGCCGCCGTGGTCGTCCTCCCCCTCGGGGCCGGGAGGTTCCTCACCGACCTCCCGCCACTCCGCGGTGCCGCCGTGGTCCTCGGCCTGTTCCCCGGCGCGGCCGTCCTCCTCCCAGGGACGGTAGGGCTCGTCCCCGAGCGGGTCGTCGTGCGGGCGCGGGAGGTCCCCCTCCGGTTCGGACAGGAAGGCGTCGGCGGCCCCGCGCAGGCGGAACCCGGCCACGGTCAGTACCGCGCCGAAGATGAGGGCGTACATGGCGACCACGAACATGACGGCCCCCGCGCCCGCCAGGGGCCAGAACCACAGCAGCAGGCCGAAGACGACCGAGAGCGCTCCGACGAAGACCAGCAGCCACTCGGAGCTGATGTGCGCGCGCAGCCGGATGGCGGTGACGATCTCGGCGACACCGGTGAGCACCGCCCAGAGGCCGATGACGAACACGAGCGCGAGGATCGCGGCCAGCGGCCACAGCAGCGCCACCAGGCCCACGACCACGCTGAGGACTGCCTGCGCCGCCAGCGGTGCCCGCGTCCCCGGCGCGGAGCGGTAGGCCGCGTACCCCAGGGCCGCGCCCTCGGCCAGGGCGTAGACGCCGAAGACGACCGCCAGCACCACCAGCGTCCTGTCCGGCCAGACCAGCGCGACCACGCCGAAGAGGACGGCGGCGAGTCCCCGCAGGACCACCACCCACCAGTTGCGGCTCATCTCGTCGAGCAGGTCACCGGCCAACGCGTACCGGACCATCGTCGCCACCCTTTCCGCGGCCCCGGGCGGGCCGCACCCTGCCCCTTCCCCCGGCGGCGCCTCCCAAGGCAAAACGTGTGCACAGTGCGGGGAAAGGCGGGGCCGCCCCGGACCGCCCGCCCCCGGTGGTACCCGGGCCGGTGCGGCGGGGAACGGGCGAACGCGCGAGCGCCCGCCCCGTCGGAACGGGGCGGGCGCCGCGGGCGCTCCTCGGGAGAGGGGCTACTCCTGGCCGGGCAGACGGCGCTCGGGCGAGCCGACGTAGTGCTGGCGCGGGCGGGCGATCCGGAAGGCCGGGTCGTTCAGCTGCTCCCGGTAGTGGGCGATCCAGCCGGGCAGGCGGCCGAGGGCGAACAGCACGGTGAACATGTTGTTCGGGAAGCCCATGGTGCGGTAGATGACGCCGGTGTAGAAGTCGACGTTAGGGTAGAGCTTGCGCTCGGTGAAGTAGGAGTCGGCGAGCGCGGCGGCCTCAAGCTTGAGGGCGAGCGAGAACAGCTCGTCGGGGTTGTCGTCGCGATCGAGGATCTGGCTGGCCAGAACCTTGATCTCCTTGCTGCGCGGGTCGAAGTTCTTGTAGACCCGGTGGCCGAAGCCCATGAGGCGCATCTCGCGGGCCTTGACCTTCTCCAGGAAGTCCTCGATGGAGATGCCCGAGTCGCGGATCTGCTCCAGCATCTCCAGGACGGCCTGGTTGGCGCCGCCGTGGGAGGGGCCGGACAGGGCGTTGACGCCCGCGGCGATACTGGCGTAGATGTCGGCCTGCGAGGAGCCCACGACGCGCACCGTGGCGGTGGAGCAGTTGAGCTCGTGGTCGGCGTGCAGCACCAGCAGCATGCCGACGGCCTGGTTGAACAGGTCGCCCAGCTCGCTGTCGGCGTGGACGTCGCCGAAGGTCATCCGGATGAAGTTGTCGACGTAGTCGAGCGAGTCGTCCGGGTTGATCGGCTTCTCGCCGATGGAGTTGCGGTAGATGCGGGCCGCGATCGTCGGCAGCTTGGCCAACAGCCGGATCGTGGCGAGCTCGACCTGGTCCTCGTCGCCGGGGTCGACGCTGTCGTCGTAGTAGGCGGCGAGCACGTTGACGGCGCTGGCCAGCAGCGTCATCGGGTGGCCGTTGCGGGGCATCGCGTCGATGAACGCGCCCATGTCGGCCGGGATGTCCGCGTTGTCGCGGAGCTTGTCGGAGAACTCCTTGAGCTGGCCGGGGTCGGGCAGCTCGCCGTAGATCACCAGGTAGGCGACCTCCAGGAAGGTCGCGCCCACGGCGAGGTCCTCGATCGGATACCCGCGGTAGCGCAGGATGCCGGCGGCCCCGTCGATGTAGGTGATCTTCGAGCTACACGAAGCGGTGTTGCCGAACCCCGGGTCCAGGGTCGTCATACCGGTGGACCCCAGCAGGGTCTTCAGCTCGATGGTGCGCTCACCCTCGGTACCGGTGAACACCGGCAGCTTCAGCACGCCGCCCTCGTAGTGGAGCTCCACCGTGCGCTCTTTGTCGTCTTCGCTCATGCCCGAGGTCAACCTTTCCAGGCGGGGGATACGTGAGGTGCGTCAGACGCGGGGCGGTCCGCCGCCACGTTCCTGCTTCACTCGTTATTGTTCTGTTTTGTTAAACGACGGTTAAGCAAAAGCATATAAGTTTCACCGATTCACGAACAGGTGACGTGCAACACATACCCACATGTGAGCAGAATTACCGCTCGGTGAAGTTTTACAAACTTTGCCGACCGTCGATTACTCCGTGATCACCCTGAGACGTCGCGGGCGGACCGGGGGGTTCTCCCCGGAACCGCACTGCCTCCTGTACCGGTCCCCTGAGGCGTCCGCCGCCCGCCCGAACCCGCCGTCGCGGTCGCCCCTTCACAGAAGTGGACAAAGCCGCGCGAAGCTCGGTGCGTACGAGTGTCCGAACGCGCCCTAGTGGCCTTCTCTCAGGGTACCTTCGCCCTGATCACGGGACCTGACGCGGGGTCCCCGCGAACCGGTGATCTTGGCCTCTGCCTGAACCCCCGCAACCTCAGCAGCCCCTCCGGGCACAGCGGCGGAGGGCCGGGATGGCCGGAGACTGTGCGCCGGGCACGGAAGTTCACACCGCCGCGCGCCCGGGCCGGGCCGGGCGCGGGGAAGCCGCCCGGAAGGGGCGCGCGGGGCCCCGGGAATTCATCCTGGGCCACCATCGGATGAGACGAGGAGTCACCGGCATTCACCGGGAGTAAACACCGTATGGGCGCTTAGCCGGAAAAGGCGGCGCCCGGTCGCACCAGGCCGCCCGGGGACGCCCGAGGGCTCACTCGCCCTCGTCGACGCCTCCGGCCAGGAGGGGCTCCATGAACAACTCCGGGTGGTCGCGCTCGATCACCCGCAACCGCCACTTGTTGTGCACCAGCACCAACAGCTCACCATCACCCCGACGCCTGAGCAC
>NZ_VWVV01000030.1 GCF_009830945.1 Nocardiopsis sp. FR4 | reverse complement strand
TCTGCTCTGATCGGTGCAAACGGCGGATCTCCGCCCAGTCCTCCACAGTGATCACCTTCCTGATCATCAGCAGAGGGGGTCAGATTTCGGACGACGCTACGGGGTCAGTATTCACGTGTCGCCGACAGCCAGCCGAACGTGCCTCGTATTTCTACATCGATGTCGCCCGTGCCCAGATGCGGGTTCGGCGGCCGGACGGAGCGCTTGACGCGCTGACCCGAGCATGGAGAGCCGCTCCCGAGCACACCCGGCTCCATCCGCAGGTGACCACGATGCTCACACAGCTGAGTAGAGCCGGTGGGTCACCGGCATCCGCGGCACGGGACTTCGCGGCTGCCGCAGGGCTCACTGTGCCTTAACCACGAGGTCAGTGAGTTCCTTCAGGGAATCGATGGTCCAGTCCGCGGCGGTGACGAGTACCGGGTCGTTCGCCCACAGGTGACCCCAGGGGCCGCGTCGGAGCAGGGCGGTGCGCAGTCCGGCGGCGTGCGCCGGAACGATGTCGTTGTCGCGGTGGTCGCCCACGTACACGATCTGCTCTGGGGAGCCCGGAGCCATGTCGATGACCTTCGTGAAGAACGCGGGATCGGGTTTGGCGACCCCCCACTCGCCTGAGGTGGCGATCCCGTCCACCGGCAGGCGCAGTTCCCGCAGCAGTTCCCCGGCTCGCACCGTCTGGTTCCCGGCGATGCCCACCCAGATGCCCGCCTCCTGGAGTGAGCGCAGCCCGGGGCGTACGTCCGCGTACAGGTCCTCCTCCTCGATGAGTTCTCCCAGACCCGCTTCCTCCCGCAGCCGCCGTTCCCGGACGAGGTCGAAGCCCGGCCGGAAGTAGTCGAAGGTCTCGGCGTTGTCGCGCCCCTCGGCGGTCACCGCGCCCAAGACTGCGGAGAAGGTGTGCCGGGGCACGTTGATCCAGTCCGCCCAACGCGCCCACTCGCGAGTGTCGTCCAGCAGGGTCTCGCCGACGTCGAACACCACGGAACGGATCATGCCTTTGGTCTTCCTCATCCGAGTTGGCCGCCTTGTCTGTGCTCATTGTGCCCGTGAGCAGAAGCGGTCCGCTCAGCCCTGACCGCCTCCCGCAACGCACCCACGAGGAACAGGGATGTGGCTGCCGGGGCATTGATCCTGTTCAGGGTGCCTTAATCGAACGCCGCGCATAATCCGAACACGAAGGTTATGCGCGTGCGCATAGGCCGTGAGAGTCGGGCACGGGACACTTCTGCCGTCGGACAACGGACGGAAGGGCTCAGCAACGACAGATGCGGTCAACGGAACAGTCAAACCGCCCGAGGGCATCAGCCGTCCCTTCAGCTCGTAGTCCGCTGCCGGTGTCCCTGTGTGCCGAGGAGCAGCAGAACCCCCTCCCGTAGGACACAGCCGCACAGGTCGCACACGCTGCGAATCCCGGCGCGGCGACACCTTCCGAATTCGCGTACCGGTTGCCTTGCCCCTCTGCCGACCCCTCAGCGATCTGATGGAGAGCCATGGACGAAATCGAAATCGACGGGCTACGGCTGCGCTGCGTCATCGGCTGCAGCGAGGAGGAACGCCGTGACCGCAGCGACGTGGTGATCGACCTGCGGATCCACACGAACACGCGACCGGCCGCGCGCAGCGACCATCTGCGGGACGCGTGGAACTACCGCACCCCGACCAAGGCGATCATCCGCGCGGTGCAGGCCGACCGCTCCTGGAACACCGTTGAGGCCCTGGCCACCGAGATCGCCCGCATCGTGGTCATCGACCACGGTGCTCCCCGGGTGCGTGTGCGCGTCCACAAGCCCGGAGCTCTGCGGTTCGCCGACAGCGTGGGCGTGGTGATCGAGCGGACCCCTCAGGACTTCCACCGCCCCTTCCCCGAACAGGTCCCGCAGGAGCAGGCGGTGAGCGTATGAGTGTCGAAACCGTGAGGAGCGGTGAACCGCCGTGCGCGGAAGGGTGCCGCCCCGCTGTGGATACGGAGCGTGCGACCAGCGCGGCGGCCGAGCTGCTCACCGCGTTCGGCTTGGACGTGTCCGCCGAATCGACCAAACGCACCCCGGAGCGGATGGTCAACGCCTACCGGGAACTGCTCACCCCTCGCGAGTTCGACCTGACCACGTTTCCCAACGACGAGGACTACGACGAGCTCCTCCTGCAGCGCGACATCGCGTTCGTGAGCCTGTGCGAGCACCACGCCCTGCCCTTCACCGGCACGGCCACGGTGGGATACCTGCCGGGAGACCGCATCGTGGGGCTGTCGAAGCTGGCCCGAGTGGTGGAGTTGTTCTCGCGCCGCCCCCAGGTGCAGGAGCGCCTCACCAAGCAGATCGCCATGTGGCTGGACGAGCACCTTGCTCCCAAGGGCGTGGGGGTGGTGATGCGAGCCGAACACACCTGCATGACGCTCCGTGGTGTCCAGGCACCCGGGACCACGACCGTCACCTCCTCGTTGCGCGGCGAGATGCTGAGGGACGAACGCACCCGTGCCGAGTTCTTCGCGCTCGGAGGTGCCGCACGGTGACCACCTCCCTGGAACCGCTCGTGATCGGAATGGGCTCCAACATCGATCCCGCTCACCACGTCTCCCTGGCCCTGGACGCTCTGCACCAGCGCGCGTCGGTGGTCGACACCTCCTCCGTCTACCGCTCTCCGGCTGTCGGACTCCCGGTCGGCTCCCCGGACTTTCTCAACCTGGCTGTCCGCCTGCGCTGGTCGGGAACGCTGTTCGAGCTCAAAGCGCTGTTGGAGGACATCGAGAACGGCCAGGGACGTGTTCGGGATTCCGGATCGTGGGTTTCCCGCACTCTGGACCTGGACATCCTGGTCGCCGGTCGTCTCCACGGGCAGGTCGGTTCCTTCAGCCTGCCGCACCCCGACATCGAGCGGTTCGCGCATGTGGCGGTTCCCTTGGCCGAGCTGGTGGGGGAACACATCCATTCGCGGCTCGGAGTGACCTACTCCGACCTGGCCACGAGCATGGACGCCTCACACATGGAACGGTTAGAGGTTCTTCCCCGAGGGACGGTGGCCTGATGGGGTGGCCAACCCGGGCGGCGGCGATCGTGTGCGTGCCCTGTCGTCGCCAGGGCGGCCACTTCCTCCCGACCTCCGAGCTGGTACTAGCCTCCCTGGACGGCACCGAACAACGCCATCCCGTGTTCCAGCTGGCCGCGCTGACACGGTCACCCCGTACTGTCTCCGAGCTTCGTCGGCGCGGAGTCGAGGAGATCGTGGTCGTCGTCGATGACCTGGCGGTGCCCCGCAGCTGGATGCTGCCTTCCGCCGCGGCGACGGTCGCCGACCTGTGGCCGGACCTGTGCGCTTCCTTCACCAGGGTCCTGGAGGGGGGACCGATCCCCTGCCGGGTGACGCTGTGGTCCCGCCTGGTGGAAGGCCTCGACTACGAAGGAGAGGTCGGACGGGTGGCGGTCCTGTGTGAGGGAAGCGCCACCCCGGAGAAGGATCCCCTCCACACGGCGTTCGGAACCGAGATCGCCAAGCGGCGCCGGTTCGAGCGTGAGACCGGACGAGGAGACACGGCGGAGGTGATGCGCCGACGCGCTGCCGCCCAGGTCGCCAACTACGCCGCTCAGGGCAAGCTCCTGCACGCATGGGGGCTGAACACCTACCTGGCTTGGACGGTTGAGGAGACCGGCCTCATGGCCGTGGTGGAGCCCGGCTTCACCGACCTTGTCCTGAAGGCCACCTACGGCTCGCTCCAACAGAACCAGGAGGAGCCGTGGGGAGCCTTCCCCGTTGACTTCAGCGAGCTCAGGGAAGAACTCCGCCTCTACGCCGACGACCTGGAGCGCACTCCCGGGCGGGTGCGCCCCGAGCTTGCCACCACGCTCCTGAACGCCTTGGCGCAGCTCCTGACACCGGGGACCCAGTCAGCGGCAGCACGTCAGGTCCGGGCGTTCAACCACGTCCTGTCCGGCGGACAGGCCAACCGGCTCCGGACGGAGAGGCTGTTGGAGGAGGCGCTGCGTCTGCCCCTCATACCCGGATGGGCTGTGGAGCAGACGGTCAAGAAGCTCTTCTGCCAACTGGCTTCCCGGTACGGCGATGACGAAGCCGATGCCGAGTACACCCGGCATGTGGACGTCGTGCGCTCCCTGAGCCGACGCCTGCCCGCACACAGGCGGGAACACGTGGCGTTGGCGTTGACCGGCTCCCTGGCCCTGGCGCCCGCGGGTATATGGCACCCCTTCTTCAGCGATATCGACGTCATGCCGCTGTTCTCCACACCTCCCCCGGAGGGCTTGGTGGCGGCAGTGCGTGCTTCCTACACCAGTACACCGAGGCCGCCGTGGCTGTATCTGAACGAGGGAGCCAAGCAGGGCCTGGCCGGTCTCACCCACGACCCCACACGGGGGATGTTCGTCGCGGACCGGCTCCACACCCTGACGGACACCGAGTACGGCAAGTTGTCCCGGCTGGTCGCTCCCATGCGCCATGTGGGCGGATCACCAGCGGTGTTCACGACCTTCACCGACGCTTATCACCGCCAGCGGCACGCCCGTTCCGAACAGCCGAGGGAGGGTGCCGGTGCCGACTGAGCAGCGGTGGGCGCTGATCACCGGGGCGGCACAGCGCACGGGTGCGCACCTGGCCCGAGGACTGGCCGCACAGGGGTACGGGCTGCACCTGCACACCCACACCAGAGATCCCGCGCCGCTGGCCCGCACCCTGCGTGCGGAAGCCGGGATCCCGGTGCGCACCCACCGAGTGGACCTGGCCGACACCGAAGCGGTACGCACCTGGGCGCACCACCTACGCACCGGACCGTGCCCGCCGAGCCTGGTGGTCAACAACGCCTCACCGTTCCCACCCCCACACCACGTCGACGACCTCGGCCTACTAGAGGAGGGGCTTCGCGTCCATCTGATGGCTCCGGTCCTCCTGCACGCGGCTCTTCCTGAGGAGGGCGGGCACGTGGTGAACATGCTCGACGCACGCCTCTCCCTGCTGGACGGGGTCAGGCCGGGATATGAGGTGTCCAAGCACGCCTTGGCCGCCCACACCCTTCTGGCCGCCCGGCGCCTGGCCCCACATGTGCGTGTCAACGCCATCGCGCCCGGCTTGCTGCTGCCTCCGCCCGGCCACGACGAGAAGCACCTGCGTGCCCTGGCACGCCAACGCAGCTGCCTGGGGCATCCCGCACAGCCGGACGACGTCGTCGCGGCGCTGCTCTTCCTTGAACAGGCGCGCTCCGTCACCGGGCAGATCATCCACGTCGACTCCGGTGAACATCTCGGGGGAAACGAGACGTGCACCGTGGCAGACTTGAAGCATCCCAGCGATTCAGACCAGGGATGAACAGCAATAAAAGGTAAGGAATGCTGTGACAGGGGACATCGGAGACGATCTCGGGCAGCGCGTTGTTGTTGCCATCAGTGCCGCGTTCGGAGTGGACTGCACGGTCGAGGAGACCGTGGTCCGGCCCTCCCAGCGTGTGGGCGTGGACTACCAGATCAACGCCGCGATGGCGTTGGCCAAGCGCCTCCGACGGCGCTCACGCGAGGTCGCCGACACGATCGTCACCCACCTCGAACTCGGCGACATGGCCGAGAACGTCGAGGTCGCCGGACCCGGCTTCATCAACGTCACCCTCTCCGACACCTGGTTGGGTGAGCACGCCGCCAGTTTGGCCGCCGATTCGCGGCTCGGCTACCAACCCGAAGCCCCGCGGCGTGTGATCATCGACTACTCCTCGCCGAACATGGCCAAGGAGATGCACGTCGGTCACCTGCGCTCCACCATCATCGGTGACGCGCTGGTCCGCTTCATGGAGTTCTCCGGACACGAGGTGATCCGTCAGAACCACCTCGGGGACTGGGGTACCCCGTTCGGCATGCTCGTCGAGCACCTGGTCGACGAGGGCCTGGACAAGCAGCACTTCAGCATCAGCGACCTCAACGTCTTCTACCGGGAGGCCCGGGAGAAGTTCGACAACGTGGAGGGGTTCGCTGACCGGGCCCGTGCCCGGGTGGTCGCCCTCCAGGCCGGCGACCCCGGCACCCTGGCGCTGTGGGAGAGGTTGCTCACCGAGTCCAAGCACCACATCGAAGCCGTGTACGAGCTGCTCGGCGTCAAGCTCACCCCCGACGACTACAAGGGTGAGAGCACTTATCAGCCCTGGCTCAACGATGTGGCCGACGAGCTCACCCGCCGGGGCCTGGCGGAGGTCAGCGACGGTGCCCTGTGCGTATTCCTCGAAGGCTTCACCGGGCGTGAGGGCAAACCGCTGCCCCTGATCGTCCGCAAGCGCGATGGCGGGTTCGGCTATGACGCCACCGACCTGGCCACGATCCGCTACCGCGCCCAGGAGCTCAAGGGCGACCACCTCGTCTACGTCGTCGGCGCGCCCCAGGCCCAGCACTTCGCGCTGATCTTCGCCGCCGCTCGCAAGGCTGAGTGGATCAGCCCGCAGACCGCCACGACACACGTCGGGTTCGGCAGCGTTCTCGGTGAGGACGGTCGGATCCTGCGTACCCGGGCCGGGGCATCGCTCAAGCTCACCGACCTGCTGAACGAGGGTGTGGAACGGGCAGCGGCCATCGTCGCCGACCGCACCGACCTGACGGAGGCGGAACGGGCGGAGATCGCTCGTGCGGTGGGCATCGGCGCCATCAAGTACGCGGACCTGTCGACGGACCGGGTGAAGGACTACCAGTTCGACTGGGACCGGATGCTGGCCATGGACGGCAACACCGCCGTGTACCTCCAATACGCGCTCGCGCGTATCCGCTCCATCATGCGTCGCGCCGAGCGGGTGCCCGAGCTGGGCGCCCCGGTGGTGCTGACCGAGCAGGCCGAGCGAGAGCTGGTCCTGACGCTGTCACGGTTCCCCGCGGCGATGCAGGCAGCCGTCGACTACCTGCAGCCGCACCGGCTGGCCACGTACCTGTTCGAGTTGGCCACCCAGTTCAGCTCGTTCTACGAGAACTGCCCGGTTCTCAAGTCCGAGGGGCGTGTTCGCGAGTCCCGGCTCGCGCTGGCCGCGCACACCGCCGCGGTGCTGGAACAGGGCCTGAACCTCCTCGGTATCGAGGCGCCTCAGAGGCTGTGACGGACGTGGGCGGATGCGACAACCGCATCCGCCCTTTTCCAGTGGTCGGCCGCTGATGTGGCTCGCCTCTCAGCCAGTCCGCGGTACGGACACCAGCCGGTAGGCCTCTCTGATGGGTAGTCCCCTCACTGGCCCTTCAGCTCGTCCAGGAAGGCGGCCCACTCCTGGCGGGGAAACGCGAGGGCTCCCTTCTCGGGGTGCACCGAGTCCCGAACCCCCACGAGCGCGGGTAGCTGTGCGATCTCCACGCACTGGCCCTGGTTCTGGGAGTAAGTGGACTTGTACCAGACGGCCTTGTCTGCGTTCACGGTGAACTCTCCGTACTCGGTGCCTCGTAGGTCTTCATGATCTCAGCGACCAGTCTCCTGGAATCCGCAGGGCTGAGAGCTTGGCCCCACAGATAGCGCCAGGTCTCCTCGCAGAGCTCTATGTCACTGTGCTTCTCCAGGTAGAGGTCTCCGGCGACCGTCTCGATGTAGGGGATGGGGTCCATGGCGGCAGCGGGGAAGTCCAGGATGACGAAGCTCCCGCTGGCTCCGGCGTGCACGCCCGAGGCCAGAGGGAGGATCCGGAGGGTGATGTTGTCCCGCTCCGCGCTGTCGAGCAGGTGGGCGAGCTGTTCCCGCATGATCTGCGGTCCACCGACCTGGCGGCGCAGGACGGCCTCGTCGAGGATGGCGTCCAGGCGGGTCTCCTGGGAGCGGTCCAGGAGGTTCTGCTGGCGTTGCAGCCGTACACGAAGGCGGCTCTCGACCTCCTCGGGGGTGAAGTCGTGCATCCCGTGAGTGAGCAGGTGACGGGCATAGCCCTCTGTCTGGAGGAGCCCCGGGACGACGATCACTTCCGTGTTGCGGATGGAGCAGGCGGAGGACTCCAGCCCGACGTAGTCGGCGTACCTGGGCGGCAGGGTGCTCTTGTAGGGCTCCCACCATCCCTGTTGCTTCGCCTGCCGGGCCAGTTCGAGGAGCTTTTCCTTCTTCCTGTCGTCGTCCACGCGGTACAGCTCGAACAGGCGCTTGAGATCTCTGATCTGGATGCCGCGTTGGCCGTTCTCGATACGGGTGACCCAGGAGGGGGCCACCTCCATCTCGCTGCTGACGGCCTTGGCGGTGAGTCCTCGGGTCTCCCTCAGCTCTCGGAGTTCACGGCCCAGGAGCAGGCGTCTGAACGTCGGGGTGGTGTCTGACGGCACGGGTGTCCTCTCTTCGTCATCGGCCATCTTCCCCCTGCCCTGTTCCATCTTCAATCCATAGGCAATATTGCCTTAGGTGGTTGCCAAAGGATGGGGTGCCGTGGATAGTAGCAGTAAGCGCTCCGTGCGAACGCGGAGTGAAGGAATCTCCCTTGGAGGCGCTTGTCGTGGAAGCAAGCGAAGGCGCGCCGACGCTCTTCGGTGAGCCTGTCAACCTGATCCGATTCCCAACCCCCGCGCAGTGCGTCTGCAGCGTCGAGCTGCTGGAACGCTGCCTGCCCGCCCGGCTGGCCCGCAGAACGGCCCACTCGTTTCTGAGCGCCTTCGATGTCCTCCCCGAACAGGCGCTGCAGATCGAGGAAGCCGTCGCGGAACTCGTCGCCAACTCCGAGCGCTACTCGCGCAAGCCCTGGCGGCTGCGTGTCTACCTCGACGACCACGCCCTGTGGGTGGGTGTCTTCGACGGTGACGTGCACACGATCGGGCTGCTGAGAGGCCTCCTGGCAAGGAAGGACGGTCCCGATCTGATGCGGGAGGACGGGAGAGGCCTGTTCCTCGTCCGGGTCGCCTGCGACGGCCAGTGCTGGGTGCGCACCGTCCGTACCGGTTCCGCCGAGGGCAAGGAAGTGCTCATGCGCTTCTCGGTACCGAACGCGGGCGACACGGCCGGTTCGGCGGCGTAGAGCGACTCTCCCATCCGCGCATACGAAAGTCCGGCCCGGCGAGCGCGTCATGCGGCGCGACGGCGCGGTACGGACCCTCCCGGTGGTCGAGGCCCACTCGGGCGAGCAGTTTCTCCCACCGGGAAAGCCCTGAACCCACCCCGACGCAAGAGCCCCCGGCAGCCGTGCGACCGGCTCCGGGGTTGGACAACGCTTGTAGGGAGCGCTGCCGAATGAACCTTATCTTCCCGTTACTCCACTGGCTGAGCCGGGCGTTCTCCCCGGCTCGCGGACGCCACCGTCCCGGAACCGTCCTGGAGGCTCCCCGTCCGGGAATCCGAACCGTGGAGCCAGCGCCGATACCTGCTCCGGTCCGCATGGACGACCCCGCCGACAGCCGAAGGTACTCCGTGCCCCGCCCGCCCTTCCTGGTCTGGGAGGCGAGGAGGTATGAGGAACGCAGAGCTTCGACTCACCTCTCCCGTCACGGACTCGTGCCCCAGACAGTCCGCTAGACGAGCGGAGGGCAGTGCCCTCTGACCTCGGAAAAGAATACGCGCGAAACGTTGGACGCCCCGCCTTCTGAGGGAACGCAGGCGGGGCGTCTCCGCGGTTCACGGTTCTTTTCCTTCTCTGGAGGAGTCAAGGAGAACATGAATGATCATGTTCATCGTTCACAGATAAACCTTACCTTTCGGTGAGGAACGCCTATCGGATCAGAGTTCCATGGCGGTTACGTCTTGGATTGCGGCGATTCCAGTACTAGCCTCGTCACTCCAAGTGAGGAGCTGCTGAGGAGCTGGAGGTCCGATGAGGCTCCACACGACTGGAGTGCTTCTCGTTGGAGCGCTCGTTGTCGGATGCACGCCGAGTGAGAGCGAACCCGACCCCCGGCCCAGCGCCCCGCCGGAACCCACAGAACAGGCACCGCCTGAAGACCTTGCCCTGGAGGCCTACACCTCCATGTGGGACGTACTGGTCGAAGAGGCCCGTAAGCCTGAACCCGACTACTCCCAGCTGGAGCTGTACGCCAGCGGCGACGCTTTGGCGCTCGTCGAGCACGGCTTGGTGGCCGAGGGGGACGAAGGCGTCATCGCCCGCGGTGAACCGACCTTCTCACCCGAGGTGGTCTCGGCTGAGGACACCCACGTCGAAATCGAAGACTGTATGGACTCGACCTCCTGGCTTCGGGAGAACGCCGAATCGGGGGAGCTCGTGGAACCGTCCCCGGAGACTCCCGTGCTTCGGAGGGTGGACGCGGGAGTGTCCTTCGACGGGCTTTCTTGGAGAGTGTCCGACCTGCGGATATGGGAAATCGGATCGTGCGATGGATAGCAAGAGGATTTCGTTCGCCGCCATCGCAACCGCAACGGCGGTCCTGGCGGCTCCAGTGCTCGCCTGGGCGGACCCGGACTTCCTCGGCGGCCACGTGGAATGCGGTTCCTCCGGCGGGCCTGGATGCGGTGTTTCCGCTGAGTCCGGTGGTGGGAACTCGGCTGGCTCCGGTGGCGGTGGCGGTGGCAGAGCACCCGCGCCTGAGTCTGAGAGCGGTGCTTCGGAAGGTATGGATTCTGCGTCGGCTGAACCCGAGTGCGAAATGGACGGTTCCGTAGCCCGGTGCACCACCTTCGCCAGTGAGCGAGGCATTGCGGAAGCCGAGGGAGTCGACTTCGAGAACCTTGCCTATGCCGCTCGCGCCGCGTTCCAGCTCTCCTCTCCCCGAATCTCGATGTCGCCGGGCGCGGACACACCCGTGCTCGTGCGCGTCCCGGTGTGGCTGTGGATCTCCTCCGATGACTGGCAGGCCGAGACGGCGACCGCGAGCGTGCCCGGCGGGTCGGTGACGGTGAGCGCCACACCCGCCTCCCTGTCCTGGTCCATGGGGGACGGCACGACCGTGGAGTGCGACGGACCTGGTACCGCCTACGACCCGCAGGCGCACGACCCGGCACAGGAGTCCCCGGACTGCGGGCACACCTACACCTCCAGCGGAGGCTATGACCTGACCGCCCGCGTGTCCTGGGCCGTGGAGTGGTCCAGCTCCGACGGTGGCGGCGGCACCATGCCCGCGCTGGTGACCCAGACCTCCACCAGCGTGCGGGTGGTCGAGTCCTCCGGGGTGGTCACGTGAGAGGGGAACGGACGTGGTAACCACAACCGGAGCCCGCACCGACAGCGATGAGGAAGCCCCCGTCCGCTTGACGGGACGCGGCACGCGCCGGTGGCGATCGCTGCTGGTCGCGGTGGCGCTCATGGTGGCCGGAGCCACCGCCGTGGTGCTCGCGCTCACCCAGGTGGACCAACGGGTGCCGGTGCTGGTGGCGGCTGGTGACCTTCCGGCCGGCCACGTGATCACCGCGGCCGACGTCCAAGTGGTGGAGCTGGCCGGAGCCGAGAGGTTGGCGACGGTGTCCGACATCGACCAGGCGGTCGGTGCCACGCTCACCCTCCCGGTGTCCGAAGGCGCGCTGCTCTCGGACGCGGTGCTCGGCGGGGACGGTGAACAACTCTCCTCGGGTCAGGCCGTGGTGAGTGCCCAGCTCACCGCCGGGCGGGTGCCCTCCTCGGTGCGCGCCGGATCGCAGGTGTCGGTGACCCTGACCGGGGACGGCGCGGATGTGTCCTTTCCGGCCCAGGTGCAGAACCTGACCCCGTTGTCGGGGGAAGCGGGCGGGGACGTGCTCGTCGACCTGGTGGTCGACGGAACCCACGCCGCCCGGCTCGCCCGGGCCGCGGCCGAGGACCACGTCGCTCTGGTCCAGACCCCTCACGGGGGCGGCTGATGCTGGTCGCGGTGTTCTCCCTCGCCGGAGCTCCCGGGGTGACGACCCTGTCGCTCGCGCTGGCCAGCACCTGGCCCGCCGCGGAGTCGGTGTGGATGGTGGAGGCGGACGCCTCCGGCGGTGACGTGGCCGCGTGGTGGCGCCTTCCGGTCTGGCCAGGGCTCGTGGACCTCGCGGCGGCCAGCCGCAGCGGGCAGGACCACGAGGCCGTGGACACCACGGCGTGCTCCCAGGTGCTGCCCGGGGGCCTGCGGGTGTGCGTGGCACCACCCACAGCCGAACGAACGGTCGGTGCGGTGGGTCTGCTCGCGCACAACCCCAAAGCCCTCACCGGCGAGGAGGTGACCGTGGTGGACCTGGGGCGCTTGACCCCGGACTCGTCCGCCCTTGCCCTGCTGGAGGCCGCTGACACCGCGGTACTCGTCGCCTCGGGCGACGTCGCCCAGCTCAAACGCGTCAAGGAAGCCGTCCCCGGCCTGACCGGTCGAAGCGCGCACCTGGGATTGGCCGTGGTCGACCCGACCAGGAGCAGCAGCGAGGTCAGTGACGCTGTGGACCTGCCAGTCTGGGCGCGGGTGCCCCAGGACGCGCGCACCGCGGCGTTCCTGCGGGGCCAAGGAGAAGTGCGCCGTCCGCACCGACGGCCTCTGCTCAGGCAGGCCCGTGCTCTGGGCCGCACCCTCGCGGAACACGCGCGAACAGCGGCTCCGCCGGATCCGACAGTGGCCAGGTTTCTGGGAGAGGCGCCATGAGCGAGGACACGACGCGATCCCACGTCCGTGAGGTCGCCGGGGAGGTGACCCGGCGCCTGAGCGCGCAGGCCGCGGACACCGACCCCGTCGTAGGGCAGGAGTACCGGACGCTGGCCCGCAGGGTCATCCGCCAGGTTCTGGACGAGAAGGCCAGCCGCGCTCTGGCCTCCGGACAGGTGGTGTTGGACCGCCAGGTTGAGGAGACCATCGCCCGGCAGGTTCTGGCACAGGTGTGCGGGCTGGGTCCCTTGGAGGCATTGCTGGAGGACGACGAGATCGAGAACGTCAACCTCACCGGCACACAGGTGTGGGTGCGCTACGCCGACGGGCGCCGCGCACAGCTACCGCCGATCGTGGACGGCCCCGAGGAGCTCATCGCCCTGGTACGGCGGATCGCCGCGGACTCACCCACGGGGGAGCGGCGCTTCGACCCGGCCGCCCCCATCCTGGACATGGCCTTGGCCGACGGATCACGGCTCAACGCGATCCTGGACGTCTCCCACCAGCCAGCGGTGTCCATCCGCCGCCACCGCTACCGCACCACCGGCCTGGGCCAGCTGCGGCGCCTGGAGACCCTGGACGCCACGCTCGTGGACCTGCTGCGGGCCGCCGTCCAAGCACGCCGCAACATCGTCATCACCGGAGGCACCGGCGCGGGGAAAACCACGCTGCTTCGCGCCCTGGCCGCGGAGATCCCGCCTGAGGAACGCGTGGTGACCATCGAGGACGTGCCCGAACTCGCTCTGGAGCGCGACGAGACCGCCCATCCGGACGCCGTGGCCCTGCACGCACGTCCGCCCAACACCGAGGGCCGCGGCGAGGTCACCGTCGCCGACCTGGTCCGGGCCGCGCTGCGCATGTCCCCGGACCGCGTCATCGTCGGTGAGACCCGCGGCAGCGAGACCGTGCCGCTGCTGACAGCGATGTCCCAGGGAAACGACGGCTCCCTGACCACCTTGCACGCGGCCAGTTCGCAGGGTGCGTTCACCAAGCTGGGCGCCTACGCGGCCCTGTCCGACCAGCTCCCGTTGGAGGCGACGTCTTTGCTGGTGGCGGCGGCGGTACACCTGGTGGTGCACATCTCCGCCACCCCGACCGGAGGGCGAAGGGTCACCAGCGTCCGCGAGGTGGTCGGTGCGGACGGAGCCCAGGTGGTATCCAACGAGATTTACCGACACGAGCACGGTGAGACGGTCTCGGCCGCCCCGCCCAGCCCGGAAACGAGCCGGGCGCTGAAGGCGGCCGGCTTCGACGTGGCCCACCTGATAGCGGCACCCGGCACGGTGAACGGACGCCGACGGTGACGGGGGCACTGGTACTCGGGGGAGCGGGAGGACTGCTGCTCGGCGCGGGGGCATGGTTCCTGCTGACGCTGGTCGTCCAGCACCTTCCCCGCGGAAAGGACGCGCGCGCACTCCACGAGAGAACCACCCGTACCCGTACCCTCCACGTGGTTTCCACCGTGCTGGTCGGAGCAGCGGTGGTCCTCATCACCGGATGGCCCGTCGCGGGACTCCTCGCCGCGGCCGGAACGTGGTGGCTGCCGCGCCTGCTGGGGCCCGACCACGACCACACCGCCCGGGTCGCCCAGGTGGAAGCGGTCGCCGGGTGGGCCGAACAGGTCCGCGACCTCATGGCCGGAGCCGCAGGCCTGCACCAGGCCATCGCCCACACCGTGCCCACCGCCCCCGAACCCATCCGCGCCGACGTGGCCCACCTGGCCGAACAGCTCCAGCAGGGCACCCCGCCCGAGGACGCCCTCCAGGAGTTCGCGGCCCGGGTCGACGTGCCCACCGCGGACCTGGTGGTGGCCGCCCTGGCCAGCGCGGCCAGCCGCCACGCCGCCGACCTCGGCGGACTGCTGTCCAGCCTGGCCCGGGCCGCCCGGGAACAGGCCGCGATGCTGGTGCGCGTGGCCGCCACTCGGGCAAGGGTGCGCACCTCCGCGCGCATCATCGCCACCATCACCCTGGCGTTGGCGGTCGGCCTGGCCCTGGTCAACGCCACCTACCTCGCCCCCTACAGCACCGGCATCGGCCAACTCGTCCTACTGGTCATCGGCGTGCTGTGGGCGGTGGCCCTGGCCTGGCTCGCCCGACTCTCGCGCACCGACCTGGGGCCACGAGTCCTGGCCCGAGAACACCCGCGGCGGGAGGTGCGGGCGTGAACCCGATCGCCCTCGCCGCCATCGGCGGCTGCCTGCTCGCCGCCGGGGTCTGGTACGCCCTCCTTCCCCGCCTGGACCGCCCCTCCCTGGCAGAGCTCCTGCAGGACCCCTCCCCACCCCTGGAACCCGCACCCTCCCACGAGCAGACCCCATCACCGGGGTGGTCGCGCAGGCTCGGTGCGCCCGCGGCACCCGTCCTGGCCGCACTGGGACTGCCGACCGCACGCACACGAGAGCGCCTGGCCGCCTGCGACCGGGACGTTCCCGGCTACCTGTCCCAAAAAGCCGCCATGGCCGCCCTCGCCCTCATCGTTCCGCCGCTCCTCGCCGCGGCCCTGACCGCCCTGGGCCTGTCCATCTCACCCCTGTTCGGCCTGGGGGCCTGGGCGGTCTTCGCCGCGGTGCTGTGGACGGCACCCGACCTGGAGGTACGCGACCAGGCACACGAGCGCTCCGAACAGATGCGCCACACCATCGCCGCCGTCTGCGACCTGGTCGTCATCTCCCTGGCCGGAGGAGCCGGAGTCACCTCAGCCCTGGACGACGCCACCCGGGCCAGCGACACCTGGGCCATGCGCCGCATCCGCACCGCCCTGCACGCCGCCACCATCCAACACCAACCCACCTGGACCGCCCTGGAAGAGCTGGGCGAGCGCTACCAGGTGCCCGCCGCCACCGAGCTGGCCGCGAGCCTGCGCCTGGCCGGAGCCGACGGCGCCCGCGTGCGCGCCAGCCTCTCCGCCAAAGCCACCTCCCTGCGTACGCAACACCTGGCCGAACTGGAAGCCGACGCCCAGTCCGCCACCGAACGCATGAGCCTGCCCACCGTGCTGCTCTTCGCGGGGTTCCTGATCCTGATCGGCTACCCCGCCCTACACCTGATCCTCACCAGCGTGTGAACCCGTCCTGGAGGAGACGATGTTCCCTTTCCTCAACCGCCCCGACCGCTCTCGTGAGAACTCCGATGAGGGCTACTCCACCGAAGCCGTCGCCGTGATCGCCACCCTGGTCATCCTCGCCGTCGGAGCCCTGGCCCTGATCTCCGAAGCCGTCCTGGGATGGGCCGAATCCATCAGCCTCGGGTGACCGCGATGCCCGGTCCGACCCCTCACCGCGCCGATCCCGAACGGGACCGGGGCAGCGCCGAGCTGGTGGCCGCCACCCCGCTGATGCTCCTGCTGCTGGTCCTGGTGGCCCAGGTCGCCCTGTGGGCGCACGCCACCCAGCTCTGCCAGACCATCGCCCAACACGGACAAGCAGCCACCCGCGCTCTGGAGGCGACCGAAGCCGACGGGCACGCGCGCGCCGACGAGGTCGCCTCCCAGCTGCGCGGCGAGCTGCTCCAGGACCTGGACATCACGGTGGAGCGCACCGATACCACCGCCACGGTCCAGGTGAGCGCGCGGGTGCCCACGATGGTCCCCGGCCTGGACTGGCCCGTGCACACCGCGGTCTCCGGCCCCGTGGAACACATCGGTGGCCAACCATGACGCACGGCGATCACGCACAGGACCGGGGATCAGCCTCGGCGGAACTGGCGCTGCTCACCCCCGTGCTGATCCTGATCGCGCTGCTGGTCCTGCTCGCCCACCGCCTGGTCACGGCAGGCATGGCCGCCGACGCCGCGGCACATGCCGCTGCCCGCGCCGCCACCCTGCAACGCACCCCTTCCGCCGCCCAGACAGAGGCTGAGACCGCAGCCGCCGAAGCGGTGCGTACGCACGCCTTGAGCTGCGCCACCCATGACCTGGCCGTGGACACCGGCGGACTCGCCCCCGGAGCGACCGTGGAGGTGACCCTCACCTGCCACGCGGATCTGTCCGACCTGGTCGGCTTGGGCGTACCCGGCACGCGCACCGTCGTGGGAACGGCGTCATCGGTGGTCGACACCTACCGGAGCACACCATGAGACGCCACGTTCACGACGACCGCGGACAGGCGACCGCGTTCCTCGTCATCATGGCCACCGCCCTCCTGCTGCTGGTCGCTCTGGTCTTCGACGTCGGCGGAGCCTTGGGGGAGCGCAACCGCAACCTCCAGCTCGCCCAGGAAGCCGCCCGCGCCGGAGCCCAGCAGATCGACCTGGCCGCCTACCGGGCCGACGGCACCCTGGCCCTTGACCCCACCGCCGCGGCCACGGCTGCGAACGCCTTCCTCACGGACGCCGGCGTGCACGGCACCGTCACGGTGAACGGCGACGTGGTCACCGTCACCGCCCAGAGCACCTACACCTTCCGCCTGCTCCCCGTGGGCCCGCGCACCGCCTCCGGCACCGCCAGCGCCACCCCGGTCACCGAACCCACCACGCCGTGAGACACCCATGACACACCAGCGCCTTCGCCAGATCGCCGCCCTCGCCACCACCCTCATCCTCCTGGCCGGACTGCCCTGGCTGGCCACCACCCTGACCTGGCCCACCCTCGACCTGTCCTGGACCAGCGTCGAGGTACACCTGCGCAGCGGGCGCCTGCCCGCAGGCGTGGGCACCGCGGCCCTGATCCTGGCGCTGTGGACCCTCTGGGGCCTGTACCTGGGCGTCCTGATCACCGAAGCGGTGGGACGCCTTCACCACCGCCCATCCCGGCTCCGGCCCCTGCGCCCCCTGCAACTTCTCGCAGCCACCACACTCGGCACACTCGCCGTCTCCCCGACCGTGGCCCATGCCGCACCCGCGACCGCCACGGTCTCCGAAGCCCCTGCCGAACCCAGGTCCCCCGAGGAAACCGGACCAGAGGCGCCACAGCAGGACGCACGAGAGCCGTTCATCGTGGACCGCTCCCGTCTCATCGACAGTTTCGGCTACGACTCGGCCGAACTCACCGAGGAGATGACCGAGGACGTGGAGGCCACCGCCGACCTCATCGCCCAGCACGGCTCCCCAGAGCTACCGATCACCGTGACCGGACACACCGACGCCGCGGGCGATCCCGACTACAACCTCGACCTGTCCCAGCGACGCGCCGAAGCGGTCGCCGACGTGCTGCGTACGCACCTGGGTGAGGACGCCGTGATCGAGGTGCACGGCGAAGGCGACCGCTCCCTGCTCGACACCGACGACGACGCAGAGCAACGCCGCGTGGAGATCTCCTACAGCGTGCTCGTCACACCACCGGCACCGGACAGCCCACCAACACCCGAGGTCCAGGACGCCCCCGAACAGGTCCACGCCCCCGCGGTGGGCATTTCCCTGCCCGGCGGGCTCATCCTGGCCATGACCACCGGTGCCGCCGGTGTGGTGGCAGGGATGGCCCTCGAACGCCGACGCGACCAACCGCAGCACCCCCAGCTCCAGGGCGAGACAATCGCCGAACACGACGAGGCTGAGAGCACACGCCACACCGCCGAAGCGGCGTCTTCACCAGCCACACCCCCGGATCCCGAGGAAGGCCCGCCTCCGGACCTGGCGATGATCGACCTGTCCCGCGCTCCCGGCGTGGGCATCACCGGCCCCGGAGCAGAGAGTGCCGCCCGCACGCTCGTGGCCCGTGCTCTGGACCGGAGCGAAAGCGCTCTGAACGTCGTCGTGCCCAGCAAAGACCTGCGCCTCCTGCTGGAGGAGACACGACGCCTTCCCCGCCTCGGCGAAGACGCGTCGATCATGGTGACCGACACGGTTGAGGACGCCCTGAGTCTCCTCCAACTCCAGGTCCTCACCCGCCACCGGGCCGCAGAGGAAGACGACAACGAAGACCAGGACGCCCCCCTTCAAAGCGGCCCCCAGTTCGTACTGTTGACAGGCGCGGACACGGCCGTGGCCGCAGAGATCACCTCCCTGCTCGGCCACACCCGGAACGCACCACTCAGCGCCGTCCTGCTGGGCCCATGGCCGGACGGGAGCGGTCCGACCCTGAGCATTGACGCCCAAGGCGTCATCACGGCGGCCGATGCGCCCTTCGCCGAGGTCATCGGCCACCGCTGGGCGCCCACCACCACCGCTGAGCTGCACCAGTCACTGCTCACCCACCACCACAGGTTGGCCGGAGACGCGACCAACACCGAAGAGGCAGACCGGGCGGACGCCGAGGCAGCGGAGGCCAATCCCAACCCAGCACCACCCGCGGACCAAGGAGGGGCTGAGGGTGCTGTATCCGTCACTGTGCTGGGCCGCATCACGCTGGCCGTTCGCGGCCAGCAGGTTCGTCCGCACCGCCGAGCGGCGTACGAGGTGCTGGCCTACCTGGCCGCCCACCCGGCCGGGGTACGCCTGGAGGCGGCTGTCGACGCGATGTGGCCCCAGGACACCGGGCACCGGGCCATCAGACGCTGGCACGACGCCTGCACCGCCGTGCGCACCTCCTGCCGCCCCCTCCTGGGAGAGGAGGCGACCGCGGTCATCCTCCATGACGGCGACCTCTACCAACTCAACCCCGACCTGGTGGTGTGCGACCTGTGGAGGCTGGAACAGCTCCTGGACGACGCGACCGACAGCGATGACGCGGCGGTCCTGGTAAGCAGCGCCGCGGCCATGGTGGACGGCGACTTCGCTGACCAAGCGGACTACTTCTGGGCGGAAGAAGTCCGGGAGAGAATCCGAAGCCAACTTCTCGGAGCGCTGACTGAGTACTCCAAAAAGGCAGAACCACGCCAGGCGATTTCCATGCTGAACAGAGCGCTCAGGCTTGACCCCGTCGCTTCTGAAGCTGCTCAGGAGTTGGCCAGGCGGTATGATGAAGAAGGCGACGTGAAATCCGCAAAGCGAGTGCGAGAAAAGCACCAGATGGAGCTGCGCCATGCGGAGTAGAAAAGCTCTTTCGTATTTCGCGTCTCTGTTTGGCCTTTCGTGGTCGTCGTTCTGATTCTCTTCCTGGTTTCTTTTTCTGCTCCTGCTTGGCTGGCCTCTGGCCCAGCCGCAACCCCCGCCCTGCCCCCCGCCCTCCTGGCTGGCTACCCCTTGCAATGACGTTTGTGCAGTTCAAGGCGTGGGTGAGGGTGGTCGGCCCACCGCCTGACTGGTGCCGCATGCGGCCCTAAAAAATTCTCTCGGCATCGGCGGGCCACGCCCCTCTTGGCGACATGGCGGCCATTCGAGGCGTCTTTTCCTTCCCTTCATTGTTCCCAGCGGATGCTTCTCTTTCTTTTTTGATTGATCTCATCGGCGTTTATTTCTGCACTTGCCTCTTTGGTGATGTCGCCTTCTTTGTGCTTCTTTGTGGGTGGCGCCGACTGCCATGAAAAGGGGTGAAAAAATCCCTCTGCGGTGTTTATTGATCTGTCCATTTTGGGTATGATCTTAAGTGACTAGCAGGGAGATGATCATATGCCTACCGTGTCAATCCGGCACGACGTGGGCGGGCCTTTTGGTCTGCTCAACGCGCGTGAACCTTTCCAGTCCCACGGCGCCATGTCCGCCTACGGATTCCCGCCCTCCCGTACCGGTCTCCTGCCCTGGGAATGGGTTGAGGCTTACCGGGCGGACCGGGAAAACCCGGGAATCTCCTATGTCGTCTACTCCTACCAAACCCCAATCGCATGGGTGCGTAAGGACGGAGAGACGGTCATTCCCGATGTCGGGTATTCGGTGACCACCACCAGGCACCAGGGTCTGTGCCGCGCGTGGCTCTAGGTCGACTGTCCGGCAGTACGCGCGTCACCTCCTGCGCGTGCTGCCCACTGTCGGCCTAGAAAACGCCAACGCGGAAGGAAAGCACATGCCTAAGCGCGTTCTTTACCTCGGTGTCTTCCACGGTGGCCACTGTCACCCGTTCGGTGACGTGACCAGCGAAGGGGAGGCGTTCACCTCGCGCGCGGACGCCTGGTACCAGCTCCGCCAACGCGTGACCGGGAACGGCCACTGTGAGGTGTCCTATCCGGTCATCAGCGACGACGGGGACATGGTGCGCACGCGACCGTCCGAACGCACCGACAACGGTTTCCCGCTTCTCCCTGAAGACGCCTTTGTTGACCTCTACCGCGTGGTTCCCAGTGAACACAGCGAATGGGGTTACCTCTCACCCGAACCGGAATGCAGGATCATGCTCGGGCCGCGTGGCGGAATGCGTTGCGAGTCGTTCTGATTCTGGCCGTGACGGTAGGCCACAGTGCACGCGTTCTGTGGCTTGCCACCGGGGCCACGAATCCTCGGAAACACAACACCGACCGTTTCCTTGGGGGAAACATGACTACCGTTCTGGAAAGGACACACGAGGTCGATTCCACGCGCGCCACGACCGGTGCGTTCACCACCACGCGCGCCACCCTGGTGGACGCGTTGGCGACGGTAGGCGTTGCCGTCGCGGCGCGTCCGTCCGTCCCCGTTCTGGCCGGGGCACTGCTGGAGAGCGACGGAACGGACCTGTTGGTGCGCGGCTTCGACTACGAGGCCGCTGTCACGGTGCGCGTTCCCGATGCGGTGGACGTCCCCGGGCGTGTGCTGGTCTCGCATCACGAACTGTCCAAGCTGCTCAACGCCATGACGAAGGGCATGCGCAAGCGTGACGCGGACGGCCTGCCGGTGACCGTGCGCGTGCGTGACGGTCACTTCGCCACCGTGGAGGTGGCGGACAGCGCCATGCCCATGGAGCTGTTCCCCGTGGAGGACTACCCGGACCTGCCCGAGTCCCCGCCCGTGTTCGCCCACGTGGACGGTGACCGGTTCGTCGCGGAGACCCGACGGGTGCTGCGCGCGGTGGGACGTGATGACACCCTGCCCATGCTGACCGGCATGAAGGTGGACGTCCGCGACTACGGGCTGACCCTGGCAGCCACGGACCGCTACCGGCTGGCCGTCGGGCACGTGCGCGCGGACGTCGTCACCGACACCGCTCCCGACAGCGGTGTCCTGATCGACGGCGCGCTGTTGGGCAAGACCCTGCCCAAACTCGGGAGCGACATCCGACTCGGCTACGGCCCTGGTCCGTTCGGGGACCTGGTGTCGCTGCAGAGCGGACCGGTGTCGGTGGTGGCGCGCCTGCACAACGATGGCGAGTTCATCGATTACGCCAGCATCCTGCCCACCGAAAGGGTGGGGACGGTGGTGGTCGACCGTACCGAACTGGTGACCCAGACCGAACGGGCAGCCGCTGTTCTGGCAGCCAAGGGCCACAAGCACAACCCGGTCACGGTCACGGTGGCAGCCGACGCGCTGCGCGTGTCCCCCTACCTGGGGGAGGGGGCCCAACACGTGCGCACGCGCACCCTGGCAGCCCGTACCAGCGGCATCGGTGATCTGACGTTCGGACTCGACCACCGGTTCTTCACCGAAGCGTTGGAGAGCTTCACCGGAGAGTCCCTCACCCTGCACCTTCAGGGGCCGGAAAAGCCGTGCGTGCTCACTGACGCGCCCGACGGGCTGAACGATCCCACGGCGTTTCGCCACCTGCTCATGCCCCGGCGACTGACCAGCTAGCGCACAGGTTCCGGCCGCTGCGCCGCGCAGCGGCCGGAACACCACCGCGCGCACGTCCCCGCCTTCACCACACCCTGCCGACCGCGCTGCTGCGCTGCGCGTGCGCTCTCGGTCGTGCGCTCAACCCCGATCAGAGGTCACACACGGACCTGTGACCTGTGACCGCAGTTGAGACACAGCACGCAACCCAGGGAGGAGCCCGATGTCTCCCCGCAAATCCAGGAAACTCACGCCCGAAGAACGACGTCAGCGGCTGACCCAGGTGCAGGAACGGCTGAAGACCGCCGTGGCTGATCTGACCAGCAGCGACGGATGGCACGCCATGGTGACCTCGCGTGCCTGGTTGCGCCGCTACTCGGTCAACAACCTGATGCTGATCCTGCACCAGTACCCCGACGCACGTGACGTGCGCGCGTTCGGCGCGTGGTTGAAAGTCGGCCGTCACGTGCGCAGGGGAGAGCGGGGCATCCGCATCCTCGCGCCGGTTCGCTACCGCGTGGAGGAGGAGAGCGAGTCCACGGAGACCGACGACACCGGACGGCGCTACCAGGTACGCGGCTTCACGGTCGAAACCGTCTTCGACGTCTCCCAGACCGACGGTGACCCGCTGCCGGAACCGGCCAACGCAGTGCCGGTGGAACTGCGGGGTGCGGCTCCCGAACACCTGTGGAACCAGGTAGCCGCCATGGTGGCCGCACGCGGATACAAGCTCGAACGCGGTGACTGCGGCGACGCCTACGGCTACGTCGACTACCGCACCCGCACCGTGCGCGTGCGCGACAACGTCGACCCCGCGCAAGCGGTCAAGACCCTCACACACGAGCTGGCGCACATCCTGTGCGACCACCACACCCGCACCGGACTGACCCGCCAACGGCGGGAAGTGGAGGCCGAATCGGTGGCCTGTCTGGTCAGCGCGGTCATGGGACTGGACACCTTGGCCTACTCGGTGCCCTACGTCGCCGGATGGGCCGACGACACCGACGCGGCTCACACCTCGGCGGAACACGTGATGGCTGTCGCCGACCAGATCACCGAACACCTGGTGGAACACGCCCGGCAAGCCGTGGCCTGATGCCCGACCCCTGTCAGGGGCGTTGTGCAACGCCCCACCACGAAAGGAGAGCAGCCGTGGCCGTGCTGACCGTGGAAGTGTTCGCACTCGCACCGGACACCGCCGCACCGCTGAACCAGAGCCAGCAGTACGACCTCTTCACGCGGTTCACCGACGCGATCACCGTGCTGACCACGCCCTATGGCCCCGTGGTGGTCATGGGCAGCGCGGTCGACACCTACGACAACGGCGCCCTTGTACACGCCTTGTGCGTGGCCACTTCCGGAGAAGAGGCCACCGAGACCGTGGCCGCACACCTGGAAACGGCGATGGCCGCCGACACCGAGACCTTCGCCCGCTGGGAACTGGCTGCGGGGCGAACCTCGGTGCTGTGCAGCGACAACTGATCCCGGCTCCACCAACGTCGGGCCGGATCACCCCACACGGAAGGAGTACACATGATCACGCTCACGCATACCCGGATGCGGGTGCCCAACGACCGGATCCGTGTCACCAGTCTCAAGCAGGTCGACGTGGGTTGCGGTATCGCCTGGTCGGCCGTGCTGCGCGCTGACCGGCGCACGCTCGGTGCCATCACCAACGACGGCCACGGCGGGGCCACCCTGTTCCGTCCCGAGGACTCCGAAGCCCGGAACACTGTGGACCGCTTCGTCTCCAAGTGCCGGGACCACCACGGCGAGTCCATGAGCGAGGAGTCCGTCTTGGACAACCTCGCCAACGAGTACGAGTACGCGCGTGACGTCGCCCGAGCAGAGCGCGCGGGTCAGTACCTGGTGCGCTACTTCGACCGCGTCGACATCCCCGGATTCATCCGCTTCGAGCTGACGCGCACGGCGCCGCCCGACTACGACGGGGCCCTTCGGGCCACCGCTCGGCTGACGCTGCCCGAGGAGGCGGTACGCGCCGAACTGTGGATGGGACAGCGGGGATGGATCGAGTTCCACCGCACCGAGGAAGCGGACGACCAGTACCCACAGGGGCCACGGTGAGCACTCGCTCCCGATGAGCCGGGGCTGACCTGTAGGCCCAGGTCAGCCCCCACCGCACCACCGAGAACCAACGAGATCACATCGCTGAACGAGGAGATACGGCATGACCAGCCTATCCAGCGCGCCTACGGCGGGCGCTGCCGTGCAACCCGGTACCCACCAGGTCATGGTGTGGCTGTGCCCCGCCGGACAGCTCGCCCACCTGGTGCCGCTGCCGCCCGACAGTGCCCGGGAACTGGCGACCCAACTGACCACCGCAGCCGACGTCGCCGACCAGCTGAGCAAGGAGGAGTCGTGAGCACGCGCGGAGCCATCGCCGTTCCCACCACCGGCAAGGGCTGGTGGGGGCGCTACCACCACTTCGACTCCTACCCCACCAAGCTCGGAGCCGAGCTGTTCCGGCTCTACCACGACACCTTCGACCGCGACCACGAAGCCATGGCGCAGGTACTGGTCAAGGACCACCCGGCAGGCTGGTCCACGCTGATCCGGATCCACAGCCCGTCGGTGTTCGAACGTGAGCACTTCGAGCACGCCGGGTTCATGAACCTGGACGATCCCGACTACGGCCTCTACCCGCTGTGCTACTGCCACGGGCAGCGCGAGGAGGAGGAACAGGTCCTCACCTGCCGGTGTCCCACCGACCCCACGGGATGCGCCCCGGTGTTCATCGAGTGGGCCTACGTCATCACCCCGGCCGGTCTGCTCGCGCTCACCTCCTGGCACCCCGACCCCGGGGCCGGGCAGGCGTTCGTCCACCGGCCGGTGGCGTTCGTGGACTGGGACCGCGAGACCGAACCGGACTGGGAACAGGCGCAGCGGCGCGCTCGGCTGATCGAGGTCGCGAACCTGACCCTCTAGGGAACGCGCACCGGACCCGGGACACAGAAAAAGGGTTGGCCGGACACAGCCCGGCCAACCCCGGTCGTGACCTCTAAGTGACTAGCAGAGAGATCGACCGCTCCCACCGTAACGCAACGGCCCTCGCGTACGCACGAGCACCCCGAACCCGGCTCACGCCGCCCGGCGACTCGTGCCTGTGCAACCACCACGGACGCGGCCTTGCCGGTGTGCTCCGAGTGCCCTGAGGGCCATATGCGCCGTCGAGGAGGCAACCCACGATGTCCATCACCATCCGCCACAACCGCACCGAAGGGACCCTGGTCTTCGGCACCGCCAAGGGTGACGGTGCCGCTCCCGCGCTCAAGAGCGCTGGGTTCCGTCCGTCCCGCAACCTTCCCGAGGGAGCCTTCTGGTACCTGCCGCACTCCCGGGACAAGGCCGCCCAGCGCCGACGCATCACCGAGACCGCAGACGCACTGCGTACGCACGGGTTCGACGTCGAGATCGACATCGACGACACCACGCCCGGCCGCTCCTTCGCTGAGGCCGAAGAGGAGCGGTACGAGCAGGCAGCCCAGCGCGCGGACCGCTACGGCACCTACGCCAGCAACGCGGCTGGCCGCACCCAAGCCCATGAACAGGCCTACCGGGCCATGGCAGAGCAGTGGCCGCCCGGCCAACCGCTGATCTCCGATGCCGCGCGGCGCTCGCACGCCCGAATGATGGCAGCCGACGAACGGGCCCAGAGCGAGGGACGCAAGGCCAGCCACTGGTCCTCGCGCGCCGATACGGCCGCGCGCTACCAGAGCGCTCGCCAGGACATCCCGACCACGCTGCGGCGCATCAAGAAACTGGAAGCCCAGCAGCGCCAGCTCGAACGTGAGCTGGAAGGGCGCGTGGAACTGCTCTCCAAGAACGCCGCACCGCCCGAGGGCGCCGTCAGGCTCGAAGACACCCCTTGGGGCACCGCCTATCGGCTGGTTCCCGTGGGAGACCACCGGGCCCGGCTGGAAGCCGACCTGTTCCAGGTCACCAGGACGCTCGCCTACTGGCGTGACCACGTGGCCCACGCCGAGCAGGAGGGGGCCAAGGTCTGGAGCGCGAAGGACTTCGTCAAGGGCGACTTCGTCAGGATCCACGGCACCTGGGTGGAAGTCCTACGGGTCAACCCCAAGTCGCTGACCGTGCCGTGGGCGCACCTGTGGGTGGGCCAGCGGGTCTACACCCGCGCCGACGCCGAAGCCTCCCAACGGGGCCGTCGCCCCGACGGCAGGCTCTACACCGATCTGCTGCCCTATGACAAGGTCACCGCCCGCGCCAGCGCCGAGGACATCCGCCGTAGGTTCCCCGACCGCGACATGCCGTGACCGTACACGCAGCTCCGGTTCGGCGCACGAGCAGTTATGCGCCCACCTGTGCGTACGCACTGCCCATGGGGTGCGGACGGGTCATCACAAGCTGCCAGCACGTCATCCATTCCGCCCCGCCTTCATGAAGGGAGATCCCATGCTCACGCTGCCCCACACCGGGATGCGGGTACCCCACACCGGCATCCGGGTCGCCTACGTCACGCCCACCGGGGTCGGCGAAGGAATGTCCGCTGTCGTCAAGGACGGGAACCGGACGCTCGGCGTCATCACCATCAGCGCCCGGCGTGACTTCGCGTCCCTGGAGATGACCCAGAAGAACCGCAGGATCCTGGAGCGGTTCGCTGACCAGTGCCGAGACCGTGACGGCCGACCGCTGCCCCACGGCGAGGTCTGTGACCTGCTGGTGGCCGAACGCCACTATCAGCAGGAGGTCGAAGAGGCCCAGCGTGAACAGCGCGTCCTCATGCGGACCTTCTCCCGTACCGGCCCGCCCGAGCTGCACAGCGTCGGAGCACAGGGGCCCGTACCTCCCGGTGCCGAACTCCAGGTGTGCGCCGCTGTGGAGCTGGGGCCCGACGTGGTTCGGGCCGAGGCCTGGCTGAACGGCCAATGGGTGCAGGTCCATCCCGTCACAGGTACCGCCGAGTGAACCCCAGTGTGGGCTCCCTCCATGGAGGGCTCATGCTCAACAGGAGGGGTCGACCCGCACGGGTCGACCCCTCCTGTCACTGCGAGGGCTGCACCGGCCGGACGGCACCGGCGAACGCGTTCGCGTAGTAGGGCATATCGATCGGATCTAGCCGCACGACCTTGCCGGTCCCCGGGGCGTTGATCATCTGCCCCTCCCCGACGTACATGGTCACGTGCCCTGGCTGAGGGTCGGGGCCGACGTTGAAGAACAGCAGGTCCCCCGGCTCAATCTGGGACAGGTCGACCCGTGTGCCATGAGCGAACTGGTCGGTGGTCACGCGGGGGATGGACACACCGGCGGCTTCCCAGGCGCGCATAACCAGCCCCGAACAGTCGAAGGCATCCGGCCCGCTCCCACCCCATACGTAGGGCTTGCCGAGCTGTTCCAGGGCCCATTCCACAGCCCGGCGGCCGACCTCGCTGCCTCCCTCGGGCCCCGCACCGGTCGACAGCCGGTCGTAGCGGTCGATGTGGGCCATGACCTGGTCCACGTACCAGTCGGCGGGGTTGTACCGGAACAGAGCCTTCTCCAGATCATCCCGGTGGGAGAAGTCCACCGGTGCCCCTCGGGCGCTCTGGCACAGCTCGACCGCGGTCGAGGCGACGGAGTCGTACACGTTGTGCGGGTCAGCGCGGCCGTCCCCGTTGCCGTCGACTCCGTACCTGTCCCAGTTCGCGGGCAGGTGCTGGGTGAGTCCCACGGCCCGGTCGTACTCGGCATCGCCGTCCCACTTACCGTTGTCGGTGTCGTGGTGCGGGGTGAGGTTGCCACCGACACCGGAGCCGTCCAGCTGCGGGCCGACGAACGGCGGTTCGGTGGTGCCGTCCGGGGCGATGGTGACCGTGGCTCCGTGGTCGGACTCCACCACTCCGACACCGGCGAGAACGGACCAGCGCATGCCGGTGCAGTGGGTGTACTCCGGCCCCTCCAGGATTGTGGGGCCGCGCCCGTAGGCGTCCAACAGGACCGGGTCGATCCCGTCCACCTGCTCAGGAGCGGAGGTGCTGGGCGTATCGAAGGCGGAGAGCGCCACCGAGACCACCAGCACGGGTGCCAGGAGGGCACCCGTGCCGAGGAGCAGCCCGCAGCCGAAGCTAGCCATAGGCCTCCCTCCAGTCGAACAGGGGCGGCTGGTGCGCCTCCCCTTCGATGAGGCCCGTCAGGCGGCGGGGGCGCAGGTGCGGATCGTCCAGGCGCGTCCACACCCGCTCGGCGGGGTGGTCGCCGTGGACCGCGGTGGCCACCGGTACGGGGGTGGTGGCGCCCAGCGCGCGGCGCACGTGGGCTTCCCGCTTGCGGGAGGGCAGGTAGAACAACACGATCCCGCGCACGTCAGCGGTCGCGGCCAGTTCGTGGTAGGCGTCCAGCTTGGCCGACAGGCGACGCAGCCCCTCGGTGCCGTTGTCGAACTCCAGGAAGAAGGAGACCGAAGCGTCCCCCACGGTCCACACCCCGGCGCCGTCGGGGCGCACGATGTCCCCCCACAGGTCGGCGCATTCGCCCTCGGTCCACCACCGCAGGTGGGCGTCGTGGGCCTCGTCGCGGGTGTGCGCGTACAGGTCGGTGAAGACCTGGTTGATACCCAGGGTGTGGGCCAGCCGGGTGCTGGTGGCGTTGGCCAGGGCCCGGTCGCGCCGGTAGCCGAACTCGCGCAGGGTCATGCCCTCGTCGGCGGCCAGAATCTCCGCGCCGGGGGCGTCGAGGACGTAGTGCCACGGCGAACCGCCACGCGGCTGCCAGGGGCGCAGGCGGTCCAGGGCCCGGAGCCGGTACAGGGTGGCGAGCCGCTGTTTGGCGGTGTTGTAGGAGTTCCACCCCAACGCGGTGAGCTGGTCGGTGGTGAACACCTGGTGCCGCCAGATGAGCCGCATGAGGTGGCGGTCGCGGTCGGTCAGACGCCGGGCCAGGGTCTTGATCACCTCGGGGGAGCTGCGGGGGCGGACGGGGTCGCGGTGGTCGGGGCGAAGGACGACGGACACGGCGAAACCTCCCAAGGGGTGGTGGCTAGGGTCGGACGCGGTTGGCTCTCGCGGCCTTGCGCACGGCGGTGGCCCGGCCGGGGACGGGCGGGGGCAGGGGTCGGGTGCGCAGGGTGAAGGCCGGGCTCAAGGCGCCGTGGGTGACCAGGCGCGCGGCTGCCTGGTAGTGGGCCAGGTGGGACAGGTCGTGCTCGGTGAGTTCGGGCTGGACGTGGCGTACCAGGGCCCGGGCGTCTTCGGGGCTCAGGTCGAAGAAGACTTTGGAGCGGGCGTTGGTGCTGGTGGCCTCACGCAGGTCCCGGGGGAGCTGGGCCAGATCCTGGTGGGCGAGCACCAGGCCGGCCCGGTAGGCGCGCGCTTCGGCGAGCATGTCGCCCAGCCCGTAGGGCAGCGTCAGGAAGTTGTGCGCCTCGTCCAGGAAGACGCCGATGTCACGGCGCTCGGCCTCACGCTGGCGGGCCCTGGCCAGCACGGCGCTCCAGGTCTGGGCCAGCACCAGGGACCCCAGCAGGGCGGAGGTGTCCTCGCCCACGACCCCTTTGGGCAGACGGGCGATGACCACGGCATCGCGGTCGAGCAGCTCGGGCAGGTCCAGCGAGTGCTGGGGCCGGGCGGCCAGCAGGTCACGGGCGAAGTCCCGCAGCAGCACGGCTCTGAGCTTGTTCAGCAGCGGAGCGGTCGCATGGGCGCGGGCCTGATCGGACAGCCCCTCGTACCAGCGCCAGAACCCGGCCAGGACCGAGTCGCTGTCCAGGTGGGCCGTGGCCCGGCGACGGAAACTCGTGTTCTCTAACAGTCGGGGCACGTTGGCCAGGGACGCCTGCGGGGTGGCCGAGAGGGTCAAACAGCACGAGCGCAGGATGTCGTCGGTCCGTGGCCCCCAGGACTCGCGGTAGATCCGTGAGAAGATACCGGTGACCAGGTCAGCGGTGCGCACCGGATCGCGACCGCCCAGCACGTTCAGACTCGGGGGAGGGGCGTCGTCATCGGGGTCGATCAGGATGACCCGGTCCATGGCCGACTCCGGTATCCGGGAGAGCAGCAGGTCGGACTCGCCCTTGGGCTCGATGATCACGCAGCCGCGCCCCTTGGTGATGTCGTCCAAGGCCATGCCCATGAGCAGCGTGGTCTTCCCGACACCGGTCCCGCCGATGATGTGGGTGTGCTGGCGTGCGTCAGCGGTGCGCTGGGCCACGGTGCGCCGTTCGCTCTGCTCGGCCGTTCCCAGCACGCGGGCCTGGGGCATGTCGGTGGCTACCTGCGGCGGGGGCGGCACCGGTCGGGCAGGAGCTCGTTGCAATCCGGGAACCGTTTCGTCCAGGGGCAGGTGGGCGATGGCGGCCAGCTCGCGCGCGGTCAGCAGGTCACCTGAACCCATGGTGCGGGCTCGGGCCCGCTCACGGGCCCAGAGCCACAGCCGGCGACGCTGGTAGTAGTTGTGGCCGCTGAAGACCGCCCACGCGGCGGCCACGGCGTGCGCGCGCCCCCGGCGCCGCTGCCGGGAGGCACCGTCACGGCCGGGAGACAGGACCAGGTAGCGGATCTGTGTCTCCAGGCGGGGCTGGGTGGACTTGTTCAGGATCGCCTGGATCTCCCGCCCGGCCTCAGGGCGCAGGGCCAGCAGGCTCGCCGCCCGGTGCCGCCCCGGAGTGAGGGCGTCGAAGGCGTTGGAGCGCGGGGTGTAGTCATAGCGCAGCGACGCCGCGGCCCGGTTGGCGCGGCGCAGCCGACGCCCGGTGACCGGGCGCACCCCCACCTGAACCAGGACCTCCTCGTCCTTGGCCAGATCCCCGGCCGCACCGATCAGGGCGCGCAGGGGGTCTTCCTCGAAGCGGTCCTTGATGGGGTAGTGGTCTGGGCGGGCGAGGCGGACCGCGCCCGCGTGGGCGTACGCCTCCTCGCGCGGGCTGGCCACATGACGGACGCTGACCGAGGCTCCCGGCCAGGCAGACGAGATCGCACGTTCGACCATGCCGGGCGGCAACGGGCCGGGCACCCACATACGGATGTGCAGCCCGTGCACGCTCATGGTGTACTCCCACACCAGGTGGGGTTGTCCGAATAGCAGGCGTTTCCACCAGGGGCGCAGCGTGCCCAGCATCTGACGCCACAGATCCTCGGCTCCAGCCAGATCGCTCTGGGGCGGGGGCAGGATCTCCACCAGGCGAGCGTGGCGCCCCCACCCCCATTGCCGCACCCACCTCACGATGTGGCCGAGGATGATCAGGCCCATCACGCCGGGGGGAAGGGCCATGAGAAGCAGCAGACCGTGGTCGAGGGCCACCTCGGCCACGAAGGTTCCCACGGTGGTAGGGAGTTCTCCCACGTCGATGAACCAACGGGTCACAGCAACTCCTCCCCGTCCTCGTCCTCCCACAGAGGGAAGTCCTCGCCGGTGTGGGAGGAGGCCAGTTCGGCGGGGTCGGTGGTGACTAGGGCGTGTTCGGCGTCGCTGGCCACCACCCGGTAGGCCACCCGCAGGTCCGCGCCGCTGCACAGCAGGGCATCACCGGGGGAGGCGGTGAGCAGGTACTGCTGTTCGCCCTCCGACAGGGAGAAGGCCTCGGCGACCTGGCCGATGGCCTGGGGTGCCTGCCGCATGAGGATCTGGGTCGCGCTGTTGGCGACGATCGCTTTGCCCAACTCGCTGCCGAGCACGTCGGCGGCGTCCTGGGTGGCCAGCCCGAACGCGGTCCACCGCTTGCGCGCGGCCTTGGCCAGCCGGAACAGGAACTTCGCCCCTTCGGGCTCGGACATGAGGATCCACCCCTCGTCCACGAGCACCATGCGCGGGTGGTCGGGGGTGGCGTCGGCCACGGTGCGCCAGATCGAGTCCAGCGCCATCAGCGTGCCGACCGCCTTGAGCTCCTCGGGCAGTTGGCGCAGCGACCACGACACCAGGTGCCCGGTGGGGCGCTGGGTGGTGGGCGCCCGGAACAGCTCGCAGTAGGACCCGCTCACGAACGGCTGGAGCTGGAGGGCCAGGTCCTGGGCGTGCTCGTCGGAGTCCGCCTCCAGGGCGGCCACCAGGTCCTTCATGAGCGGAGCCGGGCGTGACCAGGTCTTCTCGTCGGCGGTGATCCCGGCAGCCCGGTAGGTGGCCACCAGGGCGCGGTCCAGTGCGGCGCGGTGCCGCGCGGACAGGGCGCCGCCGAGCATCACCGCCATCAACGTGTGCAGGAACAGCGCGCGCCGGGACACCGCGTCGCGCCGGGCGGAGGCGTCCAGCGCCAGGTCGAGCGGGTTGAGATGGACGTCCGGGGCGCCGAGTCGGATGACGGTGCCGCCCACCGCCTGGGTCAGACGGGTGTACTCGTCCTCGGGATCGATGACCGCGGCGGTTACCCCGGTGTACAGGGAGCGGAGCAGGTCGAGTTTGCAGAAGTAGGACTTGCCCGCCCCGGATCGGGCCAGGACCACGCTGTTGTAGTTGTCGCCCGCCCACCGGTCCCAGACCACCACGCCCGCGCTGCTGACGTTGAGCCCGTAGAGCACGGCGCGGTCGCTGGTCTGTACGGCCAGGTCCGGGCTGGCGAAGGGGAAGGAGGCGGACAGGGCGGCGGTGTCCATGCTGCGCCTTTGGCCGAGCAGGTCCACACCCAACGGCAGGGCGGAGACCCACCCCTGGAGTTGGCGGTAGGAGGCTGGGCGCAGGTCGAGCAGCATCGAGGAGCACAGGGAGCGGACGTGGTCGACCTCCTCGGCCAACTCCTCTGCCGTGCGCGCGTGGATGGTGAGGTAGAGCCCGACCCGGAACAGCTTGCCCTCGCCCCGGGCCAGGGAAGCGGCCATCTCCCGGGCGTCCTCAGCGGCCACCTCGGCCTCGAAGTCCTCCAGTTTGCCCTTCTCCGCCGTGGTGCGGCTGGAGGCCTCCAGCCGGGACATCTGTCTGCGCAGCCGGTCGGCGGCGGTCTGCGCGGGGACCGGATCGATGTGCAGGGACACGTCGAGTCGCCCGGGGTAGGTCAGCAGGGGTTCCATCCACCCGTGGCCGACCTCGGCGGGGTAGCCGGTCACCGCCCAGCTCGCACTGACACCGCCTCCCACACGCAGGTGGCGAACAGCGACCTCCACCTCGGCGGCCACCAGCCCCTCACCCCCGGCAACCGGGGTTTTCTTGCGGGTGAACACCTCAGGCCTCCCTCTCGTAGACGGGACCCGTGATCACCGCATCGGGGTTGGCGAGCCCTTCCGCGGGGGTGTGCTTGCTGGCCGGTTCGGCCGTGGAAGAGAGCACCGCGGCGACCTGGCCACCGGTGAGCACGTGGGCTCTGGAGCCGGCGGTGGCCAGCCCTCTCACCGCGTCCTCGGCGCGTCGCCGCACTGTGACGGCCCCGTGCGAGACGTCACCGGGCTCGGTGAGCACCAGGACGATCTGGCGCCGCAGCAGGTCACGGGACTGGGACATGTCAGCCAGGTAGTCGGCGTGGTCGCGGGCCGCACGCTCCAACGCCGGGTGCGGCAGGTGCGGCGCCGCCTGGTCGAGGGCGTCCACCAGAGGGTCCAACCGGATGGACTCGGCGCGGATGAGGAACTGCACGGGGGTGGTGAGCGAGTTCAGATAGGACGCGAACCCGTTCACCAGCCCGGCCTGCTCGTCGGGGGTGCGCAGCGCGAAACTCACCGTGGAGCAGGAGACCAGGACCGCGCACCCGTGCTCGGCTAGATCCACCACCCCCTCATCGGAGATCGCCCGCACCGGCAGGTTGAGCGGGGCCGGTAGCGGTGGTGCGGTGGCGTCGACCCACGAGGGCATCGGAGCCGCTTCGCGAGGCCCCGTCGTTCGGCGCTTGGGGGAGCGGCCGAAGCGCAGCGCGGCCAACAGCAGACGGTCCAGGCTCAACCCGTCGCGCTGGACCAGGGCAGCGGCCACCGCGGCACCCATTACCGGGACCGCTACGGCCACGACCACCAGCGGCGGCACCAGGTGCCCCAACGCCGAGTAGGCGGCCCACACCCCGACCCCCGGAACACCGATGATCACCAACTGCCGGGCGGTGAGCCCGGCCAGGATCTTGTCCTCGCGCTCCACATCAGCGGGCATACGTACACGCGACACTCACGACCTCCTTCGAGGACGGGGACGAGACTGCGAACGAGGCCGGGCGGGGGCAGCGAACAGCGCGGGCTGCTGGGGGCGTGGCCGGGGCGGCGGCAGGTTCCGGGCACCCGGCAACATCTCCTGCCGCGGCTGAGGTTCGCTCCACTGCGGCAACGGCTCCTGCCGCCACCGTGCCTTCGCCCTTGGCCGGGGGCGCGGCAGTTCGGGTTGGTGATAGCGGCGCCGCTCCCGCAACCGGGCCTGGGCACGCCGGTCGATCTGCCGGTCCATCCCCGGCAACGCCTCCTGCCGGTAGGGCAGCCGCGCCGAGAAGTCCGGCAACTCGGGCTGGTGCCACCTGCGCGCCACAGGAGGGGGAGCGGGTGCCGGTGCCGCAGCCGGGGCACGGGCCGTCCCGCGTGCGGCGCCAGCGGCGGCTGCCCCGGCCTTCTTGGCCGCGAACGCCTTACCCAGGCCCCGGAAGACCAGCAGGCTGACCGCGAGCTTGGCCCCCTTGACCAGGGGCGACTTCTGGTAGTTGAACACCTGCTTGAACGCCCAGAAGGGGATGCGCACCATCACGTACATGCAGCACAAGATCAGCAGGACGTCGGTGGTGTCCTGGGCCGCCTCGACGAAACCCGGGGCGGCTCCCCGGGACAGGAACAGGGTCACCACCAGGCGCAGCACCAGGGCCTGAGCGATCTGGATGACCATCAGCGCGCCCATCGCCCGCCACCACAGGCGCGCGAGCCCGTCGAGTTGGGGCAGGGCGTGGCAGGCCAGCGCCAGGGGAGCGGTCACGGTCAGCAGGAACCACAGCACGATCCGCACGATCGCCGCGAGCAGGAAGAAGAAGGACAGCAGCGCGGCGATGAGCATCATCAGCATCACCACGACGGCTTCACCGCGCGGATCACCCAGCACCCGTCTCAGCGTGGTGGTCAAGTTGTCGACGGTGACCGCTCCGTCGAGCATGTTCACGGCGATGCCGTTGGCCAGCTCACGCATCATCTCGGTGAGCAGGAAGGAGGAGTTGGCGGCGATGAACCCCAGCACCACCCGGGGCAGCAATTCTTTGACCCCGGCGGAGGTCTGCACGGTCTGGTAGCTCATCAGCAGCACCCCGGCGGCCACGACCACCAGGACGTACAAGGTGTTGGTGACGGTGAGGACCTCACCCCACGCCGTCCTGACCCCGTCGGTGGGCACAGGGGTGGCCAGTGCGGGCAGCGCCGCCAGCGTGATGGTGAACTCGACACTGTCCGCGATGAACTCGGCGACCCAGCCGTAGAAGCCGACCGAGACCCGGCATCCGTAGTCGAAGGTCCCGCACTCCTCAGCATCGGTCGGCACGGGCTCGCCCGGTTCCTCGACGGTGTCCGCGGGAAGTGGTGCGGCCACCACACCCGCGGGCGATCCGACCAGGACCGCGCCGCTGAGGAAGACGACGAGGGCCGCCGCAGTCCACGGGCGCATCACAGCCCCACGAACCCGCGCAGGATCTGCACCAGGATCGGGGCGAGGGTCGCCACCAGGTAGCCCAGCGCGGCGTACTTCAACGTGTCCTTGGCCTTGTTGACCTCGCCCGGATCGCCTCCGGCCAGCAGGTAGCGCAGGCCGCCGATGGTCAGCAGCAGCGTGGCCAGCACCACCAACAGGCCCACGATCCAGTTGCGGATGTTGGTGATGACGGTGTCCAGGTCGCTCACCCCGGGGTCCTCGGCGTCCTGCGCCCAGGCGGGCCCCAGGTCGGCCCAGCCCAGGAGCAGGCTCGCCGCCACAACGCAGACCAGCAGGGGGCGGAGCCAGTTCTTGAACGCCTCCATGATCTCCACCTCGTTTCGGTGAGAACCCGCAGAACGCGGCAGGGCCACATGGAGCAGAGGCCGGGGCGAAGAGCCGACTCCTCCTTTCGGTCAAGGGTTGTATCGGTGGGCGCTTGACACCGCCTTCGCCCCGGCTGTCGTGATCCCTCTGCGGGTGAGGGGGAATCCCCCCTCACACATCAAGAGGAATTCAGAGCCCGAAAGCGCTCATCGCCTCCGCGGTTTTCTTCTCCTTCAGGGCGGCGACGAGCTTGGCCTCGGCCATGCGGCGCCAGCGACGTGCGGTGATGTAGGCCAAGCCCAACTCCTGGGCGACCCGGGCCAGCGTGCCGCGCTCCAACCGGGTCCGCGCGACCAGGTCGGCCTCCACCGGGGACAGCACCCCCGCGCGGACGGCCTCGGCCAGAACCGTGACCGGGCCCCGACCGCTGATGGCCTGGTCGGTGGTGTGCGCGTTGGGGTTGTACTCCACCCACCGGTGCGCATCGCGCAGGTGACGGTAGCCGTACCGGCTGGCGGTGTTGGCCACCGCCGACCACAACCGCGCCCCCACATCGGCCACGTCCGGTGGAAGGGAGCGCACCTGTTCCACCAGGGCGGTCAGCATTTCCGCCTCCACGTCCGGGACGTGCTGGGCGGGCACGCGCGCGTACCGGGCACAGGCGATGACCATGCGCGGCAGCATCGCCCCGGCCGCGATCACCGTCCAGGTCGCCTCACCCGCCCGAGAACGGGCGAACAGGCGATGCCAGAGCGCATCGGCCACTTCCGCGGGGGCGTGACGCAACAGCTCCAGTACCTGGGCGGCACCCACCTGCACCGCGTCGACCTCACCCAGATCCCCCGTCGGCAGGGCTGGCTGGTCCGGCCCAAGGGTGAGCAGATCCACGGATTGCCGCAGCACCTCAAAGGGCCGCTCATGGCTGTGCATCGTGAAGACTCCCTTCGTGTCGGGAGTTCCATGGAGCACAACGCGCTTCGCAGGAAATGAGCAGGAGGGGAGCAATAATTGCTGCTCACGGCATGCGTGATATCTGCTTACGGACCGGCGAAGCCCCTCTCCTGTACAAGCGTCTCAATACCGCAGAAAAGAGGGACCTGGCCATTCCCGTGAAGGGCCGTGCGTACGTGTTGCGTACTCGGCCGGTGAAGATGAGCGCAAACGCCACCCTCGTTCCTCTTGATAGGTAGAGGCGTTCGACACCGGCCGACCACCACCGATGACCCACCCCACCCCACCCCGGCAACGACTGCTGCTTCTGGACGGCAGCCCCGGAGCGACCACCCTGCTGCTCCTGGCCGCACACGGAGCGCTCCCCGCCTTCGACGCCGTCCTGGTTCCCGACACCCGGTGGTATCCGCCCCGGACCTATCGCTACCTGGAGCGGCTCCACCACATCGCCGCCGAGGCCGCCAAGCCCTGGCACTGGGCCAAGACCAGCGACACCGCCCAGGAGTGCCTGAACAGTCACCGGTCGTGCCCCCTACCGCTGTTCACCCTCACCCCGGACGGCATCCCCGGACGTCTGCCCCAGGTGTGCGCCCGCCGTCAGGGCATCTCCCTCGCCGACACCACCCGCCGTCTGCTCGGCTGCCCCCGCCCCACCTCGGTCCCCGAGGGGGTCGTGGCCGAGTGCGCCACGGGGGAGGCTCTCGAACACGCTCACCACCCCTTGGCCATAGGCCCGCGCTACGTCCGCTTCCACCGTCCCCTGGTCGATATCGGCTGGACGAGCACTGACTGTGCCGCCTTCCTGGCCCACTACGAACTGCCCGCAGACCTGGACCTGGCGTGCACAGCCTGCCCGATGCGCTCCAACCGGTCATGGCGGCACCTGCGTGCCACCGACCCGGCAGCGTTCGCCGACGCGGTCGCGGTGGACACTCTCATCCGGCACGGCCACCCCGAAGCGGCATCACACGGCATGCCGCCCGGCACCACCTTCTTCCTGCACCCCGATCGGATCCCCTGGATCAGGTCGACCTGACCGCTGGCACCGATGCCTTTCCGGGCGGCTGCATGCCCTGGGCATGCCACGGCAAGGACATCGACTCCGCAGCGGATGGGAGTGGCATCCGATGACTGCGATCCTGCCGTCGCACCGGTCCACAGCCTCCGGCACCGACATGGTCTCCATCGGATCGCTGTGCACCGGCTATGCCGGTCTGGACATGGGCGTGGCCGCGGCGCTGGGCGGCAACGCCCGCCTGCTCTGGACCGCCGACCATGACCCCCACATCACCCGGCTGCTCATGCACCGCTTCCCCGACGTGCCCAACCTCGGCGACCTGGCGGCGGTGCGCTGGGCCAGGGTGGAACGCCCCGAGGTGATCACCGCGGGATTCCCCTGCCAGGACGTCAGCGCGGCCGGCCCCGGAGCCGGAATCGAGAAGGGAACACGCTCAGGTGTCTGGCACCACGTCATGGACGCCGTTCGCCACCTACGACCACACCTGCTCGTGCTGGAGAACGTGGCCGCCCTGCGCTGGCGGGGCCGAGGACTCGACCGCGTACTCGCGGACCTGGCCCGCACGGGGTATGACGCGCGCTGGTGTTGCGTACGCGCCAGCGACATCGGAGCACCCCACCGCAGGGAACGCCTCTTCGTTACTGCCCACCCCGTGCGCCAGCGACGCACACCGGGGCCCCTCCGATCCCACACGGCGCACGCGACGCGGACGCCAGGTGCGGGTGGCCGATGTGCTGTGCCACCCGCCCCACACCCCCGCCTACGCCACCACCCGCACCGCACACACCACCGGGCGCACCCGCACCCCCAGGCGCCTGCTGCCCACACCCCTGGCCAGCGATGCCACCAAGGGCAGTCCGCAGCAACGGGATTCGCGCGGGCGCCCCACGTTGCCCTCCGCGGCCATCGGTACGCACACCGGCGAGCACACCACGAAGACGCCCCAGCGGCGGTGCCGTTCGCGTACACCTGGGGCGAGTACGAACCCGCGATCCGGCGGTGGGAGGAGGTGCTCGGCACAGCGGCACCCCCACCCACCGAAACCGGCACCCGGGGACAGCCCCGGCTGAGTGCCGCCCTGGTCGAGTGGATGATGGGCCTGCCCATCGGATGGGTCACTGATCCCGGCCTCGCGTTGCCGCGCACCGCCCAGCTCCAGGCCCTGGGCAACGGGGTGGTACCGCAGCAGGCCTGCGCTGCCGTGCGGCACCTGCTCGCTGAGGAAGCCAGTGCCGAGCCGGGAGGCGCGGCATGGGACTGACCCTGGTACCTGTGCCGCTCGCCGAAGCCAAGGCGTTCATCGAGGTCTGGCACCGGCACCTCAAACCGCCGCGCGGCCACAAGTTCAGCCTCGGCCTCATCGGTGACGAAGGGGTTCTGGTCGCTGTCGCCGTGGTCGGGCGACCGGTCGCCCGAGGGCTTGATGACGGCCGCACGCTCGAAGTCACCCGACTCGCCAGCGACGGCAGCCGCAACACCTGCTCGATGCTCTACGCCGCCTCCTGGCGGGCAGCGCGGGCACTGGCCTACCGGCGCTTGGTCACCTACACCCGCGCCGACGAATCCGGGGCATCACTCAGAGCGGCCGGATGGCGGCCCGTCGCCGAACTGCCTGCCCGCGAGGACGGGCACCCTCCGCGACGTACACGTGCCGAGGGTGTCTCACGGACCCGGTGGGAGGCGTCATGAACGGCATCCTCTGCGCAGCCATCGACGGTCAGCGTCTCGGTGCAAGCGGCATGCCGGTGGTTGCCGTCCGGCACTGGAAGTTACCGCAGCCAGCGACCTTACTTCAGGGTGACATCAGTATGTCCAAGTCGCAAGAAAACGGCTCTGACCAGCTGAAACGGTGGAAAATGGGAGTGGGTGGGAACTACTCTGAAGGTCCTTCGCAGCTGTGGCAGCCCAGAAGCGCCATGGCCATCGAAGCCCCATCATGCAGCGCTGAAGCGGAACGGATGCTTCCGCGAAACGTACGCAAAGCGTACGCACAGCGTTTCGAAAAGGGCATGCACGCGCTATTCCCCTCAACCTGCTCCTTGGCGGACGCTCCACCTTGCTGTGCCGCAGAGGCACCCCCCTTCCGCTGGGAGCTGCCCTGATGGGTGAAGGCACACACAGGAAACGGCTGTACAGCGTCGAAGAGGCGGCACGGCTGCTCAGCATGGGACGCACCAAGACCTTCGCCGAGCTCAAGGCAGGCCGACTGAAGTCCGTGAAGATCGGTCGTGCACGCCTCATCCCAGCTGAGTACATCGACGACTTCGTGGAGCTGCTCAAGCACGAAGCGGATTGCGACAAAGGGTAGGCCACCACGGGTTGCGCGCCTGGCGGAGCGCGACCCTATTACGAGGAGTATCTGAGGAGAGATGGCCAGCGAGAAAAAGGGCGAGCGAGCCCCGAACGGTCGTTCGACTATCTACTACAGCAGCGCCGACGGTCAGTGGCACGGACGCGTCACGATGGGAGTCAAGCCTGACGGCAGTCCGGATCGCCGGCACCGTCGCGGCAAGACGGAAGCTGAGGTGACCAAGAAGGTCCGTGCCCTCGAACGCCAGCGTGACCAGGGACGGGCCACCAAGGCCGGTCGCACGCCCCGGGTAGCCGAATGGTTCGAACGATGGCTCACGAAGATCGTCAGTCGGGAGGTGGACCGCAGCACCTATGACACCTCCTACGAGCCCACGGTCCGCCGTCACATCATTCCCCGGCTGGGGCGACATCGCATCGATACGGTCACGCCCGAACACATCGAGGACTTCTACCACTGGCTGTCGGACGAGAAAGGACTGGCGCCCCGTACGGTTCTGAAGGTGCACTGGCGGCTCTTAGCCGGATTTCAGGTTGCGGAGGATCGAAACCTCATCACCCGTAATCCGGTCCGACTGGTTAAAGCACCCAGTGGAGGGCCAGTTACCCGATACGAGCCCCTCTCGCGCGCTGAGGCCCGCACAGTACTCAAGGCATGTCGGAACCGGCGTAACGGCGCTCGTTGGTCGGTTGGTCTGGCCCTGGGAGTCCGCCAGTCCGAGGCACTCGGACTGCGCTGGTCGCGCATCAACGGGATCTGTGACGACTGCCGCCTCTTCTACCCGCTCCGGGAGCTCTTCGCCGCCGAAACCGAAGCATGCGAAGCCTGCCGCCGTGCGTTGCGGTTCGAGATGCAGGCCGGATGGCAGATCAAACAGAAGCCCTTCCGCCACGGTTGTGACGACATCGCCGCCTGCACAAGGGATCGCCACCGTCGCCCCTGCCCCAAGAACTGTGGCGGCCACCATGCAGAGCGCTGCAAACCGGGATGCACCCTCAAATCCCACCGCTGCCCCGAGGTGAGACGACCCTGCCCTGAGATGTGTCAGGGCCACGCACGCGAATGTCCGGAGCGCACCGGCGGCGACTACTACTTCGCGAGGCGCAAGGGTGTCAGGGACGACACCGGCCTGGAGGAGTTCGTCCTACCGGTTCCCCGACAGTTGATCAAGGAACTGCGAAACCACTGGAAACACCAGCAGAAGGAGCGGGAGACCGCCGGAGTGGCCTGGGACGATACCTGGGATCTGGTGTTCTGCCGTCCAGACGGCCGCCCCATGGGTAAACGCGCCGACTGGGCGGACTGGAAGAGCGTGCTGCGTGCCGCAGGTGTACGCGACGCCCGTGTCCACGACGGGCGCCACACTGCGGGAACGCTGCTGGCGGCGCTGGGCATCGACCCCAAGACGATCCAGCAGATCCTGGGGCATTCGCAGATGTCGCAGACCGCCCGCTACATCCACGCCAGTAACGAACTCACCCGCGGAGCGGTGGACCGGATGGGAGAAGCACTATGGGCATGACTCGCGAACTGAGACCAGAACTGAGACCAGGCCATTGGCCTGGGGCCTCTCCCGCAGGAGAAACCCCAGGTCAGCAGGGCGGCCCCGGCAGGATTCGAACCTGCGACACCCGCTTTAGGAGAGCGGTGCTCTATCCCCTGAGCTACGGAGCCATGGGTCGTGCGGAGGTATGACTTACCCCGCCACCGGGCCAAGCCTAACCCAGGATGACAGTGGATGGGGTGTTGATCCGGCTCCGGCGGGCATCACTGGGGGACTCTGCGAGCATGGAGCAGTACGCTGACCTACGATTGGTTGTCCTGGTCCGGTGTGATGTTGTTCATGGCACATGTCGGCTTGCTGGCGTATGTGTACCCCCGGAGGGTGTGGAAACCGGGGTGTGGCTTCGGCCCACGCGCCGATGACCAGGTGTTTCGCCGAGGGCGGGAGCAGAGGGCGGTACGGCGGGCCGGGGCCCGCGCGACACCCGCTCCGTCCGGCGGAGCGATCTCGTGTGGCCGCTTGTGGACATGTAGTACGTTGCGTTGCGGCCACGGGTAGGTGTTCGAGGAAAGCAGCCGGAGGATCATTCGTGCCGTTCACTTCTGATGCGGCGCGGCGCAGGTCCCGCGTACCGGGTAGCAGCGGGGTGCTGACCGCCTTCGCGATGTCCTACCGCGTCCGCCTCGCCCAGGCAGTCACGCTGGTGCTGGTCACCGCACTGCTCGTGGCTCCGATCCCTGCCGCCGCGCTGGACCCGGCCGAGGCCAGTCTGGAGGAGCTCCGCGAGAGGGCCCAGGCCGCCGCCGACGAGCTTCAGGAGGCCACCGACGAGCAGGTCGAGCGCCAGGAGGCGCTGGAGGAGGCCCAGGAGGAGCTGGTCGGGACCCTCTACGACCTCCAGCAGACCGAGCTCGAACTCAGGGAGATGCGCGAGCCGCTGGCCCAGCTGGCCAGCACCCTCTACAAGCAGCCCGACGGCGGCATGCTCGCCGTGCTGGCGGCGGGCTCGCTCGACGACGACCTGCAGACGCAGTCCTACGCGGCCAAGATCTCCGAGGACAACCAGCTGCTGATCCAGGACGCCACCGACCTGCGCGAGGAGCAGGTGGAACTGGCCCGTGAGGCGCAGGAGCTGCAGACCAACACCCAGTTGGAGGAGGTCGAGCTGGCCGCGGACATCGAGGCGCTGCGCCAGCGGTCCGAGGAGACCACCAACGAGCTCTACGGCGAACTGGAGGAGCGCGGCATCGACCCGGAGGCCTACCTGGCCGCGGGCAACTGCGACCCCGCCGCCGCCGCCAAGGCCAACGGCGCGCCCAACGGCCTGCTCCCGGGCGAGGCCCTGTGCGACCTCTACGACGACAAGCAGCTGCGTGCCGACGCCGCGGTGGACTTCCTGCAGCTCAACCAGCGCTACGTGGACACCTACGGCGAGAACATCTGCATCACCAGCGCCTACCGCGACCTGCCCAACCAGCACCGGGTCTACGCCCAGGTGGCGCCCGGCTTCGCCGCGGTCCCCGGGACGAGCAACCACGGTCTGGGGCAGGCGATCGACCTGGGCTGCGGCATCCAGAACTACAGGTCCGAGCGCTGGCTGTGGATGGAGGCCAACGGCGCCGACTTCGGATGGATACACCCGGCCTGGGCCAAGTCCAGTCCCTTCGAACCCTGGCACTGGGAGTACACCGGCTGACACCGCCCCGGGGCGTCTCAGACGGTCTCGGGCACGACCTCGCTGGTGCAGTTCGGGCACCGGGTCGCCTTCTTGGCGATATCGCTGAAGCAGTGCGGGCACGCGCGGGTGGTGGCCTCCTCGGCCTTGACGAACCCTTCCACGACCTTGGCCACGGGCAGCACCACGAGGAAGTACAGCACCGTGGCGGTGATGAGGAACGAGATCAGCGCGTCCACGAACGCGCCGTACATGAAGCGGCTGCCGTTGATCTCGAAGTAGAGCTCTCCGAAGGTGGGGACGCCGCCGAAGATCCCGAGCAGCGGGGTGATGAACCCCTCGGTGAACGCGGTGATGAGGTTGGCGAAGACCGAGCCGATCACGACCGCGACCGCCAGCTGCACCAGGTTGCCCTGGAGCAGGAACTTCTTGAAGCCTTGCATGGAACAGCCCTATCGAACTCGGTGGCGCGGGGAACCCGGGTGCGGGCGACCGGGACGCCTGATTACTGTGCGTGGTGATGATGTCACCGGGTCGCGCGCGTCGTGTCCGTGGGGAACGCGGCGCCGGCACCCTCGGTGCCCGGCCAGCTTGGCCGACCGGGGATGCGCGGTCAACCGCGAATGGTGATGGACAGCCGGGCCGAGACGGCGTGGCCCGCCAGGGCCCTGGCCTCGGCCGGGGTGGCGGCGAGGAGGAGGAGCGCCCCGCCCTCCCCGCCGTGCTCCGCCTCGCGCGGGAGGGCGAGCACGGGACGGTCGGTGACCACCTCCACGGCGGGCCCCGCGCGGGCGGGGGCGAGGTCGTCGTGGCCCCGGGCGGCGAGGACGTCCACCCTGCTGCCGGGGGAGAGCAGGCCCACGGCGCCGGGGTCGGCCACGCGCACCGGGACGGCGACCAGGTCGGGGCCGTAGGGCCGTGCGGGCGGGTCGGACAGGCGGGCGTCGGTGATCACCTCGCCGCGGCGCACCGGGGCGTTGAGGAGCAGGCCGGCCGTGTCGGTGCCCGGGGGCACCGCGCCCTCGGGGACGGCCCCGGCGGGCAGGGAGAGCGCGGTGAGGTCGTGCTCGCCGAGGGGGGCCGCGGCGTCCAGGTCACGGGAGGCGGCGAGGACCGGTGTGGTGGACACCGGGGGAGGGCGCAGGGCCCAGGCGGCGCTGACCAGGGCCGCCGCGGCCAGCAGGGCGGCGACGGCGCGCCGGTGCCGGTTGAGGAGGCGGACGGCCGCCCGGTGGTGCCGGTAGGGGGGCGTGGCTTGGGTCATACGTCAACGCTAGGCCGCGCGGGGGGCCTCGGGGCGTTGTCCACAGGCCCGGTTCGGCCGGGGCGGGCGGAGCCGGACACGCGGCGCGCCGCCGAGGGGTCGGCGGCGCGGTGATCGGTCAACGGCCCCGCGGCTCAGCTGGCCGCGGCGGTGCTGCCGGCCGTGCTGGCGGCGGCCGGGGCGCTCGTGCCGCTGGTCTCGGAGGAGGAGCTCTTGGCGTCCGATCCGGAGGAGTCGCCGGAGGACGCGGAGGCGCCGCCGTCCTTGCCCTCGCCGGAGTTGGAGCCGGTCAGGACGGAGCTGTTGGAGCTCTTGCCGCTGTCGGTGCGGTAGAAGCCGGAACCCTTGAACACGATGCCGACGGCGGAGTACACCTTGCGCAGGCGTCCCTCGCACTCGGGGCAGACGGTCAGCGCGTCGTCGCTGAAGCTCTGCACGACCTCCATCTGGGCTCCGCACTCGGTGCACGCGTACTGGTACGTAGGCACTGTTCGGGTCCTCCTTGCTGGCACTCTCGCCCGTTGACTGCTAAATAGTACGCGCTCGCCGACCGGAGCGGTGACAGGGACCCGTACCGAGGGCGGACGCCGGGGCCCGGGGACCCGGCCGTGGGCGTCGCCGCGCGACCGCCAGCGTCAACGCTTCCGGGGGCCCCGTTAATCCCCACGGGGGTTCCGCGGGCGTCCGGGGGGCTCTGCGCGCTTCCCCCTCCGGGCTCAGGCGCGGGCCCCGCCCGGCCACACACCGGCGTCGAACACCCGCACCCCGCCCCCGGGGGTGACCACGGCGTCCACCGGCCGGTCGTGCGGCTCGGCGGGCAGGGACTCCACGAACTCCTCGTCGTGGACCAGGGCGATCGCCGGGGTGTGCGGACCCCTGCGGTCCAGGGCCCGGTCGTAGCACCCGGCGCCCCGGCCCAGGCGGTTGCCCCGCCGGTCCACGGCCAGCGCCGGGCACACCACCGCGTCCGCCGACCCCAGCGCACCGGGTCCGTAGCGGTGCCCGACCGGCTCCAGCAGGCCGTGCCCGGCCGGGGCCAGGCTGTCCGGCCCCTCGAAGGCCGCCCAGTCGAGGTCGCCCCCGGGCAGGAACACCGGGAGCAGCACGTACGTGCCCCGCTTCCACAGCGCCGTCACCAGCCGGCGGGTGTCGGGTTCCGTGCCGACGGAGTAGTAGCAGGCGACCGTTCCGCCCATGGCCAGCCACGGCAGGTCCATGAGCGCGTCGCGCAGCGCCGACCCGGCCCGCGCGCGCTCCCCGGCGCCGCGTGCGCGCCGCCGCTCCAGGATGTCCTCGCGCAGCCGCCGCTTGGCCCCGCGCCGCTCGCTCTCGTCCATGGCCTCAGTGTGGCACCGGCGGGGCGCCCCCCGCCCGGCGGACTACCGCGCGCGGTGAACACCGCGTGGCGCCCGGTCTTCCACCACGCGAAACCATCGGGACTTCTCGCGTCCGACCGTGTGTGCGTACGCCGAGTCGGCGGGGGACTGGCCTAGAGTGCCGACATGAACGACTCCACCGACCAGAGGCGGTCCTCCGGCCCCGTGCCCGTCACGAAGGCGGTCGTACCCGCGGCGGGCCTCGGCACGCGGTTCCTGCCCGCGACCAAGGCCACGCCCAAGGAGATGCTGCCGATCGTGGACAAGCCCGCGATCCAGTACGTCGTGGAGGAGGCGGTCGCCGCCCGCCTCAACGACGTCCTGATGATCACGGGCCGCAGCAAGCGCTCCATCGAGGACCACTTCGACCGGGCCTACGAGCTGGAGGAGGCGTTGGAGGCCAAGGGCGACGACGCCCGCCTGCGCTCGGTGCGCGAGTCCAGCGACCTCGCCCAGGTGCACTACGTCCGCCAGGGCGAGCCCCGGGGCCTGGGCCACGCGGTGCTGTGCGCGGAGGCGCACGTGGGAGACAACCCGTTCGCCGTGCTGCTGGGTGACGACCTCATCGAGTCGGCCGACCTGCTGCGCCGCATGATCGAGGTCCGTGAGAGGCGCGGCGGCAGCGTGGTCGCGCTCATGGAGGTGGAGCCCGAGCAGGTGTCCCTGTACGGGTGCGCGGGCATCGAGCCCACCGACGAGGACGACGTCGTCACCGTCACCGACCTGGTGGAGAAACCCGCCCCCGACCAGGCGCCGAGCCGCTGGGCGATCATCGGCCGCTACGTCTGCGACCCCACGATCTTCCCCGTGCTGCACGAGACCCCGCCCGGCCGCGGCGGAGAGATCCAGCTCACCGACGCCCTGCTGGAACTGACCCGGCGCAAGCCCGAGGACGGCGGCACGGTGTACGGGGTGCTGTTCCGCGGCCGCCGGTACGACACCGGGAACAAGGCCGACTACATCCGCACGGTGGTGGACTTCGCCTGCCGCCGCCCCGACCTCGCCGAGGAGCTGCTTCCCTGGCTGCGTGACTTCGTCGGCTGCGGCGGCCACGGGGTCTCCTGAGGGACGCGGACCGGTGGTCCCGCCGCCGGGGGCCGGTCGCGGCGAGAATGGGGCGCAGGACGTCTCCCGGGGCGCGGGAGACGGACGCACCACAGGAACCGCGAACCGGGAGGGAACCCAGTGAAGAGCGTCGAACAGCACGTCGCCGATGTCCTGGCTCTGATCAACGACCCCGAGCCGACCCAGCTGGATCTGCTCCAGGCACACGGCGCCGTGCTGGCCGAGGCCGTCACCTCACCCGTGTCCCTGCCGGGCTTCGACAACTCCTCCATGGACGGCTACGCCGTGCACGCCGCCGACCTGGCGTCGGCCTCCCCGGACGCGCCGGTGCGGCTCCCGGTGGTCGCCGACATCCCGGCGGGCGACCCCTCACCGGTCGCCGTCCTGCCGGGCATGTGCGCCCGCATCATGACCGGGGCGCCCATGCCCTCCGGGGCGGACGCGGTGGTCCCGGTCGAGTGGACCGACGGCGGCACGGCCAGAATGACCGTCGACCGGCCGGTCAAGCCGGGCAACGCGGTGCGCCGCGCCGGGGACGACGTCGTGGAGGGAACCACCGTCCTGCGGCCGGGCGTGCGCATCGGCCCGGGGGAGATGGGCGTCCTGGCGGCCGTCGGCCGCCGCTCGGTTCCGGTCTACCCGCGTCCGCGCGTGGTGGTGCTCTCCACCGGTGAGGAGCTGGTCGAGCCCGGGCGCCCGCTCGGCCCCGGCCAGATCTGGGAGTCCAACAGCTTCATGGTCGCGGCGGCGGCGCTGGAGGCCGGCTGCGAGGTCCACCGCCACGGTTTCGTCGGCGACGATCCGGCGACGGTGCTCGACACGCTGGAGGGCCTGCTCGTGCGCGCCGACGTCGTCGTGACCACCGGAGGGGTGAGCATGGGCGCCCACGACGTGGTCAAGGAGGTGCTCACCCGGCAGGGCACCGTGGAGTTCACCCAGGTGGCGATGCAGCCGGGCAAACCGCAGGGCTTCGGGACGGTCGGCCCCGACCGGACCCCGATCATCACGCTGCCGGGCAACCCGGTGAGCGCCTTCGTGTCCTTCCAGATCTTCGTCCGCCCCGCGCTGCGCAAGCTGCGCGGCCTGGCCCCCGATCCGCTGCCGTGGACGCGGGCCGTCCTCACCAGTCCCGTGACCTCGCCCAAGGGGCGCCGCTCCTACCTGCGCGGGGTGCTGGAGGAGTCCCCGCACGGCCGGGCCGCCGAGGCCACCGTGGCCCCGGCCTCGCACCAGGGGTCGCACCAGCTGTCCGCGCTGGCCGGAGCGAACGCGTTCGTGGTGGTGCCCGAGGAGGTGACCGAGGTGGCCGCCGGTACCCTCGTCCAGGTTCTGCGCCTGCCCGACCTCCCCTAGGGGCCGGCACGGCCGTGGCCGCGACGTGCCGCCACGGTCCGAAACCGAGGGGTGACTCGAAAGTCGGCGGTTGGCGGGCTGACCGGAAACGTTACGGGTGTGACCTGTGTGACGCGCGGAGTATGTTTCTCTCCTTGCCGGCGGACGGTGGCCAGCGGCGAACGGTGACGGTGGGAGACCCGGCCGTTCCGGTGCGCGGCGACGAGCGCTTTTCGGTCGCTCTGGAGGTCCGTCCCGGCACGGGGCGCGGCGGCGGTCTCCCCGGGCCGTCCGGGCCCGTCCCCGGCACCGCGCGCACCGGGCACGGACCGCCCCTCCGGTGCCGTACGGTCGTGGTGGCGCGCCCTCCCGCGCGCCCGGGCGCGGTCGCCGGCCGCGTCCCCGTCCGTGTGCGATCCGAGAGGCGGCGCCATGACCCACACCCCACCGCCGGAAGGGGCCGAGCACCCGTCCGGGTTCACCCACCTGGACGAGACGGGTGCCGCGCGTATGGTCGACGTCTCCCAGAAGCGGGTGAGCGCGCGCACCGCCACCGCCACCGGCCGGGTGCTGCTCAGCGGGGAGGCCGTCGCCGCGCTGCGCGGGGGGACGGTACCCAAGGGGGACGCCCTGGCGGTCGCGCGGATCGCCGGGATCCAGGGCGCCAAGCGCACCCCCGACCTCGTGCCGCTGTGCCACCCCATCGCGGTGCACGGCGTGGACGTCGGCCTCACCGTCGTCGACGAGGGCGTGGACATCAGCGCCACGGTGCGCACCGCCGACCGCACCGGGGTGGAGATGGAGGCGCTCACCTGCGTCATGACCGCCGCCCTCGGCCTGGTCGACATGGTCAAGGCGATCGACCCCTCGGCCGAGGTCACGCGCGTGCGGGTCGAGGAGAAGACCGGCGGCAAGAAGGGCGACTGGAGGCGCGGTGAGTGAGACGCCGGGGAACGGGACCCCTGACGGAGCGACGCGGCGCCCGCTCCGCGTCGCGGTCGTGACCGCCTCCAACCGCGCGGCGGCGGGCGTCTACCCGGACCGCTCCGGGCCGGTGGTCGCCGATCGCCTGCGCGCCATGGGCTGCGAGGTCGCGGGGCCCTGGGTGGTGCCCGACGGTGAGCCGGTGGCGGAGGCGATCGGCCGCGCCCTGGACGAGCGCGCCGACGCGGTCCTCACCACGGGAGGGACCGGCCTGACCCCGCAGGACCACACGCCGGAGGTGACGCGCCGGCTGCTGTCCTTCGAGGTCCCCGGGATCGCCGAGGCCCTGCGGGCCGCGGGCCGGGACAAGGGGGTGCCCACGGCCATCCTGTCGCGGGGCCTGGCCGGGGTCGTCGAGCGCGGCGGCCACCGGATGCTCGTGGTGAACCTGCCCGGGTCCAGGGGAGGCGCCAGCGACGGGATGGACGTGCTGGAGCCGGTGCTCGGCCATGCGGTGGACCAACTGCGTGGCGGGGACCACACCCGTCCTGAATGAGGCCGAACAATGACCGGAATCACATCTCGGGCATTCCGTCCGTTGGGAAATTCTTGGGATGCGGTCAGTTTTCGGTGCGAGAGTATTGGGGTTAGGAATCAGCCGATTCCTGCTCCGTCAGGGTGACGCCCGACACGTCGCACCCGGGGAGTGGAATACTGGAAGCCGTCACCGGCGACGGGAGCCCGGCGCCCGCGCGCCGGTGTCGTACCGGTCGGCTACGGTGCCGAGGGCGTCGAAGGGACGGTCGTGAATCGCAGACAAGGGTGGCCCGTCACCCTGCAGGAGGGACCGGTCGCGCTCCGGCCCCTGCGCCTGCGCGACGCCACCGCGCTGCGGGACACCCGGGCGCGCAACGAGCAGTGGCTGCGCCCGTGGGAGCCGACCTATCCCGAGATGCCGCTGCGCACCACGGGGCTCACGCCCTACGTCTCCATGCTCCAGTCCATCCGCCGCGAAGCCCGTCAGGGCCTGTCCATGCCCTGGGCGGTCACCTACGACGGCCGGTTCGTCGGACAGCTCACGGTGGGCGCCATCGTGTGGGGTTCGGCCAGGTCAGCGCAGGTGGGGTACTGGATCGACAGCGCCTACGCCGGACGCGGGATCACCCCGACGGCGGTCGCGCTGGCGGTCGACCACTCCTTCTTCCACGTGGGACTGCACAGGATCGAGGCCAACATCCGCCCCGAGAACCGGGCGAGCAGGCGCGTCGTCGCCAAGCTGGGTTTCCGGGACGAGGGGGTCCGCAGGCGCCAGCTGCACATCGACGGCGCCTGGCGCGACCACATCTGCTACGCGATCACCGCTGAGGAGGTGCCCCAGGGCCTGCTGCACCGATGGCGCCACGGAACGCCGCCAGGGTCGGCCGTGGAACCCGGTTCCGGTCCCGGTTCCGCTTTGGGGCCACACGGCCCGAACGTCGGCCAGGATCCGCGCGATCCGGCGAGTCCGCACCCGGGGCCGAACTGAACGTGGCACCATCACGGATGCATCCGGAACTTAAACCTCGCTTTAGTGACATTGATTCATTACTTTGCGTGGAATTGGTACTGCGCTCCGCAGTCGATGTTTGACCTGCGTTTTCGCACCCAAGCGCGTGACGGACGAAACTGAAGGTCCACAATCTTGCGACACTCCGGTCAGAATGTGGCGCATTTATGGACACGGGGTCGTACCGTGCGGAACATAGACGCATTGACGATGCGGGCAACGCGTGGTTATGGCGCACGGGAATCGTCCCGGAAGGGGGCGGCTGGTTCCCCGGCGGCCACGCGCGGCGCGGTGTCGGCGACGTGTCGACCAACGTTCAGTGGCCGTCATCGTGAGGAGGGGTGATGAGCAGCTCCCCTCTGTACCTCGCCATCGTGGTGGTGTGGCTCATCGTCCTCGTCCCGATGCTGCTGCGTAAGGACTCCGTGGACCCCGTGGACCACCGCCGCGAGGACGAGGAGCCCGAGGCGGTCGAGGAGCTCGACGCCGGGTACGGCACCGGTGACGAGGACCCCGACGCCACCGAGACCCAGGTCCTCCGGCGCGGTGAGCACGGCACCGGCCTCGCGCACGAGTCCGAGGCGCGGGCGCCCTCCCCGGGCCGCTACCGGGCCGTCTCCGGGCCGCGTGCCCGCGTCATCGCCCGCCGCCGCCGACGCACCACCGTGCTGGTCCTGGTCAACGCCGCCACGCTCGTGGCCGTCGCCTTCGGCCTGGGGCCCTGGTGGGTGACCGCTCCGCCGGTGCTGCTGCTGGCCGGGCACCTGGTCCTGCTCCGCGAGGCCGCCAAGGCCGACGCCGAGCACAGGCAGGCGGTCCTGCGCGCCCGCCGCCGCGCGGCCCTGCGCGCCCGCCGGGCCGAGGAGGAGCGGCGGCGCGACGCCGAGCGCGAGGCCGAGGTGATCGCGCTCCAGGAACGGCGCAACCAGGTCTACGACCAGTACGCGGACGCCCGGCTCCGGGCGGCCGGGGACTGACCGCGGACCGGGGCACACCACCGCGTTCGGAGCACCCCGGGTTTGCTGCTAGTCTGGTTCTCGTCTTCAGGGGCTATGGCGCAGTCCGGTAGCGCACCTCGTTCGCATCGAGGGGGTCTGGGGTTCAAATCCCCATAGCTCCACCGAAGGTAGAAGGCCCCGTCCCACCCGTGGGACGGGGCCTTCGTCGTGTCCCGGGCGCCGCGGTCCCCCGGTCCCGGAAACGCGAAGATCCCCGGGGGAGGGAGGTCCCCCGGGGATCGGGCGGGCTCGGGCCGGGATGCTGCTGTTCCCTGCGACGGGCGGTCCGGACCGGAGCCCCGAGTGTCACCGGCGAAGCGGCTATCCCCTGCGGCGGGGAGGGCCGGTGCCCCCCCCAGCGTACTCCCCGGACCCCCGCGGCGCCGCCCGTTCGCGTCTTCGCGGCGGCAACTTTCCGGCGTAGGGTTCGGGCCATGGCAGACGGATACCACCATGGCAACCTCAGGTCCGCGGTGCTGGAGAAGGCGGCCGAGGTCATCGGCAGGGAGGGCCCCTACGCCTTCAGCCTGCGTTCCCTGGCGGCCGAGCTCGGGGTCAGCCACACCGCCCCCCGGCACCACTTCGGCAGCCGTGAGGGCGTGCTCAACGCCCTGGCGACCGAGGGGTTCCGCGAGCTCGCCCGGCGGCTGCGGGCCAACCGCGAGTCCGGCGGGGACTTCCTGGACGCGGGCGTGGAGTACGTGCGCTTCGCCACCGACCACCCGGCGCACTTCGACGTGATGTTCGCGCCCGCCCTGCTCAACGGGGAGGACGGCGAGCTGGCGGACGCGCGGACGGCCGCCTTCGCCGAACTGCGGGCCGGGGTGGACTCCCTGGCGGAGGAGGGCCGGGAGACGGAGGACGCCGCCGCGGCCGTGGTCGCGGGGTGGTCGATCGTGCACGGCATCGCCACGCTGGCCCTCACCGGCAACCTGGACAGCGCCGGGGTCAGGCGGCTGTTCCGGGACACCGACCTGCTCACCATCACCCGCCGCAGCGCCGGGCTGCTCTTCGGGCCGCGGGCCTCCGGGCGGTCCGGGGAGGAGGGCGGTCCCGCGCCCGGCTCGTCTCCTCCCGGGTGAGCCCGGCCGGCCGCCGCCGCGCACGCGCCCGTCCGGGACTGCCGGTCCGGGCCGGCGCGGACCGGGTCTGGGAGACGGCCCGTCGACGGGGCCACGGCGGCCTGAGGGCGCCCGGGGCCCGGGCGGGTTCAGCGCCCGGAGACGTACTCGGCCCGGACGGCGTAGATGGCCGCCTCGGTGCGCGAGTGCACCTGGAGCTTCTCCAGGATCTTGCGCACGTGGTTCTTCACCGTGTTCTCGGTGATGAACAGCCGTTCGCCGATCTCCCGGTTGTTCAGCGAGCGGGCCAGCAGCTTGAGCACCTCGGTCTCGCGCCGGGTCAGCTCCGGCAGGGCCGGGCGGCTGGGCGGGGCGCTCTCCTGTTTGGCCAGCGCGGCGAACTCCCCGATCAGCTTGGTGGCCATGGACGGGTTGATGAAGGACTGCCCGTCGGCGATGGAGCGCACCACCCGCGCGATGTCGGTGACGCCGATCTCCTTGAGCAGGTACCCGGTGGCCCCGGCCTTGAGCGCGTCGAAGAGGTCGGACTCCTCGTCGCTCATGGTCAGCATGACGAACCTGGCGTGCGGGACGGCCTCGCGGATGCGCGAGCAGGCGTCGATCCCGCTGGACCCCGGCATCATCACGTCCATGAGCACCACGTCCGGCCGCAGCCCGGCGGCGAGGCGCAGGGCCTCCTCGCCGTCCCCGGCCTCGCCCACGACGTCGATGTCCGTCTCGTCGCCCAGGACGGACACCAGGCCCCGGCGGAACAGGGCGTGGTCGTCCACGACCATGACGCGGATGGGACGGGAGCGGCCGGCGTCGGACGGGTGGTCCTCCACACCCGGGGAGAGGGTCACGGGGCTGGGGGGGTGCGGGCTCACGACGGTGCCTTCCTCACGTACGACGGCCATACGAGCGCCAAAAGGAGACTCCACGTCCCCGTTCGCGGTGTGCGGACACGCCCGCACTTCCCGGCTTGGGGTGGCTTCTTTCCACTTTAGGCGGGCTTTCGGGTGGGTGCGGGGCAGACGAGCGAACTTACCGCCCGGTACCGCCGGCGCATGTCGGGAAAACGGTGCGAAGCCCGCCCCCCGGGGAGGCGTCGGCGGCCTCTTCCGAAGGAGAGGGGTAACCAAAAGGCGGGCCAGATACTTCTTTTTCTCGTGTCCGAAACAGGTGCCCCGGGGGAGCGGGAAAGCTCGCCGTGGGGTGTGTTGGCGCAACCTCCTCACGGAGAGTGATGAAGCGCTCGATCGGGTGCCTGGTAGCAAAGGTGGGCAAACCACCGTTTTCCACACCTTGGTTGGGTGGATCTTGCCTGGTATTCACCCATTGGTCCGCTCTGGAGGGGGACCGGGTGGCCCCCGGGCATATCCGGTTTTCTGTGGGGGCAATAAGAAGCCCGTCGCTCTCCGTTATACGGGAGCGGGGACTTTGCCTTCCGCTAGGCCTTGTTTTGGCAGGCCAGCACTGGGGATACCTTCTGCAAAAGGTAATGTAAACCTCTCTGAACTGCGAAAACGTCGGCCTCTGGGCTATTGCTGCCGTGCCGGTTGGGGCTTTGGCGGGGTCCGTGCCATAAAACGGTGAACATTCGACTCCGGGTCTTGCGGACGGAGAGTGTCCTACGTCATCGTGGTCGTGGGATGGGCTGGAGGCCACAGAAAGGTAGATGCCATGACCACGCTCACGATTACCGCCCGTAGCAACGGGTGGTCTTGGCTGTAACCAGCCGGCCGGACGGGTTCCGCCGAACCCCGGCATCGGGCCTGGTCGGTTGTCCAACCGGTCGGGCCCTTTCCCGCACCCTCCCCGCCCCTTCCGTTTCCCGCGTTTTCCCGGGGACGCGGTCCACCGTTTCCCCTTCGCCGGCGCGTCGCCGGGACGCCCCGGCTTTGACCGCGGACCGCACCGGGTAGGGACCTGGACACGACCCCCGGCTCCGTCAGGGCCGGACCGCGCGACCGTGAAGGGGCGGATCCCCCGTGTCCGACTCCCCCGAGTACCCCGGCGGATACCAGACCCCCGAGGAACCCGTCCACCCCTCCCCCGAGGGGAGGCCTCCGGTCGGAGGGTACGAACCGCCTCCGCCCGATCCCGGGCCGCCGGAGGAGACCACGGTCGAACCGGTGGAGGAGGAGCCGCCCGTGGCGGCTGAACGCTTCCGGCGCACCACGCCGGCGCGGCTCAAGGCCATACCCCCGCAGCGGGGGGGCGGGCACTGGCGGCTGCTGGCGGGCACGCTGACCTACGTGATGGTGGTCGGCGGTATGGCCGACTACGTCGAACCGCGCACCCGCGCGCTCGCCCACCTGGTGTTCTGGCTGCTCACCGGGCTGGCGTTCTTGGTCGCCCTGGCCCGGGAGCACCGCTACGGCTGGGAGCCGGGGCCGCGCTGGCCCTGGCTGGCGGGGGCCTTCGGCGGCGCGCTGCTGGTGGAGGTGCTGGTGCTGACGGTCGGTTCGCCGGTCATCATCACCGGCTCGCTGATCCTGCTGGGCCTGGCCCTGTTCGTGCTCATGCTCGTGGGCTGAGCGGTTCGCGCACGGCCGCCCGGACCACCGGGGGCGGGCGGCGGGGCGGGGCCGGGAAGGGCTCAGGTGGCCTCGTCGTCGAAGGGCGGGCGCTTGCCGTTCAGCCTGGCCACGGGCTTCTTCTCCGGCTCCTCGTCCTCCCAGAAGTGCTTCTGCACGAAGCGCCTCGGGTTGAGGTCCTGCACGTCGAAGTCCTTGAACTCCGGTCCCAGGCCCTCCTTGATGTCCTTGGAGGCGGTGTTGGCCATGGTGCGCAGCTGGCGCAGCACCCGGCCCACCTGCTGGGCGGCCTTGGGCAGCTGGTCCGGGCCGAAGATCAGCAGCGCGAGCAGGAGAAGGACGACGAACTCTCCTCCGCTGATGTTGAACATGCGCCACCCTCGTCCCTCGGTGTACTGACCGGCACCAAGCAGGTTAACCGGTATCGGGAAGCTTGGGTAACCCTGCCCCGATTGCCGGGAGGCGAACGCCGGGCGGCCCCCCGCTCGTCGAGCGGGGGGCCGCTGAGGACGTTCCTCGTTCGGACGCCGGGCCGGGGGCGGCGTCCACCGGTGTGCCGGCCGGTCCGGGGCCCGGGCGGACAGCCCGGACGGTGGGACCCGGCCGTGTCAGTCGAACCCGACCCCGGCGGCTCGGGCGTACTTACAAGAAGCGCGGACGCGCGGTGGAACAGGCGGGCCTAGACCGCTCTGACGTCAGCCGCCTGGGGGCCCTTGGGGCCCTGGATGATGTCGAACTCGACCTTCTGGTCCTCTTCCAGGTTCCGGAAGCCGCTACCCGAGATCGCCGAGTAGTGGACGAACACGTCGGGCTGCCCGCCATCGACGGCGATGAACCCGAAACCCTTTTCGGAGTTGAACCACTTCACGGTGCCCTGAGCCATGTGCTCTCCCTTGGGAACTACTTCGGGGCCGCACCCTGCTGGCCCCGGGTCGCCGGGCACCGAGCCGACGAGTAATCCCCGTATCGACGGGCGCCCACGTGAAGTTCCGCGAGGCGCCTCGGGCATCCATGGAAACTACAACAGCAACCAGTTGCCGACAGTACCAGGGAGGGTGGTGCCCTGCCGAGAGTTTCCACGCCGGAATCGCGCTGACGCCGTGTCCTGTTTCGGCTACTCCGGACTGTTGATTTCCCGGCGTATGCCCACTATTGGGAAGTGCTGGAATGGCGTGTCGTTAAGGACGGGTTCAGGAACCCCCGCTGCCGTAGATCCACACGTCGAACCACATGAGCTCGCGCCACACCGTCTCGTCGATCGGATAGGCCGCCAGCACCGGGTAGAAGTAGGCGAAGCACGCCACGATCAGGAGCAGCACCACGCCGTAGACGATGCCGCCGACCGCACGGAGGTAGGGCGCGAAGCGCGGACTGTCCTCCCCGGCCCCCAGTACCAGGCCCAGCGCCAGCACGATCGCCAGTACCAGGAACGGCAGCAGCGGCAGCGCGTAGAACAGGAACATGGGGCGGTCCGGGTAGGCGAACCACGGCAGCCACCCCGCCGCCACGGCCAGCAGCACCGCGCCCGCCCGCCAGTCGCGGAAGGTCACCCACCAGCCGAACACCACGGTCAGGGCGAGCAGGCTGAGCCACCAGATGATCGGCGTGCCGATGGAGACCACCGAGGTCACGCAGTCGCCGGTGCCGCACCCCACGGCCTCGCCGTTGTAGTGGAACATCACCGGGGTGCGCATGATCAGCCACTCCCACGGCGCGGAGATGTAGGAGTGGTCGCTGGTCAGACCGGTGTGGAAGTTCATCATCCGGTCGTGGTAGTTCACCAGGCTCGCCAGCGCCTCCACGGGCGCGTGCAGGAAGCCGGGCAGCCACTCCGGCGCCGTGCCGTCCGCGTAGTCGCGGTTGTAGCCGCCACGGGTGAACAGCCACCCCGACCACGAGGCCAGGTAGACGACCGCCGCCACCACCACGGTCTGGACGAAGGCCGGGACCGCGTCGATTCCCAGCCAGCGCCCGAGGGGGCGCTGCTGGCCGACGCTGGTCCGGGCCCCGTAGTCCCACGCCACCGTGAGCAGACCGAAGGCCGCGACGAAGAACAGGGCCGACCACTTGGTGCCGACGGCCAGACCGAAGCACAGGCCGGCGGCCAGGCGCCACCACCGCATGCCCAGCCAGCCCACCGACACCAGGTTAGTCCCGGCCTCCGCCAGCCGCACCAGCCGCTCCCTGGTCCGGTCCCGGTCGATCACCAGGCAGGTGAACCCGGCCAGGATCCACAGGGTGAGGAAGATGTCCACCATGGCGATGCGGCTCAGCGTGAAGTGCAGGCCGTCCACCGCCATGATCAGGCCCGCCGTGCACCCCAGCAGCACCGAGCGGGTCATCCGCGTGGCCAGGCGCACCAGGATGAGCACGGAGACCATACCGGCCAGGGCCGCGGCGAACCGCCAGGCCTCCGGGGTCATGCTCTGGCCGAAGGGGAACAGCGCCCACAGCCAGTCGCCCAGGGCGATCATCCACTTGCCGACCGGCGGGTGCACGACGAAGTCGCCCGCCCCGGTGAAGATGTCCTGGTAGCCCTGGCCGAGCAGGTCGTCGGCGTCGACCGGCTCCTCCACGGTCTCGTGCTCGTAGCCGAACTCCTGGAGCCCGTAGGCGTCCTTGGCGTAGTAGGTCTCGTCGAAGTAGATCCGGTCGGGCTCACCGAGGTGGAAGAACCTCAGCGCGCCGGCGAACAGCGTGACGAGGACGGCGCCCAGCCACCCCACCCAGCGGGGGGCGGGGTCCACGGGAAGGAAACGGGAACGGATCCGCGCCGACCGCGGTGGGGACGAGGGCGGGGCCTCGGAGGAATGTGCGGTGGTGGTCATCTCGGCTCGTAGGTTGGGGACGGAGATGGTTGTCCTTTGCGGACGGACCACGAAACCAGGTTTCGGGTGGCGTGATAGAGCCCACCGTAGCGCGACAGGACGGGGATGACAGTGGTTGAGGGCGGAGCTGGGACGGGGGCGGCGGGAACCCTGACGCTCGCCGGGGTGCCCATCGGAAACCTGGAGGACGCGCCGCCCCGGCTGCTGCGCGCGCTGGAGGGCGCGCGCGTCATCGCCGCCGAGGACACACGCAGGCTACGCCAGTTCGCCTCCCGCGCGAACGTACGCCTGGGCGGGGAGGCGGGCGCGCGCGTGGTGTCCTACTACGACGCCAACGAGAGCCGCCGCACCGACGAGCTGCTCGCCGACCTGCGCGGCGGGCGCGACGTGCTGGTCGTCACCGACGCCGGGATGCCCGGGGTCTCGGACCCGGGCTACCGGCTGGCCGCCGCCTGCGCCCGGGAGGGCATCCCGGTGACCGCCATTCCCGGGCCCTCCGCGGTGACCACCGCCCTCGTGGTCTCGGGCCTGCCCACCGACCGCTTCTGCTTCGAGGGCTTCCCGCCCCGCAAGGGGCTGGCGGGCTACCTGGCCGACCTGGCCGCCGAGCGCCGCACCATGGTCTTCTTCGAGAGCCCGCACCGCCTCGCGGCCACCCTGGAGGCGATGGCCGCGGCCTTCGGGGCCGACCGGCGCGCCGCGGTGTGCCGTGAGCTGACCAAGACCTACGAGGAGGTGCGCCGGGGCGGCCTCGGTGAGCTGGCGGAGTGGGCCGCGCCGGGGGTGCGGGGCGAGATCTCCGTCGTGGTGGAGGGCGCCCGCCAGCGCCCGGAGGAGACCACCGACGCCGACCTGCTGGCCGCGGTCGCGGCCCTGGAGGAGGAGGGCGTGCGCCGCAAGGAGGCGATCACCCGCGTGGCCAGGGAGACGGGCGTGCCCAAGCGCCGGGTCTACGACCTCGTGCACGGGATCGCCGCCGGGGGGTGACCCGGGCGGGCCGGAACCTTTTTCCCTCCGGCGCGTCCTATTCGATGCGTGCGCCCGTCGGTGCGCGTGTTGCCGGTGTTCAGCCCGACCGTCGATGAGGAACGTTCATGAGAAGTCAGCTCTTCCAGCAGGCGCAGGAGACCAGCCAGCCGGGGATGCACCTGCAGAACCACAAGATGCTCAGGGTCGGCCTCAACGGCGAGTTCCTCGCCCGGCAGGGCACCATGGTGGCCTACCAGGGCCAGATCGACTTCTCCTACGAGGGGGCGGGCAGCGTCGGCCGGTTCCTGAAGAAGGCGTTCACCGGCGAGGGCATGCCGCTGATGCGGGTGACCGGGCGCGGGGACGTGTTCCTGGCCCGCGACGCCTGGGACGTCCACCTGGTGGACCTGGAGGGCGACCAGATCACGGTCAACGGTGAGAACGTGCTCGCCTTCGAGCCGGGGCTGAGCTGGGACATCCGCCGGGTCGAGGGCGCCGGGATGATGACCGGAGGCCTGTTCAACACGGTCTTCTCGGGGCACGGCAGGGTGGCCATCGCCTGCCACGGCGCCCCGGTGCTGCTCAACATCGACCAGCCGACCTTCGTGGACACCGACGCGGCGGTCGCGTGGTCCAGCACGCTGCGCACGGGCGTGCGCCGCACCGCCAAGGCCGGGGCGCTCATCGGCCGCGGCAGCGGCGAGGCCTTCCAGCTCTCCCTGGAGGGCCAGGGCTTCGTCCTGGTGCAGGCCTCCGAGGGCGCCCCGCAGCCCGCCCAGGCGGGCTGACCTCCCCACACGGGCCGGACTCCCACCGGACCGGTCTCCCGGCTCCCGGTCCGCCGGGTGCGCCGGACACGACGGGGCCCCGGGGACGAAACCCGTCCCCGGGGCCCCGCGCCGTGCGACCGGGTCGCCACCCGGCCGCCGCGGCATGCGGCGACCGCCGCTACACGACCGCGCCGTCGTCGGCCTCGCGGGCGGCCTTGGCGGCCACCCTCTGCCTGGCCTTGCGCTCCTTGACCACGTGCGGCGGATCCGTCCGGTCCCACCTCTGCAACCAGATGGCCAGCGGGACGGCGACGAACACCGTGGAGAGCACACCCGTGCTCAGACCGACCAGCATCGCGATGGAGAAGTCCTGGAGCGAGGACCCGCCGAGGAAGGTCAGGAAGCCCAGGATGATCAGCGCGCCGACCGAGGTGTTCACGGTACGCGGCAGGGTGTTGAGCACCGCGCGGTTGGCGATCTCGGCGAAGGACGACTTCTCGTCCCTGGCCCACTCGTCGCGCACCCGGTCGAACACCACCACCGTGTCGTTGACGGTGAAGCCGATGACGCTCAGCAGGGCGGCGAGGAACACGCCGTCGATCGGCTTGCCCAGCCAGATGAACAGCCCGATCACCAGGACCAGGTTGAACGCCAGCGACAGCATGGTGGACACCCCGAACGACCAGCGGAACCGCCAGGCCAGGTAGGCCATCTGCAGCGCCAGGGCCGCGCCCAGGGCGATCAGCGCCCGGTTGCGCAGCTCGTCGCCCATGCTCGGCCCGATCAGCTCGTCGCTGACCAGTTCCACGCCGCCGGTCTCCTCGTCCAGCGCGTCGGCGATCTGCGCCGCGTCGGTGTCGGAGATGTTGCCGGTGCGCACCGAGATGTCGCCGTCCCCGGCCTCCTGGACCACCGCCGTGTCCGAACCGGGGAAGCCGAGCCCGGAGATGACCTCGCGGGCCCCGTCCACCGAGAGGTCCCCGTCCCCGGTGATCTCGTACTCCAGCACCCGGCCGCCGGTGAACTCCACGCCCAGGTTGGCCTCGCGGACCAGGGGCGCGGCCACGGCCGCCACCACGATCAGGGCCGCCACGATCAAGCCCTTGGCGCGGTGCCTCATGATGTCGGGGCTCTTCTCGACCAGCCAGCGGCGGATCCCGCCGACCCTGTTCAGACCGCTGACCGCGGGGTGCTTGCGGATGACCGCGCGGCGCACCGCCCACTCGACGAACACGCGCGCGATGACCAGCGCGGAGAACATCGAGACCAGGGTGCCGATGCTCAGCGTCACACCGAAGCCCTGGACCGTGCCGGAGGCGAAGAGGAACAGCAGGGCCGCGGCGATGAGCGTGGTGATGTTGGTGTCGATGACCGCGCTCCACGCCTTGCGGGAGCCCTCCACGAAGGCCTTCTCCAGGCTCGGCGGGATCGCCCGGCGGCGGCGCCGCGTGAGCACCCCGGCCTCGGCCCTGGCCGCCTCGTCCTCGGTGGCGTCGCGCATGCCCGCGGACTTGTTGGCCTCGTAGACCCTCGTCTGCCGCTGGTGCTCCTCGCGTGCGCGTTCGAAGATCAGCACGTTGGCGTCGATGGCCATACCGATGGCCAGCACGAAGCCCGCCAGGCCCGGCAGGGTGAGCGTGGCGTTGATGGCGACCAGCGCCCCGTAGGCGATCAGCGTGTAGAACCCCAGCGCCAGGGAGGCCAGGAAGCCGACCAGACGGTAGACCAGGGTGATGTACAGCGCGGTGAACGCCAGGCCCAGGACGGCGGCGATGGCGCTGGCCTGGATCGCGGCGGCACCGAGGGTCGGGCCCACGGTCTGGCGCTGGACCTCGGTGACCGGCAGCGGCAGCGAGCCGCCCTCGATCAGCACGGCCAGTTCGCTCGCGCTCTCACTGGTGAAAGACGGGCTGGTGATGACCATGGAGCTGCCCGGCATGCCCACGTCGCAGGAGAACTCCGGGTTGACCTCCGGGGCGGAGATGATCTGGTCGTCCAGCACGATCGCCACCCGGCGGCGCGGATCGCCCTGCTCGTAGCAGGCCGCGTCGGCGGTGAGGTCGGTCCACTGCCTGCCGCCCTCGCGGCGGAAGTCGACGTTGACCGTCCACTGGGTGCGGTTGACGCTGTCCAGCACCGCCTCGGCGCTGGCGACCTGCTCGCCCTTGAGCGCGGTCCCGCCCAGCTGGAGGTAGGTGCCGTCCTGGTCCGGGAGCGTCATCACGACGTCCTCGGGGTTCTCCGCGGTGGGGCCGGCCTGGCCCTGCTGCTGGCCGCCCATGCCGCCCAGCAGCTCCTCCATCTGCTCGGGCGTCAGCTCCTCGCCGCCGCCCCCGGTGCCCTCGGCCCCCGGGTCGGCGGCCTCGTCACCGCCCTCGGTGTCGGCCGGGGCGCGTGCCTCGTCCGCGCTCGGGGCGTTGGCGAAGTCGCCCGCCGGGGCCTGGACGCCCTGGCCGCCCGCCTGGCCGACGCCGAGCACGGGGTGGAAGGACAGCTGGGCGGTCCGGCCGACGATCTGCGCGGCCTCCGCCGGGTCCTGCACGCCGGGCAGCTCGACGATGATCCGGCTCTCGCCGGAGCGCGACAGGGTCGCCTCGGCCACGCCGAGGCGGTCGATGCGCTGGCGCAGCACCTCCACGACCTTGTCGGTGTTCTCGGAGTTGGCGGGTGTGCCGTCGGGTCCGTCCTGGGTCTCCAGGACGATCTGTGTGCCGCCGCTGAGGTCGAGCCCCAGGCGCGGCGGGATGAACCACGCCGCGCCGAACGCGACGAGGATGACGAGAAGGGAGATGAGGGCGCGTGTCCAGCGCCCTCCCGCTCCCGTTTGACTGGACAAGGGGTCGGTACCTCTCACTGCGAATACGGGTGGTCCCGGCGCATGCCCGGTGGGACCCGGGCGGGGGGTGTCCGGGGATGGTCAGACGGTGGTGTTCGCGGTGAGAGGGGGAGCCCGTGTCGGCGGCAGCTCCCCGGCGGCGACCTGTTCGGGAACGGGGTCGGCGGTCGGGGGAGGCAGCGGCCACCAGGGCTGGTCCCACACCGCCAGGCGCAGCGCGCAGCTGGGCACGGCGTCCGGGAGGTCACGCAGCACCGAACGTTGGTCGCAGGTGGAGGCGGGCGGCCCGACGGTCAGCATCGGGTTCTCGGCCAGGTCCGCGCGCTCGCGCGCGGTGCCCCGCTCCCGCCGGTCCGGCTCGGCTGACGCGTGTGCGGGGGCGCTCAGCCAGCCGTGCGGGGGCAGGGCCGACGCGGACGTCCGCTCGCCGCCGGAGGCGACGGGGAAGGAGAGGACGACGAGCAGCACCACGCTGGTCAGCAGCGCGGTGGTGTGCCGGGCAGGACGGGGTAGGGCACCGGTAACCATGGTGACCACCGCCTCGGGTCGGGACCGGGCAGGGGCGTCGTCCGCCGCCGGTGTCCCGGTTCGCACATCTCGTCCAGCAGAGCATACGGGTAGGGGCAAGCCCCGGGGAATGTCCCTTCGCTCCCCGTTCGCTGTCCCCCGTCCCCGGGATCCGGTGCCGCCGCCCCCCGATCCGGTGCCGCGCCGACCGGCCGCGGGCGGCGCCGTGAGGTGCGCGGCAGGCCCCCGACCCCTTTAGGCTTGGACCATGTCGTCGAATCGCCACATCCTGACCGCGGTCGCCTGGCCCTACGCCAACGGACCGCGCCACATCGGCCACGTGTCCGGCTTCGGAGTGCCCTCCGACGTCTTCTCCCGCTTCCAGCGAATGTCGGGCAACCACGTGCTGATGGTCAGCGGCACCGACGAGCACGGCACCCCGATCCAGGTGCTGGCCGACCAGGAGGGCGTCACCGCCCGGGAACTGGCCGACCGCTACAACCGGATCATCGCCGAGGACCTGGTCGGGCTCGGGCTGTCCTACGACCTGTTCACCCGCAGCACCACAGGCAACCACTACGCCATCGCCCAGCAGCTGTTCACCGCGCTGTACGAGAACGGGTACGTCTTCGCCCGCACCACCAAGGGCGCGGTCTCCCCGTCCACCGGCCGCACGCTGCCCGACCGCTACATCGAGGGCGTCTGCCCGATCTGCGGTTACGACGGCGCGCGCGGCGACCAGTGCGACAACTGCGGCAACCAGCTCGACCCCATCGACCTCATCTCGCCCCGCTCGCGGATCAACGGCGAGACGCCCGAGTTCGTGGACACCGAGCACTTCATGCTCGACCTGCCCGCCTTCGCCGACGTGCTCACGGACTGGCTCCGGGGCAAGGAGGGCCAGTGGCGGCCCAACGTGCTCAAGTTCTCCCTGAACCTGGTGGAGGACCTGCAGCCGCGCGCGGTCACCCGCGACCTCAACTGGGGCGTGCCCGTCCCGTTGGAGGGCTGGAGCGACAACGACAACAAGCGCATGTACGTGTGGTTCGACGCGGTCATCGGCTACCTGTCGGCCTCCATCGAGTGGGCCCGGCGGATCGGTGAGCCCGAGGCGTGGCGACGCTGGTGGCAGGGCGACGAGGCCCGGTCCTACTACTTCATGGGCAAGGACAACATCGTCTTCCACTCGGTGGTCTGGCCCGCGATCCTGCTGGGCGCCAACGGCGAGGGCGACCGGGGCGGCGACCCCAGCCCGCTGGGCAGGCTCAACGTGCCCACCGAGGTGGTCTCCAGCGAGTTCCTCACCATGGAGGGGCGCAAGTTCTCCTCCTCGCGCCGCGTGGTGATCTACGTGCGCGACTTCCTGGAGCGCTACTCGGCCGACGCGCTGCGCTACTACATCATGGCCGCCGGGCCCGAGACCCAGGACACCGACTTCACCTGGGCCGAGTTCGTGCGCCGCAACAACGACGAGCTGGTCGCGGCCTGGGGCAACCTGGTCAACCGCTCGATCTCCATGGCGGCCAAGAACCTGGGCGAGATCCCCGAGGCCGGAAAGCTCACCGACGAGGACCGCCGCGTGCTGGACGACTCCCGCGCCGCGTTCGCCCGGGTCGGCGAGCGGCTGGAGCGGTCCCAGTTCAAGGCGGGCCTACAGGAGGCCATGCGCACCGTGGCCGAGGCCAACAAGTACATCTCCGACCAGGCCCCGTGGGCGCTGAAGAAGACCGACCCCGAGCGGATGGCCACCGTGCTGCACGTGGCCCTGCAGCTGGTGCAGGACGCCAACACGCTGCTCACGCCCTACCTGCCCGAGTCGGCGAACAAGGTGTACGCGATGCTCGGCGGCACGGGCACCTGGACCGGTATGCCGCGGATCGAGACCGGGCACGACCGGATCGGCGGCTCCGAGGAGGAGGTGGACTACCCGGTCGTCACCGGGGACTACGCCGGCGACGAGGCGCGCTGGGAGTCCCGGCCGATCGTGCCGGGGACCCCGCTCAGCCGCCCGGAGCCCCTGTTCGCCAAGCTCGACCAGTCGGTGGTGGACGAGGAGCTGGCCCGCCTGGAGCGGGCCGCCGGCTAGGCCGGGGAGCACACCGGAAAGCACAGCGACCGCGCCGACGGGCACCGCCCGCCGGCGCGCCTTCGTGGAGGAACGTGAACATGGGCAAGCGCAGCGGGAGAGCGGTCCGGGAGCGCAACAGCCAGACGCCCCCGCCGGCACCCGAGCCCCTGCGTGTCCCCGTGGCCGACAGCCACACCCACATGGACATGCAGGCCCCCGAGGTCGGGGAGGTCATCGCCACCGCCGAGAGCGTCGGCGTGACCCCGCTCGTCCAGGTGGGCGTGGACCTGTCCTCGTCGCGGTGGGCGGCCGAGGTCGCGGAGCGCCACCCGGGGAAGGTGTGGGCGGCCGTGGCCCTGCACCCCAACGAGGCGCCGCGCATCGTGCACGGCGACGGAGCACCCGGCGTGGAGGTCGACGACACCGACTGGGCGGGCAAGACGCGTCCGGCCGGGGGAGCGGCCGGACTGGAGGAGGCGCTGGCGGGGATCGACGAGCTCGCCGCCCTGCCCCAGGTGGTGGCGGTCGGCGAGACCGGTATGGACGCCTTCCGCACCGGCCCCGAGGGGGCGCGGGCCCAGGAGGAGTCGTTCCGCCGCCACATCGCCATCGCCAAGCGGCACGGCAAGGCCGTGATGATCCACGACCGCGACGCGCACGAGGACGTGCTGCGGATCCTCGCCGAGGAGGGCGCACCGGACACCGTGGTCTTCCACTGCTTCTCCGGTGACGCCGCGATGGCCAAGGTGTGCGCCGAGCACGGCTACTTCATGAGCTTCGCGGGCAACGTCACCTTCGCCAGCGCCGAGTCGCTGCGCGAGGCGGCGGCCGTGGCCCCTCCGGAGCTGATGCTGGTGGAGACCGACGCCCCCTTCCTCACCCCCAAGCCCTACCGGGGCCGTCCCAACGCGCCCTACCTCATCCCGCACACGCTGCGGACGCTGGCCGGGGTCAAGGGCCTGGACGAGGACGAGCTGGCCGGGACCATCGCGGGCAACGCGCGGCGGGCCTTCGGCTTCTGAGCGGACCGGGCCCTCCCGCCCGGAGGGGCGGGGAGGGCCCGGCCTCAGCGGCCGCCTTCGCGAGGGGCCGCGCGCGGGCGTTCCCGCGCGCCCGGCGGGCCTACCGGCCGCGTTTGAGCCAGGCGTTCTCCCTGGCCTTTCGCTCGGCGGCCTTCCACTCCCTCCTGCGCTCGGCGCGCAGGCGGGCGTCACCGCGGGCGCGGTTCCACTCGGCCTCGCGCCGCAGCCGGTTCCAGCGCTCCAGGCGGCGCGCGTCCAGCTCGCCCTCGTCCACGGCCGCGGTGACCGCGCAGCCGGGCTCGGCGCCGTGCGCGCAGTCGCGGAAGCGGCACCGCCCGGCGAGCTCCCGGACGTCGGCGAAGGTCCGGTCCACGCCCTCCTCGGCGCCGGGCACGTCGATGCGCCGCACGCCGGGGATGTCGAGGACCAGCGCGCCGCCGGGCAGCCGCAGGAGCTGGCGGGAGGTGGTGGTGTGCCGTCCCCGCCCGTCCTGGCGGATTTGGCCGGTGTCCGTCAGCGCGCGCCCGGCCACGGCGTTGACCAGGCTGGACTTGCCCGCTCCGGAGGTGCCCAGCAGCACCCAGGTGGTGCCGGGCAGCAGTCGCGCGGACAGCTCCGCCAGGCCCAGGCCCGTGTGCGCGCTGACGGCGTACACGTCGGCGCCCGTGGTCACCGACGCGACGAGTTCCACGGTCTGGGCCAGGCGGTCCCCGGCGAGTTCGGCCTTGGTGACGGCCACGACCGGGGTCGCCCCGCTGGCCCAGGCCAGGCTCAGGAAGCGCTCCAGGCGCCCCACGTTGGGTCCCTGGTCGGCGGCCTCGCAGACGAGGACCGCGTCGACGTTGGCGGCCAGCACCTGGTCGTACGAGTTCCTGGCCACGCCCTGGCGGACGAGGCGGCTCGCGCGTTCGAGGACGGCCTCGACGGTCCAGGCGTCCCCGGACCGGCGCAGCGCGACCCAGTCGCCGCCGCACGGGGCGGTGGACGGATCGGCCTGCGCCGCCCTGGTGACGGCGGGGGAGTAGTCGGCGGTCGCCTCCTCGGGCAGGTGGACCACCGCCGCGCCGCGGCGGGCGGAGGCCACGCGCCCGGGGACGAGGGGGTGGGCGCTCGCGGCGGCGACGGCCCCGAAGGCCGACTCCACCCGCGGATTCCACCCCAGCGCGGTCAGCGGGTGCTCAGGGGGCGTGTCTGTGCTGTGGTGCGTACTCACGACGGACTCTCTGTACGGCGAGCCGTCCGGAGGGATGCCCTTCTCGCTCCCTCAGGGCTCGCGGACGATCACGGAGACGGGGTGGGAACCAGTGGCAGGCATGGCTCTTCTCCTCTCGTTCGTCGCGGGCCGCCGTGGTCGCGGCGCTCCGGCCCGGGCAGCTTAGAACCCCGCGGGAGGCCGGGGCCAGTGGTTTTTCCGGCGGTGGGCTCAGCGGCGCCTGGTCCACACGTCGTCGGAGCCGCCCGCCGCGGGCGGCGCGGCGTTGGCGTGCCGGGGGAAGTAGCCCGGAGGGGCGGTGTCCCGCGCGGCCGTGGCCCCGGGCGGGGCGGAGTGGACGGCGGGTCGGGCGCCGTAGGAGGGGCGCTCCTCCTCCACCCCCAGCAGCAGGAAGAGGCTGCAGATGAGCAGGAACACGAACAGGCCGACGATCAGGGGCAGCGCCAGGTCGGCCGCGGTGGACCCGTCGGGGGCGCCGAAGCGCACGAACCGCGGCGGCTCGATGCGCACGCCCGCCATGCCGGTGTAGTGCATGCCCGTCAGTGCGACCGCCATCGCCGCGGAGGCGCCCATGATGGCCAGGTGGCCGCGCAACCGGGAGGCGGACCACAGGGCGGCGGTGGCGGCCACCAGCGCGATGGCACAGGCCAGGATCACGTACAGCGGGTCGTGGTGGATGCTGCCGTGCACGTTCATCGAGGCCATGCCCGTGTAGTACATCCCGGCGACGCCCCCTCCGGCGATGACCCCGGCGGCCAGGAGTCCGACGGTCGTCCTGCGCAGGAGCGAGACGGTCAGCGCGGCGGCCATGGCGGCGGTGGCGAGGAGTCCGCTGGCCAGGGTGAGCAGGGGGTCGTAGCGGACGGCCACCCCCGGCGGGGAGAAGCCCATCATCGCGATGGAGTGCATCGACCACACGGCCATGCCGCCGAGCGCGACGGAGGCCATGGCCAGCCACTGCCACCGGGAGATGCCTCTCACACGGTGCGCGCGGGAGGCGAAGGAGAGTCCGAGGAAGGCACCGATCGCGGAGACGGCGAAGGCGAAGACCGGGGTCATCCAGTCCTGGGTGAGGAGGTCGAGCACGGCTCCCGCTTTCCATGACCTTGGTCACATCGTGGTCAGGTTATGGATAGTAGGCAGGGTTGCCGGTGGGGGCCAGGGGATGAGGGATCCTCTTTGTCACGATGTGATCAGGGACGACGCAGCGAATCGAGTGCGTGACGATGGGTCCGCACAGTGTTCCCGGGCGTGCCCGAGGCGTTACTGCGGGTTATGGAAGGGGGTGGCGATCGGGTCCCGGGATTCCCGTTCGCGGACCGGGGTCTCCGGAACGCGTCGTCATCTGGCCCGCGTCCGATTCGTGCCCGGTACGGCCGCGGTGACGGCCGACGGGTCGGCCAAGGCGATCGAGGCCGGAGACGCGGTGACCGCGGCTGAGGAGCACCCTCTCCGGGGCTGGCCCGGGAGAGGCCGCTCAGGCGGGGCGGGCGAAGGTGATGATCTCCTCGCTGGCGGCGGTGAGCGGGCTTCGGTCCCAGTACCCGTACTGGGCGCTCACCCGCAGCCCCGCCTCCTCCAGGAACCCGTTGAGGGCGGCGGCGTCCAGGAAGCGCAGGGTGCTGCGGCTGCTCCTGGGCCGGCTCCAGCCCTCGACGACGTAGTCGGAGGTGAAGGTGACCAGGTCGCCCTCCACCGCGTTCAGGCGGTGCACACAGGTGGCCCCGCGCCCGCCGGGGCCCTCCACGGTGCGCACCCGCTCGGGGCTCCACGCCTCCCAGCCCCTCGCTCCCGGGTTGCGGGTCTCGAAGACGAACCGGCCGTCGTCCGTCAGCACCCTTCGGACGGCCGCCAGGTTGGCGCGCAGCTCCTCGTCGGTGGTGAACACCTGGAAGGCGTGCCCGGACATGACGACCAGGTCGAACCCGCCGGTGAGGGGGGCGTCCCCCTCCGCGCCGTGGGGACCGGAGACCAGGTCGCCCGTGATCCACTCGATGTCGTCCCGGTCCCGCCGGGCGACCTCCAGCATCGCGTCGGCCGGGTCCAGCCCCACGAGGCGCCCGGTGTGCCCGCGTTCACGCGCCACCCGCTGGAGTTTGCCCGTCCCGCAGCCCACGTCCAGGACGGCGCGGGCGTCCATGACCAGGTCGAGGTAGAAGTCGTCCTGGGGGGAGCACCGCCAGAAGCTGAAGTAGTCGTAGAGCTCGGCCAGGTCCGGCTCGGAGAAGTGTCGATCCACCATGCGGCCATGGTGGACGTTCACCGGCGCGCGGTCACGGGGTTTTCCGTGGGGTCGGCGTTCAGTTCCGGGAGGCCCGGCGGCGGCCGGAGCGGTGGCGCCCGCCGTAGCGCCCGGTGTCCTTGCCGCCGGCCTCCTCCGCGGGCGCGAGCGCGGGAACCGCGTCCTCGTCCGGCGCGGCGGTGGCGCGGCGCGGTGCGGGCTCCTCCTCGCCCAGCAGCAGGAAGAGGCTGCACACCAACAGGAAGACGAACAGGCCGATGACCGTCGGCAGCAGCAGCTCCGCGGCGGTCGAGCCGGGCAGCGGGGCCGCGCCCGGCGCCTCCTCCAGGGTGACGTGTACGCCGAACATGCCGGTGTAGTGCATGCAGGTGACCGCCACGCCCATGACCAGGGAGGCGGCGATGATGGCGAGCACGCCCCGCAGCCGCAGCGCGAACCACAGGGCGACCGTCGCCGCGACCAGGGCGATCACCGCGGCCAGGACGACGTGCAGCGGGTTGTGGCCCAGGTGGCCGCGCATCTGGATGGAGGCCATGCCGATGTAGTGCATGCCGACGATCCCCGCTCCGGCGACCGCCCCGCCCGTCAGCAGGGAGGCCCGCGTGCGGCGGACGGTGTTCAGGTACAGGGCCGATCCCATGGCGGCGACGGCCAGCAGCCCGCTGGCCACCGTGAGGACGGCGTCGTAGCGCAGGGCCACGCCGGAGACCTGGAAGCCCATCATGGCGATGAAGTGCATCGACCACACGGCGGTTCCGCCGAGGCAGACCGCGCTGAGCGGCAGCCACGTCCAGCGGGCGGCGCCGACGGAGCTCCGGGCCCGCACGGCGAACATCAGCCCCACGAAGGAACCGGTCGCGGAGACCGCGTAGGCGATCGCGGGGGTCAGCAAGCCGTAGCTGAAGTGGTCGATCACGGTGGCACTTCCTCAGGCCCGGGGGATGCACTGACAGTCAGGTTTCCTGCGCGGGGCCCATCCTAGGGAGTGCGGTCCGGATTCAGGTGCGCAGGCCCGCGAAGGCGATCCCGGCCAGGGTGTCGGCGATCTCCTCGGCGTCCAGCCCGCGGTCCGGCTTGTACCACTCGGCGATCGAGTTGACCATGCCGAACAGCAGGCGGGCCGCCACCGCCGGGTCCACGTCCGCGCGGATGTCGCCGTCCGCGGCGCCCTCGCGCACGAGGTCGGCGACGAGGCGGTCGAACTCCCGGCGCCGCTCCAGCGCGCGCTTCTCCACCTCGGTGTTGCCGCGCACCCGCAGCAGCAGGGTCACGTGGGGCAGTTCCGCCACCAGCACGCGGACACTGCCGCGCAGCACGTGCTCCAGCCGGTCGATGGCCGGTCCGGTGGTCGCGGCCTCCTCGCGGGTGACCGCGAACAGCGCGTCCATGGCCAGGTCCAGTGAGCGGCGCAGCAGTTCGGTCTTGCCGGTGACGTGGTGGTAGATGGCCGACTTGGTCACGCCCAGGGCGCGCGCCAGGTCCTCCATGCTCGTGCCGTCGTACCCGCGCTCGTTGAACACGCGCGCGGCCACGCGCAGGACGGAGTCGGCGTCGTGGCCGGGACGGCCGGAGCGCCGTCGGCCCGCCGCCCCTCGGCGGGCGGGCACTGGTTCGGCAGAGGAAGATCGGGACACGGTTGTCGAATCTACCTGGTGGGCGCGGTCCGGTGGGCCGCCGCCAGGGTTTCTTAATGAACGGTCGGTCAGGAACGCATTCTAGCCCCGCTCCGCCCGGGGTCCTCGTCGCCCCCGGCGCCGCGCTCCGGTCCGCGTCCGCGCGGTCCCGGCCGGGGCCGGGGCCCTTGTGGAGGGTCCGTCGGGCTCGCCGTGAAGAACGTGAAAAACAAGATCAGAAATACACGAAATGGCCCTCCGGTGCCTCCGGTGGGTTTCTTCGTGGGCGCCATCACGGCGTGTTAGGGCGGCGTTAAAGGCCCTTGAACTGATTTGCGGCACAAGAGTAGCTTGGCCCTCGTTTGAAGGCAAAAATCCTTATTTGCCCGAGTTCAGAATGAGAGCCCCCATGGCTATCACCCGTCGTGGCGCCCTGCGCGCCTCGCTCGTCGGAGGAGTCGGAGCCGCGGTCACCGCCGCCGCGGCCGCCCCCGCCTGGTCCGCCTCCGTGTCCTCGTCGGTCCAGGGGGACGCCAGGCAGGCGCTGCGCCTCCTCAAGGAGGGGAACAAGCGCTGGCGCCGGTACGCCTCGCGCCACCCCAACGAGGGGCCCGCGCGAAGAGCCGAGATGGTGCAGGGGCAGAGCCCCTTCGCCGTGATCCTCGGCTGCGCCGACTCCCGGGTCCCGCCCGAGCTGGTCTTCGACCGCGGCCTCGGAGACCTGTTCACCATCCGGTCGGCGGGCCAGGTGCTGGACGAGTCCGTGCTGGGCAGTATCAGCTACGCCGCCGAGCACCTCGAGGTTCCCCTGATCGTCGTCATGGGCCACGCCTCGTGCGGCGCGGTCAGCGCCGCCGTGGAGGCGCACCGGACCGGCGAGGTCCCCCACGGCCACGTCGGCTACCTCGTCGAGAAGATCCTCCCCGTGGTCGAGTCCACCCCCGGCGGCGGCGACGACTTCGTGGACGCCTGTGTGCGGGCCAACGCCGGGTACATCGCCGACCAGCTCCGGGTCGACGCCGACCTGCGCGAGCGGGTGGACTCCGGAAGCCTGACCATCGTCCCGGCCCGGTACGACCTGGCCTCCTCCGAGGTCGTCTGGCTCTGAGTTCCCCTCCCGGAAAAGGAACCCTTTTTCCAGGCCGGGACCCAGGGCCCGAGCAGCCCATACGGCGCGAGAAGTGATCGACCGGAGCGTTCCGGTCGATCACTTCTCTTTTTCTCGGCCACAGAAAACAAAAACCCCCCACGTGAGGCAGAAAGCAAAAAAACACCGAAAGGCCTGCGGAGTGAACGTGCGGTCCCTATTCTCGTGGTGTCCGCAAAGGACAGTTCGCCTGATTCATCGCGGGACGTGGACAGATCCGGTTCCGCCTTCACAAAGGACCACCGTGCGCTTCGACCAGCAGTTGCGGGAGATGCTCGAAACGCCGGGGGTGCGCAGTGTCTGCCTCGTGGACTGGCGGGGCGGTCGCACCCTCGTCCGGGTCGGAGCCGACGACCGTGCCACGGACACCGCGGCGATCCTCCACGCCATCCACGCGGGTCCGCTGTGCGCGACCCAGACCCTGGAGGACGTGGTCGTCACCGAAGCCGACCACCACCTGCTCTTCGCCGCGCTGAAGGACTCCGACCTGTGCCTGCGGGTCCGGATGTCCCGCGCCGAGGGCAACCTCGCCTTCGCCCTGCGGCGGCTGCGCCGCCTCGCGCGCACCGCGCGCGTGCCGCCGCCGGCCCCCGGAGGCGGCGGCCAGCCGCCCCGGCGCGACCGGGACCGGCCCCGCACAGGAGCCCGCGCCGCCTCACCCGTGGACCGCAGAGTCCTGGAACGCGTGCTCACCGCGCTCCGCGCACTGCCCGTCGACCGGTCCCGGTCGGTGGCCGCGTGACCCCCGTTCCGTCCCGTCGAAGCGTCGCGGGGCTGCGGCGCTGGATGACCGACAAAGGGTTGCGCCGACGTATTCCAAGGAGAGAGAACGCTATGCCGAACATCGAGACCGGCCTCAAGGAAATGATGGCGATCGAGGGCGCGGTGGGCGCCGCCGTCGTCGACTACAGCAGCGGAATGGCCCTGGGCACCCTCGCCTCCACCAACGCGCTCGACCTCAACGTCGCCGCGGCCGGGAACACCGAGGTGGTCCGCGCCAAGATGCGCACCATGGACCAGCTCGGGCTCAACGACGCGATCGAGGACATCCTCATCACCCTGTCGGGTCAGTACCACATCATCCGACCGCTCACCAGCCGCAAGGGGCAGGGGCTCTTCCTCTACCTGGCCCTGGACCGCGCGCGCGGCAACCTCGCCCTGGCCCGGCACCGGCTCAGGTCCATCGAGGGGACGCTGGAGGTCTGACCAGGCCCTCGGCAGCCGGGGGAGGGGCGCCCTCCCCCGGCCACGGCGCCCTCCCGGGACCGTTCCCACGTCCGAGGCGAATGCGGGACAATGCCGGTGTCAGCCCCCCGACGCCGCAGGGAGACCCGGTATGTTCCGGATCGTGATCAGCAGCCTCACCGACGACGGTCGGCGCGTGACCCCCGAGCGCAGAGACACCGCCATGTCCGTCGACGAGGCGGTGCGCGCGGTCAAGGAGCACCTGCCCACCGTGGACACCGCAGCCTTCGGCAGCGACGCCGTCCAGAGCTCCGTCAACCGGGTCAACGACTTCCGGCGCGACGTCTCCACCGAGGACGGCGGCCGCTACCGGGTGGTCATCGCCCCCATGATGTAGGCGCCGCCGCCAGGAGGGCCCCGGCGCCCCCGGTCAGCCCGACCCGAAGGCGGAGTCGAAGGAGGCCTCCGGCGGGTCGTAGGCCCGGGACCGGACGAACTCCACCGCCTCGGCCGCCCCGACCAGCCGGTCCATCCCGGCGTCCTCCCACTCCACCGAGATCGGACCCGTGTAGCCGATCGCGTTCAGCGTGCGGAAACAGTCCTCCCAGGGCACGTCGCCGTGTCCGGTCGAGACGAAGTCCCAGCCCCGGCGCGGGTCGCCCCAGGGCAGGTGGGAGCCCAGCCGCCCGTTGCGGCCGTTGCCCACCCGCTTGCGGGTGTCCTTGCAGTCCACGTGGTAGATCCGGTCCCGGAAGTCCCACAGGAACCCGACCGGGTCGATGTCCTGCCACACCATGTGGCTGGGGTCCCAGTTCAGGCCGAACGCGGGCCGGTGGCCGACCGCCTCCAGCGCCCGCTGGGTCGACCAGTAGTCGTAGGCGATCTCGGAGGGGTGCACCTCGTGCGCGAAGCGCACGCCCACCTCGTCGAACACGTCCAGGACCGGGTTCCAGCGGTCGGCGAAGTCCCGGTACCCGGCCTCGATGACCTCCTCTCCCACCGGCGGGAACATCGCCACGTACTTCCAGACCGCCGAGCCCGTGAAGCCGACCACGGTGGACACGCCCAGCCGCGCGGCGGCGCGCGCGGTGGTGCGCATCTCCTCGGCGGCCCTGCGCCGCACCCCCTCGGGCTCGCCGTCGCCCCACACCCGCGCGGGCAGGATGTCCCGGTGGCGGTGGTCGATCGGGTCGTCGCACACGGCCTGTCCGAGCAGGTGGTTGGAGATCGCCCACACGCCGAGCCCGTGGCGCCTGAGCACCTCCAGCCGGTCGTGCACGTAGTCGTCGTCCTCGGCGGCGCGGACGACGTCGAGGTGGTCGCCCCAGCAGGCGATCTCCAGGCCGTCGTAGCCCCAGGAGGAGGCCAGGGAGCACACCTCCTCGAAGGGCAGGTCGGCCCACTGTCCGGTGAAGAGGGTCACGGGTCGCGGCATGTCGGTGTCTTCCTCTTTCGATGCGGGTGTGCGCCGAGCCCGGGGCTCCGGGCTCAGTGGTCGTGTCCGTCCCCGGCGTCCCCCTCCCCGCCGCCGGGGCGCGGGGCCGTCCCTCCGGCGGCGGGCAGGTCCAGGTCGACGCGGCCGTGGCCGGTGTCCGCGCTGACCATGTCGAGGTGGGCGGCTGCCACCGACCAGGACCGCACCGCCTGGTCGCGCAGGTCCATCGCGATGTGCAGGACGTCCATGCGCAGGTCCTGGTCCTCCACCAGCGCGGCCCCGGAGTAGGCCTGGACCGCCATCGACAGCAGCTCGACGGAGGAGACCAGCCCCGCGTGGGCGAGATCGTGGGCCTCGGTGCCCTCGGGCGGCTCGCCCAGGTGTGCCGCGGCCGACTGCACACCGGTGCGCCAGGAGTGGACGGTGGAGGCGTCGGTCATGTCCAGGGGCGGGTGGGAGCCGTCCGTGGGCAGGAACTCCTCCATCTCCAGCAGCACGGGCACCAGTCCCGCACGGGCCGCGCTGGCGTGCGGGACGAGCTCGCCGACCCGGTCGGCGTCGGGCTGGTAGACGAGGGTTTCGGCGGCCGGGATCCCGGCTCCGTCCGCCGAGGGGTTCCCGCCGCCGTGGAGGGCGACGGAGGCGGCGACGACGGCACCGGCCACCGCGAGCGAGACCCCCGTGAGCCACCAGGTCGCGGCTGTGGCCGCCACCGGGTCGGGGTCCCGCGGCTCCCGGCCTGGGGAGGGCGGGCGGCCGGAGGAGGGCAGGCGGCCGAAACGGGACGACGGGCCCCGGGGCCCGGGCCGTTCCGTGCCGGCGGACGGGGGCCCGCCGGGGGAGCGGTCCCCGCCGGGAGGCTGTGACTGTGACGGGGACCCGGACCGGGACCTGGAGCCCGGAGTGGACTGTTCGGACATGGTGACGTCTCCTTCGCGGAGGGAGCCGCCCTACTGCAGCATGCGCTTTCCGGTGGGCGCGGCACCGAGCGGGGGGTGGGGACTCGGCCCTCCCGTTCCCGGACGGCCGCCGACCGTGGTGCGGACACGGCGGCGGACGGGCCGGCCGGGGCGCGGACGCGCGCGTGGGCGCACCGCTCCGGACGGTCACCGGCCGACACGAGGGGGAGCCTCGGCGCGCGTGCGGTCACGGGGACCCCTCCCGTCGGGTCAGGGAACGAAGGAAGGCCAGGCCGTCGACGGCGATCGCGTCCTGGCTCGCCGCCAACGGTCGCCAGACGGAGGCCGCCGTGGCGATGCTGGCATTGTCCGCCGTGAACGACTCGATCACCAGGGGCCCCCGGTACCCCGATTCGTCCAGGGCGCCGAGGATCCCGCTCCAGTCCAGGTGGTCGGCGCCGGGGGTGCCCCGGTCGTTCGCGCACACCTGCACGTGTCCGATGCGACCGGCGGCCCTCCGGACGGCCGCCGCCACGTCCCGCTCCTCGATGTTCATGTGGTACAGGTCCAGGGCCAGGGCGCACTGCCCGTCCGGCAGGGCGTCGATCAGCTCCAGCCCCTGGTCCACCGTGTTGAGCACGCTGGTCTCGTACCGGTTGAGCGGCTCCACCGCGAGCAGGACCCCCGCCTCCGAGGCGTACCCGGTCACGGGGGCCAGCGCCTCGGCCAGTTCGGCGACCATTCCCGCCCGCTCTCCGGGGGAGGTGCGCCACGTGCGGCCGACCGAGGCGTAGGCCGGGCCCGCGGCGACGGGGGAGCCGACCGCCGCCGCGGTGTCCGCGACCCCTCTGAGGTAGTCCTGTGTGGCCGAACGGGTGGCCGCGTCGGTGGCGACCAGCTCCCGGCCCGGCTTCATGACCAGCACGACGCCGGCCGCCAGGCCCAGACCGTCCAGCAGGTTCCGGGCGCGCCGGGGGTCCCAGTCGCCGACCTCCTCCACGGGCAGCTCGATCAGGTCGAATCCCCACGCGGCCACGCGGGGAGCGATCCGCTCCAGGGCGGCGTCGGTCAGCGGCGACGTCCACACCCACGTGTTGACCCCCAGCGTGCGCACCTACCGCTCCGTCCAGGCCTCGGGGTAGCCCGGCAGGTCCTCGCCGCCGAACTTCGCGTAGTGCAGGGCGGGCATGTCCGCGTTGCGCTCCAGGTACTCGTCCAGCTCGTCCTCGCGGACGGGCTCCTGGGGCAGGACCCACTCCGCGGGGACCTCCTCACCGGCCAGGATCATGCCCGCGGCCAGCACCGGGGTCCGCCACTGGAAGTTGGAGTAGACCGGCGCGACGGCGGTGAGGCCCTCCTCCTTCCACATGCGCATGAAGCTCAGCTCGTCCTCGCCCGAGATCACCGGGTAGGGCTGCCCGGCGTCCTCGAAGGCCTCCAAGGCGGCCACGGCACCGTCCCCGGCGTCCATCCAGACGCCGTCGACCTCGCCGCGCTGGAGGTGCTGGGAGACCAGGTCCTTGATCCGGGCGCCGTCGCCCTCGGTGAACTCGTAGCCGAGCACCTCCAGCTCGCTGTCGCCGAAGACCTCCTGGGCCGCCGCCCAGCGGTGTTCGAGCACGTCCACGCCGGGCAGGATGCGCAGCGCCAGCACCGTCGACCCGGGCTCCAGCTCCTCCACGAGGAACTCGGCCGCGTCCGCGCCGAAGGCGTAGCCGCCGATCGGGTGGATGAACGTGACCATGCAGTCGGTGTTGACACCGCGGTCGAAGACGATCACCGGGACGCCGCTCTCACAGGCGGTCTCCACGGCCGGGGTCAGCGTGGCGGTGGTGGAGGGCGAGATGATGATGGCGTCGCAGTCCCCGGAGTCCACGAAGGCCTGGATGTCGGAGATCTGCTGGTTGTCGTCGTCGGCGGCGTCGGAGACCCGGAACTCCCCGATCCTGCCCTCCTCCTGGAGCGCCTCCACCTGCTGTTCCATCGTGATGAAGCCGGTGACGCGCCAGGGGTTGGACACCGAGGCGTTGGAGAAGCACACCGTGGCGTCCCCGGGGGAGTCGTGGACGAAGGCGGAGGTGTCGGTCCACTCGGGGTTGATCGCCTGCATCCAGGGTTCGTCCTCGGGCCCCTCCGGGGTGGCCTCGCGCTGGGCGAGCTGGGCCTCGAACTCCTCCCGGTCGAACCACTCCGCGTCCGGGGTCAGGCCGGCCGCGCCGCCCCCGCCCTCCGGGGAGTCGTCGGGCGCGTCGGTGGTACACGCGGTGAGCATCAGGGTCAGGCCGGCGGCGCCGGCGAACAGCACGCGGGGGACGCGCATGGTTACCTCCTGGAAGTACCGAGCTCCGGCTCGGCGGGATGGTCCGGTCGCCGTCGCGGGCGCTCCGGCAGTCGAAGGCCGCCCCGGCGGGCCGCATAGGCCACCGCGGCGATGATGATGAGCCCCTGCACCGACGGCTGGATGGTCGAGGGCAGGTAGAGCTGGTTGAACAGGGTGAACAGCGCCTCCACGGTCAGGGCGCCCAGGACCGCGGCCAGCACCGTGCCGCGGCCGCCGCCCAGCACGACCCCGCCCAGCACCACGGCGGTGATCGCGGTGAACTCCAGCCCCTCCCCGACCTGCGCGGTGACCCCGGCGAACCCGCCGATGAGGACGGCGGCGACGGTGGCCAGCAGGGAGGAGCCGACGAAGGCCAGGGTGCGCACCCGCCACACCCGCACGCCCGAGAAGGCCGCGGCGAGGTCGTTGTCGCCCGTGGCCACCAGCGTGCGGCCCCACGGGGAGCGCATGAGGAGCACGGCAGCCACCGCCAGCACCAGCGCGACGACCAGGGCCCAGGGGATCTGGCCGAGGAGGGGTACACCCTCGATCCCGCCGCGGCCGGGGACCCGGAAGGACTCCGACAGGGCGCCCGTGGGCGCGCCGCCGGTCCAGTAGCGCACGGCGCCGAACAGGATCAGCATCGTGCCGAGCGTGGTGATGATCGACGGGACCCGCAGCAGCGTGGTCACCAGGCCGTTGACCAGGCCCACCACCAGGCCGAAGGCCAGCATCAGGCCGATCACCGGCAGGGTGTTGGACTCCTCGCCGTCGATGAGCCGCGCCGCGACCACCACCTGCGCGCCCACCAGGGAGCCCACCGACAGGTCGAACTCGCCGGAGACGATCACCAGGTACTGGCCGATCGCCAGGATCACCAGCGGCGCGGCCTTCTTGGCGAAGGCCATCAGCGGCGGGCCCTCGAAGAACGACGGGTTCTGGGTGGCGATGACGACGAACACCAGGGCCAGCAGCAGGGCGACGGTGGCGGTGCCGCCCCGGCCCGCGGCGGCGAGCGCGGACCACGGGGAGCGCGCGGGCGGGTCTTGGGGGGCGCGCGTGCCGGGGGAGGGGGTCGGGGTCATCGGGAGCCTCCGAGGGGCTGCGCGGGGGCGGCGGGGCCGGTGCCGGAATCCGGCCCGGGGGCGGGCGGCGGCGCCCCGCCGGGGGGGAAGCGCACCCGGACGGCCGCCCGGGAGTGCTGGCCGCGGGCGTAGACGGCCACGGCGGCGATCACGATGACGCCGCGCAGCACGTCCTTGACGAACGGGTCGACCCCCAGCACGTTGAACACCGTGTCGAGCGTGGCGAGGATGAACACCCCCGCCAGGGTTCCGGCCACGCCGCCGCGCCCGCCGAGCAGGTAGGTGCCGCCCAGGACCACGGCCGCGATGGCCTCCAGCTCGTAGCCGTTGCCGTAGACGGTGGCGCTGCCGGTGCCGAAGCGCGCGGCCAGCAGCAGACCGGCGGTTCCAGCCGCCACCGAGCACAGCACGTGCGCGGTGACCGTGGGCACCCCGGCGCGGATGCCCGAGAGCCGGGCCACCTCGGCGTCGCCGCCGACGGCGTACATGTGGTAGCCCATCCGGGTGCGCCGCAGGAACACCACCGCCGCCACCGCGGCGCCCAGCATCACCAGCGTGGACACCGGCAGCACGCCGATCCGCGTGTAGCCCAGGGCCTGGAAGGCGGCCGGGACCGATCCGGCCGGACCCTGGAAGTTCGTGTCCAGGTACCCCTTGATGACCAGCCCCGTGCCCAGGGTGGCGATGAACGGGTTGACCCGCAGACCGGTGACCACCAGGCCGTTGACCAGCCCGATCAGTCCGGCCAGGCCGAGCGCCGCGCCCACGCCCAGCAGTATGCGGGACGGGTCGCCCGCCATGGTGGTGGCCGCGACCACCGTGGACAGGGCGGCGACGTAGCCCACCGACAGGTCCAGGGAGCGGCACAGGATGACCAGCGTCTGGCCGATGGCCAGGAACCCCAGCAGGCTGCTGCGGGTGAACAGGTCGACCGTGGTGGCGGTGGTGAACAGGCTGCCGCCCCGCGCGGCCACCAGGGCCGCGCCGAGCGCGAGCAGCACCGCCAGGGCCAGGTAGACCAGGCCGGTGGTGCCCGGCCTCGGGACCGGTCCGCGGGGGAGGAGGGAGGGAAGGCGGGTCACGGGGCGGCCTCCTCGTGCCGTGACGGGTGCGGGGGCGGTCCGTCGGAGGGGGAGGCGGCCGGGTGCGTGCGCGGGTCCACGGCCTCCGGTGCGGGCCCCCCGTGCGGGGAGCCGGTGGCCATCGCCATGACGGCCTCCTCGCTGGCGCCGCCGGGGAGCTCGCCCGCCACCCGCCCGTCCCGCAGCACGAGCAGCCGGTCCGCCATCCCGATCAGCTCGGGCAGCTCCGAGGAGATGAGCACGACGGCCACCCCGGCCGCGGCCAGCTCCCGCACCAACCGGTAGACGGCCTGCCGGGCGCCCACGTCGATGCCGCGCGTGGGCTCGTCGAGCACCATCACCCCGGGTTCGGCGGCCAGCCACTTGGCCAGCACCACCTTCTGCTGGTTGCCGCCGGACAGGTAGCGCACCTCCTGGTCGTGGCCGCCGCGCGCGACCAGCTCCACCGAGGACAGGATGCCGGGCAGCCGCCGCGCCCGGCGGGCCGAACCGAAGGGCCAGACCGCGTCCAGGACCAGGCGTCCGTTGGCCGCCACCGACTGGTGCAGCGCCAGCCCCCGCGCCTTGCGGTCCTCGGTGACCAGGGCCAGCCCGGCGCGCACGGCCCGCAGCGGCGAGCGCGGATCGATCCGGCGCCCGTCCACGCGCACCTCGCCCCGGGTGAAGCGCTCCACCCCGAACAGCGCGTGCGCCACCTCGGTGCGCCCGCTGCCCTGGAGCCCGGCCATGCCCAGGATCTCGCCGCCGCGCACCTCGAAGCCGATCCCGTCCAGCTGGGCGTTGCCGCCCCCGGAGACCGACAGCCGTACCCGGCCCACGTGCTCCCCGTGCGGCTCCAGGGGTTCGGGGAAGACCGCCGAGACCGGACGGCCCACCATCCGGCGGACCAGTTCGGCGGGGGTGATCTCCCCGGCGGGGACCGTGGTGACCCGGTGTCCGTCCTTGAGCACGGTGATCGTGTCGGCCAGGTCGAAGATCTCCCGCATCCGGTGCGACACGTACAGCACCGCCACCCCGCGCTCGCGCAGGCGGCCGATGATCCGGTAGAGCGCCTCCACCTCGTGGTCGGCCAGCGCGGCGGTGGGTTCGTCCATGGAGATGACGCGCGCCTCCAACGAGAGCGCCCGGACGATCTCCACCACCTGCTGCTGGGCCACCGACAGCGAGCGCACCCGGGCCCCGGGGGCGATCCCCTCCAGGTCCAGTCCGGCGAGCAGCTCACCGGTGGCCCGCTCCATGGCGCGGCCGTCCACCAGCCCGCGGCGGCGGATCTCGCGGCCCAGGAAGACGTTCTCGGCGACGGTGCGCTCGGGCAGGAGGTTGAACTCCTGGAACACCGTGGCCACGCCCGCGCGCTGGGCCTGCACCGGGTGCTCGAAGGCGACCGGCTCCCCGTCGAGTTCGACGGTGCCGCCGTCCGGGCGGTGCACCCCGGCCAGCACCTTCATCAGCGTGGACTTGCCCGCGCCGTTCTCACCGACCAGGGCGTGCAGCCGTCCGGGGTACAGGTCCAGGTCCACGCCGTGCAGGACGCGCACGCCCAGGAAGGACTTGGTGATGCCGCGCATCCGGAGCAGGGGCGCGCCGCTCACGTCGCAGCCACCTCGACCCAGCGGCGCTCGCGCGCCGAGGTCAGCACGGCCTCGGCCAGGACCGCGGCGCGCAGGCCGTCGGCGAACACCGGCAGGCCCTCGGGCGCACTTCCGGCTATCGCGGCTCCGGTGTCGGCCACCAGCGCGTTGAAGCAGTCCTGGTAGCCCTGCGGGTGCCCCACGGGGACGGTGGCCAGACGCGCGGCGTCGGCGCTCAGGGCCGGGTCGTCGCGGGAGATCACGGTCGAGCGCCCCCGGCCGCCCGCCCACAGGGTCTCGGGGCGCTCCTGGTCGAAGACCAGCGACCCCTCGGTGCCCGTAACCTCCAGCACCAGCTGGTTCTTGCGTCCGGGCGAGACCTGGCTGACGACCGCGTTGCCGATCATCCCGCCCGCCGTGGCGAACTGGAGGGAGACCAGGTCCTCGGTGGCCACCGGGCGCCCGGCCCGGGTGTCGTTGGTCCGCGCGGTCAGGGCGCTCACCGCGCTGATGCGGTCGCCGGTGACGAACTCCAGCATGTCGCACCAGTGCGAGCCGATGTCGCCGAAGGCGCGACTGGGGCCGCCGAGCGCGGGGTCGACCCGCCAGTTGTCCTCCTCGGGGCGGAGGAGCCAGTCCTGGAGGTAGCCCCCGTGGGCCAGGGTGAGGCGGCCCAGGGAGCCGGCGGCGACCAGGGCGCGCGCCTCGCGGGCCATCGGGTGGAAGCGGTAGGCGAAGGGGACCACGGCGATCCGGTCGGCCTCGCGAGCGGCGTCGACCATCTCGCGGGCGGTCGCGGCGTCGGTGGCCAGGGGCTTCTCGCACACCACGTGTTTGCCGGCGGCCAGGGCGGCCAGGCTCAGCGGCGCGTGCAGGTGGTTGGGGACGCACACGTGGACCACGTCCACGTCGTCGCTGCCCAGGAGTTCCAGGGCGTCGGCGTGGGCCCGGCCGGCCCGGTGGGCGGCGCGGAACCGCTCGGCCTTGTCGGGCGAGGAGCCCGCCACCCCGACCACCTCGCCTCCGGCGGCGCGGACGGCGTGGGCGTGGACCCGGCCCATGAAGCCGGTGCCGATCACCGCGGCGCGGTAGGCGTGCGGGGCGGAGTGCTCGGCGTCCGCCACCTCGCCCAGACTTGTGACCTTGCTCACTGACATGCCCGGAACGGTACGCCGGACTTCTGTCGACAGTCAAGCATAAGTTGTTAGATCTGGACACATTAGACGGTTGTCCACCGATCAATAGGTCCTGTGCTTCACTGTTCGCATGACGGAAGACGCGCTGACTCGTGCGGAGGGACCCGGCTTGACCGTCGCTCCGACCACCCCGCCGGGTGCGGGAACCCTGCTCCGACTCCTGCGGGACGGCAGGCCGCGCACCCGCTCGGAACTGGCCTCGGTCACGGGGCTGGCCCGCTCCACCGTCACACAGCGCGTGGACGCCCTGTTGGCCAGCGGGCTCATCGGACCGGCGGGCGAGGCCGTCTCCACCGGGGGCAGGCCGCCCACGACCTTCTGCTTCCGGCCCGACGCCCGCGTCGTGCTGGGCGCCGACCTGGGCGCCACCCACGCCCGGCTCGCCCTCACCGACATGTCGGGGAGCGTGCTCGCCGAGGAGCGCGCCGACCTGGAGATCGCGCTGGGGCCCGAGGCCGTCCTGGACTGGGTGGCGGACCGGGGCCGGGGCCTGCTCGCGGGCGCGGGGCGGGGCGCGGACGAGCTGCTCGGCCTGGGCATCGGCCTGCCGGGGCCGGTCCAGCACTCCACCGGGCGCGCGGTCAACCCGCCGATCATGCCCGGCTGGGACGACTACGACGTTCCCGGCTACGTGCACAGCCGACTGGACGTGCCGGTGCTGGTGGACAACGACGTCAACATCATGGCGGTCGGGGAGCACCACACCGCCTGGCCGGAGGCCAGCCACCTGATGTTCGTCAAGGTGGCCACCGGCATCGGCTGCGGCATCGTCAGCGAGGGCCGCGTCTACCGGGGGGCGCAGGGCGCGGCCGGGGACATGGGCCACATCCACGTCCCCAGCGGGGCCGACCGGCCGTGCCGCTGCGGCAACACCGGCTGCCTGGAGGCGGTGGCCAGCGGCGCCGCCCTGGCCGAGGTGCTCACCGCCCAGGGGGTGCCCGCCCGCGGGGCGCGCGACGTGGTGGAGCTGTCCCGCAACGGGTCGGTGCCCGCGCTGCGCGCGCTGCGCCAGGCGGGCCGCGGCATCGGCGAGGTGCTCGCCGCGTCGGTCAACATGTTCAACCCGTCGGTCATCGTCATCGGCGGGGCGCTCGCCCTGGCCGGGGACCACCTGATCGCCGGGGTGCGCGAGGTCATCTACCAGCGGTCGCTGCCGCTGGCCACCGAGCACCTGAGCATCGCCTCGTCGGTGGCGGGCGAGCGCGCGGGTGTGATCGGCGCGGCCGTCATGGTGATCGAGCACTGCCTGAGCCCCGAGCACGTGGACGCCCTGGTCAGCCGGGCCTGAGCCGCGCCGTCACCTCCCCGGCCGCGTTCTGGTTCTCTTGCCCGGGGACACCAGGGGAAACCGCGACGGGTGTTCCTTCGGTGCCGTATGGCTCCACGAGCTTGCGGACCGGGGAACCGGATTAATTGTTCCTCTTCTTTCCTGGTTTCAGTTGTTTCCTTCCTCGCGCTTGATCATCTCCAGAGCCCGGACAAGCTTGCCCTGCATCCACTCGGGAACGGTCTCGAACGGCCGGGGGAAGTACTCGAGGTCCTCATAGTACGTTCGCGGATCGACTTCGAAAGCGAACTGTGGCTCACTCTCGTAGTCGAAGTCAACGGAGAAGCTCCCTGGCCTTGTGATCTTATAATCAGCGATGTACCAGGTTCCCTTTTCGTCCTCGTGCATCTCTTTGCGGAGTTCATAGAAGAGAGTCGAGGCCTTAAGTGGTATGTCGCCTCTCCTGGTTTCTCCGTTTTTGGTCGTGATGATGGTCCTGGTCGTCGACGTGGTGGAGAGGCAGGAATACCTCACGATGATCTCCTGCCAATCGTCTCCCGCCTCGTCGAGTATCAGGATACCGATCCTCTGGAGGATTTCATTCTGTCGTTCCGGAGAAATCGTCATGAAGGATGGCTCGTCTCTTGGTTTCTGGTTTCGGAGGCCACGCTCGACGCCTGCTCGGAGCCGCCGAGACCAGCGTACGGGTTCGCTTGTTCGTCATAGACATCGTATTCGCCTATCCCCATGAGCAGAGCAGCGCCGAGTGCCGTAGCGGCGACGCGTTCGGCGTAGGAACGTGCGGACGCGGAACCCCGTTTCACATCCGGTTGGTTGTGGTAGGTGATGGGTTCCTGAGGCTCTCCGTCGATCCAGTACTTGACCTTGATGGCCGTTGGGACCTCGCCTCTGTCACCGTAATCCGCCTCGAAGTCGACCCTGACTGCTTGTCCGGCGTCGAGGGCCGCTCTCCACTCTCTTTCGAGAGCGAAGAAGTTGGTCTCAGGTGTGCCACCGGTGACCTGCTGGTTGAGTTCCCGCAGTTGCGCGTACAGGTTGAGTCTGTGGCCACTGCCGCCGAAGCCGGTGCCGATGAAGTGGCCTCCGTCCCAGTCGGTCTTGTGGTACTCCTCGTCACCCTTGTAGACCCTGTTGCCCTTGCGGCCCTCCTGGCCCTGGTCGTCCGCGCGGTAGATCTCGTTCTTCTCCTCCAGGCTCAGTCCGCCGTTCTCCGCATCGGACTTGATCCTCTGGAGCTCTCCGTGGGCATGGGCGGTCCTGCTGTGGCTGTCGGTCTCGTAGAAGTACTTCTTGCCCTTGTTCTCCAGGACGTCGACCGCGTAGGTGACATTCGGCCGCGGCTTTCTCAGCTCGGGGTTGCGGTCGCCCTTCTCACCCGCGTGCGTGTCGATGTAGCTGACCTTGCCCTCACCATCGGTGTAGAACTTCCCCCGTCCGGGGAGTTCGTACATCCAGTTGGCTTTGAGGCCGCCCTTGGGGGCGAAGACCGAGTTGGGGCCGGGATAGCCGGGGCCGTTCCTGCTCGCCCGGGCGCCGGGCTCGATCGTGGTGCGGTTCTCCTCCGGCACGACCGGCGGCCGGTAGCGATCGTCCAGGCTGTCGTTGTTCCAGGGGTCGGAGCTCTCTCCGTTTCCGCTGCCGTCCGAGGAGTTTCCGTTGCCGGAGTCCCCGTTGCCGGAGCGCCGCGCGGGTCCGTCGGTGTCGGCATCCCGGTCCCCGGTCGGAGGATCGGCGTCGTCGTGGCGGCCCGGGCGCTCGGGAAGCTCACCGGTGACCCTGGTGCGCTCCGCGGTCGTGTCCTGGCGGGGCCTGTCGGAGACCTCCGTGGGCCTCTGGTTGCCGTTCTCGCCGCTGACGGGGTCGGTGCCGGGTGAGTCGTCGGCTCTGTTGTGGACTCTGGGGGAGTCGTCACGCATCTCGGGGCCGCGGTCGCGGGAACCGGTGTCGCGATGGGTGTCCGGTGTGTCGGGGAAGCGGTCGCCGCCGATGTCGGTCAGGTCGAGGCGGGAGGGCGAGGAGGAGGACGGAACGTCCCGGGCGGCGGTCAGGGTGTCGGGGTTTCCGCCGCCGACGTGGGCGGGCACCCTGTCCCCTTCGGGGCCGTCCCTGAGCGGGCCCATCTCCCAGGCCGGGTAGTCCGAGGCCAGGGCGCGGCCCTCGGCGAAGACGGAGTCCAGGGAGGGGTCCAGCCCCGCTTCCTCGGCCTGGCGGGAGCCGCTGGACTCCGAGCCCCGGGAACCGCCTTCGGCCAGGACGTCGCGCTCGGTCCGCTGGAGCTCCGCCACGTCGGCGGGGCCGAGCTGGGACAGCAGGTCCTCGGTGTCCTTGAGCTGTTGGGCGGTGGGGTCCGTGCCCGCCTTCCTGGAGACGTTCTCCTTCTCCTTGTCCCGGTTCGGCGAGGACACACGCGGGGCCTGCTCACCGGAGGTGTTCTGCGTCCTGGGGTTGTCCCCGCCGGTGGAGGTCGAGGACTCACCGGTGCTGGCGAGCAGCCAGTTCAGCGCGGAGTTGGCGTCGGTGAGCTGGGCCGAGAGCGCACCGCTGCCGCTGAACCGGCTGGTGTCGATGTTGATGACGGGCGAGCCCTGGCCGCCGAAGGCGGGGAAGTTCTGGGGCACGTCCACGTCGATCCCCGAACCGCCGCCGGAGCCGCCTCGGCCTCCGCCCATGCTGTCCAGCATGGCCATGCCGCGCCAGGCCATCAGCGGCACGCCGACCACGGCGCCCACGCCGGTGGCGGTCAGCAGGGCGCCGCCCACGGTGGCGCCGATGTTGAGCAGGGCGGTGCCGATCACGTAGCCGGGCCGGTCGCCCCACTCCTCCCAGGGCACCACCGCGTGCGCGGCGTCCTTCCAGGCCGATCCGACGCTGTCCCAGCCCGCCCAGCCGTAGCTGTCGGACTCGGCGTCGTACATGCCCACCATGCTCAGCGCGGACTGGACGTTGCCCTCGTGGTACTCCCACAGGGCGTCACCCCACGAGGCCTGGAACCAGCCCTCGGAGCTGTGCATGCCCAGCATCGCGCCGGTGCCCTCGACCGCGTCGACGCCGAAGTCCCACACCGCCGACCCGACGTCGACCACCCAGTTCGCGTCCATCTCGGCCCCGCCCAGCTCCCACTCGGTGGCCAGGTCCGACAGGTCCTGCTCGTAGCCGTGGTAGAACACGCCGGGATCGAGTGCGCCGTCGCCCTTGGGCGCCGCCTCGAACCTGGTGCGGTCGGGAACGAACTTGTTGACCCCGTTGGCGCAGACGCGCTCGGCCTCCTCGTACTCCTCGATGAGGTTCTGGCCCCGTTCGATGAGGCGGTCGTTCTCCTCGACGTTGGCGCTGTCGCCGAAGCCGAACCACCCGTCTCCCTTGCGCCAGTCCTCGCCCTCGGCGTCGATGCGGGCCCGGAACTCGTAGGCCTCCGCGCGCAGGGTGGACCAGCGGGACTTGATCGAGCGCAGGTCGGCGGCGAAGGTCTCCAGGGCGGTCGCGGCCTGGCCCATCCCGGTCGAGACGTCGTCGCCGTTGCTGGCCACGGGGGCCAGGACGGTGTACAGCTCGGCTGCCTCGGGGGCCTTGTAGCAGTTGGTGAGGCCGCTCCAGGAGCCGTTGATGTCGTTGCCGGTGTCGGCCACCGACTCACCCGCGGTGCGCAGGTCGGCGGCCAGACCCTCGATGTAGTCGGGGGAGGCGTTGGGGACGGGGAAGGTGGAGGGGCTGACCTTCCCCTCGCTGTTGGTGAGCATCTCCACTTGCTGGAAGGTGCTCAGGGGACCGGAGGAGGGCGGGTGGCCGGCAGGGGGCATGGGGGTTCCTTGGCGGGGGAGGGCCGGGGGTCAGACGAGCGTGTTGGGGCCGCCGCTCGACGGCGGGGGCGGCGGAGGGGGAACGACGTCGGCGTTGCGCTGGGCCTCCAGCGCCATCTCCTCGTTGCCCTCGACGTAGGCGGTGGTGGCCTCGCTGGTCTGCGTCACGGCGTTGCCGGTCAGGGAGAGCATGTCGCCCATGACACCGAAGTAGTGCTCGGCGAACTCCCCCAGGGCGACGCGGATGGGGGTGCTGTTGACGTGGTCGCTGAGCGCGGTGACGCGGTCCTCGATGGTCTGCATGTCACCGAACAGCCCGTCGGAGCCGCCCTCCTCACCGATGTGGGAGTAGGTGTTGGTCAGCACGGCGCCGACCTCCGAGGGCTGGATGTTCCAGGCGGTCACGGTGTCCTCCGGTCGGTGCGGGATCGGAAGGCGCCCGGGCGGAAGTGCTCCGGCTCCTCGGGCGTGCTGGGTTCGGCCCGGTCGGCTTCCACCGTGTGGAGCATCTGGTTCAGGGCCGAGCGGACTCGGGTGAGGTCGGTGCGGGCGCGCAGGTGCATGTACTCGGAGGCGCGCCGGAGCCTGAGGGCGGAGGGCGGTACCGGTTCCCGCGCGGGCGGATCGTCCGGTACGGGCTGGGCGGGGGCCGCCGGCTCGTCGGGCCCGGGTTCCACGATGTCGAACTTCACGACCGTCCTTCTCCTCGCGCCGCCAGGAGGACTCCGCTCCGCACGGAACCCGCTTCCTCACTCCCGGTGTTCGATGCGCAAGGTGTCCCGATGGTTCCATTCCGTCAGGGTTCGTACGCTATCGGGCCCTGGTGACGGTCAGCGGGGAGTATCCGGGGAGGGCGCCACGAAGGCGCTGTTCGGGGCTGGCGGTGTGATGTGCGCTACACGGACTCGGGGCGGGTCCAGCGGTAGTTGCGCATGGGGCGGCCGCTGTGGGGGCAGGCGCCCCCACCGGCGGGCACGAACTCCCGTCCGGTCCGGCGAAGCACCCTTCTGGTCATCTCCGCGTTGGCGGCCACATAGATCCGTGGATGGAATTCCCAGAAGTCGCCGAAGCACTCCGTTCTGGCGGCTTTTGCGGTGATTGGTGGATCTCCGGGGCACGCGGAAGGGGGCGGAGCCGTCCGGCTCCGCCCCCTCGGGGCACCGGGGTCAGGGGCGCCCCGGTCCATCGGCGCCCTGGGTCATCCAGCGTGCTGGTCGCCCGGGGACTGCCCGCCGCGCCTGGCCCGCTCCGCCTCGGCGTCCATCTCCTGGGCGCGGACCTGGTTCCTGCGGTACTCGTCCTGCGAGACCTCGGGCAGGACGCCCTCCGAGCGGAGGACGGGCTCCTCACCCTGCACGCGCCGGTCGGCGTCCACGGGTTCGGTCTCGTCCACGGGCATCGGCTCGGTCTGCCCCACGGGACGCACGGTCGCCTCTGACCCGGCGGACGTGTACCCCCCGGGAGGCGCCGCGCGGCGGCTCAGGGTGGAGGCGCGCCCCACACTCCGCAGGAGGGTGATGATCGCGATCCCCGTGACCAGGTTGATCACCGCCGTGGCCACCTGGCTCGACACGTCGGCCGCCTCGGTGAACGGGGCCACGGTGGCGATCGCGGTGGCCAGTCCCAGGATCCAGCCGAAGAACTTGGTCGCGCGCGGAGCGCTGACCAGCAGCAGGTGCAGCAGCCCGGTGGCCACCAGTGCCGCCGCGGCGGCCATCAGGGCGTAGGCGACCGTGCCCACGTCGCCCAGGTTTCCCGCGTCCTCCGGCGCCAGCACCGGAACCCCGAACACCCCGCGGAAGACCAGGGTGCCCGCGAAGATCACCAGCGCAGCGACCACCGCGGTGGCCAGCCCCCCGGACCAGAGCCGTGTGGTGTTGACGGGTCGTTCGCTTCCTATCTCGGTCATGCCAGTACCCCCAGATACTGCGTCACTGCCGCTACTACCCCGCATCCGCCCGTGTACTACGGGTCGCTGGGGAAACCCGTGTGTGCGCAGGTCAGCCCGCACGCCCTACTACGCCGTGGATTCGGCTCAGCGGCGGACGCGACTCACACCCCGGAGCAGCCGCCCCGGTGACGTGCACGTGGAACACTGGAAACATGTCTGACTTCGCGCACGCCCGCGTCGACCTGGACGCGATCTCCGCCAACGCGCGGCTGCTCCGTGAGCACGCCGGCGGCACACCGCTGATGGGGGTGGTCAAGGCCGACGGGTACGGGCACGGCATGCTCCCCGCCGCGCGCGCCCTGATCGCGGGCGGCGCGACCTGGCTGGGCACCGCCTTCGTGAAGGAGGCCCTGGAACTGCGCCGGGCCGGGATCACCCTCCCCGTCCTGGCCTGGATCCTGCCTCCCGGCGAGCCGGTGGGAGCGGCCGTCGAGGCCGGGATCGACCTCGGGGTGAGCGACATCGCGGTCCTGGACGCGGTGGCCGCCGAGGCCGCGCGCCTGGGCCGTACCGCCCGCGTGCAGCTCAAGGCCGACACCGGCCTCAACCGCGGCGGGGTGGGCCCGGCCGACTGGGGCCCGCTGGTGGAGGCCGCGGCCCGCGCCGAGGAGGGGGGATCGGTGCGGGTCGCCGGGGTCTGGTCGCACTTCGCCTGCGCCGACGAGCCCGGCCACCCCTCGATCGGGCTCCAGCTCGACCGGTTCCACGAGGCGCTGGAGGCCGCCGACAAGGTCGGCCTGACCCCCGAGGTCCGGCACATCGCCAACTCCGCCGCGCTGCTCACCCTCCCCGAGGCCCGCTTCGACCTCGTGCGCGGCGGCATCGCCAGCTACGGCCTGTGCCCCATTCCGGACTTCCCGGTTCCGGGACTGCGGCCCGCGATGACGCTGCGCTCCCGGATCGCCCTGACCAAACGCGTCCCGGCGGGCAGCGGCGTCTCCTACGGCCACCGCTACACCACCGACCGGGAGACCACCCTGGCCCTGGTGCCGCTGGGCTACGCCGACGGCGTCCCCCGCGCCGCCACCAACAAGGCTCCGGTCCTGGTCGGCGGGCGCGTCCGCACCATCGCGGGAACAGTCTGCATGGACCAGTTCGTTGTGGATGTGGGTGACGACCCCGTGGCGGCCGGGGACTACGCGGTGCTCTTCGGCGACCCGGGCGAGCACCCGGACACGCCGACCGCCGAGGACTGGGCGCGGATCCTGGACACCATCCCGTACGAGATCGTCACGCGGGTGGGCCCGAGGGTCCCGCGCACCTACGTCGGCGCCCTGGCCTGAACGACCCGTTCGGGCTGACCGGCCCGTACCTTCCGTACGTTCCGCAACGGCTGTGACCGGTCCCCGCGTTCCGGTCACGGCCCACTCCCGCCCCGCCTAATCTGGGGACGGGAACCGTTCCGGTACGCCCGACGCCATGCCCCGTTCACCCATCAGACACGAGCAGCGAGCCCGATGACAGACGTGACAGCAACCACTCCAGGCGCGTCCACCGTCGGTGCGGTCACCGCCGCCACCGACGACGCCATGCGCGCCCTCGGCCGCGACCTCGCCGCCCTCTCCCGCCCCGGTGACCTGCTGATCCTGTCCGGGCCGCTCGGCGCGGGCAAGACCACCCTCACCCAGGGTCTGGCCGAGGGGCTGGGCGTGCGCGGACCGGTCACCTCACCGACCTTCGTCATCTCCCGCATCCACCCCTCCCTGACCGGCGGTCCCGCCCTGGTGCACGTGGACGCCTACCGGCTGGGCGGCGCGGACGAGATCGACGACATCGACCTGGACATGACCCTCCCCGACTCCGTCACCGTGGTCGAGTGGGGCGAGGGCGTGGCCGAGGGGCTCTCCGACGAGCGGCTGGAGATCCGCATCGAACGGCACCCCGACGACACCCGCACGGTCCACCTGCGGGGCGTCGGTGCCCGCTGGACCGGCACCGACCTGCCCGGCACCGGTGCCGGGCGCGGACAGAGGCGATAACCCCGTGCTCCTCCTGGCCTTCGACACCGCCACCCCGGCGGTCACCGCCGCCATCGGCGAGAGCGACCCCGACGGCTCCTTCACGCTGCGCGCCAGCGCCGGCTCCGTGGACGCCCGGCGCCACGGCGAGCTGCTCAGCCCCACCATCGCGCGGCTCACCGGGGAGGCCGGGGTCGCCCTGGCCGACCTCGACCGCATCGCCGTCGGCATCGGCCCCGGCCCCTACACCGGGCTGCGGGTCGGACTGGCCACCGCCCACGCCCTGGCCGACGCCCTGGGCGTGCCCTGCCACGGGGTCACCACCCTGGACGCCCTGGCCTTCGCCACCCGGCGCACCGAGCCCTTCCTCGCGATGACCGACGCCCGCCGCAAGGAGGTGTTCTGGGCGCGCTACGAGGACCACCTCACCCGCACGGGCGAGGTGGCCGTCGACCGGCCCGCCGAGGTGGACACCGCTGACCTGCCGCTGGTGGGCGACGGCGCCCGCATGTACGCCGACGTGTTCGGGACCGGCGGGGCCCCCGTGGAGCCGCTGCACCCCGACGCCGCCGCCATGGCCGAGCTGGCCCTGCTGCGTCTGCACCGGGGCGAGAAGCTGCCCGAACCCCACCCGCTGTACCTGCGCCGCCCGGACGCCGTGGAGCCCGGTGCCCCGAAGAAGGTGCGCCAGTGGGTGAAGTGACCAGGGCGACCGGTGCCACGGGGGTACGCCTGCGCCCGATGACCGCGGACGACGTTCCGGCCGTCATGGACCTGGAGCGCACGCTGTTCCCGCTCGACGCCTGGAGCGAGGGCATGCTCCGCGACGAGCTCGCCGAAACCACCCGCCACTACGTGGTGGCCGAGTCCGGGGACGCGGTCGTGGGCTACGCCGGGCTGCGGTTCGTGCCGCCGGAGGGTGACGTGCAGACCATGGCCGTGGCCGAACAGGTCTGGGGCCGGGGCGTGGGCTCCGCGCTGCTCACCGAACTGCTCGACCAGGCCGGGCGGCGCGGCGTCACCCACATGTTCCTTGAGGTGCGCTCGGACAACCCGCGCGCCCAGAGGCTCTACGAACGGTTCGGCTTCGTGCAGATCGGCGTGCGGCGCGGCTACTACAACGGGGCGGACGCGCTCGTGATGCGGCGTGTCGCCGGGGAGGGAAACCATGAGTGACCTGCCGCTGGTCATGGGGATCGAGACGTCCTGTGACGAGACCGGCGTGGCCCTGGTGCGCGGCTGCGAGCTGCTGGGCGACTCCGTCGCCTCCAGCGTCGACCAGCACGTGCGCTTCGGCGGCGTGGTGCCCGAGGTGGCCAGCCGCGCGCACCTGGAGGCGATGACCCCCACGGTGCACCGCGCGCTGGACCAGGCCGGGGTCGCGCTGGCGGACGTGGACGCCGTCGCGGTGACCGCCGGACCGGGCCTGGCGGGCGCCCTGCTCGTGGGCGTGTCCGCGGCCAAGGCGTACGCGATGGCGCTGGGCAAGCCGCTGTACGGGGTCAACCACCTGGTCGGCCACGTGGCCGTGGACCAGCTGGAGCACGGGCCGCTGCCCAAGCCCGCGATCGCCCTGCTGGTCTCGGGCGGGCACACCTCGCTGCTGCTGGTCAACGACCTGGCCACCGACGTGGTCTCGCTCGGCGACACCGTGGACGACGCCGCCGGGGAGGCCTACGACAAGGTGGCCCGGCTGCTGGACCTGCCCTACCCGGGCGGTCCGCCCATCGACAGGGCCGCGCAGAAGGGCGACCCGCGCAGCATCCGCTTCCCGCGCGGCAAGTGGGGCGACGGCACCTACGACTTCTCGTTCTCCGGCCTGAAGACGGCTGTGGCCCGTCACGTGGAGGACGCCGACCGCCGGGGCGAGCCCCTGGTGGTGGCCGACATCGCCGCGGCCTTCCAGGAGTCGGTGGTGGACGTGCTCACCCGCAAGGCCGTGGACGCCTGCGTGGAGCACGGTGTGGGCACCCTGGTCATCAGCGGCGGTGTGGCGGCCAACTCCGCGCTGCGCGCCCTGGCCGAGGAGCGCTGCCGGGAGGCGGGCGTGGAGCTGCGCGTGCCGCGCCCGCGCCTGTGCACCGACAACGGCGCGATGATCGCCGCCCTGGGCGCGGAGGTGGTGGCCGCCGGGCTCCCCGCGTCCTCGTTGGACCTGGCCACGGACACCTCGCTGCCGGTGGGGTCCCCGCTAGCGGTGTAGCCGGACGGGACCGTGCACGCGGGGGTGGGAAGCGACCGCTTCCCACCCCCGCGTGGTCTCGGAGCCCGCTGTCAGTCGAAGAGTTCCTCGGGGCTGTTCACCTTGGCGGCCTTCTGGGCCCAGGCCCTCAGGGTGTCGAGGTCGTCGCAGGATCCGATGCGCTGACGGACGGTGTCAGAGACCTCGAATCCCCGGGCCCCGAGAAAGAGGACCAAGCCCTGGGCGAGGCCTTCCGCCCGGCCCTCCCCGCGGCCGATGCCGACGTACTTACGGGCGAAGTCGCTCTGCCACCCGTAGGTTCCCACGGACATCAGGTCCTCCGGTGTTTCCGGGTGGTGCTCGGGCGGCGCTTCCGCGACGTACGTGATTCTGTACAATGAACCTGTTCTTACGTTACTACGCTGGAAGGACACGGGGATGAAGACGATGAGCTACTCGGAGTCCCGTGCCAACTACGCGGCCACGCTCGACTCCGTCGTGAACGACCGCGAAGAGGTGGTGATCACCAGAGCCGGGCATGAGCCGGTGGTCATGATGGCGCTGTCGGAGTACGAGACCCTCAAGGAGACCGCCTACCTCCTGCGCAGCCCCGAGAACGCGCGTCGCCTGGTCACCGCCATCGAGGAACTGGAGTCCGACCAGGGAATCGAGCGGGGGCTGGCTGAATGAAGCTGGTCTGGGCGCAGAGCGCCTGGGAGGACTACGTCTGGTGGCAGGGCCAGGACCGGACGATCCTCAAACGGACCAACACCCTGATCGAGGACATCGATCGCAACGGAAACGACGGTATGGGCAAGCCCGAGCCGTTGCGCCACGGCTTCCAGGGTTACTGGTCCCGCCGCATCACGGGCGAACACCGGCTCGTGTACAAGATCAGCGGTGATGAGATCCGGGTCGCCGCCTGCCGTTACCACTACGGCAAGTAGCTCGCGATGACGCGGCCCCGTCCCGGGAGGGAAGGGGCCACGTCACGTAGGTGGCGGAGGGTTCTTCAGGCCTCAGTGTGTGAAGAGGTAGGGGCGCAGGCCCCGGGGGACGGCGGACGGGTCCACGTCGAACTCGGCCCAGACGTTGGTGCCCAGGTCCGCCCAGGGGGCGAGCGGGTGGTGGCCCCAGGCGCGGGAG
>NZ_VWVV01000029.1 GCF_009830945.1 Nocardiopsis sp. FR4 | reverse complement strand
GGGATCCCGGTGCAGATACGATGGCTCAAGGCCGTGCGGGCCCATTTTGACGTCACAATCATGATCGTCCCGCACGGCCGTTCGCATGCTCAGGCCGGGATGTCAGCTATCGCGCACCACGTCGTTATCTGCACGCCGTCATCGACCACGCCGCCAAACGCGCTGAGGAACTCGATGGTCCCGGAGCTGTCGGGCCCTCCATCACCGACCTCGCGCAACGACTGATCGGCTTCGAGCTGAAGATGGGCTCCTACACCGTCGCGGAGATGCGTGCGGTCGACATACTCAAGAGCTACGGTGCGCAGCTGCCCAAGAACGGTGTCCGGCTGCACGTGACTAACACTCTGGACGACCCGTTCATCGCAGAGGCAGCGGTATTTCCGGACCTGGCTGCTCTGGCCAAGTCCCACAAGCAGGCCAACAAGATCAAAGCCGATACTCCGGTCACCGTGGTCATCGGCAACCCGCCCTACCACGAGCGTGCTCAAGGGCTCGGTGGATGGGTGGAAGCAGGGACCACCAACGCCGACGAGAAGCGGCCGTTGGACCGGTTCCGTAAAGAGGGCAATGGGCGTGTGGAGTACGTGCTCAAAAACCTCTACATCTACTTCTGGGCCTGGGCGACGTGGAAGGTGTTCGACGCCCACCCTCAGGATCGTCACGGGGTGGTCAGCTTCATCACCACCTCGGGTTACCTCAAGGGCCCAGGGTTCAAGGGCATGCGCCGCTACCTTCGGGAGACGTGTTCGGAGGGGTGGATCATCAACGTCACTCCCGAGGGCATGCAGCCCGACGTGCCCACCCGGGTCTTCCCTGGTGTGCAGCAACCGCTGGCCATCGCCATCTTCGTCCGGCGTGCGGATACCGACACCGATACCCCAGCCAAGATCCATTACACGAAGGTCACTGGCAAGCGGGAGCAGAAATACGATCAGCTCGATGCCCTAACACTTGATGGTGATGGATGGCAGTCCGCTCGCACCGGTTGGGAGGCACCCTTCCTTCCTGCGGCCGAGTCAGCCTGGGATGACTACCCTGCCCTGGGAGATCTGTTCTGCTGGGTGACTCCAGGAATTACCCCAGGGCGCACATGGATTTACGCTCCCCATCCAAGTGTTCTACAGGATCGCTGGAACTCGCTTGTCTCAGCAGAACCACAAGAGAAGCCCAAGCTTTTCAAGGAGACACATGGTTGCACTGTAGAAAGCACTAAGGAAAGTCTTCCTAATGCGCCATCCCATGGCAAGCCGATCGGAAAGGAAGATGGGGCATGTCCACCGCCAAAGCGGATCGCCTACCGTTCATTTGACAGGCAGTGGATTATCCCTGATCATCGAGTTATCGATCGTGCTCGCAGGGATCTTTGGTCGGCCGAGTCTGTCGGCGGTCAAGTTTATATCACCGAACAACACTCACAGGCTATTACTTCAGGTCCTGCCATAACATTTTCCACTCTCATTCCTGATAAGCATCACTTCAAGGGAAGCGAGGGTGGCCGGATTCTTCCGCTGCGGCATCCTGATGGATCTCCTAACGTGGCTCCAGGCATGCTTTCCCAGCTCGAAGAAACTCTCGGGCTGACTGTGACAGCACATGACCTAGCTGCCTACACCGCTGGCATCACTGCAAATCCTGCTTTCACTAAGCAGTTCGCGGAGGAGTTGGTGACGCCCGGGGTTCGTGTGCCCCTCACAGCTGATCCTGAACTGTGGTCTGCCGTCTGCGATATTGGGCGCCAAGTCGTTTGGGCCGCTACCTACGGTGAAGCCTTCTCTAGCCATCTGGATGGGCGACCTAAGGGGAAGATCGCTTTTGACCCCAAGGACCCGCGCCGACCGAAGAATCTCTCTTCCATCGGCTCGGATCTTCCCGGTAAGATCACCTATGTTCCAGCCGAGGATGGTGAAGGTCAGATCAAGGTTGGACAGGGAGTTTTCGGTCCCGTCACTGAGCGCATGTGGAACTACGATGTCAGTGGCATGAACGTCATTGGCAAGTGGTTCTCATACCGCAAGGCTGACCCCGGAGGTAAGAAGACAAGCCCTCTAGATGACATCCACTTGGGTTCATGGCCCAAGGAATGGATTACAGAGTTCAATGAGCTTCTCACCTCACTTCGCCGGGTCACTGATCTGGAAGACGCCCAGAGTGAAATCCTGGAAAAGGTAATTGCGGGACCCATCCTCACCTTTGGCGAATTGAAGTCCAAGGGAGTCAAGTTTCCGCAGGAGAACAAGGACAGGAAACCTCGCTACGACCTGGACTCTACTGCGACGCAAGACGGTATGTTCTGATGCATGGGGTGCCCAAAGCCTGGCTGGCAGAGGAATGCCTATTGCAAGGGGGCAAAGAACCCAAAACGGCATAGCAGTGGTGGGTAAATATCCGTATTATTATTTTAAATCAGATGGGCAGTCCTAGGGTGATATAGGAGGCCTGGGGTGGCGGAGGCTCCGGCGGCAGGGCCGCCGGTCCCACCCAAGAGCCGTCTGACAGCGCGAGATGGGAAAACCACAGCGGGGGTGGCACACGGCCGAGGGCGAAATCGACCCCGGCCCTGGTCTCGGGGCCCGGAATCCCGTCCTCAGGAAAGATCCCCCGTGCACGCTGGAAGCTGCGGACCGCCTCATAGGTCGCGTTGCCGAAGTCGCCATCGGCCTTCCACTGCCCGAGGTCATACCCCAGGTCGATGAGGTCGAGCTGGAGTTCTCGGACGGCGCTGCCCTGGTCGCCCCAGTACAGGGTGGGCCGCGCCCTGTACCGGTACCCGGTTAGGGAGAGCGTGCCCGAGAGGTCAAAGCCAGGGAACGTCCAGGAGTCCTGGACCTGCTCGTCGTGCTCGGCGAAGACGCGTACAGCCAGATGGTCGGTGTCCTGGCGCAGCTCGACGCGGAGCACCTGGGTCAGACGGATACCCGGTCCAGTGAACTCGTGGGGAAGCAGTTCGGCGGCCAAATCCCGGGGCTGGGCACGCACCTGGGCGAGGCCACCGGCTGACTCGCGGAAGAGGAGCCCCGGCCCTCCGGAGTCCGCCACCCATCGGACCTCGTTCGTGCCGAACCCGGCGCTCTGCAACGACGGAGCGCGCATGTACCAGCGGAGGGCCCACGGAGTTGAAGGCAACGCGACTCGCAGAGCCGGGGTGTCTCCGCGGTGGTGCCCCGACTCCAGACGGATTCCGCCTTGACTGTGCACGCTGTAGGTGTCGTCGTAGACCGCCCGAGACCCGGCTGCGCGGACCGTCACCGTGCCGGCCGTCGCGCTGTCCGCGAGCGTGGTGTCGCTGACCCTGGTCCCGGGTTCTCCGGACAGGGAGTTGTCGAGGAGGATCAACGGATCATCACCTGCACCGTCAACCCCTCGGCCTCGGTGCCCTCGGCGACCTCCACACCCACGGTCACCCCGGTCCCCGCGCTCACCGCGAGGTCAGGGGAGATCGTGTTCGTCGGCGCTTCCGAGGTGAGGGACACCGCCGCACCGACCGTCGCCGTGCCGGTCACCATGTCCACGGTCAACAGGTGCACATCGACCTGGCCGCTGACGACACTGGCCTCGGCGCGCACCACCGTGACCGTCTGCTGGCGACTCTCCAGGTTCACGTACCGGTGAGAACTCGTGCGGGCCTCAACCTGGGGCTGCGACCAGATCATCGGATGGGCCGTCGCCACCGGCTCGGGCCCCTCCTCCCCACCACCCGGGTTTTCCTCCAGGACCGCGACGCGGTTTTCGACCTGGGCGACGATGACAGGCCAGTCCGTCGAGGTGAGCACCCACCGCCCGGGGCTGCTCTGCTCCTCCTCGCCGTTGGGCTCGGGGGCAGGGCCGACCAGGACCCGGCGCACCTCGTCGGGACCACGAAACCGAGGAATCAGCCCGTAGTCAGATGTGCGCAGATCTTCAACCGGGTTTCCCATGCTGTCTAGCAGGTCGGTCAGCCGGTGGCCGCTCTCGTAGTCGTAGACCCACAAGGTGACGCCCGGTACCAGGAGCGGCTGGTACCCCACGCTCTCGTCACTGAGCAGGACCTGCTCCCCGGGCGCGATCACGTAGTCGGAGGGCTGGCCACCGAACCAGTACCGCACTCTTCTCCTTTCACAGAAAGGCCCGGCAGACCTTCACGGTCTGCCGGGCCTCGTGTTCGCGTGGTTGAGCGGTTACCGGATGGGGGTCTTGTCACCGTCCACGAGCCGGTGCACGTAGGAGGCGACAGCGCCGATCACGGCGGTGCCCGCAGCCGCGCCGAGGGTCGCCCAGTCGATGAGGTCGCCGGGGGTCACGGTGTCCAGGACAGCGCCGGATCCCGCGACCAGCGCGACGGAGAGGATCGCGCCGAGCAGGTTCTGGAAGCTGGTGCGGGTGCTGCGGTTCTTGGCGTCGGTCTTGGTGGCGGTGGTAGCCATGAGGAGGTGGTTCCTTTCGGGTCGGTTGAATCGGTCGGAGCGGTGAACCACGGGCGTGGTCCTTCCGGTCAAGGGAGGGGGAGGATCAGGGCGGGGCCCCAGGTACACAGGGCGAGGTCGTTGAGGGACCACACCCCGACGCTCAGGAGCACCCCGGCAGCGAAGCCCACTGCCGCGACGAGCAGCAGAGGACGAGGGCGGGGGCGGTGGTCCTCGGGGTGGGTCACGTGATCGGCGCGGTCCAGGCGGCGGCCCAGGTCGCCGGACCGATCAGCGCGTCAACGCCCAAGCGCTTCTCCCGCTGGAACTGCTCAGCGATGCGCGCGGTCTGCGGCCCGTACAAGCCGTCGGCGTCGATGGACCAGCCGCGCACGAGCATCTGCTTCTGCCAGCGGCGCAGGTCCGAGCGGTGGGAGTAGTAACCGGACACCGACGCGGCCGGTCCGGAGCGGGGGCCGAAGTACCATCCGCGGGGCAAGGGGAACGGCGGGATCTTCGTCTTCACCTGGATGGGAGCGTCACCACCGGCAGCCCGGTACGCTGCCTCGGTCGCCGGTCCCCACAGCCCATCGGCGGTCACGCCGACCTTGCCCTGGAGCCACTTCACTCCGGCCTCGGTCTTGGGGCCCCACAGCCCGTCGATGTCCAGCTTGGGGTTGTGTCCGAGACCGTTGACGGCGGTCTGCTGGGAGCGGATGGACCGCACGGAGGTCATACCGCCCCCGCCGCCGCTGCTCGGGTTGCCGTTACCCCTCGCACCGAACGTGCCGTCCAGGACCAGCTCGTAGAGCACATCACCCGGGCAGGAAGTCGATACGAAGCTGCGGTGCCCTCGGATCGCGCCGCCGACGCCTCGCGCCATGAGGTAGGCGCGCAGGTCCCGCACGGCCTGGATGTGCCCCTGGGTCGGCTGTTCATTGCCGCCGAGCATCAGCGTCACCGAGTACCACTCGGAGTTGCCGCGCGTGGTCCCCTGAGCGGCCTGGTAACGGCGCAGGCCACGGCCGGTGAACACCTCGCCGTGCCTGCACGCACCCCAGCTGTAGCCCAGATCTGCCCAGCCGTTGCCGCGCATGTGGTCGCGACGGACCCGCTTCCAGTACGCGATGCAGTCGGAATGCGACCTCAGGTTCGTAGCAGGGCCGTTGTAGTGGATCACCAAGCCACGAGTGGGATCTGCGTAGGACGCGCCGGAACCACCCCAGCCGAAGTAGGAGCGGGGACGAAGGATCATACGGATGCCTTTCTGCGGGCATAGGAAAGGCCCCACACGAGAGGAGGTGTGGGGCCTGAAGACAGGTCAGGGTGTGGAGGTCAGGTGCGGTTGCGCGATTCCGGGTGGGCTGCGGTGTCCCGCTGAGCGGGGGCGGTCTGCTCGCGGGCCGCGAGCTTGTCCACGACCTCCTTGACCTCGCGCACCTTGTCCTTCAGCGACGTGCCAGTGTTGAACTGGACCTCGTGGCTGACCACCTTCACCTCCTTCTCCAGGGACGTCACCCGGTCCATCAGCCCAGGGCGGCCTTCGGGGTGCCCCTGGCGCGGAGGCTCACCCATCAGGTCGTCTATGAGGTGCCCCATGCGCCGGAGGAGCCGGACCACCTTGCGGGCACCGATCCCGATCACGGTCAGGCCGGTCACGAGGGCGGCGATCCCGCCGATCCACAGGCCGGGTGAGGCCAGCCAGGCGGGCAGTTCAGAGGGCATAGGTCACTCCATCCAGGCCGACCCACGAAGGGTTATAGATGGTCCACAGAAAGAGGCGGCCAGCGGTGTCCCTGCTAGCCGGATGGATCTCCAACCGGCTCGTGACGCCCCTGGTGGACGCGGTGGAACCACGGCGGTGGGTAGTCGTGACCGCCATCGACTGGAGCTCGCGGGGCCGGGCCTCAGCGGGCACCCTGGCCACGTAGGCGCGGTGAGGGATCGCGTCACCGTTGGACCGGTCGATCCGGCCGCGCAGACGAACCACGTCCGGGGCGTCCCACCGCCAGGCCGGGGACTGGCCGTGGTTCGGCTGGGAGTATCCCGACCGTAGGAGCAGGGGCTGCCAGGGGGTCGGGTAGCGGGTCTCAGAGACGGTGATCCAATTTCCCGACCACAGCGCGACTCGGCCGGTGTCGGTCTCGTAGATGAGCATGCCCTCGTGTGGGAACGCGGGCCGGGCACCGGATGTGCAGGGCACAGCCCCGGTGGGTGCGGTCCACTGCCGCACCGCCGTGTTCACATCCGAGGAGGAGACCACTGCGGACTGGCCCGCGATGGTGTACTCGGCCAGCGGCAGGTCCCACCTGCCACTGGGATCGCGGGTCGGTGTGGGAGTGCTGCCACCTGGTGTGCCCTGGATGATGTGCGGGAAGCAGGCGTTCTCAGCGGTGTTCGCTCGGATGACCACCAGGTCGCGGCGAGGCTGCGCTCCCTCGTTCGGTGCGACGTTCAGGCTGATCGGGCTGTCGGTGCGGTAGAACCATCCGCCGACCACGCAGTAGCCGGGGGCGATCGTGATCTGTGACGTCCCGGCTCCGGTGACGGTGAGCCGGTCCAGGGCGTCGGGGCCGTCAGCGACGACCCCGTCGGCGCCCCATCTGCGGTGCAATCTGGCGAGAGCGATGTCTGAGGCGATCGGACTGTTCACGAACGCCCCGAAGTCCTCAGCCAGTGGTGTTCACCTCCTGGTCTTGAGCTGGTCCACGTCGCGGGACAGACGGGCGACGCGGCGGTAGATCTCGGGCTGGTCGGGCGGCTCGCCGATGGACGGCAGCATCTGTTCGCCCATGTCGGGTGTGCGGGTGAGGGTGACCTCCCGGATGATGTCGGTGATCTCGCCCAGGTCGATTTCGGCGGTCACGATGTCGCCGAGGTCGTAGTCGCGCCGGTAGGCCACGGCGTCGGTGTCGATGGGCTCGAAGGACACGCTTGCGGTCGCCGCCCCCTCGTCGAGGCGTTCGCTGGCGCGCTGCTCGGAGGCGATGCCGGGATCCACCCAGTCCTCGTCGTCGCCCGGTTCCTGCTTTAGGTCGCGGGCGTCGACGAGTTCCTCGACCACCACGTTGGGCCACAGTGGGTCCCGGCGCGCGTAACGGTAGAACTTCCGTGCCGTGCCCTCACCGCCGATCGCGACGACCACGTCGGTGACCTCCGGAGGAGACGCCGCGTAGGTGTAGGAGGCGAGGTTTCCGAGCCCTTCTCCGAACCGCACGTAGTCGCTTTTGTCGCTCGGCTCGTAGAACACCAGGCGCAGGTCCGAGGTGTCGGTGTCCTGCACCACGGTGAACCCGATCCCACCGACCTGGGCGAGGCTCCAGGCCGATTCCAGCAGGTTGTCGAGCCGTAGCTGGGACGTCACCGACGAACCGCGTCCCGACGACGGAGGAACCACCAGTCCGGGTACCCGCCGGTCCGGTAGGGCGCCGGGACCGGCGTTCACGTTCACCAGATCTCGGATGACCATCTCGGCGGGAGCGGTCCGCGTCCAGTGCTCCGCCGAGTGGAACGCACCGGAGCTGGTGATCGCGGTGCCGGGGGAGGGGTAGACGATCCGGGACAGGCAGGCGGTGTCGTCCACGCCCGTGAAGGTCAGGGTGTTGCCGTCCGGATCCCCGTCATGGGTACGTTCCAGGGGGCGCTTCGGCCCTGAGAACAGCACGTCGCCGTCGTGGTCCAGGAGCACGATCCCGGCACCTTCGAGAAGGAGGTCCGCGGACTGTGACCCGGCCTGCACGACGACTTGCCAGGCACCCAGGGCGAGATGGCGGCGGGTGGCCGACAGCGAGTGCTCATCGTCCACGACCCCGAGCCATCTGCGGTCCCGGTCACGGACCCACAGCTGCCAGCCACTCACACGTCCCCCCGGATCGCGGTGACGTCGAGTGGGACGACCTCCAGTTCCAGAGCGGTGCCGTCCGCCGCGCCGGAGAGCACCACGTCCACGGTGTTGGGGCCGGGTGCGAGGGGCCACAGGCGGGAACCGCGCCGAAGGTGTCGGAAGGCGTTGGCCCCGTTGTGGTCGCGGACGCTCTTTCGGCGCGGTCGGGTGTCGATCGTGACCGCCTCACCATCGGCGAGGGCGCGGTCGAACACCAGCTCCTCACCGAGGGTCCGGGAGCGCATCAGCGTTCCTGTGCCCATCGGCCCTCGGAGTCTCCACACCGGCCAGGAGTCCGCGCTGCCGGGGTTGGTGATATCCATGCCTTCCCCGATGACATTGGAGCCACGCACCCGCAGCGGGGGGAGGGGCAGCCATCGCTGTGGGCTGCCCTCGATCCGCCAGGTGCGCCGCATCGCGTCCAACTCCCAGTACGGCGACTCGGCGGTCAACGTGATTCCGTAGGTGCACCAGTACGCCCCGGCCAGGTCCGTGCCTTCGTCACCGGCCATACCGCTGACGTACCGGGCGATGATTCTGCGGCGGGCGCCCGACCGGTCGGCGACTTCGAGGACCCCCGGCCCCCCGTGGGGCGGGCGGGGGTTCATCGCGAGCGCGAGTCGGCCGCGCCGCTTCACGGCCTCCGCGCGGGTGCGGCCGTGGACGTACACCGGCAGGTAGATCTCCCGGGCCAGTGCACGGCTGCCGGTGATGATGCTGCCGTCCAACGCGCCCGACTCGCGCTCGTAGTGCGTGAACTCGGGCAGCTCCATGCCACGCACCCCGGGCATGAGCAGGTAGCCCGACACGTCATCGGTGAGGCGAATGGTCTGTCCTCCCGCCCCGGTCCAGGTCACGACCGGGGGTGCCCCGGCGTCGTCGGTGGCCGGGACCGGTGGGGCGGGAGGCGGCGGCCCAGGAGGGTGGTAGAGGATCGGCAAACCGGCAGCCTCCTTACCTGGTGGGGTGCAGGGCCTCGTAGTCGCGCAGGGCCGCCACGGTCGCCTTCGCAGTCACGCGGGGGTTGCGCGTCTCGTGGACGTGGAAGGTGTGGCCACTGCTCTGTCGGCGGTGGGTGCGCTGCGCGAGGGCGGACGCCTGACTCGGCTGCAACACCTGGTGCGCCGCCTGGGTGGTCGCCAGAGCACGGCTTGCCGCAGCGACCATGGACGCGGACTCCTCGGAGGGGTACACGCGGGCCGGGGAACCGAAGCGGATCAATTCGGGTCCGCGTTCACCGACGAGGGACCACCGGCCCACGGGCGGGTGACCGCCCCGGGCGAAGCCGCGGATGCGGTCGGTGGCGCGCAGGAGCCTCGTCGTGGGGTGGGTGTCCTGCTCGGCGGTGAAGTCTTGGTCCTGCTGCCAGATGCCGCCGGTCGCGAACTTCGGCCGCAGGAACTTCGCCGCCCTGCTGGGGTAGGTAGAGGACTCACGGACGGCGTTGCCCTCGTTGCCGCCGACCGTCTTTCCTTCGCCGTCGTAGATGTTGATGTGCTGCCAGCCGCCCGGCCCCTTACCCCGGTAGACACCGAGGTCACCAGCTCGCGCGGACGAGCGAGACACGCTCTCCATACCGTTAGCGAAGGTCGCCACCGCTGCGGAGCGAATTCCGTTGTATGCCTTCGACGCTTTCGCTTCGCGCACGATTTCGCTGACGAACATCGCACACCACGGCTGGCCGCCCATTCCAAATGCGTCAGTGAAACGGTTCGGGTTTCCGTCCAGCCCCAGATAGGAGCGGGCGGTCTCCACGACCTTCTTGCCGTCGCCGCCCAGCTTGGGGCCGATGGCGGACTCCAGCCATCCCACGAGACGGTCGATGATTGTTCGGGGCAGGCTCACCATGGCTTCGGCCCACTTGCCCTGAGTGAATTCGCCTCCCATCAGTTCGATGAGAGGGTTCAGGACGCTTTCAGCGGCAGCCCTCAGGCCGTCGCCGCTGAAAATATTGCCCAGGTTCTCGGTGAAGGTGCCGAGCCTTTCCACCAGCCCACCGGTGCTGAACCGACGAATGGGGTATACGCCGCCCCGGGAGAAACCGAGGGTTTCGCGGATTCCCCCCACCCCGCCACGGATAGCGGCCCGGTTCAGGGTGTTGACACCGGACTTACCAATGGCCCTGGTGAACTCCGGGCGCATGATGGCCTCGCCGCCGCTGAGTTCCAAACCGCCAGCGGTAGGTGACCAGAAAGTGTGAACATCACGGCCGGGCGTGTAGCCCGGTAGAATGCCGCCCGAAGCGAACTTCAGCTTGTCGAGCTTATCCATTCCGACAAGTCCGGCAACCTTGTTCCACACCACGCGAACACCGTCATTATAAACGGTGTCAATGATGAACTGGACGGGCTTTTTTGTAATGGACTTGAGCTGATTCCATGCCTCGCGGATGCCATCTTTCGCCAGCTCGAAAGCTGACTTCACGCGGTCAACCCCGGAGCGCAGAGAATCGAACACCGGCCGGATGCCAGAATTCCACACCGTGGAAATCGTGGACCGGATTGCCGTCCAGACTGGGGAGATGACGCGATCTCTCAGCCAGAAGAAGACGGCGGCCAGAACAGCTCGCACATAGCTGTTCGCTACAGCAAAAACCGCCTTGGTGGTATTCCACCATTTCGACGCAGCGCCGGAGATCCATGAGAAGACAGGGCTGACGACACTGGACCACAGCCAAGAAAAAATGGAGCCTAGGGAGCGGACTCCACCGACGATGAAATTGAACGCGGGAAGAAGGGCATTCTCCCAGAGCCATACGGCTCCCGCTGCGATCGCATCAAAGGTCGGTCTGAGTGCGGAGGTCCATAGTTGCGTCGCCACGGCGGCGAGCAACTGAAACGCCATGTACAGTGGCGTGATCAGAACGGTCATCACCAGCGTGATCAAAAACTGGGCGGCCTGTGCGATGAAATCAAACGTCGGCTTGATCGCATCACGCCACAAACGCTGCGCTGCTTCGCCAGCCGTCAAAAAAGCTGACTTCACCTTGCCGAAGTTCTGGTAGATCATCGTGCCGAAATAGATGATCCAGCCAATCGGGCCAGCGCCGAGAAGTGCCCACAGATTCTCACGGACCCACCCCAGGGCGCCCACGAGGGCGTCCCAAGTCGGCTTGAGGGCTTTTTCCCACAGCCACGTCCCGACCGCAGCGATGCCACTGAAAGCAGCATCGACCCCGTCCTTAAACCAACTCACGTTTTTATAGGCCCAGAGAACGCCAGCCACCAAAGCAGTGATGGCCAAAACCACGATGCCAATAGGGTTAGCGTTGAGGGCCGCATTCAAAACCCACTGCGCCGCACTCCATGCCAGAGTCGAACCGCGGATAAGGCCCATGACCATTTTCGCGCCGGACGCGACCACGGTGAAAGCGGCATAGGACGCACCGAACAGGCCCACAGCGATGGCGGCGGCCTTCACCACGTCCATGTTGTTCGTGACCCACGTTGCCACACTGGTCAACACCGGGACGAGTTCGCCCGCCAGCTCGGTTTTCAGACCGCGCCAGGCCGCGGTGAGCTTGTTCGCGTCGGTGTTCTCCACCGCATCCGCCGCCTCGGACGCCGCCCCGGCGACATCGCCGAGTCCCTGCGCAGCGCTGGTCAGATCCAGGTTGCCGAGTGCCCCGGCCATGTCCTCGGCCTGCGTCCCGAGCAGGTCCATCGACAACTGCGACCGCAGCGCCGGGTCCTCCACGCCCTGGAGGCCGACCAGGATCTGTTCCAAGGCCTCACGCGCAGCCGGGCCGCCGGTGGAAAACGCCAGCGCCATCTGGTCCGCGCTCAATCCCAGGGAATCGAGCGCCTCCACAGCCGGACCGTCCAGGCTCTTCACCCGGATGTTCAGCTCCTTGAGGGCGTCACCGACCTTGTCGGAGGACTGCGCGCCCCCCTCCATGCCCTGGACGATGAGCCCCATCGCTTCCTGACCGGACAAACCCAGGTCGCGGAACTGGGTGCTGTACTCCTGCATCGTGTCCGCGAGGTCGTTGTACTGGTCCGCGCCCCGCTGGCCACCACGGATGAGCAGGTCCATCGCGGCCTCAGCGGACGGCGCGAGCCCGGTCGAGACCATGTTCGCGACCGACCTGGTGGCTTCGTTCACGTCGATGTCGAGGGCGCGCGCCACCGTAAGGGCCTGACGCGACACCTCCTCCAACTCCGAGGCGGAAGCGTCGGCCATGAACTGCATGTTGCGGCGCACCGCCGCCACGGCGGTGGACACCTCCGGCAGCGATCCGGCGAACCCACGCGCGAACAGAGACGACGCGGTGTTACCGAGCTGCTCGGCCTGACCGGAGGTGACACCGAGCTGGGCTTTGAAGTCCCCGGTGGCACGAGAGAGGTCCATCGCGTCCGCGAACCCAGCGCCGAGTGCCGCCCCGCCTGCCGCACCGGCTGCCGCTCCTGCGGTGCGCAGCCCGGAGGACATCTCCTGTCCGGCCTGCTGCACCGATTCGGAAGCGTCCGAGGCGACCTGCTGCCACGCGGCGGACATCTTCGCCGCAGCCGACTTCACGCCGGACACCGACTTGGACGCCGCCGCGGAAACACTGCCCGGGAGCGCCTTCAGGCCAGCGGTCGCTGAGGAGACCAGCCGCTTCGCGAAGTTGCTCCCGGCCTTCTGCCCGGAGGCCTCTGCCTTCGCGGTGACACGGCCCAGGCCCTGCTCTGCGCCCTTGGCGACGGAATCGCCCAGCTCCTTGCCCGCACCGGTCCCGACCTGCCCTATGCTCTGCCGGACCTTCTTGGACGCGGTCCGGTGAAAGCCCTTGAAGGACGGGACGACCTGCACGAACGCGGTACCGGCCTGCTCCACGGAGGAAACCACCCCCTCGCATGAGCTACTCGGCGCGTCTCCGGGCCCGGATCTTCTTGCGCCGCTGGTTGATGAAGTCCATGAGCCGCTGATGCCGCTGCCGGGACCGGTTCGCCTTGGCCCGGTCCAGCGCGGTCTTCGGACGCGGGTAGGGGGGTGTGACCGGCCAGGAGGCGCCTGCCGCAGCGCCGATCGCCTGCACGACCTGGGCGAGTCGGTCCGCGATGTCCGCCATGACGCGGACCTCGGGGGAGAAGTCCGTCAACGGGGGCGGCCCCGGCTCCGGGAGGTCTCCGTTCGCCAGGAGGTCGGCGGCGAGCTCGTCGTCCTGGGCGACCTCCGCCATGAAGTGCCCGTGCGCGGGAAGCCGGTCGATGTACTGGAGCAACCCGTCCGCGGTGAGGTCACCTCGGAAGAAGTCGAGCAGGTCCACCCCGTAAAACCTGGCCAGGTCTGCGCGGATCGCCCCGCCGTACCGCTCCAGGAGGCCGACGAGGCGCTCTATTCCCCCAGGCCGAAGTGCTTCCGCAGGTCCTCCAGGAGCTTCTCGAACACGCCAGCCGGGCAGTCACCGATAGCGTCGAACAGGTCCTCGAAGCTGTCTCCGACGAACAGCTCCAGGAGCTCCAGGGGTTCGTCCTCGGGCACCTTCGCCAGTTCGAGGATCACGCGCACGCTCGGCGCGGGCACGCTGATGGTGGTCTCGTCATCGACCAGGAGGTCGAAAGGGGCCTTGGTGGCCTCCTGCACGTAGGTGCGCAGGTCGTAGGTCTTCGGGGCCTTCTTCGTGGTGCGCTTAGCCACCGTTCTCCTTGCTGCTGGTCTTACGGGTGATCGGGCGCGGCGCGGGGGACGGGGCGGTTTCTCGCCAGCCGTTGAAGCGCAGGCGCACGGCCTGGGCAGGCGTGCGCGCGATACGGGTACGCGCCTTGTCGGGGGAGGTGAACTCGACCGGCGTGAATCCGGAAGCGGTCACGGGGCTCCTTTGGGGCATGCGAAAGGGCCGCACACGACGGGTGTGCGGCCCTACGGGCAGGGGTTATGAGGGGGCGGGCGCGGAAGCCAGGGGGATGTTCATCTTGTCCAGGAGTGCCAGCCAGCCCGGTCCGCCGAAGAACCGCCGCTCGGAGAAACCGAGCGAGGAGTCCTGGTAACCGGTGATGGTGACCGGCCAGCTGAGGGGGTCGTCGCCGCCCGCCATGTTCTGCTGGTCCTTCGCGGTCACCCGGGCGCGGGGGAGCATCCGCCCGATGTAGATCTCGCCGTCCTCGGTGAGGTCCACGCCCAGGGCGAGCACCCGGTAGTACCGGGGCGTCGGCCTGCTGGGCTTGTCGATGATGACCTCACCGTTCGCAGCGGCGGTGATCGCGGCCAGGTCAGCTCCGGTGTACAACCCCAGCGTGCGCAGGTTGGTCTCCTGCGCGGTCAGGGCCAGGGTGGTGATGTCGCTGATGATGTCGGACCGGGTCGGCTCGACCGCACCCCAGGACTGCACCTCGCTGGTCTCAGTCTCGTTGGAGAACTGCGCGCCATCCGTGGACAGCCACCCCAGATCCCCGTAGTCGTCGGGGATGTCCGCGAGGAGGGAGTCCTCCGGGTCGGTGAGGTTGAGGATCGGGACCGCGCTGGACGGAGCCAGCAGCACCGACCCGTCGGTCATCTTGCGGATGAGCTCGTTCTGCTTCTGTGCGAGCTCGTCGTAGGACTTGCCGGCCAAGAGCGGGCAGCCTCCCTTTCTCGGCATGGGTCGCAGCCCCGAAGGCATGCCTTCGGGGCTGGGGAATTGGTGGTGTCAGCGGGGGCGGCGGCGCACCGAAACCCGGTAGGTGGCGCGTCGGGCACGCACGGCCCGGTTACGCGACCACGCCGTGTGCGGGCCGGTGTCGGTCTCCACCCGGTCGATCACCCCGGCCGCGGTGCGGTGCGGGAAAGCGAGCATCCGCCCGTGAACAGCGGCGGCCAGGGCGCGGACCTCCGCGTCGGTGGTGGCGTAGCTGGTGACGTCGATGCGGGCCACGTCCGTGAAGCGGTCATCGCCGCCCCCGGTCCGGACCACCTGGAGCGCGGGCAGGTCGTCGGTGACGGTGGTGTCCACGACGGTGGCGGTTTCACTGACGGTGAGGTCATCGAGCAGGTCGAGCACGGCGAGCTCGGCGTCCACGAACACGCCCCTCATCCGCCGCCCCGCTCGATCGCGTCGATGGCGGTGTTCAGCGGCCCCGGCCCGGGGCCCTCGTACTCGGCCTCGACAGCGTCCGGGGAGGCGTTGACCAACCGGGCCTCGGCCCGGTCCTTCCACACCCCCGAACCCCGCCTGGAGGACTCCACACGAAACGTCGAACCCGGGGGAGCGGCAGCGCGGGCGGCCGACTCGCCCCGCTGCGCGGCCTCCTCCAGTACCCGCAGCATCTCGGGAGTGCGCATCAACCGGCCGGTGCCCTTGTGGTTGCGGGAGTAGGACGCCTTGGCCATCACACCCCCTCCACGCTGCGCAGCCGCACCTCGATGTGGTGCGGGTTCCCGTCCAGGTCACGGCGGTGGGCCGGTCGGCCGTGCACCTCGTACACGTCGGGGCCGTGCCGCACCTGGTCACGGGAGGAAACCGGGGTGCCGGACGGGAAGAAGGCGCGGGCGTCCACGACCACCTGCCGCTCTCCCTGGTCAACCTCTTCGCTGGACTGGTCCTGGAGGTTGCAGCCCTCCACGTCGAACGGGGGAGCACCCGGGGCGGGATCACCGAACCGGTCCCGCCCGGGGCTGGGGATGATGGTGAGGGTGTCGCCCCCGAGCGGCTCCAGGGCGCGTCTCCCTTCTATCCGGGCGGGTCGGCCATCAGCCCAGCGGAGGAGACGACGGGGCCGGTCACCGGGGGCCGGGCCACGGGGCACCTCCGACCTGTCGCATGCCGGGGTCAGCCACACCGACCGTGTAGGCCGTCGAAGGTCTCGTGAGGCCAGCGGTCAGCGCGCGCACCTCGTCCTCGGTGACGAACAGGCCGCCCCGGTCGTCATAGGACTCCGCGGTGGACCCCACCGTCTTGGACGTGCGCCCACCCGGGTTGATCTTCGACCTACGGGCAACCTTGATGAGAATCGCCCTCGCCACCGGGGCGGGCGGCTCATAGGCGGGCGGCAGATGCGCCCGGATGACCGCCTCGGCGTCCTCCAGCAGGGCGCTGATCTGCGGACGGGAGGAGTCCGTCAGGCCCACGCCCGCGCGCAGCGCGTACTCCTCCGGTGTCGCCCACACCGTCACGCCTTCGACAGGACGGTCGCCGAGAACGCCATGTTCGGAGAACCCAGAACCGGCAACGAGACGGCGTTGGAGCGAGTCCACAGGTGCACCGGGTCCTGAGTGGAATAGGTGCCGACCACGATGCCGGGCTCCTCGCCGTCCTCGATCTGGTAGTCCGCCGACAGCGACTCCAGGGTGGTGCCCCACAGGGTGTCGCCGAGGCGCACACCGGCCCCGGGCAGCATCAGCAAATGGGTGTCGGGCAGGACCGAGGTGGCACCCACGTCGAGTTCGACCTGGGCGTCGTAGACGCTGATCGACGGAAGGCCGTGCGCGTTCAGCACGGTGTCGAGCTGAGCCTGGGACACGTAGGACGGGGAGTTGGCTACGGCCGCCCCGTAGACGGCACCGCGGATCTCCTCGTTGGTCATCAGCACACCGAGTACCCGCATGCTGGTCACGATCACGCTCGGCGCGATGCCGTTGCGCTTGCGGTACTCGCGCATCCACGCGATGAGGTCCGACAGCGGCGTCGCGCCGACCTCACTCCACAGGACCGTGGCCTTGGGCGCCATCGCCTTGTTGCGCCCGAAGTCGACGGACATCTTCAGCTCGGGCAGGTCCACCCGTCCGTTGACGAGCGCGGAGGCGCGGGCGATCTCCACACGCGCGGCGGTCTCCCGCACGATCCGCTGGGTGTCGCGCAGGATCAGGTTGGTGATGCGCTGCTCCTGGCGGCGCTGCTTGAGCGCGGCGTACTCCATCACCGGGATCTTGCGGCTGATCGGCGGCAAGTCACCCGTGACCTGGGTGAGGCCCTCGCGGGAGGTGATCCCGGCTTCGGTGTCCCACGCCCGGTAGGTCGCGGCCTTGGTGAGGCCACCGCCGCCCCGGTTGAACCGGTACTGGAGGTCATCGACGGCCAGGTCGGGCAGGAACGTCTTGAGTCGGAATTCGTTCTCCGGTAGGTCGGCGAGCGCGGCCCGTGCGAAACCGGTCAGCTCGGCGGCGGGAACGAATTCGTGCGTGAGCAGCACCTAGAGCGTGCTCCCTTCAGTGAGGATGAGGGTGGGCAGGTCGGCCTGCGCGGCGGAGGCGTCGGGGATGGCGACGGGTAGCCGGTTGGTGTGGACCCGGCCGTGCTCCAGGAGCGCGCCTGCGATGGGGTTGCCGGGTGCCTTGGGGCCTCGGATGCTGGTAAGCAGCACGCCCGCGAACCGCTCCCGGCCATCGCCGTTCTCGGCCCCAGGGGTGTAAGGCCCGTACAGGCCCGTGGCGGTCACCCGCCCCAGGGGAAGGCCGGAGGGAACCCACCCGGTGCGGTACACCTCGGCGGGGATGAGGGAGGTGTCCAGGGTGATGGTGCGGCCGGTGTCGGTGCCGTGGGCGCTACCGAGCCAGGAGTGGTCTTCGGAGCCGATCGACTCTTCGGTGATGCTGAGATCCAACGGGGTTTCCTACTTCCTGAAGTTGGCGTACAGATCGCGGCCGGACTGCACAGAGGGCGTGGTGTCCGGGGCCGGACGCGGCCCCTGCTCCAGGTCCGGGGCCGCCTGCCGCTGCTCCTCCTGGCCGCCCTGACTTGCCGGGGCCAGGGCGATGAGACGCTCCACGGTCGCGGTGATCGCCTCGGCGTCCGGTTCGCCGTCCTCACGGACGAACTTGGACAGGTTCAGGTCTTCGACCAGGGCATCGAATCCGGCGACCTTCCCAGCGGCAGCAGCGCGGAGTTCAGCGGCGGCCAGGCGCTGACCGAGCCGGGAGCGCTCGGCGGAGGCGCCTTCCTTGCGGGCGGCCTTGAGTGCCTTCTCGTCTGCGGTGGCGTTTTCCTCCTGGAGGCGCTCCAGTTCGGCGGCCTGCTCACGGAGCTGTTTCAGCTCTGCGGGGGAGGGCTGCTTCTTGAGCCGGTCCTCGTTCTTGCGGGCGTGGTGTCGCCAGTACGCTGCCTGCTCTTCGAGGGTCATGTCCTCTACCGGGGTGTTCTCCGGATAACCCCGGCCGGTGGACGTTTCGGCGGACGAGTCGGTGCTCGTCTCAGTGCGGGTAGGCATGGTGGTCTTCCCCTGTCGGGATGAGTCGGGGCCCGTGACGGGCGGTGGGCATGGCCAGGCACCCGCACGTGACGGGTACCTGTGGATGTGGCCGCTACGGAATGTCCGTAGGACCGGTGAAGGTCTCTCCGCGCACGGCGAGAACCGGCCCCAGCTCCCCGTGCTCCTGGACGACCATGAAGTTCCTGTAGTTCTCGCCCGCGAAATGCTGGAACCTAGGGCCGAGATCCCGGGCGATCGCTTCATGTACCGCGTCGAGGAGGTCCTCGTCTGGCCCGGACTTCTGCGTGAGGGGACGGACCCCGCAGTCACAGCCCGGATGAACAGGCATCAGGTCCTTCTTGCGGTACGTCTGCGTCGAGGCGATCAGGCACAGGGCACAGGTCTCACTGCCCTTGGGAACGCGCGCGTACCCGACCACCCGGTCGTCCTCTGCCAGGGCATCATGGGTGGTACGGGTGCGAACGAGCTGGAGATCCGTCGCCGCGATGGACGCGAGCCGGATCTGCCCGGCCTGTACCGCCTCAGCGAGGGGGCGGCCCTGGGCGAGTTCGGACCAGACCTGCGCGAATGGTCGCCGATACGTCTCCTCCAAGGGGATGCCGCGCGGAGCCTGGACGGCTTCGAGGCCGAGCGGCACGGCGACGAGGCCGAGCTGGTCCGCGATCAGTTGGGCGAGGTAGGCGTCGGTGAGGGTCGCCATCGCCCCATGCGCGGCGTGCACCACCGGCAAGGCCTGTTCAAGGAAGGTGTCCACGTCCTGGATGTGCCACGATCCGAGTCCGTCGAAGGTCTCCGCGAGCACCTGGAGAAGGATGGTGCGGAGCCGCTGGGTGGTGTTGGTGTACTCGGTGACGATCGCGGCCTGGGTCGTCTCACTCACCCGTCACCTCGGCGGGCGACGGCGACGGCGACGGTGCATTGGTCCGGTTCTGAAGGGCAGCGGCGATCATCTGGTCCGCGGCGGCCGTGGCGGTGATCCGCTTGATCCGCGACAGCGGCTCGCCCATGTCCTCTGCGATCACCGACAACGGGTAGCCGAGGCTCTTCTTCTTCACGGCGGCGTCGACCACGACGGCGGGGTTGAGCTGGCGCGGGTCGCGCCACCGCACCTCCGCCTGGGTGAGGTCGCGCTCCTCCCCGGCGACGAGGCCGGCGAGGGCGTTCACGGTCTCCCAGGACTCCCCGAAGTTGCCGATGTGCTCCTGGACCTTCGCGATGTGCTGGAGGTCGAGCGCCGTCACCGTGTCCGCCGAGATGTTCACCAGACTGGAGAGCCAGTAGTACGCGGGGGTGGAGGTAACCAGCAGGGCCGAGACGATGTCGGCCTCGTGCTCCTTGAGGAACATCGTCAGGTCGATCTGGGAGAACTCCCCGAACTGGGTGTTCTCCCCTTCACTGGCCCACACGGTGTCCGGGCCGGGGGTGAAGGGCTGCTCCACCACCGGCTGGCCGGTGACCGGGTCGAGGACCTCCAAGCCGGTCGCCGGATCGATCGCTCTCGTGAACTTGTGGCCCTTGACCCACTTCTGCTTGTAGGCGCTGTACCTGCCCGCCGTCATCCGGTTCAGAATCGACAGATTCAGCCGCTCCTGGATGCCCATCGCCTGCGCGAACTCCGGTTCGGGGTCCTCCCCGAGCTGGGGCATGCACGAGAACGGCACGACGGTGATCCGCCCCCACGGGTTCCGCTGCACTCCAGGGGGACCGTCGTCTGTGCGGGGCTGGCGGATACGCCAGGACTCGCGCCCCCACGGCAGTCCCTGCCGTCCCGACAAGGGCTTCGTGGTCTCGTATCGGACGACCCACTCACGGGTCTGCACCACGGCCCGGCCGACGCCCTCGATGTCGTCGTGCCACGCGCGCAGCGAGGCGATCCCCTCATTGGTCGCCGGATCGCGCTCGATGACGGCGTTCCTCGCATGGTCGAGCGTGATGAGGGGACGGCGCGGGTCCTTGGGGTGCGGGCCGACCACGACGTAGGCCACCGACTGCGACAGCGCCGACCGGTACAACTGCTTCTGACGTGCCGGGAGCCGGTTGGTCTTCCACCACGCCCACGCAGCCTCGTCGGGTTCCCCGTCCGGGCCCGCGATGCCAGTCACTGCCAGCCGGTTCACGGAGCTGTTGGTGATCAGGCCGCAGATGTTCGTCCGAGCGATCTCCTGGAACCGCTTGTACTGGTCCCGCAGTCCTTTCGGCGGTACCGGAAGCGGAGGCTCCCCGGTGAAGTAGTTCCGCCACTCGTTGAGCTGGCCCTGCCGTGTCCGGAGTCTGCGCCCCAACCGGAGCAGCCACCAGTCCGGTGAGAGCGGGGTCTCGTCCAGCACACCGGCCTCCTCTCCGTCAGAAGGACCAGCCGCCCATGACGGCGGGCTCGGCGGTGATGCCTCGGGCGATGCAGTCCATCCGGGCGGCGTAGGCGAGGATCATCGCGACCAGGGCGTCGATCTTGTTCGGGGAGCCTGCGTACTCCTTGGCGACGCTGATCCCGGACTGGCCCAGGACCCTGCGGCGGGCGTTGAGTACGTGGCGGGTCAGAGCCAGGTCGCCGTTATGGGACACGTCGAGCTGGCGGACGGCTTCCTCGAAGCGGGCCACCGCGGCGACCATGATCCGGTGCCGGTTCGTCCACCAGTGGAAGGGCCGGTCGGCAGTCGCTCGGACCTGGACCCTGTCGCCATAGGTGGCGGCCCAACGGTCCACGTAGTCCTGCCAGTGCGCGGGGTCGCAGTACATCGCGGCAACGGTGAACCGCTGGAACGCTGCGGTGATAGCCGCGTTCACCTCGGCTCCCGGAACCGCCCAACCCTCACCGGCCGGACCTTCGGGTTTCTCCCACAGGCCCAGGAGTTCGGTGTGCCCATCCGACAACCGGCAGGCCACGAGCGCGGTGCTGTCGTTGCGGATCGCCCCGTCGAATCCCAACGTCACCATGTCGCCGTCGACCAGGACCCGGTCTTCGCGTCGGCACGCGCCCCACTCCGGCTGGGACAGGTACGAATTCTGAGCGTGGGTGACCTGGTTGAGGAAGTCCGCCCGCGCGGTCTGCGGGTCGGTCGAGGAATCCATGATCGTGCCGATCAGGGCATCCAGGTCCACATGACCGCCGTTGACGTCCGCACTGTCGCCGTACACGTAGGCCAACGCCTGGCGGAGCTCGTCACGGTCGTAGAGGTTGATGTCCGCAGGAGCCTCGCGGGTGTCGTAGAACATCCCGTCGTCAAGGGCCTTGCCTTCGAGGATGCGGTGCCAATCCCGCGCGGACATCTCCGCCACCGACCCCTCGCCCGGGGTGTAGGCGTTGGGGGACTCCAGCGTGGACCCGCCGGTCTTCGCCGCGTTGATCCGGATCGTCTCCGCGAGCTTCGTGCCGCGGTTGGACTTGACCCACTCCTCGGACTGATCCAGGACCGCGAAAACCGGCCGATTGCCCTTGATTGTCCGGGCGCTGCTGGTAATCGGCTCGATTCGCCCGGCCCGGGGCAGGTTGACGAACCCCTCCAACGGCTCCAGCCCGGGGTAGGCGTCCAACACCGGACCCTGGAGCATCTCCAACAGCGGCGACCAGGTGTTCTTCGTCTGAGCCTCGGAAACCGCCGCGATCTGCACCAGCGGTGTCCGGACCTCAGACCACGGCATCCCAACCGGCTGCCCCTCGGCGTCCCACCCGTCCGGGTACACCGGGGCGAGCGCCTCCACGATCGAGATCGCCGCGAGCAGCGGCGACTTCCCCCAGCCGCGGGGCCGGCACAGCACCGCGCGTCGGTACCGGCGGCGGCCGGTGCGCGGGTCGAGCTCGTAGAACTTCAAGATGAAGTCCTCTTGCTCGGGGTACAGAACGAAGGGCTGGTAATGGGCTCGGTCAGGGGCGGCGAGCATCTCGGCGATCCAGTCGATCACCATGTATCCGAGGGTGGGGACCTCGCCGGGGACGGTCGGCTTCCAGGGGATGGGCCATCACCCCCTGGTCAAGCTCCCTCGGCGTCCTTCGGCTTCGCGGGAAGGTCGCGGACGACCCCCATGTGCGCACCGCGCCGCTCCCGCGCGGACTTCCCAGCGGGGGCGGGACGTTTGGCGTCGGCCTCGTCCGCGGCGGCGAACTGCATCCTCAACCTCGCCCTGTCCTCGACCGTCGCGCCGAACTTCGCGACCCTCAGCCGCAGCTCGGCGGCCACCGTGGTCTCCCCGGACCACAGACGTGCGTGCAGAAGTGCGGTGTCCAGGAGAAACTCCCAGTCCGTACTGCTGAAGTGTTCGGCCTGGGAGCTGTTGCGCCACCGGTCCCACCACTCACGGGTTCGCTCAGGCCACTGGTACTCGACCAGCTCCTCACCGTCGTGCACCCGGAAATCAGGCAGCTCGGGAGGCTCCGAGTGCTCGAAGCGCAGAAGGGTCTGCGGGGCCGGTTCGGAGTTGCGCCGTGCTCGGCGGTTGGGGTCCTTCGGAGCGGGGCCTCGACCAGCCATGGTTGGTCCTCCTTCCCCGCTAGGGTTCGGCCATGTTCGATTGGTGGAACACCGACCTGTACCTTCCGCAGCTTCTCGGCGCGGTCGTGACAGGTGTGTTGACGGGTTTGGTGGCGGCTGGTGTAGCGGTGGGAACCGCTCGGCATGAGATAAAGCAGGAGAAGTTCCGCCGGTGGCAGGAGCAGCGGGACCGGCGGATCCAGGAGGAAGCCGAGCGGGCGGAGCGCGCAGCCCGGGACGAAGAGGCTCGGCGAGATGCTCTGAACCGATCGGTGGTGGCGTCGTTCGTGGAGGCGTGCGGGAAACTCCAAGCGGCCCTTCAGGAAGTCGACAGCGAAGCCATCCGCACGAGCTCGCTGTGGGCGGAGAGTCGCGCTGCTCAGGTCAGGATGCTGCTGCACAGCGAAGGCAAGAACGATTTGCTGGCCTGGTTCCACTCGCAGTGGCGTGAGCACTACATGCGAGTAGCTGATGTGGTGGTCGCTCTGCGGGGTGCCTACTTCCCTCGCGTTGTGAACCATGAGGAGGTCAAGAAGGTCCACGACGAGTTCCTACGGGTTGAGCACGTGTGTGCTCGGTGGTCCACGCAGGCTCTTAGTGAGTGGACCACCGACCTGCCTCCGGCGTGGCTACTGGCCAGCGCGGAACCGTCCTTGGACGAGGGGTCAGAGGATCGCGTCGAGTAGCCCGGACAGGTCCGCCAGCTTGTTCGGCGCATTCGCGTACCGGTTCCCGGTCACGGTGATGTACCGACCGTCTCCGTAGGCTTCGATGTTCGCGTGGTCGTCGCGGCGGATACGCCAGCCACGTTCCAGAGTGCCGGTACCCCACAGGTGCAGGCCGGTCCCGGACGGGGACACCTCCGTGTACGTGGCGGGGGCGGTGTTGACGATCTCCTCCGCCCAAGGTTCGAGGGTGCCGTCCGGGCGGATGCAGTGGTCGAGGTACCACCCCACCCACACCCAGGCCCCAAATCCCCAGACCCGTACAAAACCCGGGCGGCAGCACTTTCCCGGGGGTCTGAGGGGGCCTGAGGGGGCTCCCCCCAGGGGGGCCATCGGTGGCAGGAGACCGTTGTGAACCCAACAGCGGGTTGGGGAGTCGGACAAGCACCATCAGTCCATCAACCCCCCACGAGAAAGAGCACAAGTGACTGGGCAGCCAGAAGACCAGGTGTACTCCCGACCCACACAGTACGGATCCACGACGTTCCGCTCGGCACTCGAAGCAGACTGGGCCGCCACTCTCGACGGTATCCGTACCACCTGGGAATATGAACCCCGCACCATTACCCTCCCCAGCGGCGACACCTACCTGCCTGACTTCTGGCTACCGGACTTCGGTATCTGGATCGAGGTCAAGGGGCCCAAGACACCCCGCATCGAGAAGGCACAGGAACTCGCGGAGGTACGCGCATGCAAGTGCCCCGAGAGGTGCCAGTGCGAGTGGCCTAACGGCGAGCTTGTTCTCGTTGGTCACCCGGCGATCCCGCCTCCGTGGGACGAAAACGACCCTTACCCTCGTCCTCGCTACGGGTACATGGCCTGGTCCTCGCTCAAGGGGCCGAACGTCTACCTTGGCCTGTGTGGGGCCTGCGGTGATTACTCGTGGGTGCGCATGCGCCGTCCCTTGGTGTGCAGGAAGTGTCGCGCCGAGTGGGAGGGCGGGCACCTGCACTCTGGGTTCGGCCACATTGATTTCCGCCGTGCAAAGCACTGGCACAACTAACGAGGAGTCTCCGTGTTGGGGTCGAGCTGCTCGGTCGTCCACACGCAGTGTTCGTCCCCGAAGGGGAGGGGCGGGAGGTGGCCGATGATCCAGCGGAGGGGCTGGGCTCGGTAGTGCTCGACAGTGGCGTCGTGGTCGTAGGGGAGTTCCACCTCGGCGGGTGGGCATCCTGGGGTGCGCCACGCTACGGGTACGCGGAGGGGTTCGGGTGAGTCGCTCATGTGCCTCCGTGGGTTAGAGCAGGCCGGGGTGGATCTCGCGTGGGCGGCGTGGTGAGAAGCGGGGCTTCGCTGCGTTGGCTTCCCTCGCGGTCTTGCGGTCGTGGTGCCAGGAGCACAGCAGTTGGAGGTTGCGGAGGCGGTGGTCGTCGCGGTCGCGGATGTGGTCGACGTCCGTGCCGTCCTCGGCGCAGATGCTGCCGTCGGACATGCGCCACTGGCATAGGCCGTGGTCGCGTTCGATGACCTGCGCGCGCAGGGTCGGCCAGTTCGGAGGGAGTTCCTCGCGGCGTCGGGAGCCTTCCCAGCCGGTAGCGATGCCCACCACCCCCGATTGTTACGTTGTGTAGTTGTCCGCCCTGGGGATTTCGGTACCCTACCGCTGTGCGTAGTGGCCGGCACAGCTGTCAGCGGCCCTGTTCGGTGAGGGAAGCGACGATTCCAATCAGGCCGACGAGGCTGAGCAGGGCGCTGAGGACACCGGGGGCGATCCACCACCCGCCGAGGAAGGCCAGGTAGGCGGTCAGCGCTCCGAAGATCACGGCGAATCCCGCTCCGAGCACCACACCAGCGAAGTCGCGCTTCGGCTGGGTTGGGGTGCTGTCGTTGAGGGTGGCGGCCTGGATCTGCACGTCTTGGTTGATGAGGGCTTCGACGGCGCGGTGACGAACTGCCTCATCCGCGTTGGGAACGGTGATCTGGAGGATGCTCACGGTTTCTTCCAGGACTGGAGTGGTGGGATCATAAGAGCCTAAGTCCCCCGCAACGCCAGAAAGGGCGTGAAGCTGTGCGTGAAGACCTCGAACGGGCAGCCCGACACGGATCGTTCATCGGTCTGAAGAAGGCCCTCGCTGCGGCTGATCGTGAACTGAACAGCAGCGAGACTGTGAACGCCGTTGGGTCCGTCAGCCTCGACGGGAAAGCCGCTGTGGCGGTTGCTACCAGTAAACGTGTGCTATTCGTGGCCGCCGCGTTGTTCGGGAGGCCAGCCACATCGACGGTGCTGCTCCCCGTCGCTGGGGTGGACCGATCGTTGGGGAAGATGACGCTGCACACTGCTGCCGGGCCGCGCTCGTTCAAGGTGGCGTGGGGAGGCCCGGAGCTGGAACAGGCGATACTTGCCCCAGACGCGGGTCCGGTGAAGACGTGGCGGGATGTGTCGATGGAGCAGACACCACAGGGTTTGGATCATCCACTTGTGGCGAAGCCACTTGCGGAACTGAACGCGATGTTGGACACGGGGAAAATCACCCCAGAGGAGTACGCGAAGCGGCGGGCAAAGATGCTTGCTTTTATGGAGAAGCATGGCCTGTAGGGCATCCCAAGCGAGCTTGCCGAACGTTCCGCGAATCCGTAGCGCCTACCAATGATTCTCTGCGGCGTGAGCTAGTAGGGTGGGAGGAGAACGATGTATAACCAGCAGCATTACCAACAGCCTCACCCAGGGGCAGCACCTCCTCAAGTGGTGCACACGCAGGCGATTCCACAGATGTGGGAGTACATGGTTGTGGAAAAAATGTACGACCCGCAGAAGAAGCTCAACGAACTTGGCGCTCAAGGATGGGAGCTTGTCGGAATCGATTCGACACCGACAGCAAAGATCGGTTCTCGATACGTGTTGAAGCGGCCGAGGAGAGGCTGATTTTTGAGTCGGTCTGCTCTGGGCTAAATTAATTTCCGCAGTTCGTGTGCTGTTGAGTCGTTAACCCAATATTCCCTGCACATATCACAGCAGGCTGGGTGGATTCGCGTAGGTGGTGTATGTCGTCGGCGATGATCACCAGCGTGCTTATGGCGCGGCTCTCCAGCACCGGGGAAAGGATTGGGTGTCCTCCAGCGGGCTCGACATCCACCCAGGGAGAGGTGTGTGGGGGTGGTGGAGCCACACGCTGGAGGACACGTGTGTTGCCCGGCAGGGATCACAGGCGGTGTGGTGGTGGCGAGATGCTGCGCCCCACCTGGTGTGTTGGTTTCCTGGTGCCTGCCGGGCACGTCTTTTAGGTGAGGGCGGAGGCGCGGATTCCGACCGCCCACAGAAGGTCGCCTTCCTGGAGGAAGGGCAGGGTCTTGGCCTCGTAGTGCGGGTCCAGTCGCAGGTCACCGAGCATGTTGCCGACTGCGGTGTCGAAGCTGTCCTGGGCGTCCACGAGCGTGGCGCGGTCCTCCCACCCGGGCGCGTACCAGTTCAGGGTCCGGGTGGGGTCGCCGCCGACCCGCACACCGAGCACGGGGGAGGGGTTGGCCGAGGCGTTCAGGCCGCGCAGGATCGCGGCGAGCGTCATCCCCGACCCAACCGGGACGATAATCCGACGCACCCACGGCAGGCGTGACGCCTGCTCAGAGACCTGCTGAAGGTAGGTGGGGTGTTCCATGCCGAAAGGGACGCACGCCCACCCCAGGGGTTCGTAGCGTTCGGCGTCGGCCCGGTAACGGGCGCGGATGACCGAGAGTCGTCCGGGACGGTGGCGGAACAGCTCCGCACCAGCGGACACGGCCACGGAGGTTTCCGGGGTGACCTTGCCCCAACCGGTGTGGAGTCGTGCGGGAATGCCGAGGGCGTGGGCGACGAGCGCAGCCCGCTCCAACTGAGGGCTGATACGCGCCCCAGCAGACACGATTCCCTGGCTGCCGGAAGCCACGGTAAACAGGGCGCGGGCCTTGGCACCGGAGGCGCCACCGCGCGCCCAGGCGTCCTCGCGCTTCACCAGAATCCCGTCGTGTTCCTCGATCGGGGTGATGGTCGGGGTGAAGTCGGGGAAGGCCTGGGCGTGGGCGAGCAGGGAGGAGGTCATTCGGCTTCCGGGCTGGTGATGTTACGGGTGGCCTTCTTGGCGTCGCCCTTGACGAAGGTCAGGACGTACTGGTGGTGACGCCCCATCTTCCGGGAGGCCCGCCACTGGTTGCCGACCCGCAGGGGAACGGTCCCGAGCACGTTCTGCAAGATCGCGTCGTTGTACAGGTGCATCCCGGCTGCCTCGTGGGCGGCGATGGTCAGCGGGACGAGCCCGCGGATGTTGCCCTTCCGATCCCGGAGGTCTCCGACCACCCACGTCGCGAACCGGTCGTTCTTCAGGGTGCGCGCGGACTCCGCGATCACGTGCGTGTAGGCGTCCACGAAGTCGTCCCACTCCATGTTGGAGAGGTCATCGGGAGCGTCGGAGTAGACCTCCAAATCGTGGTACGGCGGACACGTGAACACGTAGTCAAAGGACTCGTCAGCCAGCTTCGGGACGACGTCGGCGGCGTCGCCGGTGATGTACTCGACGCTGCCCTCGATCAGTCCGCGCTGCTGCCAGTCCTCGACCTGGAGTTCATTGGCCTCGACCTGGCGGGCGGACAGATCCACACCGAGGTAGTCGTAACCGCCGTGTCCGGCGACGAGGCCGCGCACGCTGCCCCCGGCGAACGGGTCGAGGATCTTGCCGTTCGGGAGGACGTACCACTCGTAACTGACCTCGGCCAGAACAGGGTCGAAGGTGCTCAGCCCGTTGCTGATCTTCATAAGCTGCTGCTTGCCGAACGGTGAGCTGGTGTCCCAGGTCTTGACGCCCTCGCGTCCGGCCTGGGAGTCGAAGCCCAGCTCAGCCCAGGCCTTCTTGCGGTTCTGCCAGATACCCCGGTCGGAGCGCAGGATCGAGAACGGAAAGATGCCGTCCACGTCGATACGGGGCTTGGCGTCGGTGGGCAGAGTCTGCTGCACAGGTAGAGGTCCCCCAGAGATCAGGCGAGGGATGGGACACGCGCGGTCGGCCACCGATCCCTGGCGACGGCCGAGGCGAAGACGGCGCCGAGCGGAGACACCGAAGGGGTAGGGGAGGAGCGGCCGTCGAGATGTTTCAGGCCGGGACGAGAGGGCGACGGCGCGCTGCCTGCCGGGTAGCGTGCTCGGCCTTGGCGACGTCGAGGAGCCGGAAGCGCGGGGAGCGGCCGACGTAGATATCGCGGCCGTGCGGGTCCTGGGCGACCGGGAGGTGGCCACGGTTCTTCCACATGCGCACCGTGGGCACGCTGACACCGGCCTGGCGCGCGGCCTGCTCGTAGGTCAGTAGCTGGTTGACGTCGAGCAGCTCCACGCGAGCACCTCCGGACACACGAAAGCCCCCAACCGGATCGGTTGAGGGCATGGTTCTTCCAGGCCTCAAACGTAACGCGTTACGTGCCGGGCTCTGAAACTTGACACGCCCGGCGTGTCGCGCCTGAAAAAGTTTCTAGGGGTGTTAGTGGACGGGAGGGGCTCCGGTGTTCTTCCGTCGCTTGTTCTCTGCGGCGATCTCCTTCCAGCTCATCCCCGCTCCTCTCATCTGGTTGCGCTCGCTGTGCTTGATATGGCTGAACTTCTGTTTCCCAGAGACCCCTCCTGACGGGAGGGGGAGGGAGCGGGGTTGGCCGGTCATCTTCACCATGGGACACCATCCAAGGCTGAGGAAAGCTCGTCTATCAGAGCACACCGTCCGCAGCGAACAGAAGGGGCGTGCGTACTCTCGTTGGCACGCCCCTGCGCTCTACATCTGCTAACCGATCTCCTCTGCGCTCTTCCTGCCCCTGACCTTGCTGTACACCACAGTGTCGGTCCACCCATACGGGTTGTCGGAGAGTCGGTAGATCTTCCGGCCGACCATGCCGATCAGGGACCCGATGGTGACCGTCTTCTTGCTGACGCGTTTGACCTCGCACCACACGCCATCGATGAGCGCGAAGTCGCCCTTGCTGAAGTCCTCGGAGGAGAACACCTTCACACCGGACGCCTCTGCTTCCTCTACGACCTTGCGCCAGTAGACGAGCTCCTCCTCGATCTCGGACTGGCGGTTGAGGAGCTGTACCCGGTGGGCTTCATCCCACGGGTCGCGTAGGTGCCGGACGATGCTGCGCTGCTCGGCTTCGAGCCGGTCGATTCGCCGCAGGGTGACGTGCGGGTCGTACCGCTTCTCCAGGTTGCGTTCGACACCTTCTGTTCGATTCGTCCAGTACTTCGCGCGGCCGGCCTCTTCCACGCCTTTGAACATGGCCTTGGTGACGCGCTCCTGGTCGCGGCGTGCGCGCCGCTCGGAGTAGTGGCCTCGAAGGATCGGCTGTCCGAGGGGGAAGTGCTCCGCGATGTCGTCAGCGCGGCGGTGCACGGCGTCTGCTCGGCGTGCGGCGTTGCCCGCGTACCCGGAGAACCTGTCGGCCCGCTCCAGCGCGCGGTCGCGGCGGGCTTCCTCGCGCTCTGCGAAGGACGGTTTGTCGGTGCTCATGGTGGTGGCTCTTTCGGTGTCGTTGGTGGTGGGGCAGGTTTCCTGCCTGCCCCCAGGCGCTTACAGATACGGGGTGATCTCGGTGCGCAGCAGCCGCTTCCAGTACCGGCGAGCGGCGTGCTTGCAGGTGTGCTTCTGCCTTCTGATCCAGCGCCGTGCCCGGCGCTGCGAGGTGGGATCGATCTCCTGGCACCGGCAATCCAGGTGTCCGGGGCGCCGGGTCGCGGCGAGCATGGGGGCGTGCACGAGGTCCTTTCCGTGGGTCGTGTTCAGCGGGTGACGATGGTGGGCGGCGGGAATCCGCAGTGGAGGGCCCAGGCGTGGGCGGCGTCGTGTTCGGTGGGGTACCGGCCGACCGTGGTGTTCTTCGGGCTGGTCAGGGTGTAGCCGTTGCTGTGCATCACCTCGAAGTGTGCGTCGATGTCGCCGACCAGCTCGGGGTGTCCCGCGATGTGTGCGGTGTACCGGCCGACCTCGCCGAGCACCGGGGAGCGGACAAGCTCGACCGTGGGGGTGTCGTTGGGATCGGGTTCGGGGGCGGTGGCCTTGAAACCGGCGAGCGTGAGCCGGGTGACGGTGAAACCGGCCTGCTCCAACCGTTCTGCCACGTCGATGCGGGCCTTCGTCCACTGCTCCCGTGCCGCTCCGGGGCGCGGCCGGTCGTAGTACTGCGTTCGGCCGGTGTCGATGGCGACCGCGATGTTGACCTGTCCGTGCTCGTGGTCGTGGAGCACCTCGGCGCTGTGTCCTGGTGACGGCATGGTGAGCCAGTTCGGGAGGGGCTGGAGTGCTTCCCTGGCGGCGCGGATGTACCACTCGGGTGCGCCTTCGTAGTACGGGGAGAGGGACATGGGTGGGCTCCTGGTGTGTCGTGTGGTGTGGTGGGGCGGGTTTCCTGCCCGCCCCACCGGGGGGTTACAAGTAGGCAGCGATGTCGTCGGGGTGGATGCCGCCGAGGTCGCAGACCTGCTTGAAGAGGACCCGGGCTTCGGCGTGGGCCTTGATCGCTTCCATGTCGAAGGTGAGGGAGGGGCCCGCGGTGGTCAGTACGGCGTAGACGGTCACCGTGAGGAGCGCGCGGAACTCGTCGCTGGCGTGGTCGAGGTCGGGCATGAGGTCACGCACCCTTCGGGGCCGGAAACCGCTTGTGGCCTCGCGCGTCGGCGCGGTCGGCACGTTCACACGCCTCGGGACGCACCTCTCGGAGGCGTGCGTACACCTCCTGCTCTCGCTCGTAGGCGTCACCCATGGCGCTCACGTAGTAGGGGTTGCTGTCGAGAGGGCTGGTGTTCCGCATCGGGTACCACCACCGTCCTGTTGCTCCGCAGTGGGGGCAGGCGTCATGGGGGACCGGGGGTGCGGGGTGGAGTTCGGAGTACCACCGGCAGGTCTTCCCGTTGTTGCGGATGTGCAGGCCGACGCGGAGTTCGCCGTTGTCGCTCCATGTGTGGCTGCTCTTGCGGCATACGCGGCATGTGCCGAGGTGCTGGTAGCGGACTCCTGTGATGACTGCGTGGGTGCTATTGAAGGTGAGGGTGGTGGGCGGTGCGGTGGCGGCCATGGGGTGCAACATTGTGGCTCCTGGGATGGTTTCGTTTGGTGCGGAGGAGCGGGTTTCCTGCCCGCTGGCCGTAGTTATTTATCTGTCGGTGCTATTTCTTCCAGAAGGTTTTCAAAGCGTTCTCCGCGGTCTCGTAGAAAAGATCTTCGATCTCCTCTTCGGTGGGCTTCCAGGAGGCTGATTCGTCGTCGGGGATGATCTCTTTGGGGTCGCGGATGTCGTTCTCTACCTCTTCCAGTTCGCTGCACCAGGGTGCTTCGATGGTCGCGTCTGTGGCGTTCAAGGTGTAATTTTTGGGTGCGCACCGGTTGAATGCGCGCACGAACCGGTCGATCATGTCGCCCTCGTTGCCGTTGGGGGGCGTAAATCCGTTGTCTTCGGCGCAGGCGTCGAGGATGGCCAGGATCGCGTTCTCGCTGAAACCTTCGTCGAAGATGTAACCGCTGTCGTCAATGTTCATCGTGTTTTCCTTTTCGTTTCGGTGTTGGCTTCAGCTTGTCTCGGTGTGGGGGGTGAAGCAAGCAGGGTTCCCCTGGTTTTTCGGTGCCAGAGGAACCCTGGTTTTAGGCGAGTTCCATTCTCATTTCGTCAGGGTCGGCCCCGTACTGCTCGCATGCCTCAGTGAAGGCGTACTCTGCGTCGTCGAGGACTCCGAGGAAACTGAGATTCCTGGAAATGTTGACGATGGCCCTGCATGCCTGCACTTCGGCTCCTAGTTTCACGAGTTTCTGGTACTCGTTTTCGGTGAGGTCTTCGAGGCCCTTGAGGGTGTCGTTGGCGCTCATGATTTCGTCCCTTCCTGTCGCTGTTTTCTGGCTCCAGCTTAAGGAAGATGCGACCTAGAGCAAGTCGAAATTTGGGGTTGGTACTTGGACGATGGAGTTACCTGTATCGCTCATAGTGGGGGCGTTCAGGCAAAAAGGGGCACCCGAAGGTGCCCCTTGGTTGCTTCGTTACGCCGTAGGAATGGTGGGCTCGATTCCCAGGGCGCGGCAGGCGACGATCAGGTTCATCGTGGTCTCGGCGTAGTACTGCTCTACGGCCTTCAGGTCCCCGCAAAGGCTGAGGTAGTAGAAGGAAATCGCCATTTGCTCCTCGCCCCGGGGCTGCTTCAGGGCGGCGTCGTATGCGCGCTTGACTTCGTCCTCCAGGTAGATCTTCGCCTCCAGGGCGGCGGTGGCGGCCTTGTAGATCGGCGTCTCGGTGATGTGCATCTTTGCTCCCTTGGTCGTTTGGCGCTGGCGGGGTTTCCTGCCCCGCTTTCTGGTCTTGAGCTTACGCTAGATGGGACCTAGAGCAAGACAAGCTGGTTCCTGGAAGATAACGCGCCGGTTTCTTGTGGGGAGCTACCGGTCTCGGAACACACTCCGGGCCAGTGCGCGCTTCTCCTTGGCGCGTTGGGACTTCCGGCGCAGAACTTTCGCCCGAGTGCCCGTTTGTCCCGAGGGCACGTAGCACCGGCACCCCCGGGAGGCATACCGGCACGGCGAAAGGTGGCCAGGGTGAAGGCGGCCAAGCATGGGGGCGTAGGGCATGGGACTCCGTTCGGTGGGGGCTGCCCTGCGGCAGCCCCCGGGGGGTGGCTAGACGGTGGGCAGGGGCGGGGTGACGCCCAGGGCGAGGCAGGCCGTGGTGAGTCGATCGCTGGCCTCGGCGTACCGGGCGCGGGCGGCCTCCTGGTCGCGGCGCAGCGCGAAGTAGTGCCGGACTGCGTTGATGCGCTGCTCGCCTTCGGGCTGCGTCCAGGTCGCGGCGCGTGCGGTTTCGACTTCGGCGTCGAGGAGGTCCATGTCGCCCAGGGCGCGGGCGGCGGCCTTGTAGAGGGGCGTGTCGATGATGCGCATGTGGTCTTCCGGTGTCGTTCGGTGGAGGCGGGGTTTCCTGCCCCGCCGTGGTCGTCAGCTTAAGGAAAATAGGACCTAGAGCAAGAGCGTTGGGAAAAGGAAAGCCCCCGGTGATCCGGGGGCTGTCGCGGTTAGGGGCGCGGGCTCATGTGCTCGGCGGGTACGTGGTGCACGACCCACATGCTCCAGGAGTTCCGGCTGCCCAGGCATACGTAGCGGGGGGTGGGGGTTTCGCCTTCGGCGCCTGCCGTCTCCTGCTGGTGGTCACAAAGGTCGCAGTCGCAGGCCTTGAGGATGCCGCCTGTCAGGCCGTGGCAGTTCGTGTTGTCGCCGGTGTAGGTGATGCGGTCGCCGGGCTGGAAGGTCATGCGTACTCCTCGGTAGGCCGTTCGGTGCCGCGTTGGGGTTTCCTGCCCCTCAGCTGTGGTCAGACCATACCTAGGATGGGACCTAGAGCAAGGGGTTGCCGCGTCCACCCCGGGATCGCACGATCGCCACATGCGCGGCCTCGGCCTCCTCGCGGGTCCACCGCTCGACCCCGTCCACAACCCTCCCCCGGGGCCATGTGCCCTTCCAACGGCGGTGGTACATCTGCTCGGCCGTGACGGTGCCCTTGGTCAAGTAGGCGCACACCCCTTCCCACGTCAGGAGGTCATCGGGTGAGCCCTCCTCCGGGGGCAGACCGAAGATGACCCGGGTCGCCTCGTCCACCTCGTCGGAGTAGTAGATGAAGGCTTGGCCCTCCTTGCCAGCAGGACGGGGCCACGCGGCGTGGTGGGACCACTTCCGTCGCACCATGTTCAGCGTCGTCTTATACCGATCCGCGATCTGTTGGAGGGTCTCTGTCGGCCGATCCTCTACCATGGTGGAGATGGCTCCTGTTTCAGTGAGTTGTTTGGTGCGGGGTGGGCGGTTTTCCTCTTAGGGCCTCTGGGCCGGCCGCCCATCCCCTCCTCCTCTTCTACACGTACTTCCTCGGTACGAAGTGCTTGCAGGCACAGCAGAAGCACCAAAAATGACCCGGAGGAACCCTCAGGGGCGTCATCGCTGGTACGCCTGGCGCTTGAGGTCGAAAGTCTCTTGCGGGAAGAGACGGTGCTAACCGTGAGCCGAAGGCAACGGTGTCATCGCGAGGTGGGGTCGGAAGGAAGCCCGAGGCGAAACCCTGCACTGAGGAACACGAACCGCGGATGAGGCAGCCCAATCGAGATTAAGCCAGCCACGGATAGCAAATCCCGTCATTGCCAAGACGGTCGGGGCGTAAACGCGGCAGCGGTAGGGGACAGCGGCTGTTATTACGAGTGGGTGCGTGATAGCGGGTGAGGCGTGGTGGCCCCGTCTGCCGTGCTTTTCAGATGTTCGCGGTGCGGTCGGAGACCAGTCCGGCGATGGCCCGGTAGGTTCTCGTGCCGGTGGGTCCAGCGTGTCAACTGCTTCCAGCGCTTGTGGTCGGCCAGGGCGTGTTCGACGGTGATCCGATCTGAGGAATGCGTGTGGCGGTGGTGCTTCCACCGCTCGTGGAACTCGGGCAGGGCGCTCCGGTTCGGCTTGCGCGGTGGTGTGATGGCCTGACCTGGGTGATCACGCCGCAGACCGAAGTAACCGTCGTCCAGCAGCACTTCTACCTCTGAGAAGTGGCGGAAGCACGCGTCGATGCCTTCGAGCCGAACCGCTGTGGCATCGTGCATGCGTCCGGGGCGCAGGAAGCCGGTCCACAGCGTGCGCCCGCGGTGGTCGGCCACGACGGTGGCCTTCATCGTGTCCTGCTTCTTCTTACCCGCCACGAACGCCCGCTGCCCGCCCCGACCCGCACGGGGCCGGCGCACCTGGACTTCGGTGGCATCCAACCGCAGTTCCACACCCTCGGCTTGGGCGTAAGCGAACACGTCCGACAAGGTGGGCAGACGCACCCCCGGACGGTTCGGGACTGCGCACCCCCGCTCGGCCAACAGCACGCGAATCTGGCTCCCAGCCCGCGTGACGGTGGACCGGTCCACTCCGAACAGCCGCCCCAGGACCGCGTGCGGTAGGTCATGGCGCAGGTGGATCAGGGTGGCCACTAGGCGGTCGACGAAGACCAATCGGTGCCCGGCACCGGCTCCGGCAGCCCGTTTCCTCGCCCCGACCCGGACCTGGTACTGGTGGTCTTTAACGGCCGCTTCCCAGGGGCGGGCCAGCTTCTCCACGAGCGCGGCCAGGTGGTGTTGGGAGATTCCGGTGAGCCGTGGATGGGCCAGGACCGCATGGTTGGCCTTGATCGTCACGGCGGGATCATGCCACAGCCGTTCATCCCTTGCCTCACCCGCTATCACGCACCAATTCGTAAGCAAGTGATCAAGCTTGTGCTTTTTGAACTCGTCACCGATCCACCCAAAGGCCCTCATATGACCCGATCAGAACTAACCTGTCCTTAAATTCCAGAAACAGATAGACGTAGGATCTCTAACCCTGCTAACGGAGCACTAGGTATTCATGTCGACCTTGACTCCTGTCGGTTCACATCCAAAACCGCCCCAGCCGAGCAATGTATTCTCCGAAATGGGTATGAGAAGGTCGCAGTAGCCTTTCAGTTCATTTTCCTGTGAACGGTGGTGTGTACCTTCCTCCAGATTCCAAAGGCTAAATTCCCCAGGTGCGGTTGCTATCAACATAGCCTCGTTTAGGAACTCCATTTCTCCCGCCTGGGATTGATAAGAGGCTGAGGAAACTGGAGGGCGAAAATCGCTGTAATCTAGTTCGCCTACCAATTCCGCCTGACCCTGTTCGTCAAGCTCATACAGATTTGTTTGTTCTCCGCCTCGCACCGCCATTAGCGCTTCACCCGTAGGCGAGATTGCCAGCCCTGTGAAAATGTGCTCCGCCTGGATCTCCTCCAAACCGGTGATGCTCTGGACTGGAGCGCTTGTTTCACCCACACGGAACATCGCCATGGACAGTTTGAGCGAAGAATTTCCGATGATCATTACCGAGTCATTGAGCACTTGCAGGTCGTATACCTGGAAACCCGCATCTGCCCCTGTTAAGGGGATGGTTTCCCAGGTGTCATCCACTAGTGAGTATATGAGAAGACTATTGCTTCCAAGTTCATTATATCCTCCTGCAAAAATCACATGCTGGTCGAGGTTGACCGCTCGTGCCGAGGACCTCGCCTCCGGCGCTTCCGCAATAGGTTCCCAAGTATCCGTTTTAGGGTCGTAGAAGGCTCCTTCTCGTGTCAGGTGACCGTCTTCGCGGTTAGAATAATCAGGAGTGAACCCGCCCCAGACCAGCATTCGTTCTCTTACTAGGACGGCTGTGTGTCGGGTTCTCGGCTCCAGTTCTCCCTCCGCTATCCTTCGCCAGGAATCAGTTTCAGGTGAATAGGCGGCGCCATCGGAGAAGGAGTCGTGCTGAGTTGTGCTGTGGCCACCCCAAACCAGTAGCTCTTCGCCGGACCAGATGAGACTGTGTTCATTACGCAGGGCGAGCGGGCTCTCCGAAATATTGCTCACGGAAATTTTCGCATTCCACTGATGTTCCTGAGATGTAGCACAGGAAGCTATCAGGAAGGTTAGTACCAGAAGCTGGGATGCCACCTTTGCCTTTGACTTCATTCGACCATGACCCCATGTTTTTTGTGAACTTCCAAACATAGAAGATTACCGATCAGAAAAACGGAGAGGCGGATGCTAATAGTTATTTTTGAATGGCGTTTAGACATTCCATGGTTCCATCGGAAGAGTGGTGGGAGTTTTCTTTGGACTCGATCCACGTGACATCTTCGATTTCCTCAAAATATCTTCTAATCAAGCCGGGATCAGTCAATGGATCATTTTCGGAAACCACCACGCAAGTTTCCTTTGATGAAACGGAAAAATCTTGGTATTGGCCATCCATAAAAGAGCAAGGGGTGTGCATTCCAGAAATCACAGAAAGGTGACTGTGACTCGAGTACTCTTCCTGGGGCCAACCCGAAGTTATGTTGCAGACCTCTGACAGGTAGGATAGGTAAGCTGGAGACATCGAGCTTTCGCCATACCTTAGCCAGAGCGAATCAGATAGCTCTCCAGCCAGCTGGTCATCTTGTCTTTCGCGCAACTTATCTGAGTAAACAGATATTTCTCGAGGGGTGAGATAGCCTAGGGCTATTTCTGCGGATATATAGTCGAACTCTTCTACTGGAATAGATCTCCCATTTAGGTTATTCCCGCCTGGCAGTCTACTTGTTTCCATGTTGCTGATTATTTTTTGGGCTTGGTTTGCTCTGGAGTTGATCAGTTCTTCCCCGCTTGCGCCAACCGGAAAAGGCCTGATCAATGTCACCCAGTCCAAGTCGCGTCCTTCCAGATAGGAAAGCCTGGCGGAACCGAATGAGTAACCTAGGAAGGCTTTTACTTTGACATCTTCCTTTATCTCGATCGCTTCAACGATTTCACTATAAGATTCTTTCGTGAAACTCCATGATTCCTGGTTTTCAATTTGACAATTTTTAACGAGTGCTTCTGCTGATCCTGAGTTCGGGCTTCCTTCCTTCCGCGTTTCGGCATAGAAGGTTTGCAGCATGTTCCTGCAGTCTTCGGAGTTATCTTTTTGGACCCAAGGTTCCTCGACGAAGACGAAGCTATAATCGTTCGGGAGAGAGAAGGAGGAAGCAAGTTCTTCCAACCTTATACTGCCTGAGAGGATGGAAGACCCTGGGCCACCCACATCAACGATGACTGCTTCTTCGCCTGTTCCTCTTATGAACCCGTAGCGACTTGTACCCGAACCAGTGGCAACAAAAGAGCAAGTTTCTCTTGGTGTTGGATTCTCACATGGATCTTCTTTCTCAAGCGGACCTGCGGACCGGATAGTGCCCACGCCTGTTGTTTTTATGTAACAAAGAGAACCCACTACTGCGAGCGCAAGAAATGAAATAAAAATAAAATACAAGGGCGGGATGCCCCGCTTGGTGCGAGGCATCCCATTGTTCTTCAATTGAAGCAACTTATTTACCAGCCGCTATCTTTGTGGACATGTGCATAGACCGGGTTACCAGGAGCGCAGAATGCTCCGCAGTTCTGGACTTCAGCCCAGTTGTAGTCTGCGAACGAGGGGATGAGGCTGGAGTCGCGAGCCGTCACATGCATTGCGAAGTCGAGCCCCAGTTGGTTACTGCTTTTCCCATTCCAGTCGATACCCATTGAACGTTCAGCGAGATTGGGATCAACCTCTGTATTGGTGCAGTCTCCAATAGGAACGGAGATCCCGGCTCCTGCGAAGGTCAGGCTGAAAGTGCCTCCTGAAGGAGTGCACTGCGAAGGACCGAGGGGAACCCACCTATTGAGCTTGGTGATGTCGCTCGAGGTTCCTGCCCAAGGGCGACTGCGAATAGTGTAATCGACTGTCTCAGCTCTGCCCCAAGAGTGAGCGGCCATGTCCCAAAGCCCCCACCGGTTATATGCCCATTCCCTGGTGCCTGATTCGGCCCATTTCTCATAGCAACTCATCATTTGATGATGGTTTCCGGCTTCGGATGAATAGGCTGGCTCAAAATACCCCCACCAGCAGTCGTTAGATACTCTATACATCCCATTTGGCTCTGCATAGTTGTATCCCATGCCTACTGTCTGGGAGTTGAATTCTTCTTCTGTCGCGGGTTCCTGGGCGAATCCTACACCGATGCCGCTTTGGCTTTGTTCGTCATCCAGTGGCAGCTCGGACCGGTTGATCTCGCTGGGAATGAGACCATCTACCCATACGAGATCAATTGTGCCTTCTGTGAGTGGATCAGCTAGCTGTGCCGTTCTCACATCGCCGATATCAACGAGGTTTCCCTCCCGCGCCTGCTGTTCCAGATATTCATCTACTTTGGAAGTAGATTCGTCTGTCGAGCTGAAGGTCGACACGTGAGATGGTGTATTGATATCGATCTCACCAAGATCGATTTTGGCGGTTTGCAGCTGAGCAAAGGGATCTTGGTTTGACTCATTGGCAAATGCGTTGCTTGGTACGATTCCAACGAGGCTGATTCCAAGAAGAGAGGCTGCGATCTGAGTTCTTTTTTGGGGGAACATCTTTCTCTCTTATGGGGGAAACTAATGCATGTTTCATGGTGATCGTACCATAAGGTTTAGCTGAACATGAAGCCATGGTTCATGGTTAGAGTGATGTTTCGCCCTAAGTGCGGTTGACCTGCATTAACTTTCTCGCGACAGTGGAGTATGCTGTTTCTTTGTGAGAAATTTATTCTTTTGTTGCATTTGAGGGTGATGTGTTTCTGGGGTTAGTTGTGGTATTGGCGAGCGTGCGCAGGTGTGCCTTCGCCGTGCTCAAAGGCTTTGGTGTGGCCAAGAGCGATCGGGACAGCGGAAACAGGTGTGCAGGCTATGGGCCTGGTTCACCCTGGGTGAGATTATCCCGCCGAAATCGTTACCTTTAGTGACTCCATGCGGTGATCTTGGCTGCAGGCCGGGGCTCCCAAGTGGAGCGGGCATCATGCTCCCGGGGAACTCAGCCACCACTGAGGTTTTCTCAGCGAAATAGCAGGTTGCTGTGAGCGAACACAAGACGGTACGGGCCGACCCTGACCCCAGACAGACGTGAAACCCCTGGTAGGACAGGTCTCACCACAAGATCATGTCCGTAGCTACCAGAGGCTTCACGTTGGTCACCTATTCTGCCACCCTCGACGTCCCGCGCCACCTCGTTGAGTTCCTCGCCCGTCACCTGGCCGCCCACCGGCGGCGGATCGGCACCCCGAAGGGCTCGCGGACACTCGGCCCCTTCCGCCAGGCGGTGCTGGTGCTGCGCTGGTTCCGTGAGCACGGCTGCGTGCACTGCCTGGCCCGTGACGCCGACGTTTCCCAGGCCACCGGCTACCGCTACCTACACGAAGGCATCGACGTCCTCACCGACCAGGCCCCCGACCTACATGAGGTCCTGACCCGCTGTCACAGCGAAGGCATGGCACACCTTGTCCTCGACGGCACGCTGATCGAGTCCGACCGTCTCGCGGAAGTCCGTGAGAACGGCAATGACCTGTGGTTCAGCCAGAAACACAAGGCCTTCGGCGGCAACATCCAGTTCCTGTCCGCGCCGGACGGCACCCCGCTGTGGGTCTCCGAGGCCGAACCCGGCTCCACCCCCGACATCACCGCCGCCCGCATCCACGCCCTGCCTGCCCTGTACAAAGCAGCGGCCGAGGGCCTGCCCACCCTGGCGGACAAGGGCTATCAGGGCGCGGGTATCGGCGTACACACCCCCATCAAGCGCCCTACGGGCAAAGGCGAAGGGGCGCTCCACGCGGATACCCGGATGTACAACGCGCTGTTGCGGCACGTTCGCGCGCTCGGCGAGCGCACCGCCGCCGAGCTCAAGGAGCGCTGGAGGACGTTGAAGCGTGTCACGCTTAGCCCGAACCGGATCGGAGACATTGCCCGCGCGGCTCTTGTCCTCAACGGGCAGTGGAAATGATCTTCGTTGAGAAAACCTCACTGCCTCCTGGTAATTTATCGGGGTGGCAGCTGAGACCATGGGTCCCTTCATAAGCCAGGCGAGCATCCATCCCTGCCACCGCGAGCCTCGGGACACGCGATATCTCTCGTGATCACTACAGAGGACACTTCGTCACAAGGCGCCCTTTGGTACAGGTCACTCCACCTGTCGTGTCAGCTGACAGGTCCACTCCGTGTACTCCCCGATAGGGATTGCGGTCCGACACCCCGCACACCACACGGCATCCTCCCCAGCCCTGCGGGTGAGCATCATCAGCCCGCAGGAAGGACACGGCACCCCGTCCAGAGTGACGGTCTTTACGGCCTGCCCGGTGACTGCTTCGGCGCGGCGGTGCAACCAGAGGATTTCCCGTCCCGCGTCGGCGCCGGACAGGTCGGGGTAGGCGTCGACATACTCCGGGCGGACCACCCCGAGAACGTCTTCCGGGAGCTTCCCGAGGTCCTCCGTGGTGAGCACACGACGCATCGGCTCAGGTGACAGTCCGATCAGCGTAGGCACGAACCGGGCGAGAACGAGGCAGGCCCTGCGGATCATCTCAGTGCGCTGCCCCCACGACACGTTGGCCGGGGCGGGATCGAGGCCGGCGACGGCGCGGACCCGCTCCTCCCAAGACACCAGGAGATCACCCATGTTGACCATGAGCCGGTCCACCTCCAAGTCCAGCGGGGAGGGCGGTTCGGGGCGGCTGGTGGAGACCTTCTCCGCGGTGGTGTGTCTGTTCTTCTCCCGGAGCAGGTGCCCCAGCTCCTCGTAGTGCTCGGGGAACTGGTGGAGGGCGTGGGTGATGTCGGCCGCGCACGGGTCGCAGAAGGTGCGCGAGGTGAGTGCGGGCGAGAGGTGACCCTCGAGGGTGGTCGTGGCGGAGCGGCAGTGTCGTCCGCGAGCGCACTCGCGGTGGGTGTCGTGGTGCATAGAGGTTCTCCGAGGTCTAGTGAGGGATGGGGAGTCCGGCGCGGCGGAGCGCTGCGCGGTCGTTCTTCCAGGAGCGGTGATCGGACGGAGTGAGTGAGGTGATGACCCATCCGGCTCCGTGGGGTGGTCGCCACTCCAGATGCCGTGCGCGACGGGTCACCGTCCAACCGTGCCGCTTGGCGACCTTGTGCAGGGACCGATACTCGGGGGCGAGGCGGGTGGTCATGTCAGCTCCAGAGCGGGAAGGCCCGCCCCGAGGTCGGGAACGGGCTGGGGCGGGTAGCGACGGGAATTAGCCGACGAGCTCCTGGGCGCGGCCGATCGCCTCAGGGCGGGTGGTGTACTGGGCCCACCCCTTAGGTCCGGCTGCGGCGTGGTGCACGAACCACCTGTCGAGGTGTCGGGTGACGGTCGCGGTCCCCTGCGGCCCGGTGAACTCGAACGTGGTCGCCGCGTCGAGGAGCCGTTCCTGCTCCTTCAAAAACTCCAGCTCTCGACGGGCCTTGATGAGCTCCTCGTTGAGCCCGTTGGCTTCCGTCGTGAGCTGTTCGTGGAGACTCGGCTCCTCCTGGACCAGGTGCCCATCAAGGGTGGCGTGGTGGTAGTGCCATTCGATGTCGACGTCGGTGTCGTCGTGGAAGGGGAAGTCGTCGCATTGCCCGAGAGCCTCGTCGAGGTCGAGGGCGTCCACGTCGACGGTGCGTGTCGCCTGGCCGGTGAAGTGCAGGGTGTAAAGCATGTGGGGCTTCCTGGGTGAAAGGGCCGCCCGCGCAGGGCGGCCCCGAGATGGTCAGAAGGGGAGGGGGAGAAGCGCCTCGTCCAGGTCGGCTAGGAGCTTGTCGAGGTCGACGCTGGTGGCGGTCTTCGCTTCGCGGACGAGCTGGATCGCGTCGCGGATTCTTTCCTCTGGGGTGGGGAGCGGCGCGGCGCTGACCTGGACGTAGCCAGTCTTCCGCTGGGCTCCCGTGTGCGTCACCGGAGAGGCGTGGAAGGAGTGCCGCAGGAGTGAACGGGGGCGTTTCCCCGTCGCGGCGTCTACGACCTCGATGCGGGTGTCGGACAACTTGGTGACGCGGACGACGATCTTGTCTCGGGGGTTGCAGTGGCGCCAGGTTTCACCGACGCGAACCGGGGTGCCGGGGAACCGGATCCTCACAGGTCGTCCTTTCGTAGGGGTGTCAGGGATCGGAGGAGGAGCATGAACTCCCAGTCGGCGGTGACGTCCTCCCACAGGCCGAGCCGGATGTGCTGGGCGTGTTCCGGGGGCATGTGGTCCCACTCCATGGCCAGGCGGTTGCCGTAGAAGAAGGCTTTGGGGGTGCCGATCCGCCACCGCGGGCTCCCTCCTTCGGGTGGGGGTTGCCGGTACATGACGGTGGAGGGCATACCTCCGGGCCACGGCTGGTCCTGGGGGTTGCCTCCGATGCGTCCGCTGGGGATCTCGCGTAGCTCGGCGGAGGCCAGGAGGCCGTCGTTCGTGCGCCGGTCCGGTCGGAGGGTCCGGGTGCGGGTCTCGTACCGCCATCCGGGGAGCAGGTGGTGGGGCTCCTCGCAGCGGAACCCCACCACCTTGCTGTGGTCCATCACCGGCCGGTCGGTGCTGCCCAGACCCAGGCGCATTCGCCACTGTCCGAGCATCGCCGTGCGTTTGCGTCGTGCTGCGGCCAGTCGGGAAAAGTGGTCGTGCGTGGTCTGGACATCGGTGGCGCAGTAGATGGTGGGCATGGTTATCGGCCCAGTGCGGCCCGGCCGTTCAGGCGGGTCTGCCCGATGTCCGCGCGGTTCCCGGCTTCGGCGCCCGCCTGGTATCCGGACAGGTTGAAGGTGGTCCGGCCTCGGGTGGTGCGCTGGTACACCGTGTTCTTGCGGGCTTCGACCACCTGGGATCGGTTGGCGAGTACCAGGGCGGTGGAACGGCCTTCGGCCTGCGGGGTGACTTCCTGGGCGGCCTGGCGCTCGATGGCCTCGATACGGTCGCCCACTCTGTTCGCGAATCCGTGGCCCCAGGACCGCTTGTACGTCTTGATCGGCACGTTTCCGGGGGCGGTGGTGATCTTCGCGAGACCGTTCATCATCTGAAGGAGGAGAGAGGTGTACATGACCTCCGCGCGCTCGACGTCGGACGTGTACCCGAAAACGTGGACGCGCTGCGTGCCGTTGGACTTACCGCGCCGGTGGGGAATGCGGACGGTCTTGCACCGCATGGCCTCCGCGATCCGGAAGAACAACTGGGCCTTCACCATGGCGCGGGGGTTGGGGATGGTGACGATCTTGTCCGTCGGGGTGTCGTTGGTGGGGTTGCGGTCGGCGGCCAGGGCGCGGTCGATGCCGTAGCGGGCCATCCATTCGGTGGCCTTCGCCGTGTACGCCTCGGCCTCGGCTTCGGTGGTCGCGGGGTCCTCGGCCTTTGCCAGCAGGGCGAGGACCTTGCGGCGGATGTTGTCGGGGATCATGGCGTCTCTTTCTGGGGTGGGGCTGGTAGGGGCGGCATGGGGTGCCGCCCCCTGGGCGGGGTGGTTAGGCGGGGAGGTTGTTCACGAACGCGGTGGCGTAGTCCTTGCAGGTGATGCAGGGCTCCGGGCTGGCCAGGTGGCAGGCGTAGGAGGCATGGAGCTTCTCCGCGTACTCGTGGATGGTCCGCTCGCGCTCCTCCTTGTCGGCGCGCTCCTTGGTGCGTAGGAGGTGGATCGCCTGGGGGACGAGGCCTTCGAGGTCCTCGAAGTCGAAGGCGGCAAGCGCGTAGGTCTGTCCTCGGAGGTAGAGGTGCACCAGGTTTTCCTCGATGAAGAGGGCGAGGTCTCCGGAGTAGGGCCAGTCGGGGGTCCAGGCGGTTTCGTCTACTGCGTTGGTGCTGGTGGGGGTGTCGTGGAGGCGGGTGACGGCGGCGTTGGCTCCGTAGTGCTGGAGGGTCCATTCGGCCGAGCGGATCGCGGCGTCGGGGGAGGGGTCTGTGTGGGGCATGCGGGTCCTTTCCGGGGTGGGGCCGGCCGGGGTGGCCGACCGGCCCTGAGGTGCGGTTTTACCGCTCAACTGAGGAAGACTGTACCGGAACAGTGTTCCCCTGCTCAAGCTCGTTTTCGCTGGTAGGAGCCTTGATGAGGTGCGATAGCCAGTTCTGGTGGCTGTACCAAGCGGAGAGGACCTCTTTCGCGCCGGAGGCGGGCGTGACGACGACCTTGGGCTGTCCCTGGGTGCGTGTCATGCCGGGCACCTCGGCGATCTCGCCCGTGTCCGGGTCGATCACGCCGCCGTGCTTGCGGACCATCTCCGCCACGCGTTTCGTGTACGCCTCGCGGACGGTTTCCTCGATCTCGCTCTCCGCGGTGGCTTTCACCCAGTCGAGGTAGGAGCGCGGGTTCGTGACGGTGACGGTGACCGGCCCGTCGTCCACGCGCACCGTGCCGATGGCCACGGGCTTCCCGGTCGCGTCGCGGACGCGGACCGTGGTCCGGTCGCCGGGAACCATGGTGCTGGTCAGGTCCTCGACCAGGTCGGAGACCAGGGCCTTGCGGCGTTCCTTATCGGCCTGGCCGACCTCGCTTTTCACCAGCGCGGCGGCGACGAGGAGCACCAGGTCCTCATGCTGCACGGGAGGCCGCCTCCTTGCCGCGCCGGGTGATCAGGTCACCGAGGGTCGTGGGCTGCTCGGTTGCGGGGTCGATCACCGGGGCCCCGAGCAGACCGCGTCGTCGCCCTTCCGCGAGCAGTCCGCGCAGCGCTTCCACCGTCACGTCGGCCGTGAGCGCCTGGTCTCGCAGGCTGTTCGCCGTGGGGGAGGGGACGCCGTCGTTGACCCACGCCAGGAGTTCCTGGGCGAGTTCCTCCCCGGGTCGGGGAATGACCTGGCTGTCGAGAGCGTGTGCGCGGGCCTTCGTGATCGTCATGGTGTGGTCGCGGTCGAGGTCCCCGATCAGCGAGAACTCGTACTCCACGCCGTCCCTCTGCTCGGGCTTCAAACCGATCTTGACCGGGACGGCCTTCCCGGAGCTGTTGGTCTGTACCTCGTAGGCGACCTTGCTGCGCATCGTGACGATGACGTGCCCCGGGAAGCTGGTGATCGCCTCGATCATCGCCGCCTCGACGGGGCGAATGTCTCGCCAGCCGGTCGCAAACTTGTTGCCGCCCTTGCTCAGGTGATCGACCTGTTCGAGGACACCACCGACGCCGTTCCAAAACTTCGACCAGGTGTCAATGATGAGCACGCCGATCTGAGCCTGGTTGGCGGCGGCGATGGCATGCAGCAGGTCCTGGGGTGCGTAGTGACGCATCACCAGGTGCTGGAAGTCGAACTCCGTCGAATACTCGGCCGCGGATCCGTTCTCGGTGTCGATGACACCGATCGGCTCTCCGAGGTGGGCGGCGACCTTGAGGGCGGTATAGGTCTTGCCCGAGCCGGGAGGGCCGGTGAACGCGGCCCTCACCTTCGTCTGCTCCTTGGTCGCGGGTACGAACGTGAACTGGGTGGTGGTCATGGTGGTGGTCCGTTCCTGTGTCGGTGGGGGAGGGGCCGCCCCGGGCTGGGGCGGCCCAGGGGCGCTTATGCGTCGGCGTAGAGTTCTCGCCCGCAGCTCCGCCGCTCGTCGGCGTGCCGGCCGAGGAGGTCCTCCATGGCGTCGCCGATCGCCTCGCTGATCCAGGCCGTGTGGAACTCGTCGGCTGCGCCGAGTTCGTCGCCGCAGCAGGGGCACTCCAGGTAGGTGGGCCACCGGGGGCATCCGGGCACGAGGGTGAATTCGGTGGGGGCGTGCTCGGCGGCGAGGTCTTCGAAGGTGGTGACCTGGAGGAGGGCGGTGGGCATGACAACTCCAACGGAATGAGATTCCGGAACATTGTTCCGGTCTTGGGTTGGCTTGACCTTAGCTCGGTCCGCCCAGGTCAGCGAGACTCTTCCGGAACTAGCTTCCGGAACCCTGTGCTATAAATCGGACATGGCAACCGACAAGCTCAAAGCGTTGACGAGGCAGTACAACCGACAGGAAGCGGCCCTCAACAAGACCCGCCAGGAGGTCTGGGACGAGATCGACCGCCTCCTCGACACCGGGGAGGCCACGCCCACACAGGTCGCGGAAGACGGCCCTTTCCGGGACACCTACATCCGGCGACACCGGCGCGACCGCAGGAAGGCCGCCCAGGAGGCCCAGGCGGAGGCGTAGTCCTCCCACGCCCGCCCTTCACAGGCGGATGACGACCGCCGTCGCGTTGTCCCCGCTCTGCTCTGCCTTCGGACGGTCTGCATCTGCCTCCCGCGCGGCTTCCACCAGGGCCTGGGCACACACCTCTGGGTCGGTGTCGAAGCGCCACACGATCTCGCTGATCTCCTCGTCATCGAGCACGTCATGCACCCCGTCCGTGGTGAGCAACACCAACTCCGGAGCGGCGGCTGACCTGGTGCCGTACTCCGATTCGAAGCTGCGGGCGACGCTGGTGGTGACGATGTTGCGGCGCTTGCGCGCGAACTCCTCGGGCATCCCCGCGTCCAGGAGTTCCTGGGCTTCGTTGTGGTCGCGGGTGAGCTGGGTCAGCTCCCCTCCGGCCCAGGTGTAGGCGCGGCAGTCACCGACCCATGCGACGTCGATCGCGTCGTTGGGGGTGTACTGGGAGGCCACGACCATCACACAGTCGCCGTCGTAGTCACGGCCGAGACGGGCAGCGGCCTCGCCGAGACCAACGTAGGGATCGTAAGGGACCGCCTTGGTGGCTGCCGTCACTGTGGCTTCCCGCGCGGCCTCGGCCACATCGTCCTCGGGACCGAACCCGTCCGCGAGCGCGGCGGCCCATTGTCCGGTGTCGCGGTTGAAGACGACGTGGTGTGCGTCCTGCTGGGAATCTCGCAGGCCCTGGTCGGAGTGAGCGCCGAAGGTGATCACAGGGGTCTCTCTTTCTGGGGTGGGCCGCCCCGGGGCGGGGCGGCCCGTGCTGGGTTCAGGCGCAGTAGCGGGGGAAATTCAGGCGCGCTGTCGCGAGGGCTTCCTCGGCGAGTTGGCGGGGCCGGGGAGCGCCCGCCGCGATGGCGGCGAGCGTGTCCTGCCACAGCAGGTCTTCCGCTGAGTGCGCGGCGTCTTCATCAGCCGGGTCGATCAGCGACCCGGCTGCGGACTTGTTGCGGTGTCACGGGCTCTTCTCCTGGTCGAGTTGTTCGTTGAGGCTGGCCAGAGCGGTGTCGTGGTCCTCGGAAGCGTGGGTGACGTGGATTCGGTACAGGGTCCACAGGCGCACCCGTTCCTCCGGGATCGCTCTGGCCACGCGGGTGAGCCAGGTGTTGTGTGCGTTCACGTGTAGCTCGGCGCCTTCGTCGGCTGGACCGCGACGTACTCGGTCTTGTGCACGGCTGTGACCTGGTGCGCGGTCACGGTCTGCTTGGCGCGGTTGACGAACTTGGGGTTGAGTTCGTCCCCGATGAGGGGCAGTGCCCAGTGGGTTCCGTCGTCGGTGCGCTGCACGATGAGGATCCATTCCTCGCGCCCGTCGGGCAGGTCGGCGTCGTGCTGGAGGTCGATGGGGGTGTATCCCGCGTGGGGTTGGCCGAGGTCAACCACGTGGTTCAGGGCGTGGGCGACGTCGAACGGGATCTGGCGGGTGATCACTGCTGGTGCTCCTAGGTGGGGATGGGGTTAGAACGGGGTCTGCGGGCTGGGGGAGCCCCAGGGGTCGTCTGCCGGGGGCTGGTATCCGCCCGTGTGCCCGTATCCGCTGGTGGATCGGTTGTTCTGCGTGTGGTGTTCGGCCGACCGCTGCTGTCTGGTCACGGTCGCGGTGGCGTTGCGCAGGGCCGGGCCGACCTCGTCGACGTCGATCTCGAAGACGGTGCGCTTTCCGCCCTCGCGGGTGTCATACGAGCGCTGTTTCAGGCGGCCCTGCACGATCACCCGCGTGCCGCGCTGGAGGCTTTCGGCCACGTTCTCCGCGTGCTGCTGCCAAACGGTGCAGGTGAGGAACATGGCCTCGCCGTCCTTCCACTCGCCGCTCTGGCGGTCGAAGGTGCGTGGAGTTGAGGCGACCCGGAAGTTGGCGACCGGTGTGCCGCTGGGTGTGAATCTCAGATCGGGGTCGGCTACGAGATTGCCGACGAGTGTGATCGGGGTTTCGCCCGCCACGGGGTTCCTTTCTGTCTCGGTGCCGTATGCCGCATTTCGGCTGGTCAACGCCCTTTCGGGTGGCTTGACCTTACCCCACTTGGGGCAAGTTCGCTAAAACTTGCCCCAAGTTTCGAGATAAAGCTATACGCCATCACTGACAGGTGTGGACACCGCGGTCCACGACCCGTCATCGCCCAGACGCGCCCAGACCCGCCCCACGTAGAGCACGGGCACATCGCAGGGCGCGGCCAGCGCCAGCTTCGACAGCACAACCCCCCGCCGCTTGGCCTCCCGTATGGCTTCCGGACGGCAGGTGATCAGGCCGTGGCACCCGGTCGTACCGGTGCCGTGCAGGAGCAGGAGGTTCGCGGGCAGATTCAGCTCGCGCCGCCGAGTCCCGCCCGATCCCCGGTTGATGCGGTGGTGGATGCTGTGCCACCGAGGGCTGACCGCCTGTCCGCACCACACGCACGCGCCTCCGTCGCGGTCCCACACCAGTTCGCGGACGGCTCTGCTCGGTCCCGTCGTCATGCCGCACACCCCTCGTTTTCGTCGTCGGTCTCGTTCCACATGGCGCGGCGTTCGTCCTGCGTGGTCCCGCCCCAGACCCCGTAGCGCTCCCGGGCAGCGAGCGCGTACTTCAGGCAGGCCGTGCGCACTTCGCACCGACCGCACACCGCTAGGGCCTGGTCGGGCGTCTGTCCCTTGCCGGGGTAGAACGCCTCCGGGTCGGTCTCCGCGCATAGCGCCTGGTCCTGCCACGACATGTCCAGGCCGGGTGGGGGTGCGAGCAGCCGTACCAGGTCGTCCAGGTCGACGGGGGTCAACGGGACACCTTTCGGCGGTCGGCTCCGGAGATCTCCACACGGGTCGTCATCTCGATCAAGCGGGAAGCGATCCGATCACCCACTAGATCCGGCAGCGCTCCCGGAGGCTCGTTGCTCGTGAGGATGAGCGGCAGGCACCGGTTGTAGCGGTGGTTGATGATCCGGTACGTCGTCTCCTCAGTCCATGCGCTGTCCTTGGTGGTGCCGAGGTCGTCCAGGAGTAGGTGCGGGGTCTGCATCACGCGGCGCATGGTGCGCTCGCGCTCCATGGGGTCGGATGTACCGGGGCGGAGCGCGGCGTACAGGTCCGGGAACGACACCGCGACCACCCCGAACCGTGCCGGCCCGGATTCCGCGATCTGCCTCAGAGCTCCGTAGGCCTGGTGGGTTTTCCCGCTGCCGGTGGTGCCCCACAGCATGAGGGAGCCTGCCGTCGTCGGGTTCATGGACACCTCGCTGGCCCACCACGCCACCTCGGGCATGTCGGCGGTCGCGTTCGCGTACCGAGGCGGGACGGCACGTTCGAGCTTGGCGAGTGCGGCGTTCACTCGCTGGCGGTGGTGGTACGCGGGATGCCCCGGCTCATCGGGGGAGGGGGCGTCGTTGATCGGGCCGGGGGTGGTGTCGAGGCCGCGCTGGCGGGCGATACGCGCGAGTCGGCCGAGGAAGGATTCGCTGGCGAGAGCGGTGGCCATGATGGATCTCCGTTTCGGGTCAGGCCCACGGGTCGGGGTTGGAGCCGTAGGTGGTGGGGTTGCGGTAGGGCTGGTGGCCTCCGGCCCTCTGGCGGGGCGGCTGGTACGTCGGGTCGGGCTCGTCGGCGTACCGCTCGGAGCGCAGCCACGTGGCCGGATAGGCGGTGTACTGGGGGTCCTCGCCGTCGCGCTCCCGCGCGTACTGGTGAGCGGCGGCGACGATGGCGCGCGGCTCCGCTCCGCGCTTGAGCACCTGCCCCCACGCCTTGCGGGCGTCTCCCTTCGCACGCTTCTTCGGATACGCGTCCCAGAACTCCTCGAACAAGGAGCCGGGGTCAGGCTCGGCGTTCTGCGCGAGGCCGGGGAAGAGAGACTCTTCTTCTCCTGACGGTTCAGGGATGGTTCCGTCCGAAGATTCTTCGGGGGTAAGGCGCAAAATCTTCGCCCCGGAAAATCCTTCGGGGTCCGCAAATCCTTCGGGGTTCCTCGGGCTGACCTGCGACTTCCGTGACCCCCGAACATTCTTCGGGGGCGCAGGATCTTCCCCCCGAGCTTTCTTCGGGGGCGAAGAATTTTCGGGGGTCCGCATCAGGACCGTGTACATGTTCGTGCCTCGGCGTCCGCCGTTGAGCTCGACCTCCAGCTCGCCCAGTTCGACGCACTGCTGGATGGCCGACTGCACCGACCTGTCCGTGAGGTTCGTCTTGCGGCACAACTCCTTGTTGGACGGCCAGGCGTTGGTGCCGTCACCGGAGGCGCAGTCCGCGATGGCGAGCAGTACCAGGCGGGCTGAGTTTTTCGTGCGTGAGTGGTTCCACACCCACGCCATGACCTCGACGGCCAAAAGGGTCCTCCTGATCGGACGGGGGCGCCTCCCTCCGGAGACGCCCCGACGTGGTGGTGTTCAGCTCAAGGCGGCGGCGATGAGTGCTCCCGTGCGCGTGAGCCGCGCAGAATCGACCGTGCCGGTCAGCAAGCCCTTACGGACGAGGGAACGGTAGGTCCGCGGATCCCGGGTCGTCGGTTCGCCGCACCTGGTGGAAACCAGGGCATGAGCTTGGCCGTGCGTGAGCTTGGGCAGGCGCACGCAGTCCTCGGGGGAGACGATGACCTCCGCCCCTCGGCCTGGTCCGGTATCCACCCGGATACGGAGATGACGCCGGTGCCCCTTGTCCGTCCGCATGTCTGCGTAGCTGGAGACCTTCCCGGTGAAGGTGGCCACGCGGCCGTCGATCAGGCGGTGCCCTGCGACAAACGACAGACGAGGGAACCGGGAGGCGACCAGGTACTGGTCCACTTCTGCGTGCAGGCCACGGGGAATCTTCAACGCCTCACCTTCGGGGGTGATGGTGAACCGGTCCGGTCGGTCCGTCTGATCCGTGGGGTCGGTCCGGGCGATCCACCCGTTGGCTTCTGCGGACCGCAGAGTTGGCCAGGTACCGAGGGTCAGAGTCCCGGTTTCGGGGTCGGCGGTGGTCAGGGCAGCGAGGACGGCAACGCTTGGTGTGGCGCTCATGGGGCTCCTTGGTGTGGGGCCGCCCCGTGTGCGGGGCGGCCTGTCGATCGGGGTTAGCGCAGGATGGTGGCGGCGGTGCCGAGGATGATGCGGAAGGCCTGGCGGGCCTGGTGGAGCTGGTTCTGGGCTGCTGCGGCCTGGGCTGCTACGTGCCCGAGGGCGCTCGGGTTGTGGTCGGGGTTCTCTCGGAGGCGGTTGATCTCGACGCTGAGCCGATCCAGCTCCTGGGTGAGGACCTTTTCGCGGCCGTCCACGGTCCAGCTCTGGGAATGGACAAGGTCCAGCAGGGTCTGGTCAGCCGGGGTGAGGGTGGTGCGATCGATGCCGCCGAGACGTGAGTCGATGAGGGCAGAGCAGTACTCGGACATGGCGGTTGCCTTTGCTTCTGTCGGGGCTGGTCCCCGGGGCAGGTCAGAAGCTAAGGCAACCCCCGCAGAAGCGCAACAGGGTTCCGGAACATTGTTCCTATGGTGGGGTTGGTTCTCCTGAACCGGTTGGGCCGAGGGGATGGCCCCTGCCGGTCCAATCGGACCACTACATGCCGGTCCCCTCCCACACCGTGATCCGGTGAGCGTGCGTGCCCGGGTCGGTGCTCGGGGTCGAGTCCACGCGCCGGATCACGCCGCGACGGGACGCCGCCATGAACCGAGCACCGATCGCGGCCCTGCGGACCAGGGGAAGCAGAGGCCGGACGTCGTTCGCGGAGAAGCGTCGCCCACTGGCCGCGAAGAACCTGATCGCCTGGTCGATTACCGCGTTGTCCCACCCATCCGCGGACGCGCCAGCGAGCGCCTCCTCACGCAGGCGACGTCCCTCCTCCACACCCGCCTCATCGATGAGAGAAAGCTGCATCACGCCCCCCAGGTGGAACCAGGGAGGGAAGCCTCGGCGCGCAGCCACGCGCCGATGGACTGGTCAGCGCTGAGCTGCGCTCGCAGGGTCCCGATGTGATCTCGGGCGGCCTTGAGTTCCTGCTCGGCCAGGTCCATCTCGAACTGCTCGTCCACCACGGCCAGGGTGACGCGCGCCTCGCGGTCCTTCACACTGCCCTGGCCCACGCTGCGCAGCACGGCCCGCGCCTGGGCGACGCGAAACTCCTGACGCGCCTCCGCGTATCGGGTCGCGAGTTTCCGCGTGTCCCGGCTGGCCGCGTCCAGGTCCTGGGAGCGCTGCTGCATGGAACGGATGACGTCAGAAGGAGTCGGCGGGTGCCAGGTAGGGCTGGGACGGCCCGAACCGTTCACTGGTTCTCGTTTCTCGTTCGGCGGTCCGGACGGTCCAGGAGGTGGACCATGTGGACCAAGCGTGATCTGTGCGACGTTCTTGCAGGTAAACGGTGACGGTTCCCGTCACGTCCCTGTGTGGGAGTCCTGACTGAGAGGGGTGGGAATCACCTCGTTGAACCTTCGGGGCCCGCTGTAGGTCAGCGGTGCACCCACGGGGATATCGAAGGCCCTGCACACGTCGATGTAGACGGGGAGGCTGAGGGAGCGCTGCTTCTGCTCCACCTTGTAGAGATGCCACGGGTCGCGGCCCGCAGCCTCTGCCAGTCGGCGCATGGAGAGCTTCCGCTGGCGGCGAGCCAGGTGTAGCTGGTCGCCGTCCACGCCAGGAGGGATGGTGTCAAGCATGAAGCCAGCGTATGCCCAACTTGGGCCAAGTTCAAAGTAACTTGCCCCAAGTAAAGCCAGTCGGAAACCCAAGTTGCACGGAGAGTAGTGGAACTTGCCCCCAAGTTACGGCCAAACTTGGGCATGGCGCGCTACCATGGGGCCATGACCAACGAAGCCCCGCCGCCCCCCTATGCGAACTGGGGGGCCTACCGATTCGACAGAGCCCTGTCACGAGCCTGCGAAGACCAAAGCCTCACCCTCGCCGAGTTCGCCGAAGCGATCGGCAAGTCTGACCAGGCCCTGCGCAACATCCGCTACGGGACCAGCAGTCCCCGTCCAGACACGATCGCCCGGATCGAAGAGGCCGCAGGATGGGACATCGGCGGGTACGAGCAAGCGCGTGAAGGCAAGACTCCGACTCCTGCGGTCCGCGCCATCGTTCAGTCGCAACCAACGCGGCTCGCCTTCCTGCTCCGCGTCGTTCACACCAAGAGCGGGCACCCCTACACCTTTCGGGACCTCGCCAAGGAACTGCGCCAAGGCGGCATCGACATCACGGTGGGCCAAGTAGAGGCGCTGACCGAGACATGGCAGGGCGCACCGGAGGGCATCGAGGCCGGCCTCGCGTCGATCTTCGGGGTGCCCACGTCCTACTTCACCGACGACACGGTCGCAGTAGAGGTGGAGAGGGAGCTTGCCCTGCTCGCAGCCCTGCGCGACACCGGAGTCAAGAACCTTGCTCTGCGTGCGGCTGGCCTCTCTCCTCGAAGCCTTGATTCCCTCGCGCGCATGGTCGAGTCGGCACGAGAGATCGAAGGTCTGTCGAGCGCGGAACATAAACGAGACAAGTAATATATAAAACCTTTACAAAAGAGCGAAAGCTCACCCTTTATCTGGTTTTGTGCGCTGCTCTGGCCTGGCATGATGATCCAGGAGGGGTAAGTTCTTTCACGACTCCCATTGGCATGCTTCGCGTGTCGATGTGGAGCCATTTGGGCTGCCTTTGGCGTGAGCTAAGGCTGTATAAATAGTTCTACCGCATTCGTATTAAGTATGTGAACTAGTGCTTTTCTTGCGTCACTGATCTTATTTTTGGTTGGGGTCATGGGGCGGGGGTATTTTTATGTTCTGTCCGGGTGGGCGTCGATCTTCGTCGTCCCAAGGGGCAGCAAATGGGGAACTCTACGATCAGTGTAGGGATAAGTTGACCTCCCTGCATCTAGAGCTTCCAGATTCACGCTCGCTCTCTGATTTCCTGGGAGCCCTTGAGGATCGGCGCGGCCGTAGGATTCACCTCCACCCCTGGAGGGCGTCTGAACAGGTGTGCGGTGCTTGGATCGGAAGCGGCGAGGCCGATCACATATTCTATGCGGCGGGAACTTCAAAGACCCATCAGCGCCATATCGTGCTCCACGAAATCGCACACATGCTCTGGGAGCACCAACTCCTCGTGGGCGATAGTGCGCTTGCCGAACTGTTCCCCAACCTCCCACTGGAAACCGTCCGTCGGATGCTACTACGCAAACGCGCGAGATACGACAGTGTAGAAGAGCAGCAGGCTGAAATGACAGCAACCATTCTCGGGCAAGCAATCGACAGTCCGGCTCCGGAATCGCTGCACGGGCCTCTGCGGCGCCTGCAAGGAACCCTGGGTGCGGAAGAAGAACAGGAAAAATGAGTAACCTAGTGGTTCCACTGCTTTTGTGGATTGTGGTCGCTTGGCGTGCACCCAAAGCCGTGAAACACCCCAACCAGCGTCCGCTGGTGATCGCGTTCTTTTGTTTGGCGATCGTCACGACAGTGCGCACTCCTCAGGCCGAAGACCTCCTTCGACAATTCGACCTGGCGGTCCTGCTGACCGTGCCCAAACACCTCGCGGGTGCCGTCATGACCGCGGCCGTGCTGGAGTTCGTCGCGCGGATGCTCGGAGGCAGCAGCAACCCGCGTCGTGACCGTCACATCCGCTACGCGTTCACCGTGCTGATGGTCACGATCATGATGGCCGCGCTCCCCACCATCCCCCGAACCCCAGACGGCGACTTTCTCCTTGGCGTGGGTGGCACCGTCGCATCCTTGGTCTACTGGGGCGCCTGGCTCACCCATCTCGGCACCATGCTCGCCCTGGCCACCCGGCTCTTCCTCCGACAGGCCCGGCAGGCACCAGGCGGGCGACTGCGGGTCGGCCTCACCTTGAGCGGGATCGGCACCACCGTGGGCCTCCTTTACGCCGCCAACAAGCTCGGCTTCATGGTGGGCAGCCTCCCAGACGGACCAGGAACACCGCTGAGCCCCGATGCCACAGCAGTGGCCAACACCGTGCTGCTCGACCTCTCCTTGCTGCTGGTCGTCGTCGGGACCACGCTCCCCGCTCCTGCTGTCGGCGCTGCGATCGGCAAGGTACAGGACCTGCGCGCCCTGGCCGACCTGCGTCCGCTCTGGAAAGAGATCAGCACTCAGAGCCCCGACGTAGTCTTGAACAGGGAATACACCCCCCGCTGGGACACCCAGCTTCGCCTGTACCGCTGCGCAGTCGAGATCGAAGACGGGGTTCTCGCTCTGCACGGCAGTATGCAGGCCGACGTCGACGACCTCGCCACGAAGGCAGCGAGCCAGAGCGACATGCCTGTGACAGAGGCCGAAGCCTTCATCGAGGCATGCCGGTGGCGCGTCGCACTGCGCGCCAAGGCGACCGGGGTGCCCGGAACTGTCGACGAGGCCGACTGCGCGACCTCGCGCGCAGACGCGGAGAGCACCAGCGAGGAATGGCTCAGCGATGAGGTGAAGCGGTTGCGCCGCATCGCGCGCGCCTACCGCTCACGCGCCGTCCGCGACCTTGCCGAAGCCTTTCCCTTGCCCACACCCGGACTCCAGGAGTCAACCCAACTATGAAGACGACGACACCGGCCCGCAGCGCCAGCGGCCGAGCTGCCCGCATCATCACCGAGGTCTGCGCCCCAGGAATCCTGGTGGTCGTCATCCTGCTGGCCGTGGGATGGCACGCCGCCCCCGGCCTCGCCGGCCTCGGCTGGGGAATCCTCGCCGCCTTGTTCTGCGGCATCATCCCCTACGCGATCCTCATCGCCGGTGCCCGCGTCGGTTGGTGGACCGACCACCACGTCGGGGAGCGCAAACAGCGGCTCGTCCCGCTGCTCATCATCATCGTGTGCGTCATCGGCGGTATCACCACGCTCGCCGTGCTGGACGGTCCCCAGCCGCTGGTGGCCCTCGTCGTCGCGATGCTAGCCACACTGTTCATCACCCTCGGGGTCACGGTCACCGCCCGATGGAAGATCTCCGTGCACACCGCGGTCGCTGGTGGCGTGGCGGTCATCCTGATGCTGACCTACGGTCCCTACATGGCGGTCACCGTTCCGGCGGTCGCGCTGGTGGCGTGGTCCCGAGTACGTCTCCGTGACCACACCGCCGCCCAGACTCTGGCCGGTGCGGTGCTAGGCGCAACGGTCGCCGGGTTCGTCTTCCAGATGCTGAACTGAACCAGATGAGGACCATTGCCGCTCTGCGGCAATCCGGAGGGCTGCTCTCTACAGAGAGCAGCCCTCCACCGTGACCGGCGCGGTGCAGCCAATACCTCGCAGCGCCACAGACAGCTCATAGGCTTCGGCGGCTGTCGCTTTCCGTAGCGTCCCGTTGGGATGGGGTCCGCCGCTTAAGGTCCGTAGATGCTGCCATCACGGGGTCGTGAGATGACCGGAAGCAACAGGGGCCCGCCGGAACACCGGCGGGCCCTGCTCAGGCTGCTATGCGCAGATCAGGGAGGGTTCCAATCCACAAACCCCGATCCACGCACTCGCTCTCAGGTGAGAAGGGGGCGGTGGGCATGGGGAGAAGCTGGCGTGCTGTGCTCGTCCGCGCGCGCCTCGGCGGCCTTCATGACCTGCTTGGCCCAGCGGCGGTTTGTCGTGGGAACGTCGAAGGCCTCACACAACCCACGCTCGGAGGGAAGTTCCCGGCCACCGATGACCGCCTGGGCGTAGTACTCGACCGCTTTGTTGAAGACGCGAGGGTCACGCGCGGGAGGAAGCTCGGGCGGAAGTTCGGTGCCGCCTTTGTGAGCCTGGTGCTCGGTGATGATCGTGTCCACCATGTCGGCGGCCTCCTGAACCCGGAATCCCTTCTGGAGACGGACCGCGATGTGAGCGGGCACCTTCCGGGACCAGAACGGGCCGAACTCTCTACGAAGTCGCCGGATCGCTTCGAGCCGGATCATGTGGAGTTCGAGGGCGTCCTCCCAGCCGGGCACGGCCCACAGTTGCATGCGTCGGGTAATTCCGGCTGACCCGATGGGGTCCCACATCCACCGTGCTCGGGGGACCGAGGAGCCGCTGTTGGTCTGGGCCTGCTTCCATGCCGTCCTGCGGGAGACGAGGAGGGTTTCGAGGAGGAGGGCGGCGATGAGGGGCATCCCCGCGCGGGCGACCTGCGCGGCCAAGGCGAGGTCGGCGGCGTGGATCCACTGGAACCAGGCGGACCCGGTGATGATGAGGATGACCATGGCCCGGGGGAACAGGGCTTTACCGCCGACCTTCGCCCATCGGTAGGCGGTGTGGGCGAAGAACCCGGCCACGCCGTCGATACCGAGGAACACCGCGACGGAAAGCACAGGGCCGAGGCCCATCTCGTCACGGGCGAATCCGATGATGCCTTCGGCCACCAGCATGCCGACGACGATGAGGAAGGCGACAGTAAGGAGGAGTTGGACGAGGTCGTCGCGTTGGTCTTCGGGGAGGTCGCGTATCGCTTTGACCCCGGCCGCGGCGAGCTTGGTTGCGGTTAGGAGGATGAGGGCGAGGCCCACGAGGGCGGGTGTGAGATCCCACCAGGGGATGGAGGCTGCCGCTGTAAGGGCGGCGGGGATACGATCGGACACGACTCGACTCCTGCGGTCTCAGGGGTTCGGGTAGAGCCCCGGAGCGGCGTCGCAATCGCCGCACCGGGGCGTTCTTCTGGTGGGGGTGCTTCGCACCCCCACCTTTATGACCCAAGCTTCTACCAAGATGGTATAAGATTCAAGCGTGATGAATGAGAACGCTACATGAGAGAGGAGGAAGCGGCCCCGGCCATGTTGCGATGGGACACTCTCAAGATGAGCGAAAACCAACCCCAGCAGGCGCGACGATCCAACGATCTCGGCCCCACCGGGCATCAGGTCGCCGCCAACGTGCGCCGCCTCCGAGCACTGCGCAACCTCAGCACGACCGAACTCGCCCGGCGCCTCACAGAGGATCACGGACGTCCGACCATCCCCGGAGCGATCACCCGGATCGAGCACGGGAAGCGCCGCGTTGACGTGGACGATCTCCTGGCCCTGGCCGCAGCGTTCCACGTGACGCCCTCGACCCTCCTGCTTCCACCGACCGCCCAGGGCGAGGTAGAGGTGACTGGGGTCGGGACAGTCCCGGCCCACGATGCTTGGCGGTGGCTCGACGGCCAGTGGCCCCTGAGTACCACCCGTGACCCGGAGACGTTGCGCCGTCACCTGTTGGACTTCCACCTGTACTCGCGTCCGGAGGGCATCCCTCCGTACCACGACGTGGATGGGGCGGTCCGGTGGCTGACCGACTTCGGAGAGACCCCTCAGGAGAGGGCGAAGAGCACCACACGACCCGATCAGATGGGCGAGAGCCCAGAACCTGACTAGCTAGAAAGCGAGCCCCCGTGTCACTTGGAGGTTCCAACCGTCTCCTCACGCCGGACGATGTAGCCGCCTACCTCAGCGTTCCCAAGAAGACCATCTACGACAGGTGGCGTGAGTGGGGGTTGAGGGGTATCAAGGTCGGCCGCCACCTGCGTTTCCGTGAGCGCAACGTCGAGGACTTCCTGAACAGGAACGTGCTCTGATGGCAACGGTTGCTAAGCGCTGCGAGTGCGCCAACGGAGTGACCGACAAGAGGAAGCGTGACCGGATCTGGTCGAAGTGCCCCCACACGGTCACCGTCTACTGGCGTAACGGTGGCCGCGGATCGCGTCTCCAGACCGCGACCTTCAAGAAGAAGGAGTACGACGGAGACCACTGGGGCGCAGCCAACCGGTGGGCCAAGAAGGTCGAGGGAGCGCGTGCCCTTGAAGAGGTCGTCAAGGCCCCGAAGCGTAAGCAGCGCCCCTTCAAGGAAGCAGCCGAAGCCTTCCTCGCCACCCGGATCGGCTCGGAGAGCACGACCGCCCACTACGGGTACAGCCTGCGCAACCACGTGTACGACTTCCATGTGGACGGGATCCGCTTCGGAGATCTGGGAGAGACCGAGGTCAGCCGCGAGCACGTGAAGGCGTTGGTGAAGCACTGCGAGGGTAGATTCGCCCCCAACACCGTCGCGACCATCTACATCGCGGTATCCGCGGTCTTCGCTGACCTGCGCGAGAGCAAGGTGATCGAGACCAGCCCCTGCGTCAACGTGGCCCTGCCCGCCCACGTGGAATCGCGCGTGTTCGTCTCCCCGACACTGGAACAGTTGGACATCCTGGCAAGCCGCCTGCACGGGCCGTGGCAGCTCTCGGTGTACTTCGGCCACGCGGCAGGAATGCGCATCGGAGAAGCGCTCGCCGTCCGCATGAATCAGCTGGTCGAGGGGAACGAGGGATACGTCCTGCGCATCAACCGCCAGGTGCTCAAGGCGAACACGCTGGCGCCCCTCAAGCACCGGAAGCCCGAGGAGTTCCGAGAGGTTCCCGTGGCCGACTTCCTGTACGAGAAGATCATCAACCACGCCGAGGCGTACTCGATCGGCGAGGACGGGTTCCTCTGCCCGGGGAAGTCGGCGCCACACCCCCACCGGCCCACCTACTATGAGGACTTCCGGGACGGGGTGGGAGCGGCGGAGCTGCCGGAGGAGTTCGTCTTCCACTGGCTGCGGCACGACTTCGCGGCACGGTGCATCCGGGACAAGATGCCCCTCCCTCAGCTAGCGCGGATCATGGGGCACAAGAACTCGATGATCACGGAGCGTGTCTACTGGCACCTGCTCCAGGGGTCGGTGGCGTCAGCACGCCAGATGCTCAACCAGCAGTACGAAAAGATGCACCTGGCAGCGTGATAGCAGCGTGTTAACAAGGGTGCGTCCGGCATGTCCCTGAGCTGGTCAAACTGCCCGTACCGTGTGGATCGTCTACATCCGGACCCTGGTCACCGGCAAGAAGGGCGCGGACTCCGGCCGCAGCATCGACACGGTGCCCAACACCGGCCAGTACCTGTAGCAACGCGTTCTGAGAGCGCCCTGGGGCCGACCGGACCTTCCGGTCGGCCCCTCTCCGCGCCAGGGGCGGTTTGCCGCGGCGCTGACCGTGGTACCGAACCCCCGTGACGACCATGGCCGGTAAGAAGCCGTTCTCCCGCGTGTTCCTCGGCTGGGCGGCCCTGTGGGCGCTCGCCGCCCTGGTGTGGTGCGCCCTCCTGGGGCTGGAGTGGTACACCACCGACGCCCTGGCCTGTCCCCTGACCCCGGACGCTTCCCTCCACGGCACGGCGCACTGGTCCTGGTGGCCTCCGGGGCGGGTGTGCTCGTGGGAGGTCACCGTCGGCGGCGAGACCCACACCCTCACCGAGGAGGCCCCCGCGGCCCGCCTCGGGACGCTGGCCGTGCTCGTGCTCTGGGGCGCGTGCGTGTTCACCGCGGGTTCTCGGCGTGGGAGGGCGGTGGGGTGAGGCGCGTGCCCGCACGGCACGGCCGCGCGCGGGGCCGGCGCCGCTGTCTTTCCGTGAGCGGGCGGCCACGGGTCCGGATAGTGCGGAGGACGGTGTGACCTGCGGTGGCACCGGTGCCCGAGGTCTGCGCGCAACGCCCGGGAACGCGGCACTTGGGCCACAATTGGCGCGGAAGCGTTCAAGACCGGGCCACGGTGGATAACCTCTCACCATGAGTGTGCGGCGGATTATGGGTATCGAGACCGAGTACGGGATCTCCGTGCCAGGCAATCCCGGGGCCAACGCGATGGTCACCTCCACCCAGGTGGTCAACGCCTACCTGGCGGCCTCGGCGGCCCGGGCGCGGCGTGCCCGTTGGGACTTCGAGGAGGAGAACCCGCTGCGCGACGCGCGCGGCTTCGACCTGGCCCGCGAGGTCGCCGACCCCACCCAGCTCACCGACGAGGACCTGGGGCTGGCCAACGTCATCCTCACCAACGGTGCCCGGCTGTACGTGGACCACGCCCACCCCGAGTACTCGGCCCCGGAGGTGACCAACCCGCGCGACGCGGTGCTGTGGGACAAGGCGGGGGAGCGGGTGATGGCCGATGCCGCCGCGCGGGCGGGAGCCACGCCGGGGATCGAGCCCATCCAGCTGTACAAGAACAACACCGACAACAAGGGCGCCTCCTACGGCTGCCACGAGAACTACCTGATGAACCGGTCGACGCCGTTCGGGGACATCGTGCGGCACCTGATCCCGTTCTTCGTCTCGCGGCAGGTGGTGACGGGCGCGGGAAAGGTCGGCATCGGCTCCGACGGGCAGGGCAGCGGGTACCAGATCTCCCAGCGCGCCGATTTCTTCGAGGTCGAGGTGGGGTTGGAGACCACCCTGAAGCGGCCCATCATCAACACGCGTGACGAACCGCACGCCGATCCCGACCGCTACCGGCGCCTGCACGTGATCATCGGCGACGCCAACATGAGCGAGGTCTCCACCTACCTGAAGCTGGGCATGACCGCGCTGGTGCTGTCCATGATCGAGGACGGGTTCCTGAGCGTGGACCTGTCCCTGGAGACCCCGGTGGCCGACCTGCGGGCGATCTCGCACGATCCCGGGCTCACGCACCGGGTGCGGCTGCGCGACGGTCGCCGGATGACCGCCCTGGAGCTGCAGGCGGAGTACCTGGACCAGGCCCGCAAGTACGTGGAGGACCGGTTCGGCACCGACGTGGACCCCGACACCGCCGACATCCTGGACCGCTGGGAGTCGGTGCTGCACCGGCTGGGCACCGACCCGATGAGCCTGGCCGACGAGCTGGACTGGGTGGCCAAGCTCAAGGTGCTGGAGGGCTACCGGTCCCGGGACGGCCTGGACTGGTCGCACCCGCGCCTGCAGCTGGTGGACCTGCAGTACTCCGACGTGCGTGCGGACAAGGGCATCTACAACCGCCTGGTGGCGCGCGGGCGGATGCGCCGCCTTCTGGAGGAGCCGGAGGTGGAGCGCGCGGTCACCGAGCCGCCGGAGGACACCCGCGCCTACTTCCGCGGGCGCTGCCTGGCCAAGTACGCCGACGAGGTGGCCGCCGCCTCCTGGGACTCGGTGATCTTCGACCTGCCGGGCTACGACTCGCTGCAGCGGGTGCCCACGCTGGAGCCGCGCCGGGGGACCAAGGAGCACGTGGGTGAGCTCCTGGACGCCTCCGAGACCGCGGTCGACCTGGTCGCGGTGCTCACCGGCGGGCGCTGAGCACACGGGCGTCCCCCGCCCGCGCCGGGCGCGGACGGGGGACGTGTGGGGGTGTCAGCTGGTGCGGATGCGCACGCCCCAGGAGTTCACCATCGGCATGACCTCCTGGTAGTAGGTCGTGCCGCCGGTACGGCAGTTGCCCGAGCCGCCGGAGGTGACGCCCTGGGCCTGCGAGCCGGAGATGAAGGAGCCGCCGGAGTCACCGGGCTCGGCGCACACGTTGGTGCGGGTGAGCGAGTAGACGGTGCCCTGCGGGTAGCGGACGGTCTGGTTGCGGGCCTGGATGGTGCCGCAGTGCCAGCCGGTGGTGGAGCCGGAGCGGCACACCGCCGAGCCGATGGGGGCCTGGCTGGTGCCGGTGACCGACTGGTAGCCGCCGGAGTTGTAGCGGTAGACGAGGTTGGTCAGGGTGAAGTTGGAGGTGCCGCGGACGAAGGCGGCGTCGTTGCCGGGGAAGACCGAGCGCTCGAAGACGCCGCGGCCGTCGCCGATGGTGACGCTGGTGCCGACGGTGCCGCAGTGGCCCGCGGTCACGAAGCCGGCCTGGCCGGCGCTGTTGGTGGCCGGGAAGCCGACCGAGCAGCGTCCGCCCATGTAGTAGGCCAGGCCGCCGATGATGTCGGCGTAGGTCTGGGGAACCTCGCTGACCTCCTCCACCTGGACGGCGGAGGCGTCCACGCCGGCGTCGGCCAGCAGGGCGTCGACGTCGGCGCCCTTGAGCACCTCGACCACGACCGTGTCGCTGGCGGTGTCGGGGTACCAGCCCAGGACGCCCTCCTGGGCGTCGGCCTCGTTGAGGTCCTCCACGACCTCGGCCAGGCCCTCGCTGCCGTGGGCGACGACGGTGGCCTCGGCTCCGGTGGCCTCGACCTCGTCGACGAGCGCGGCGTCGGTGACCAGGACGGTGAGCTCCTGGGTGTCGGTGTCGAACAGCGAGCCCGCGTAGGCGGCGCCGGCGGCCTCAGCGGCCTCGGCGTCGGTCTCGATGGCGGCCTCCTGGGCCTCCAGCAGTGACTCGGCCTCGAGCGGGGTCAGGTCGAGGTCGCGGGTGAGGGCCTCCAACATGCTGGAGGCGTTGGTGTCGGCCACGGGGGCCTGGGGGACGGGTCCGGTGGCCGCGAGGGCTCCGGGGGCCATGGACAGGGCCAGGCCGAAGGCCAGGGCTCCTGTGCCGACGGCGGAGATAACGGGGGAGGGTCGCATGGGGGTCCCTACTCTCCAGGGGGATTGACGGGGGATTCGGGGCTTTCCTTCCGGTGGGCGTGGAAGGCCCCTTTCGGGAATCGGAGTTGGTCCGGTTCCCGAAGTTCACCGAGACATCCGGTAAACGATCCCCAACCATAAGTGCACACTTTGACGCTGGAAAGACCCTCTTTGTGTGGATCCATGTAGTCGGACGCGGGATCGTCCCATGACCCATCGTTTGGTGATGGCTACGCGTAGTCGCCGACCGTGCGACCTTGTGATCTTCGGAGTCGTACTGTTACCGAGCGAAACATCTGGTGGGTCGCAAGGGGTGTTCGATGGCCGGATGCGGACACCGGTACCAGGTGCCACCCGTCATCATTCGGATACACAGGCGTAACTCCGAAGGTCACAGCCCCCTCCCGTGGGGACGGCGGCCGGTTCGCGATCCGCACGGCGGGACGCGGGGGTGGCCACTTCCGGACGGGGCGCACAGACGGGCGTCCCCGCCCGCTGCCGTGGACGGGGACGCCCGGGAACGGGGAGACGGTCAGCCGGTCACCAGGGACAGGCCCCAGGAGTCCAGCATCGGGTTGACCTCCTGGTAGTAGGTCGTGCCGTCGGAGGAGCAGTTGCCCGAGCCGCCGGAGGTGACGCCCTGGGCCTGCGAGCCGGAGATGAAGGAGCCGCCGGAGTCACCGGGCTCGGCGCACACGTTGGTGCGGGTCAGGACCCCGCACCGTGCCCTCGGGGTGGGTGGCGGACTGGTTGCGGGCCTGGATGGTGCCGCAGTGCCAGCCGGCGGTGGGGCCGGAGCGGCGCACCGCCGAGCCCTTCGGCGCCCGGGCGGAGCCGGACACCGCCTGCGGGCCGCCCGCGTTGTGGCGGCTGGCCAGGTTGGTCACGCTCCAGTCGGAGGTGGCCGCCAGGAAGGCCCCGTCGTTGCCGGGGAGGACGGACTGGCGGAAGGTGCCCGAGCCGGAGCGGTCGGAGCTCTGGGCGGAGGTGCCGACGGTGCCGCAGTGGCCCGCCGTCACGAAGCCGCCCGCGCCGGAGCCGTCGGTCACGGCGAACCCGACCGAGCAGCGCCCGGCGCCGCGGAGAACGCCAGGCCGAAGGCGAGGGCGCCGGTGCCGATCGCGGAGATGGCGGGGGAGGGTCGCGTAGATCCCTACCTCCTCGGGGGTTGTGGATGGGGGGCGGGGCCCGGGGGCCGTGGGGGACCCCGGCCGTTCACCGCACCGTCCCGTATCGGGACGTTCAGTAAAAGAAATCGCACCATAGGTGAACACTGTGGTGAGGAAAAGGGGATTAGCTGATAATCCGCTCAGGGGTTGACTGGACCATCCGGTGAAAGCACCAAAAGGCTCTCATCGCACTCCGTGATGATTCGTGTGATCTCCGGGTTTGGAGTGGGTGCTGATGTCCGATGCGGAGCGCCCGGGCCGCGCAAGAGGGGTTCGTTGGCCGGATGCGGACACGTGCGAACGGCGCCGTCCGTGGTCGAGCGGACACGGAGGCGCACCGTTGAAGGTCAGGCCGGTGACCCGCCGGTAGCTTTGTTCGATCTCCGAACATTCCGGTGTCCGGTGGCCGGCCCGCACGGGCGCGGCGGGGCGGCGGACACGCCCGGCGCACCGCGCACACCTGTGCGATTGCCCCCGCGTGCACATGGGACGATCCGAGGTAACTAGCGGGTATCGGGCCCCGGGAAGGGGGTTGAGCCGCGCGGTGTTGGGCCAAGATAAGGGCGAGAGCCCCGAACGGGGATCCCGAACGGGAGGTAACGAGCTATGGCGACGAAGGACACCGGCGGTCAGAAGCACGCCTCGCGCCGCGACGAGGAGGTCGAGGAGACCGAGGCCGCGGCAGACGTCCAGGAACGCAAGGAACAGCTGGACGAGGACGTCGACGACATCCTCGACGAGATCGACGACGTGCTGGAGAGCAACGCCGAGGACTTCGTCCGGCAGTTCGTGCAGAAGGGCGGCCAGTAGCCGCCGGCGGCGGTTCGCTGACAGCGCACTCCGGCGTCGTCGGCACCGCCGCGCGCACGGCTAGGGTCAGTCACAACGGTCGGCGGAGCCCGACCGCAGACAACAAGGACAACAGGCGCCCCACCCGCCCCCATGCAGGGTGGGGCGCACGTGGAGGGAGTCGCGTGTTCGAAGGGTTCGAGGGCGGACGGTTGCCTGCCGCTTTCATGAGTGCGGGGACCTCGTCCTTCACGGAGTTTCTCAGTTCGGTCCGGCCCGAGCTTCTGCCCGGGCACAAGCTGCCCGCGGGCGGCGGGACCGAGCACCTCACCCCCGACGCCACCACCATCGTCGCGCTGACCTTCCCCGGGGGCGTCCTGGTGGCCGGTGACCGTCGCGCCACGCAGGGCAACGTCATCGCCAACCGCGACATGGAGAAGGTCTTCCGCACCGACGAGTTCTCCGCGGTCGCCATCGCCGGATCCGCCGGGATCGGCATCGAGCTGGCCCGCCTCTACCAGGTGGAGCTGGAACACTACGAGAAGATGGAGGGCCGGTCCCTCTCCCTCGAGGGTAAGGCCAACAAGCTCGCCCAGATGGTGCGCGGCAACCTGGGCATGGCCATGCAGGGCTTCGTGGTCATCCCGCTGCTGGTGGGCTACGACGAGATCGAGGACCGCGGCCGCGTGTTCAGCTACGACGCCGTCGGCGGCCGCTACGAGGAGCACCGCTACCACTCCATCGGCTCGGGGTCGGTCTTCGCCAAGGGATCGGTCAAGAAGCTCTACCGCGAGGATTTGGACACCACCGGCGCCGCCAAGGTGGCCCTGGAGGCCCTCTACGACGCCGCCGACGAGGACTCCGCCACCGGAGGCCCCGACCTGCACCGCAAGATCTTCCCCCTGGTCGACGTCATCACCGAGGACGGCCACCGCCGCCTGCCCGCCGAGGAGGTCGAGCGCCTGGCGACCGAGGTGGTCCAGGGGCGCGCGGCCGACCCCGACGGCCCCACTGTCCGCCTGGGCTGAGCGGGCCCCGCCCCCACACCAGACATCTTCCGACGAGGTAAGGAAACGATCCGCGGTGTCGATGCCGTTCTACGTCGCCCCCGAACAGCAGATGAAGGACAAGGCGGACTACGCGCGCAAGGGTATCGCGCGCGGCCGCAGCGCCGTCGTCCTGCAGTACGAGGGCGGCATCCTCATGGTGGCGGACAACGTGTCCCGCACTCTGCACAAGATCAGCGAGCTCTACGACCGCATCGGTTTCGCCGCGGTCGGACGCTACCCCGAGTTCGAGAACCTGCGCCTGATGGGCGTGCGGTTCGCGGACGTGCGCGGGTACCAGTACGACCGACGCGACGTCAGCGGGCGCCAGCTGGCCAACATCTACGCCCAGACGCTGGGCACCGTCTTCAGCGAGAGCCTCAAGCCGTGGGAGGTGGAGATCGTCGTCGCCGAGGTCGGGGACACCCCCGACGAGGACGAGATCTACCGCATCACCTTCGACGGCTCCATCGTCGACGAGCAGGGCTTCGTGGCCGTGGGCGGCTCCTCCGAGCACGTGTCGGGCGTGCTCAAGGACCGCTTCGCCGCCGACGCCCCGCTCAGCGCGGCCCTGAACACCGCCACCCACGCCCTGGCTCGGGAGAACGGCGAGGAGCGCGAACTGGAGGCCGCCAACCTGGAGGTCGCCGTGCTGGAGCGGGCCAGGGAGCACCGCAAGTTCCGCCGCATCCACGGCGCGCGCCTGAACCGCCTCATCGAGGAGGGCAAGGCGGGCAACGCCGCGGGCGGCACCGCCCCGGCGGGCGGGAGCGCCGCCGCGGACGGGGACGACGAATGACCTGTACACGATGATCCCGGTGCGGCGCACCCGAGGCGCCGCACCGCACGGGCGGGTGCGGACGGCGAGGCCCCGTCGTCCGCGCCCAGGGACGGGAAGTTGGTGAGGCCGCGTGGAACGACGGATCTTCGGGCTGGAGAACGAGTACGGGGTCACGTGCACCTTCCGGGGACAGCGCCGCCTGTCCCCCGACGAGGTCGCCCGCTACCTCTTCCGCAGGGTGGTCTCCTGGGGGCGCAGCAGCAACGTGTTCCTGCGTAACGGTGCCCGCCTGTACCTGGACGTGGGCAGCCACCCCGAGTACGCCACCCCCGAGTGCGACAGCCTCGTGGACCTGGTGGCCCACGACAAGGCTGGCGAGCGCATCCTGGAGGGGCTGCAGGTCGACGCCGAGCAGCGCCTTCACGAGGAGGGCATCGCCGGGGACATCTACCTGTTCAAGAACAACACCGACTCCGCGGGCAACTCCTACGGCTGCCACGAGAACTACCTGGTCGGCCGGCACGGCGAGTTCGGCCGCCTGGCCGACGTGCTGATCCCCTTCCTGGTCACCCGGCAGATCATCTCCGGGGCCGGGAAGGTCCTGCAGACCCCCCGCGGGGCGCTGTTCTGCGTCAGCCAGCGCGCCGAGCACATCTGGGAGGGCGTCTCCTCGGCCACTACGCGCTCGCGCCCCATCATCAACACCCGCGACGAACCCCACGCCGACGCCGAGCGCTTCCGCCGCCTGCACGTCATCGTGGGCGACTCCAACATGAGCGAGACCACCACCCTGCTCAAGCTGGGCTCCACCGACCTGGTGCTGCGGATGATCGAGGCCGGGGTGGTCATGCGCGACTACACCCTGGAGAACCCGATCCGGGCCATCCGCGAGGTCAGCCACGACATGTCCGGGCGCCGCAAGGTGCGCCTGGCCAACGGGCGCGAGGCCAGCGCGCTGGAGATCCAGCGCGAGTACCTGGACAAGGTGCAGAGCTACGTGGACCGGCACGGCACCGACGCCGTGGGCAAGCGCGTCCTGGAGCTGTGGCAGCGCACCCTGGAGGCGGTGGAGTCCCAGAACCTGGAGATCGTCTCCCGGGAGATCGACTGGGTGGCCAAGTACCTGCTGCTGGAGCGCTACAGGGACAAGTACGACCTGTCCCTGTCCTCACCCCGCATCGCCCAGCTCGACCTGACCTACCACGACATCCACCGCGACCGCGGGCTGTTCTACCTGATGCAGAAGCGCGGGCAGATGGACCGGGTGGTCGGCGACCTGAAGATCTTCCAGGCCAAGTCCGTGCCGCCGCAGACCACGCGGGCCCGCCTGCGCGGGGAGTTCATCCGCCGCGCCCAGGAGCAGCGCCGCGACTTCACGGTGGACTGGGTGCACCTCAAGCTCAACGACCAGGCGCAGCGCACCGTGCTGTGCAAGGACCCCTTCAAGTCGGTGGACGAGCGGGTGGAGAAGCTCATCGCCGGAATGTGACCCGTCGCTCCGTGCGGCCCCCCGCCCGGCGGCGCGGGGCCCGCGGTGGGGCGGTGGTGTTCGCGGGGTTCCGGGGGGTGGTTACGGCCTTACTTTTCGGTAGTGTGACCCTGTCCTAAGCCGGAAATCAGAGGTTGTGACCCATGCACCGACGTGCTGCCGCCCTCGCGGTGCCGCTGACCGCCATCGCCCTGGCGGTCTCCAGCTGCTCGAACATCCCCGAGGAGTGGCGTACCCCCGCCTTCCTGCGTATGGGTGAGGAGCAGTTGGACCCGCGCCTTCCCACCGTCACCGGGGAGGTCGGCGAGGAGCCGGAGATCTCCTTCCCCGACATCGAGCCGCCGGAGGAGGAGATCTCGGGTGTCGTCAACACGGGTTCCGGCGAGGACGAGCTGGTGCGCGCCGACGACCTGCTCATCGCCAACGTCGTCCAGTACCAGTGGACCGGGCCCGGCGAGGGCGAGGCCGTGGAGGGCCAGTCCAGCTACGAGACCGGTGCCCCGGACCTGATCCGCATGGAGCAGCTGCCCGAGCAGATCGGTGACGTGCTGGTCAACCAGCCCGTCGGCAGTCGGGCGGTGTACGTCTTCCCGCCGATGACGGAGGAGGAGCGCCAGCAGGCCGAGGCGACGGGGCAGGAGGCCCCCGAGGGCGCCAGCGTCCTGGTCATCGACCTCATGGACCGCTTCAACAAGGGTGCGGTCGTGCCCGGGGAGCAGACCTCCAACGGCGGCGACGGCCTGCCGGAGGTGACCCAGGAGGGGCACAGCGAGCCCGTCATCGAGATCCCCGACACCGACCCGCCCGAGGAGCTGGAGGTCGTTCCGCTCATCGAGGGCAACGGCGCCGAGGTGGAGGAGGGCCAGCAGGTCGTCGTCCAGTACACCGGTGTGCGCTGGGAGGCCGACGAGAACGGCGACCACGAGGTGTTCGACTCCACGTGGAGCCGCGGCGGCGACCCCTTCGACACCACGATCGGCGCGGGCGCGGTGATCCAGGGCTGGGACGAGGGCATCGTCGGCCAGAAGGTCGGCAGCCGCCTGCTGCTGGTCGTGCCCGGTGACATGGCCTACGGCGAGACGGAGGAGGAGACCGGGGGCGCCCCGGCCGGAACCCTGGTCTTCGTCGTCGACGTGCTGGGCGCCTACGACAACCCGCCGCCAGCCGAGGAGGAGCCCTCCGAGGAGGAGGCCGACCCGGCCGCGGAGGAGACCGCGGAGGAGGGCGGCGACAGCCAGGAGTAGCGCCTGCGCGTTGCCCGAAGAGCACCGGAGCCCCCGTGGAGGAGTCCCCTCCACGGGGCCCGGCCCTTTTCCGGTTCGTCGCTCTCCGTGTCCAGACACACCTTCGCGCCTTCCGCTGTCGGTCACCGGCCGCTGCGTAGAGTCGAGGCATCGGTAGCCGGTGAGGGGGAGCTGATGGCGGATCGGCGACGCTACTGCTACGTGTCCGGACTGGGCCTGGGCGCTCCGGCGCTGGAGGACCTGTGCGCACAGGGGCGTCCGCCGGGCCTGGTGGTGTCCTACCCGGCCGAGTTCGCGCACCGCTCGGGCTACCTCGACTTCGAGGCCCTCGCCCGCCAGTACGACGTGCCGCACCTGCGCGCCGCCGACCTGGACACCGAGGAGGTGCGCCGGGCCCTGGCCGAGCACGGCGTCGACCTGCTGGTCGTGGCGGGCTGGTCGCAGCCGGTTCCCGTCCCCCTGGTCTCCTCGCTGACGCTGGGCGGGGTGGCCCTGCATCCCGCGCCGCTGCCGGTCGGGCGCGGTTGGGCGCCCATCCCCTGGACCATCCTGCGCGGTATGCGCTCCAGCGCCGTGACCCTGTACCACCTGGGCGGGGAGCCGGGAACCGGGGACATCGTGGACCAGGCGTGGTTCGACGTGGCCCCCGACGCCACCGCCACCGCGCTCTACGAACGGGTCGGCCAGCTGCAGTCGGAGCTGCTCGTGCGCCACCTGGACGGACTCCTGGCGGGCACCGCGCCCCGCCGCCCGCAGAGCGGCCACGGCTCGGTGTGGCCGCGCCGGCGCCCCAGCGACGGCCAGCTCGACCTCACCGCCGCGGGCGGCGACGTGGACCGGATGGTGCGCGCGCTCGCCGACCCCTACCCGGGGGCGTTCGCGATGTTCGGCGGGGCGCGGATCACCCTGTGCGCGGGGCGCCTGACCGACCGGATCCCCGGCGGGGCGCCCGGCCAGGTGGTGGCGGTGGGGCAGGGGCGCCGGTGGGGAGTCGCCTGCGGTGACGGGACGGTGTTCGTGCCCGAGGCGCTGCGGGTGGACGAGGGGGTGCGCGCCGATCCGGCTTCGCTGCCCATGTTCCGGCCGGGGGCCTTCTTCGACGAGCCCTCGCCGTACATGCTGGAGGGCACCCGGCGCTCTCCGGCCCCCGGTGCCGTGCCCGCGGCCAGGGGCGCCGCGGAGTCCCCGCAGGAGACCGAACCGGCCCCGGCCGCGGAGGGGGAGCCCGCCGTCGAGCCCGCCCCGGACCCCGGTGCCGTGACGGGCGACCCCAGTCCGGCGGACCAGCGCTGATCCGGCTCCGGGGGTGCGCTGACCGGAGCGGGGGACGCCGTCAGAGGCACGCGGCCGCGTGGCGGCCCGCCGCGGCGGCGCTCAGGAACGCCGCCCGGTCCTCCTCCAGACCCCGGCCCATGGTGGACACCTTCACGGGCAGCGCCCGCACCGCCTCCTCCAGCCCGTCCACCGCCACCTCCACCAGGTCGTGCCGGGCTCGGAGGGCCCGGGCCTGGATGCGCACGCGTTCGCCGAACACGCCCGGCAGCAGCGGCACGACCACCTGTGCGCGGGCCAGGGCCACCCGCCCGTAGGCGGTCAGGCTGTGGTGGGACACCCCCCGGTGCCGCTCGCGCGGGTCGGCCTCGCTCACCCTCAGCGAGGCCACCGGGAGCCCGCCCAGCGCGCACACCGCGTTCACCGCCTCGCCGCAGGAGACCCCCGAGAACCCCCACGGGGTGCCGGTTCCCAGGTTGCCCGGGCCCTGGCACACCACGGCCGCGTCCGCGTCCAGCACGTGCCGAGCGGCCAGCAGCCCGGAGTGCACGGTCACCGCCTCCAGGTCGCCGCCGAAGGACTGGCCGGTGGTCACGCAGCCCGCCAGCAGCCCTTCCTCGCGTAGTGTCCCCACCAGGCGGGAGAAGGCCGCGGGCAGCGCTCCGCCGTCCAGCATGACGTACACGATCCGCGCCCCGGGGTGTCGCTCGCGCACTCCGGCCAGTACGGCGGGCAGCGCCGAGTGCAGGTCGGCCACCACCACGGGCATGCCCTCCACGCCCTCGGCGGAGCGCAGCACCTCGTGGTGGGGGGAGCCCTGTTCGTCGGCGCCCAGCACGGCCGCCTGCAACGGCGTGTAGCGGGCCTTGACCAGGTGCCCGGGGCCCTCGGGGTCCTCGGGCAGGCGGTCGGGGAGGGCCACGACCAGCGCGTAGCCGCCCGTGCCCAACCCCAGGTCCAAGGCGCCGGTGTTGAGCAGTACGGTGTCGCCGACCCGGGGTGAGCCCACCAGGCGGGTGTAGGCCAGCGCCCGGCAGACCGCGCCGCCGGGGGACTCCACGTCCACCACGCACTGGACGACTCCCGGCCAGGAGGGGAGGATCTGACGGACTTCGCCGCGACGCCACCGGATCATGAGGGGCACGGTACCGTCGTTGCTGAACCGGCCGCGGGACGACGCGCCCAGCGCGCCGGTACATCCACCACGGGCGAGAAGGGTGCGCACGATGTCGCGCAGGAAGACGGAACGACAGCTCAACCTCGTCATCTGCCTGTTGTCCACGCGCCGCCACCTGACCGCGCAGGAGATCAGGCAGACGGTGTACGGCTACGCCGAGGCCGAGACCGAGTCCGCCTTCAAGCGCATGTTCGAGCGCGACAAGCGCGAACTTCGGGACAGCGGCATCCCGATCGAGGTCGGCGCCGGCGACGCCTTCAGCGGCGAGGAGGGCTACCGCATCTCCCGCTCGGACTACGAGCTGCCCGAGATCCACCTGCTGCCGGACGAGGCCCTGGTCCTGGGCCTGGCCGCCCGCGCCTGGCGGCACGCCTCCCTGGGGGAGGCGGCGGCCAACGCCCTGTTCAAGCTCCGCTCCGCCGGGGTCCCCGTGGACAGCGAGGCCGCTCCCGGCCTGACCCCCGCGATGCGCACCGACGAGCCCGCCTTCGGTCCGGTCTGGCAGGCCGTGCGCGACCGTCGCCCCATCTCCTTCGACTACCTCAAGCCCGGGGAGACCACCGCGCAGCGGCGGGAGATCGAGCCGTGGGGCATCGTCAACCTGCGCGGCCACTGGTACGTGGTCGGCCACGACCGCCACCGCCGGGCCCGCCGGGTCTTCCGCCTGGGCCGGATCCGGGGTGAGGTGAGCGTTCTGCGCGGCGGCCCCGACGTGGTCGTCCCCGAGGGGGTGGACCTGCGCTCCGTGGTGGCGGGGCACCGGGCCGAACCCGAGCGCACCGCCGTACTGCGGGTGCGCACCGACTCCGCGCACGCCCTGCGCCGGGGCGCCCTGCGGGTGGTGCCCGGTGAGCGCGACAGCGCCGGGGGCGGCTGGGACACCCTGAGCTACCCCTACGCCGACACCTCCGACCTCGTGCGGCGGGTGGCCTCCTTCGGTTCGCGCGCGGTCATCGTCGAGCCCGCCGAGGCTCGCCGGGCCATGGTCGCCCACCTGCGCGCCACAGCCGAGGCCCCCGCGGCCGGTGCGGTGCCCGCCTCCGGCGCGCCCCGGGGCGCGGAGGCCCCGGCGCGCGGCCCGCGCTCGGCCGACCAGCTGCGCCGCCTGCTCATGCTGGTCCCCTACGCCCTGGGCCAGGACGTGCGGGTCCCGGAGGTGGCCCGCCACTTCGGGCTCACGGAGAAGCAGGTGGTGGCCGACCTCAGCCTGCTGTGGATGTGCGGGCTGCCCGGCTACACCCCCGGGGACCTGATCGACGTGGACCTGGACGCGGCCCGGGAGACCGGCGAGATCATCATCGGCAACGCCGACACCCTGGCGCAGCCGCTGCGTCTGACCGCGGACGAGGCGGCCAGCCTGGTCGTGGGCCTGTCCCTGTTGGAGGCCCTGCCCGAGACCGGGGGCCTGGAGGGCGGGGCGCTCAAGCGGGTCGCGGAGAAGCTGCGTTCCGCGGCGGGGGAGGCCCTGGGCTCCCTGGCCGACTCGGTGCAGGTGCGCCTGGAGGGTGACGAGCAGGTCGCCCAGACCCAGCGCCGCTGCGCCGAAGCCCTGGCGGCGGGCCAGCGGCTGCACCTGCGCTACCTGTCCGGCTACCTGGACCAGGTCACCGAGCGCGACGTGGACCCCATGGGGCTGGTGGTCCAGGACGGCTACCCGTTCCTGGAGGGTTACTGCCACCTGCGCCGCGACGTGCGGCTGTTCCGCCTGGACCGGGTGCTGGAGCTGACCGTGCTGCCCTACGCCGCCGAGGTTCCCGAGGGGGTGGGCCGCCGCGACCTGTCCGGCGGGGTGCTCCAGCGTTCGGAGCGCGACGCCGAAGTGGTCCTGGACCTGGAGCCCACCGCCCGCTGGGTGACCGAGGACTACGTGTGCGAGTCGGTGGCCGAGCTGCCGGGGGGAGGGGTGCGGGCCACGCTGCGCACCCCGGCTCCGGCCTGGGCGGTGCGCCTGGCGTTGCAGTTGGGCCCGCAGGGGCGCCTGGCGGCTCCCGAGGCGCTCGCGGAGGAGGCGCGGGCCGAGGCCCGGCGTACCCTGGAGCACTACCGCGCCGAGCAAACCTCCGCCACACTGGTCGAGACCGCTTCGTCGCCCGAGTGAGGCCCAGACGTTCACCCGGGGTCGAGGTGGAGGTCATGTCACAAGGGATAGGGTTGAAGGGTGATCGTCCTCGTTGTCCTGTTCGGTGCGGTTGTGGCCGGGCTCGTCGTTCTCGGTGTTCTCGCGCTGCGCGCGCGCCGTGCGGCGGGCGCCCTGTCGGCGGCCGTGGCGCGGACGTCGGAGGAGTTCCGCACGAGCGGCGCCGACCTTCGTGAGCGCGTCGGCCGCGGCGGTGCGGGGACATGATGGCCCCGCGTCCGAATGCGCGTACCATCGAAGGCGCTTGGTCGCGCCCCACAGAGAGGTAGAACCATGGGACCGTTCAACGGACCTACCATCGCCATCCTGGTGATCCTGGCCCTGCTGCTGTTCGGAGCCAAGAAGCTTCCGGACCTGGCCCGCTCCCTGGGGCGCAGCGCGCGCATCCTCAAGGCCGAGAGCAAGGGCCTGATCGACGACGACAACGACGGCCAGGAGTCGGGCGGGGCGCAGAACCAGCAGGCCTCCGCGCAGCAGAACGCGGCTCCGGAGCCCCAGCAGCCGCAGCAGCCCCAGCAGCAGGGCTACCCGCAGCTGCCCCCGGGCCAGCGCATCGTCAACGAGTCCGGCGAGACCACGCACCGCACCTACGGGAACTAGTTCCCGGCGACCGCCGACCGACGGCGGCGGCCCGCGGACGGTCGCCCCTGCCGGGGCGGCGTCCACCCCGCACGGCACCGGCGCACTCCGTCAGCGGCGTGCGCGGCCGCCCGGCCGGGAGCGACCCACCACCACATCGGCAATCCGGCGCGGTGCGGCGCGGGGGCCCGGCAGCGCGCCGCCCCGCCGCGCTCCGAACGCCGGGACCCGTGCGAGCCAGCCGCGCGGGTGAAGGAGACGAAAGAGTGACCGCACGATGAGGGCACGACGCCGGGCCGCCAACCCCGAGGCCCGGATGCCGCTCATGGACCACATGCGCGAGCTGCGCAACCGCCTGGCCAAGGCGCTGATCGCCCTCACCCTGGGCTGCGTGGTCGGGTACCTGGTCTACGACCAGGTGTGGGAGTTCCTCAAGGCGCCCTACTGCTCCCTGCCCGAGTCCGAGGCGGTCGACGCCGACGGCTGCTCGCTCATCGTGACCGGGCCCTTCGACGCCTTCTTCGTGGCCTTCAAGGTGTGGCTGTTCGTGGGCGCGCTCGTCTCGGCGCCGTTCTGGCTGTACCAGCTGTGGGCCTTCGTCGCCCCGGCCCTGCACACCCGCGAGAAGCGCTACGCCTACGTGTTCGCACCGCTGGCGGCCCTGCTGTTCGCCGTCGGCGCGGCCCTGGCCTACTACGTCACCTCCTACGCGCTGACCATGCTCTTCGGGTTCCTGCCCGAGGACGCGCTGACCTTCCTCACCATCGGCCAGTACCTGGACTACATGGTCATCATGATGGTCATGTTCGGTGTGGGGTTCGTGCTGCCGCTGCTGGTGGTGCTGCTCAACATCGCCGGGGTCCTGCCGCACGAGGCCATCGTCAAGTGGCGCCGGGTCATCATCTTCTCCGCCTTCCTGGTGGCGGCCGTGATCACCCCGGCCGAGCCGATCTCCATGCTGGCCCTGGCCGTGCCGCTGGTGGTGCTGTTCGAGCTGGCCGAGCTGTTCGCCTTCCTCAACGACCGGCGCAGGCGGCGCCGCGACCCCTACGCGGAACTGGACGACGACCAGATCTCCGACCTCGACGAGACCCCCTCCGATCTGGGCGAGACGCCCTCTCCGCTGGACGGTCCCGACGTGGGCGAGGAGTCCGGCAAACGCATCTGAACCGCGCCGGCAGACGCTAGTGTGTTCGGTGGGTGCCGCCCGTCGCGGGGCCCGCGCGTCCAGCGTGCCCCGCCCCCCGGTGGAACCCGCACCGCCCCCGCGGCGACCGCTCGGCGGCCCGCCTCCGGCCTCGTGCGCGCGGCCCGACGGGGCCGGTCGGCGGCGCGGCCCCGTCGGGCCGGGGCCCCCGGCCGAGGACGGTTGTTGGGAAGAGGAAGTGCGATGAGCGAGCAGGCCGAGGCCAAGCGGGAGCTCCCGCCCGAGGCCATGGGCAACGAGAAGTGGCACGACACCACGGACGCGGTCTGGATGCGGTCCTCCCTGTCCAAGGAGGAGTCCGAGGCCGTGGTCGAGGTCGCCACCTTCGACGACGGCTTCCGGGCCGTGCGCGACGGCAAGTCCCCCGAGAAGGGCACCCTGTTCTTCACCCCCGCCGAGTGGGAGGCCTTCGTCCTGGGCGCCCGCGACGGTGAGTTCGACATCCCGGAGGAGTACCTCACCGAGGAGGAGCGCCGTATCCAGCGCGGTGAGGTCGACGTCGAGGTGGCCTGGGTCCCCTCCCCGCTGAACACCCCCAAGGCGATGGAGGAGTACCGCCGCCGCCAGCGCGAGGAGGCCGAGGGCGGTCGGGTCTCGCAGTAGCCCCACGCCGACGGGGCCGGCCCCCGCGCGGTCGGACCTCACCGGCTCCGGAGGATCAGGGGCCGGTCCGACAGCCGTCGCGGTACCGCCTCGGCGGGGCCGGGCCCCATCCGCTCGGCCGGCGCCAGGGAGGGCACGTCGGGGAGCCGCCGTCAGAACCGCGAAACCCGCACAGCACACCGGGGTCGGTGCTAGCCTGGCGTCCGTCGGCGCGGGCGAAGTCCATGCTTGGGCCGACCTACCGCCGGGCTGGTGGAAAGTGATGTCTGTGGAGCTGATGCGAGACCGATGGGCGGCCTTCCGCCCCCTGCCGTTGATTCGGGTCGGCGATCGGCGACGAAGCAGGAAACCCAACCTGCGTGAAAAGAACCTCCCGCTGTGACCGGGAGCCGAAGCCACATCGCCCTCCTGGTCAACCCGCACTCGGGTCGGCGGCGCGCCGCCGTCACCGCGGTGCGGCTCAAGGAGGCGCTGCGCGAGGCCGGGGCCCGTGTGTACGTGTACACGGGCCGCTCGGCCGCCGACAGCCGCCGGATGGCCCGCCTGGCCGCGGCCGACCGCCCCGACGCCCTGGTGGCCGTGGGCGGTGACGGCCTCGTCCACCAGGCGCTGCAGGGGGTGGTGGGCACCGGGGTGCCGCTGGCCGTGGTGCCCACCGGAAGCGGCAACGACATCGCCCGTGCCTTCGGCCGCCCGCGCGGCTCGGCCCGCGACGTGGCCGCGGCCGTCCTGCGCGGGCGCACCCGCTCGGCCGACGCGGTGCGCCTGCGCCTGGCCAACGGCACCCAGCGCTACTTCCTCAGCGTGCTGGCCTGCGGCTTCGACGCCCGGGTCAACGAGCGCGCCAACGGGTTCCGCCTCCGCGCGGGACGGGCCGCCTACCTGGCGGCGGTCCTGGCCGAGTTGCGCTCCTTCCGTCCGATCGACTACGAGATCGAGGTGGACGGGCGCCGCCTCGCCGGTCCGGGCATGCTGGTGGCGGTCGGTAACACGTGCGCCTACGGCGGGGGGATGCGGGTGTGCCCCGACGCCGAGCCCGACGACGGCCTCCTCGACGTGGTCTTCGTCCGCCAGGTGTCGGTCGGCCGCTTCCTGCGGATGTTCCCGCGCGTGTTCACCGGCGGCCACACCGGTCTGGAGGAGGTGGTGGCCGAGCGCGGGCGCGTGGTCACCGTCCGGGCCGAGGCGGGCGCGGCCTACGCCGACGGAGAGCGCACGGGCCCGCCGCCGCTGGTGTGCGAAGTGGCTCCCAAAGCGGTCGAGATGTTGGAGCTGACCTCATAGGCTGGAGGCCATATGAGTAGTCACGCTGAGCGGTACGCCGCCTTCCGCCGGCGCCAGGGAGCCTCCAGCGCCGCCATCGAGGCCTTCCAGGGCCTCTACGGGTTCGAGTTCGACCCGTTCCAGATCCGGGCCTGCAAGGCGCTGGAGAGCGGCCACGGGGTGCTGGTGGCCGCGCCGACCGGTTCCGGCAAGACGGTGGTCGGCGAGTTCGCCGTTCACCTCGCCCTGGCCGAGGGCACCAAGTGCTTCTACACCACGCCCATCAAGGCGCTGTCCAACCAGAAGTACAACGACCTGGTCAGCCGGTACGGCGCCGAACATGTCGGGCTTCTGACCGGGGACAACAGCGTCAACGGTGAGGCGCCCGTGGTCGTGATGACCACCGAGGTGCTGCGCAACATGCTCTACGAGGGGTCGGCCACCCTCGGCGGGCTGGCCTACGTGGTGATGGACGAGGTGCACTACCTCGCCGACCGGTTCCGCGGCGCGGTCTGGGAGGAGGTGATCATCCACCTGCCCGAGTCGGTGCGCATGGTCGCCCTGTCGGCCACCGTCAGCAACGCCGAGGAGTTCGGCGAGTGGCTGCAGCAGGTGCGCGGGGACACCACCGTCATCGTCGACGAGAAGCGGCCCGTGCCGCTGTGGCAGCACGTCATGGTCGGCAACCGCGTGCACGACCTGTTCGTGGACACCGAGGAGGAGTCCTCCGAGGGCGGGGAGGAGCCCCGTGAGCGCCGGGGCAAGCGCAAACGCGAGCGCCGCAGGGGCTGGCAGCCCCGGGAGATCGAGGTGGGCGGGCAGCGGCTGCGGATCAACCCGCGGCTGATCCGGTTCGCCGAGGAGGACTCGCGGATGACCCAGCTGGCCAACCGGCGCCGCCACCCGCAGTCGCGGGCCCGCGGCGGTGTGCGGCCCCGCTCCCGGTTCGCGCCGCCCTCGCGGCCCACCATCATCCAGGAGCTGGACGCCGACGGCCTGCTGCCCGCGATCACCTTCGTCTTCAGCCGGGCGGGCTGCGACGAGGCCGTCCGCCAGTGCGTGTCGGCCGGGCTGGTGCTCACCACCCCCGAGGAGGCCGACCGGATCCGGGAGTACGCCGAGACCCGGTGCGCCGACATCCCTCCGGCCGACCTGGCCGTGCTGGGCTTCGACCACTGGCTGCGCGCGCTGGAGGCGGGCATCTCCGCCCACCACGCCGGGATGCTGCCCACGTTCAAGGAGATCGTCGAGCACCTGTTCTCGCGCGGGCTCATCCGCGCGGTGTTCGCCACCGAGACCCTGGCGCTGGGCATCAACATGCCCGCGCGCACGGTGGTCATCGAGAAGCTCGACAAGTGGAACGGCGAGACACACGCCCAGCTCACCCCCGGCGAGTACACGCAGCTCACCGGGCGCGCCGGGCGGCGCGGCATCGACGTGGAGGGCCACGCGGTGGTCGTGTGGCAGGCCGGGACCGACCCCGAGGCCGTCGCCAGCCTCGCGGGCACCCGCACCTACCCGCTCAACTCCAGCTTCCAGCCCTCCTACAACATGGCGGTGAACCTGGTCGGGCAGGTCGGCCGCCAGCGCAGCCGCAACATGCTGGAGGAGTCCTTCGCCCAGTTCCAGGCCGACCGCGCCGTCGTGGGCCTGGTCAAGCAGCTGCGCAAGCACGAGGAGGCCCTGGAGGGATACGCCCAGGCCGCCGAGTGCCACCTGGGCGACTTCATGGAGTACGCCGCGCTGCGCCGCGCCCTGAGCGACCGCGAGTCCGCGCTGGCCAAGAACCGCTCCGTGCGTCGCCGCGACGAGGCGCTGGAGAGCCTGGAGAAGCTGCGCCCCGGCGACATCATCCGCATCCCCTCGGGCCGCTACTCCGGGCACGCGGTCGTACTGGACCCGGGGCTGCGCCACGACCTGCCCGCGCCGCTGGTGCTCACCGTGGACAAACAGGTCAAGAGGGTCAACGCCAGCGACTTCACCGTGCCCGTGCACCCGTCGGGGCGCATGCGCGTGCCCAAGTCCTTCTCGGCCAAGTCGCCGCGCTCGCGCCAGGACCTGGCCTCGACCCTGCGCAACAGGCTCAGGGAGCAGGGCTCCGAGCCCGTCTACGAGCGGGGGCGGCGCGAGGCGGGGGAGGACGCCGAGGTGCTGCGGCTGCGCTCGCAGCTGCGCGAGCACCCCTGCCACGGGTGCGCCGACCGTGAGGACCACGCCCGCTGGGCCGAGCGCTACTTCCGGCTGCGCAAGGAGACCGAGAGCCTGCGCCGCCGGGTGGAGGGGCGCTCGCACGTCATCTCCCGCACCTTCGACCGGGTGTGCGGGGTCCTGGAGGACCTGGAGTACCTGTCCGGGGACAGCGTCTCCGAGGACGGGACGCGGCTGGCCAAGGTCTACTCCGAGCTGGACCTGTTGGTGGCCGAGTGCCTGCGCCGGGGGCTGTGGAAGGAGCTGACCCCGCCGGAGCTGGCCGCCTGCGCGGCGGCGCTGGTCTACGAGGCGCGCCGCGGCGACGACGCCTACCCGCGTCTGCCGGGGGGCCGCGTCGAGGACACCCTCCTGGAGATGGTGCGGCTGTGGGGCGAGCTCAACGAGGTGGAGGCCCGCCACCGGGTCTCGTTCCTGCGCCAGCCCGACCTGGGGTTCGTGTGGACGGCGCACCGGTGGGCCAGCGGCGACCGGCTGGACGCCATCCTGCGCCAGGCCGACATGCCCGCCGGTGACTTCGTGCGCACCGCCAAGATGCTGGTGGACATGCTCGGCCAGATCGCCGGGGCCACCGGCGACCCCGAGGTCCGCAGCACCGCGCGCAAGGCCGGCGACCTGGTGCGCCGCGGGGTGGTGGCCTTCTCCTCGCTCACCTGAGCGACCGGCGGCGGGGCCGCTCCCCGGCGGCCCCGCCGCCGGATCCGCGCACGACGAGCCGGGCGGGCACCCGCTCCCTCCGGTGCGCGGAACACGGGGGCGCGCGCGTGCGTTGGTGGCGATGCGGGACCCCGGTGGCTCGGGCGGCACGCGCCAGGGGCCATCATGGAGGAACACGGGACCCCTGGGCCTGTAGTTCGCAAGAGACCTGAAACGAGGCTTGAGCAGTGCTGCGCACCCTCATCAACGGCAAGATCCACCGCGCCACGGTCACGCAGGCCGACCTGCACTACGTCGGGTCGGTCACGATCGACGCCGACCTGATGGACGCCGCCGACATCGTCGACGGCGAGCAGGTCCACATCGTCGACATCGACAACGGCGCCCGCCTGGTGACCTACGCGATCACCGGGGAGCGGGGCACGGGGGTGATCGGCATCAACGGCGCCGCCGCCCGGCTGGTCAGCCCCGGCGACCTGGTCATCATCATCTCCTACGCCCAGCTGACCGAGGCCGAGCGGGCCGAGCACGTCCAGCACATCGTGCACGTGGACCGGGACAACCGGATCGTCGCCCTGGGCAACGACCCCTCCGAGCCGGTTCCGGGCAGCGAGCTGGTCCCGGGCCGCTGAGCCCCGGGTGCCCGGGACCGCGCGGTCCCGGGCACCGCGCGTGTGCGGCTCCCCCTCCCGCGCCGCCGGCCGCCCCGAGCCGGAGGTGTCCGCGCGCGCCACACAACCCCGTCGGCATGGCCGGTTCCGGCCTGATCGGCGGCCCCGGTGGCGGGTATGTCCACTGTCGGCATGGACGAGGCAGGGGAAGAGGAACAGCGCCGGATCGCCGAACACATCGAATGGCAGAAGCAGGGTGCGTGGGTGGTCCTGTGGGGCCCCTACACCCGCTGTTTCTGGGCCTTCGCGTGCTGGCCGGTGGTGCCCGAGAGCGGCGTGGTCATCAGCGCGGGCGATCCGCACACCCTGTACTCGGAGATGCGCTACGTCGAGCGCGAGCACGACTATCTGCGGTGGCGCTACGGACGGGGCTGAGGGTGTCCGTTCCCGTGGGCATCCCGACATGGCCGGGACCCTCCGCCCGCGTCTAGGATTTCCTCCACTAGTGGGATGAATCGTAAGGACGTACGCGTGTCTGCACACACCGCTCGAACCTGGCCGGACCTGTCCGAAACAGCCCGTGTCCGGCTCCAGCGCCGCATGGTCGCGGCCCTGATGCTCTCCCAGGTGGTCGGCGGTGTCGGCATGGGCGCCATGCTCGCCGTGGGCGCGCTCATCGCCCTGGAGCTGACCGGTTCCGACGCCTGGACGGGCGCGGCCACCACCATGATCACCCTGGGCGCCGCGGTGTTCGCCCTGCCCCTGGCCACACTGGCGGCCCGGCACGGCCGCCGCCCCGGTCTGGCCGCGGGCTGGCTCCTGGGCGCGCTCGGCGGCGGAACCGTCATCGCGGCCACGCTGCTGGGCGTGTTCACGCTGTTCCTGGCGGGCATGGTGCTGATCGGCGCAGGCACCGCCACCAACCTGCAGGCCCGCCACGCCGCCGCCGACCTGGCCTCCGACCGCAACCGCGGCCGGGACCTGTCCCTGGTGGTGTGGTCCACCACGGTCGGCGCGGTGCTGGGGCCCAACCTCATCGGTCCCACCGGCGGTGTGGCCGCGCTGCTGGGTCTGCCCGCGCTGCTGGGCCCGGTGCTGCTCACCACCGCCGGGTTCGTCCTGGGCGCGCTGGTGACCTTCGCGCTGCTGCGTCCGGACCCCCTGCTGGTGGCGGCCGCGGAGCAGCGGGGCCGGGGGGTTCCCGACGCCGCCCGGCTCTCCGCGCCCGCGACGCTGCGGGTGGTCGCGGCCAGCCCGGGGGCACTGCTCGCGGTGGTCGGCATCGTGGCCAGCCACACGGTGATGGTCGCGGTCATGACCATGACGCCCGTGCACATGTCCCACCACGGTGCGGCGCTGACCGTCATCGGGCTGACCATCTCCCTGCACATCGCCGGCATGTACGCGCTCTCCCCGGTGGTGGGGTGGCTCACCGACCGCCTCGGCAGGGTTCCCGTGCTGTTGGGAGGGCAGGTGATCCTGCTGTGCGCCGCTGGAGTGGCCGGTACGGCCGGGCACGACGGGACGCAGGTGACGGTCGGGCTGGTCCTGTTGGGGCTGGGCTGGTCGTTCGGCCTGGTGTCGGGGACCGCGCTGCTGGCCGAGTCGCTTCCGGCCGGGGTGCGTCCGCGGGCGCAGGGGGTCAGCGACCTGGTGATGAACCTGGGCGGGGCCGCGGCCGGGGCGCTGTCGGGCCTGGTGCTCGCCCAGGCGGGGTTCGGCGGCCTGAACGTGTTCGCCGCCCTGTTCACGGTACCGGTCTTCGTACTGGCCGTGCGCGCGCTGCGGGCCCGGGGGACGGGCGAGCGCTGACCGGGTGCGTACGGTCCTTTCCCGAAACGCCCCGCGATGTCCGAGCGGATCCGCCCGCACGCGGTTACGGTGCAGGCGTGAGGCGTCTACCGGCCCCGGTGGGCGCGGCGCGCTGACAGGGGGGTGTTCTCAGTGTCCGAACGCGAACCCGGGGACGCGGCGGGGGAGCAGGCGGGGCGGGACCCGGTGAACCACCAGCCGCCGGAGGAGTGGCGTCCCGGCGACCCTCCGGACCCCATGGCGGGGGGTGTCCAGCCCCCGGGCGAGCCGCCGCACCGCCATCCCCACGAGCAGCCGCCGGGGCGGCACGCCGCGGGGGCGCACCCCTACCGGGGGGACTCCGGGGGCGCGGGGCCGTCCGGCGAACACCCCACGGGCGCTCCGCCCGAACCGGTGACCGGCCAGGTCTCGGAGGGGCCCAGCGGTCCGGCCCAGGCGGGGTACGAGCACGCCGGCTACCCGCCCGGGTACGGGGAGTCGGACGCCTCCGACACGGGTCCGGGGGGCTACCCTCCCGGCGGCCCGCCGGCGAACTTCAGCTCCGGTCAGGGGCCCAGCTACGCGGAGGCGGGCGGGCGCCCCTCCGGTCAGGGGCCCGGCTTCGCTCCGCCCGGGGGCTACGGGCAGCCCTACGGCCAGCAGCCGGGAGGCGGTCAGGCCTATCCGCCCCAGGGCGGCTACGGGCCGCCGGAGGTGCGTCCCACCCCCTGGGGCAAGATCCTGGGCATCGGCTGCGGTGTGCTGCTGGTCCTGCTGCTGTTGGCGGGCGGCTGCACCACCCTCGCGCTGTTCACGGCCGGGAGCGGGGGGTCCGCGGCGCGCGAGGAGGGGTCGGCGCCGCTGCCCGAGACCCAGGCCGAGGTCACCGCCGCGGCCACCGAGTTCGAGCCCGGCCCGCTCTACGAGGAGGGCGACTTCACCAGTGTGGCCGTCTCGGTGACCAACACCGGTCGTGAGGACGTGGACGTCAACCCGCTCTACTTCCGTGTCGTGGACACCGAGGGCGTCGAGCACAGCACGTCCGAGGCGATCGGCATGGACGCCAACGAGATCGGAGCGCGCAGCCTGGCCCCGGGGCAGAGCCTGTCGGGGGTGGTGACGGTGGAGGGGGAGGTGCGGGCCCGGACGGTGGTCTTCGAGCCCGCCTACAGCGGTCCGGTGGAGGCCCGGGTCATCACCTGAACCGGGACGGGCGGTTCCCCGCTCAGGGCGCCAGCGCGGGGTCGCGCAGCCACTCCGAGAGGTCCTGCCTGCGTTCGCCGTCGCACTTGAGCGGGCACGTGGTGCAGAACCCGTGCTCGGGGTCGCCCTTGTAGTCAAAGCAGCAGGTGCCGCGTACCGCCCAGGTCCCGCGCGGGTCGCCGGGGGCGAAGGGGAACAGCCGGGGCCGTCTGCGGGTGACCGCGCCCGCCTCGACCACCGCGTCCCCCAGCCGGGTGGCCAGGTCCCAGGCCTGTTCGGCGTCGCGGCCCAGGTAGCGGGCGGGGTTGAGCATGTAGAAGTGCAGGGTGTCGAGCACCCAGCCCCACAGGGTGCGCTTGCCCGAGCGGGTGTGCGCGTGCAGGGCGTCCAGGAGCGGCTCGAAGGTGGCGAACAGGGCCCGGGCGGCCAGGCGCAGCTGGTGCGCCTCGTCCTCGGCGACCACGGTGCCGGGGCGGCCGGCCGCGGGGTCGTCGGGCAGGACCGCCACGCGGACCCCCGCCACGGCGGGGGTGCCGAACCGGGCGTGCACGGCGTCCCAGGGCAGGTACAGCCGGTCGGGGCCCAGCAGCGGGGCGCGTCCGGTCAGGTACAGCGAGGCCGAGACCAGGAAGATGGGTTCGCGCAGGGTCACGCGCAGGAAGTTGGTGGCGGCGGGCAGCCGGTGACCGGGCCCGTGCTCGGAGCGCAGCCGCTCGAAGAGGACGGGCAGCGAGCCGTCCGAGGCCAGGGTGTCGGCCCGGTACCAGTGCGTCCCCGGCGCCGCGCCGGCCCGCGGGTCCTCGGCGGAGAGCAGGTCGGGCAGCGGGGCGAACTTCAGCGGGGCACAGGCGTCACGGAGCGCGTCGAGCGGATCTGCCATCACTGCGGAAACCTGCCCTTCGTCGCACGATGCCGTCATGTACCGGGGGCTGTGGGGCTGCAGTGGCCTCCGGGGGGCGAATACACCTGCGCCTCTTAAGTGAGGCTACCCTAATGTTCGCGTGTGCCGCAATGATCGGTTCGGGCGGGGCAGGGCGGGCCGGAAGGGGAAAGGCGCAGGCCGGGGCGGGTTCGCCTGCGGGGTGGCGCGTGTGTTCTCTGTCACCCGTGTCGGTTTTGCGGATTCTTTATGGATTGCTTCCTATTCCTTCCTCGTGTCCGGGTGGTGCGGGCGGGTTCGGTGAGTGGCGGGACGACCGGCCCTCTCCGCTCCGGTCGTGGGTGCGGTGGCCGACCCGACCGTGGCGCGGTGGGGCGGGGTCGGCGGCGCCGACCCCGCCGGTCGCTACGTCCGGGAGCGGCGGCGCGGGCGCCGGTACTGCAGCCACCACTCCACGCACAGCAGGGGCAGGACCCACGACAGGAAGCTGGCGGCCGGGGCGATCGTCGCGGCCAGCACGGCCTCGTCGCCGCCGTAGGCGCTCTCCAGCCCCGGCATCGCGAGCAGGATGAGCAGGATGATGATCACCCGGTCGAAGGCGATGCCGAAGAGCAGGGCGAAGCTGCGCAGCATCCACTCGCGGTGGCGGGCGAAGCGGCGCCGGCGCGCCATGGCGTAGCCGAGGGCGGTGAAGGACAGCCACAGCACGGCCCACAGGGCGTTGCTGATCTGCGTGCTGAAGCCGGTGCTGCTGACCGGGGAGATGAGCAGCGCGGGAACCCCCACGAGCGGGATCCCGGCGAACACGTAGAGGCGTCCGCTCCAGCGGTGCACGGCCGGGTGGCGGGCGCGCAGCCACGGCCACACCTGGAGGATCACCAGCAGCGTGAGCAGGCTGCCGCCGAAGATGTGGGTGACCAGCACCGGGTAGTGCCAGGCCAGCCCCTCGGGGGAGGGCAGGCGAGCGTCGGCGGGGTCCAGGCTCAGGTAGGGCGGGAGGGAGTAGAGCAGGAAGGCCAGGCTGAACAGGGCCAGGGGCAGGATCCAGGGGCGCTGCCACCAGCGGGGCCCCTGGCGACCGGCGCCGCGGGGCGGCGTCGCTGCGGTGGTGGGTGCGGTCATGGCGGGTCGTTCCTCCGCGTGGGCGGGCTGGTGCGCGAGCGGGGGCGCGGCTCGGCGAGGTAACCGTGTGCGACGTAAATTGTATATGTCATACACTTACTAGTGTAAGTAGTACACAGTTCTAGGATGGGAGTCAACGACGCAGCCGACGACGGGTGGGGCATGACGGCCGAGCGACAGCCGACCAACCGGATGGAACGGGAGACGGAGCTTCTGTGGGGGGTCCGGCGGCCCGCGCCCAGGCGCGGCCCCAAACCCAAGCTCAGCAGGGAGGCCGTCGTGGCAGCGGCGGTCGCCCTGGCCGACGCCGAGGGCCTGGAGGCCGTCTCCATGCAGCGGGTGGCCAAGGAGCTCGGCTTCACCACGATGTCGCTGTACCGGCACGTGGACAGCAAGGAGGACCTGCTCGCCCTCATGGGCGACGCGGTCCTGGACGCCGAGCCGCCCGAGCCGAGCCGTGACCGCGACTGGCGCGCCGGTGTCGAGGCCTGGGTCCGCGGCGTGCTGGCCCTCTACCGGAACCATCCCTGGGCCGTGTACCTGGCCATGACCGGACCGCCCAGCGGTCCGAACGGGCTGCGCTGGATGGAGGCCGGGCTGCGCGAGCTCGTCCGCTCCGGCCTGGACCCGGGGGAGGCGCTCCCGATCCTGACGCTGCTGTCCACCACCCTGCGCGAGACCTTCCGCATCGACGTGGACATGGAGCGCGCGGCCCGGGCGACGGGGGCCACGGTTGCCGACACCATGCGCGGCTACGCCGCGGGCCTGCGCCGGTTCGTCACCGAGGAGCGCTTCCCCACGGTCGCCCGGCTGCTGCGCGAGGGGGGACTGGAGGACTCGGTGCCCGACGGCACCTCCGGTGCCTCGGATGACCTGGACTTCTCCGTGCGCCGCCTGCTGGACGGCGTCGAGGTGTACGTGCGCGGCCAGCGCACGGCGGCCGGCGGCGGATAGCCGGTCCCCGGCCCGGGCTCAGCGGACCAGTACCAGGTGGTGCCGGGCCAGCACGGACACCACCTGTGCCGCCTGGTCCGCCTCCACGCCCGCGTGCTCGGCCAGGGCGGCCACGGTCAGCTCCCGGTGCAGGGCGACGGCCTCCAGGACCGGTGCGACCACGGCCGGGAACCGGTACCGGCGTCCGCCCACGGTCACCACCACCCGTTCGCCCTCCCAGGTCAGCGGGGGCGGCAGGATCGGTACGAACTCCACCCGCGCCTGTGCGCCGGGGACCCGCTCCTCCACCGGCCAGGGCAGGGAGAAGGAGGTTCGGCGGGGGAAGCGCGCGTCGCGTTCGGCCAGGAAGCCGTCCAGGTCCGTCTCCTCGGCCAACTCCACCAGCCGGGCCACCAGTTCGCCCTGGTGCTTGCGCCGCACCTCGGGCTCGGCGAAGCGGGGCAGGTCCCGGCGGAAGACCTCCTCCCCGAAGAGCCGCCGCACCAGGGCGTCGGCCCACTCCACCCCGGTGGCCCGGGTGAAGCCGAAGGTCAGGTGCATGCTCACCTCACCGGTACCGGTCACCGTGTGCCACCAGCCGCGCGGCACGTGGATGACCTGGCCCGGGCGCAGCACGCCCTCCCACACCGTGTGCAGCTCGCCGTCGGCGTCGCGCGGCGGGGTGTGGGCGTGGTCCACGTCGTTCTTCATCGGGTACGGGCGCGACCCGGGACCGTGGACCTGCCAGTGCTTGGTGCCCTCCACCTGCACGATCACCGTGTCGTGGTCGTCCCAGTGGGTGTCGAACCCGCGCGACTCGCCCCAGATCAGGTACAGGTTGGCCTGTGCGCGCTCGCGGACCAGGCGCATCAGGTCGTCGGCCGCCTCGCCCACCGGCGGATGCATCCGGTCCAGGCCGTCCAGCACCAGGCTCGCCCCGGCACGCAGCTCCCGGTACAGCGCCTCTGGGCGCACCACCCGCCGCGCCGTGCGCGAGGAGGTGGCCGACTCGGTGTAGCGCTCGACCGGGACCGGCGACCCGTTCCGGTGCAGGCGCAGCCGCGGCGGTTCGGGGGAGCAGGTGGCCAGCAGCCGGTTGAGGTCGTCGAAGGTCAGCAGCGAGCGCACCGCCTCCGCGCCCAGGTCGGCGAAGACGAACTCCTCCGACAAGCGCGTGGTCAGGGCCTCACGGCCCACGACGTCGCTCAGGGTCCGGGTGAACAGGTGGCCGGGCTCGCTCACGGCGGTTCCTTCCGTCGGGGGAGGGCCCCGCCCGGCCAGGGGGGACCGGGCCGGGCGGGACGTCGGTCGGGTGGATCAGATGAAGTCGGAGCTGGAGTCGGTGCCGTCGCTGTCGCCGCCCGCGGTGATGTCGCGGGAGGTCACCTCCGCCAGGTCCTCGACCTCGACCTCGATCGGGTCCATGAGCACCACACCTCGCTTTCTGTGTGCCGTTTCTCTTGAGTCAGGACCGCGGCCCGCGCTCAGCGCGCCGACAGCCCCGTCCGGTGGGCCGCGAACGCGTGCGCGTCGGCGGCCAGCCCCACCGCCCGGCTGACCGCGCGCGGGCCGTGGCCCACGTCGCGCTCGTACCGGAGCAGGGCGGGCGGGCGGTCCCGTTCCCGCGCCGCCGCCAGCAGCGCCGCGCACATCTTGCGCGGGTGGGCCGCGTCGGTGCGGGTGTCACCGTGGAAACCGGTGAGCAGGACGTCGGGGTAGCGCCGCCCGGGCTCGCCCTCCACCACCCGGTGGTAGGGGGAGTAGGACATCAGGGCGGCGAAGTCGCCGGGGTCGGCGGCGGTGCCGAACTCGCGGGTCCACATGCGGCCCAGACCCATGCGCTCGAAGCGGGCCATGTCGGCCAGCGGGGCGGAGGCGATCACGGCGCCGCACAGGTCCGGCCGCGCGGTGGCGGCGGCCAGCACGAGCAGCCCGCCCGCCGAGCCGCCGGACAGGCACAGCTGGTCGCGGTCGCACAGGCCGGCCCCCACCAGGGCGTCGGCCGCGGCCACCAGGTCCTGGACGGCGCGCGGCTTGCCGCGCCGGGAACCGGCCAGGTGCCAGGCGCGCCCCGCGTCGCCGCCGCCGCGCACGTGGGCGACCGCGTACCGGCCGCCGCACAGCAGCCAGGCCAGCACGGTCGCACTGAACCCGAACTGGCGGGGCCGTCCGAAGCCCCCGTAGGCGTGCAGGAGGGTCGGGCCGGGCCGCGGGAGGGGTCCGGGCGCACCGTCCGTTCCCGGCGCGGCGGGGGCGGCCTCGAACACGGTCACGGGGACGCGCGTGCCGTCCGCCGAACGGCACCAGAGCACGGTGCGTTCCACGTCGGGGGAGGGCGGGGCCTCCTCGCGGGGCCGCCAGGGCAGCGGCGCGCGTTCGCCCGGCGCCAGGCGCAGGACGCGCTGCTGGGTGGCCACGTCCGCGTAGCCCAGGTACACCGACCCGTCGGGGCCGGTCGCCGGGTCGCGGACCATGCCCTCACCGGGCAGGTCCACGGGGTACAGGAGCCGTCCGGTGCGGGCGTCGTGGACGGCGGCCCCGCTGATCCCCCAGCGGGTGCGCGAGACGAACAGGGCCGGGTCGCCGCCGGGGCCGCGGCAGGGGGCGAACGCGTCCAGGGTGGCCCCGTCCTCCTCGGGCACCACCTCGCGCCAGTGCTCGGGGGCGGGGTCCTCCGGGCGCACCGCGCAGATCCGCCGCCGGGGGGAGTCCAGCGTGGTGCGCAGGTACAGCAGGCCGTCGGCGCCCATGCGGGCCTCGGTCTCGGCCTCGACGCCGACCTGTACCGGCCGCAGAAGGGGGTGCCCGGGTTCGGTGGCGGCCAGGTCGGCCAGCCACAGGTCGTTGCGGTGCCCGGTGCCGTGGCTCTCGGTCACGAGCAGCCACCGTCTGCCCAGAATCCGCACCCCGGGCACGGTCCCGGCCGCCGTGCAGGCGTGGACGAGGGTCTCGGCGCCGTCGCCGGCCCGGCGCAGCCACACGCCGCGTACGCCCCGGTCGCCGTCGCGGCGCACGTAGTAGAAGGCGGGCGGGCCCTGGGGGACCCAGGCGACGTGGGAGTAGCGCACGCCCCGCACCGGCGGTCCGGCCGGGGCGCCGGTGTCGGCGCGCAGCACCCGCAGCGCGCCGCGCTCCACCCCGCCGGAGGAGGTCTGTACCGCGACCAGGGTCCCGTCGGGTCCGGGCTCCCAGGCGTCCAGCGTGGTGCCCCCGGAGGGGTCCTCGGCGGCGGGGTCGTAGACGGTGCGCGGCGGTTCCCGGCCGCTGAGGGCGACCAGGCGCGGGTGCTCGGTGCCGGCGGGGCGCACGGTGGCGAAGGCGGTGCCGCCCCGGTGGACGGGCGGGCTCCACAGGTCGGTGTGCACCAGGGAGCGGATGAGCGCGGCCAGGCGGCCGCGCAGCGGCCAGGCGGCGGCCTCGCGTTCGTACTCGCGGCCCCGCTCCTCCAGCCAGCGCAGGGTCGCGGGGGAGTCGGCGTCCTCCAACCACCGGAAGGGGTCGGGGACGGGACGACCGTGCGGGGCTTCCGCCGCGGACACGGGGTCGGCGGCGGTGAGGGCGGCTCCGGGGGCTCGGTTGCGCACCATCACATCGTTCAGGCGCGCTCAGCCGCCGGTCAAGGAAGAGCTTCCTTGCCTCGGGAAACGCGGGTGTGCCGAGGGGGCAAGGTTTGTCGCGGGAGGAACCGGGGCAGGCGTGGCCGTCGAGGCTCCGGGCGCCACCCGCGCCGTCCCCGGCCGCGGCGGCGGTGGGCGCACACCCGAACGCCCCGCCGGGTCCCGGAAGGAGGGAGGGGCCCGTCGGGGCGTTCGGTGCCGCGCTCGGCGGCGGGAAAGGGCTTCCGTGCGCTACTTGACGTTGTCCGGGTGGCCGATGGCCAGACCGCTCTCCTGGTCGAAGAAGTGCAGCTGGCTCACGTCCACCGACAGGCTGATCGGGTGGCCCGGGCGCACGCTGCTGCGCGGGCTCACGCGGGCCGTGAACAGCGTGCTGCTGCCGCCCAGGGGCAGGGCCTCGTCCTCGCCCTCCTCACCCGCGGCGTCCTTGGCCAGCGCGGCCGCGTCCTCGTGGCGCACCGGCGGGGCGTCCACGCCGAAGATCACGTTGATCTCGGTGCCCAGCTCCTCGGTCACGCCCGCCGTCACCTGGATCCGCGGGTCATCGTTGCCGTCCAGCTCGGCGTCGCTGAAGTCCGAGGGGCGGATGCCCAGGATGAGGCTGCGGCCCAGGTAGTCGCGCAGGCCCGGACGCGCGTCCAGGACGCTCGCCGGGACCGGGAGCTTGTGCTCGGCGAAGGTGAGCACTCCGCCGTCGCCCTCGCTGACCAGTTCGGCGTCGACGAAGTTCATCGCCGGGGAGCCGATGAAACCGGCCACGAAGAGGTTGACCGGGGAGTCGAACAGGCGCTTGGGGGTGTCCACCTGCTGCAGGCGGCCGTCGCGCAGGACCGCCACCCGGTCGCCGAGGGTCATGGCCTCGATCTGGTCGTGGGTGACGTAGATGGTGGTGACGCCCAGGCGCTCGTGGAGCTGGTTGAGGGAGGCGCGCATCTGCACGCGCAGCTTGGCGTCCAGGTTGGACAGCGGCTCGTCCATGAGGAAGGCGCGGGGCTCGCGCACGATCGCGCGGCCCATGGCCACGCGCTGGCGCTGGCCGCCGGACAGGGCGCCCGGCTTGCGCTTGAGGTAGGGCTCCAGCCCCAGCATCTCGGCCGCCTCCTTGACCCGGCGGGCGATCTCGGGCTTGGCGACCTTGCGCAGCTTCAGACCGAAGGCCAGGTTCTGCTCGACGGTCATGTGCGGGTAGAGCGCGTAGTTCTGGAAGACCATCGCGATGTCGCGGTCCTTGGGCGGGCGGTCGTTGACGATCTCGTCGCCGATGACCAGCGTGCCCGCCGAGATCTCCTCCAGGCCCGCGATCATGCGCAGCGCGGTGGACTTGCCGCAGCCGGAGGGGCCGACGAGCACCATGAACTCGCCGTCCTCGATCTTCAGGTTCAGGTTGTCGACGGCCTTGACGTCGCCGCCGTAGATCTTGTCAACGCCCTCGAGGACGATCTCCGCCATGGTTGTCAGCTCCCGGACCGGGGGTCGTGGTGAAGGTGACGTGCGTCTCGTGAGGCCACGTCACCGCGCCTGGAACTTTCGGATTTGATCGAACCAGGCTGTTCTGCTGATCACATGACACACGATCCTGATCGAAAAGTCCATACTTCAGTCGATGTCGATCCGATTGCGGTCGGACACAAACCCGGTTCGCTCAGCTGGCGTGGCGGCCCCAGGTGCGTTAGCCTGTCCGACGGTTCTTTCCTTTCTCCCCTCCGCGCGCTCGGTCGGCGGCCACGACACGGCCACCGGGTTGAGGCATCGGGTCGGGGAGTCTGGGTAACCTAACGACCAGTCCAGCACTGGACGGACCGGTTGTGCGGCCCCCACTCGTCCGATTGGACGCTGCATCACGCGCCAGGTGCAGTTGGGATCGGGTGAGGGGTGGAGTACCGCGACCGGGCGGGGGGTTGGACCCGGAAAAGGCCCGAACATCCAGTAGACAACGGTCTTCCGAGCTCGCCGCCGACGGGACGGAGCCGGTCCGAAGGGTGGCTCGGGCCTTTTCCGCGTCCCCCCATATGCTGACCGCGAGGACTCCACCAGCCAGCGGAAAGCGAGCACCCCACGTGGTTGCCGAGCACATCGAGCGGGGCGACGCCCCCGGCTCCGACAGACCCTCGCCGGATCCGGTGGGGAGGGAGCGGCCGGCGACCCCGGCGCGCTCCCCCGGCTCCGTGCTGGCACGGGGACACCGGTGGGGCCGCCGCGATCCGCTGTGGCGGGTCCTGGCCGCGGCCGGATCCGGCCTGGCCCAGCTCCTGGCCCTGCCGCCGTACGGCCTGTGGTGGCTGGGCCCCCTCAGCGCCGCCCTGCTCGCCTTCGCCGTGGCCGGAACGCGCCCGCGCCGCGCCGCCTGGCTGGGTCTGCTCGCCGGTGCCGCGCTCATGGTGCCGCTGGTGCGCTGGCAGGACATCTTCGGCGTCGACGTGTGGCTGCTCATCGCCGCCGCCGAGGCCGCCTACTTCCTGCCCATGGCGATCGGCCTGGCGCTGGCCATGCGCCTGCCCGGCTGGCCCGTGTGGACCGCCGCGCTGTGGGTGGCGCAGGAGGCCGTGCGGGCCCGCTGGCCGCTGGGTGGCTTCCCCTGGGGCAAGCTCGCCTTCGCCCAGCCCGACACGCCCTTCGTCGGATACGCGGCCCTGGGGTCCTCGGCACTGGTGTCCTTCGCCGTCGCCCTGACCGGCGGCCTGCTGCTGTGGAGCGCGCTGCGCGCCCTCGGGGCCCTGAACTCCCGGCGGAGCGGGCGCGGCGATCAGGACGACCGAAACCCCGGAGTGCGCGCACCCTTGCTGCTGGCCGCCGTGGGCCTGGCCGCCGGCGCCGCCGTCGTCGCGGGGGGCGTCCTGGCCCCGGCGGTCGGCCGTCCCGCCGTCACCGACACCGTCACCGTCGGCATGGTCCAGGGCAACGTGCCCAACGTCGGCCAGATGTCCATCCTCGGCGAGCGCATGCAGGTCCTGAACAACCACGCGAACGGGGTCCACGAGCTCGCCGACGCCGTCCGCGCGGGGGAGTACCCCGCGCCCGACATGGTGCTGCTGCCCGAGAACGCCAGCGACATCGACCCCTTCCGCGATCCCGTCGCCCGCCAGACCATCGACGAGGCCGCCGCCGACGCGGGCGTGCCGCTGCTGTGGGGCATGAGCCGCTTCAACGACGACGGCACCCGCCACGTCAGCAGCGTGGTCTGGGACCCCGAGACCGGGCCTGGCGAGCTCTACGACAAGCGCTACCTCGTGCCGTTCGGCGAGTACATCCCCTACCGCGACTTCTTCACCCGCTTCGTGGCGCGCCTGCGGCAGGTCAGCTCCGACGCGGTGCCCGGCGGCGAACCCGGCGCGCTCCGCGTGGGCGGGACGACCCTGGCCGTCGGCATCTGCTTCGACGTGGCCTTCGACCCGCCGGTGCGCGAGGCGGTGGCCGCGGGTGGGCAGATCATCGTGATCCCCACCAACAACGCCAACTACAACTTCACCGGCCAGACCAACCAGCAGCTGGCCATCACCCAGCTGCGCGCCGTCGAGCACGGCCGCCCGGCGGTGGTCGTCTCCACCAGCGGCGTCAGCGCGGTGGTCAACCCCGACGGCACCCTGGCCTACACCTCCGGCGAGGCGGTGGCCGACATCCACGTCGCCGAACTCCAGGCGCGCGAGGGCACGACCGTGGCCACCCGGCTGGGCGCCGCCCCCGAGGCCCTGCTCAGCGCACTGGGCCTGGCCGCGGTGGCCGCCTCCGTGGTCCTGGGCCGCCGCCGCGCCGCGTGAGGCGCGCCCCGGGGAACCCCGGGGCGCGTCCGTGCGTTGCCCCCTGTAGGGAGAGGACCCCCGTAGGCCGACGACCCTGAGGATGGTTTGGGCATGCCGCTGCTGATCGTGCTGGCGCTGATGGCGCTGCCGTTCCTGGAAGTGTGGCTGATGATCGAGGTCGGCGGCTGGATCGGCGTCCCCTGGACGCTGGCCGTGCTGGTCTCGATGCTGGTCCTGGGAGTGGCCGTGCTGCGCCGGGCCGGAACCCGGGCCTTCCGCGACGCGGACGCGGCCATGCGCTCGGGGGAGCCGCCGCGCGGGGGCCTGCTCGACCCGCTCATGCTCATGGCGGGCGGTGTCCTGCTCATCGTCCCCGGGTTCGTCACCGCCGCGCTGGGGCTGCTGATGGTCCTGCCCTTCACCCGTCCCGTCCTGCGCTGGGCCTTCGCCGGGTGGGCGCAGCGGCGCGTGCGGCGGATGCGGGAGAGGGCGGACGGGGAGTTCACCGTCCGGGGCGCCACCGTCCCCGGCCAGGGCGCCCCGGGCTGGGACGGCCGACCCGGTCCCGGAAACCCCGCCCCCGGGGGCGGGCGGGTCATCCAGGGCAGCTTCGAACCAGAGGTGCCCCGCCGGGACCGGGACTGACCCGCGTCCCCGCCCCTCAGGACCTCCCGTGGAAGCGGGCGTGCAGCGCCCGCACCTCCTCGGCCAGGGCGTCCACCGGACCGTCGACGACGGCTCCGGGCACGACCTCGCGGACGGGCAGCGCCCGCACCGGCGCCGGAGGCACGCCCCACGCGTCCAGCCAGGAGACCAGCTGCGCCGAGGAGCTGGCGTAGACGATCCGGCCCAGCCCCGCCCACCCGTGCGCGGCCGCGCACATGGGGCAGTGCTCGCCGGAGGTGTAGACGGTCGCCGCCGCCCGCTCCCGCGGGCTCATGTGCGTGGTCGACCACCGGGCGATCGCGAACTCGGGGTGCCGGGTGCGGTCGCCCCCGGCGACGTGGTTGTGGTCCTCCAGGAGGACCGTCCCGTCCGACCCCACCAGCACCGAGCCGAACGGTTCGTCCCCCGCCGCCAGGGCGCGTGCGGCCAGGTCCACCGCGCGCCGCAGGTACCGCAGGTCGCTCTCGTCCACCGTGTCCGTCCTCTCCGCGGGTGCCCGGCCGCCGTCCCGGAGGCTCCGGGGGCGCGGGGCACGGCTGCCTCGGTTCTACCGTGCGGAGGAGACATCCCGCGCCACCTGGAGCTCCCGTGTCCGTGCGGGACCCTACCGTGGGCCCATGGTGTGTCCTGGAAGCTGTGTCAGGCCAGCGGGTGGAAGTCCCGTCCGGGTAAGCGCCGGAGCGCCCGGTAGCAGGCCCCAGCCGTGCGGGGAGACCCGTCCGGCCGAGCGGGGTGTCAAAGGC